>NZ_UAWH01000012.1 GCF_900447045.1 Clostridium paraputrificum
TGGGTAGTATGACAACCCCAATTTCTATGATAGTTATAGGGGGTGTTTTATCAAAAGTGGACTTTAGGAAAATGTTAAAAGATGGCTCAATTTATTATGGGGCTTTAGTAAAGTTAGCTTTATTGCCTTTAACAGTATTGATACTTGGAAGCATCCTTAAGGATAATACTATAGTTGTAAAAACTCTAGTATTAGTACAAGCTATGCCAGTAGCTACAACAACTACTATTTTTGCAGAAAAATTCAATATGGAAAAGGAATATTCAGCAATTATTGTTCTTGTAACTACATTAATATCTTTACTTACGTTGCCTTTTTGGATAAGTTATCTAGTATAAAAATACGAAAGTGAGAAATTCTAATACTGAATAATTTTATAGGATGGTGTTTAGTAATGGAATTTTTTGATGTTATAAAAAGAGGACTAGTATATCTAAATACAAGGATAGCAAAATCTCTAAAGAATCTATAGATAAAATGATAGAAGCGGCTATGAGAGCTCCTTCATGGAAAAATAGGAGCGCATTTAGAATTGTAATAGTTGATGATAAAGATAAGAAGGATGAGATTGCAGAATCCATAAGAAATAAAGATGATAAGGCATGTAATGCTGTAAAAGAGGCACCAATAGCTATGGTTATTATTGCAAAACCTGATGATTCTGGTGAGGTTGAAGGTAAGGATTTTTATCTTGTAGATGGTGCTATTGCTATGGAACATATAATTCTTGCAGCAACAGCAGAAGGATATGGAACATTGTGGATTGGTGCCATATATGAAGGTGAGGTAAAAGATATATTAAAGATACCTGATGAATACAAAATTATAGGTATAACACCAGTAGGTGAGATAGCAGAAGAAAAAGAGCATTATAAAGCAAAGGATATTAAAGAGTTTGCTTTTAGAAATGAATATAATAACCCATATTAAAAGCTAAGGGTAACTTGTAAAAAGTTACTCTTTTTTTTATAATTAGATAAAAACTAGAAGGTAGGTAATAGTATGAGGTTTAAGGATTATAAAATAGATGAATTTTTATAAACAATAAAGAGCATGATAATTAATATTATCATGCTCTTTCATTGCTATATATATTGTCTTTTTTTCATAACTACTGGCCAAGATTTAGATCCAACATAATTTTTATCTTCTAATATCTGTGTGCCTTTATCTACTATTATCCTCTCAAGCTTAGCTTTTTCTCCAATAACAACATCCTGTAATATTACACACCCATCTATTGTTACATCTTTTCCTACATAAACACATCTAGATATTATACTGTTTCTTACTTCCCCTTCTATATAACATCCATTTGCAATTATAGAATTTATCACTTTACTGTCCCTTGTGTATCTAGTTGGAGCTTCATCTTTTGCTTTTGTATATATTGTACCACCATTATAGAATAACTCCCTACTTACTTTTCTTTTAAGTAAATCCATATTTGTATAGTAGTAACTAGTTAAAGAGTTAATGCAAGAAAGATAACCATTAAATTTATAGGAACCTACATTTAATCTATCTAAATTATCATGTATAAATAATTTTATTTTTTTATAACTTCCTCTTTTAACACATTCATTTACTATATCTATAAATAGATAAGTAGGCATTATATACATCTCCATACTTATAGATGCTAAATTATCCTCTCCCACATTCTTACCTATAGACTTAACTTTACCTTCCTCTACATTTACCACATCACACCCAAGAAAAGATTTATTTGCATTATTTATATCTTTATATATAACAGTTATATCATTTTTATTTTTTATATGATGCATAAGTACGTCCCTATAGTCAATATTACATATCATATATGATGACGCTAATAAAACATAATCTTTTCTACTATTTTTTATAAACTCTATATTATCATAAAAATTATCAACATCATTAACAAATGGCTCCTCATCACCAAAGTTAAATACCTTTAGTCCATCCTTCTTTCTATGAAGGTCCCATGGTCTCCCATTAGTTAAGTGATCCATTAGTGATCTAGATTTATTTTTTGTAAATATTCCTATACACTCAATCCCAGAATTAGTCATGTTTGAAAGTACAAAATCAATTATCCTATATTTAGCTGCAATAGGAACTGAAGCTAACGGTCTATTTCGAACTAGCTCGTCCATCCTTTTTTCATTCTCATCTAAGTTTATTATCCCAACACAATTGTTCATTAATTTCCCTCCTTTCATAGTTTTATATTGTACTGCAGGCTTCTACTAAACTTCCTGATTTAACCTCTTCACTAGATGCTATTACAGCTATTTCATTTCCATCGCCTATTCTGCAACCTTTTCTTATTATTGCATCACTGCCAATAATAGCTTTTTCAATAATTACATTATCTCCTATGGATGCATTAGGCATTATTACTGAATCCTTTATAATTGCCTTTTTTCCTATCTTAACACCTTGAAATAAAACAGAATCCTCTACATTTCCATATACAGTGCACCCTTCTACTATAAGTGAATTTTTTATTAGTGCTTCTTCTCCTATATATTGAGCTATACTTACTTGATTAGATGAATATATTTTCCACTCTTTATCATAAAGATTTAATTTATTATCCTCATCTAATAAGTCCATATTAGCTTCCCATAAGCTTTGGATTGTTCCAACATCTTTCCAATACCCTTCAAATGGATATGCCATCATTTTAAGATTATCTTTTATCATTTTGGGAATAATATTCTTACCAAAATCATTACTTGAAAATCTATCCAACTCATCTTCCCTTAAATATTTTTTTAATGTCTTCCAATTAAATATATATATTCCCATAGATGCTAAAGTACTTTTAGGCACCTTGGGCTTCTCCTCAAACTCATAAATAGAATGATCTTCTCTTGTATTCATAATTCCAAATCTACTTGCTTCATCAATTGATACATTAATTACTGCAATTGTTGCATCCGCATTACTACTTTTATGTTTTTCTAGCATTTCATCATAATTCATTTTATATATGTGATCACCAGATAAAATTAATACATACTCTGGATTATAACTATCAATAAATTCTGTGTTCTGATATATTGCATTAGCTGTACCTTTATACCAATTGCCACCTTTTTCTTCTTGATATGGGGGTAATATTCTCACACCGGCATCTCTTCTATCTAAATCCC
>NZ_UAWH01000001.1 GCF_900447045.1 Clostridium paraputrificum
AAAAAGTTAAAAAAATGAAACAGAAACTGTAATGAGTTATGGGGATGTAGTTACCATCATAGAAGAAAATCTAGGCTCAGAAGTGGTTGAGGCACTTTTTGAATTATCTGAAGATGAGAAGAACACACCTGATAGCAGAATGATTACTTACATTGAAGATGGAATATTTGTAGAACAAATAGAAGAGAGTGGAGTAATACCTAAGTTAGTCGAAATGGTTATTTCAGATTTAGATAGTCAAGGCTTCTTAAAGAAAAGTAAGGATATTAGTAAATTCAATTATGAAGATATCTATTATAAGGAAATTATAGATGAGAAATTGTCACCAGGAATGATGAAGTATTTTGAGGATAACTAAGGAGGAAAAGATTATGAATTTAAAAAACAGTAGAAGAGTACAGCAAGGAAATGACTAGAAAGGAATTTGACAAATTTACAGAGGAACAAGAACTATGTCCTAATCATTTCGGATTAGTTGATACATTTATTGATGATGCTTGCAGCATAGCTAAATGTAAAGAATGTTACGACAAAGCTTTGGTGGGGATTGAATTCAAAGCAGAAGTGCCAGGCCTACCTATTGAAGTCATGCCAGCATTACAAAAGCTTCAGGATTTAGAGATACAAGCTAAATCAATTAAAGAACAACAAGAGAGGTTAAAAGAAGATCTTCTTAATGCTATGGAAACTCATGGAGTAAAGAAATGGGATAACGAGGTTATGACAGTAACTTATACAGCTTCAACAACTAGGACAAGTATTGATAGTTCAAAGCTTAAAAAAGAGCTTCCAGATGTATTTAGTAAGTATAGTAAGACTTCTAATGTTAAGAGCTCTATAAGGATTAAATTGAAGGGGGATAAGTAATATGTCTGATATTAAAGGGATAGTTAATAAACCTCAATTCGATAAAGAAGTGTTTAAGGTAGGGGAAGCGATAAAAGTTAACAAGAAATGTTATCCATATATTAAAGCCAATGCAATAATAACATACTCCAGCCCATTAGAAATAACTGCTACTTATTATAGTGAAATTGATGATGAATGTGTTGAATTTAACATTGGAATCAATGATGTTGTCGATGGAAGCTATGAGATTAAGTTTTTAAAGGAGGAAAAATAAATGGAAACAGGATACACATTTGAAATAAATAATGATATGACAGTTGAGTTCACTAGCTTATTAGAAGATGGATATGTACCAGTTGAGGATGAAGAGTAATGGCAGCTGAGAAGACCTTTGAAAATCAGATAAAGAAGTTTTTAGATAAGCTACCTAATACATGGTACTTCAAAGTATGGAGTGGCCCATATAGTAAATCAGGTATTCCAGACATAATAGGAGTTGTTAATGGTCACTTTGTAGCTTTAGAAGTTAAAGCAGAAAATGGACGTGCTAGTGAACTTCAAAAACGCAATATTAGGCTTATAGACCAGTGTGGAGGTTACTCAAGGATAGTTTATCCTAATGACTTTGAAAAGTTAAAGACGGAGCTATTAGAGATATGCAAAAGCTAACTAAATCAGAATTTATGAGTAAAGTAATAAATGATTATTATAAAAAAAGACTTAGAGCAAAAGACGTTGACTCACATCTTATTGAAAATGCTTTAAAAATACAAAAAACAAGGAGGAAACACAAATGACAAAAGAAAAATGGCAAGAAAAAGCTGATGACCTTATTGACATAATACTTGACCTAAAAGAGAAAGGAAAGAGAAATAAAGAAGATTTAGACTCAGCAAAAATGGAATTAATAGAATTACTAGAGGATTATGGAGTATCTGAATATGTAGGAGCAAATGGAAAGGCTAACTTTGTTGACTTTGAAAGAGAAGGGCTTGTTAAAGATAGTGTAGTTGAAACTGTAGACGGAGTTAATAAAGGAAAGATAAAACAAATTAACATGAAGGATCTTACAAAAGATATTAAAGTTCACTTTATAAATGTAAGGGGGTATATGGGTGATTAAAGTTATTAAAATCAATGATACTCTAAATGCTTCATTCGATTATGATGCAGATACAGTGTCAAAGATAAAAACAATATCAGGAAGAAAATATAATCCAGGTAATAAATCTTGGGATTTACCACTTCAAGCTATTCATAAGTTAAAAGAATTATTCCAAGATGATTTAGATATATCTGAAGATGTGGATCAGGAGTATGTAGCACCAAAGTATGATTTTAAGAGAGAGTTAAACTTTATTAAATATAAACCACTAAGAGTATTTGCTGAATGGGGCTTAAAGCAATTACCTGATTACTTCTATGAAGTAGCAGCTTCAAGTACTGGTAAATATCACCCAGCTTATGCCCTAGGTGAAGGTGGATTAGTCAGACATACAATAGCAGCTGTAAGAATAGCTGAAGAGTTATTCAAAAATGAAACAGTACAAAACTTCACTGATAATGAAAAAGACATTATAAGAGTCTCATTATTGTTACACGATGGAGTAAAGCATGGGGTAGATGGAGCTTCTCACACAGTAGCAACTCATCCTTTGGAAGTAATTAAATATCTAGAAGATAAATATTGGGAAGTTCCAGAAGATGAATTACCAGATGAAGTAATTGAGATTATGGAAGATGACTTGCTGCTTTTAGAGATTGTCTTAAATTTTCAACAATGTCATCTATATTAGCATCATATTCTACATTGTCACTAAAACCATAGCCATACCGTTCAAATACTGCTGTTTTTGAGAACTTAGATACATTTTCTTGAAGTTTATAGTAATCACAATAAGGGCTGGTTACTCCAGAGCCTGATGTAAATACTACGGTATTATTTCCATTTCCTTTAGAAAATATATGAGTATTACCGGTGTTTAGCTTTATAATATCTCCAGGAGCTTTCAAATTTTTATTTTCAATAAAGGATAAGAGTTCCTCGCATATTAAACCTATAATTAATAAAATGACTAAAACTAAAAGAATGTATAATAAAATAATCATAATAAACCTCCTATATAATGTAATTTTAGTATACTTTTAATTTACAAAATATGTCAATAATATTAATGGAAAGTTTACATAAGTTATATATTTAAATTTGATTACTATATTCAAAAAAGATATAATTTTAATAATTAGTATAATTAGGAGGATAGAATTATTATGAAAATAGCAATTGCTATAGGTGTTCTTATTCTAGTGATGAATATAGTCTTTTCTTTTTCTCTTATTTTTATAGAAAGAAAAGATCCAACAACAACATGGGCATGGTTGTTAATAATGATATTACTTCCTGGAATAGGATTTATTATATATCTGCTTCTTGGTCAAAATCTTAGTAGAGAAAGATTGTTTAAAGAAAAAACAGTTCTTGATGAAAATAAAAGAAGGGAACTATCTATTCAGTT
>NZ_UAWH01000006.1:2500-22500 GCF_900447045.1 Clostridium paraputrificum
CGAACCACGTTGCTGTTGAAAAAGCATGGGATGAGCTGTGGATAGCGGAGAAATTCCAATCGAACTCGGAGATAGCTGGTTCTCCTCGAAATAGCTTTAGGGCTAGCGTCGGATATGAGTAGTGGAGGTAGAGCACTGAATGGGCTAGGGGGCATAGCGCTTACCGAACCTTATCAAACTCCGAATGCCACATACTATTAGTCCGGCAGTCAGACTGCGAAAGATAAGTTCCGTAGTCAAAAGGGAAACAGCCCAGATCGTCAGCTAAGGTCCCAAAGTGTAAGTTAAGTGGAAAAGGATGTGGGATTTCTAAGACAACTAGGATGTTGGCTTAGAAGCAGCCACTCATTAAAAGAGTGCGTAATAGCTCACTAGTCGAGAGATCCTGCGCCGAAGATGTCCGGGGCTCAAACTTACCACCGAAGCTACGGGTTCACACTTATGTGTGAGCGGTAGAGGAGCGTCGTAATCGGGCTGAAGTCGTACCGTAAGGAGCGGTGGACTGATTACGAGTGAGAATGTTGGCATTAGTAGCGAGATGTGGGTGAGAATCCCACAGGCCGAATATCTAAGGTTTCCTCAGGAAGGTTCGTCCGCTGAGGGTTAGTCGGGACCTAAGCCGAGGCCGAAAGGCGTAGGCGATGGACAATCGGTTGATATTCCGATACCACTACTGATCGTTATTATCGATGGTGTGACGGAGAAGGATAGAGTGTGCTAGCTATTGGATGCTAGTCTAAGCGTTTAGGGAGTTAGGAAAGGCAAATCCATCCTAACAATTCTGAGGCGTGATGGGGAAGGTTCTACGGAACCGAAGTACTTGATTCCATGCTTCCAAGAAAAGCATCTAGAGAGAGATGTAGTGCCCGTACCGCAAACCGACACAGGTAGATGAGGAGAGAATCCTAAGGCCGGCGGAAGAATCACAGTTAAGGAACTAGGCAAATTGACCCCGTAACTTAGGGAGAAGGGGTGCCTGTGAGAGCAGGCCGCAGAGAATAGGCCCAAGCAACTGTTTAGCAAAAACACAGGTCTCTGCTAAAGCGAAAGCTGATGTATAGGGGCTGACGCCTGCCCGGTGCTGGAAGGTTAAGGGGAACACTTAGCGCAAGCGAAGGTGTGAACTTAAGCCCCAGTAAACGGCGGCCGTAACTATAACGGTCCTAAGGTAGCGAAATTCCTTGTCAGGTAAGTTCTGACCCGCACGAATGGCGTAATGACTTGGGCACTGTCTCAACTGTGAATCCGGCGAAGTTGTAGTGCGAGTGAAGATGCTCGCTACCCGCGATTGGACGGAAAGACCCCGTAGAGCTTTACTGTAGCTTAGCATTGAATTTCGGTATTGTCTGTACAGGATAGGTGGGAGACTGGGAAATCAGGGCGTCAGCCTTGATGGAGTCGTCCTTGGGATACCACCCTGACAGTACTGAGGTTCTAACTGGATGCCATGAATCTGGTGACAGGACATTGTTAGGTGGGCAGTTTGACTGGGGCGGTCGCCTCCTAAAAAGTAACGGAGGCGCCCAAAGGTTCCCTCAGAACGGTCGGAAATCGTTCGAAGAGTGCAAAGGCAGAAGGGAGCCTGACTGCGACACCCACAAGTGGAGCAGGGACGAAAGTCGGGCTTAGTGATCCGGTGGTACCTCGTGGGAGGGCCATCGCTCAACGGATAAAAGCTACCTCGGGGATAACAGGCTGATCTCCCCCAAGAGTCCACATCGACGGGGAGGTTTGGCACCTCGATGTCGGCTCGTCGCATCCTGGGGCTGAAGTAGGTCCCAAGGGTTGGGCTGTTCGCCCATTAAAGCGGCACGCGAGCTGGGTTCAGAACGTCGTGAGACAGTTCGGTCCCTATCCGTCGCGGGCGTAGGAAATTTGAGAGGAGCTGTCCTTAGTACGAGAGGACCGGGATGGACTGACCTCTGGTGCACCAGTTGTTCCGCCAGGAGCACAGCTGGGTAGCTAAGTCGGGAAGGGATAAACGCTGAAAGCATCTAAGCGTGAAGCCCACCTCAAGATGAGATTTCCCATAGCATAAGCTAGTAAGACCCCTTGAAGAACACGAGGTTGATAGGTCAGAGGTGTAAGTGCAGTAATGTATGTAGCTGACTGATACTAATAGGTCGAGGGCTTGACCAAGTTAAAAATATTTCAATAATTGTGTGCAATTTTCAGAGAATAAAATCAAAGATTTTGAATCTGAAGTAATCTGGTGATGATGGCATAGAGGAAACACTCCTTCCCATACCGAACAGGAAAGTTAAGCTCTATAGCGCCGATGGTACTGCATGGGAGACTGTGTGGGAGAGTAGGACGTTGCCAGGTTTTTAATTACGGATCTTTAGCTCAGTTGGTTAGAGCAACCGGCTCATAACCGGTAGGTCCGGGGTTCGAGTCCCTGAAGGTCCACCATTTTTGGGGGTATAGCTCAGTTGGGAGAGCACCTGCCTTGCACGCAGGGGGTCAAGAGTTCGAATCTCTTTATCTCCACCATAAGGACTACGTATGTAGTCCTTTTTTATTTTGCGTGAAAAAGGAAGAAAATAAAGTGGAAAGCAGCTGCTTGGCAAAGAACTACGCATGTAGTTTTTTTATTTTAAAGAAATAGGCATAATTGTGTTATAATATGGAATAAAATAACTAAAGATAATTATATACAATAGCTTTTGTATTTTATATAATTTAGTTATAGATATTTTTTGGATACGTTATCAATAAAAAGATTATATTTAAAAGCTTTGTTAATATATGATATTAAATAATTCTCTTATGGGTGGGGAGTGTATAAAGTGCATAAATTAGAGCTGTTGAAAGATAAACTTAAAGAGTTAAAATTAGAAAAGAGAAGATTGTTATTATCAGGAAAAAAAACTGAAGAAGTAGATATAAAAATAAAAGAGATAGAAATTGAGATAAAACAAGAAGATAAATAATAAAAACTTTTATTGAGTAGTTATAAATTTGAATTAACAATCATATTAAATGATAAGATGAGATTCAAATATATTGCTCAAAAGGAGTGAAGTTTATGATAAGGACAGTAGTGTGCCAAAGAGAAGGGTGTTGTGGAAATAAGTTTCATATCGAAACTATAGACAATAATCTAGAAATAACTTGTAAAGAGTGTGGATCTAAATACTTATTTGATGTTAGCTATTATGACTTTGTAATGCTTTCTAATTGCTCATCATGTAATAATGATACTTTCAAGCTATTTAGAGATGTTGAGAAGGAAGGCATATATGCAAAATGTAGTGAATGTGGAGAACCGCCAGAAAAGATATATATAGATGCTGATGGAATTCAAGTATCTTATGAAGGAAAATTACTACATGATATAAAGGAGTTAATGTATCAAGTTGATCAAAGAGTTTGTAATTTAGAAATTAAGGTTGAATCAATGGAGCATAGCCAAGAGGTACTAGAAGAATCATTAGCATATATAAATAAATATATTGTAGATCAGCGCTAAATTAGAAAATAAATGATATCTAGTGTATAATTATACTTATAATTTTTATGCTAGGAGATTTATATGAAAGATAGGAATAAAAAAGTAGTAAGATGGGGTTTATTTTTAGGATGGATGATTTTTATATTTTATATGTCTCATCAGCCTGGAGATAAGTCTAGTGAACAAAGTAAGTTTGTACTATATATTTTTAATTTATTAGGATTAAAATTGGATAACTATTTCGGAGAATTAGCAACTTTAGTTATAAGAAAGGGTGCACATTTTACAGAATATTTTATCTTATTTATCTTAACATATAATGTTATAAGTTTATATGTAATAGAGAGAAAATCTAGATTTTATTCAATAATACTTGTATTTTTATATGCATGTTCTGATGAATTTCACCAGTCATTTATACCTGGAAGAGGACCGGCTTTTAAAGATGTTATGATTGATACATCAGGAGGAATTTTAGGATATTTTTGTGTAAGCATATACAATAGAATCATTAGAAAAAGAAGGGAGTTATAGTTAAACTATAACTCCTTAATTTTTTAACTCCGTTACATGTGTAGTTATATATTTATTCTCATTAAGAGATTTTACTATTTGTTGAAGTGGAGATTCTATAGAGTAGTTTACGTCAAATACATTGTTAGATGTATCAACTTCTATAAAATCTAATTCCTTTGTAGAATGATAAAAAAAGCTTGCTAATAATCCAGGAGTAGGTTTATTTAACTTTTTTATTATTGGATTAGCATCTAAGTCTCTTACGTAGCTTAAAGGCGTAGGAATATATAAGTTATTGTTTTTAGTTTTTTGTAGTTTAGTATATATCAAATAATTCTTTGGTTCATAAATATATTGAAAGTATTCTTCTATAACAGATTTTTGTGCAGAAGATGCTTTATAGTGTGAACTTTCAAAAAAGCCAAAAGGTATATTTAATGCAGTAGCAGTATCGATAGCATTTTCGATTACGGCTCTAGTTTCCTCCTCTGAGCTATTAATTTTACGGGAAAGTTCAGTTCCAACAGCACTTCTAGAATCTCTAGCCTGATGAGTATAGCCATGTAATCCTATTAATGCACCATGGTTAATAAAGTAATCTAATAGATTTATAAAAGCAGCATTTTCAAATGTATCAACAGTTAATAAATCATTGTCAATATTGTCATTAGGAGCTTTAAATCTAGGTATCCATGCAATATGATATTTAATTCCTGAATTACTTAAAAAGTTTGCCATTGCTTTAAATTTAGGTTGATTAGTTTCTGATGATATTCCTTCACCAGCTGTAAAATCTTCTAGCCTAACTAAAGCTATTTTCCCATTGGAACTTTTTTTAGAAGAATTATTTTGTAGATTATTTTGGGGAGCTTTAAAAATATTAATAGTCTGATTTTCGAATGTATAAACTGAAATTAAATTAAATACCTCTTCTATATCTGATATAGAAATAAAAGCTTGGTTATTTTTGGTTAATATATTACCTCTTAAATATAAGGACTCATTTCCTTTGGTATAAGAGTTTTCATTTAAAGTAATAGTGTGATTAGAATTTGAGATAGTAAAAGTATTATTTGATTTAGTGAGATTATATCCAAGCGTTTTACATACATAATCTAGGGGAATATAGTGTCTTTGTGATTTTTTTATGACGGGTATGGAGGCATCAATATTACTTAGAATGTTAACTTTAACATCTGAAACCAATTCTTCTTTTGTATTTTTAAAGTTTAACTTAGGTGTATAGGAAGATTTAAAGTCATCATTAGGTAATAATTTAGATTGTACTTTATTATCTTTTACTGTTACAAATCCTTGGAAAAAGCTAAAGTAAAATAATATTCCATATAAAATTGCAATAGAGAGTATAGATAATAATGTAGATAATATAATTTTTTTCTTTTTGCTCATTTTATACTCCTTAATTTATAATAATTCAATAAAAATTATAGCATAAATAGGTATTATTATATAAATGATTACAAAACTTAAGAAAATATTTATAAACATACAATAAAATACATTGCTAAAAATGATATAATGAAAAGTAATGTGGTTTATTATATGGAGGATAAAATAAATGAAGTTAAAGGATAATATAAAAAATAACTATACTAAATATATCATAGGTACTTTTATTATAATATCAGCTTTACTAATAGCTTATATATTATTTAAGTATCCGCAAGTTGGAGTTGCTGATCAAGGAGATTTTGATAGAGTTATGGGATTATCAGGATTATCTTTATTAGATTCAGATAAAATGAATCCTGATTTTAAACGTTTCTATGATTATATTGTTACTGACTACAAGATTAATACAAATATATTTACTTTACTTATTACGCTATTTGGATCAAGTATGGGGTACTTAATAACATTTATATCTTATATATGTAAGGTTTTAGGGCAAGAAGTATTTAAAACACAATATTTAGCTATTGCTTATGCAATAATATATATATCTTCTATTGCTATTATTTTAAAGAACTTAAATATAAAAAGTAAACTTAAATTAACTATTGTTGCGTTAGTTAGCATTTTTGTATTTATGGATGGAAATTATATACTATGGTTTAATAGTTTATATGGAGAACCAATGATGTTATGTACATTATTGCTATTTATAGGGACATTTTTATACTATATTAATTGTAAATATGTAAGGCATGACGAAAGTAATATAGCATCTAAAATTTCGCTAGTATATATAGGTGCATTTATGTTCTTAGGATCAAAGATGCAGGTATTTACCACTTTACCATTTGTAGTAATACTGTTATGTAAGATCCTTTGGGATAATAGAAAGATATTAACACGTAAGAATTTAATATTATTATCAGTATTTTTAGCTGTGGTAGTAATCTATCCAGTTCAAATAAATATGGTAAATAAGAATATAAGTAAAGATACTCAATATAATTCTGTGTTTTATGGCGTTCTTAATGGATCAGAAACGCCTGAACAGGATTTAATAGATCTTGGACTTAATCCAGATATGGCAGGAGAAGCAGGAAAACATTCTTATTTAGATGCAAGTGAATATGTTAAATATATACCTAGAACGCCAATAACTGAGGAAGAGTTTTATAGTAAAATAAGTAATGGAAAGCTAGCTAAATTTTATTTAACTCATCCTAAAAGATTAATAGAGGGAATGCAGTATACAGCAGGAAAAGCTTTTATTACTAGTACGTCTTTAGGAAAGTGTTATAGAGCTGACAGTGAAGAACCAGTAAGAGAATTTAATAGATTTACTACGTGGTCTAATTTTAGAGAGACAAAATTACCAACAAAGTTATGGTTTATACTATCAGTATTTATAGGTATATTTATAGTATCTTTAATCAAGTTTATAAAGAGTTCAGGAAACGAAGAAGTTAGAAATAAGATATTATTGTTATGGGGAATAATGTTAATAGGCGGAATACAGTTCCCAATGCCTTTTGTAGGAAATGGGCAAGCAGATACAGCTAAACAATTATATCTATTTAATTTTGTGTTTGATATATTATTAATTATAGGAGTACTTTGGAGTTTATTTAAATTAATTGACTTTATTAAAGATAAAATAGTAAAGAGATAGGGAAGGGCAACAATTTATGAATTTAAAGGATAAAATAAATGATATTAAGTTTTATAAAAGAAGAGTGTTTTTAGCGGAAATAAGTAAATTTAGATTTGTTACAATAATAGATATGTTATTAAAGTCTCTTATATTTATGACATTAGTTGAAGTAAGTTCTGCGGATAAAATTAAATTTAGTAATATAGGCTTTAAGTTTATATTTGTTTACTTAGCTTTTATATTATTATTTTATTCATTTGGATATTTATTTTCAAAAAATAAACAGATTGTATATTATATTATTTTAAATATATTATTCAGTACTTTATTGATAGCAGATTTATGGTACTTTAGAGTAAATAGAGATTTTTTAGGATTAAAAAATATATTCTTTTCGGGTACATTTAATCCAGTAGGAGAATCTTTATATCAATTTAAAACTATAGATTTATTATTTGTTATAGATATAGTTGCCATAATTTTATTTGTCTTCATAAAGAAGATAAGAAGTACTGAATCAAGAAGTTTCGGAAAGTTCCTTTTTACTCTTAGGCATGTAGCAATTATTTTGTTAATATCATTTGTATGTATAGATGTATTAAGTATTAGTGGATGGTCTAACAGAATGCTTACTAAAAGATGGACGACGCTGATGTCTGCAAGAGCATCAGGACCAATAGGATATCATCTTATAGAGTCAGCTAGAACTTTATCTAAAGTAATGAATCCTTTGTCAAATAGTGAAAAAGATGAGATAGAGCAGTGGTTAGCTTATAATAGAGAAGATTTAGAGCCAAATGAATATAGTGGAGTTGCAAAAGGAAAGAATGTAATATTTATTCAGGTAGAGTCTTTAGAGAATTTTGTTATAAACAAGAGTGTAAATGGAAAAGAGATATCTCCATTTTTAAATAAGCTTACAAGAGAGGGCTTGTATTTTAACAATATATATGAACAAAATAATGCAGGTAATAGTATAGACTGCGATTTCATGGTTAATACATCTATATATCCATTAGGTGATAAAATAACAGCATTAAATTATGGTGAGAATGTTTATTCTAATTCTTTGCCTAGAATATTAGAGGGGGAAGGATATAAAACAATATCATCTCACGCAGAAGAAATTGGAGAATTTAACTGGACAGAGTTGCATAAAAATGGATTTGGAATTGAGACTATGTGGGATATTGGAGATTATGTTTATGAAGAGACTGTAGGATACGGATTATCTGATAAAAGCTTTTTAACGCAAGTTTCTAATAAATTAAAAGGTGTACAAGAACCTTTCTTCTTTCAAGCGCCTACAATGTCTAATCATGGTCCATTTGAAATTGATGAGAAATATAGAGAGTTAGACTTACCTGAAGAAGTTGATGAGAGCTATTTAGGTGGATATTTTGAGAGCGTAAGATATACAGATAGGCAGATAGAAATGTTTTTTGAGAAATTAGATGAAATGGGTATATTAGATAATACAATGATTGTATTATATGGGGATCATGCTGGAGTTCATAAATATTATAATGATGATATACAAAAACTAGATTATGAAGGAAACTGGTGGAAAGAATATGATAATAAAATTCCTTTAATTATATATTCAAAAGGTATTAAGCCAAGCGTTATAGAGGCAAGTGGGGGACAAGTAGATATCCCAACTACTATTGCATATTTACTTGGTATTGATAAGGATAAGTATTTAAATACATCTATGGGAAGAGTATTGGTTAATACAAATAGAGATGCTACAATAATAAAAGGGAATGAAATTAAAGGAAACGTTAAAAATGAAGAGGAATTAGAACATTTATTAAAGTCATATGAGATAGGTGAAAAAATTATAAAGAATAATTATTTTGGAAGAGAGTAAAATCTTTATGGAGGATTAGAAAATGAAAGAAGTATTATATTTGGTAGTGCCTTGTTATAATGAAGAAGAAGTATTACATGAAACTGCTAAAAGATTATTAGAAAAGATTAATGTAATGATAAAAAATGAGGTTGTATCTGAAGAAAGTAAGATTCTATTTGTTAATGATGGATCTAAAGATAAAACTTGGAGCATTATACAAGAGCTTCATGAACAAAATAACATTTTTAGTGGTGTTAATTTATCAAGAAATAAGGGGCATCAAAATGCATTGTTAGCTGGTCTTATGACTGCTAAAGAATATGCGGATATGACAATATCATTAGATGCAGACTTGCAAGATGATATAGATGTAATAGATAAGTTTGTAGAAGAATACTATAATGGCAGTGATGTAGTTTATGGAGTAAGATCTTCAAGAAAGACAGATACTTTCTTTAAAAGGACAACAGCTCTTGGATTTTATAAGTTTATGAATATGTTAGGTGTAGATGTAATGTATAATCATGCAGATTATAGACTTATGAGTAAGAGAGCTTTAGAAGGTCTAAGTCAGTTTAAAGAAGTAAATCTATTCCTTAGAGGAATTGTTCCTTTAATAGGATATAGATATTCTGTAGTAGAATATGAGAGACATGAGAGATTTGCAGGAGAATCAAAGTATCCTCTTAAGAAGATGCTTGCATTTGCTTGGGATGGAATTACATCATTTAGTGTAAAGCCTATAAGAATAATAACAGGATTAGGATTTTCTATATTTGCACTAAGTTTTATAGCCTTAATATATTCATTAGTTGTTAAGTTTATGGGAAATACTGAAGCTGGATGGACATCAATAACTATATCTATTTGGATGATTGGTGGAATACAATTATTATCTCTAGGAGTTATTGGAGAGTATATAGGAAAGATATACAACGAGACTAAGCAAAGACCAAGATTTATAATAGCAGATAAATTAATAAATAATGAAGAAAGAGATAATTAGTATGGAATCTTTAATTAATAGGATAAAAGAAGTATTTTTTTCTAAACAATTTATAATGTTTGTTTTTATAGGTGTAATAAACACATTTAATGGAGTGGTGTTTTCATACATATATTCTAGTTTTTTGAATGAGAATATTGCATTTATATTTGGATATATTTCAGGTTTAGTAATATCTTATATATTAAATAGTTATGTTACTTTTAAAGAGAAGTTAGAATTTAATAAATTCATTAAATTTACAATTTCGTATATTCCTAACTTTATTATTCAAAATATTGTAGTTTTCATAGTATTTAATATGATGGGATTACATAAATTAATTGCTTATGGATTAGCTGCAGTAATTGGAGTCCCAATAACATTTGTGTTTATGAAGTTTTTTGCATTTAAAAAGAATAAATAGTTTTAAAGATTAAGCAAATTTTGCTTAATCTTTTTTTATGTCTATGAAAATATAAAAACAAGAAAAATAAATATCCATACTACCTTTTTATTTACTATTTTGCAGTTTTTAGTATACATGGAGAAAATGATGGCAAAAATACTAGTAAGAAAATTCTGAAAATTCAAATAAGTTAAGAGGATATGAATGCTCTATATAGAATATATAAAATGTAATATCTTAGTTTCGATATAAGGCAAGGACTATTTTATGGAGTGATAACATAAAAATTATAGTATAAGTTAGCTCATGATTTATATTAATCAAAAAGTCTATATATAGGAAAGGTGGGTGAAAGTCAAAGGTTAATAAATATTAATACTTTGACGAAAATAATGAAAGACTATTCTATTAACAATCTTAGAAATTTAGGGATTATAGGACACAGTTCTTCAGGAAAAACTTCACTAACAGAGGCCTTATTGTACTACTCTAAGGTTACGGATCGCTTAGGTAGAGTAGAAGATGGAACAACAATATCTGACTTTGATCAAGAAGAGAAGAAAAGAGGAATATCTTTATCATCTTCAGTAATTCCATTGGAATGGGAAAAAATAAAGATTAATTTAGTTGATATTCCAGGATATTTTGATTTTGTTGGAGAAAGCATTCAAGGTATGAGAGCTGTAGATGTTGCAATGATTGTAGTTTGTGGTGTTGCAGGTGCTCAAGTAGGAACAGAGCAAGCGTGGGATTATTGTAATAAGATAAAGTTACCAAGAACATTTTTTATAAATAAGTTAGATAGAGAGCATTCAGATTTTGATAAGGTTCTGCAAAACCTTAAAGAGCAATTTGGAATTAGTGTTGTTCCTATACAATATCCAATCGGTAAAGAAAATAACTTTAATGGAGTTATTAATGTGATAACTAAGAGAGCAAGAGTTTATAATCCAAAAACTAAGATGATGGAGGTAGCAGAAATCCCACCAGAATTAGTTGATAAGGTTGATGAATGTAAACAAATGATTATGGAGTCAGTAGCAGAAACTGATGAGGTGTTATTAGAAAAATATTTTAGTGAGGGCGAACTAAGTGATTTAGAAATATATGAAGGCTTAATAAATGGATGTGCGTCAGGTGATATAGCCCCTGTTATGTGTGGTTCTGCTACAAAAATTATAGGAATAAATACATTGTTAGAAGATATAGTTGAATGTTTTCCATCACCTAAATATGCAATACCACAAAAAGCATTAAATATTGAGTCAAATAAGGAAGAATTTATTCAATTAAGTGAAGATAAACCGTTTTCAGCCATGGTATTTAAGACTATAGCGGATCCATTTGTAGGTAAGATTTCTTTATTTAGAGTAATTACAGGTAAGTTGAATGGATATATGACTGTAGTAAATACTAATAAAAATAAGATGGAGAAATTAACTCATGTATTTTTTATGAGAGGCAAGAATCAAGTTCCAGCAGATAAAGTTATAGCTGGAGATATTGGAGCAGTAGCTAAGCTACAATACACATCTACAGGGGATACTTTATGTGATCAATCTTGTAAAATAATTTATGATAAAATGAATTTTCCTAATACGGTAATGTCAATGGCGGTTTTGCCAAAAAGTAAGGGGGATGAGGATAAGATATCTCTAGCATTAAGTAAGTTACAAGATGAAGATCCAGTATTTAATGTAAGTAGAGATATAGAAAATGCAGAAACAATAATTTCAGGACTTGGAGAAGTTCATTTAGAGGTTATAGCTTCTAAGTTAAAAAATAAGTTTGGAGTAGAGGTACAGCTTAGAAGACCTAAAATACCATATAGAGAAACAATAAAAGGAAGTGCAGATGTACAAGGAAAGCATAAGAAACAATCCGGTGGACATGGTCAATACGGAGATGTAAAAATTCTATTTGAGCCTCGTAATGATGGTGAAAAAGATTTAGAATTTGTGGATAAGGTAGTAGGAGGAGTAGTGCCTAGAAACTTTATTCCAGCAGTTGAAAAGGGCTTGAGAGATTGTATAAAGCATGGTATTTTAGCAGGATATCCTGTTATAGGATTAAGAGCAACATTACATGATGGCTCTTATCATCCTGTAGATTCTTCTGAAATGGCATTTAAGATTGCTGCATCAATTGCATATAAAAAAGGTTTAGAGGGTGCAAAGCCAATTTTGCTAGAACCAATTATGCACATAGAAATTTTAATCCCAGAAGAATATATGGGAGATGTAATTGGTGATATAAATAAGAAGCGTGGAAGAGTACTAGGAATGGAGCCATGTGGTAAACTTCAGAAACTTGTTGTGGAAGCACCAATGGCAGAGTTATTTAAATTTGCTACAGATTTAAGGTCTATAACTCAAGGTAGAGGAAGCTTTGATTTGAAAATAGAAAGATATGAAGAGGTTCCACCTACAGAAGCAATAAAAATAGTAGAGAAGACCAATGAGGAAAAAGAATTGAAAAATGAAGCTTAATATCTATGGAGGGTGGTAAATTTTACACCCTCCATTTTTGTTGTCACTGTGAATATAAGTAAGTACATAGGAGAAAATAGTTATGTAAGGAGAATAAAAAAATAGTTGTAGAATATACTTATATAGATTAGGGAGATAGGTACATTAGGAGGAGGATTATGTCAGATTATAGGATGGAAATAAAAGGTCAAATTGGACTAAGTGATTATAGTAATATATACGATTATTTAGGTATAGTTGAAGATGATGATGTTTTTACAATTAAATTTGATAACAGTAATAAACATGATATAGATATTATTAATTCAATGCTTAAGGGGAGTTCATTTAATATTAAAGAAGAAGGATATGATAATTTGGGAAATTATTATATTAATACATATAAAAGAAAATAATTTATATTTATAGGGTTTATTTATTATTTAAAAGGATTTAGAATAATAATATAAACCCTTTAATATTTTACCATATGAGGAGGCAATCATGAAAAAGTATGTAATAGGTGTAGATTTAGGTGGTACGAAAATAAGTACAGCTATATCAACTATAGAAGGAAATATATTAGCAAATGTAGTATTACCTACTAAAGCTGAAGAAGGAGAAGCAGCTGTATTAGGAAGAATAGTACAATCAATTGATGAAGTAATTGTTGGATCAAGTACTTCAATAGATGAAATAGAAGCTATTGGAATAGGTTCACCAGGACCTTTAGATGCGAAGAAAGGAATAATAATAACAACTCCGAATCTTCCTTTTAAAAATTACAATTTAGTACAACCTTTAAAAGAAAAATATAATATTCCGGTATATTTAGATAACGATGCTAATGCTGCAGCAATAGGAGAGTATATGTTTGGTGCTGGAAAAGGTAAAAATAGTATAGTGTATTTTACAGTTAGTACTGGAGTAGGTGGAGGAGCAGTATTGGATGGTAAAGTATACAGAGGTCATACATCTAATGCATTAGAAATCGGACATACTACAGTAGATCCTAACGGACCTAGATGTAACTGTGGAAACTTAGGTTGTTTAGAAGCAATGTCATCAGGAACAGCAATAGCTAAAAAAGGTAAAGAAGCTGTTTCAACTAATGTTGAGACGAGCTTAAAAAAGCATGACACTGTTACTTCATATGAAGTATTTAAAGAAGCGGAAGCTGGAGACGAAGTTGCAAAAGATATAATAGATAATGCCTTAACATATCTAGGAATTGGTGTGGCAAATGCAATAGCTACATTTGACCCAGAGATGATAATAATAGGCGGGGGAGTATCAAAGGCTGGTGATATAGTGTTTGATACTGTAAAAAAGGTTGTTAATAAGAGATGCTTTAAGAGTATGGCTGAAAGTTGTGAAATAGTTCCTGCTGGACTTGGTTCAGATGCAGGAGTAGTTGGTGCAGTTGCATTAGCTATAATAGAGAGTAGGTAGTTATAATAATAATCCCAATAGTAAATGCTATTGGGATTTACTATTGGGAGGGACACTATTATGATTACAGTTTATTTAACTAGACATGGACAAACTGTTTGGAATTTAGATAAAAGATTACAAGGGTCTGGAAATTCAGATTTAACTGATCATGGAGTTGAGCAGGCAGAGCAGTTAAAAAAAAGAGTAGATGGCCTTAAATTAGATGTTATATATACTAGTCCATTAGAGAGGGCGAGAAAAACAGCTAATATAATTAAGGGAAATAGAAATATAGAAATAATAGAAGTAGATGCTTTTAAAGAAATAAGCTTTGGAGAATATGAGGGCCATACAGAAGAGGAACTATTAAAGGTAGGAAGAGGAAAAGAAATAAAAGAAATTTTTAATGGGAATATGGATATAAAGGCTCCAGGTGGAGAATCTTTAATAAATCTATATGATAGAGTAGGGGAAGCTTTAGAGAATATATTAAAAAATAGTATAAATAAAAAAATATTAATTGTAGCTCATGGCATGACATTAAAAGCTGTGATGAACTATTTTAATAAAGGAAATGGATTTTATAAAGAAATAATGGGACAAGCATCCCTTACAAAAATTAACTGTTATAAGGATGAATTTCAGTTTGAATATATAAATGATACAAGTCATATTAACAAAAAAATAAATTCAGGTTGGTAGAATATTTTTGTGAATAATTTTGCTAGGTACTACATATGTTAGAGATGTAGGTACTAAATTCTTTTTCCTCATACATATTTTTCTTAACTATTTATTAATTAATGTTGTAAACTATTTTACTTTACACAGTAATGTAGTGGGGAAAAGAATTTTTTATATATGCTATCCCTAATTATTATTAGGGATAGCTCATATGTTGAATGTTTAGGGGAGTCTATGACTCCCTTAAATTATTTGTGTTATAATGTATGTTAATAAAAGGAAGAGGTGAGGTTTTAATGAAGGCAGAAATATTAGCTGTAGGAACAGAGATATTATTAGGAGATATTATAAATACTAATGCACAATTCATATCTAAAGAATTAGCTTCATTAGGAATAGATGTATACCGACAAGAAGTAATTGGTGATAATGAAGATAGATTATTAGAAGCAATAGAAGAAATATTTCAGAGAAGTGATATTTTAATATGTACTGGTGGACTTGGACCTACAGAGGATGATTTAACTAAAGAAACAATATGTAAGTATTTTAATGCTGACTTAGAGTTACATGAAGAATCTCTTGAAGAGTTAAAAAATTACTATAAGAGGTTAGATAGACCGATGACAGAAAGTAATCTTAAGCAAGTTTATTTTCCTAAGGAATCAAAAGTCTTATCAAATCCAAATGGGACAGCTCCAGGAATGATTTTAGAGAAGAATGATAAAGTGGCTGTTATACTTCCAGGACCTCCTAGAGAAATGAAACCTATGTTTTTAAATTATGTAAAGGCATATTTAAAAGATAAAGGTAATGGAGTTATAATATCTGAAGTATTAAGAGTATTAGGTGTTGGAGAAAGTACAGCAGCTAATATGATTAAAGATTTTATTAATAATGGAGTTAATCCAACAGTTGCACCTTATGCAAAGGAAGATGATGTAATATTTAGGATTACTGCTAGAGGTAAGAGTGAAGAAGAGGGAAGAAAACTTATAGCACCTGTAAAAGAGGAAATAAAAAGAGTATTTAATTTAGATTGCTATGGAGAGGGTGAAGAGCTAACAATCGAAGAAGTTCTAGGAAAATTGTTAGTAGATAGAAAACTTACCATATCAACAGCTGAATCTTGTACAGGTGGAATGATAGCTAGCAGATTAATTAATTATCCAGGAATATCTGAGGTGTTTCTAGAAGGTGCTGTAACTTATTCTAATGAAGCAAAGGAAAGAACTCTAAATGTAAAGAAGAAAACTTTAGATACTTATGGAGCTGTTAGTGAGGAAACAGCAAAGGAAATGGCTATTGGTATATCAAAAAGAACTGGTTCAGATATATCGGTTGTTACAACAGGAATAGCAGGTCCTGGTGGTGGTTCAGAAGAAAAGCCTGTTGGATTAGTATATATAGGGCTATATTATAAAGGAAATGTAAAAGCATTTAAATATATATTTAATGGAAATAGGCATAATGTAAGAACAAAAGCTACTGTTACAGCATTAGATTTAGTTAGAAGGGAAATTTTAAAGGATAATTAGTTATTAAAAGTGAAACAATCCCTCTTATGCTTAATATAAACACAAAAGGGATTGAAACGTATATAAATAAAATGGGGGAGAGGCGATTATAAAAAGCGTCTCGCTTCATATATAATTATTTCCTCAGTATACAAGAATTATTCATAAAATAGGAGAGAGAGATGAGTAAATTACAAAGATCTAACATATATTTCTTAATTTTAGTGCTATTAACAATATTTTTACCTGAATATTTGATAAAAACATATTTGTTAGTAGGGATAAAAGATATAAGAATAATGCAATTTTTAAATCACGTTATTTTATTTTTAGTACCTGCAATAATTTATGTTATTGTTACTAAAGTAAATATAAAGGAAACATTTAGATTAAATAAAATACATTTAAAAGACTTATTATTAATAATTTTAATTGCATTTGTTTGCTATCCGTTAATGGGGTGCATATCTGCTATATCTCAGATGTTTTTTACAAATAATATAGGAACATTTATGGCTGCTATTGCAGATACTCCATATTGGGCTATGTTATTACTTATGGCAGTTACCCCTGCAATAACAGAAGAGATAACTTTAAGGGGAGTTGTTCTATCAGGGTATGATAACCAGTCTAAATTTAAAGCAGCACTAATAACAGGTATTTTATTTGGTATATTTCATATGGATTTTCAACAGTTTTTATATGCTACAGCATTAGGTTTTATTTTTGCATATATAGTTAGAATTACAAATAGTATTTTTTCCTCAGTAATAATGCATTTTATAATTAATGGAATATCAGTAACTGCGCAAAAGGTATTGTTTTCTGCAGAAGAATTAATTTCTCAAGTAGTAGAGGAACCATCTTTAATGGATTTAAGTTTTAATATGAAGCTTACTTATATGTCTACTTATATATTAGTAGGAGTAGCTTTCGGAGTATTGGTATATAAGCTTATTCATAAACTTGAAGTATGGAACATAGAAAGACAAGGAGTACCAGATGAAATTGGTGAATCTAATTATTTAAGAGATGTAAGTGATGAACCTAAGGAAAGTGTAATCAATTGGTCTTTTATATTAATTGTAGTAATATATTTAGCCTTTATGATTTATGATGTATATATTAGATAATAAAAAAGCTATCTTCTATGATAGCTTTTCTTATATTTAAGTATTGACTAAGATTATACTTAGAGATTTATTAATAACTATTGTGGGATAGCATTAAAACTAAAAACTTTTAGTAATATTTCTTGAATTATTATAAAACAAAGAGAAATCACTTTGCTTTACCCAACCTCTAGAGTTTATGTTGCTATCTATAGGTAGTGCAACATAGAACCATGTATCTCTTAGAACCTCAGCTTTATCTAAAATTTTGACTTCCATTTTTACCTGTGTTGTTTGAAGTAGGTTTGAACTTTCTATAGGAGCAATCAAAACATTAGATTTTTCTTTAAGTAAACCAGTATAGTTCGTCGGTATAAGATATTTTATTTGAATAGATTCCTTAGTTCTAGTAAATTTAGAAAGTTTAGATCTTAAGTTATTGTTTTGGCTATTTGCAACTAAAAGTTGATGCTTTAAGATTGATTGTTTTCTATCAAAATAAAATATTGTTATAATAAGTGCTATAAGTAAAATTAAAAATATAATATACTTCATAGAAATGCTCCTTAATAGCTATACAATATAAATATATTTATCTATTAACAAAACATACCTAAAAGATAAGTTACTATTTAAAAAAATTAACTGCTTTTCCTAATACTTTTCCAATGGAGTCATGAATAACAAGGTTAGCTTTATTATCAGCAGTGGTTGAACTCTTATTTATAAGAATTAGATTCTTGCCTTTAAAATAATTAATAAGTCCAGCTGCAGGATATACAACTAAAGAAGTACCTCCAATTATAAGTGTATCAGCTTTAGAGATTGCGCTTATTGCTCCTTGTATAGTAGACTCATCTAATCCTTCCTCATAAAGAACTACATCAGGTTTTACAGTTCCGCCACATTTAGAGCATATAGGAATTCCATCTGATTCTAAAATAAACTTTTCATCATAAAATTCATGACAGCTTATACAATAGTTTCTTAAGACAGAGCCATGAAGTTCAAATACATTTTTAGATCCAGCTGATTGGTGTAAGCCATCAATGTTTTGAGTAACTATAGCTTTAAGTTTACTCATTTCTTCAAGTTTGGCTAAAGCTATATGTGCCTCATTGGGTTTAGCATTAGGATATATAAGTTTTGATTTGTAGAAATTATAGAATTCCTTTGGATATCTTATGAAAAATGTATGTGAAACCAGTTGTTCAGGAGTAAATGTAATATTTAGTTTTTCATTAAAAAGACCATTAGAACTTCTAAAGTCAGGAATTCCGCTTTCTGTTGAAACACCTGCTCCACCGAAGAATACTATATTGTTACTATCTTTAAAAATTTGAATTAATTTTTCTATTTCAGTATTCATAAAATCATCTCCATAAATATTTATAATTTTATTATTGCACAAATATAATAAAAAATAAAACATACAGAAATTTGGTGTTAAAGATAGCTTTAAAAGTAAATAAAAAAAGTTTTACTTACATAATACTTTCAAATATGTTAAAATAAAGATACAACGAGTAGTTTTTGCAACGTAAGTCCTGTTGTGAAGGCTATTTTTTTATGTTGGCGTAATTTTTTTAACTGCCTAAGTTAACTCTATATAAAGCTATTAGTAACTTCAGGTAATTAAAGTTTTATGTAAGGAAGGAGACGATTTTATGTTTAAGGTTAATGATTACGTTATGTATGGAATGACAGGAGCATGTAAGGTTATTGATATAAAGAAGGAAAAGTTCATGAACAATGAACAAAAAGAATGCTACGTGTTAAGTCCTATTTACTCTAAAAATATGACAATAAAAATTCCAGTAGATAATAAGAAAGTAATTATTAGAGGTATACACTCTGAAGAAGAGGTAGAGTCATTAATGGAGAAAGTGTCTGATATGGATTTATTTTGGGTAGACAATGATAAAGAAAGATCAGAAACATTTAAGTCAATGTTGAAGAATGGAGAATGTGAAGATTTAATCACAATAGTTAAGAGCATTTACTCCAATAAGAAGAACAAGGTGTCAGGTAAAAAGACAAATAAAAATGATGATGAGGTTATGAAGACAGCAGAAAACTTATTGAATGAAGAATTTTCAATTAGTTTAGGAATAGAGAAAGAAAATGTTAAGTCTTATATACTTAGTCATATTAATCAATAATATAATCTTACGGTAAAAAGATGGTGAATTAATGAATATCACCATCTTTTTGATTTCTAGTCCATAATTAGAAAAGCTTTATAGAATAATATGATTCTAATTAATAATATAGATAAGTTATACATATAATTAATAAGTAATATTGTAGTAAGGAGTAGATTGATGAGCATATATGATTTGTCTGGAGAGCAGCTTTTAACTTTATCTTGGCTTATTGCAACAAAAAGTGTACAAGGATTATCTTTAGCTGAACAAGATGTTTTAGGATATTTTTTTACATCAGTAGGTGAAAATATCTTATTAATACGTGCTCAAAATGAATTGCTTACAGATGTAC
>NZ_UAWH01000015.1 GCF_900447045.1 Clostridium paraputrificum
AAGAAAGACAAGTTAGGTGTAAGAAGTATTGACAGTATTAAGCCATCAGACGCTAAAGAATGGGCTATTAGAATGAGTGAAAATGGTTATGCTTATCAAACCATCAATAACTACAAACGTTCTTTAAAGGCTTCATTCTATATTGCTATACAAGATGATTGTGTTCGGAAGAATCCATTTGACTTTCAACTGAAAGCAGTTCTTGATGATGATACTGTCCCTAAGACCGTACTAACAGAAGAACAGGAAGAAAAACTGTTAGCCTTTGCAAAAGCTGATAAAACCTACAGCAAAAATTATGATGAAATTCTGATACTCTTAAAAACAGGTCTTCGTATTTCAGAGTTTGGTGGTTTGACACTTCCAGATTTAGATTTTGAGAATCGTCTTGTCAATATAGACCATCAGCTATTGAGAGATACTGAAATTGGGTACTACATTGAAACACCAAAGACCAAAAGTGGCGAACGTCAAGTTCCTATGGTTGAAGAAGCCTATCAAGCATTTAAGCGAGTGTTAGCGAATCGAAAGAATGATAAGCGTGTTGAGATTGATGGATATAGTGATTTCCTCTTTCTTAATAGAAAGAACTATCCAAAAGTGGCAAGTGATTACAACGGCATGATGAAAGGTCTTGTTAAGAAATACAATAAGTATAACGAGGATAAATTGCCACACATCACTCCACATAGTTTGCGACATACATTCTGTACCAACTATGCAAATGCAGGAATGAATCCAAAGGCATTACAGTACATTATGGGACATGCTAATATAGCCATGACGCTGAACTATTACGCACATGCAACATTCGATTCTGCAATGGCAGAAATGAAACGCTTGAATAAAGAGAAGCAACAGGAGCGTCTTGTTGCTTAGTAGTACAAATGAATTTACTACTTATTTACCACTTCTGACAGCTAAGACATGAGGAAATATGCAAAGAAACGTGAAGTATCTTCCTACAGTAAAAATACTCGAAAGCACATAGAATAAGGCTTTACGAGCATTTAAGAAAATATAAAAAGATAATTAGAAATTTATACTTTGTTTCTAATAAAAAAATGATGTAATATATAATTAAGCTTACAAGGGGAGGAATAAGGATGGGTTTTTTAGAATTATTAAAGAGGTCTCAAAAGGAAAGCTTAATGTTAGTACAAGCTAAAGAAGCAGAAAAATTTTTGAAAATGAAGGAAAAAGATGATAAGCTAAAAATAGAAAAATATACTGAAGAAGGTATTTTATATTGTCCAAAATGTTTAGCTACAAACTTAAAAACCACAAAGAAAAAATACAAGATTCTAAATACTGGTGGTGAAGCTATGCTTACAGATTTTGATGGAAATGTTTTGGGAAGTGTATCATCTAAAAATTTAGATTTAGTATGTGCATGTTGTGGGCACAAGTGGAATAATAAAATAAATAAGAAATAATATGAATTTGTTATATTGAGAGGTTATTGTATGAAACATACAATAACCTTTTTTATATATATTAATTGCTTGAGGCATTGTATCAATACAATTGAATAAGAATTAGGGATGTGTTAGTATTTATCCATATTCATAGGGAAAGGAAGATTGGGGATGAATAATAAATTTGTTTATACACCTGGGCCAACAAATGTAAGAGACAATGTTAGATTAGAAAGGTCTAAAGTAACTACTAATCCAGATATAGACACTGATTTTGTTGAATTTTATAAGGGCACATGTGATAAGGTTAGTAAAATTCTTAATACTAAAAATGAAACATATATATTATGTGGTGAAGGGATATTAGGTTTAGAAGCTGCCTGCGCAACATTAACAGAGCCAGGAGATAGGGTTTTAGTTATTAATAATGGCATTTTTGGAAAAGGGTTTATGGATTTTGTTAAAATATATGGTGGAGATGGTGTGTACTATTCATCAGATTATAGAAAAGAAATTGATACTGACAAATTAAATGAGTTTTTGCAAAGAGATCATGATTTTAAATATGCAACTTTAGTACATTGTGATACGCCTACTGGAGTTAAGAATGATATTTCTAAAATATGTAGGTTATTAAATGAGTATGGAATTTTGTCTGTAGTAGATTCTGTTGCAGGAATGGGGGGAGAAGAAGTTAAAGGTGATGATTGGAAAATAGATGTACTTTTAGGAGGTTCTCAAAAGGCTTTTTCAGCCCCTCCTGGATTGACTACAGTAACTTTAAGTAATAGAGCTAAGGAAGTTATGGAAAGTAGGAAAACTTCTGTTGTTGGATTTTATTGTAATTTAAATATATGGAAGAATTATTATATAGAAAAATGGTTTCCTTACACCATGCCTATTAGTGATATTATGGCACTAGATCTAGCTTTAGATAACATACTTGACGAAGGAATAGAGAATGTGATACTTAGGCACAGTAAAGTTGCTGATGCTACAAGAAAGGCACTCCAAGGCTTTGGGTTAGAATTGTTTTTAGAAAATGGATTTTGTAATACTGTAACAGCCTTTAAAGTTCCAGAATATATTGGGGCAGTTAAATTAAAAAATTACATAAATGATAAATACAACGCAATAATTTCAACATCACTTAAACCTTATGATAATGAAATTATTAGAATTGGACATATGGGAGAGAATGCTAGATTAGAGGAAATATCATATGCATTAAATTTGATAGGAAAAGCTTTAAAAGATTTAGGATATGTATCAGAAAAAAATCTATTGGATTTATTTAATGGGTATTATTGATCTATTTATTCTTTTTAAAAAATATTATATAATTGAGAGAAAGAAGTTGTTTTTTGGAGGATAAAATGATAAAGAATTATAGAGGAACTGCATTAAATATTATATATTCATTAATTTATGTAATTGCAGCTTTTTTGCTTATATCAATAAAAGTAAGTGGATTATATAAAAATCAGTCAGATTTCATAATTATTGCATACATAATAGCTTGTGTATTAATTGCATTAGGGTTTGCAAAAAGTTATTTAACTACTTTAAAATTTTCTGATAATAAGATTGAAATTTTAGGGATGATTACCAAAAAGGAAATAGTCATTGATAATATTGAAAATGTAGAGAGTGATAAAACCAAGAATGAAGTTATAGTAGTTACTAAAGAAAATAAGAAGTTTCAAATTAACTTAGGTGATATAAATAAGAAACAGCGAAAAGAATTTGAAGATAGGATATTATCTTTAAATATTTAAAAGAAGGAGAGAAACTCCTTCTTTTTTTATGTAAAGTAAAATATAAAATTTTAGTTAGGTATAAATTAAGCGGGATATTACAATTTAATATTAAAAACTATAAAATAAAGGAAAATAATTTTATAGTTTCCATATCTTAAGTAGGAAGTGAATAGATATTTATTTTTCTGTGATTTGGAGCTTGGGACGGAATGTGAAAAATAAACATCTATCCTACTTATTTAATCCATTTCTAATATGAGAAATTTACACTTAAAGTCTTGTATATTATTTTCACCAGTATTAAGTATTTTTATATCAGTAGGTGTGGTAGAGGTATAAAAAATATAGTTGTTACAATTAAGGTCACCATTAGTTGAAGTTTCTTGAGTTAAAGAACTTATTGGAATATTATTAGCATAAATAATGAAAGAATTAGTGCTATTAGCAACATTTTTTCCAATATATCTAGAAAGAAGAATATAGGTGTGGTTTTCAGTTATAGAAAAAGAACTTTCATCCTTATTATAAGTGATATCATTAGCGCCACCAAACTCAATATTATCAAACTTAATATAAGTATTTATCTTAGATAATGGTATGTTAGTATAAGCAGACATAAAGCCTATAAGATCCAATTCTTGAGACAACTCCTCGAAGGTATCAAAAGATTTTGAGTTTATAGTCATAGTATCCTCCTTTGGCCTATTCAGGTGATTGCTTTCTATTATAAGTTATTCAAATTGGATAAAACTTGTGACATTTACATAATTATTGATAAAATACATAAGTGTGATATAATATGAACGTAAGTTTTTCAAAATTAAAGAAAGGCATAGGTATTTAAGAAATGAGAATATAATCTATTGTTAAATTTTAGTGCAATAAGAAAAAAGTCACCTTATAATAAGGTTTTTTTGTTGTGCAAGTTTGAGGGTAGATTAGTTTTACATTACGTTATTTTTCTGCTCTCTCCGTTTAAGATTGGAGGGATTTTTTTGTTGTTAGGAAGCTTATTTAATGTTAAAAAAAGTTATGGGGATAGAATGATTCTAGATATAGATGAATTAAAAATATTCCAAGGTGATAGAATTGGATTAGTTGGGGAGAATGGTTCGGGAAAATCAACCTTGATTAAGATACTTATTGGTGAAGAGGAAAGGGATAGTGGTGAAGTGACTATATGTAATAGTTATTCCTATATAAGCCAAGGTGTAGATTTTGTTGAAGAATGTGACTTTGATTATGAGTGGAATTCTACTAGTATTAAAGCACCAAACCTTTTTGACAAGTATTTGTCTGGAGGGGAAAAAGTAAAGTTTAAGATAGTAAATTCATTAAAGAAGAAATCCAAACTTATAATTGGAGATGAGATAACTTCTAATTTAGATAGAAGTGCAATAGATTCTCTAGAAAAACTATTATTAGAATATGATGGTGGCCTTCTGCTAGTATCTCATGATAGGGAGTTCTTAGATAATGTTTGCAACATAATCATAGAGCTAAAGGACGGTAAAGTTAAAAAGTATAATGGAAATTATTCTAAATATTTAGAAGTTAAAGAATTAGAAAATTTAAGTGAAGAAAGAGAATATATTAAATATATTAATGAAAAAGAACATCTTGAAAGAGCTATAATTAGAAAAGAAGAAATTAAGAATTCTATAAAGAGAACACCTAAAAGAATGGGAAACTCTGAAGCTAGGCTTCATAAGATGGGTGGACAAAAGGGAAAGAAGAAGCTTGATGGCAATGTAAAAGCATTAAAAAGTAGAATTGAACATCTAGAGATAAAAGAAAAGCCTAAGAAAGTTAAGAATATAAAGATAAAAGTTCAAGATGGACTAGAAATATACTCTAAAATAGTTGCTGAGGGTAAAAATATATGCATAAAGCGTGGTAATAAAACTCTTATAAAAGATAGCAATTTTGTAATTAATAAGGGGGATAAAGTTGCCTTAATAGGAGATAACGGTTCGGGTAAAACCTCATTAATTAAAGAAATTATAAATAATGTTGATAATATAAAAGTTAATCAAAGAGTAAAGATTGGCTATTTTGACCAAGAACAAAAAATATTAAATGACAATTTAACTATTTTAGAAAATATAAAATATAACTCTAGATTTGAAGAGAGTTTTATAAGGATATGTCTTAGTGGATTTGGATTTAAAAGAGATGATGTTCATAAAAATGTGGGAATACTAAGTGGTGGCGAGAAAGTTAAGGTGAGTTTATGTAAAGTATTATTAGATGACAATAATCTTTTAATATTAGATGAGCCTACTAACTATTTAGACATAAACTCTATAACTGCTTTAGAGGAAGCTCTTAGTGGAACTGATAAAGAGTTTATTATAATAAGTCATGATAGAAAATTAATATCTTATATATGTAATAAAATTTTTGAAATTAAAAACTGTAAGCTTATAACTTTTAGAGGAAATTATTATGATTATTCTCAGGACCATAAAAAAGTAAGAAATAACAAAGAGGATGAGAAAATGCTTTTAAGGACGAAACTTTCAGAGGTTTTATCAAGGTTATCAATAGAAAAAAATGATATTATTAAGGAAAAGCTAGAAAAAGAATATAATAAAATCTTAGAAAAGCTGAATAATATCTAATAGATAGAAAAATATCACAGCTAAAGATAAATTTTTAATTTACATTAGAAGAGTTTTGGAGGAACAAGTTTATGACAATTAATTTAGATATATTTGAGACTATGGCACTTGCAACAATAGTGTTTTATATAGGTCTGTATTTAAGAAAGAAAGTAAAATTACTTTCAAAATATTGTATACCAGCTCCAGTAATAGGAGGATTATTATTTGCTGTACTAGTACTGATTTTAAGAATAACTAATATAGCTACAATAAATTTAGATATAACGCTTCAAAATATTTTTATGACTGCATTTTTTACAAGTATAGGATATACGGCAAGTTTAAAAATATTAAAAAAGGGTGGAATTAAGGTAGGAATATTTCTAGCTTTAGCTATGCTTTTAGTGGTATTACAAGATGCTTTAGGTGCCTCTTTGGCTACCGTATTCAATCTTAATCCATTATTAGGTTTATGTACTGGATCTATACCTATGGTAGGTGGACATGGAACAGCAGGTTCTTTTGGACCGTTATTAGAAGAGATGGGTGTGGCTGGTGCAACTACAGTTTCCTTTGCTTCAGCTACATTTGGATTAGTTATGGGAAGCTTTATTGGAGGTTTTGTAGCTAAAAATTTAATTGAAAGAAAAAATATAGATACACCAAAGCATTCAGAAGACCATTCATTACCACTTAGCGATTTTCATGAGGACAATCAAGCTATACTTTGTCATAAAAGATTGATGAATGCTGTTGCATGGATATTTTTAGCCATGGGAATAGGGTCAATTATTTCAAAATTTATTCAAGATTTAGGATTAACTTTTCCGTCATATATTGGTGCTATGGTAGCAGCTGCAGTTATAAGAAATATCTGTGATTTTAGAAAAGTAGAACTTGAGGATAAAGAGATTGAAACTATAGGTGGAATAAGTCTTTCATTCTTTTTGGCTATGGCATTGATGGGACTAAAATTATGGGAGTTGTTTGATTTAGCACTTCCTATGTTAGTTATGTTAATTGCACAAGCTTTATTAATGGGGGTATTTGCATATTTTATAACCTTTAGAATTATGGGGAAAGACTATGATGCAGCTGTTTTTGCCTCAGCCAATTGTGGTTTCGGTATGGGGGCAACTCCAAATGCAGTTGCTAATATGGATGCATTAACAGCAAAGTTTGGATATGCACCAACTCCTTACTTAGTGGTTCCAATTGTAGGATGCTTATTTATTGATTTTGTTAACTCAGCAGTAATAACGTTATTTATAAATATATTAAGATAATTAAGTAAAAACTAGAGTTGAAATACTCTAGTTTTTATTTTTAGGAGGACTTAATATGGAAAAATATAGAAATAAGTTTGAAGAGATAGTAGAAAATTCTAAAACCAATATTAATGAGATAAGTAATACAAATGATGATGTTGAAATGGTAACCCAAATGAGTAGTGAATTAACAACAATGAATGTAGGAGAAGATTTTTCGAATGGACAACAAATAAAATTACAAATGCCATTGGAAACATATAATTCAAAGAATAAGATTATGGATTCATTAGATGTATCAGATAGAGGGGATGAAGTAGTAGATAGGACAAAGAATAATCATAATGGTCCAGATTTTGCTTCGACACATCTTATAGATAGGAGAGAATAATGAGGTATGTTATAGTTTCAATTGTACATGGAGCAGGAGGGGAGTTTAATAATAATTTAAGAAGAGAAGTATTTGAAAAGTTCAAAGCACGATCCTCTAAACTTCCTGCACACTTTACAATAAAAGCACCCTTTGAGGTAGAGGGCGAAATAAAAGAAATAGAAGATATTCTTGAAGACTTTACTAAAAAGCATAGCAAAGCTCCATATAAGATAGAAGGATATAACCATTTTGATGATAGGGTTATATATATGGATGTAAAAATGTCTAAGGAAGGGAAAGAAGTCCATGATAGACTTATTGATGAATTGTCAAAGGTATCCTATATAAATTTCGATAAAAAAGATGGAAAAAATAAAATAATTCATGTAACAATATCTTCAAAAAAAATAAGAAATATATACAATGATCTTTGGGAGTATGTAAATGAATATCCTTGTAAATTTAACTGTAGCTTTGATAATGTAACAATATATAAGTGGCAGGATAATACATGGAAGCTCCATAAAGAATACGTGTTTAATTAATAAGACCACACTTTTAGTGTGGTTTTTATTAAATAAATTTACTTTTGTAAATATATGTATTATTGTGACTTTTATAGAATATAGTTAAATATAGAATTGCTTCTTGGTTTTGCTTTAAAATGATTGATATTGTTTCCAATGGAAAATAAATTATATATCAATGAAGGAGAGTTAAGTCATGTTAAAGAAGGCATTTTATAAAAATGCTAAAGCAATGTTAGCCATAGCTATAATTGCTTCTATACTTATGACAAATACAGTTCCTGTAATAGCTGCTGATCAAAAGAAGAATGGATCAGTTATGACTGTTGAAGCACAAGGATTAAAAAAGTACCGCAATGTTATGTATTATGGTGATTGGTCTATATGGGGTGGGCAGAAGCAGTTTAATCCAAAGGATATACCTGCAGATCAATTGACACATCTTAACTTTGCATTTTTAGACTTTGATGAGCACGGCAACCTACAATTTACCGATAAAGATGCTGCAATGACTCATGCAGTAGGAAATAGTGACGTGTTAGCTGGTGAACCTAATGCTGGTATTTTAAATGGATTTAAGGTACTAAAGAGTGAAAATCCTAATTTGAAAATTGGAGTTTCATTAGGTGGATGGTCAAAATCAGGGGATTTTTCAAAAGTTTGTGCTAATAAAGAGAGTCGTACTAAGTTTGTGCAGAATGTAATGGCATTTATTAAGTATACTAACATGGACTTTGTTGATGTGGATTGGGAGTACCCAACCTTTGTAAGAGAGCCTGACCTTTGTGATAACTCAAGAGATGAAGGAACAAAATATAGCACTTCAGCTGATAAAGAAAACTTTATTGATTTGTTGCAAGATTTAAGAAACGCTCTAGATGCTCAAGGTAAGGAGCTTAATAAGACTTATGAACTTTCAGTAGCCCTACCAGCTCCAATAGAGAAAGTATCTGCAGGAATAGATGTACCAAAATTATTTAGTTTAGTAGACTTTGCTAATATCATGACCTATGATATGAGAGGAGCATGGGATAATATTAGTGGACACCAAACAGGATTATACACTAACTCTAAAGATCCATTTAAGGATAAGGGATTATCTATAGATGAAAGTGTTAAGTATTATCTATCCCAAGGAGCACCATCTGAAAAAATAGTAATTGGTGCAGCTTATTATACTCGTGGTTGGGAAAAAGTTAGTAGTGAGGGGACAGCTACAGCAACACCTGGCTTGTTTGGAGATGCAGCCTTAGTTACAACAGATGCAGATGGAACACCAACAACAGGTGCTTGGCCTGAGGCACCATTGAAGAATGGTGAGGGTGGTCGTATGACAGGAGTATGGTCTTACAATGCTTTAGATGCATTAAAATCAAAATATTCTGGATTAAAAGAGTATTGGGATGATGAAGCTAAGGCTCCATATTTATATAATCCAACAACAGGTGCTTTTTTTAGCTATGATAATGTAAAATCAATACAAGAGAAATGTAAATATGTAAAGGAGAATAACCTTGGTGGAATGATTGCTTGGATGGCATCAATGGATAAAACAACTACATCTACAAAACGTGATGAATTAACCAAAGCAACTAAAGAGTCTTTATTTGGATCAGTAAGTTTGCCTAAATATGATGTTTCAAGTTATAAAGTAAATGTTACTGCAAAAATAGAACCTACAAAGGCAATAATGGGAAGTAGTGGAAATAGTGAATTAAAAATAACAATTACAAATAATGAAAAACTATCTGAATCGGATGAGGTATTAAGTGCAGTAGAATTACCTGCAAAAACCTTAATGAATCCAACATTATATCTAGAGACCTATGGTCTTACTATATCTGGGGTACAATATCCATTAGAAAGCTCAAATGTAGTAGAAGAGAATGGTAAGTATGTTATAAAATTAAGTGATACTTACGATGGTAAATTTATAAAACCTGGTGAAAGTAAGACGTATACATTAGACACAAAGGAATCTGTTGATAATTTAGAAGGTATAATTAGTCTTACTATGAACCAAAGAGTTTATAAATCTTCACAAGCTTATGGAGGACAAACCTTATATGGATATTCTTCGGATGAGGAAACTGTAACTCCTGATGGGAATACTCTACCTAACATTGCTGGAGTTAGAAACAAGAAAATAGTAATAGGAGATAAGTTTAATCCATTAGAAGGAATAACAGCGTTAGATAAGGAAGATGGTGATATAACTAGTAAAATAGTTGTTACAGGTGTTGTAGATGTAAGTAAAGAAGGTAAATATGAGTTGATATATTCTGTTAAAGACAACAATGGAGGGGAAAGAGTTCTTAAGGCTGTAATTACTGTTGGTAAAAAGACAATAATTGAAGCTGATAACTATGATTCAAAGAAGTCTTATTCAAAAGGTGATATAGTAGTTTATGCTGGACGTAGGTATGAATGCGTATGGTATTCTGCGTCAGGAATAATACCTGGAACTATGGCTGCCATATGGAAAGACTTAGGCTCAGCCGAAATAGTTATCGAACCAGATCCTACACAAGAAATACAACAACCAAATGGTAATTATCTTCCTACTTTATGGGGAGTAAAAGACTCAAATATACTAATTGGAGATGATTTTGATCCTTTAGTTGGAATTAAAGCTTTAGATAAAGAAGATGGAGATATAACCAGTAAAATAGTTGTTACAGGAACTGTGGATACAACTAAAACTGGAAAATATGAGTTAATGTATTCCATTAAAGATAGTAGTGATGCAGAAAGAAGTGTAAAAGCTGTAGTAACAGTTGTAAGTAATACAACACCTCCTAAGGATGACTATAGTGCTACTAAAAATTATGTTATGGGAGATGTAGTAATATATAACGGACATAAATATGAATGTATATGGTATTCTGTACAAGGAATTACCCCAGGAACTATGGATGTTATATGGAAGGACTTGGGTGTTGCTGAGTAGTATTAAATAAAAATAGATCCTGCATTTTTTTGCAGGATTTATTTTTTTGAAAATATATTAGTAAGTAGGAACAAGTTGCTTTTATAAATATAAAAAGTATTTTAGTATAAGACAAGTGATTATTATTGTTGATAGAAATACATGATTTCCATTTCAATATTATAATAAAAATATTTTTTTGAATTTATATCATATAAACTTATCCTAACCTGCATTTTAAATATATAAATATATATTTATTTCTTCATATATTTAAAACAATATATAAATATTTCTTTTTGCTAGAATTAAAGCTACCAAAATAATTTGTACAAACCTTTTTCTATACATTCTCACAGTGATTATCATATTTAGTTTTGGTTGCAGTTTCGTCACTTAATTCATTCATGGCTATATTTATTTTTACGCGATTCTGTGTTAATATTTGAGTGGTCCATAGTGATTATGGATGTATAGATGAGAGGATAATACATGGAAGTTCCATAAGTAATTTTTATTTTATGGATAGTTCTACACTTATAGTGTGGTTTTTATTTTGAAAGGAGATAACATGAGAAAAGGTGACTTTATATATACAGGAAAAGAGGTTGAGTTTTATCCTTTAGATCCAAGAGAAGAGGAAATATTAATAGAAGATATTGGACATGCATTGTCTTTAATATGTAGAGGAAATGGACATACTAATCATTTCTACAGTGTAGCACAACATTCAATAAATTGTGCTAAAGAAGCAAAAGTAAGAGGATACTCAAATAGAGTTCAGCTTGCCTGCTTGTTACATGATGGGTCGGAAGCCTATCTTTCAGATATTACAAGACCTGTTAAAAAGGAACTTAAAGAATACCTTATTATAGAAGATAAATTACAAAATGCAATTTATAAGAAGTATGGTATTGGAGACTTAACAAAGGAGGAGCTTAATCTAATTAAAAGTGTTGATGATTCAATGCTAAAATATGAGATGAAGTACCTTATGAATTTTCATGAAATTATAGGAGAGGATTTAGTAGGTAATTATTCATTAGAGTTTGTTCTTATGAGCGAAGTTGAAAAGGAATTCTTAGAATTATTTAATGAAATAAAAATCTATGTATAAAAATAGGACAGTCTTGGTTAGGGACTGTCCTTTGACATAGGGGGATTATATATGGTATTGCTACCATATATAGTAGGTTATTATGATTACATTAATATTATGGACAAATTAAGAAAATATATACAAAGAAAAATAAATTTTTTTATAAAAAATAAAAGAAGAGTTTAAGGCTCTTCTTATTTTAGTAATAGGTTATTAACTTCATTAAGAAAATTTTCAAGAATATCTTTATTCATACTGTAGTAAATTCTATTATTTTTCTTTTCAACTTTAACAAATCTAGCATTTATTAGTGCAGTCATATGGTGTGATATTGTTGAAGTAGAAAGGTTGAATTTTTCAGATAGTTCTTGGCCATAAGCTGAAGTATCTTTAATAGACACTAATATATCAAATTTACTTTTATCACCCAGAAGTTTTAGATTTTGATATACTTCCAAATGATTTGAATTAACTCTAGTTTCAATAGTAAATTTATCATTAAATAAAACACCGATTTTTATAACATTTTTATATATATTATCATTATCTAAAGAAAATGAAATGTTTGAAGGATTTAATATTGAGTGACATACAATTATTTCTTCATATCCAGAACCTAAATCATAGTTTAGAGAAGAGGTAAGAAAATGCAATATATCATTTTGTTCAATAAATGGTTCCCAATAATCCGTAAAATCTTTAGTTAATTTAGAGAGTTCTTTGTCATATTTTTTTAGTTCAAGCACGCAAGTATTTAGCATTGATGAAAGTTCTTCTATCAATGAGTTTATATTTAAAAAAGCAAGTTGAATATTCCACTTGTTTTTTATACTTGTATCTAATGATGATATAAGAGATACAAGTTCCTCAAAAGAAGCAATTTCAGTATTTTTAAGCTCTGTACCTGCAATATCATTGGAAGAAAGAAGTTGGGCAAAGTTATAAATCTTTTCTTTATAACTCATATTTTTAATTAAAGTGAGTTGTTCTTCTAATGAAATATCTAAAAATCTGTTTTGATTTAAAAGTAATATATCTGCAATGCTCAAATCATTTAAGTTTAAATCTTTAAAAAAGAAGTCTAATCTTTCTTTTGAAAAATCCAAATTTGAAAATACTTTTGCAGCAATTCTTGATATTATATCTATTACGGTGCTTGTATATTCATTACATAATGGATAATTTCTTTTTAATCTATTTTTTAAATCTTCAAAGCTAAAGTCATTAGTCATTAATTTTAGAAGATCTAGTGATTCAGAATAATAATTTATATCTTTTTTTAAAATTGTTTTCAAAATAAACACCTCAAGTATATGATAACAATTATTGTTAACTTTTAAAAGAACTTAATCAGTAGTTATAACTCTCCTTTATTTATAAATTTAAATAAATATAGGGAAAATATAAAGCTGAGTAAAAAACCGTTGATTATGAATATACTATTAACGGACATAGAAGATGATGCAATAGAAATAATGAAAGACATAGCTGGTACTGTAGAGCATGAAGAAGCATTAAAAATTGCACTACACCTTGATAAATAATTTTCTTCTACAGATTTAATAAATAAAACTTGTAAGGAAGCAGAGAGCAATGATACAAATAGTCCAAGTATAGCAGAGATTATTCCTAATAGAATATTTGCCATAAAATAAGATAAATTTAAAGTGGATATAAAGATTATTAATATATAATAAATCCCTAAAAATAAGCCAGATATAGACATAAGGATTGTGTTTTTAATACGCTTATTTATTGTAGGATAAATAAGAGAACCAATAATCATACCTAAGCTAAGAGTAACACTTAAAATAGTAAGTAGTCCTACATTACCATTAAAAACAGTCTTTACAAGAGGGGCTTGAAGCGAATTTAGTGGTACAAGCCCTGTATTTAAAAGTGCACATATAATACATAATGTTAATATAATTTTTTTTGTTTTTATATACTTAAATCCGTCTTTTAAGTCAGTGAAGTAAGTGCTTTTCTCACTAAAAGAAGAAAAAGATTTACTAACATGAGTATTTAACTTTATGAAGCTTATTATAATAGCTGACATAATAAATGTAATTGCATCTAATAAAATAGCTGTTTGCATACCAAATGTTGCAATGATGCCACCAGCAACTGCAAGCCCTACTAATTCTGAAATTTTACATGCTGTATTACTAAAAGATATAGCGTATTCGTAATAATCTTTAGGTAGTAGTTTAGGCAGAATAGAAGAACTTGCAGGAAGTCTAAATGCTTCTACAGATGAGTTGATAAAAGTTATAAACAGTAATATAAATGGATTTAAGATACCTAAAATAAATAGTAGTGATATTAGAGAAACGCATACCCCCCTTATGACATCTGTTATAATCATAATTTTTTTCTTATCCATTCGTTCTACCCATACACCAGCAAATGGTTGAAATATAATAGATGGAAGCATGTTTACTCCAAATATAATGGCAGACCAAGATGGATTATTTGTAATTTCATAAACTAGCCATGTAAAAGCAATTGAATCTATAGAATCCCCAAATCTACTAACAATATTAGCAATAAAAAGCTTCAATGCCTCTTTCTGTTTAAAAATATCTTTATAGGTTATAGAATTATTCATAAAATATAGCCCCCTTTTATTATAGTTAGATAAGTATGAAACATATCGTTCGATTATAGTATAATAATATATTTTATGAATATCAAACAAAAGTATTCGACAAATATAAAAGAAGCTTAAAAATATATTAAGCTTCTTTTATGTTTAAAAATTAATATTATCAGGATTTACTCCAGAGCCTTCACAACCTTTTAAGTTTTGGATTAGTTCCATATCTTCTTTTAATAATTCAAAGTCAAATATCATAGAATTTTCTTTTATTCTACTTGGAGTAACTGACTTAGGAAGTGGAAGAATTTCATTTTGAATATGCCAACGCAAAGTTATTTGAGCAATTGATTTATTATATTTATTTGCTATATCTTGCATTTCTTTAACTTTAAATATTCTACCAGTGGAAAGAGGTCCCCAAGCTTCAACTAATATATTATTATTCCTACAGAATTTAACTGTTTCATCTTGATTATGGCTTGGATGTAGTTCAATCTGGTTAACCATTGGTTTAATATTACAATTTTCAAATATCACTTTTAAATGATGAGGTTTAAAATTACTTACCCCAATAGCCCTGATTTTACCTTCGCTATAAAGTTTTTCAAAAGCTTTCCAAGTTTCACAAATAGCTTCTTTCCAATCTTCTTTATGTTCTTTCACTACAGGCCAATGAATTAGATATAAATCTAAGTAGTCTAAGCCTAAGTCTTTTATAGTTTTATCAAAAGCTTTTAAAGTACTTTCATATCCTTGATCAGTATTCCAAAGCTTACTTGTTACAAACAACTCTTCCCTATTAATTCTAGAAAGTTTAATGGCTTTACCAACACTTTCTTCGTTGCCATAGCAAGCTGCAGTATCAATGTGACGATATCCACATTTCATAGCTTCCAAAACTGAATTTATAGCAGTTTCCCCATTTGGAGTTTGCCATGTACCAAAACCTACACAAGGAATATTTACACCATTACAAAGTGTATAAGTATCTTTTAAATTATTCATATTTTAATCCTCTCCTCAATTCTACTATATATAACATTATACCTTATATTACCACATTGCGAAATTGCTACTTTTTTTAATTGTTATTTTAATTAAATAATAATTAATTTTCTATATTAACAACTGTAAAAAAATGGTAAATAATAACTTTGGGTGATTTTTTTTATTGAATTTATATGTAAATTTAGAAATATAAGTGAATAAAGAATAATACCTATATACTGTAAAACAAATTTTTGTGAGGGAAGGTGAGGGTAAAGAAAGGATGAAGAAGGGGTTTAAAAGGAAACTAGCAACGTGGGTGGGGATATTATTTGTTATTACACAAATAATTCCGGCTAGAACTATTAATGCAACAACAGAAGAGGAAGAAAATAAGAAGTACGGTACTATAGAACACTATAATGGTATTCTATTTGGCGATGATAAATTAGTTTCATATGATAATAAAAATTATGCGTATATTTCTAAAGGTGGTGATAATGAAGGTGCAGTTGCTGTAGGCGGAGATATGCATACTCCATATTTAGATAATAGTATGGATTTTGGAGCAAGTGCTGCATCAGGTTACACAGGAATAGGTAGCAAGTATGAAGATAACGGAATGCCAACGGTAATGACAAGTGGCAAATGGGATAAGATTATTGGTAGTAATATAACTGTATATGGAAGCAAAATCTTGCTTGCGCAAGAATACAATCAAGGGTTTGCTGTAATGGGAGCAGATGTAAACTATTCAGGTCAACAGAATATAAAAAATTCTATTTCTAAATTCAAAGGGAAAGTTTCAAATACTATTGGATATATAGAAAGTTTAGAAACTAACGGAAGCTTTGAAGATAATTCATATGGTAAAAATATTATTACCAATAATGGAAAAAATATTGTGAAAGTTAAGCTGGATTCAGGCATAATTCCTTCCCTAGACTTAAAAGAAAGTGTAGATTTAGACAAACAATATGTTATTTACAGTAATGCTAAAGATATTAAGTTTAGTGGCGGTTGTGTTAGATATAATGGTGCGGATGTATGGGGAAGCAGTTTGCCAAAGGATTCTCCATTATTTAAAATTGCATCAAACTTTATTTGGGTATTCCCTAATGCTGAGACAGTAGAGATAAATAATTATGCCGTTATAGGTAGCGTTGTTGCACCAAAGGCCAAAGTTCATGGTAATGGCTCATCAATAAATGGCCAATTATTTGCATCTTCATTACATCAAGAAGGAGGATTTGAACTTCATAATTTTACCAGTAGATGGAATTGGGAGTTAGATTCAAAAGGGTCAATAGAAATAGAAAAAGTAGATAGTAAAAATAGTAGTATTAAGTTAGCTGGAGCGGTATTTGAAGTATATGATTCAGAAGAGAACCTAAAGGGAACCATAAAAACTAATTCTCAAGGAAAATGTAGCCTTGGAAATCTAGAATATGGAGAATATACTTTAGTAGAGAAAATAGCACCATTAGGATATGTATTATCTTCTGATAGAATTACTGTTAATGTAAATTCAGAAGGAATAACTTATAAAACAATAACTAATACAAAGATCTTAGGAAAGATAAATATTCTAAAGGTAGATAGTGCTGATGAAAATATTAAGTTACCAGGAGCAGTATTTGGGGTTAAGGATTCCGAAGGAACTGTAGTAGATACAATAACTACTGACGAAAACGGAGTAGGAACTTCAAAGGAACTTCCATACGGAAGCTACACAGTAGCAGAAGTAAGTGCACCATCAGGATATGAGTTATCAGGAGAATCTAAGAATGTAACAATAGATTCAAATGGAGAAACAATAGAGCTAACATTTGAAAATACAAAGATTTTAGGTAAGATAAATATCCTAAAAGTAGATGGTGCTGATGAAGGTGTTAAGTTACCAGGAGCAGTATTTGAGGTTAAGGATTTCCAAGGAACTGTAGTAGATACAATAACTACTGACGAAAACGGAGTAGGAACTTCAAAGGAACTTCCATACGGAAGCTACACAGTAGCAGAAGTAAGTGCACCTTCAGGATATGAGTTATCAGGAGAATCTAAGAATGTAACAATAGATTCAAATGGACAAATAATAGAGTTAACATTTAAAAATTCTAAACTTCTTGGTTCAATAGCAATAGAAAAAGTAGATAGTGAAGACAGTGAAATTAAGTTAAAGGGAGCAGAATTTAAGGTGTTAAATTCTGACGGAGAAGAAGTAGGAAATATAGTAACGGGAGAAGATGGAAAAGGAAGTTTAGGAAGTTTACCATATGGAGAATATACTGTAATTGAAACTAAAGCTCCAGATGGATATGAATTATCCTTAGATTTAGTAGTGGTTGAGGTAAACTCTAAGGCAGTAGTTTATAAAACAATAACTAATACAAAGATCTTAGGAAAGATAAATATTCTAAAGGTAGATAGTGCTGATGAAAATATTAAGTTACCAGGAGCAGTGTTTGAAGTTAAGGATTCCCAAGGAACTGTAGTAGATACAATAACTACTGATGAAAACGGAGTAGGAACGTCAAAAGAACTTCCATACGGAAGCTACACAGTAGCAGAAGTAAGTGCACCTTCAGGATATGAGTTATCAGGAGAATCTAAGGATGTAAAAATAGATTCAAATGGACAAATAATAGAGTTAACATTTAAAAATTCTAAACTTCTTGGTTCAATAGCAATAGAAAAAGTAGATAGTGAAGACAGTGAAATTAAGTTAAAGGGAGCAGAATTTAAGGTGTTAAATTCTGACGGAGAAGAAGTAGGAAATATAGTAACGGGAGAAGATGGAAAAGGAAGTTTAGGAAGTTTACCATATGGAGAATATACTGTAATTGAAACTAAAGCTCCAGATGGATATGAATTATCCTTAGATTTAGTAGTGGTTGAGGTAAACTCTAAGGCAGTAGTTTATAAAACAATAACTAATACAAAGATCTTAGGAAAGATAAATATTCTAAAGGTAGATAGTGCTGATGAAAATATTAAGTTACCAGGAGCAGTGTTTGAAGTTAAGGATTCCCAAGGAACTGTAGTAGATACAATAACTACTGACGAAAACGGAGTAGGAACTTCAAAGGAACTTCCATACGGAAGCTACACAGTAGCAGAAGTAAGTGCACCTTCAGGATATGAGTTATCAGGAGAATCTAAGAATGTAACAATAGATTCAAATGGACAAATAATAGAGTTAACATTTAAAAATTCTAAACTTCTTGGTTCAATAGCAATAGAAAAAGTAGATAGTGAAGACAGTGAAATTAAGTTAAAGGGAGCAGAATTTAAGGTGTTAAATTCTGACGGAGAAGAAGTAGGAAATATAGTAACGGGAGAAGATGGAAAAGGAAGTTTAGGAAGTTTACCATATGGAGAATATACTGTAATTGAAACTAAAGCTCCAGATGGATATGAATTATCCTTAGATTTAGTAGTGGTTGAGGTAAACTCTAAGGCAGTAGTTTATAAAACAATAACTAATACAAAGATCTTAGGAAAGATAAATATTCTAAAGGTAGATAGTGCTGATGAAAATATTAAGTTACCAGGAGCAGTGTTTGAAGTTAAGGATTCCCAAGGAACTGTAGTAGATACAATAACTACTGATGAAAACGGAGTAGGAACGTCAAAAGAACTTCCATACGGAAGCTACACAGTAGCAGAAGTAAGTGCACCATCAGGATATGAATTATCAGAAGAATCTAAGAATGTAACAATAGATTCAAATGGAGAAACAATAGAGCTAACATTTGAAAATACAAAGATTCTAGGTAAGATAAATATTCTAAAGGTAGATAGTATTGATGAAAGTATTAAGCTATCAGGAGCAGAATTTGAAATAAGAGATTTAGAAGGTAATACTTTAGATACTATTATTACAAATGAAGAAGGAGTAGCTAATTCTATACAACTACCTTATGGTAGCTATATTGTTATAGAAACAAAGGCACCAGAAGGATATGTTTTAAGTGATTTTTCTGAAAATGTTACTATAAATAATGAAAATCTTGAGATATTATTGAAGGTAGAAAATATAAAAGAAGAATTATTACCAGAAGACCCTAAAGAACCAGAAGTACCTTCAAAGGAAGATAATGAAAAAGAACCTGTAAAGACTGGTGACGAAAGTGGTAATATTGGAGGCTTAGGCTTAATGTCACTACTTTCCTTAATAGCTATGTTGTTAATGCATAAGAAAAAATAAATAATTAAATTTAAGTCATGAAGGATATAAAATTCTTCATGACTTTCTTTGTTAATTGTATAAAAATATATTCTTTACACAAAATATAAGTAAACAATAGTATAATTTAATATCTTGCAAAGGAATGAGATTAATTATATTATAAAGTAAGAGATTATAAACGATTTTAAATAATATTAAAATAAAGCAATAAATTATAGAAAAGGATAGGAGAATAAATTTGCAAAAGTATAAGAGCATAAAAATTATCCCTTTAGGGGGACTTGGAGAAATAGGAAAGAATATAACTGCATTTCAATATGATGATGAAATTATAGTTGTTGATTGCGGGTTAGCTTTCCCAGATGAAGATTTATATGGAATAGATTTGGTTATTCCAGATATAACATTCCTTAAAAGAAATAAGGACAAGGTTAAAGGTATATTTATAACACATGGACATGAAGATCATATAGGAGCCTTACCTTATATATTAAAGGAATTAAATGTACCAGTGTACGGAACTAGATTAACTTTAGGATTAATTGAAACTAAGCTGACAGAGCACAAAATGTTAAATGATTGTACTTTAAATGTTGTTGAACAAGGAGAAACTGTAAAACTAAACAACTTTAAAATAGAATTCATAAGAACAAATCATAGTATAGCTGATAGTTGTGCTTTAGCTTTACATACTCCAATAGGAGTAATTATTCACACTGGTGATATAAAGGTTGATTATACACCTATAGATGGAAAGGTTATCGATTTAGGTAGATTTGCTGAATTAGGTAAAAAGGGAGTTTTACTTTTAATGGCAGATAGTACAAATGTAACTCATCCAGGTCATACTATGTCAGAAAGTTCTTTAGGTGAAACCTTAAACAGGTACTTTACTAAGGCATCAGGAAGAATAATAATTGCAACCTTTGCGTCAAATATTCATAGGTTACAACAAATAATTAATGCTTGTGAACTTACAAAGAGAAAGATTGCATTTAGTGGGCGTAGTATGGAGAAAATATCTGAAGTTGCTATAAAGCTTGGATATTTAAATATACCAGAAGGTATGTTAGTTGGTTTAGATGAAGTTAAAAATTATGCAAATGATAGGATTACTATTGTAACTACTGGTAGCCAAGGAGAACCTATGTCTGCCTTAACAAGAATAGCTGCTGGAAATCATAGAAGTATTCAAGTTGAAAAAGGTGATATGGTAATAATATCAGCTACACCAATACCTGGAAATGAAAAGTCTGTTTCCAATATAATTAATGAATTAAGTAAAAGGGGAGCAGATGTAATTTATAGTTCGATGGAAGCTATACACGTTTCAGGGCATGCTTGTGAAGATGAATTAAAGCTAATCCATGCTTTAGTTAAACCTAAATTTTTCTTACCAGTCCATGGTGAGTATAAGCATTTAAAGAAACATGCTCAACTTTCAGAAATAATGGGAGTTAGACCAAACAATATAGCTATTCTAGAAAATGGTGATGTGTTTGAATTAACTAGAAGATGGGGTAAAGTTGTAGGAAAAGTACCATCAGGAAGAATATTAATTGATGGTAGTGGTGTTGGAGATGTAGGTAACATAGTTTTAAGAGATAGAAAATCTCTTTCTCAAGATGGAATTATTACAGTTGTAGTTGCTATAAATAAAGAAAGTAAAAGCATTACATCTGGACCTGACATAATTACAAGAGGATTTGTTTACGTAAGAGATTCTGAGGAACTAATGAAGGAACTTAGGAATATTGCAACAGATTCAGTAGAGAAATGTCTTGATAATGATATTACAGAATGGGCAGAAATAAAGAAAAATATAAGAACTGATATAAATAGTTATGTTTATGAAAAGATAAAAAGAAGACCTATGGTTGTGCCTGTAATTGTAGAAATCTAATATTAAAAGGAGTTTAGCTTTAATGTTAAACTCCTTTTAATATATAATAAATTTTGATATAATTAATAAAAAATATGTGAGGTTAGAAATGGATTATATATATAACATGGATATTACTATTTTAGATTGGATTCAAAGTGTTTTTAAGTGTACTTTTTTAGATTGGTTTATGCCTATTGTAACTTCTTTAGGGAATGCAGGTATAGTTTGGATAATTATTTGTGTATTACTTCTTATTTATGAAAAAACTAGAAAATATGGAGTTATGATGGGATGTGCATTGATTCTATGTTTATTAATAGGTAACTTATTTTTGAAACCAGTAGTTGCTAGAGTAAGGCCTTTTGATATTAATACAGCCATAGATATTTTAATTAAGAAGCCTTTAGATTTTTCTTTTCCATCAGGACATACAATGTCTTCATTTGCAGCTGCTACAGTTTTAATTTATATGGATAAAAAAATTGGAGCAATTTCATTAATTTTAGCTACTATAATTGGATTTTCTAGATTATATTTATATGTGCATTATCCATCAGATGTAGTTATAGGATTATTAATAGGTGTTTTATTAGGAATAATAAGTATTAAATTATGTTCTATAATAAAGTATCAAAAAAATAACGTTTAAACTTAAAGATTGATAAAAATACATAGAAATGCCTAAGAATATATTTACTTTTTTCTTATAACAGAGTATATTATAGGAAAAAGAATAAAGAAAGGATAGAGTATATGGGTAGGCAAGATAGAATAAGCAATGGAGCTTATAATGGAATGTACCGTCCTGAGTTTGAGCACGATAATTGTGGGATTGGTGCTATAGTAAATATCAAGGGCTTAAAAACACATGATACTGTTGAAAAAGCCTTGAAGATAGTTGAGAATTTAGAGCATAGAGCTGGCAAAGATGCCGAAGGTAAGACTGGTGATGGAGTAGGAATATTACTTCAAATATCACATGATTTCTTTAAAGAAGCAGTTAAACCTTTCGGCATCTTTTTGCGTTCTGAGAGAAGTTATGGAATAGGTATGTTCTTCTTCCCTCAAGATGAGCTTAAGAAAAATCGTGCAAAGAAGATGTTTGAGGTTATTGTAGAAAAGGAGGGGTTAGAATTTTTAGGTTGGAGAGAAGTTCCTACAGTACCAGATGTTTTAGGAAATAAGGCAAGAGAGTGTATGCCTTGCATTATACAAGGATTTATACAGAAACCTAAAGATATTAATGAAGGATTAGATTTTGATAGAAAACTTTATATTGTAAGAAGGGTATTTGAGCAAAGTAATGATGACACTTATGTTGTTTCTTTATCAAGTAGAACTATTGTTTATAAAGGAATGTTTTTAGTTGGGCAATTACGCTCATTCTTTTTAGATTTACAAAATCCTTTATATAAGTCTGCAATAGCTTTAGTCCATTCTAGGTTTAGTACAAATACAAATCCAAGTTGGGATAGAGCTCATCCAAATAGATTTATGGTTCATAATGGGGAGATAAATACGATTAGAGGTAATGTGGATAAAATGCTTGCTAGAGAGGAAAACATGGAATCTACATACTTAAAGGATGTGATGGACAAGATACTGCCTGTAGTAAATAGAGGTGGTTCTGATTCTGCAATGCTAGATAATACATTAGAATTTTTAGTAATGAGTGGCATGCCATTACCTTTAGCAGTTATGATAGCAATTCCAGAACCCTGGGAAAAAAATAATACAATAAGCAAATCCAAGAGAGATTTTTATCAGTATTATGCAACAATGATGGAGCCTTGGGATGGTCCTGCATCAATATTATTTAGTGATGGGGATATAATGGGAGCAGTTCTTGATAGAAATGGACTTAGACCTTCTCGTTACTATATAACAGAAGATGATTACTTAATTCTTTCATCAGAGGTTGGAGTATTAGACTTAGATCAATCCAAGATAGTTTTAAAGGATAGATTAAGACCAGGAAAAATGCTTTTGGTGAATACAAAAGAAGGTAAACTTATAGATGATGATACATTAAAGGAATATTACGCATCAAGAAAGCCTTATGGTGAATGGATAGATAAAAATCTTGTAAGTCTTAAAAAGTTACAAATACCTAATAAAGGTGTTTTGGAATATTCAAAGGATGAAATAGCAAGGCTTCAAAAAGCTTTTGGTTATAGTTATGAAGATATAAAGACATCTATATTACCTATGGCTAAAAATGGTAGTGAACCTACAGCTGCTATGGGAATAGATAGTCCATTAGCTGTTCTTTCTAAAAAACATCAACCACTATTTAACTATTTTAAGCAACTCTTTGCTCAAGTTACCAATCCACCTATAGATGCAATTAGAGAAGAAATTGTAACTTCAACATCAGTTTATTTAGGGGAAGATGGAAATCTCCTAGAAGAAAAAGGAGAAAACTGTAGAGTATTAAAAATCCACAATCCAATATTAACTTCTACAGATTTATTAAAGATTAAAAATATAAATGCTCCTGGATTTAAGGTGAAGGTAGTACCATTAATTTATTATAAAAATACATCCCTTAAAAAAGCTATAGAACATTTATTTATAATGGCAGATAGGGCTTATAGTGAAGGAGCTAATATACTAATACTTTCAGATAGAGGGGTGGATGAAAATCATGTTGCAATACCTTCATTATTAGCAGTTTCTTCACTTCAGCAACACTTAGTAAAAACAAAAAAGAGAACATCTTTAGCTATGATTCTTGAAAGCGCAGAGCCAAGAGAGGTTCATCATTTTGCAACATTATTAGGTTATGGTGCAAGTGCTATTAATCCTTATTTAGCTCAAGATAGTATTAAGGAACTTATAGAAGACAAGCTTCTAGATAAAGACTTTTATGCAGCAGTTAATGATTATAATGAGGGAATTTTAAAGGGAATAGTAAAAATAGCATCTAAAATGGGTATTTCAACTATTCAGTCATATCAAGGGTCACAGATTTTTGAAGCTATTGGTATAAATGAAGATGTTATAGAAAAGTACTTTACAGGTACTGTAAGTAGAATTGGTGGAATATCTTTAAAAGATATAGAAGAAGATATTGATGCATTACATTCTAAAGCTTTTGATCCATTAGGGCTTAAAGTAGATTTAACATTAGATAGTTTTGGAAGTCATAAATTTAGAAGTGATAAAGAAGAACATTTATATAATCCTAAAACAATACATCTTTTACAAGAAGCTACTAGAAAAGGTGACTATAGTTTATTTAAAGAATATACTCATTTAATAGATAATGAAATGAGTGAAGTAAATTTAAGAGGGCTATTTGACTTTAAATATCCATCTAATGGGATTCCTATAGAAGAAGTAGAAAGTGTAAGCTCAATTGTTAAGAGATTTAAGACAGGAGCTATGTCTTATGGATCAATTTCAAGAGAGGCACATGAAACTTTAGCTATTGCTATGAACAAGCTTGGAGGTAAGTCTAATTCAGGTGAAGGTGGAGAAGATTTATATAGACTTAATATTTGTGAAGATGGATTAAATAGATGTTCTGCTATAAAGCAAGTTGCATCTGGAAGATTTGGTGTTACATCTAGATATTTAGTGAGCGCTAAAGAAATTCAAATTAAGATGGCACAAGGGGCAAAACCAGGTGAAGGTGGTCATCTTCCTGGTGGAAAGGTATATCCATGGATTGCTAAAACAAGACACTCTACAACAGGAGTTGGACTGATTTCACCACCACCACATCATGATATTTATTCAATTGAAGACTTAGCGCAATTAATATATGACTGTAAGAATTCTAATAGAGATGCTAGAATATCAGTTAAATTAGTATCAGAAGCTGGGGTGGGTACTATAGCTGCCGGTGTAGCAAAAGCAGGGGCACAGGTAATACTTGTATCAGGTTATGATGGAGGGACAGGAGCAGCACCTAGAAGCTCAATTTATAATGCTGGACTTCCATGGGAACTTGGACTAGCTGAAACTCATCAAACTCTTATAATGAATGGATTAAGAGACAAAGTAATACTTGAAACAGATGGTAAGTTAATGAGTGGTAAAGATGTTCTTGTTGCAGCACTTCTTGGGGCAGAAGAATTTGGGTTTGCAACAGCACCACTTGTAACTATGGGATGTGTAATGATGAGAGTATGTAATTTAGATACTTGTCCTGTAGGTATTGCAACTCAAAATCCTGAACTAAGAAAGAGATTTAGAGGTAAACCAGAGTACGTTATTAACTTTATGGAGTTTATAGCAAAAGAGTTAAGAGAATATATGGCTAAACTTGGGGTTAGAACAGTAGATGAATTAGTTGGAAGAACAGATTTATTAAAGGAAAAATCAGTAATATTAGAAGAAAAGGGTAAAAATATAGATTTAACTAGAGTATTAAACAATCCTTATACATCGGAGAAGATTGAATATTGTAAAAAGAGTGTTTATGACTTTGGATTAGAGAAAACAGTAGATGAAAGTATTTTATTAAAGGAATTTAAGGATGCTATAAAGAGCGGGAGAAAGAAAACAGTAACTCTAAATATAACTAATATAGACAGAACATTAGGTACAATTTTAGGTTCTGAAATTACAAGAAATAATGAAGATGGACTAGAAGAAGATTCATTAAAGGTTAAATGTAATGGAAGCGGTGGGCAAAGTTTTGGTGCATTTATACCTAAAGGATTAACATTAGAGATTGAAGGGGATAGTAATGATTACTTTGGTAAAGGGTTATCAGGTGGTAAGCTTATTATTTATCCTCCAAGAGAAGCTAAATTTAAGAGTGAAGATAATATTATAATAGGAAATGTTGCTTTATATGGTGCAACTAGTGGTAAGGCATTCATTAATGGTGTTGCAGGGGAAAGGTTCTGTGTAAGAAATTCAGGAGCAATTGCTGTAGTTGAAGGCGTAGGAGAGCATGGCTGTGAATATATGACAGGTGGACGTGTTGCTATACTTGGAAAGACAGGTAAGAATTTTGCAGCTGGTATGAGTGGCGGAATAGCCTATGTATTAGATGAAGATAGAGATTTATATATGAAGCTTAACAAGGAGCTTATTGTATCTGAAGAGATTACTTCTAAGTCTGATGCTCAAGAGCTAAAAACTATGATAGAAGAGCATGTTAATGCTACTAACTCACCTAAGGGTAAGGAAATTTTAGAAAGCTTTGAAGAATACTTACCAAAGTTTAAGAAGATTTTACCTAAAGATTATGATAGAATGCTAAAATCTATAGCCTCATTCCAAGCGAAAGGCTTAAGCTATGAGGAAGCACAAATAGAAGCTTTCTATGAGAATAAAGGTAAATAGGGAGGTATTGTCTATGGGTAAGCCAACAGGTTTTTTAGAATATAATCGTGAAACAAGTGAGGAAATTTCAACTTTAGAGAGAATCAAAAACTTTAATGAATTTCATATCTCACTTTCTAATGAAAAACAACAACTTCAAGGTGCTAGATGTATGGAATGTGGAGTTCCCTTTTGTCAATCTGGTATTTTAATGAAGGGGGCAGTTACTGGCTGCCCACTTCATAATCTTATTCCAGAGTGGAATGACTTGATTTTTAGTGGAAACTTTGATAAGGCCTATGAAAGATTATTAAAAACTAATAACTTTCCCGAATTCACATCAAGAGTATGCCCAGCACCCTGTGAAGTAGGTTGTACATGTGGACTTAATGGAGAGTCTATATCTATTAAGGAAAACGAAAGGTGTATAATTGAGAATGCTTATTTAAGTGGATTAGCAAATTCCAAACCACCAACTATAAGAACAGGTAAGAAGATTGCTATAATAGGTTCTGGTCCTTCTGGTCTTGCAGCAGCAGATCAATTAAATAGAAGAGGGCATAGTGTAACTGTTTTTGAAAGAGAAGATAGAATTGGTGGACTTTTAACGTATGGAATACCTAACATGAAGCTTGATAAGAGTGTAATTGATAGAAAAGTTAAGGTTATGGAAGAAGAGGGAGTAATATTTATAACTAATACTAATATTGATACTAAAGCTAAGGCTTCTAAGATTTTAAAAGAATATGATAGTGTGGTTTTAGCTTGTGGTGCATCAAACCCTAGAGATATTAAAGTTCCTGGTAGAGAAGCTAAGGGTATATATTTTGCAGTAGATTTTTTAAAGTCTACAACTAAGAGCCTTTTAAACTCAAACTTACAGGATGGAAATTACATTTCAGCAAAGGGAAAAAAGGTTGTAGTTATAGGTGGTGGAGATACAGGAAATGATTGTGTAGGAACATCTATAAGACATGGAGCAGTATCAATACTTCAGTTGGAGATGATGCCGAAACTTCCAGATGAGAGAACAGAGGATAATCCATGGCCAGAGTGGCCTAGAATTTTAAAGACTGATTATGGACAAGAAGAAGCCATAGCTGTCTTTGGAGAAGATCCAAGAGTTTATCAAACAACAATTAAAGAATTTATAAAAAATGAAAAAGGTGAGCTTTGTAGATTAAAGGTTGTTAAACTAGAAGCTAAGAAGGATGAAAAGTCTGGTAGATTAAGTATGGTGGAGATTCCTTCATCAGAATATGAAGTTGAAGCTGATATGGTTTTAATTGCAGCAGGATTCTTAGGTTGTGAAGAAAAGGTAACTAAAGCATTTGGTGTTGAATTAAATGAACGTACTAATGTTTTAACGGCTAAGGATTCTTATAAGACAACATTAAAAAATGTATTTGCAGCTGGTGATATGCATAGAGGACAGTCTTTAGTTGTATGGGCTATTAGAGAAGGTAGAGAAGTTGCAAGAGAAGTGGACTTTAATCTTATGGGATACACTAACTTATAATAAAAAATATAAATAGTGCTGAAGTAATAACAGAAGAAGTATTTATAGGTAAGATAATTAAAATTATAAATATTAGCTAGAGTTGACCTTAGCGTAGTTAAAAAAGCCAATGATCTATTGATTATTGGCTTTTATTTCTTTTTTAAGTATAAAAGTATGTAATAACTTGGCTATAATAAATATAAGAGGTGTTAGTATGAGAGGAAATCTAAGAAGAGTTATCTTAATGATATTTATTGTGATTATGAATATGGGAATTATAGCATGTAATATAACAAAGGAAGAAGTTGGTTTTAGTGATAATGAAATCAATGAGGGGTTAGATGTTATTAAAAATTCATTTAAATATGAGAATGATAGAAATGAAGAAGAGTTTAAAAAATGTTACACAGAAGTTTATAAAGATACAAATTTTATGTTAACCAATATTAATAGTGCAGAAATTAAAGAGGTTGCTTTATTAAAAGATAAGAGAAACTACCATAATTATTTAAATGATGGTAGAGGAAATATGAGGAATATTGATATAAACAATGTGATAATTTTTAGGGTGAAATATGATAAAAAGTATGTAGATGACTCTATTATGCCAATTGATAGTGGTATTGACGAAAAAGGATTTATTTTAATAAGAGAGAGTAGTAATTCTCCTTGGAAAATAGATGGAACTGGAGAACCATATTTCTGTGAAGATGAAGAAATATTACTGTAAAGTTTATGCTGTTTCTTAACGAGAATATATTATACTTACAAGTGAGGAGAGGTAATATGACTAGTGATATTTTATTAGAATCAGGTACTGGAGAAGTAGAAGTAATCGAATTTAGAGCTAACGACGTTAATTATGCAATAAATGTAATAAAGGTTAAGGAAATTATTGATATGCCAGCAAGTGGTGTAACTAAAATGCCTGAAAGCAAAAAAGAAATAGCTGGATTAATTTTATGTAGAGATGAAATACTTCCAGTAATTGATTTGAAATATATTTTAAATAGAGAAAAGTCTAGCGAATTAGGACAAAGATTAATAGTATGTGAATTTAATAAGGTTAAGGTAGCATTTAATATTGATGATATTATAGGAGTTCATCGTATTAAGTGGAGCGAGATAAGAAAGCCAAATAATATGTTTGATGAGTCATTAGCAGTTGGGAATATTGTTTTAAATGGAAAAATTATAGTTATGTTAGATTTTGAAAAGATAGTAACAGATATTAGTCCTAAGTCTGGTATTAGTGAAGATAGACTTGTTTCTGTAGAATATAAGGATAGATCTGACCTTAAGTTAGTTTTAGCTGACGATTCCCCATTAATTAGGAAGCTGTTAAAGGAAACTTTAACTAAAGCAGGATTTACAAATATGAAGATATTTGATGATGGAGAACAAGCTTTAGACTATCTTGAAGGATTAAAGAAAGACTTAGGAAAATCCTTTGTTAAAGAAGTTCAACTTCTTATTACAGATATTGAGATGCCACAAATGGATGGATTAACTTTAACTAGAAAGGTTAAAGAAGATGAAGTGTTAAAGAGATTACCAGTAATTATATTCTCATCATTAATTACTGATGATTTAAGGCACAAAGGAGAATCTGTTGGAGCTGATGCTCAATTAAGTAAGCCAGAGATAGAAGAACTTATAGGAGTTGTAGATCAACTTTTAGGTATATAAATTAAATAACTAGCAGTTTAGAAGAGAAATAAAAATTATATTTCTCTTCTTTCAATTATATAAGGATTAACAAATGTTTTATTGAATAAAATATTAGTATAATATAAAGTGGAGATGATATTATGGTGGGATTTATTGTATCAGCTATATTAATTATAGGTGGAGTTATCATGTATCTTTTTCCTTCAAAAAATTCTAATTGGGTATATGGGTATCGTACAAGGTTATCAATGAAGAACCAAGATACATGGAAGGTATCACAGAAAATTGGTGGATTTAGTATGATAGTTTTTGGTATTATATTTCTAATTATCACTTTGGTATTGGAATTATTTTTAGAAAATTTATTTGATGAATTTTTAGTTATTATATTATTAATAGGATCTATATTAATGTTAATATTTGATGAAATGTATTTAAGAAAAATATTTAATAGGGATGGAAGTAGGAAGTAATACAAAAAAATAAAAATTATAGTGTCATCACAGAACACAAAAATGTGGTATGGCTGAAAAAAGTGACCTCTTGGCTAAAGCGTTCAAGGTCACTTTTTTATTTTAAATTAATTTGTAATGCTTAAGTGCATTAAAGATTCCATCATTATTAATATGAGTTGTAACATAAGATACTAATGGAAGTAGTGCTTCATTACTATTCCCCATTGCAATACTAGTATGTGCGTATTCTAGCATTGATAAATCATTGGTACTATCGCCAATAGCAAAAGTGTTTTTATGAGGAATATTTAAATGATTAATTAAAAACTCAATTCCTGTTGCTTTAGAAAAACCTTTAGGTACAACTTCGTAGAAATCATCACTTCTTTTTATAAAGTCAAGCTTATCTTTATGTTTATTATAGAAGCCTTCAAAATTACTGTCTTGGTTTAAGAAAATCACAAATTTATCAAAATAAAGTTCATCTAATTGAGAAAGTGATTTGAAAGAAAAACCTTCTTCAGCTAAATCAACAGTAAGTTTTAAAACTTCTTTATGTTTTATAGTAGATTTTTCTGGAAAGTATATAAAGTCCCTTCCTTCACCTATTGCATCTAATTTAAACTCTTTAAAGTCTAATGCAATTTCTTTTGAAAGGGCATGTCCAAGTTCGTTGTCTAATAAAACTTGTCCATCGCATTCTATATAAGTTCCGCAACCACAAATATACCCATTAAAGCCTGAGTTCTTAATTAATTCAGGTAGTATAACTTTGGTTCTCCCAGTATTAATAATAGCTAAATGACCATTTTCTTTAAGTTTTCCTATTGCTTCTAGTGCACTCCCTGGTATTTTATTTGTTTCCTCATCTAAAATTGTTCCATCAATATCAAAAAATATTATTTTTCTATCCATAGTTTTCTCCTATCTTTTGTTATATATAAACTAATTATAAATAAAAAAAATGAAATTTTCTATTATTTATTTGAAACAAAATTGGATTAATATACACTAATAATATGAGAGGGGGATAAGATGGAGGATTTTAATAAGCTTTATAAACTTTACAATAAAAAAATTTATAGTTATCTTCTCTATTTATGTAAGGATTCACTTGTAGCAGAGGAGTTGTTACAGGAAACCTTCTATCTTGCTATTAAAAATATAGAAAAGTTTAGAGGAGAATCTATGGTATCTACTTGGATATACTCTATTAGCAAAAATGTTTACCTTTCATGGCTTAGGGATAAAAATAAGAGAAATCATATACATGATTATGATTTTAATAATAAATTAGTACAGCAGGATAAAAGTGATGAAAGAATTATACAGGAGGAAGATCTTAGAGATTTATTTAAGCTTATAGACAGGATAGAAGAACCATATAGAGAAGTAATTTTAATGAGGTCAGTAAACAAGTTATCTTATAAGGAGATAAGTGAAATAATGAAAAGAAAAGAATCTTGGGTTAGGGTTGTTTTTCATAGAGGAAAAGTAAAACTTAAAGCTTTAATTGAGAATAAAGGGGAGATATAGTATGAGTATGGTTGACTGCAAAGTTATTAGGGATTTAATGACTTTATATATAGATGGATTATCTTCTGAAGAGAGTAATGAAATAATAGAACATCACATAAAAAAATGCAGTGAATGTAATGATTATTTAAATAGTTTATCAGATGAGTGTTTTTTAGATAAAAATGTAGTTGATAATTATGAGGTTGACGATAAGGTAGAACAGAAAATAGTACAGGATATTAAGAGGAGCAATACTAGTAAGCTATTAATTTATTCTATAGTTGGAGGAGTATTAGCAACCTTATTAACCTCTGGAAGTTTAATATTTAATGGATTTTTCTTGTTACCTCTATTTGGAGCAGTTATATATTTAAAGTTTAAGAATAAACTTATAGCACCAATTTCAATATATATTATTCAATTTCTAAACCTATCAATTGAGATGGTGATTGATTTAAGCATTCAAGATGAGAATATAGGGGTTACTCTTTGGGATTATATAAGTTATACCTATGGCAATGCTATATTTGCACTATTTTTTATGGGATTCACCTTTATAGGTGTTGTTATAGGAATATTAATAGAAAAAATTTTTTTAGATAAATAGGAGGTAAAATGAAAGTGAAATTTAATCTTAAAAAGATAATTTATTTTGTTATTTTAGTTGGAATATTAGCTTTACTACTTTCTATATATAATGCTTTTAATAGTAATCCTGTAAGTAAGAGAATTGCTAAAAATAAGCTAAATAAATATATAGAAGAGAATTATAGTGAAAGGGATTTTATAATAAAAGATGTAAGATATAACTTTAAATTTAGTGAGTATTACGGAAGGGTTATATCACAAGAGGAAGGATTAGATTACAATATAACCTTAAGTAAAAATGGAGATATTATAGACTTATACAAAGAAAATGGATTTATAGAGGATGTTGAACTTATTAATAGGTTTAATAAAAAGGTTGAAGAGGATTTTAAAGAAGGTCTTAAGGATAAAGTTTCTTTTAATAAAGATGGAAATAAGAATGATTATTTATTTGTATATTTCAATATAATTCAAGGAAAATACAAGGATAGAGATATCCAATATTCTAAGGAGTTAGATGATAAGTTCTTGATACAATTAAATTTATATGATGAAATGGATGGAGATTATAGAGATAGGTTTGTAGATCTGGCTTCTGAAATTATTAAGTATGCAGAGAGCAATGGATATAGAGGTCTTAGTGAAATATCAATAAGTACCTATATAAATGATGTTGAATATTCAATTTTAGTTAAAAGAGATGAATTTTCTAAAAGTAGGAAAGAACTTTACAATAACATAGTAAAGGGTGGCTATGATGTTAATACAAATTCAAAGGGTGAGGTAAAATTTAAGTATATTGAAAAAGAAGAAAAGAAATAAAAGACTAATTACATTAATTGTATATTGTTTTGTGTAAATGGTATAATTTATTTGGGTAAATAAATATTTTGGAGGGGATAATATGGATTCTGGTATTTTTTTGTTGGTGATTATATTGGGGGTTGCACTAAATATTGCAGTTTTATATTATGTTATTAGTTATATACCAAATAAACTAAAGAAAATTGAGTTTAAGCAAAGGGCATATTTTGAAGAAATAAAAACAAGATTATGCATTCTTGAGGATATTATAAAAGAAAATAAAAACTAGGATAAAAGAAGGAGATAATTAACTCCTTCTATTTTTATTTGGAGTATAAAAAGTAGACACATTAGTATATAAGATATAGAATTTATGTTTGTAGAAAAGATTATGTTTATATAGACTAGGAGTAGGTAGTATGGGAAATATTTTTATTATTGAAGATGATAAGACAATAAGAGAAGAACTAACTATATTTTTAAGCAGATATGGCTATAGTTGTACTTCATCCACAGATTTTGAAAATATAGTAGAGCATGCATTAGAAAGTAAATCAAATCTTATTTTACTTGATATTAATTTACCTTACTATGATGGGTATTATATATGCAGAGAAATAAGAAAGTGTTCTAATGTGCCTATTATAGTAGTTACTAGTAGACAAAGTGAAATAGATGAACTTATGAGTATGAATCTAGGAGCAGATGATTTTATCACAAAACCCTATAATACTCAGATTTTATTAGCTAGGATTTCATCTGTTTTAAGAAGGATGTATCAGAATATAGATATGGATTTTTTAGAGTTTAAAGGGCTAAAATTTAACATATCTCAAAGCCTTATAGAGTTTAATGGTGAAAAGATTGATTTAACAAAAAATGAATCTAAAATACTTTATTCTCTTATTAAAAATAAAGAAAAGATAGTCTCAAGAAATAAACTTATGGATGAATTATGGCAGTCTGATGAATTTGTAGATGATAATACGTTAACAGTTAATATAAATAGGCTTAGAAAAAAGATGGAGTCAATAGGAGCTATTGACATGCTACAAACTAAGAGAGGACAAGGTTATATTCTACAATGAGATTCTTAATATATTTAAAAGATAGATTTTTATTTATTATATTTACACTTTTAATTGTGTTATTACATATTGGACTATTTTTGGCTTTAGATGTAAGTTATTATGCAATATTTTTAATAGCTACACTATATATATTATGCAATTTCCTTTACCTTTTTATTGAGTATAAAAATACTTATAGGTATATAGATAACTTAAGAGATCAAATAGATTTACTTGAAGAAAAATATTTATTAAGTGAAATGATAGATGCACCTAACTCAAAGGAGAGTAATGAATTTTATAAAATTTTAAAAGAATGTAATAAGTCAATGAATGATAGAATTTCTGAAATTGAATTAAAAAATAAAGAATATAGGGAGTATATTGAACTTTGGGTGCATGAGGTAAAGACTCCAATAGCATCAACTAAGCTAATAATAGAAAATAATCCATCCCCTGTTACTGAGATTATACTAGGTGAGATAAATAAGGTTGATGATTATATAGAGCAAACTTTATTTTACACTAGGCTTAATAGTGTAGAGAAGGATTATATAATTAAAATATTAAATCTTGAAGAGGAAGTTAATGCTGCTATAAGAAAGAATTCCAGATATTTAATTCAAAGAAAAGTTAAAATAGTAAAGTCTAAACTAAGAAAAGAAGTATTTTCAGATACCAAGTGGCTTCAGTTCATCTTAAATCAGATAATTAGCAATTCTATTAAGTATTATCATAAGAAAGAGAATATATTGGAATTTTCAGCTGAAGAAATAAATGGGGAAGTGATTTTAAATATTAGTGACAATGGTATTGGTATGAATGAAAAAACTCTAATTAAAGCATTTGAAAAAGGTTATACCGGTGAAAATGGTAGAAAATTTAAAGAATCTACGGGTATTGGACTTTATCTTTGTAAAAACCTATGTGATAAATTAGGTCTTTCAATAAAACTGTCCTCAAAGGAAGGGGAGGGTACTAAAGTTTCTATTCTTTTTCCTAAAAATAAAATGTTACTTTTAGAAAACTAACAAAAATGTAAGATTAATGTTAGTTATATCAATGGAGAAACTTTTTTAATAAATGTAACATTTAGGTATAAGGAAAGGGAGGGATAAAATATGAATAAAATTTTACAGGTTGAGAATATTCATAAATTTTATGGAACTAAAGGAAATGTGACTAAAGCTTTAAACGGAATAAGCTTTACTGTAGAGAGAGGTGAATATGTTGCAATAATGGGGGCTTCAGGAAGTGGAAAAACTACACTTCTTAATTGTATTTCAACTATAGATAATGTTACTAGTGGACATATTTATATAGGAGGAGAAGACATAACGAAGATTAAAGAAAAAAAGCTTGCTAAATTTAGGCGTGAGGAACTAGGGTTTATATTTCAAGACTTCAATTTATTAGATACATTAACTGCATATGAAAATATTGCTTTAGCACTTACAATTAATGATGTTAAAGGAAAAGAGATAGATGATTTAATAAGGGAAATTGCAAGCAGACTTAATATAACAACCGTGCTTAATAAATTTCCATATCAAATGTCAGGTGGACAAAAACAAAGGGTAGCAGCGGCAAGAGCAATAGTAACACATCCAAAGCTAATATTAGCAGATGAACCTACAGGAGCACTTGATTCAAAGTCAGCAAAGATGCTTTTAGAAAGTTTAGAAACATTAAATAAAGCTATGAATGCAACAATTATGATGGTAACTCATGATGCTTTTACTGCAAGTTATGCTAAGAGAATTCTTTTCATTAAAGATGGTAAGATATTTAATGAATTAATTAGAGGAAATGATTCTAGAAAAGAGTTTTTTAGTCAAATAATTGAGGTTGTTTCTCTTCTTGGGGGTGACCAAAGAGATGTATTTTAAGCTATCTTTAAGAAATATTAGAAGAAGTCTTAAGGATTATACTATATACTTTTTAACATTAATTTTTGCAGTTTGTATATTTTACACTTTTAATTCTATAGAGTCTCAAAAGTTACTTTTAGACTTAAGTGAATATCAAGGTTCAACATTCACAGCAATTAGTATGGCAATAACTGTAGTATCAGTCTTCATTTCATTTATTTTAGGATTTTTAATTATTTATGCAAATAATTTTTTAATAAAGAGACGAAAGAAAGAACTTGGAGTATATATGACTCTAGGAATGGAGAGAAAGTCAATATCAAGAATTTTGTTTGCAGAAACCCTACTAATAGGTTTTATATCACTTGGAATAGGATTATTTCTTGGCGTTTTATTATCACAATGTTTATCGATAGTTACTGCAAAGATGTTTTCAGTAAAACTATTATCATTTAAGTTTATTTTTTCAGAGTCAGCTTTCATAAAAACAATAATTTGCTTTGGATTAATCTATATAATAATTCTTTTATTTAATTCAAGATCAATAAATAATGTTAAGTTAATAGATTTAATTTATGCTTCTAGAAAAAATGAAGAAACAAAAGTAATAGGATTAAAGATTTCAGTAGTATTATTCATATTAAGTGTTATAACAAACCTTTCAGCCTATGTTATTTTAATTAAAGGTGGTGCTGCAGCTATTACAGTAACTATGTTTATATGTGTAATATTAGGTATAGTAGGTACATTTTTATTCTTTATGTCACTTACAGGCTTTTTACTTAAGTTAGTACAAAGTAGTAAAAGATATTACTTTAAAAAGCTTAATATGTTTTTGTTAAGACAAATTAATAGCAAGATTAATACAAACTTTATTTCTATGTTTTTTATTTGTCTTATGTTATTTTTAGCTATTTGTACTTTGTCTGGAGGACTTGGAATAAATTTTGCTGTTAGTTCTCAAGGAAAAGAATTAACACCACATGATGCTACAGTTCAGGATGAGATAAATAAAACTGATCTTGAAAAAGTATTTATGGATGCCAATATTAATTTAAATAAATTTACAAGTGAATTTTCAGCATATAAACAATACAATAGTGGCATTGGTTATAAGGAACTATTTAATGAAGAACTAGTTAATGAATTAAAAAATTTATATCCAGTTACAGCAAATGTTGATGTTAAAGTTGTAGGACTTAGTGATTTTAATGAAGAAATGAAATTAATTGGTAAAGAACCTATTATATTAAATGATAAAAGTTTTGGCTTGTTTCTTAATGATGAGATTTGCTATAAATATATAAGTATATATTTAGAAGATGGAAGAAAAATTAATTTAAACAATAATCAATTAGAGTTTGATAAGAGTAAGGTTGTTTATGTTAATTTTAATAATACTATGATGCAAGGAAATATAGGGACAATAATAGTAAATGATAAATATTTAAATGGACTTAAGATGTATAATTCCTATATAAATTTAGATTTTGAAAATCCTGAGGATTTAAAAATATTAATGGATGAGGTTAATAGTAATCCACTTATAGAAAAAGATAAGTTCTTTTTCGTTCCAAGAGAGATGATAGAAGCTAATTCTCAAATGCTTGGAACAATGGTAGCTTACCTTGGTATTTATTTAGGAATAATATTTATAATAACTTCCGCTGCAGTACTTGCACTTCAACAACTATCAGATTCCTCTGATAACATAGAGAGATATAGATTACTTAAAAAGATTGGAGTTGATGAAGAAGAGATAAATAAAACAATTTTAAAGCAGACAGGAATATACTTTATGTTACCATTATTTTTAGCAATAATTCATTCCATAGTTGGAATTACATTCTCTGAAGAAGTAATAAAGTTATTTGGATCAACTAAGAATAGGATTTATGTTATAATAACTGCTATAGTATTTATAATAATATATGGTGGATATTATTTGGCTACCTATATAGGTTCTAAAAATATGATGAAAAATAAAATATAAAAAGCAGTACATTGTACTGTTTTTTATTCTTTATTACATTCATAGAGAGAAGTTATTAAAAAGAATATACAGCATTATTGAACAGGAGATGAGAATATGAAAAACTTTGATTTAGGAATTACATATAATGAATATTTGAGCTTAGCAGATGAGGAGCAAGTGGGAATAATTGATAGGTTTAATGAACAAGGCCAATTAATTAATAAAGATTTACATAAGGTAAGAAATATAGAAAATAAACTTAATATACTAGTTTTTGGAGAGCCACGCTGTAAAGATGTTGCAACAGAAATACCTTTTTTACTTAAATTAAGTGAACTAAACAAAAATATAGAAGTTAAATTCTTAAGAAGGGAAGGAAATGAGGAACTATTAGAAGAACTTTCAGGGGAAAGAAAGGTACCAACATTTTTAATACTTAATGAAAAAGGCAATACAGTTAGAAAATACATTGAGTTTCCTATTGGGGTTAAAGAAATTCTGTTAAGTACTGAGAAGGAAAAAGTTCAAGATATTATAGATAATATGAGAAAAGGTAAATACAATAATCTTATTCAAGAGGATATTATTAGATTTCTAACAGGAGAAAATTATAGATATATTAACTTTACTAAATAAATTTTAAAAATAATTTTTTGACTATTGACTTTAACGTTACGTCATAGCTTATTCTATTTTTAGGAGGTGATTTTATGGAGTATACCGTAAAAAGTTTAGCGAAGTTAGCCGACATTAGTAGCAGAACTTTAAGGTACTATGATGAAATTAATTTATTAAAACCCTGCAGGGTTAATTCTTCAGGTTATAGAATTTATGGTGAAGAGGAGGTAGATACTCTTCAGCAAATTATGTTCTATAAAGAAATGGGGTTGCCTCTAGAAAAGATTAAGGAAATCATTTTAAATAAGGATTTTAATCAAAAGAATGCTCTTATAGCTCATAGAAATAAACTTAAAGAGGAGCAGCTTAGAATAGAAACCTTATTAAGAAATGTAGAAAAAACGATAAAGTCAATGGAAGGGGATTTAGTAATGTCTAATAAAGAAAAGTTTGAAGGATTTAAAAGAAATCTTATAGAAAAAAATGAAAAACAATATGGTAAAGAAGTTAGAGAAAAGTATGGTAATGAAGCTGTAGATGAAAGCAATAGAAGAATATCAAAGTTAAGTGAAAGTGAATGGAATGACTTAGAGAGTCTTTCCAAGAAGGTTAATGAAAGCATAAAAAAAGCAATGATATTAGGAAATTCTAATAGTGAAGAAGCAAGAGAAGCAGTTAAGCTTCATAAAGCATGGCTTGATCATTATGGAAATTATTCCAAGGAAGCTCATATTGGGCTAGGTGAAATGTATGTCTATGATGATAGATTTAAAAAGTATTATGATGATAATGTTGGGGAAGGTGCAGCAGAATTCTTAAGAGATGCTATAAAAAATTATTATAACCAATAATATAAAGGTGGTTTATAATGCTGCCTTTTATATAAACAAAATAGGCATAGATAAAATCTATGCCTTAAAAAATAGGGTAATGAGGTAATTTTAATATGTATTAAAATGTTTCATTAAAATTATTGACTCATTATTAAATTTCTAAACATAAAAAAATAAAATTTTATGCATTAGTTGGTGGAGTATAAACCCTGCTAGCTAGTTCATCATCCATTAAGTATAATGCAGCAGGATTTCCTTCAGATCTTCTTACTTTCTTAAGTAAAGCATTAAAGCTATTTTCTTCTTCAACTTGCTCATCTATAAACCATTTTAGTAAGCTCATAGTAGCATGTTCTTTTTCATCATGAGCAATATCAGCTAGGTTATATATTTTCTTAGTTACGAGTTGTTCATGCTCGTAGCCCTTTTGGAATACATCAATAACACCATCATATTTAGCTGTTGGCATAGGAATTTGTTTTAATTCTACAACACCATTCTTTTGGAAAATATAATCATAAAGCTTCATTGCATGAGCTAATTCTTCTTGAGCTTGAACTCTAAAGAAGTTAGCAAATCCACTTAGATCAATAGATTCACAGTATCCTGCCATTGCAAGATAAGTATAAGAGGAATAGAATTCAAAATTTACTTGTTCATTAAGTTCATTTAATAACTTTTCACTTAGCATATGTTCATCTCCTTTAATCTTATGTTATACACAAGATTATTCTATATACATAATGGAGAAATATCAATTATTTTATGGAAATAAAATTAATATATGAAGAAATTATAGTATAATTTATACTATAAAAAAATTTTGGAGGAGTAAAATGAAGCACGATTTCCTTTTAGATAAATTTGAAGGCTTTAGTAAAGCATTAGCTAAAACATTATTTGATGTTAAAGAAGATGTAGATCCAATACAGTTTGATAATCTATCAGATAAAGACATACTTTATATAGTTTTAAAGAAACTACTTAAAGAAGGAGAATTTAATAAGGGAGAAGATTTATTCTATAAGGAGCTTTATAAAAATAAGACTCAAGAGTTTTATGAGTTAGGACAATGGTTCTATAATTATTTATTAAATCAAGATGATAAGTTACTTGAAGAGAAAAATTTTCCTAGAAGAGAAATATATCAAGGATTAGAAGATTTACAAGAGTTTAAATATAAATATTTGATAAAAGGATAATAGTATTACCTTATAGCTAGTTAAGCCACTTAGTAATAAAAAATCTATATTAGTGGTACTTTGATTTTAACTTTAAAATAATTAGAATAATAGTATAAGCACAAGGGAAAAAGAGGGGATCTTTACATGGAAAAGATATACAGACCAGTATGGGCAGAAATAGATTTAGATAAGATTGAGTTTAATATAAGAAATATAAAAGAGTTAGCTAAGGATAAAGAAGTCATAGGAGTTATTAAAGCAGATGCTTATGGACATGGTGCAATTGATATTGCTCCAGTTTTATTGAAAAATGGTGTTTCTAGATTAGCAGTGGCAACACTTACAGAGGCAATGGAGTTAAGAAGAGAAAATATAACTGCACCAATAATTATTTTAGGTTATACTCCAACAGAATTTGGTGAAGATTTAATTAAATATGATATAGAACAAACTGTTTATACCTTAGAAGATGCTGAAAGGTTTTCCTCTATAGCAGAAGATATAAAGGGAAAAGTTAAGGTTCATATTGCCATTGATACAGGAATGGGAAGAATAGGGTTCCTTCCTAATGAAGAAAGTATAGAGGATATAGTTAAAATAGATAAATTAAAAGGAGTAGATATAGTAGGTTTATTTACTCATTTTTCAACAGCAGATGAAGAAGATAAAGAATATACAAAAAAACAGTATAAAGTATTAGAAAACTTTTATGAAGAGCTAAATAATAGAGGAGTTAATATTCCATTTAAACATGCGGCCAACAGTGCTACTATAATGGATTTACCTAATATGTACTTAGATGGAGTAAGAGCTGGCATTGTAATGTATGGTTATTATCCTTCAAATGAAGTTAATAAAGGTAGATTAAAAATTAAGCCTGCCATGACAATTAAGGCTAAAATTGCTCACATTAAGACTTTAGAAAAAGGAGCTTTTGTAAGCTATGGCAGAACCTATGAGGTTAGTGAATCTACCAGGGTTGCTACTATTCCTATAGGATATGCAGATGGCTATTTAAGAGCTTTAAGCAATAAGGGAAAGGTTATAGTAAATGGTAAACTTGCACCTGTAATAGGAAGAGTTTGTATGGATCAACTTATGATTGATGTAACTCATATTAATAATGTTAAGGTTGATGACGAGGTTATACTCTTAGGAGAATTTGATGATATTAAATATAATGCTGATGATATGGCAAATGCTGTTGGAACAATAAATTATGAAATAATATGTATGATTAAAGGAAGAGTACCTAGGGTATATGTTAAAGATGGTAAGGTAGTTGAAATTAGAAATTATATTTAAATAAAGAGTAGAATAATTAAAAACTTAATAGAATATTTTTAAGAGGAATTAGAAATAATTTCTCTTTTTTGATTTCTGGGAAAATATTTGATTTTTAATGTTTGACAAAAGATAAAAAAAGATGTACTATTGTATTAAGCTATTAATACAATAGTACAAAGGGAGTGAAAAAATGGCTTGGGAATTAAAAAGTGACAGACCAATTTATAGTCAGCTTATGGAATATATCAAAATAAGTATTGTATCAGGAAAATACAAACCAGGTGCAAAGATGCCATCTGTAAGAGAATTAGCTAGTGAAGCATCAGTAAATCCCAATACAATGCAAAAAGCCTTAACAGAGTTAGAAAGGTTGGGGTTATTGTTTTCAGTAAGAACAAGTGGAAGATTTATTACGGAGGATTCAAAGATGATTGAAGAAATGAAGTGTAATCTTGCTAAAGAAGAAATACAAGCTTTTTTAAAGAAAATGGAACAAATAGGTTTTACTAAAGAGGAAGCTATAGAAACAATAAAAGAAATTGCAGAGGAGATGAAATAATTGGGGGAAAATATTCTAGAGTGTAGAAATCTTGTTAAATCCTATGGTAATAAACTTGCCTTAGAAGGAATTGACTTATCTATGAAGAGGGGTAGAATAGTAGGACTACTTGGCCCTAATGGAAGTGGAAAAAGTACTTTAATTAAGTTAGCAAATGGATTGTTAACACCAACTAGTGGAGAGCTTCTTATAAATGGTAATAAACCTGGGATAGAGACAAAGAAGATAGTTTCTTATTTACCTGAGAGAACTTATCTTGCTGATTGGATGAAGGTATCTGATATAATTAACTTTTTTAAAGATTTTTATGAAGATTTTAATGTTGAGAAAGCTTATGATATGCTATCTAAGTTGAATATTAATGCTAATGATAAGTTAAAGACAATGTCAAAAGGGACTAAGGAAAAGGTTCAGCTAATACTAGTTATGAGCAGAGAAGCAGAACTTTACTTTTTAGACGAACCAATAGCAGGGGTTGACCCAGCTGCTAGAGATTATATATTAAATACTATTATTTCAAATTATAATGAAAATGCAACAGTAGTTATATCAACTCACTTAATATCTGATATTGAACAGATTTTAGATGATGTAATTTTTATTTCATATGGAAAGATATATTTATCTAAGAGTGTTGATGAGATAAGGGAAGAAGAAGGTAAGAGTGTAGATGCCTTATTTAGGGAGGTGTTTAGATGTTAGGAAAGTTATTAAAGTATGAATTTAAAGCAACTGGAAGATTAGTACTTCCTTTATATGGAGCATTATTAGTATTTGCTCTAATAAATAAGATTTTCCTTGAAACAGAAATAGGCTTTGGTAGAGCATCAGGAACTATCGGAAATATAGCATCTCTTATAACTATGTTTGTATATGGATGCATAATGGCAGCAGTATTTATAGTGACATTTTTTATAGTGCTACAAAGATATTATAAAAATCTTTTAGGAGATGAAGGTTATTTAATGAATACTCTTCCAGTTCCTGTATCTAAAAATATATGTAGCAAATTAATTGTTGGTATAGTATGGAATATTTTAAGCGTTATTGTTGCAGTTATATCGATAGTAATTTTAGCCTATTACCCAGGTATGATTGGTAATGCTTTTGAGTTTATGGGAGAAGTATGGAGAGTTGGAATAAGTGAGTTTGGATTTAGAATTCCTTTAGTAATATTTGAAATTATAGTATTAGGTATTTTGTCTTGTGCCTCTTCAACTTTATTACTTTATTCATCTATGTCAATTGGACATTTAGCAAACAAGAGAAAAATACTTTGTTCATTTGGAGCATTTATAGGAATAAGTATGATAACAAGCTTTGTTACATCAGTATTTAATACATCATTGATAAGTTACAATTATGGTTTCTAATTTATGGAGTTTCAATGGATTCTATTAAAAGTAGCAGCTAATTTAATTATTACTTCTGCAATATATTTTGTTATATCTAGCTATATTATGAAAAATAAATTAAATTTAGAGTAGTGTTTAAGATAGTATATCAATATGATTTTTGATATACTATTTTTTTATGCCATAGTAAAATATAAAATGATAAATAAATTAAGTACTATTTACAAATACTTATTTTAGGTAGCTTAAGGAGTGTACAAAAGATGATGTCAGATATGATTAAAAAATGGGATGAAGATATTTTATATTTAATAAACAAATATTGCAGAAATAGATTTTTAGATAAGGTTATGCCATTTGTAACATCTCTAGGGAACTTAGGGATGTTATGGATTATTCTTGCTATATTAATGATTAGGAAAGTAGATTATAGAAGAGTTGGCATTATAGTATTGGTAACATTAGCTTTTACAACAATTATGGGGGAAGGAATAGTAAAGCATATTGTCAAAAGAAAAAGACCATTCATAGGCAAGAAAAATAAAGAATTATTAATAAAAGAACCATCCTCATTTTCTTTTCCATCAGGTCATACAGCATCTTCTTTCGCAGTAGCTGTGGTTTTTTTGAAAAGTAATAGTAGTATTAGCACAATTATAGTATTAATAGCTCTTGCTATTGCATTTTCAAGACTATATTTGAAAGTGCATTATCCATCAGATGTTATTGGGGGGATAATATTAGGTTTAATTTGTGGAGGAATTGTATTTAATTATCTTTATATTTAGAAAGAAGATGATATATTTGAGTAAACCTAAAGTAGTTATAAGTAAATGCCTTGGATTTTCCAATTGTAGGTATAATGGTGGAACTGAAAATAATGAATTTGTAACTAGATTAAAGGATTATGTGGATTTCATCACAGTATGTCCAGAGATAGGTATGGGGCTAGGTACACCAAGAGAAGCTATTAGAGTTGTAGAGATAAATGGAGAAAATAGATTATTACAATCTAAGACTAAAAGAGATTTAACAGAAAATATGAATGAATTTGCTAAGGATTTTTTATCAAGTTTAGACGAAGTAGATGGATTTATATTAAAAAGTAAATCCCCTTCTTGTGGAATTAGAGATGTTAAGATATATCCCTCAATTGAAAAAGGAGGAATTTCTAAAAGAGGAGAGGGGAGATTTAGTTCAATTATTAGAGAGGCTTATCCCAATATTACTATTGAAGATGATGGAAGACTTAAAAACTTAAAAATAAGAGAGCATTTTTTAACTAAGTTATTTACATTAAATAGGTTCAAAAAATGTAAAGAAAGCAATGAAATAAGTGAACTTTTAAAGTTTCATAAAGAAAATAAATTGCTATTTATGAGTTATAACCAAAGACAGCTTAAAGCTCTTGGACAGATATTAGGTAATATAGATGGAAGAGAAAAAAGAGATGTATTTAACGAATACTCTATAATTTTAAATAATATTTTTTCTAAGGTTCCTAGATATACAAGTAATATTAATGTATTAATTAAAAGTATGGGTTACTTTAGTAATTACATAAGTCACAATGAGAAAGAATTTATAATAGATACTATAGAAAAGTATAGAAGCAATAAAGTTCCGTTAAGTGTTCCTCTAAATTTAATTAAAGGATATGCTATAAGATTTGAAAAAGAAAATCTATTAAAGCAGAGTTTTTTTAATCCATTTCCTGAAGGTTTAATAGAGTTAAGTGATTCTGGAAAGTAAAAGAAAATCCCTCCTGCATTAATACAGGAGGGTTTGTTATATTGATTTTAGCCAAATTGTTCGATTTTATCTAGGCACACAATTATAACTCTATTATCATCATTAATTAACCAGGCAATATTATTAGTTACAGTAATGACAGTAAATCCAATAAGTGGTTCTTCAAATGCTGATGAAGATATTTTTAGGTTAACAGGTCCTATTGAGTCAGCTAAGAATAATGCTTTACTTGAATTACAACAGCAAGAACCGTCCTCAACACAGCATAATGATCTAGGATTTATAGGAGGAATACATCTTGTTATAGCACGAATAAATCTATCTCTATTAAATCCTTGAAAGCAATTGTTTCCATCGTCAGGTTGAAGAGAAAATGCAACTAAAACTAAATCACAAATTGTAGTTGAGTTAAATAATGGGTTGCTATCAGAATAAGTGACTAGTCCATCACTGCAATTAGATACAGTTTTAAGGGTTGTTGCACCATCCTCAGTATTAAAGTTATTACCTACTAATGTAAAGCTTGATAAGTCTATTAAACTCCTTATTAAAGGATTTAATAGAATATCTAATGATCTTCTTAAAGCTCTTTTGCAACAGCAGGTATTTCTGTTACATTCATTTCTTTCAAAAGTTTGAGGTAAAACCTCTTCATTAGCTACTGTAAGATATCTTGAAGAATTATTATTTTGATTCTCATTACATCTACAATCCTCATTTCTACCCAAGTAGTTTCTATTATCCATTTCTAATGTTTCTCTAATGTTTCTTTCTTTGCTCATACTTGTTCTCCCTTCATATAATATGGGGGGTCACTACATTATATTTATCAAGATTGGTAAATGCTACTTAAATATTGCACCTTTTTTCCCTTTAGATAATAAAATATCGTAAAGGGGCGATTACTATGGATTTGTTAACTTTATTTGTTTTAGCAATATTAGCTGAAAGTGTATGGGAAACTTTAAAAATGACTTGGCAAAAAGGAAAGCTATGTATTGATAGAATTGGAGCATTAGTAGTTTCAATTATAATAACTTTTTCAACAGGATTTGATATATTAAATTGTTTCAATATACCTATTAAAGTTCCACTAATAGGCATGGTGTTAACGGCTATTCTATTAAGTAGAGGATCAAACTTTATTCATGATTTAATAGGAAAGATAAGCCAAGCTGAGGCGTTAATAGAGGATGTAAATGAAAATAAAGGAATGTTAGAGAGTAATAAAGAAGAAAGTACAACTGAGAATAACAAAGAAGATAATACTAATAAAACAGAAAATTTGGATTAATTTAAATAAAAATTATAGGAAGGAAACACTGCTATGGCTGGTGTTTCCTTGAATTTATATGTAGGAGTTATAAACACCATTATTTATTAATACATTTTTCATCTTTAACTAATAAGTTATCTGATAGAATATCTTGTTTTTGCCATTTATTTGACTTATAAATAATATATCCATAAATACATATTACAAGATTACTAAAACTCATGGAAAACCATATCCCAACTGAGCCTACTTGCGTAAAGTTTTTAAATAATAAAATCATTGGAAGTCTTACAAACCAAAGTCTACCTATCTCCATATTCATGGAATATTTAGTATGACCAGAGCCTTGAAAAATACCTTGGAATACGCTAAACATACCCATTAGTGGCATTGAATACAGGATATAGTTTAAGTATGTAATTCCCTGATCTATTACAGTTAAGTCATCCTTAGATTGCATAAAGAAGTTAATAACCAATTCATTATTAAAAAATATAATTAATGAACCAACGGTAGTAAGTAAAATTGTAATAATTGACCCTTTATTAAATGCTTCAGTAACTCTTTTAGGATTATTATTTCCTAAGTTTTGTCCTGTAATTGCAACTAATGCGGAACCAATGCCCATAGCAGGTTGTGATATTACAGATGTAATTTTATTAACCATTCCAAAGGCAGCCATTGTTGAAGTACCATAAGAAGCTATAAATCCATTTAAAACTATAAATCCAAGTGCTGAGCCAGACTGGCCTATAGAAGAAGGCAGGGCAACCTTTATTACTTTGTTTAATATATCTCTATCAAATTTAAAATTCTTGAAGTCAGGTTTTAAAGGTGATTTACTTTTATTTAGAATTAAATAAGCAAAGAGAGATAATATTATTTTTGATAAAAGTGTTGCATAAGCTGCACCAGCAATACCTAAGTTCAATGGAAATATAAAAATAGGATCTAAGAGTATATTTAACACTGCACTAATTCCACTTAAAACAGTAGGTAAGGCTGTGTTACCTTGTGCAACCATAATAGAATTAAAAATAAAGAAGTAAAATGTAAAAGGCATATTTAAAAATACTATTTTTAAATAAATGTTACTATAATATGCTAAATCCCCTGTAGCTCCCATAAGTGTAATAACAATTGGAGTTATTAATACTCCCACGAGGGCAAAAGCTATAGACACTATAATTGAAATTACAAAAAGTTGAGTTGAGTACTTACTACAATCTTTAGAATTTCCTGCCCCAATTAGTTGTGAAAGTAGAGAGGTACCAGCAATTGAAATACCAGATCCAATAGAAATAAATAAGAATTCAACTGGCCATATAAAAGATGTGGCTGCAAACTGAACCGAACCAATCATACTAACCCAAAATCCATCTGCAAGGTTATAAAAGGTTTGTATCAAGTTGTTTAGCATTATTGGTACGGCCAAGGTTATTAAAACCTTATAAATATTACCATTCAAAATGAGTTTTTTTCGAACTTTCATGTCCATATGTCAATCCCCCTCTTGTTAAAAACGAACATATTCTATTATATACAAATTTATATATAATTCCAATATTGGAAATAAATTAGTTTATTTTCCTGTAAATAATACTATGATACAATGAAATAAAGGAGATGATTTAATGAAATGCTTAAAAGATGGACATATGCATTCACACTATTGTCCTCATGGAACTAAAGACTCTTTTCAAATGTATATTGAAAGAGCTCTAGATGTTGGCCTTGATGAAATTACATTTACTGAGCATATGCCACTTCCAGGAATCTTTATGGATGAAAAGTTACTTAAAGAATGTTCTCCAAATGAAGAAGAAATATTATTATATTTAAAAGAAGCTACTAAAATAAAAGAAGAATATAAAGATAAAATTAAAATAAATGTGGGTCTTGAAGTTGATTATGTAGAAGGATATGAAGAAAAGATTAAGAAGATGTTAGACAATTATGGAGAATATTTAGACGAAGGAATTCTGTCTGTTCATTTTTTAAGGTTAGATGATGTATATCATTGCTTAGATATGAGTGTTGATGAGTTTGGAATTATAGCAAAAATCTTAGGTGGAGTAGAAAAGGTTTATGATAAGTATTTTGAAACTTTAATTAAGTCTATAAATGCAGACCTTGGAAGGTATAAGCCTAAGAGAATAGGACATCCAACTTTAGTAAGAATTTTTAATGAAAAGTATCCTATGGATTATAAAAACGAAGCTTTGATTGATAAGGTTATAAAAACGATAAAAGAAAATGGATATGAAATAGATTTTAATACAGCAGGTCTTAGAAAACAATATTGTAAGGAAACCTATCCTTCAGGAGTATTTTTAGATAAGGCAATTAAAAATAATATTAAGATGGTTAAAGGGTCAGATGCACATAGTGCAAAGGATGTAGGAAAAGTATTTTAACAAAGGTTTAATATAGTGATAGAGAGTATTTAATATACACAAGGTAAAATTACATTAAGGAGGCTAGTAATGGAGTCAAAATATATGGTTGTAATATCTTTTGATGCTGTATCGTCAGAAGATGTAGAAGTTCTAAAGAATTTACCTAACTTTAAAAAGCTAATAGAGAATGGTTCATGGATTAAAAGGGTTGATTCTATTTATCCAACTCTTACTTATCCAGCTCATACAACAATAGTTACTGGAAAATATCCTAGTAATCATGGAATCATTGATAATACTGTATTTAAAGTTGGAGATTTCTTACCAAACTGGTATTGGTATAGAAATAAAATAAAGGGGGATACCCTATATGATTTGGCAAGAGATAAAGGATTAACTACCTGCTCTCTTTTATGGCCAGTAACAGGTAAAGCAAAAATAACATATAATATGCCGGAAATATTTGCAGTGAAACCTTACCAACATCAATTATTTATGTCCGCTGGTGCAGGATCATTAGGTTTCCAATTGGATATAAATAAGAGGTTTGGTAATCTTAGAAAGGGAATAGAGCAACCTTACTTAGATAACTTTGTTATAGAAGCTGCAAAATATACAATAAAGAAATATGCTCCAAACTTAATGTTAATACATTTTACTGACGTTGATACAAATAGACATCATTATGGATATAGTAATAAGGTTATCGATGATGCACTATTAAGACATGACAGTAGGTTAGGAGAAATTATAGGTGCTCTAAAGGAAAGAGGAATTTATGATGAATGTACTATAGTAGCCCTAGGGGACCATAGTCATCTAGATGCATCAAAGGTTATTAAACTTAATGCATTATTTAGAAAAGAAGGTTTAATTAAAATAAATGAAAAAGGCAAGGTTTTGGATTATAAGGGTATTTGTAAAAGTTTAGATGGATCATGTTATATTTACTTAAAAGATAAAAATGATAATAAAACAATAGAAAAGATTAAAGCATTGCTTAAGAGTTTACCTGTAGATTTTATTTTAGAAGGTGAAGAAATAGGAAAATCAGGTGGAGATATGGAGGCAAGTCTTATGATAGAGGCCAATTTAGACTATTATTTTGTTGATGACATCGATGGTGAAATCATTGATGAAATAAAGGATGAAGAGGTTGGAGTAAAAGCCCATAGACATAAGGCAACTCATGGATACTCACCAAAGAAAGAAAATTATACTACATTTTTTATTGGTTCAGGAAGAGGATTTAAAAATGGAGTAGTTATAGATAAGGGAAACCTTATAAATCATGGACCTACATTAGCAAAGGTTTTAGGTCTAAAATTTAATGACATCGATGGAGAGGCAGTTGAAGAAATCCTTAATATTTAGAAGGGGTGTTTTATGAAGGGATTAAAAAAAGAAGAGTTAAGCTGGGCACTGTATGACTGGGGCAACTCTGCATATTCAATGACTATTACTTCAACTATATTGCCAATTTACTTTAAGATGGTTGCAGAAAATGGCGGGATGAGTTCTTCAAATTCTACTGCTTTTTGGGGGTACACAATTTCAATTTCTACTTTATTTGTATCTCTTATGGCACCAGTTCTAGGTACAATAGCAGATTATAAGGGGAATAAGAAAAAGTTTTTTAAGTTCTTCTGTGGATTAGGCATTATTGCAACAATTATGTTAGCATTAGTACCAGCTGATATGCCAATATTATTGCTATTAAATTATGGCTTTACTGTTTTGGGATTTTCAGGTGCTAATATTTTTTATGATTCATTCCTTGTTGATGTAACATCAACTGAACGTATGGACAAGGTATCTTCTGCTGGATTTGCCCTTGGATATATAGGAAGTACGATTCCTTTTATAATATCCATAGCTATAGTTATGCTTACACAAAATGGTATACTTGGTATCCCTATATCTTTAGCATGTAAGATTGCTTTTTTAATTACAGCTTTATGGTGGGGAAGTTTTACTATTCCATTATTAAGGAATGTAAATCAAAAATACTACATAGAAAAAGAACCTAATCCAGTTAAGAATTCTTTTGTGAGACTTGGAAAAACCTTTAAAGACATTAGATACCATAGAAAAATATTTACGTTTTTAATTGCTTACTTCTTTTATATAGATGGTGTTGATACCATTATAGGAATGGCAACATCGTATGGGACAGACATTGGAATATCAATGACTTCATTATTAGTTATTCTTTTGCTAACACAGTTTGTTGCTTTTCCGTTTACAATTCTTTATGGGAGACTAGCAGAAAAGTTTGGTGGAAAGAAAATGCTGTATGTTGGAATTATAACTTATATTATCATCTCTATATATGGATATTTCTTAAAGACTACTATAGATTTTTGGATACTTGCAATGGCTGTAGGATCAGCGCAGGGAGGAATTCAAGCAATATCAAGAAGTTATTTTGCAAAGCTTGTACCGAAAGAGAAGTCAAATGAATTCTTTGGATTCTATAATATATTTGGAAAGTTTGCAGCTATTATGGGACCATTCTTAGTTGGAATAGTTACACAAATAACTGGTCAGTCCAATAAAGGTATTATAAGCTTAATAGTATTATTTATTATAGGAGGATTTATATTAACAAGAGTAAAGGAAGAAGAAGAAGAAACTATAGAGGTCCCTGAGCTTGTTAGTGAAAGAATATAATTTAGCCATAGATAAAGAAACTGCGCTTGCAGTTTCTTTTAATTTAATAAAATATATTGCTATTTTATTAAATAATTATTTATTTTAGAAGACTTAAATTCAGAGGCAAGCATGTCCATAAGAATTAAATCATACTTCTTTCCAGCAATAATTTTTCCTTCTCTAATTTTACCTACCATTTTAAAACCAACTTTCTCATAGCATCTAATAGCTCTTTTGTTATAGGAGAAGGTGGTTAGTCTAATATTATTTAAGTTTAGTATATTAAAACCATAGTCTAAAAGTAAAGTTATAGCTTCACTTCCATAACCATTACCGTGATAATTCGTATCTCCAATGAAAATACCAAATTCAGCTGTTCTATTTATATGATCAATATGAGCTAAGCTTATTGATCCTAATAGTTTATCTGTCTTTGTTTCAATAATTCCAAAGTTATAATCATTAGTTTTAGACTCCAAATATTCTTTTTCTTTAATTTCTGTTTTTATAATATGAGCAGAACCACTAAGAGTAGATATTTCTAAGTTATTAATCCATTCTGTATATTGTTTATAGTCTTCGCTATTTCTTGGAGAAAGATAAACTTTTTCCCCAACTAAAACCTTATGATGCATAGTAATAACCTCCTATTTAAATAAATATAATTCTACCATTTATAAATCTTATAGTAAATATATAGGTTATTTTGTATAATAAGGATGCAGAGAGGAGTGTAAAAATGAATAAAAGGTATAAATGGATAAGTATTATTTCTATTTTTTTAGTCTTAGTACTGTCTTTCTATAATTTGAAGTCTATTGAAAATGCTACAAAGATAGCTGATGGGGAATTTTGTGAGTACTTAGATAATGCATCTAAGAGCTTAGTATATAATGAACAGAATATTAATGATGAAGAGCTACTTATTATCAATAATTCTGTAGTAAAAAACTTATTTGCTGCACTAGAAGTTTATGATTCTACATCATACAAAAGTGTTTTTGGTGAAGATCTAAAAGAATGTATTGTTAATTTTGAAGCTGCTATGAATGATCTGGAAATAAGTACCACTATATTATATAGGGATAGACAAAAGGTTCTTGATAGTTTTAGTTATGTAGTTAGTGATGTTATTAAAAATGAAAAGAATATTAACCATATTACTGACTTTTTAGATGTTATTAAAGGGTTATAATTTAGAAATCCTTTCATTTATCTTAAAAGTGACTTAAGTAATTGTTAAAAGTGACTTTCAGTTATTTCCATACCCTCATAATAAAAGTAGAATATAATTAATGAAGTAGCAATAAAATCTTTTTTTATAAAAAGTAATTAATAACTCTTTACAAGGTTATTAATAAAATGTATAATGGTTTTAAAGTTACTATAGTAATATTTACTAATTTGGAGGGGAAAAGAATGAAGCTAGAAGTGAAAAACATAAAGAAGACTTTTGGTGAAACAGAAGTGCTTCATGGAATTTCATTTTCTATATCAAGTGGAAAAGCTTTAGGGTTACTTGGTAGAAATGGAGCAGGCAAGACAACAACAATTAGAATTCTAATGGATGTTTTTAAAGCTAATGAAGGGGAAATAATAATTGATGGTAAGAAGTTTAATCCTAAAGATTTTCAAATAGGTTACTTACCAGAAGAAAGAGGGTTATATCCTAAGAAAAAAGTAATTGATCAGTTAATGTATTTAGGAAACTTAAGAGGGATATCGTTAAAGGAAGCGAAAACAAACGGGAAGTTTTGGCTTAAGAGATTAGGAATTGAAGAATATGAAAATAGATTATTAGAAACTCTTTCAAAGGGTAATCAACAAAAGGTTCAATTAGCACAAACTTTAGTTTGTAATCCTGAAATTGTAATCTTAGACGAACCTTTTAGTGGTTTAGATCCAGTTAATGCACAAATTCTTAAGGATGTAGTAACAGATCTTATTCAAGATGGCAAGCTTGTAATCTTCTCAAGTCACCAAATGAATTATGTTGAAGAGTTCTGCGAAGACATAGCTATAATAAATAAAGGTGACGTTGTATTAAGTGGAAATCTTAAAGATATTAAAAAGGACTTTGGTAAAAATAAGCTTATGTTAAGTGCGAATAACTATTCTCCTATAGAACTAAAAGAAAAGTGTGAAGAATATTTTGGAGATATAATAAGAGTAGATGAAGTTATGAAAGAATTCGTAATTTTAGAGCTTAAAGAATCTAGAAGTAAAAATGATTTATTGTCTGAGATTATCAAGAGTGATATTGATGTAGAAAAGTTTGGGGAATATGAACCATCCTTAAATGATATATTTGTACTTAAGGCAGGTGACGAATAATGAAGGGATTTTTATCTGTACTAAGATTTGAATTAACTAATTATTTTAAGAATAAAGGATATCTTATAACAACAGGAATAATTGCAGCAGTTTTAATAGTTGGATTAAGCTTACCATCATTTTTTGATATGTCAGGTTTATTTGGTGGTGATGACAAAAAGACTGAATCAAGTGAATCTGTTAGTGATGAAGAAAAGAAAAACTTTATAATCTTCGATAAAGAAAATATAATTAAAGATGTTAAAGGTCTAGAGAATGTATTTATTAGTTCAAGTTGGAAGGTTGCTACAAATGAGCAAGAGGTAAAGAATGCTGTAAATAATGAGGAAGTTGAGGCAGGATTTATATTAAATTCACCAACAAGCTATAAATATATAGTTCAAAATAGCAGCTTTAGTGATGGAAATCAACAAATGTTTGATTCATATTTATCTAGATTAAATAGAGAAAGTTATTTGAACAATAAAGGTATAGATGTTAATGAAATAGATGCTTTATATAATACCCAAATAAATTCAGAGGTTGAATTGTTAGGTAAAGATACAGTAAGTAACTTTGCTTATACTTATGGATTAATCTTTGTTTTATATTTTATGATTATTTACTACGGTCAATTAATAGCAGTATCTGTTACAACTGAAAAGAGTAATAGAGCTATGGAGATACTAGTGACTAGTACAAGTAGTAATGCATTAATTTTTGGTAAGGTAATAGCTGCTACAATTGCAAGTTTAGCACAAGTAGGTGTAATATTAGCTTCTGCTTTAGTTACTTACAAAGTTAATAGTGCAGCATGGGGAGGAAAGCTTGACTTTATATTCAATATTTCAGGTGAAACCCTAGCTACATTTGCTATATTTGGATTACTTGGATACCTATTCTATGCATTTATATTTGGTGCTTTAGGTGCTTTAGTTTCTAAGACAGAGGATATTGGTAAAAGTGCATCTCCTGTTACAATGATATTTGTAGTTGTTTTTATGGCCGTAATGTTTGGATTAAACAATCCAGAGTCAATGCTTATGAACATATTATCATATGTACCATTTAGTTCTTGTATGGCTATGTTTGTAAGAGTTGCAATGGGAAGTGTTAAAACTATAGAAGTAGTAATTTCGTTAGTAATATTAGCTGTTTCAACAGGATTTGTTGGAGTTTTAGGTGCTAAGATTTACAGAATGGGAACATTAAGATATGGTAATCCAGTAAAACTTACAAATGCTTTGAAGTCATTAAGAAAAGATGGGTAATTAAGACAATATAGATAACAAGGATTAGGAGAGAAATTGCAATTGCAATTTCTCTCTTTTTTCCTTACATTTAACATGAATGGAGTGGATATTTATTTTGTGATTACTTGAAGTTTTGTGACGGAACAAGCAAAATAAAATATCCACTCAACTTTTATAAATCTGAAAGTTCCTCAGATGCTTTTACAACACATTTCATTACGGCTTCTATTTTTTCTTTACCTTGGTCATTAGTTTTTGAATGGGCTTCTGTTAAAGAAGCTTTAATAGAGCTAAGTTCATTTTTAACTGAATTTATACTAGAATTATTTTTATCCAAATTAATCACTCCTTGCAAGATTATATTTTCCTATAGATAAAAATCTAATTCATATTTATAAGTAAAATTAAGTATGTTATAATATTAACAACTTAGTTAAGAGAGAAATCTTTTAGGTGAGTTGAAGTTTTGAATAATATCTAACAGAAAAGAGCAATCTAATCTGAAAGAGGCCAAAATTATTATAAGACTTACTTAGCTTTGCTAGGTTTATTTTGCGTAAATCTTAGAGGTCTCTATTAAAGAGACCTCTTTTTGCATTATAGGAGGTATAAAAATGGCAAGAATAGCTGTAATCGGATGTATTTTAGAGGACCCAAGAGAATGTCAAAGTGAATTTAATGATGTTGTAGCATCATTTAGAGGAAGTATGAAAGGTAGAATGGGCATTCCATTTGAAGGTGAAATATCAGTAATATCTTTGACAGTTGTTGGAGAGGTTGATGATATAAATACTTTAACAGGAAAGCTTGGTAATATTTCAGGAGTTACTGTAAAAACAGCAATTGCTAAAAAGGAGATTTAAGGTGAATATTAGAGACATTATTGACAAGTTATACAATGAAAACAATGCCTCTAGGGAAGAGCTTATTTATCTATTAGATAATCTAGATGAAGAGTCTAGATCTTATCTAATAGATAAGGCTCATGATACTAGAATGAAAACATACGGAGATAAGGTTTATATGAGAGGCCTTATTGAGTTTACTAATTACTGCAAAAGAAATTGTGAGTATTGCGGCATTAGAAGAGGAAATAAAGAAGCTGATAGATATAGGCTTTCTGTAGAGGAAATATTATTATGTGCAGAAATAGGAGACAAGCTTGGTTATAAAACCTATGTTCTTCAAGGTGGAGAAGATGATTATTTTACAGATGATATAATGGTTGAAATAATAACTAAGATTAAAGAAAGATTCCCCAAGAATGCAATAACTCTTTCTTTAGGTGAAAGAAGTTATGAATCTTATGAAAGAATGTTTAAAGCAGGTGCAGATAGATATCTTTTAAGACATGAAACTGCAACTAAAGAACTATATAAAAAATTACATCCAGGAGCTAGTTTTGAAAATAGAAGAGGGTGTTTATTAAATCTTAGGAAGATAGGATACCAAATAGGAGCAGGATTTATGGTAGGACTACCTAACCAAACTACAGAAGATTTAGTAAATGACTTACTTTATGTAAAAGAGTTAACACCAGAAATGTGTGGGATAGGTCCTTTTATACCTCATAAAGACACAAGTTTAAAGGATGAAAAGGGTGGTACTTTAGAAGATACAATAACTATTTTGGCCATAGTTAGATTACTTTTACCAAATGTTTTATTACCAGCAACAACTGCGTTAGGAAGTATAAATCCAATAGGAAGAGAACTTGGAATTAAGGCAGGAGCAAATGTAGTAATGCCTAATCTTTCCCCAACAGATGTTAGGGACAAGTATTCTCTTTATGATGGTAAGATTTGTACTGGAGATGAAGCAGCAGAATGTAGAAGGTGCATTGAAGGTAGAATTAATAGAGCAGGATTTCAGGTTGAGGTTGGTCGAGGAGATAATATTCAATGGGTTAAGGAGGAAAAATTATGTTTATAAATAAGGACTACATTGAAAGACTTCTAGAGGAATCAAAAAAAGCTACTAAAGAACAAATACAAGAGGTACTAGAAAAGGCTAAAAGAAAAGATGGTTTAAAGCATAGAGATATAGCAATATTACTTCAAATAGAAGATAAAGAACAAATTAAAGAAATGTATGAAATAGCTGGAAAAATTAAAAAAGATATATACGGTAAAAGAATAGTTATGTTTGCTCCACTTTATGTAAGCGATTATTGTGTAAATAACTGTGTTTATTGCGGATACCATAGATGTAATAGCTTTAAAAGGAGAAAGTTAACTCAAGAAGAGGTTGCACAAGAAGTGAGAATTCTTGAAAAGATGGGGCATAAGAGATTAGCGCTAGAGCTTGGAGAAGATCCAGTAAATGCACCTATTGAATATGTTTTAGAAACTTTAAAAACTATTTATAGTACACAAAGGGATAATGGGGAAATCAGAAGAGTGAATGTTAATATAGCAGCTACTACAGTTGAGGAGTATAAAATGCTTAAGGAAGCAGGTATTGGAACGTATATTCTGTTCCAAGAAACTTATCATGAACCTACTTATGAAAAAGTACATCCAAATTGCTTAAAAAGTAATTATGAATATCATTTGACAGCTTTTGATAGAGCAATGGAAGGTGGAATAGATGATGTAGGGGCAGGAGTTTTATTTGGATTATCTGACCCTAAATTTGAGGTTCTTGGACTTATGATTCATAATGAACACTTAGAAGAAAAGTATGGTGTAGGATTCCATACAATTTCAGTTCCTAGACTTAGGCCAGCAGAAGGTGTATCATTAGAAAATTTTCCTCATTTAGTGGATGATGAAACCTTTAAGAAGATAGTTGCAATAATTAGAATTGCAGTACCTTTTACAGGAATGATTATATCTACAAGAGAAGATGCTGAAATGAGAAGAGATTTATTAAAGCATGGTATATCACAAATGAGTGCAGGTTCAAGTACAGGAGTTGGTGGCTACAAGGAAAGAGAAGAAGAAAAGGAAATTACACAATTTAAGCTTTCAGATGAAAGAAGTCCTTTAGAAATATTAAAGGAATTAATAGATGATGGTTATATTCCAAGTTATTGTACAGCTTGCTATAGAAGAGGAAGAACTGGTGATAGGTTTATGGAACTTGCAAAGTCTGGAGAAATTCAATATTGCTGTGAACCTAATGCATTATCTACTTTAATGGAATATGCATTAGATTATGGTGATGATGAGTTTAAGAAAAAAGCAGAAGCTTTAGTTAGAGGAGAAGCAGAAAAAATAAATAAAAAAGAGACTAGAGATTTTGTAATAAGAAATATAGATAGATTAAAAAATGGTGAAAGAGATCTGTATATTTAGGAGGAATTATGAATAATACGCCTAGAGGAAATAGAAAGCACGTAGTTCTATATGGAAAAACTAATTCTGGAAAATCATCTCTTTTTAATAAGCTTTGTAACTCTAATATTTCAATAGTGTCTGAAATAGAAGGAACCACAACAGATCCAGTTAGTAAAGGGGTAGAGTTTATTCCAGTAGGACCAGTTTTATATATTGATACAGCTGGTCTTGAAGATAATACCGTCCTTGGAGGGGTAAGAGTAAATAAAACCTTAAATTTACTAAAAAGGACAGATATTGCTCTTTACATTATTGATGGGAAAGATAAAGATTTATCCTCATTTAATAAAATGAAAAAAGAGTTTAAGAAATATAATATCCCTTACTTACTTGTAATAAATAAAGTAGATACCTTAGAAAATGGTGAGACAAAAGAGCTGAAGAAAGCTTATGGAAATGGAATATTTATATCTACTAAAGAGGATAGTGATATAGAAGAAGTTAAAGAAAAGCTTATTGAACTAATAGAAAAAGAAGAGGAAGAATTACCGTTGATAGGAGACCTACTGCCATATGGTTCAAAGGTGATTTTAGTTGTTCCTATAGATTCAGAAGCACCTAAGGGAAGGCTAATACTTCCACAAGTTCAATGCATAAGAGATTGCTTAGATCATGGCATAAAGAGTTATGTTGTAAGAGATACAGAATTAAAAGAGGCATTAGAAGAGGTAAAAGATGTTAATTTAGTAATAACAGATTCTCAAGCTTTTAAGTTTGTAGATGAAATTGTTCCTAAAGATATAATGCTTACAAGCTTTTCTATGCTTTTTGCAAGACAAAAAGGAGATATAAATGAATTTATCAATGGAGTATGGGGGGTAAGAAATCTTAAGCCAGGTGATAAAGTACTTATTTCAGAAAGTTGTAGCCATAATGTCTCCCATGAAGACATAGGAAGAGTAAAAATCCCAACACTATTAGAAAAGTATGTAGGTGGTAAATTAGATTTTGAATTTAAAATAGGATATGATTTTGCAGAGGATATAGGAAATTATAAGTTAATAATACACTGTGGCGGGTGTATGATTAATAGGAAAACTATTTTAAATAGAATTAACGTATGTAAAGAAAGAAAAGTATATATTACTAATTATGGGGTTTTACTTTCATTTCTTACTAATACATTAGAAAGAAGCAAAGTGATTTTTAATTAATAAAAGAGTAGCTAATGCAACCTAATAGTATGTGCATTAGCTATTTTTTTTTATATAATATTTGTAGTATTGATGTAATTAATATAGAAAAGTATTGTAATATATAGGAGGTATTACGAATTTAATAATGTTTTTCTTTATTTGTATAGATAATAGTGGAAAGGTATACAAAAAAGTGTTTTAATGTAATTAGGGTTATTAATATTTAGAGGTGATTAATATGGATAAAAGTGTAAAAGATCGTATAAGAGATGGGGAACTATTTAGACCTGGAGATCCAGAAATGCACAAAGATATGTGCAATGCACGTAATATACTTTATGAGTTTAATGCACGAAATGCTTTAAATGTTGGAAGAAACGAACCTATGTTAAAGGAGTTATTTAAAGAGAGTGGGGATGTACATATATTACCACCTTTTAATTGTGAATATGGTAAAAATATTTCCTTTGGTCATACGTGCTTTGTAAATTTTGATTGTATTTTTTTAGACACAGCTCCAATAAATATTGGAAATCATGTTTTATTTGGGCCAAGAGTTACCTTAATTACAGTTGGTCACCCTGTTGATCCTAATTGGAGAAATGAAGGAGATATGTATGCTTTTCCTATAAATATAGAGGATAATGTATGGATAGGAGCAGGAGTAATAATTAATCCTGGGGTAACAATTGGAAAGAATACTGTAATTGGTTCAGGAAGTGTAGTTACAAAAGACATTCCATCGGGAGTTGTTGCTGTGGGTAATCCTTGTAGAGTTCTTAGAGAAATAAATGAAGAAGATAAGGTAAGATATTTTAAAGATAAGAGAAGATAATAATCAAGATAAATAGGATAAGAAAGATAATGAGGAAACACCACTGTTGATGGTGTTTCTCTTAATGTATAAAAAGCATTGCGGGTAATTATGTGGGGGATAAAATGAAAAAGATACTAATAATAGAAGACGACAGAGCATTAAATAAAGGAATTACTTTTAATTTAAAAGAAGAAGGTTTTGATGTAAAGGGAGTATATTCACTTTTTGAAGGAAGATTAGAAATAGAAAAGGACTATGACTTAATAATTTTAGATGTTAATCTTCCAGATGGAAGTGGCTTTGATTTATGTAGTGAGATCAGATTAAAGAACAAAAATACTGCAATTATATTTTTAAGTGCTTGTGATATGGAGTTTGATATAGTTAATGGTTTTAAACTTGGAGCAGATGATTATATAACTAAGCCATTTAGCTTAAGTATTATGAAAGAAAGGGTACAAGCTGTACTAAGAAGGTATGAAGGCAATAAAAAAACTTATATTTATAAGATTAATAATTTAGAGATTGATTTTGATAAATTTATACTTAATAAAAATGGAGAGAGAGTTGATATTACTCCAACAGAGTTTAAGCTTTTAAAGGTTTTTGTTAATTCAAAAGGAAAAGTTCTTACAAGAAATAATCTTTTAGAGGAGCTGTGGGATAAAGATCAGAACTTTATTGATGAACATGCCCTAACAGTAAATATAAATAGATTGAGAAGCAAAATTGAAAGTAAGGATGATGGAGTGAAGTATATAAAGACAATATATGGTATAGGTTATATGTGGATTGGAGAGGATGCATAAAATGAAACTATTTTCCAAAAAGCTACTTTACATTTATATATCCATTTCTGCCTTCATGTTACTTATAGGATATTGTTTTATGTTGGATAAAGAAAATGAATACTTAATGCTTGTGTTTGCCATAAATGTTTTCATTTCACTTATAACAGTTTTAATTACTTTTATGTCCATAAAGATAAGCATAGTTAAATTATCAGATAAAAGGTGTGATTTCTTAGAAGAAGTAATGGATAAGAAGATGGATGCTAAATTTAATATTACAGAGGATACAATATCCTCAAGGGAAGATAATAAACTAAAGGAATTGATATCCATACTTCAATCTGAAAAGAATAAGTATGAGGAAGAAAAGAGTAGAATTCAATCCTTTATTACTGATTTGTCACATCAAGTAAAAACACCTTTAACCAATATTTCTATGTATAATTCTACTTTAATAGAAAAGAACTTAGACGCTAATCAAAGTAGGGAGTTTTTATTATTAATGGATGGTCAAATTAATAAGTTAAAGTGGCTTATTGATGGACTTATAAAAATATCTAGACTTGAAAGTGAGCTGATTTCATTAAGTGAAGGTGAGTATTTTATTGAAGAGGTTTTAGCATTAGCCTTAAGCGGAGCTTTTTCTGAAGGAGAGAAGAAGAATATTTGCATAGAGGTGGTATGCGATAGAACTATTAAAGGAATATTTGATTTAAAATGGACATCTGAAGCTTTACTTAATTTAATTGAAAATGCAATTAAATATTCTAATAAAGGAAGTAATATTAAAGTTAAGGTAATTCCCTTAGATATGTTTGTTAGAATTGATATAATTGATGAAGGAATTGGAGTACATAAGAGTGAGATAAACAACATATTTAAAAGATTTTATAGAAGTGATGATGTTAAGGAGGTTAAGGGACTTGGTGTTGGCTTATATTTAGCTAGGGAGATAATATACAAGGAGGGTGGATATATTAAGGTATCATCACAAAAAGGAGTTGGATCTACTTTTTCAGTATTTTTATTAAAGAAATAGTCAGTTTAAAGAGGTGTTTATCACCTCTTATTTTACTGTCTAGTAAATTATAAAATTTCAATTAGCTATAAATCAAAGGTATTATTACATTTTCATATTAAAAAATATAAAATAAAGGATAGTAACTTTATAATTTCCTTACCTTTAGTACGCGTGAGGTGAATATTTGTTTCCATGTCACTTGGAGCTTGCGACGGAATAAGGGAAATAAATATCCGCCACACCTTTTTTGTAAAAGTAACAAAAGTGTGATATTTAATTTTATTTTGAGATTAGAATGTTATTTTCATTTTATAAAATATAAATGAGGGGAAAAGTTATGATAGAGGCAATTGGTTTAAAAAAGTATTTTGGTAGTGGAGAAAAATTAGTAAAAGCAGCGGATAACATTAGCTTAGAAATAAAGAAGGGAGAGTTCGTAGCAATTATAGGTTCTTCTGGCAGTGGTAAAACTACGTTACTTCATATTTTAGGTGGTTTAACCAGGCCAGATGAGGGCAGGGTAGTAATTGATGGTGAGGATATTTATTCTTTAGATGAAGATAGACTAACAGTTTTTAGGAGAAGACAAATAGGTTTTATATTTCAAAATTATAGTTTAATTAATGTGCTAAAGGTCTATGACAACATAGTTTTGCCAATAGAACTTGATGGACTTAAAGTAAATAGGGAGTATATTAGTGAAATTATAAAGACTTTAGGACTTGAAAATAGAATCAACTTTTTACCTTCACAGCTTTCTGGAGGACAGCAGCAAAGGGTTGCAATAGCAAGGGCCTTAGCTTCAAAACCAGCTTTAATTTTAGCTGATGAACCAACAGGTAATTTAGATTCTAAGATGAGCCAAGAAGTAGTTGGCTTGTTAAGGTATTCAGCTCAGAAATATAATCAAACTATTGTAATGATAACTCATAATGAAGATATATCTCAGTTAGCTCATAGAACCATAAGAATAGAAGATGGGAAAATAGTAGAGGATTAAAATATGATTGATAGCAAGAATAGAAGGATTTTATTTAAGTTATGTAATGAAATATCTAGTAATTGTAAGATGAGAAATATATTTTTAACCTTAGCAATTATGTTTTCTACTTCTCTTATAATGGTTACTTTTATTATTGGTTACAATGCTAAAGAAACTATTAAGTTTTATGAAAGCCAAGAGTATATACAAGGAGATGTTGATGGAGATGTAAATGAATTCATAAATGGAGGTAGTATACCTTATGAAGTTTCAAAGGTTAAGAACATAATCTTTACTGCCCAAGATATATATAATGGTTTAAACAACCAAACTTTAATATATGAAAAGGATGGAATAGTCCTAAAGAAAACTTCATCACCAGAGTTTTTTAAAAAGGAAGGAATAAATCTTTTGGTAGGAGACTTTCCCAAAAACTCAAATGACCTATTGCTAAGTTATGAGGCGTATAACATCTTAAAAGGTGTAAAAGTAGGAAGTAAGATTAATGTTGGTGTTATGATTGACGAAAAAGGAAGTGTTCTACAGAGTAATGAATTCAATGTTGTAGGTATTATTAAAGATAGTAATGATAAATTAAGTATATATTCTGGTAATATGACAATGCTTACAAATTGTACTATGGTAATTACCTTTCTAATAATCTTAATATCCTTTGCATCATATCTCATAATATACACTATTTTATATATTCATGTAATTACAGAAAGAAGTACTTATAAATTATTAAGAGTTGTTGGAATGAAGGGCAGGAATGTAAGGAAACTATTATTCTATCAGGGAATGAAGTGTAGTATTATAGGAATTCCTTTAGGTATAGCAATTGCATACTTAATAAGTAATTTTATATGTAAAGATGTAGTTAATATTACTGGGTATACATTAATAGGAGAAGTAAGGTACCCCTACTTTTTAATAGTATTAACTTTAGTTGTTATTGCTATGATAATTAATTTTAGTAGCAGTAAACCATCTGATACAGTTGAAAATATAAAATCTGACTACAGTGATAGTTCTCAGACTTTAGATAAAAGTAGGAGTATTTCTTTAACAAATGGAAGAATTAGATTAAAAGATATTGCTATTTCTAATATACTTAGTAATAAAAATAGAAGCACATTAACTATAGGATCTATTATTTTTGCATCTATAATTATAATATTTGCAATTAATGCTTATTTATCTTTGGATGTAGAGAAGTGTTTAAGTATGTTTTTTAATGAAAATGGAGATGGATTTTCTAGTATAAATATTAGAAGTGATATTATAAAATTTCAGAATGGTGTTGCTAAAATAGGATTAATAATATCTATAATCATAGAAATTATAGCTATTTTAAATATTACTAATAGTACTTTAACAAGCCTTATATCAAGAAGAGTAGAGTTTGAAACCTTAATGGCAATAGGTATGCACAGGAGAGATGTTAAAAAGCTAGTTGTAATGGAAGGATACTATACATTTGTTATATCTTCTGTACCAATACTTATATTTGGACCATATATAGGAAGTTATATTATTATGTTAGTTCCCTATAATGTTGTTATTAGTGCTGTGAATATTTTTATACCTCTAATATTTTCATTAGCGTTAGGTTTAATAATAAATATTACAGTTCCGTATTTATCTTATTTATTTTTATCTAAGAAAAACTTTTTTTATGACACAGATATATAAACTTTAAAGGGGGAGAAAAAAATGGGAATGTTAAGATATGCTTTATTAAATATAAAGAAAGATTTAAAAAATAATTCTATTTATGTATTTGCTATAGTAATTTCATTTATTACTGTATTAATGGTATTAAATTGTTTTACAAATGCTACTTATTTTGAAGGTGTAGATACTGTAATTGTTGATGAAAGCCAAAATGAAATAGTTCAACTTGATGCTAAGTTGCAATTTTTTATAGAGGAACCTACCTTGCTTCATGGACAAAACTTTTTAATATTATTTTTAGTAGTTTTAATATTTACTTATTTTTGTAATTCATATTTTATAAAGAATAAAGGTAAAGAGTTTGCATTCTTTACATTAAATGGTGCAACTCTTGGAGATAGAGTAAAGTATATAATGTTTGAAAATAGTATATTCTTTCTTATAGGAGGGGCTATAGGAACAGTACTTGGATTTATCTTTGTTCCTTTAAGTAACATTTTAATGTATAGCATTTCAGGACATTGGGGAGATATTTGGACAATTAATTTTTATATGTTTAAGTATACTTTACTAGTATTTTTATTCGAATTTGGATTATTAGCTCTTTTAAACTTAGGTGATGTTTATAGAAGAGAACCTGTTGAATTATTAAATCTTAATAATAATAAGTCTCAAATAGATTCAAGACATGTTAAGGTTCCTAATATAGTTTTTGTGATTTTATTTTTAATTCCAATTATATTTGCAATTTTTGGGGGAAATACTCAAGGTGCTGAATATGCTGTATATGTCCTATCCTTCGGTGGGCTATTTGGATTATATGGAATTATAAAGTATTTTGTCCCAAGCATAGGGAAAAAGCTTAGCAGAATGAGCTTTACTTATAAGGGGTTAAGAAAAATTTATATAGGAAACTTTATAAGTACCTTAAGAGGTTCATTATATTTCATACTAGGTTTAGTGCTATCCCTTCTTTATTACAGCATGATTACTGTAAGATATAGTATAGTAGAGGGTGCTATATCAAGTTCTCTTTATTGTTATGTTATAACAAGTATGTTAGTTGGATTAGCCCTACTTTATAAAACCATTGTAGAGTGGGAAAGAAAAATAAAGGAATATAGACAATTAAAAATTCTTGGTTATAGTAAAGAGGAAATTATAAATATTATATATAAAGAAAATATACTTTTCTTTGGAGTAGGTTTAATGCTACCTGTTATACTACTTTTATCAAATTTTATTGTATATATAATAGCAGGTTATTTTTCATCATTATTCTCATTATTTTTAATTATAAGTGCTGTTGGGCCTATAACTATTATAGGTATTCTAGCTACAATTAGAAATAAGAATAAAATTATAAAAGAAATATATCCAGTAGAATAAATATTAAGAAAGAGAAATTGCAAAATAAAATGCAATTTCTCTTTTAATTATTATTTATATAGAGCTATAATTATTTTGGGTGATTGTATGGAATTTTTAAAGGAAAAAGCGATAGATCTTAAAAGTAATATAAAAGCTCTGTATCTCGTTTGTAGGAAAAAGAAAGTTCCTATAATAGCCAAAGTAATGGCTATTATAGTGGTTGGATATGCACTAAGTCCTATAGATTTTATTCCTGATTTTATTCCTATATTAGGATACCTAGATGATTTTATCTTATTACCTCTTGGAATTTATTTATGCCTTAAGCTTATTCCAAAGGATTTATTTGAAGAATGTAAAAAGGAATCTGAGAATTTATTTAAAGAGGGAAAGCCTAAAAATTATGTAGCTGGTGGCATTATAGTTTTTATATGGATTATGATTATTATAGTTATGGCAAAGCACTATTTTTAGCTACTTAGTAAAAAAATTTTTTGCTTTTATAAATACTCCTTGATAACTAGGAGCAATATATCTTTCCTTTGGCTTTATATCTTCTACTGCTCTAATATATTGGGCTACTATAGAAGAAAAATTTGAAGAAGAAGTTATTTTAAAGTATCTAAATTGCTTCTTTTCTAACTTTCTAATTTTATTTTTAAAATATGAGTTTACCTTCATCCATTCAAATTGTTTACTTATATTTTTTTCATTAAAGCCTGTAGAATAGGCACCTGGTTCTATTAAAATCACAGGGATATTAACATTATTTAATTCTTTAAGCTCCATATTTAATGCAGGAACTATACCTTCTAGGGCAAATTTGCTACCACAATAAGGAGATAAAAATGGAATAGGAGAACGTCCAGCAAGGGATGATAAAAATATAATTCTTCCATATCCTTTAGAAATCATATCTTTTAAAACCTCTTGAGTTAATTCAATGGCAGAGAAAACATTAGTTTCGAAGACATTTCTATATCTATTAACATCAATTTCACAAACAGAGCCTGAATCACCTATAGCAGCATTATTAATAAGGATATCTAAGTTAAGCTTCCTTACTTTATGTCTATCATCCAGGTTTCTAATATCTAATTTAAATGCATGCATAGGGAGACACCACTTTTTATTTAATTTATTTAAGTGGTCAGCTTGTTCTTGAGTATGAGTAGTTGCATATACAAAATGTCCTCTATTTGCTAGTGCAATTGCAGCCTTTCTTCCAAGGCCGGATCCACATCCAGTTATAAGTATGTTTTTCATTATATCTCACCTCTTATGAGTATTTTTTCACTTAAAGGCATAATAATAATAGGAAATATAATGAAACTAAATAGATTATAACTTGAGAATACATCTTCTCTTATGTATACTAATAGAGTACAACACAAGATGAGAGGAGAAAAAATGAGGAGTAAATCATTAAAAACAGTTACAGTTCTAACTGTATTAACTTATATAGTATTAAACATGGCTCATCCAGTAACGCCAATGTTTATAACTCAGAATAAATTACCTTCATATTTATTTGGAGTTTTTTTTGCAGCTATGTCTATAGGAAATTTTATTTTTTCACCAATTTGGGGAAAGTTATCTGATAAAGGTGGAAGAATTAAATTCATGATTTTAGGTATTTTGGGATATGGGATATCGCAGGTAGGTTTTGGATTTAGTAGTAATCCAGTAATTATTGTTTTTTGGAGATTTATAGGTGGAGCATCAGTTATAAGTTTTTTAACAGTAATTCTTGCTTATATTGCTGATATTACAGATGAAGAGGGAAGATTAAAAGGTATGACCTATTATGCTGCTGCATCAACTTTTGGTGGAGCTATAGGGTCTCTTCTAGGTGGAGTTATAGGAAATAATAATTATAAAATAACTTTTTCTGTACAATTTGTTTTAAGTGTAGTTATATGCATACTATTTTATTTTTTCTTAGAAGAAACTGTTACTAAGAAAAATATAGATAAAGTAGAAAGGGAAAAAACATATACTAAATCTATAAATGCACTTAGTCCAAAAGTTGTTTTTATAATGAGTCAGGTAGGAGTATTTTTCTTTGCTGTAACTAGTTACAATTCAAGCATTAACTACTATATAGAGTCAGTATTATCACTTCCGCCAACAGTTAATGGTATATTCTTAGCCATAGCTGGAATATTTGGATTCTTAATTAATATATTCTTTACTGGAAAGCTTGCAAAAAGGTTTGGAGAGGTAAAAGCTTTAAGAATTTCAGGAATTTCAATGGCTGTTTGTATAGGAGGAGCAACATTATTTAATTTAGTTCCGTTATTCTTCCTATTTATTTTACTTTTTGTAGGAAGTTCTGCTGTTTATCAACCTATGCTTCAAAATATTATTTCAAAGGTATCAAATAAGGATAATGGAAAGATAGCTGGAATACAAAACTCAGCAAGAGCAATTGGAATGATAGTTGGCTCATTATACTCAGGATTTATATTTGTTTATGGAAGTAAGTTACCATTCTTAACTGCCTCAATAGTTATTATAATAGGATACTTAATATTTAAATTTGGTTATAAAAAGTATGAGATAATTTAATTAATAGATGATATGAAGACTATGAAATAAATGATAATAATTTCATAGTTTTCTTACCTTCAGTATGAGGGGAGTGGATATTTGTTTTACTATGACTTGGAGTCTTGTGACGGATCAAGCCAATAAATATCTACTTCTCTTTTTTATTGTAACAAAATTGTTATATTTTGCTTTGAATTTGAGATTAGATTGTGATTTTTCTTTTATAAAATATAGTTAGGGAGGGTAACAATGGGATTTCAAAATACCCATGTCTTATAGGAAAAGAAATTTATGGAGGGATATAAATGGGAAAAATAATTGAAGCAAAAAATGTAATTAAGGAGTATGGAAGTTTTAAGAATCCATTCCAAGCCTTAAAGGGGATTAATCTTGATATTGAAGAAGGAGAGTTTCTTGCTATAATGGGCCCTTCTGGTTCTGGTAAAACAACTCTTTTAAATTTATTAGCCACAATTGACCAAGCAACTAGGGGGAAAATATATATTGATGGTAAATATATTAGATCTTATACAGAAAAGCAATTAAGTCTTTTAAGAAGAGAGTATATTTCTTTTATATTTCAGGATTGTAATCTATTAGATAACCTAACCATAAGGGATAATATAACATCTCCATTAATAATTATGGGAGCTGAAAAGAAAGAATGCGATAAAAGAGTAGAATCTGTTTCTAAAAGGTTAGGAATTGATACTATACTAGATAAATATCCTTCAGAATGTTCAGGAGGACAAAAACAAAGAGTAGCAGCATGTAGAGCTTTGATTACTGATCCTAAAATTATAGTAGCAGATGAACCTACTGGTGCATTAGATACAAAGAATTCTGATGAGTTATTATCAATATTAAGAAAATTAAATGAAGAAGATAATATTACAATAGTAATGGTTACTCATGACCCATATATAGCAAGTTTCTCTAATAGAGTAATCATGATAAGAGATGGACTGTTAGATGCAACAATAGAGAATAAGGACAATAATCAAACTAGATTTTATAATAGTATATTAAAGGAGTCTGCAAGACAGACAATTTTTAAAGATGAAGAGGCAGCTTTATCTATTGATGATTATGAAGAATTGCTTAATGAAAACAAGAGGTTAAAAAAGAGAATTATAGAACTAGAACATAAAGAAAAGTTAAATTCGATATAATATAAAGATAAGAAGTAATAGAAGCTTAAGGCTTTTATTACTTTTTTCTTTCTAAAATTAGTGAAAAGTAAAGAAATAAGATGATTTAGAGAGAATAAGTTTGCAATTTAAATAATTTGATTATCAAACTAATTGATTTTTTTTAAGGTATCATTTATACTATCTGTAACACTATGAAAAATGGAGGAATTAATAGTGAGTATTAAAATTTTTACAGATTCAGCAAGTGATTTACCTTTAAATATAGTTAAGGAAAATGATATTGGTTTAGTTTGTTTAACAGTAAATATTAAAGGCGAATTCTTAGAAGATGATTTAGGACAAACTATAAAGTATGATGACTTTTATAAATCTTTAAGGGAAGGTGAATTAACATCAACTGCACAGGTTAATGTATTTACTTTTGAAGAAACTTTTAGGAAAGAACTAGAAAAGGGAAATGATATAATTTATATATCTTTAGCCAGCGAACTTAGTGGTACATATAATAGTGCAAGAATAGCTAGGGAAAATCTTTTAGATTTATATAAAGATAGAAGAATTGAAGTTATTGATTCTAAAGGTGTAACTTTAGGTCAAGGATTATTAGTTTATTATGCAAATGAGCTAAAAAAGAGTGGGAAAAATATAGATGAAATTGTAAAGTGGATAGTAGATAATAGAACAAAAGTACAATATGCTATTATTCTTGATGATCTTCAACATTTAAAAAGGGGAGGAAGAATATCTGGAACAACTGCAGCAATTGGGGGATTACTTGGGGTAAAGCCTACACTAAAACTTACTAAAGAAGGTAGGGTTGTGCCTGGAGTTAAGTTAAAGGGAAGAAAGAAAGCAATAAATTATTTATTAAATGAGATAGAAGAAAAAGCTGTTAATTTAGAGGAGCAGATAGTATTTATTGCTCATTCAGACTGTAAAGAAGATGCTAATGCTTTAAGGGAGAAGGTAACTGAAAGATATAAATTTAAGGATGTAATTTTAAATAATATTGGTCCTGTTATTGGTACACATGCTGGTCCAGATGCATTAGCTGTAATATTTATTGGAAATGAAAGAGATTAATTAAAAGGAACTGATGCAAATATTTGCAACAGTTCCTTTTTAAAATATATCAGAGTATTCAAGATTTGTCTTTTGGATTGAATCAGAGGAACTTCCATTTTGTTCGGTTAAGTTTTTTACTTTATATATTGGTAAGATTACAATAAATTCAGAACCTACCCCAGGCAAACTATTAACCTCTATATGGCCGTTATGTAGTTCTACAACAGATTTGATTAAAGCTAATCCTATACCACTACCTTTCCCCTTAGAATATTTATCTGTATCTAGCTGGCTAAATCTATCAAATATAAATTTTTGCTTTTCTCTTGGAATACCAATACCGGTATCTTTTACACTAATACTTAAGTATTTAGAGTTATATGTTAGTGTTACAAAGATATTTCCATTAGCTGGAGTAAATTTTAAAGCATTAGAAAGAAGATTTAAAATGACTCTTTCAATATTATCTTTATCAAATAAACAATAAAGTTCTTCTATATCTGTATCAAAAATAAGGGTTATATCTTTATATTCTGCGTAAGGAACAGTACTTAAGGTTAAGTTTTCTACCACACTTACAATATCATAATTATCTTTAGAAATATTAAAAAAACCTGCATCTATTTTAGTTATATCAATTACGTTATTTACTAGTTTTAATAGTCTATTACTGTTATTTTTTAGGTATTCGAATTTGTTTTTTATAGTAGGATCCTTTAAAACTATTTTATTTTGCTTTAAATATAAATCAAAAAGTTGAATTGTACTTATTATAATATTTAAAGGATTTCTTAGCTCATGTGAAAGATTAGCTATAAAATTATTTTTCATTAAATCCAATTTTTCTTTATCTCTTAATCTTATCTTGTTATGTACATATATAAATAAAATAAACATTGAAAATATAATTATTGCAGAGAAAATAATATTTCTTTTATTAGAATCTGAGCTTTCAATTAAGGTTTCACCTGAGCCAATTTTTATGTAAGACGTATTAGGTAGGTCAGTAGGTAGATGATATTTATCATTCATGTAAGTATTTATTACAAAATCATTATCAAGCGAAACATCCCTGTAACCAACATCTTTTATAGATAAAGTATTATTTATAATTGAAACTGCTGTATCTGAAATTGCTTTGGCAAGAACAGTAGCATCATAATTATATCCTCCAATATTAAATCTAGTTATAAATTCTCTATAACCACCATAAACCTCATTAGTTGTCTTCCGACTAATAGCTCTTATAGTAGAATAAGAAGAGCCTGATGTTAAGTATTTTCCCCAATTATTACTTAAAAGGGAATTAAAAACTATTGTTATAGTATTTTTTTCACACAATAGAGGAGTAATTTCATTTTCTTCTCCAGTTGTTATAAAATTAAATTTTATATCTTTAGAGTTTTTAGATATATAAGAATTTATACTTTTATATATGCTTGAGCTTTTAAAGTTTGATCCGATTAAAAGATTAACTTTCTTTAGGTTAGGATGTATATTTAGCAAGAAGTCCATATACTTTGAGAAGTCATAATTCATATAGTATCCACCAAAGTTTTCAGGTAAATTAAACTTTTTTTCTTCAGTTAAACCAATGATTACTGGTGTGTCATCAAGGAAATTAGAATAATTATTTTCAATATATTGAAGACGGTTGCTATCTAGACAGATAATTAGGTCGAAATCTGTTAAATCAACGCTTTCATTTGAAGGATATAAAATAGAATTCTCAAAAAAGACTGTGTTAGGTAATTTTGAAGATATATAGCTTTTCAAAGTTGATAATAGTGATTCATCAAAACTTGTTTTATTATATGGAGTTAGTATAAGTATTGAATTAATTTTATTATCAGTTTTTAAGGCAGATACGTTTTGCGTAGGTATTAAAAAAAGTATTAAAACTAATGTGATTGATATAGTTTTAAAAAACTTGTTATTCATAACAAAACCTCCTATATTACAAGTAATATTTTACAATTATGTATATAAGTAGTCAAGAAATGATATAATATTTTGCCTGTATTAGAGAAGTTTGATTTATTAGAAATATTGATATAGAATAAAGATAAAATTATGTTAATAAGGAGGATAAATGCGTAAATTATTAAAGTTGATTTTTAATAGAATATTTATAGTTGGAGTATTAGTACTTATTCAATTAATAATTTTAATATTAGGAATATGGAAATTAAGCGAATCCTTTGTATATATGTATGTGTTATTTGTAATATTAAGTTTAGTAGTTGTGGTGTATATAGTTAGTAGAAAAGATAATCCATCCTATAAATTAGCCTGGACAATTCCTGTTTTATTAGTTCCTGTTTTTGGGGGGCTATTCTATCTTTTATTTGGTGGTAACAAAATTGGAAGAACCTTAAAGAAGCAAATAGATGCTGAGTATTACGAAGCAAAAGAATTGCTAAAACAAGATGAAGCCGTTATTGAAGAAATAAAAGCCATAGATAAGAGTGTATATAATCAGGTGAAATATATTAATGATTATGCAGCTTACCCTATATATAAGAACTCTACCACTGAATTTTTATCTCCAGGAGAAGTATTTTATGAAAAGCTATTAGAAGAACTTAAGAAAGCAGAACATTACATATTTATGGAATACTTTATTATTCATGAAGGTAAGATGTGGGATAGTATTTTAGAAATATTGGTGGAGAAGGTAAAAGAGGGAGTAGACGTAAGACTTCTTTATGATGATATGGGGTGTATAACAACATTACCTAATAAGTATCATGAAAAGATGGAGAAGCTAGGTATAAAGTGTCAGGTGTTTAATAAGTTTATTCCTATACTTTCCGTAATTGTTAATAATAGAGATCATAGGAAAATTACAGTGATTGATGGACATACGGCTTTTACAGGTGGTATTAATCTAGCAGATGAATATATTAATGAGATTGTAAGGTTTGGTCATTGGAAGGATGCTTCTATTATGATAAAAGGTGAAGCTGTGTGGAATTTAACTGTAATGTTTCTTCAGGTATGGAATTTCGTTGGATTTAATAGAGAAGATTATAATAAATATAGACCTAAAATGTATCATCCAGATGATTTTGTAACTGATGGATATGTACAACCATATGGTGATAGTCCTTATGATAATGAGCTAGTAGGAGAAAATGTATATTTAAATATAATTAATAAAGCTAAGGATTATATTTATATCAATACTCCATACTTAATAATAGACAATGAGTTAGTAACTGCTCTAACTTTAGCTGCAAAAAGTGGAGTTGATGTAAGAATTGTTACACCATTCATTGAAGATAAATGGTATGCACATATTGTAACAAGGGCATATTACGCTCAGCTTATTGAGTCAGGAGTAAAAATATATGAATATACCCCAGGATTTATTCATTCAAAAACTTTTGTCTGTGATGATGAGATAGGTGTAGTAGGAACAATTAATATGGATTATAGAAGTCTTTATTTACATTTTGAATGTGGAGTTTTCTTATATAAGACCAAATCAGTAATGCAAATTAAAGAAGATTTCTTAAATATATTAGAGGTATCACAAAATATAACTTTAGAGGATACTAAGAAGGTTAAGTGGTCAAATAGATTCCTTAGGGCAATACTTCGAGTATTTGCACCACTTATGTAAAATTAATGTTTATAACTTAGAAAAGCTCCCTTTTAAAGGGAGCTTTTTTTGTGGAATTTTTTATAATACATGGTTATCAATGCACTTAATGCATAATCGTATACTAAAAATACTGGCTGAGCTAAAAGATACATAATTCCAACTGAGAATTTCATATCTATATTAATTCCAAATAGCTCTAAGGTTAGTAGTCCAATAGTCAAAACTACATTAAAGAATACAAGTTTAATAGCTATTTCAACAGGTATTTTATTTAACCTCTCTATAAAATGCTTAACTAATCCATATATCCCAAAAAATAAGGCATACATTATGGAATAGTTAATAGGTAATATAAATAATGATACTATAGTTGAAGCAACATAAACAAAAATAGAAGTTTTAATATTACTTCTTATTAAACAAATAGGTATATATAAGGATGCAAGTGTCATAATTGCTATTGTGTTTGTTGGAATAAGAAGTGTCAAATATAATGTGACAATAGTTAATGCAACTAAAACTCCTCCAAGGGCAATATCCTTAGCTTTCATAATAAACCTCCATTATTTTACTAACAACAAGATATTAAATCTCCACCCATTGCTTCACAACAACAGTCTAAGCAAATTAAGTTGGCACAACAATCTGCTGAGTTACCACCAGTTGTTCTGTAGTACGGTTGGCCATATCCTCTAGCTCTTGAACTTAATTGCTGTAATGTTTGTCTATATTCAAAGTTATTTGGATCCATATTTGCAGCAGTTGTTATATTTTGAAGAGCAGAATCATACCAACCTTTATTAGAGTGAACAACTCCCATTAAAAAGTACCATTCAGCATTTCTATCAGAAACTCTATTTAATATAGCTTCTGCAGCTGCTGTATTTCTTCTTTGAAGGTAAGCTCTTGCTTGTGATAATTCAGAAGCAGAGTTACTATATGAATTATTATTTGAATAAGAACTTGATGTATTTGAGCTATAATTTCCTGAAGATTTACCGCTTGTTAATTGGTTATAAGCATCATTTACTTCAGCTAGCTTTTGTTGAGCTAATTCTTGAAGAGGGTTATCTCTATATTGATCTGGATGATATTGCTTTACTAATTTTCTATAAGCGCTTTTAATCTCCTCTTGTGATGCACCTGGTTTTATACCTAAAACTTCATATGGATTCATTAAGAATCACTTCCTTTCATCTTTTTGCAGTTATTTATTATGGCAAGATATTTGTCCATCATTCCAAAGTTAATTATATTTTCTAAAATTTCTTTGTTTTTATGTAAACTAAGTTTATCTAAGGACTCCTTACATCTACAACCACAACTTAAAATATTAAATTCAATTCTATCCCTAATTTGAATAATTAATTCCTCATATGAAAGATTATTTGTATTATATAAATAATTTATTGGATTAAATTTATTCTTTTCCATATCTTCTTTAAGGTCATCTAAAGCGTCAACTAGATAAATCCATTTTCCAAGACCATATCCTAAATCGTAGAGAGTATTTCTTGATTCTTCTGAATCATTTAATATTTCATTTGGGTAGTTCTTTAGAATTTCTCCAACAATTACACTAAAAGGATGACAAATCTCATCAATAGAAGAAAAGTTTTTATTATCTTCATAGTTAGACAAAATTGATAAATTTTCTTTTATTATAGCATTAATTTTTTGTATAGAGTGTGAAAATTTTCTTTTATAAGGTAATAAAGTAAGAGATAAAAATTTACTTTTTAAATCCTTATCATCTTTCACATCATCCAATACTTTAAAATAGAATAGTGATATATTCATTGCAGCAGCATAAGCGGTTGCTTCATTTTCAATTACTATATTTCTTTTTTGTAGTGGGTGAGCTATACAGTTTTTATGAACTATATTTATCTTATTTTTATTTAAACTATCTAATAATATAGCTAAGAATGTCATATCATAGTTTAGAGTCATTCTAGGTATATTGCCAAAGTCTCTTTTTATGCTGTTACAAACACCACAGTAATATGCTCTAAAAAGTTCATATTCCTTAACTTTTAATTCACCCTTTAGAGGAGTTACATATCCAAACATTAATATCTCCTTTTAAATAAATTTTTTGAAGAATGCTTCATTTAATAATTATTATTATACATAATAGGTAAAAATGGTACAATACAAACATTGAGATTATTATGAAGCTTTAGTATACTTTAAATAACATAATAAATAAGGGGAATAATGTTAGAGATTAGTAGATTATTTGGAGGCGATTTTTTATTGAAGGATTATATTCAGTTTAAAGATGTAAAAAAGATTTATAAAATGGGTGAAGTTGAAATAGAAGCGCTAAGCGGCGTTGACTTTTCTATAAATAAAGGGGAATTTGTTGTTGTTGCAGGGGCAAGTGGAGCTGGAAAATCAACAATATTAAACATATTAGGGGGAATGGATTCTCCAACAAGTGGTGAAATAATTGTTGATGGAGTTGAAGTTAGTAAGTACAGTTCTAAAGAATTAACTACATATAGAAGATACGACATTGGTTTTGTATTTCAATTTTACAATTTAGTTCAAAATTTAACTGTTACTGAAAATGTTGAGCTTGCAACTCAAATTTGCAAAAATCCATTAGATGTAGCTGAAACTGTAAAAGCAGTAGGGCTTGAAAAAAGAAAGGATAACTTTCCGGCTCAATTATCAGGAGGAGAGCAACAAAGGGTTGCTATAGCTAGGGCATTAGCTAAAAACCCTAAACTACTTCTTTGCGATGAACCGACTGGAGCATTAGACTATAATACTGGTAAGGCTGTATTAAAGCTATTACAAGACACATGTAGGGAAAAAGGAATGACAGTAGTAGTTATTACTCATAATCTTGCATTAACTCCAATGGGGGACAAGGTTATTCAAGTTAAGAATGGTAAAGTTCACTCAATCAAGGTTAATGAAAATCCAGTTCCTGTAGAAAGGATTGAGTGGTAGTATGAAAAATGCACTGGTAAAAGATACAGTAAGAGAGATAAAAAAATCTTTTGGTAGATTTCTTTCTATATTTGCCATTGTAGGTATAGGGGTAGCTTTTTTTGCAGGAGTAAAAGAAGGTGAGCCTGTAATGAAATCATCGGCAGATAAATACTTTGATGAATATAACTTAATGGATATAAGAGTTGTATCGCCTATAGGCTTAACTGATGATGATGTAGCTGAAATTAAAAAACTTGATGGTATAAAGGGGATTTTTCCAACTCATAGCATTGATGTGTTAACGGAGATAAATTCATCTGAATTTGTACTAAAGGTGCATGGAATACCCTTAGAGGATGCTAAAAATGATACTGAAAACTACATTAATAGGGCAGAAATTAAAGAAGGTAGACTTCCTGAAAAGTCTGGAGAGTGCATAGTAGGTGCAGGTAATTTTAATGGTATGGGGGTAAAGGTTGGGGATAAGATTAAGCTTACATCTGGAACAAAGGATGATATAAGTGAAAATCTTAAAGTCAGTGAATTTACAATTGTAGGTATAGCTAATACACCTAACTACCTTTCTTTTGAAATGGGAAGTTCCAATATTGGACATGGTTCTATTAATAATTTCATCATGATTCCAGAAGAAGATTTTAATATGGATATATATACAGAAGTTCTTCTTACTGTAGAAGGTGCTAAAGAGCTTAATAGTTATGCTAATGAATATTTTGATGTTACTGATAAGGTGACTAAGCCTTTAGAAAACTTAAGCCATGAAAGAAGTCCAATTCGTTTTAATGAGATTCTAGAGGAAAGTAGAAAAGAATTAGAAAATGGTAAAAAGGAATATGTAGAGAATAAAATAAAGTATGAAAATGAAATAAAGTCAAATGAAGAAAAGCTTCAAGATGGAAAAATAGAGCTTATTATTAGTGAAAAAGAATTAGATAAGCAAGAAAAGGAATTCCCGAATCAAATTAAAGAAGGTAAGGAAAAATTAGTAGCTGCAGAGAAAGAGTTACAGGCTGGTGAAGAAGAGTATAATAAAAATCTTAAAGCTTTTAATGATTTAAAAGAATCTACAGAAAGTAGTATAAAGGACTTTGAGGAATATTTAAATTCTCATAAGACAGAAGTTGATAATTTAAGAGTAGAAGTAGATGCTTTAAAGGAAAGGCTTAAAGATACTAACTTAAGTGACGAAGAAAAAGATTATATTAAATCAGAAATTACCCGTAAGGAAAAAAGTATTCAAATATATGATTTTTCATTATCAGCAGTGTCTGAAGGGAAGAATCAAATAGCTAATGCAGAACAGAAATTAAAAGAGGGAAGAGCTACATTAGACTCAGGATGGGCTACTTTAAATAATGAAAAAGCAAATATCCAAAAAGCCGAGAGTGAGGGGGAAAATGCTTTTGTTGAAGGAAGAAAAAAGATTGAGGAAGGAAAACAAGACATAAAGCAAGGTGAAGAAGAGCTAGAGAGAGCTAAAAAGCTTGGTGAGGAAGAACTTGCTCTTGCAAAAGAGAAGCTAGATAAGGCTGAAAAAGACCTTCAAGATGCAAAAGCACCAGATTGGTATGTTTTAGATAGAAATAGTCACTATAGTTATATGGATTATGGTGCTTCAGCTAATAAAATAGGAGATATTGCTAATGTATTTCCAGTATTCTTCTTTTTAGTTGCAGCATTAGTCTGTTTAACTACTATGACAAGAATGGTAGATGAGCAAAGAGGAAATATTGGTACATTAAAAGCACTTGGTTATAGTAAGTTAAGTATTTCTTCTAAATATATAGTTTATGCAGCTGTGGCAAGTACATTAGGAGCACTGGTAGGGTTAGCTATTGGGGTAGTTCTTTTCCCAACAGTAATATTCTATGCATGGGGAATTATGTACACAGTTCCAAAGGTAAAATTATTATTAGATCTACCTTTAAGCATAATATCTATTTTGGTAGCTGTATCAGTTACAACTTTAGCAGCTGTACTAGCGTGCTATAAAGAGCTTATTGAAACACCATCACTTCTAATGAGGCCTAAGGCTCCAAAGGAAGGTAAGAGAATTTTCTTAGAAAGAATATCTTTTATATGGAAGAGGATGAACTTTACAGAGAAGGTTACAGCGAGAAATATATTTAGATATAAGAAGAGATTCTTCATGACAGTAATAGGTATATCAGGGTGTACTGCATTACTTTTAGCTGGCTTTGGAATAAAGGATTCTATTAGCACAATTGCTTCAAAGCAATTTGGAGAAATTATTAAATATGATAGTCAAGTATCAATTGATAAAGACTCTACTTTAACTGAAAAAGAAGATTTGTTTGATAAGTATAAGAATGATAGTAGAGTTGAAGATATTTCCGAAATGAGCACTTTTAATAGTAAGGCAATAGATGATGGAGAAGATAAGTCAGTAAAATTAATTGTACCTAAGAATATAAGTGAATTTAAGGACTTTATATCTCTTAGAGAAAGAAGTAGCCAAAAGGAAATACAGCTTGATAATAGTGGAGTTGTTATAACTGAAAAACTTTCCAAGTCCCTTGGTGTTAAAAAAGGTGATAAGATCACTATAGAAAATGAAGATGGAGATAGAAAAGAAGTAGAAGTATCAGCTATTAGTGAGATGTATGTTGATCACTATGTATTTATGTCACCTGAATATTATAAGTCTACTTTTGGTGTAACTAATGAAATAAATGCACTAGCTTTAAAACTAAATGATACATCAACAAAGGTAGAAGAAGTTTTAGGTACAGAGCTTATGGATAATGATATAGTTAAGTCCGTTTCTTTCTATAGTGGATTAGTTAATAATTTTGATAATATGATTAGCAGTTTGAATATTGTAGTAATAGTACTAATTGTTTCAGCAGGGGCTTTAGCCTTTGTTGTACTTTACAATTTAACAAATGTTAATGTAAGTGAGCGATTAAGAGAAATAGCTACAATTAAAGTTCTTGGGTTCTATGATAATGAAGTTTCAGCTTATGTATATAGAGAAAATCTAGTACTTACTGCTATTGGTTCCATAGTTGGTCTTGCCCTGGGAACTATACTTCATAGATTTATAATGATAACTGTTGAGTTTGATGCAATGATGTTTGGAAGAAATATAAATATTTTAAGTTATCTAATAGCTGTTGTAATTACTATGGGATTTGCTATTTTAGTAAATTTAGTAATGTATAAGAAGCTTAAGAAGATACCTATGGTTGAATCATTGAAATCTGTAGAGTAGAGTAGATTAGGATAAATAAGATAATAGAGATAATTAAAATTAGGTGGAAACACAGCAGTTTGGCTGTGTTTCTTTCTTTATGTAAAGTAAGAAGTATTAGGTACAAGATAATTTAGATAAAGTGGATAAATTAGGATAAGGAAGGTAAGGAGGTAAAAAGATAATGAGGTTGGAGGAGGAAACTTTGCTAGCGCTAAAGTTTCTACAATAATTAAATCGGTGTGGTGGAGTGGGAGTTTTATTTATTAGAATATGCTCTTACTTTGAGTTTGAAATGGTGTGAAAATAATTTTTGGGTAGTGTATAATTAAAGGAGATAGAATATTTATGTTAGAGGTTGATTTATGAAAAAAGAGGGTTTTAGTTATGGGAGGTAGCTACTTTATTGGAAGAAGAGTAGTAGAAGTTTTGGTAGAAAATAATTATGAAGTATATACTTTAAATCGTGGTACTAATAATGTTTTTGGTGAAGAAGTAATTAGTTTAAAATGTGATCGAAATAATCATATAGAAATGAAGAAGGCACTAAGTAAATATTATTTTGATGTTGTTATTGATGTATCTGGATTAAATAAAAGTCAAAGTGAAATTTTATATAATTCTCTTAATTTAAAATGGATTAAGAAGTTTATATTTTTAAGTTCTAGTGCAGTTTATGATGTGGAAAATAATAAAACTCCTTTTAGTGAAGATACTCCTTTGGGGAGAAATAAATACTGGGGAGATTATGGGACTAATAAAATAGAAGCTGAAGAGTTTTATGAAAAAGTTTTCTCAAAAACTAACTGTGATTTAATTATTTTAAGACCACCATATGTTTATGGAGAATACAATTATGCTCAAAGAGAAAGCTTTATTTTTGAGCATTTAGAAAATAATAGACCTATAATAATACCTAATAAGGGAGAGTCAAGGCTACAGTTCATATATTCAACTGATTTAGCAAATATAATAGTGAGATTAATTGAAAGTAATACTGAAGAAGTATGTATATTCAATGTTGGAAATAAAGAAGGAGTAACAATAAAAGAATGGATAAATTATTATGAAAGAGTAGTTGGGAAAAAAGGAAAGTTTATAGAATATGACTATAAATCAAAGAATATAGGTGAAAGAGATTTTTTTCCATTCTTCGATTATGATAATGTTTTAAAAGTAAATAGAATTAAGAAAATATATAGTATTGAAACAGACTTTGAAAAAGGGTTAAAAAATGCTTACGAGTGGTATTGCGATAATAAAAAAAGTATTGTATTTAAGGAAGAAGCAAGAAGAAACGAAATAGAAATTGTGAAAAAAGAAATATAAAAATGTAACAAAGATAAAGAATTTTTAAAGGTCCAAGCTAGTTATAAAAATTTTTAAATAATAAAACCTTATGGATACAAAGATTGAGTGGTAAAAATATGCTAAGATATTTAAAATAAAAATTATAGTGCCACCACAGAATACCAAAAGCAAGTTTTGGAACCTGTTGTATGGTTTGAAAAGTGACTTCTCCTTAAAGCATGGTGAAGCCACTTTTTTTATTTGACTAAGTAACTGTTTTCATTTATACTTTAATTAAGTTATTTGGATAGTTATTGTTTAAAGACAAGCTAGACCTATTTGCATATAAAGGAAATCTTTTAAGGTGTTTTCTTTATGTAAATAGGTCTTTTTTATTAAAGTCTATATTTGTTTATTTATATAAATATATATTTTTATATTTATATATTTACATATTTATTTAGGAAAGAAGGTTTTAAAATGGGATTTAGAAAAGATTTTTTATGGGGTGGAGCTACTGCTGCAAACCAATGTGAAGGTGGTTATAATGAAGGTGGAAGAGGTTTAGCTAATGTTGATGTGGTTCCAATAGGTAAGGATAGATTTCCTATTATAGCGGGTGAGATGAAGATGTTTAATTTTGATGATGAACATTTTTATCCAGCTAAGGAAGCTATAGATATGTATCATAATTATAAAGAAGATATAAAACTATTTGGAGAAATGGGATTTAAAACATATAGATGTTCAATTGGATGGAGTAGAATTTTTCCAAATGGGGATGATGTTGAACCAAATGAGGAAGGACTTAAGTTCTATGAGGATTTGTTTAAAGAGTGTCATAAATATGGGATTGAACCGTTGGTTACAATTACTCATTTTGATTGCCCTATGAATTTAGTTGAAAAATATGGAGCTTGGAGAAATAGAAAGCTTATAGGCTTTTATGAAAAACTATGTAGAACTATTTTTAATCGCTATAAAGGATTAGTAAAATATTGGCTAACATTTAATGAAATTAATATGATTCTTCATGCACCATTTATGGGAGCAGGTATATGTTTTGAAGAAGGAGAAAATAAGGAACAAGTTAAGTATCAAGCAGCACATCATGAATTAGTTGCAAGTGCATTAGCTACTAAAATTGCCCACGAGATAGATCCAAATAACATGGTTGGGTGTATGTTAGCTGCAGGTCAGTATTATCCATACTCATGTAAACCAGAGGATGTATTTGAGGCTTTAAATAAAGATAGAGAAAATTATTTCTTTATTGATGTACAATCAAGAGGTGCTTATCCTGCTTATGCTTTAAAGGAGCTTGAAAGAAAGGGGATTAATATAGAGATGGAAGATGGAGATAAGGAGCTGTTAAAGAATCATACAGTAGACTTTATTTCATTCTCTTATTATTCATCAAGATGTGCTTGTGCAAATCCTGATGACAATTCAAAGACTGCTGGAAATATTTTTGCATCAGTAAAAAATCCTCATTTAAAGGCTAGTGAATGGGGATGGCAAATAGATCCACTTGGATTAAGAATAACAATGAATAATTTATATGATAGATATCAAAAGCCTTTATTTATCGTTGAAAATGGATTAGGCGCAGTGGATATACCAGACGAAAATGGTTATGTAGAAGATGATTATAGAATTGATTATTTAAGACAACATATAAAAACAATGAAGGATGCTGTAGAGCTTGATGGAGTTGATTTACTTGGTTACACTACATGGGGATGTATTGACCTTGTAAGTGCAGGTACAGGAGAAATGAAAAAACGTTATGGCTTTATTTATGTAGATAAGGATAACGATGGAAATGGAACATTAAAAAGAAGTAAGAAGAAGAGCTTTGAATGGTATAAGAAGGTTATAGCTTCTAATGGCGAAGATATAGAATAGTCTGATTTTTCTTCATTTTTATTTAATATCCATAGAATTATTATGTGGTATAATGTGTATAATTTATTGGAGGTGTTAAGATGAAGAAAAATACTGTAAGAATGGTTACTTTAGCAGTTTTATCATTCTTGTTAATAGGTTGTGCTAAAACAGAAGAGAGTAGTGCTAAAAAAAATAAAATTGAGCCTACTATTCCAAAGGTTACAACACAGCAAGATGTGGGGGCAGATATGGTTATGCTTGATTTTGCCTCTGATGATAAAATTATTTTTCATGGATACTTTGGACTTTTTGTATATGATTTAAATACAGAAAAGATTACTCAAAGCATTGATTTAAAACCAATTAATTGTAATTTTACTCAAGGTGACAATACATGTGTGGTTACAGTTAATAAAGATGGAAGCGAAGTAAATCTTCATCCTATCTCAAGTGAAAATATGTATGTATATAAGCTTGATGATAATACCTTAGAAGAGAAAGTTTATATAGAAATGTCAGATCCTTTTAAGATGTCAGAAGCTCCAAGAGATATTAATGAGAAAAGCTATTCATATGTTTCTGGAAGTGTAAAATTTTCTGATGAAGATATAGGATATCTAGCAGGATATGATATGACTTTAGGGTCATTAAGATATGTTAGAGGGGACAAAGAATACGTTATTTTTAAATAAATAAGAAAAGGTGCATCTAAGTAATAATACTTTGATGCACCTTCTCATTTTGGAAATTAGGTGTTTATTTTTTATAAATAAGTCAATCCTTAAAATGTATAACATTAAATTTGGAGTGACTTATGAATACATTTATTAAGAATTATAGTTATGAAAGTATAGTGAAAAAATTTAAGATATTATACCTTCTTAATGTAGCTGACATTATATTTACCCTAGTTTTATTGCAAACAAACCTCTTTGAAGAAAGAAATAAAGTTATGGTAACAATAGTAAATAATCCTATAAAAGCAATATTTGTTAAAGTGATTTTGGTATTTATTCTTATAAGGTTTATTTTATATAGGATGAAAGATGCAACCTTAAAGCAATTAAGGATATCAAACTATATATTAATCGGAATAACTATATTATATTTTTTGGTTTTGCTTACGCATATTCTAAATATATCATTAATAATAAGTATATTTTTAACATATAGTTAGGTCAGCGTCAAAACGAAAATTACACCAATGGCAACCACGATAGTTTTCAGTTTCACATAGGATTTGAACATCATCTTCATTTTCTAACATTATAATGTTTTCCTCATTTATGTTATCTATATAGCATAAAGATGATTCATTATCAAGGTCATGAATGAGTTTAGTATCTCTATCTCCTATGTATCTCATTCCATCATAAGGTGAGTTATAGCGTAGCATAAAAACATTCCTCCTATGACTTGTTTAATATAGAAATATGTTTGAAACATTTGAAAAATTACTGAAATAACTAGAAAATTTCTATACTTGAAGGAAAGTTAAGGTAGCATTATAATAGAGTTAATAGAAGAAAAAGGGGAGAGTAGTTTGCCTAAAAAGATATTAAACCTAGATGAAACAATTTTCCAAGCCGCATGGAAGTTATTTAGTAATGATGGATATGATAATGTGGATATGAAAGCTATAGCAAAGGAATGCAATATAGCAGTAGGCACTTTATATAATTATTATAATAATAAAAGGGAGTTATTTTTAAAAGTTTTAGAGGCTAGCTGGAATAGTACCTTTGAAAAGATAGAAAAAGTAATGAATGAAGATAAGAACAGTGCTAAAGCACTAGAAAGTATAATTAAAATATTATATGAGGATATAAAAGTTAGGCGAGGAATTGGTAGTAATCTTTTAAAAAGTGAGGCAATAAGTAAAACAGAAAATCAAAATATAGAAAATGGTATTATAGAAAAGATTTATAGTTATGTAATTAATGCAATTAATATAGAAAATCAATACATAAATATGCAGTATAGAGCTCAAAAGCTTACACACATTATTTTGTGTAATATAGTTTTACTTGCAAGGCTATATCCAGAAGATGATAAAGCTAATATAGATTTTTTAATTAAGATAGTTCATGATAATTTAAAATAGAAAAAGTTAGTTCTCTATTAATATAGAGGACTTTTTTTTATATGCTTTAATATAATCTAATGTGGCAAATTTAAATTTTAGCTAGAGGAGTGATAAAGTGAATAGTTTTTGTGAAAGCTTAGACCTAGCTAAAGAAATGATTAAGTTTGAAGTAAATGATAAAACATTGACTTTAGCCTCTAAGGATTTATATGAATTGTTAAATGGAAAGTGTCTAATATATAAGTTTTCTTCTGGAGGAGAATATATAAACCATTATACAAAGCATATAATTAATAGACTTATATCTAATAAGAAGTTAAAGGGAATATACCTATATAATATGTACTCTATTTTACTATTTCTACAGGACGAATGTAATGGTAAATATCTATCAAGCACTGGACTAAGTATGGATGACATTCCTAAAGTACGAGGTTTTGTATTAAGGGCTTTAAAGAATAAAAGATGGAGAAATATTATTTTAGAGGAATTAAGTTCTTGTAGTGAGGGACGAGTAATTAAATTAGCTAAAGTTAATAATTTAGCTGATTTTAAAATTAGTGATGAATTATTTGTAATGTTAAAGGATAGCCAGTCATTAAGCTGGAGGTGTTATATATTCCTTATGTTTACTTTGGATAGTGAGGGGCTAGAGAAACTGTTAAAACTATTCATTGAAAAGGCCGATATAGTAAATATAAAGTATCCAATACTTGAACCAAAAGAGAAAAGAAGTGATGAATATATAATTATTAATAGGCTACTGTCCTATAGTAGTGAATATTCAAAAACATATGAAGATATTATTGATTTAGTTATTGATTGTAAGGACGAAGGAATAGTTTTAAAAGCATTAAATGTAGCTAATAAGTGGAACATACCATATTATAAGAAAATTAATAAAGCAAGAATAGATGAGTTAATTAATAACTCTAGGAATGAAAGATATAAGTGTATGTTAATTAAGATAAAGGAGTCACTTAATGAGGGGGATTTTTTATGCTAGATTTTAGGATATTTAAAGAAGAAGAGGAGCTAGAAGATGAAAAAAAGGAACCTCTTATTTGTACAGGCTGTAAAAAGATAATTACAGAAAATTATTTTTATGATAAGATAACACAACAAATTTATTGTTCAAAAGAATGTTATTTGGAACAAATTGAAAAAGAATATTTTGATTAATGGCTGTATTATCTAACCTTTTCGGTACATACTAACATTGTACTAATGAGGAAAGGAGTAGATAGTGTGCCTATACCTATAGTCACTTCAATTATTTCTGCAATCTCTATTATTATAGGTTCTTTAGTTGGAGCGTATTGTAGTTGGATTATTAATAAGAATATGCACAACAAGGAGATAGAAGATCAACAAAAGATATTAAAAGAAAATAGATTTTATGAGGAAAAGTATAGAGTTAAGGAAGTCTGTAACAATGCTAATGTAATAAGGTTAGATATAGCAACTTCACTTTTTCAAAGTATAAGAAGTATTCAAAATACAGAGGAAGAGAAAAAATATCTATATTTGTTACCTATAAATAAAAATTATTCTGCTTCTGTAGCAAGCTTAAGTGATAAGTACTCTTTAAAAGAATTAAGTTATCTTTATCAACTTTATGGAATTATTGAGAAAGTAAATAGAGATATTTATAGTTGGAATACATCAGATAATTATGCTTATGAAAGAGTTAAGAAGGGATTTAATTGTATATTATATAAGATTTATGGTGACAACGTAGATAAAATTCTGAAGGTAGATGCAGATAAAATATCCTATAATGAACTTTATAATAATGAATATATAAGAGAATCTTATAAAAATCTATTAAGTAAATTAGATGATTTATGTTTAGTTGAAAATCTTCTTAAAGAAAGAGAGAATTCTGAGATTAAGAAATAATTAAGAAATTCTAAGGATTTATTAATTGACCTTTATAATAGATGTATATAGAATTAAAGTGTACTACTTCATGTAGTACACTTTATTTTTTAGGAGGTTATAATCTTGAAAAAATCCATGATACTTGCCTTAAGTGGTTTCTTTATTGTAGCGACCATAATGCTATGTACAAATCCTAATAAGGCATATGAAAAGACGAAACACTTTAGTTCACCAAATGAAATTATTGAAATAATAAACCATAAACAGCTAGGAGCATTAAATAAGGATGGAGAGTTTGTTACAACTTCTGATTTTAAGGAATGTTTATCTAAAAGGAAGAGAGTAACATATTCAAATTTTAATTATTATAAAATTGATGGGGAAATACTCCCTGAGAAAAATACTAAAGATAGTAAAAAAGTTATTCTAGATGATTATAAAAATAGAATTAGTAGGTTAGAAGGTTATACTGTACCTGGTAAATTAGAAACTTTAATATTAACAGGTAAGGGACATCCTACTGATAATTTATATATGGAAAACAAAGAGGTTGGAAATATTAAATTAGAAGATATAGATGTTAATATTGTATTTATAGATGAGGGTGAAGGTTGGGTAATTGATTATTTTTGGATTTCAACTAATGGGGGAGAAGATGTTTTGTATAATCAATAATAATAGACCCATATATGAGCAAATTAGAGAAAAATTTATTGAGCTTATTATAAATAATGCTTTAAGAGAAGGTGATAAATTACCTTCTGTTAGAGAACTTGCATCAATGCTTACAGTAAATCCAAATACAATTAGTAAAGCCTATAATAAATTAGAAGATGAGGGTATGATAGAGACTTTAAAAGGTAAGGGAACTTTTGTAAGAGTTGGAGCTAAGGAATTGGTTTTAGCTTACAATTATGAAATGTTAATGAACAAAATTAAAGATGTATTAGAATCAGCAAAAAATTTAAATATTAAATTTAACGCATTAGTTGATTTAGAAAAACAAGTCTTGAACAAGTTGGAGGGGAAGTAAGTGATAGAAATTAAGGACTTAACCCTTAAATTAGAGGATAAGGATATATTAAAAAATATTAATTTATCTATAGATGAGGGAAAGATATATGGACTTATTGGACCAAATGGAGTTGGTAAAACATCTCTTATAAAATGCTTAACTGGAGTTTACAAAATAACTACAGGTGAAATACTATATGATGGAAGCAATGTATATGATAATGCTGAAGTAAAAAAGAATATAGCATATGTAGCTGACGAAAATAATTTCTTTACTTCTTTTTTAGTTAGGGATGTTATAAAGTATTATAAATTAGCCTATGATAATTTTAATGAAGAGAAGTTTCACAAAATAAATAAAGTTTTTAAAATACCTTTAAATAAAAGGCTACATCAATTATCTAAGGGTATGAAGATGAGGACATTTTTAATGCTTGGATTTGCACAAGAAGCAAAATACATAATTTTAGATGAACCTACCTCAGGATTAGACCCAATATTAAAAAATAAATTACTTAAATTGATAATTGAAGAGGTTTCAACTAGGGGGACAACTATTATAATTAGTTCTCATCATTTAAATGAACTAGAAAAAGTTTGTGATGAGGTTGTTATTTTAGATGGAGGGGAAGTTTCATATAAAAATACTCTAGAAGAGATGAAAAAGAAGATTAAAAAGATACAAGTTGCCTTTGATGGTCCAGTTTATGAAGAAGATTTAAATATTAAAGGTATATTTAAAATGTCCAAAGTAGGTAGAGTATTTACTATATTAGTTGATAATTATGGAGAAGAGTTTATAGAGGAAATTAATGGGTTTAAACCACTATTTATAGAAGAAATAGACTTGAACTTAGAGGATATATTTATATACAAGTTAGATGAGGGGGATATTAATGAAGAAATATTATAATAAGGCACTTTTTTATCAATCCTTCTACAATGTAAAATGGGGAATATTGGGTGGTGTTATTCTATTTTTTTTACTTGTGTATTATAACACTAGCATTAGTCTAGGCAATGTGAAGTATTCTATTAGCAATCTAGAGAGTAATTATATTTATTTAAATACTGAAGTTTTTGTACTTAGCCTGTTTTTGTTAATTTTATTAGTATATGTTATGATTACAGGATTTAATAAGAGAAATAATATTACTTTTATTACAGGTGGCCCTTACACCAAGGAAGAGGTTAAGAAAAATGAGTTTTTATTTTTATTTTTAACTTTATGTTTATTTGTATTTGTAGCAGCTTATGCAATTATATGTGTTTATATAAGTAATAAAGAATTATTACCTTATATTTTTAATCCTTGGGAATATTCTATATTTATTATAATTAAAATTTTTACTTTAGGATTAGCTTTTATTGTTTATTTGTCATTTATGGATATGTTTTTTTCAAATTTAATATTCACATTGATAGCATTAGTAGGTTTTCCTATGGCAATTTTCTTTGATGCGTTAGTAATTGGTCAGATATATTTTTATAGAGTAGATATCTATAATACAGCTGCATTAAGGACTTATGATGTATTAAATAGTATTATTAATTATATAGGAGATATAATTAGTTTTATAAGCTATGATTATACATTTTATAGAGGTAGTAGGAATGTTTTATTAATAATAATAGCTTATTTAATAGGATCGATTTTTGTATATTATTTATCTAAATTTATTAATAAGAAGATTATTATAAATAACATAAATAAGTTTTTTGTTTTTCCTTTAGCGGGAAAGATAACAATTTTTACTGGTGTGTTTTCTCTTTTCTTAGGAGTACTTTATTACATAGTAGTATTGGGGGACCTTAATTTGTTTTTATTAAGAAATGAAATATATATTAGTAATTTTATTTATGTATTAGGTATTACTTTCATATTAGGATTAATTATAGTTATTTCTATATATTTAACTAAAATAGTCTTAAAGAAAGTTAACAAATATATTTAATATCACTAGTATTCCTAATAATTCCTTTAGCTTAAATTACCTTATGTGAATGAAAATTTATTTAATTATGTAAAAGTTTTTTGATGTAGAACAAATTTCTATTCTTAAGAATACAATATATTAAACTAAAGAATAGGAGTTGATTTACTATGTCAAGAGGATGCTGTAGATGCAACAATTGCGGCGGTTGTTGCAATAATGGTTGTGGAGGAAGACGTGTTAACCCAGGCTGGAACTGCGGCGGCTGTGGTGGATTCGGCGGCGGCTTTGGCGGCGGAGCTTGGTGGCCAATTTGGATCTTATTATTATTTGGATTTGGTGGCTTCGGTGGCGGCTTTGGCTGTGGCGGCTTCTGGTAGGATTTAGAAGGTAAAGGGCATCTACTATGATGCCCTTTAAATTTATTATAAGAAAAAAAGCGAAATTGTTTACCAATTTCGCTTTTATATCATCAATTAAAGTGATTCATAAGTATCTTTTAATAGTTTTGCATCTCTTTCAAGTATTGGACTTTCGCAAATAACGCATCCTTTTACCTCATAATCAACAAAGGCCTTCATACATGCTTGGTAGTTAAAATCACTTTCTAAGAAAGGAAGGTGATGCTTTTCTCCTTTTTCACTATATGCAATACCAGCAAGGTGAATATGTAAATCATCTAAAGCTTCTCTACCTAAACCTTCTCCAACCTTTTCTAATATTCTAGCAAAATCATCATATTCTTTTAAAGCACCATTTCCTCTTGCATGAACATGAGCAAAGTCTATACATAACTTACAAGTGTCAATTTCTTTGCATATATGAATTAGTTCATCAATATCTCCAAATTGAGTACCTTTACCTGTTGTTTCCAACCTATAATCTACACCAAAGTATGGAAGCTTCATTAAGTTCCTTTTAACTTCTTCAAGAGCATCCTCTTTTGTAGCTTTTAAGTAGAAACCAGGGTGGAAGATTAAGCTTCTTCCCCCAACAGATTTTAAGGCTTCAGCTCCAAGTGTTATTCGTTCTAAGGACTTTTCTTTTTTTTCATCTTCAACTGCATTTAGATTTATAAAGTATGAACCATGTGCAGAAAGGTAAAAGTTATGTTTTTCCTTAGCTTCAATTATTGAATGCATATTTTTTGGAGTTACATTAACAGAGCGTACAAAAGGTAACTCCATAGCATCTAAGCCCATATTACTTAAATATTCAATTCCAGTTGCATATGTAAATTTATCTCCTTCATTGCCTAAAGGAAGACCAGATATTCCAAACAAAAGTTTCTCCATAATAATAATTCTCCTTAAGTCTTTTTATAAAAGTATATCAAATTTCAAATTTTTATACAATCCTTCATAGTATTTCATAAATGTTGTAATTTATTTCACATAAAGCTATAATCTATTTGAATATAAAAGTGGAGTGATTTAGATAATGGAAGAAAGATTACAGAAGTACATGGCAAGATGTGGTGTTGCATCTAGAAGAAAATGCGAAGAAATTATTTTAGGTGGAAAAGTAAAGGTTAATGGAGAGATAATTAATGAACTTGGTACTAAGGTTAATCCAGATATAGATAAAGTAGAAATTGAAGAAAAGATTATTTTGCCAGAAGAAAACAAGGTTTACATATTACTAAATAAGCCAGAAGGCTATATAACATCAGTTAAGGATGAGAAGGATAGGAAAACTGTTATTGATTTAGTTAATGTTAAGGAAAGAATTTATCCAGTAGGTAGATTAGATTATGATAGTTCAGGTTTAATTATTTTAACTAACGATGGTGATCTTTATAATAAAATAATGCATCCAAGAGTTAAAGTAGTTAAAAGATATATAGCAGTGTGTACGGGAGAGTTTACACCTAGAGAGCTTGATAAGTTTAGAAAAGGAATAGATATTGGAGGATATATTACTGCAGATGCTAATATTAAAGTTATTAAGGTTGAAGATGGGAAGAGTACAGTAGAAATTGGAATTCATGAAGGTAAGAACAGACAAATTAGAAGAATGTGTTCTGCTTTAGGTCATGATGTACTGTCTTTAAAAAGAGTTGCAGTAGGCGAAATTAAACTTGGATACCTTAGAAGGGGAGAATGGAGAAACTTAACTAAGGAAGAATTGGATTATATAAATAGTTTATAGAGAGGGAATTATGTTTAAATACGTTGGAGATATAAGTGAGATTTCTCATCATATAATAAATAACTTTTTGGAGAATAGGAATGTAGCCATTGATGGAACTTTAGGCAATGGTTATGATACTGATTTTTTATCAGAACATTTTAATAAGGTTTATTCTTTTGATGTGCAAAAGATAGCCTGTGATAATTATAGGGACAAAAACAAAGAGAATGTTAATGTTATAAATGACTCTCATCATAAATTTAAAGAATATATAGATGAGGGAGTAGATTGTATAATGTATAATTTAGGGTTTCTACCAGGAGGAGATAAGAGCGTAACAACTATGCATGAAACCTCCCTTCAAAGTATTAAGGAAGGTCTTCAGCTTCTTAATAATGGTGGCATTATGACAATATGTATTTATAGAGGGCATAATGAAGGTAAAAAGGAGGAATCCTGCATTTTGGATTATGTAGTAAGTCTTCCTAAAAATAAGTTTGGAGTTATGGAACATAGTTTTCTAAACAGAAGTGAAGTTGCACCAATGCTTATTGTTATAGAAAAGAAGTAATTGTAATATGTCAAAAATGAATGAAGTTTGTTAAAAGACTTTCAATTATTTATTGATTAATTATTAACATAATGATAAAATTAAATTGCAAATTATATAAGTTTTTATGAATAGGATGGTACATGATGGATAACGAGCTAAATGAACAAGGCAAAGACTTAATGAGATTGATTCAAGTAAAATTTCCTAGGTTAAGTAAAGGTCAGAAGTTAATTGCTGAATATATACTAAAAAATTATGATAAGGCTGCTTTTATGACAGCTGCAAAACTTGGAATTTCTGTAGGAGTTTCAGAATCTACTGTTGTAAGGTTTGCTAATGAATTAGGATTTTCAGGATATCCAAAGCTTCAAAAAGCATTACAAGAGCTAATAAAGAATAAATTAACTACTGTGCAGAGACTTGAACTTTCTAATGACTTTGCATCTCATGGGGCAGCTCTAAAAGGTGTGTTAAAGGCTGATATGGAGAATATAAGAGCTACTTTAGAAAAAATTAATCCTTACACCTTTGAAGATGTGTTAAATTCTATATTTGAAGCTAAGAATATTTACATTATAGGTCTAAGAAGTTCTACAGCACTTGCTGAATTTTTAGGGTTTTATTTAAATATAATACTTCAAAATGTAAGAATAGTTAGTTACGGAATTTCAGATATATTTGAGCAAATGATAAATATAGGTGAAGGGGATTTAGTTATTGGAATCGGGTTCCCTAGATATGCTACAAAGACAATAGATGTTCTAGATTTTTCTAAAGCTAGAGGAGCTAAGGTAGTTGCTATAACAGACAGCTTACTTTCACCATTGGCTGCAAAGGCTGATAGCACATTAATAGCTCAAAGTAATATGGCATCTTTTGTTGACTCATTAGTAGCGCCACTTTCTGTTATAAATGCACTTATAATAGCAGTGGGAATGAGAGAAAAGGAAAACATTGCAGATATATTTGCAAACTTGGAAAATATATGGCAAGAATATAATGTGTATTCATACAATAATAGGAATGTAGCAGATGATTAATATTTTAAAGTACTATGAGAATAGTAGTTATAGGTTAGGAGAAGTTGTTTTGCAACTTCTCCTAATTTATTATTATTTACTTAACTAAAGGAGATACTAAATGTAAATTCTTTTAGGAGGTTTAAATAATGATTGAAAAAACGTTTCCAAAAACTTTTCCTACTAATACAATTAAGGAACAACCTGGTGTTGAGAAAAATATGAATCCTAGACCTATTTTTCAACATGAGGAATATGACGTAAAAGGGGATAGACTCAAAAATAAAGTCGCTATAATAACAGGTGGAGATAGTGGAATTGGAAGAGCTATTTCTGTAGCATATGCTAAGGAAGGAGCCAAAGTTTGTATAATTTATTTTAATGAAGAAGGGGATGCAAATGAAACTAAATCAATTATAGAAGGTATAGGAGGTGAATGTCTCTTAATAAAAGGTGATATTGGGGATGAATCCTTCTGTAATAACGCTGTAAAAACAGTAATTGAGAAATACAATAAAATAGATATTTTTATTAGTAATGCAGGTGAACAACATCCAATTAATAATTTGGGAGAATTGACTTATGCTCAAATAGATAGAACTTTTAGAACTAATATTTATGGAGCACTATTTATGTGTAAGGCTTTAGAACAACATTTAAAGGAGGGTGCAAGTATTATCTTAACCACATCAATTACAGCTTATAATGGTCATGAAAGGCTAATTGATTATTCTGCAACTAAAGGAGCATTAACTTCCTTAACAAGATCTCTTGCTCTTATGTTTGCACCAAAGGGAATAAGGGTAAATGCTGTTGCACCAGGCCCTATCTGGACTCCTTTAATTCCATCAACTTTTACAGCTAAAGAGATTTCTAAGTTTGGTTCTAAGACAGCTTTAAAAAGGGCGGGGCAACCAGTTGAACTTGCAGAAGCATATGTGTTTTTAGCTAGCCAAGGAGCTTCCTTCATAACAGGAGAAACTATTCATGTTAATGGAGGGGAAATAGTTAATAGTTAATAAAGGTAAAAAGAATAATAGAAAGAAGGAGGAGAGATTGCTTTGCAATTTCTCTTTTTCTATATAATTATATAATGATGTAGAATAATAATTTAGTTTGTGTAATTATCCCATATGAAAAGCTATAGCATAATATGTATTAAAGAGAGTACGAGGTGATATTATGAATTCAATTGAAATTGGTATTTGTATCACTGTAGCTTTAATGACAACTTTTGTTGAAGTATATCCATATATACAGCCAATGCTAAAAAATCGTAGAGAAAATAGATAAAAAATTGGTGAGAAGCTTCTTAAAATTAAATTTATCTTAAAACTTTGGAGAAATGTATAAAGTATATGTAAAAGGTGGTAAAATTAAGGTATAAGTATAAAAGGAGGGATAATTATGATAGATCAATTAAAAGTGGCTATTAGTGAAAAGGATATCGACAAGGCACGTAGGGTGATGGTGAGTGAGTTACTTACAACTGATTATCCCCATGAAGTATTCAGGGATGCTATAGATTTAGCTGATGCATACGGGATTTTTGAAGCACATGATAGGGAAAAATTATTATCAGACCCTAAAGATTGGACAGAAAGTTATTTTCAAAAGCTTAAAGATGGTTTAAACAATAACTTTTCTAAAGAAAGATTTATGAAGTCATATTATGTTGCTAGAAAACTTGAAAAGGAAACAGGTACACCTAAAGAGGAATCATGCCCTGTTAGTGTATATGATGAATATAAAGATTTCTTTTTATTAGCTCAAATAGGAGCAGCAGTAATTGGTGCTGCAGCTGTAGGGATAGGTGTTTGGCTTTATAAGAGAAATAAGAAAAAATAGTTTGTAAATACTTAAAACCCCTGATTTATTCAGGGGTTTTTACATATTTAGCATAAAGCTCTTTAAATATTTTAAGATGAAGCTCTTCATCTAGAATTATTCTTTCTATTATTTTAACTATGTTAGGATCAGAAATTTCATTTAGTGCTTTATTGTAGTCTCTTATGGCAACAACTTCAGCTTGTATATCGTAATCTAAGTATTCTTTTAGAGTATTTCCATAATCAACAAATTTACCATTCCAATAATAACGTTTATCTTTTTTCTTTATCCAATAGCGAGGGTCTTCTCCTAATAGCAAAATGAGTTCTCCTAGCATTTCTAAGTGGTGCATTTCAACCATAGCAATTTCTCCAATTGCTTGTGAAACAGCAGGACAATCTTTAAATAATTTAAACTTATGGTATACATATTGGTCTATTGCTGTAAATTCAGATACTATACCTGAGTAATTGTGTAATAATATATTAGCATAACGTGAGTTTTCTTTTTCAACTTTTATTTCTGGATAAGGAAGATCTACATGGTAAGATATATTATTCTCATTATTTAACATTTACATTCTCCTTGAAAAGTTCTTATTATAAAATATGAGTGAGTTTGGAATAATATTAATTACAAATATAAATAAAAGGAGAAGATTTTATGGCACACAAAAGCAATTCAGAGAAGTTTGAGAATATGGCTAGAGTAGGAAACTTTACTAAGAATGCAGTTGAAAATTTTGAGGAAAACATAGTAAATAAAAAGAATTATTTAGAAGAAGTGAGTTCTAAAAAGTCTCAGTAGGTTTAAACCTACTGAGAAAAGATTAAGTTATGAGCTATAAGGAGGATTACTTGCTGTGTGTTCAGCGTTATACTATATACTATGAATAATTTACAATTATGTGATTATGTAAAGAGAAAATATGATATAATTTTTGAGGGAGTGGTGATATGGAGAGTATAACTTTTAAAAATAATGATTTAAGTGAGTGGGACAAGACCTTTCTTCAGAGCCTATCTCTTTATGAGAGACATTCCAAGTGCGCTGCTAAGAATGTTGCTTGTATACTTACTAAAGATAATAACATTCTTTCTATAGGTATTAATGGAACATTGCAAGGTAAGATAAACTGTAATGAATTATTTAAAAAGAGTAGCAATAAGTGGTTTAAAAAGTGTATAGATAATGAATGGATAGAAGCTAAGAATGGGGAACATTCAAAGTGGTCTCTACTAAATGAAATTCATGCTGAAATGAATGCCATAAAAAAGGCATCTCAGAATAACGGATTCAATTTAGATGGAGCTACAGCTTATGTTTCATATTCACCTTGCTTTAATTGTGCTAAAATGTTAGTTCTATTTGGTATAAAAAGAATTGTATTTAGAGAGGCTTATGATGATATCAATGAAGTAAGTGATTTTCTTAAAGAAAATGAAATAGAGCTTGTAAAAGGTGAATAAGGTACTAGGTAAAAAGATAAAAGGGATAATAAAATATGGTGAAGAAACACTGCTAGAGCTTGAGTTTCTTTTTTGTTTAACGTCTAGGTAAGAATGAACTACAGTCTATGTAAGGGATGTGAGGAGAGGGGCGTTAATCAAAAACGGATTATGGATTTGTAGGTGAAATAAAATTTTCTAGCGATAATTTTAATAAGGAATCAAATTATTGTTTGAACATTATTACAAAAAATGGACAGAGTTACAATTTAGTTTTGTTAGCTATTGATAAGGAAAGTGAGAATGGCATTGTAACAATACCATTTATATTCTATAATTTCTTAGATTCTAATGGTAAGACAATAGATAAAGCTGTCTTAACTAAGGATGGAGATGAAATAACTTCAATTGATATAATTAAAAATTAGTATTTCACTGATAAATTTAAACTCCCCCTGCGTAAAGCAGAGGGAGTTTTCTTATTCTTTAACAAACTGGCTGTTATAAAGATTAGCGTAGAAGCCATTAGCTGCTAATAGTTGTTCGTGTTTTCCTTGTTCAATTATCTTACCAGCATTCATAACTAGAATACGATCAGCTTCTTTTATTGTTGAAAGTCTATGGGCTACAATGAAGCTTGTTCTACCTTCCATCATCTTATCAAAGGCCTTTTGAATATATATTTCTGTCCTTGTATCAATGCTGCTTGTAGCTTCATCTAGAATTAGCATTGGTGGTTTTGTAAGCATGACACGAGCAATACATAACAGTTGCTTTTGTCCTTGAGATATATTACTTCCATCATCATTTATAAGAGTATCATATCCATTTGGTAATCTCATTATGAAGTTGTGAGCATGAGTAGCTTTAGCAACTTCAATAATTTCTTCATCTGTAGCATCTACCTTACCATAAGCTATATTTTCCTTTACAGTACCAGAGTATAACCATGTGTCTTGAAGTACCATTCCAAAGTTTCTTCTTAAACCTTCTCTAGTTAAATGAGTTATATTAGCATTATCAACTTTAATTTCTCCTGATGTAACATCATAGAACCTCATTAAAAGGTTTATTATTGTGGTTTTACCACATCCAGTAGGGCCAACAATAGCAATTCTATTACCTGGTTTAACCTTTAAATTAAGGTTTTCTATAAGTTTTTTATTTCCTGAATAAGAGAAATTAACATTATTTATTTCTAGATAACCATCTGCTTTAACTAAGGATATTGCATCCTTATCTTCTGGAGTTTCTGGTAGCTCATCTAAAAGATTAAATACCCTCTTGGCTGATGCAAAGGCTGTTTGAAGTTCAGTAACAACTCCTGATATTTCATTAAATGGTTTAGTATATTGATTAGCGTAGGAAAGGAAACAAGATATATCTCCAATAGTAAGTTTCCCTTTTATAGCCAATAATGCCCCAATAATACCAACTGCAGCATATACAATACCATTTACAAATCTAGTAGAAGGATTAGTAAGTGATGAATAAAATTGAGATTTTACTCCAGATTCATATAACCTAGCATTTATTTCTTTAAATTTTTCCTCTGCTTCATCTTCATAAGAAAAAGCTTTTACTACCTTTTGATTACCAAGCATTTCTTCAATGTAACCACTTAATTCACCTCTTGTTGCAGATTGAACCTTAAAGCTATTGTGTGATTTTTTAGCAATAAAGGAAGCTACAAATAATGAAAGTGGAGTAACAAGTACAACAACTAGGGCTATTGAAACATTTATTGATAGCATAAATAGTAATGTTCCAACAATTGTTACAATACCTGTAAAAAGTTGAGTAAAACCTTGAAGTAATCCATCAGATATTAAATCAATATCATTTACAACTCTGTTTATAATATCACCATGGGGATTACTATCTATATACCTTAAAGGAACTTCATTTATTTTGCTAAAGGAAGCTATGCGTAAATCCTTAACTGTTTTTTGGGTAACAATATTTGTATATAAACCCATTAACCATTGAAATAAAGCACCTAAAATAATTGTTGCCATAAGAATAACTATTATTTTTAAGATTCCATTAAAATCTACATTGTTTGGTCCAATTATTAAATCTATTCCTTTACCTATTAAAACTGGTCCTAGTAATGTAAATGTAACTGAAAAAAGAGCGCAAATTAAAGCCATGATTAAGTAACCTATATATGGTTTTGTAAACTTTAAAAGCATTTTAACAACTTGTTTATCCATATTAATTATAAGCCTCCTCTCTAGTCAGTTGGGATAAGCATATTTCTTTATAGACTTCTGAGTTTTCAAGAAGTTCTTCATGAGTTCCAATTCCAGCTAACTTTCCATCATCTAAAACTACAATTTTATCTGAGTTTTTAATTGAAGATGCACGTTGAGAAACTATTATTGTAGTTATCTCTTTAGCATGTATATTTAATGCTTGTCTAAGTTTTAAATCAGTAGCAAAATCTAAGGCGCTTGAACTATCATCCAAAATTATTATTTTAGGAGAACCTACTAAAGCTCTTGCTATAGTAAGTCTTTGTTTTTGGCCTCCAGAGAAGTTTTTACCTCCTTGAAGAACAGAGGTATCAAGGCCGTCCTTAAGATTACTTACAAAATCACTACATTGCGCAATATCTAGTGCCATTAAAATTTCTTCATCACTAGCATTCTTATTAGCCCACTTCATATTTTCTCTTAAGCTTCCAGTGAATAATACAGCTTTTTGTGGAACTATGCCAAATAGATTTCTTAAGTCTTTAATAGAGTAATTTTTGATATTTTCTCCATTAATAAAAATTTCACCTTCAGTACTTTCATAGAATCTTGGAATAAGGTTTACTAGAGTAGACTTTCCTGCTCCTGTTCCCCCTATAATTCCTATGGTTTCACCTTTATTTATTGATAATGAGATATTCTCTAAAGAATATTGCTTTGAATTATTATAGGAAAAAGAAACATTCTTAAATTCAATTATTTTAGATGAATTATTAGTAGCTTGTACCTTAGTTGAGCTAGAAGCTTCTTTAATACTTGATTTTGTATCAAGAACCTCATTAACTCTAGTTGCAGAAGCAGATGCTTTTGTAAATATAATAACAAGGTTTGCAACTACTATAAGAGTTAGAAGTATTTGAGTCATATAGTTTACGAAAGCTATTATTTCACCTTGTGTAAAATTACCGTTATTTACGCCAATACCTCCAAACCAAACTATAAAAGCTATGGAGAAGTTCATAATCATGAAGGTTAATGGATTTAAAAGTGCAGATAGCTTACCTACCTTTATAGCTGTATTACTGTGGTCTAATGCTGCTATATTAAATCTATCTTTTTCAACTTCTTGTTTAGAAAAAGCTCTTACAACTCTTACCCCCTCTAAGTTTTCCCTAGTAATTAAAGAAATTTTATCTAGCTTTTTCTGAATTACCCTATATAGAGGAATAGATTTTCCCATTACTAAATATAAAGTAAGTACAATTAGAGGGATAGATAGGAAGAATATTAGTGAGAGTTTTAGATTTATAAACATAGCCATTATTGCTGAACCTAAAATTATAAATGGAGCTCTAACCCCAAGTCTTATAGCCATAGCTACAGCAACTTGTAGTTGGTTTACATCATTTATTATTCTTGTTATTAATGATGGAGTTCCTATATTATCAATTTCTGAGTGAGAAAGACTATTTATATGACGGAAAAGCTCATTTCTAAGCTTTGTTCCAAAACCTTGAGAGGCTTTAGCAGCAAAGTACTGACAAACTAGGGCTGATCCTAATCCTACTATACCAAGAATTATAATCAATATACCCATTTTAATTATGTATGATGTATCATAAGATTTAACTCCAATATCGATTATTTTTGCCATTACTAGAGGAACAATAAGTTCTAATATTGCTTCTAGTAGCTTAAATAATGGACCTAAAAAGCATTCCTTTTTAAAGTCCTTTAAATAAGGTATTAGTTTAAACATTTTTATCAAATCCTTTATATATCTTATTTTTAACGAATTTATTATAGCATTATCAAGTTGGTAAAGGAAGGGAATTAAGTAGAGAAAAAAAGGGATAAATCAAAATATGAAGGTGATGTGGTATAATATTAAAAAGTTTCTTATCTGGATTTAAGTAATAGGACATAAAGATGTCTTATTTATAGGTTTAAAATCCTTGTAAGAGGAGGATTAAAATGTATTATATAGATGCAAAGCAAATACTTTCGGGGTATGCAGAAAACAATAGGTGGTTTGGATTAAATTATAATATGAATCTTTATAAGGGGTGTTCACATGGATGCATTTATTGTGATTCAAGGAGTGAATGTTATGGAGTTAAGAATTTTGATTCAGTTAGGGCTAAAAGAAATGCATTAGATATTTTAAATAAAGAATTAAAGAGTAAGAGAAAAAAAGGGGTTATAGGTATTGGAGCTATGAGTGATACATACAATCCTTTTGAAAGGAAACTTAACTTAACTAGAGGAGCCTTAGAGCTAATTAATAGATATGGATTTGGAATAAGTATTGCAACTAAAAGTGACTTAATTCTTAGAGATATTGATATACTTAAAAAAATTAGTAATCATTCACCGGTTTTAATAAAGATAACTATAACTACTTTCCATGATAGTTTATGTAGAAAGATTGAGCCTAATGTAGTTCCTTCTTCAAATAGATTTGAAGCAATTAGAAAGTTAACTAGTGAAGGGATTTTTACAGGTATATTACTAATGCCAGTACTTCCTTTTATAAATGATAATGAGGAAAATATTAGATCCATTGTTAGAAAAGCTAAGGAGTGTGGCGCTAAATTTATATTTGCTTATGGAATGGGGTTAACCTTAAGAGGCAATCAAAGAGAATACTATTATGAAAAACTATCAAAACTATTCCCTAATGAATTTTTAGTAAAGAAGTATATGAATATATATGGAGAAAAGTATGAATGTTCTTCTTTAGAACATCGGAAGTTATGGGATATATTTAAAAATGAATGTGAAAGATGTGGAATTCTTTATAAGATGAATGATATTATAAATGCATATAGAAAAAATTATGAGGAAACTCAAATTTCATTATTTTAAACTGCAAATGAGGACATTTATATGAGAATTAATAAGTTATTAAGCAATTATGGATACTGTTCTAGGAAGGAAGCTAATAAGCTTATTCAAGATAAAAGGGTTATAGTGAATGGAGAACTAGCAATTGAGGGGCAATGGGTTGAAGAAACTGATACTATACTTTTAGATAATGTAAGAGTAAAACCTAAGGATAAGGTATATGTTGCTTTTAATAAACCAGTAGGAATTGTTTGTACAGCAGCAAAGGAAACTGAAAATAATATTATAGATTACATTGATTATCCTGAATATATTTTTCCAATTGGAAGGTTAGATAAACCTTCTCAGGGATTGATTTTGTTAACAAATGATGGAGAGTTAGCTGATAAAATATTAAGCGCTGAAAACTATCATGAGAAGGAGTATATAGTTGAAGTAGATAAAGATATAGATGATGAATTTATTTTAAATATGTCCAATGGAATTAAAATAGGGGATAGGATAACTAGGAAATGCCAAGTTAAAGCTTTAGGTGAAAAGAAGTTTTCTATTATATTAACAGAAGGCATGAATAGGCAAATAAGAAAGATGTGTAAGTCTTTAGGATATGAAGTTACATTTTTAAAGAGAATTAGAATTATGAATGTTTTAATTGACGGAATAGAAGAAGGAAAGTGGAGAAATCTGAGTATTAAGGAAATAAATACTTTAAAAAATGGATAAAATTTAAAACTATATTGATATTGAAGGAAGTTTGTGGTATTATTGATGCGTAAAAATAAAGAGTTTAGATTATGAGTGAATATATATTTCTCCTTTATGAGAGTTATATTAGTCAAATTTGAATCTCTTTATAATTTAAGGAGGAATATCAATGCAAGATAAAGTAATTACATGTAAAGACTGTGGTCAAGAATTCACATTTACAGTAGGAGAACAAGAATTCTACAAAGAAAAAGGATTCGAAAACGATCCAGTTAGATGCCAAGCTTGTAGAAGAGCTAAGAAAGAAAGAAACAGACAATAATTATGATTGTTATGAGCTATAAATTTAATTTATAGCTCTTTTTTAATGTAAGGAAAATATAAAACTTTAATTAGCTATAAATCAAAGGGTTTGTTACAATTTCATGTTAAAAACTATAAAATCAAGGATAATAATTTTATAGTTTCCTTACCTTAAGTAGGAAGTGAATAAATATCTATTCCACCTTTTTTAATAAATTTAATTAGATAGATAACACAGAATAAATATTGTAAGGTATAAGTATTTGCTATATACTAGTAAAAGTTAGTAATAAAAAATGAAGTTAGGTATTTGGAGGCAAAATGGATAAGAATAAAAGTAAGGGATTCCATTATAATAAAGAAATAAAGCAAAATAAAAACTTTATGTATAGTGATTTAAGAAGAAGCAATTGTTATGGCACAGATTTTACAGGATCAAATTTTAACTTCTCAAGTTTTAGAGGAGCACATTTTAAAGGCTGTAATTTCTTTAGTTGTACTTTTAGGGGAGCAGAGTTTATAGGAACTAATTTAAAAAAGAGCAAGTTTAGAAGAGCTGTATTTGAGAATGCTGTTTTTGAAGGTGTTAACTTAGGTGATGTAGATTTTAGAGATGCAGAATTTAAGAATGTTATATTTGTAGGATGCGACCTATCATCTGCAAAGAGCTTAGAGTATAAGGAAAGTGAAGTAAGAGTTTTTGATGAGATTCCAGAATTAGATATAAGTAAAGAGCTAGAAGAGGCAGTACTTAAAGCTATGGGAAATGAGAAGGTAAAGAGTTCAAGAGTATTAGATACTAAGGATGGAGGAATTAATCCTATAAGTATCATGATATTATTAGAAAAATTCAGTGAGAAGAATTTAATTTCAGGATTAAATATACTGTCTGATAGATTAGATAGAGATTTCTGTACCTTAAGTTACATAACAAAGTGTATTGAAACTTATGGTAAAGAGGGAATTCTATAAAGAGTAACAAAGAAACTAGACTAATGTTTGGTTTCTTTCTTTGTAAATATTTAGTGATAATAAAATGAAATGATAAAAATTAATTAGGTAGAAAGGTTAAGAGGGGGATATATGTTTAGAGAAATGAGAAGAAAAAAGCAAGAGCTATCATATGAGGAATGCATAAGTGTACTTAACAAATGCACATCAGGAGTTTTAGCTGTAGAAGGTGATGATAGTTACCCATATACTGTTCCTTTAAGTTATTCTATTAAGGGAGATGAGCTATATTTTCACTGTGCAAAGATTGGGCACAAGCTTGATTCTATTAAAAGAAATAACAAGGTTAGCTTTTGTGTAATAGATAAGGATGAAATTATTCCTGAGAAGTTTACTACACATTATAGAAGCGTAATAGTATTTGGTAAAGCTAAAATAGTTGAGGATGAGAAGGAATGCAAAGATATACTTATGACTTTAGTAGAAAAGTATTCTAAGGGCTTTGAAAAAGAAGGAGCATTAGAAATTGAAAAGGCCTTAAAAGCTACAAGCTTAGTTAAAATTAAGATTGAGCATGTTACTGGAAAAGTAGCAAAAGAGCTTATATAGGTATTATTGTAAAAGAGACTATATTGGAGTAGTATAGTCTTTTTTTTATGTATATGAAAGTATAAAGTTTTAATTATGTATAAATCAAAGGGGGGATTACATTCTGTGACTTGGAGCTTGCTACGGAACAAGCAAAATAAATATCTACCACACCTTTTTTAATCTTCATAATTGCTTCAAAAGTCTAGTGTATAATCTAAAGCTAATTCAAGGCGGAGGATTAAGTGATGAAAAAGAAGATGATTAAATATTTGACTATATTATTAATTTGTAATATTACAATCAATTATATTGAAGGTCCTATTAGAGTACATGCTGATACACTTCAGGAAAAGAAGGATAAGAAAGAGGATATAGAAAATAAGCTAGAAGCTACTAACGATGAAAGAAAAGCTATAGAAAAGGAAAGTGCAAAGCTTCAGGAGGAGCTAGATTTAGTTAAGACTAAAATGGACAAGCTTAATGAGGAAATTAATACCCTTAATAAAGAAAATAAGAATATAGAAGAAGAGATATTAGAGGTGGAAAAAGTTCTTGAGGAAAATTATGAGATAATAAGAAGTATTATTAAAATTCAATATGAACAAAAGGTTGGGGGATATTTATCTATACTTTTAGAGGCTAAGGACTTTGGAAATTTCCTTAGAAGGTTAGAGGTAGTTTCAAATTTAATAAAGAATAATGATGAAACTATAAGAGAAATTAAAGAGCTTCAAGTTGAGTTAGAAAGCAAAAAAGAAACTTTAACTAAACAAATGGATGAGATTAATAAAAATAAGATAATAGTAGAAGAGGAAAAGGGTAGACTAGATAAATTAAATAAAGAAAATAAAGCTAAGGTTAAAAAATTAATTAAGCTTCAGGGAGAGTTATCTTCTCAGATTAAACTTACAGAGAAAGAAATATCAGAGTTAGAGTCTAGAGGACAAGAAATAAATAATGAGATAGTTTCTTCTTCAGGTGGAGGAAGTTACAATGGAAGTAAGATGGCTTGGCCAGTAATAGGATATACTACTCTTTCGTCAAAGTTTGGATATAGAATACATCCTATTTCAGGAGAAAAGAAGTTACATACTGGGATTGATATTCCTGCACCAGCTGGAACTCCTGTAGTGGCTGCAAATTCTGGAACAGTAATAATATCTAGATATGATAATTCTTATGGTAATATGGTTGCAATTGATCATGGTGGCGGAATTGTTTCTTTCTATGCCCATAATACAGAAAGACTAGTTAAGGTTGGAGATAAGGTTTCAAAGGGGCAGAAGATTTCAACTGTTGGAACAACAGGATATTCTACAGGAAATCACCTACATTTTGAAGTTAAGAAAAATGGAACTTTTGTAGATCCAATGAATTACTTATAGTGGGAGGGGAAATGATGAAGTCTTGGACAATAAAAGCACTATCTAAAGATGGTTTAAGAAGTATAAAAAGTAATAAGTTATTGGCTTTTGCAGCTATCTTAACTTCAGTAATATCATTTACCTTACTTGGAATATTTTATTCAATAATAGATATTACTAATGACAATATTATAAAACTTCAAGAGGAAGTAAGAGTTGTAGCTTTCTTAGAGGATGAGGTTGAAGAATCAGAAGTATTAAATATAAAAGAAGATATTGAAGATATAAGTGGTGTAGAAAGTGTTATATATGTTCCTTCAGATGAAGGGTTAGAAGCTTATAAGCGAGATATTGTAAGTGAAGAAGACGATGATATGATGAGAATAGTTGAGGAAGCAATAGATAAAGGAAATAATCCAATTCCTGATACTTTAGAAATAGAAACAGAAAATATAAATATTAATGAAGAGGTAATGAATAAAGTGTTAGAATTAGAAAATATTTACAAGGTTTCTGATGGAAATTTAATCACAGATTTTCTTAAGACAATGAGTAAATATGTAAGAATTTTTGGTATAGTACTAATTCTAATATTAGTTATTTCATCAACTATATTAATATCTAATGTAATAAAGGTTTCAGTTTTTGTTAGAAAAAGAGAAATTGGAATTATGAAGTATATTGGAGCAACTGATAACTATATTAGATTACCTTTCATAATAGAGGGGGCAGTAATAGGAGCTTTAGGAGCAGGAATTAGTGTTTTAATGGTATCCATAGTTCATTCATTGGTTAATACTAATATGTCTGAAACATTAGTTAGTTTTATACCAGGTTTTTATATTACACCTTTAGGAAATATAATGATTATTTTATTACCATTACTTTTCTTCATGGGAATAACTATAGGGGTTGTAGGAAGCCTAATATCATTAAAGAAATACTTAATAGTATAGAATAAAGTCTATAGGAATAGTAGTTTATTTAGCTACATTCTTATAGACTTTTCGTGGTATTCTATAGAAAGCTTATGGAGCAAATATGAAGATTCCCCATAAAAAATACATAAGTTCTTGATAACTTTACAAATAATATTAAGAAGAACATTTAGGAGGAAGACATGTATTTAGATGTACTAATCGTTGAGGATGAAGAAAAAATTTTGGATGTAATAGAAGCATATTTAAAAAATGATGGATTTAATACAATAAGAGCAGTAGATGGTGAAGAAGCTTTAGAAAAGTTTGAAATATTTTCTCCTGATATTGTAATTTTAGATTTAATGTTACCGGATATTTCTGGGGAGGAAGTATGCAAAAGAATAAAGAAGGAGTCTAATACTCCTGTAATAATGCTTACAGCAAAATCAGCTGAAGAGGATATTTTAAATGGATTTTCTTTAGGATGTGATGATTATGTGGTAAAGCCTTTTAGGCCTAAGGAGTTAGTTGCAAGAGTTAATTCGGTATTAAAAAGAACTTTAGGAATAGATAATATGAGTGAGCTAATCTTTAATGATGGAGAATTAAAGATTAATTTAAAGGTAGGAGAGGTCTTTAAAAATGATAATCTTGTTACATTAACTCAATCAGAATATAAAATATTACAAACTTTAGCTACAAATCCTAAAATAACTTTTACTAGGAATGCATTAATAAGCAAACTTAATGATGAATCAGCAGCTTTTGATAGAGTCATAGATACTCACATAAAGAACCTAAGGGCCAAGATAGAAGAGAATAGCAGAGAGCCAAAGTTTATAGTTACAGTTTATGGCGTTGGATATAGATTTGGAGGGGAAAATGAGAACACTAAATAAAAGAATGTTTCTATCTTTTATGATTATTTCCTTTGCCATTATATTTTCAATTAGCTTTACTTTTAGATATTTTATAGAAAAAAGTTTTAATTCTTATATAGAAAGTTGCAATGTTGAAAGAATGGATGAGATAGCAAGAAGCTTAAGCTATGCCTATTCTAATGATACTTGGAATAAGAGCTTTATAGAGGAGGTAGCTTTAAAAGCCTTAGATGATGGACTTATTATAAGTATTCATGATAATAAAAACAATTTAATTTGGAGTACTCATGAGGAGCATAGGGGACGATGTGAATCTATGATGAAAAATGCCTTTAGTAATAAATTAAATAATGGAATGATAAGGAGTAGTTTAAATATTACTAAGAATGGAGAAAAGATTGGGAATGTACATATAAGCCATTATGGAGCTTACTATAGGGATGTTGATACAACCTATTATGATACTTTAAACAAAGTTTTAATTATCATAACTATTATGGCAACTATTTTATCCTTAATTATAAGTTTAATACTTTCTAAATCTATTAATAAACCTATTTATAAGGTTATAGATACAGTTAAGCTATTGGGAAAAGGAAAATATAAGGAAAGGGTAGATAATAGCAGTAGTATAGTAGAAATTCAGGATATGATAGAGTCAATAAATATTATGGCAAAAAGACTGGACTCTCAAGATGCTATGAGAAAGAGATTAACTAAGGATATAGCTCATGAATTAAGGACACCTATTACCATAATTTTAGGACAACTTGAAGCTATTAAGGATGGAATATGGGAGCCAACAGAGGAAAGGCTTAATGGAATTTATGAAGAGATTCAAAGGATTGATAGGTTAGTAAATTCCTTAAATAGTTTATCAAAGATTGAGGAAGAAAATGGGACATTACATAAGGAAAAAGTGGAGATATCTGAGCTTATAGAGAACATATTTATAAATTTTGAAAAAGAACTTCATAATAAAAATATAGATGGACAGCTCCACTTAAGTAAATGCGAAATAGAAGTTGATAAGGATAAAATTAGTGGAGCAATTATAAATCTAATATCGAATGCTTTAAGATATACTGAAAATGGTGGTTCAATTAATATAAAAACATTTGTAAAAGAAGATCACTTATTTATTGAAGTAGAAGATACTGGCATAGGCATAGCAAAAGAGGATATTCCTTATGTTTTTGAAAGATTTTATAGAACAGATGAGTCAAGAGCAAGGGTTACAGGAGGTGCGGGTATAGGACTTTCAATAACTTTAGCAATAGTTGAAGCCCATAATGGTACAGTTTATGTTAAAAGTGAATTAGGAAAGGGAAGTAAATTTATAATAGAACTACCTTTAAATTCATAATTTCTTCATAAGACTTTTTTATAATTATATTAGATTTAAGAAAGGTGGAAAAATTTATGTTTGGATGCAGTATTTCTAATGTAGGAACAATGGGCGGTGGCTCATTAATATTTGGTTTTTTATATTTAGGTTTTAGAGTAGCTGTAGTTGGATTAATTATATATCTACTATTTAAATTATTTAATGGAGGAAACAATAATAATAAAGTTATTAATGTTTTAAATGAAAGATATGCTAGTGGTGAAATAAGCTTTGAGGAATATGAAGAAAGAAAGAGTAATTTAAATAGAAAGTAATATAATTTTATAATTTTCTTATCTCAGTATGAGAGAGGAGGATATTTGTTTTACTGATGAGAGGGAAGAAGTGAAACAAATATCCGTTTTTTTACAGAAAAAATAATGTATAATAAGATTGTAGAATTAATTTTTAAGAGGGAATAGATTATGAAGAAGAAGGTATTTGTAATACTAGTGGTGATTATTTTATCTATAGGTGGATATGCACTTTATAAGGCAATAAATTTAGATCCAAGTATAAATTCTATTGAAGAGATGGATGTTATGAAGTTTGAAGGGGTAGAACATTTTCCAATGTTTAGTATAGAAGAAAATTTTAAGGATAAAGACAAAGGTAATATAGCAAAAATATTAAATGCTTTAAAGGATAGAAGTAGGAAAAATGATAAAGTTCTATTAAGCAATAGTAAAGGGTATTCTATTGATATGATGTATAAGGAAAAAAGTAATGAAGAAATTTTAACACAATATAAATATAAGCTATGGGTTAAAGATGAAAGTGTTTATATAACATTACATTCAAATGAACAAAAGTGTTATAAGTTAGGTGATGAAAGCGCAAAGATAATAATTGAATATATGGAGTCTGTAGTTGGATAAAAAACCTCCGAGAAATCGGAGGTTTTTTAGTTAAGAATATCTTTACATAAGAACGGGTGTTCTGTTATAATAAATACGAACAAATGTTTGTATTGGAGTGGAAGTTATGAAAGTAGTATCAAAATCAATTGATGTTATAGCATGCTTTGAAAAAGGTGGTATAGTAAAACCTTTAAGGTTTAGAATAAGTGAAGATGAAGGAGAAAAAGTAATTAAGATAAATAGGGTAGTAAATAGGGAAATAGAAAAGCTTGCAGGAAATGTAATGGAGAAGTTTGTATGTATAGCTTCAGTTAATGGAGTAGAAAGAATTTTTGAAATTAAATATGAGTTGCTAACTAAAAAGTGGATTCTATTTAAGTTTTAGGTGAGTTAATATGAGTAGTAGAATAATATTTCATATTGATGTTAATTCAGCTTATCTTTCGTGGACAGCAGTAAACCTTCTTCAACTTGGGAAAAGTACAATAGATATTAGAGAAGTACCTTCAATAATAGGAGGAAAAACAGAAGAGAGGCATGGAATAGTATTAGCAAAATCAATACCTGCTAAAAAATTCAAAATTAAGACAGGAGAATCTACTTATGAAGCTTTAAGAAAGTGTCCTAAGCTATTAATATATCCTCCAGATTATGGTCTATATATGCAAAGCTCTAATGCAATGTATAAACTTTTATGTGAATATTCCCCTAAGATACAAAGGTTTTCTGTAGATGAGGTATTCATTGATGTATCGCATTATAAAGAAAATTATATGGAAAAAGCAGTAGAAATTCAAAGTAGAATAAGGAATGAACTTGGGTTTAATGTAAACATAGGTATAAGTACTAATAAGCTACTTGCAAAAATGGCAAGTGATTTTAACCCTAAGAATTCTATTCATACACTTTTTGAAAATGAAATAAAAAAGAAGATGTGGCATTTACCCGTAGAGGAGATTTTTATGGTTGGTAGGGCAACAAAGAAAAAGCTTGAAAAGTTAAATGTAGAAACTATAGGTGAGCTTGCAACTTATAATGTTGAAATTTTAAAGAGTACATTTAAAAGCTTTGGAATAGTTCTTCATAATTATGCAAATGGAATAGATTCTTCAGAGATAAGAAGCACAAGCTATATAAATATGAAAGGTTTAGGTAATTCAACTACCATTCCATGGGATGTTACAAAGAGAGAGGAGGCTCTAAGGATTATTCTTTCTCTTGTAGAAATGATGAGTTTAAGGCTTAGAAAGTGTAATAGTTTGTGTAGAGTGGTTGTAATTTCTATTAAAAGTAATGCCTTTGAAAAATATAGTCATCAAAGGAAGATGGAGAATTATACAGATTGTACAATAGATATTTATAGAGAAATAGTTAAGGCTTTTGATGAAGCTTGGAGTAATGAGCCTATTAGGCAGATAGGGGTAAGGGTTACTGATTTATGTTCAAATGAATTTTTTCAAACCTCACTTTTTGATGGTGAAAGGATTGATAAACAAAGGGCACTAGATAAAACTTTAGATTCTTTAAGAAGCAGGTTTGGAAGTAAATCGGTTGTTAGATCAACTTTTATTAATTCTGGCATAAGTCCTTTAAGTGGAGGTAATGGAGAAGAGGACTATTTGATGATGAGTAGCATACTTTGAGGCAAGAAGGTAAGAAGATAATTAAGATAAAAGAGATAAGATGGGTAATAGGGATAAAATGGTGGTTATAAATTAAGTAAACATATACATTTTTTTTGAAAATATAGTTGTCAATTTAAAAATCATGTGATAATATAACTATACTGATATGAATATTGAAGGATTGTTACTGGTAAGGCAGGCAAAACCTATAGTTTATTGATTTGGAATAAGCTGTAGGTTTCGCTTGCCTTATTTTATTAGAAAGGGAGGTCTAACTAACAAATGAGAATCGATAAGATACTTAATAATAACGTTATTACATCTATAAATGAAAATGATGAAGAAGTTATCATTATGGGAAAAGGAATTGCTTTTAATAAAAGATGTGGTGACATAGTTATAAAGGATAAGATAGAAAAAGTATTTGTATTGTCTAATCCTAATATGAATAGGAAGTTTATAGAGTTAATAAGTAAAATTCCTTTAGAATATACAGTTTTATCAGAAAAAATAATTTCCTATGCAAGGAAAGAATTAGATAAAACATTAAATGAAAATATTTATATATCACTGACAGACCATATTTATAATGCTATACAAAGACAAAAGAGTGGAATTGTAGTAACAAATGGATTAATATGGGAAACTAAAAGGCTATATAAAGAAGAATATAAAATAGGGCTGAAGGCATTAGAAATGATAAGTGACCAATTTGATATTAGACTTCCAGAAGATGAGGCCGCTTTTATAGCTTTACATATAGTTAATGCTAATTTAAATGAGGAAATACCTATATTAATGGATATAACAAAGATTATCCAAGAAATACTTAATATAGTGAAATATAATTTTAATATAGAATTTGATGAAGAATCATTAAGCTATTATAGGTTTATAACACATCTAAAGTTCTTTGCACAAAGACTTTTTAATAACAAAATAATTGTTGAAGATAATGATAACGAATTGTATGAAATAGTAAAAGAGAAATATAAAGAGGCTTATAAGTGTGTTAACAAAATAAGAAAATATATATTGAAGGATTATAATTATGATTTAACTAAAGAAGAAATGCTATATTTAATAATCCATATAGAAAAGTTAGTAAACAAACAGTAGGATTATTATTAATATAAAAATCTATATTTAAGGAAGTGATAGGTTATTGGCAGAGGGTCAATAAAAAATCTATAGGGTTGTTACTGGTAAGGCAGGCAAGACCTTCAATTATAAAATATTGGAGGAAAATAAAATGAATTTTGAAAGAATAGCAAAAGAAGTATTAGAAAATGTAGGTGGAGCTAATAATGTAGCTCATGTTACTCACTGTGTAACAAGACTAAGATTTAATCTTAAAGATGATTCCAAAGCGGATATTGATAAGATTAAGAAGATTAAAGGTGTAATGGGACAAGTCAATAAAGGAGGACAGTTCCAAGTTATTATTGGAAATGATGTATCTGATGTTTATAAGGAACTTCTTAAATTAGGTAATTTTAAAAGTTCAAACAATCAGGAAGAGGAAAAGGGAGCAAAAAAAGGCATAATAACAAGCGTTTTTGACACTATAGCAGGTATATTTACACCAATAATTCCTGCAATAGCTGGTTGTGGTATGCTTAAGGCTTTTCTTGGATTATTTGTTGCTTTAGGATTGATTTCAACTGAAACTCAAACATATTATATCTTTAGTTTTATTAGTGATGCAGCATTTTTCTTTATGCCACTTTTATTAGCATATACAGCTGGGATAAAGTTTAAAACATCTCCATTTTTAGCTATGGTAATTGGTGGAGTTTTATTACATCCAAGTTTTTCTGCATTAGTAAGTGCAGGGGAACCTGTAAGTTTTTTAGGATTACCTGTTAGATTGGTTAATTATAGTTCTTCAGTAATTCCAATAATTCTTATAGTTTGGTTAATGTCTTATGTTGAAAAACTTGCAAATAAGTTTATTCCAAAAGTATTAAGATTAGTATTTGTTCCACTTATAGTAATTACTGTTACAGCACCAATAGGATTAATTGTAATAGGACCATTAGGAACTGTTATAGGTGATGTTTTAGCAAGTGGAATAATGTTTATAGATAGTAAAGCTACATGGACATTACCATTAATTATGGGAGGATTAACTCCACTGATTGTTATGACAGGTATGCATTATAGTCTTTACCCAGCATTATTTACTCAATTAGCAACTTTAGGATACCAAACATTAATGCCGGGTATGTTAATATCTAATGTCTGTCAAGGTGCAGCAGCTTTATGCGTTAGTATAAAAAGTAAGAATTCAGAATTAAAGCAACTAGCATCATCAACAGGTATTACAGCTTTACTTGGAATAACTGAACCTGCCATGTATGGTGTAAATTTAAAACTTAAAAAACCATTATATGCAGTACTTTGTGGAGGAGCTTTAGGAGGACTTTATGCAGGACTTACAGCAGTTAAAGGATACACTCCAAGTGGAAGTGGTCTTCCAGGTATTGCGGCATATATAGGGCCTGAAATGTCAAATGTAGTTAACATATTAATTGCTTGTGGCATAGGTTTTGTAGCAACATTTATTATTACATGGTTTATAGGTTTTGAAGATGAAGTTAATGAAGATGAAGCTGTAGAAGAAATAAGTGATGTAAAGGCATTAAAGAATAAAATTTCTATAAAGAGCCCAGTAAAGGGGGAAGCAGTACCTTTATCACAAGTAGATGATCCAACTTTTGCAGAAGAAATAATGGGAAAAGGTATAGCTATAATTCCAACTGAAGATGAAATATTTTCACCTATAAATGGTACTGTCTCATTGGTATTTAACACAAAGCATGCAATTGGACTAAAGACAGAAGATGGAGCTGAAGTATTAATTCATATTGGGTTAGATACTGTAAAATTAAATGGAGAACATTTTACTACTTTTGTAAAGAGTGGGGATAAGGTAAAGGTTGGAGACAAATTAGTTGAATTTGATAGAGAAGCAATTAAGAATAAGGGATATGACATAATTACTCCTATAATAATTACAAATTCATCAGATTATTTAGACATTATACCTAAGGATGTAACAAGCGTTAATCAAGGTGATGAAGTATTAGCAATACTTTAGTAAGGAGGAGTAAGTATGATTAAGAATATTAATAAGTTTCCAGAAGATTTTTTATGGGGGGGAGCAGTTGCAGCCAATCAATGTGAAGGTGCTTGGAATGTAGATGGAAAAGGAATAAGTACAGCAGATGTAGCAACAGCTGGTGCACTTAATGTTAAGAGAGAATATACTGATGGAATAATTGGAGGAAAATATTATCCATCACATGAAGCAATTGACTTTTATAATAGATATAAGGATGATATAAAGTTATTTGGAGAAATGGGATTTAAGTGCTTTAGAACATCTATAGCTTGGACTAGAATTTTTCCAAATGGTGATGAAAATTATCCAAATGAAGCAGGCTTAAAGTATTACGATGAATTATTTGATGAATGTTTAAAATATGGAATTAAGCCAGTAGTAACAATTTCTCACTATGAAATGCCTTATTCATTAGTAGAAAAGTATGGTGCATGGAGAGATAGAAGGTTAGTTGATTTTTATTTAAACTACTGTAATGTTATTTTTAATAGATATAAGGATAAGGTTACACATTGGATGACTTTTAATGAAATAAATGTTATAACATTACACCCATTTATTCCAGCTGGTATAAAAATAAAACCAGAAGAGAATAAAGAAGAAGTAATATATCAAGCAGCTCATCATCAGCTTATTGCAAGTGCTAAAGCAGTAAAATTAGCTCATGAAATTAATCCTGATTTTAAAGTAGGATGTATGATGGTTTATCCACTTGCTTATGCTGAAACATGCAATCCAGTGGATGTCCTTACAACAAATGAATTTATGAATAGACATTATTTCTTTAGTGATGTTCATGTTAGAGGTCATTATCCAAACTATATGAAAAAATACTTCGAGAGAAATAACTTAAATATTAAGTTTGAAGATAGTGATGAAGAAATATTAAAATCAGGTACAGTTGATTTTATAGGTTTTAGTTACTATATGACACTTGTTGTTAGTGGAAATAATGATGGTAAGACTTTAACAGGTGGAAATATGACAAAAGGAATAAAAAATCCGTATCTTAAAGCTTCAGATTGGGGCTGGCAAGTAGATCCAGTTGGATTTAGAATTGCCTTAAATAATCTTTATAATAGATATGAAATTCCTTTATTCTGTGTAGAAAATGGACTTGGAGCAGTTGATGAAGTTGAAGAGGATGGTTCTATTAATGATGATTATAGGATTGAATACTTAAGACAACATATTTCTGAAATGAAGAAGGCTATTACAATTGATGGTGTAGAAATGATTGGCTATACTCCATGGGGATGTATAGACTTAATTAGTGCTGGTACAGGAGAAATGAAAAAACGTTACGGATTTATCTATGTAGATAAAGATAACGATGGTAACGGGACTCTTGAAAGAAGAAAAAAGAAATCTTTCTATTGGTATAAAGACGTTATTAAATCAAACGGAGAGATATTATAATTATTATCTAGTAGATGCTGAATTTTCAGCATCTATTTTTTAAAATTAAAATAAGCATTTATATGGGGGAGAAATTATAAAGTTTATATTAAAACTAATAAATGTTGAAGTAGAGAAATAAGAGTCATATAATAAAAATTATGGTATTTAAGATTAGTAGTTAGATTTTTAATAAGTAATTAATAAGTTGGGGGAGAGTATAAAATATGAAACTTAATCTTATTTATTTTAGTCCTACTGGAGGAACAAAAAAGGTTTTAGATATTATTAGTGAAGAATGGAATTGTGATAAGAGAGAAATTGATTTATCTTTAGCAGAAAATGATTTTTCTAAGTATAGTTTTAAAAGAGATGATATTTGTATTGTTGGAGTTCCTTCCTTTGGTGGACGTGCTCCTCAGGTAGCTTTATCTAGAATTAAAAAAATGTCTGGTGGGAGTGTAAATACTATAATGGTAGCTGTTTATGGGAATCGAGCATATGAAGATACTTTATTAGAGCTTGAAGATACATTAGAGCAATGTAATTTTCATTGTATTGCAGCTATTGCTGCTAATGCAGAGCACTCAATTATGCATGAGTTTGGAAAAGGTAGGCCAGATATTGAAGATGAAAAAGATTTAAAGGGATTTGTAAAAAAGATTAAAGCAGTCCTTAATGAAAATTGTGAAGAAAAAGTTGTACAAGTTCCCGGTAATAATCCGTATAAAGAATTTAAGGTTGTTCCATTTATCCCGATGGTTAGTAATGAATGTAATAAATGTGGCCTATGTATTAAAAAATGTCCTACTAATGCCATATGTAAAGATAATCCACTATTTTTAGATGAATCAAAGTGTATTTCATGTATGCGTTGTATATCTATTTGCCCTAAGAATGCACGAATGCTAGATAAAGAAAAGTTATATTTATTGATACGAAAGTTAGAGAAGGTATGCAGTTCTAGAAAGAGTAATGAGCTTTTTATTATTTAATAGAGAAAAGAGGCATTTATGCCTCTTTTTTTCTATAATCAATTGGAGATATTCCTGTAATTTTTTTGAATGTTGTACTATAGTAACTTTGATTTTTAAATCCAGTAGCAAGAGCAATATCTAAAAGTGAATATTGCGTGTGTTTAAGCATCTCTTTAGATTTTTCAACTCTAAATGTATTTAAAAAGTTAGTAAAGGTAAGTCCAGTTTCTTTCTTAAAGACATTACAAAAATAACTTTTATTTATATTAAATTTAGAGCATAAACTTTCCATGTCTATTTCTTCATCGTAGTTATCATGAATATGCTTTATTGCGTTTAGAACAAATGGTGAATAGGCGTATTCACAGTGCATACTCATAAATTTATCTTTAGCTATTAATGTTAATAAATCTCTAAGATAATTTATGCAACATTCATTCTTTATATAAATAATGCCATCTTTATTTAAATCTTTATTAGTTGTAACAGGACCAAATATAAAAATAAGTGGTATTTGACATCTGGTAAATAGAGTAATTGCTGAATAAATCAAGTTATTCCCACTTTTTATATTAATGGGGTTATGATTTTTAGTTTCTTTTATTTTATGAATAATTCCTTCCTTTGAAAAAGTATTTAAATTCTCTTTTGTATAGTTGTAGTTAAATATAAGCTCAAAGTTTTTATTAAGTACAAGTATTGGAATGGAGGTACAGTAATAAAAGTCTTTAGCTATATCTTCAAATAAAAACATATAACATTTCTCCTGATCTATAAAACTTAATATATTAAAAAAAATAGAAAATATAGTGAAAAGTTCTTAGTTATATCTATGTTAATATAAATGTAGTTGAAATTGATTCTCATTTATTATTGATTAAAAAATAAGTTTTGTCAATATACAGAGATATAGGAGGAGAAATAATGGTAAGAAATAAAGTTAAAAAGTTTTTAGCTGCCGCTTTAATAGTAGCAGCAACCATGAGTATAGGAGGGAATCTTGTACAAGCTTCAGTAATATCGGGGGAAGGAAGCTTTATAGAACTTGCATCTCAAAGATTAAAAGATGGTGAATATGAAGTAAATAATGTTACAAATTATTTAGAAGAAGGTAATACTACCGGTCAATCAATGGCTAGAAAGGCTGTAAAAGAGAAGAGTAAAGTTATAGTAAAAGATGGTGTTATATCAGTAACAACATATTTTAGTGAAGATCTTTTCCCTATGATGAATAACTTTAAGGTTAGTATAAATGGTACTGACTTAAATGGAAAAGTTGATAAAGAAGATATGTCAATAACTTATGAAATACCTTCATTAGATTCAAAGGTTTTAATGGAGATGTTTATTGTTGTAATGGGAAGACAGGTAAGTTTTAACTTAAGCAATAACTTAGATAGCTTAAAATTAATAAAAGGATATGAAACAGCTGAAAAGGTTGAAAACGGAAATTATACAATAAAAAATGATGTTAAGTATACAGGAACAGGGAATTCAGAGACAGGGAATGCATCAGCAAGAAAAACTTTAAAAGATGTAAGTGATATAACAGTAAAGGATGGAAAGTATAATTTAACTTTAAACTTTAATGAAAGTTCCTTTGGTTTTATAGGTGATATTAATATTCAGGTAGATGGAAGTGAGGTTAATCCAGTTATTGATAGAGAAAATGCCAAAGTATCTTTTGAAATCAACTCATTAGATAGCAAGATAGATGTAAGTGTATTTGTAACAATGATGAATAGATATACAGATTTTGAAACGATACTTTTACAAGATACATTAGATAAAAGTGATAGTGATTCATCAAAGGATGAAGGAAATGATGATGTAACAGGTCCATCAACTGGAGGTTCTACAGGTGGTACAACAGGAGGAAATTCTGGGAATACTACAGGAGGTGCAACTACAGATACTAAGGTAGAAGATGAAGTTGTAATTATAGAGGGTAAGCTTTATACAATTAAAAATAAGGTGACTCATTCTAACCCAACTGGACAAGCTATGGCTAGACAATATTTAAATGAATCATCTTCATTAGAAGAGATAGATGGAAAATATTATTTAACGCTAACTTTTACAGGTATGGACTATATGAGTAATCATAAATTTATTATAAATGGAAAAGAGGTGTCTGCAAAGGCAAGTAAAATAGATGATAAGACTACAAAATATAGATTCCAAATTCCATCGTTAGATGTAACCATAAAGGTAAGCACATATGTTGCACCAATGGGAAGAAATGTAGACTTTGATGTAACTTTATTGAAAGATACTAAGGCATTTGTAAAAGAATTTACTGTAGAAAAGCTACCTCAAACAGGTGGAGCTTTAAGTAATGATGTTTTATTAGGTATGGGTACAGCAATGTTAGGGGCAGCAGGATTATTAAAGAGAAAGAAAAAATAGTTTTTTAGGGAGGGGATTTATCTCCCTTTCCCCTTTTAATAAAGGAGTAAGAATTATGAAGAAGTATATTTCTAATATTCTTATAGTTTTAGGAATTTTATTTATCTTAGTAGCGCTAGGAAGTAAATATATAAACTTAAATGAAATTGAGAAATCAGAAGAGAGTTTAGTTAACAAATTAGAAGAAGTAGAAAATAAAGAAAATGTTTATGAGGATATAAAAGTAGGGGATGAAATAGGAAAAATTACTGTTCCATCTTTAAATATTGAAGGAATTATAGTTGAAGGAACTGGTGATGAAGAAATAAAGTATAATATAGGTCATTTTCAGGGAACTTCAATGCCAGGAGAGGAAGGAAACTTTGCCATTGCTGGTCATAGTAGTACTATTTATAACAATGTTTTTAATAATATACACAAAATTAATATTGGAGATAAAATGATAGTAACTGCTTTAAATGGTGAATTTAAATATAAAGTAAGTGAAAGTTTTGTTGTAAAACCAGAGGATACAACAGTTTTAAATAGCTTTGTGGGAAGAAAAGAAATTACCATAGTAACATGTACTAATGGAGGAAAAGATAGATTAATCATAAAAGGTAACTTAGTGGAGGGATAAAAATGAAGTTAAAGAAGTTAGTCTTATTAACAGTAGTAGGAGTATTAGGAGTATCTTTAGTGTCTTGTGGATCAAAAACGGATGGAAATACAGGCGCATCAAAAGAGAATAAATAAACTTCAGTGGTAGAAGAGCAAACAGAGGTAGTAGTAGGAACTTCAGTAGCAGTTGTACAGATATTAGATAAGCTTGGAGTAAAGGTAGCAGGTGTACCTACATCATCATATGATTTACCTGAATCTACGAAGGATGCTACTAAAGTAGGTAATCCTATGAGCCCTGATATGGAAATAATAAAGTCTTTAAGCCCAGATTTAGTAATATCTACAGATACTTTAGGAGATGATTATGAAGAGTTATTTAAATCAAATAATATACCAAGTATTTTTGTTAATTTAGATAGCGTAGATGGTCTTAGAGAAACAATTAAAACATTAGCGGAGAAGTTTAATAAGATTGAAAATGGTGAAAAGATATTAGCTGAATTAGATGAAAAGGAAAAATCTCTTAAGGAAGTTGCAAGTGAAAAGGGGGAAAGTAATGTAATGGTAGCCTTTGCAGCCCCTGGTGGAGTAAGTATGTTAGCTACAGGAGAAAGTTATGTTGGCAACCTAGTAGAAATGGTTGGAGCTAAAAATATTATTTCAGATACAACAGGACCTTTTGTTACGTACAATAAGGAAACTTTATCTCAAATGAGTCCAGATATAGTTTTAGTTATGACTCATGCACTTCCAGAACAAACACAAAAAGAATTTGCAGAAATGATTAAGACAGACACAGCTTGGAGAAACATTGGAGCAGTTAAAGAAGGTAAGGTGGTTTATCTTGATAGCTCTAAATTTGGTATGAGTGCAAACTTAAATGTTATGGAAGCTTTGGATGATCTTAGCAAAATGATATTTGAATAAAGAGGATATGATGAAAAAGAGATTATATATAATAATATCGCTAATAACTCTTTCTATACTACTATTTGCTTCTCTTGCGCAAGGAAGTATAGATATTACTGTGAAAGAGCTTTTTGATGGAATTTTTGGAAGTGATATAAGTAATAATTATGAAATAGTTAGAGATTTAAGAATGCCAAGAGTGCTTATTGCAGTACTTATTGGAGCGAATCTTTCAATAGCAGGAGTGCTTTTGCAGGCTGTAATAAGAAATCCATTAGCAGATCCATATGTAGCAGGTATTTCTTCAGGCGCATCACTAGTAACAGTAGGAGTTATGATATTTATTCCTAGCATTGGGATGATGAGACCTATTTTAGGGTTCTTAGGAGGTATAATTTCTTGTGGAATAGTTTATATATTTGCATACAAGAAGGAGCTTTCTCCAATTAGAATAGTACTTGTAGGTGCAGCTATTAATGCACTATTTGGTGGATTCACATCTATGATGACAACAAGTCTTGGAATGGGTGCATCAAATATTCAAAGATGGCTTCAAGGAAGCTTAGCTGCTGTTAAGTGGAGTGATGTAAGCATAATATTGATTTATTCAATTATAGGAGTTGTAATAGCTTTACTTTTAAGCAGGAACTGTAACATTCTTATGCTTGGGAATAAAAATGCAAAAAGTCTTGGAATAAATGGTGATGTACAAATGATTATAATTACAGGTGTTGCTGTATTTTTATCAAGTATATCAACCTCAATTGGAGGTGTAATATCCTTCGTTGGTCTTGTGGTTCCACATATCTGTAGAATGATAATAGGTTCTGACCACAAATATTTGATACCTTTTAGTGGACTTGTTGGAGCAAATCTATTACTACTTGCAGACACTTTAGGAAGAGTAATTATGAAACCTTATGAAGTTCCAGTAGGAATTATAATGGCTATAATAGGAGCTCCTTTCTTTCTATATATCTTAAGAAGGAGTGACATAAAATAATGCTTAAAGTTGAAGGAATAAAGTTTTCTTATAATAAGGATGAAGAGTTTATAAATGATTTATCGGTTGAGTTTAAAAAGGGAAAAATCACAACAATACTTGGTCCAAATGGAAGTGGAAAATCAACCTTGCTTTCATTATTATGTGGCTTAAATAAAGCTAAGTCTGGAAAGATTTTAATTGAAGGAAAGGATATAACAAAGCTTAAGTATAAGGATATTGCCAAGGTTATAGCAACTGTTCATCAGCAGAATTCTGTACCTAATGATATTACTGTAAGAGATTTAGTAGGCTATGGTAGATTACCTTTTAAAAAAAGATTTGAACATACTAATAGTGATGATGAGGAAATAATTAATTGGGCCTTAAAAGAAACTGGACTTGAAGAAATGGAAGAAAAGCTTGTAATGAGCATGTCTGGAGGAGAAAGACAAAGGGTTTTCATTGCAATGGCATTAGTTCAAAAACCTAAGATTCTTTTCCTTGATGAACCAACAACTTATTTAGATATATATCATCAAATAGAGATTTTAGAGTTAGTTGAAAGATTAAATAGAGAGCATGGAACAACAATAGTTATGGTTTTACATGATATTAACCAAGCTATTAAGTATAGTGATAATGTAGTCGTTATGAAAGATGGAGCATTAATTATGGAGGGAAGAGCTAATGATATTATTAATGAGAATTTAATTAGGAAAGTCTATGGAGTAAGTGGAACTATTGGAAAGGTTAATGGGAAGGCTTACTATGTAGCAGAGAAAACTTGCGTAGGATAAGAAGGATGAGGCTGCAATTCTATTTATAAATTTTCTTTTAGTAATGTTAATTTTTGAATTCAATTTCTATAAAATATATAGGTGAAAATAAATATTTAAATATTGTTATAAATACATATTTATATAAATATATGTTTATATAAATATATACACATTTTATTTAAAATCCCTTTCAAACATGGTAATATATAACCAAAACCTTATGGAATTAAAATTCAATAAAATAGGATTAGTAATACTATAAAAAACTGCTGAGTATATCAGCAGTTTTTTATTCTTTAGGAAATTATATCTATTATTAAATTGTGGATAACCTCAACAATTTAGCGATATATTAGTTTATTTCCTCCTAAAGAATAAAAAATAAAATTATATGTGCCGGGTCTTTTGCTCACATGCGTTTCCAAAAGCCAGAATGTGCTGAAAAAAATCGACGACTCGGCAAGCTCGTTTTGACGATTTTTTTACTGTCTAGTAAATTATAAAATTTCAATTAGCTATAAATCAAAGGTATTATTACATTTTCATATTAAAAAATATAAAATAAAGGATAGTAATTTTATAATTTCCTTACCTTTAGTACGCGTGGGGTGGATATTTGTTTTCATGTGACTTGGAGATTTCGACGAAACAAGGGAAATAAATATCCGCCACACCTTTTTTACTGTTTAATTATAGGAAAAGTATGATAGAATTTAATTGTAATAAATGGAAAGGAAAAGGGGATGAGATGAAAGATAAAAAGATAAGAACTGGTTTTGTACTTTTATCAGATGAAGGCTTTAATATAAAAGAGTTTAAGAGAAACTTATATAGAGATTGGGAAATTATGATTAAGGAAGAAGATCAAAGTGAAATTTTAATATTTGAAGTAAGTGATATTAAGGTTGTATGTGCATTAATTAATTCACCTGTTCCAAATAAAGAAGCAGAAGAAAATGCAATGAATAATTATCTTTGGAAAGAGGGGGAAGAGGAAACTGCTAAGCATAAGGCTCATATAGTTGTGTCAGTTACAAAAGGAGAAAATCCAATAGGAAATAGTATTGTATTTACTATGGTAGTTTCTTCTCTATTGAAGTTAAAAAATGCAATAGGTATATATCAATACCCAACAGTTTTACCTTCTGATTTTTATATAAGATGTGCTGAGGATTTAAAAGAAAAAGTTCTTCCTGTATTAAATTGGATATATATAGGTATTTATCCAAGTGAAAAAGGATTTTCCGCATATACATGTGGAATGGACTATTTTGATAAAGATGAGATTGAGGTTATTAACTCAAAAACTACACCTTCAGAGTTATATGGATTTATTTATGATATAGTATCCTATGTCCTTGAGTATAATGCAGTACTTAATGATGGAGAAACAATAGGATTTTCAGAAAAAGAAAAGCTACCTATAACTAAGTCAAAAGGAGTTGCTGTAGAAGGAAATAGTATAAAGATAAAATATAAGTAGAATAATGAAATTTACGAAAGGAATTTTAATCAATAGAAAAGATGATGTGTAAAGAATGTTATAGTGATAATCTTAGAATTACACCATTAATAAAGTCTAGGGAGTGCTTAGAAAATCATATTCAATATATATGCTCTACATGTGGAAGGTGTATATGTATTAATCAAGATGAAAAGAGTTTGTTATAAAATATTTAATAACGAAGAGGATTTAAAAGTTTATTTAGATAAGAATAAGGATAAAAGCTGTACTGGAAATAAGTCAATATATGCATCTAATTTATCTAATAATACTTTAGTAGGAGAAGTAAAGATATTAAGTAAAGAAGAGGTAGATAAATACTTAAAAGAGCAAAGTGCAAAGTAATATTTGAAATCTGAGGGAATGTGTCAAAGATACATTCTTTTTTCAATGTCTAGGAAAGTATAAAATTTCAATTGGCTATAACTCAAAGGTATTATTATAATTTCATATTAAAAAAATATAAAATCAAGGATAGTAATTTTATAATTTCCTTACCTTTAGTACGCGTGGGGTGGATATTTGTTTTGATGTGACTTGGAGCGTAGCGACGGAACAAACAAAATAAATATCCACTCCACCTTTTTCATTATCTTTAGTACGAAGGGAATAAATATCCCCCACCTTTTTAATGTATAGAATGTGTACTTTAATAAAAAAATAGTATAGATATTATGTAATTAAGGACGGTGAACTAATGAATAATCTATATCACAAGAGTTTAAATCGTATTTCAATAATATTATTATCTTTAGTAATTTTATCTACCTCAATATTTATAAACTTTCAAAAAAGAGAAGATGTGCAATCAACTTTTTTAGAAGAGGTAAGTAATGATATTATTCCAAAACCTTTAAGTTATGTAAAGAATAATGGAAAGTTTATTTTAAGTAAGGAATCTTCTATATATATAAAAGGAAAGAATAAAGAAGAAACAGAGGAAATACGAATAGTAGCAGAGTTTCTAAGAGAAAAGTTAATAAGTCCAACAGGATATGAATTAAAAATAGTTGAAGGGGATAATCCTCCCTCAGGAAATATTTACTTAACTACTTTAGGAGGAAATGAAGCCGAAGGAAATGAAGGATACAATTTAATAACTACAAAAGAAAAAATAGAGATTATAGCTTATAAGCCAGAGGGAATTTCTAGAGGTGTTCAAAGCTTAAGGCAGTTATTACCTCCAGATATAGAGAAAAATAGTTTGGTTAGTAATGTGGAATGGAGTGTGCCAGCTTCTAATATAAAGGATAAACCAGAATATAGTTATAGAGGATTAATGATTGATGTAGCTAGGCATTTCTTTTCAGTAGATGAAATTAAACGCCAAATAGATCATGCAGCTTTATATAAAATAAATAGGGTTCATTTACATCTTAGTGATGATCAGGGGTGGCGTTTAGAAATTAAACAGTATCCAGATTTAACTAAAATAGGTGGTAGCACAGAAGTTGGAGGAGGCAAGGGAGGATATTATACTCAAGAGCAATTTAAAGATATAGTAAAATATGCAAGAGATAGATATGTAGAGATAATTCCTGAATTTGATATGCCTGGTCATAGTAATGCAGCCTTAGCTTCTTATGGCTTTTTAAATCCAGATGGTAAGAGGAAGCCTTTGTATACAGGAACAGAGATCGGTTTTAGCTCTTTTATGACACATAGTGAAGAGACTTATAAGTTTTTAGATAATGTATTCAAAGAGGTAGCTGCCATTTCTCCTTCAAAATATTTTCACATAGGAGGAGATGAGGCCCTTAGCACTAAGAAGGAGAATTGTGATTACTTTGTTGGAAGAGTAGCTAAAATGGTTGAGGCTTTAGGAAAAACTCCAATAGGATGGGATCCAATTGATACATCACCAGAGATAAACTCTAGTGTAATATTGCAAAATTGGAAGGATTCAAATGAAGCAGCTAGAAAAAAAGGAATGAAGATGATTATTTCAATTGCTAGTAAAGCATACTTAGATATGAAATATAATAAGGATACACCATATGGCTTAGATTGGGCAGGGTACATACCGATAGAAACAGCATATAATTGGGATCCAACAGATTATGCACCAAAAGATCTGGTATTAGGGGTAGAATCACCACTATGGACAGAAAATATTTTAAATCAACAGCAAATGGATTTTATGATATATCCTAGACTATTAGGATATGGGGAAATTGGTTGGACACCAAAGAAAGATAGAAATTGGAATGAATATAAAATAAGATTAGAAAAGCAAGGAGAAAGGCTAAAGAACCTAGGCATCAACTATTATAGAGATAGTAGCATATGGCCTTCAGAGAGAAAATAATAAAATATTTCTCAGGAAATAATTGGAAATTAATGCAAGATAAAAGAGCTAGTACATTGTTATACTAGCTCTTCTTTTTGCCCACTATTTTATCTATTATTATTGCTAAAGCGCCGTCTCCGGTGATATTAGTGGCAGTACCAAAGCTATCTTGAGCTGCATGTAATGCAATCATTATAGACTTTTCTACAGAACCAAAACCTAACATCATTTCTAAAATACCAAGTGCAGCCATTACACCACCACCAGGTACTCCAGGTGCAGCTACCATTGTAATACCTAACATTAATATGAATGGAAGAAAACTACTAAAGGTAGGAGTTTGTCCATTCATATACATTACCCCCATAGATGTTAAAACTAATGCTATAGTATCACCTGCTAAATGGATTGTTGCACATAGAGGTATAACAAAATCTGCTATCTCTTCACTTACATTATTATTCTTTGTAGATTCTAATGTGACAGGAATTGTAGCAGCAGAAGATTGCGTACCAACTGCTGTAAAGTATGCAGGTATCATATTTTTAATAAGCTTTAGGGGATTTTGTTTTTTAAAGCTACCAGCAATTAAATATTGAATTAAAATATATCCAACTTGTAAGGTAAACAATATTATATAAACAATACCAAATGCTTTTAAGGTAGTAAATATCTCTCCACTAAAGCTTAGTTTTGCAAATATTGAAAATATATAAAAGGGAACAAGAGGTATTAATACATTCTTTATTACCATTTCTACTATAGAACTAAATTCTTCAAATATTTTTAATAAAGTACTATTTTTTATGCGAGATAATCCAACTCCTAGTATAAATGCAAATACTAAAGCTGACATTATGTTTATCATTGGTGGAATGTCGATAGTGAAATAAGGAGTTAAGTCTACAGTTCCTTGCTCAAGTAAAATTCCCCCATTTATGAACTTCGGCAGTAGATTAAATCCAATAATAAATGCTAAAAATCCAGCAATTAAAGTAGATGTATAAGCTAGTACGATAGTTAATAATAAAGTTTTACCAGATTTGTTCCCTAGAGAAGCAACTCCAGGAACTATAAATCCTATAATTATTAGTGGAATAATAAAGGATAAGAAGTTTCCAAATAAACTACTAAAGGTAGTCAATATTCTCATAGGAAATACTATAGAAAGTGATTTACATATAAGCCCTACGCTAACCCCTAGTATCAAAGCTATTATAATTTTACTTATTAGTGAAAATTTTTTCATATGTTTAAGCCCCTTTAATTGTGTCCTTATATAAAAAACACATGTTTTGTAATTGAGTACACTATACTATGGATAAAAAGAAAAGTCAACCCTAATATTTAAATTTTATTTCAAAGTTTATATATAAATAAAATTTTAATATAAAAAGTTATTAATATATGGTGAATAAACATGAAAAATATGAAATTTATAGTATAATTTAATGTAAATTGCCTAAATAGTGCAAAAGATAAAAAAGGAGGAATGGTAATGAAGGGAACAGTTGTTGCAACTTGGCTTAATACAACTAGAAAATTATTTGGTGAAGATGTAGTTAAGAATGCAATGTCTTACGCTGGTTGGGGTGAAAATAAGATATTCTCACCAATAGAAAATGTGGAAGATGATAAGGTCAATAAATATATAAAGTACATATCAGATAATAAGAACATAACTACAAAAGAGTTATGGAGAAAAATTGGACAAGATAATATTATATCCTTCAGCAAGGATTATCCAGCATTTTTCAAGCATGAAAGTGCATACTCATTTTTAAAGTCCATGTATGATGTACATGTAGTTATGACAAAGAAATTTATAGGGGCAAAACCTCCTATATTAACAATTACACCTATTTCTAGAAGAGAAGCTATATTTACCTATAACTCTTCCAGGGGAATGTTTGAATATTTTCTTGGAATGCTTGAGGGGGTAGGAAATTACTTTAATGAAAAAATCCAAGTTGAAGAAATATCTAAAACAAATACATCATTAGAATTAAAATTAATGTTTAGTGAGGATATTCATTACAATAAAGAGTATAAGTTTAATATACTTATGTCATTAGGTTTTATTAAAAACTTTGGAGTAAAGGCAGGATTATTTACTGGAATTACATTATTTATTATATTAATACCTTTAATGGGAGTTAGCAATATAATTAAGTCCATTATAGCTAGTATAATAGCAGGTGGATTAACATGCTTAGGAACAAATTTAATGTTATCACCCTTATCACAACTTAAAGAAGAGCTTAATAGACTAGTGGAAAATAGATATAACATAGATGAAAGCATTAAAACTAATGACTTTTTTGAGGATATTTATGAAAAAATTAAAGAACACAAAAAAATAATCCAATCAGATTTTGTAAGCTTTAAGGGATTAACAGATGAAATGAGCACATTTATTAAAAAAATAGATTTGATAAGTGTATCAATGCAACAAGCATCTGAAAGCATAGATGAAGTGGTTGGACAAGTTGCTAATAGTGCAGTTGAGCAGGCTGGACAAACTGATGAGGTAGTAATGTCTTTAGAAGAGAATATAAATGCTTTAGGTAAAATAGTTCAAGTAGAAAATAGTTATAAGAATAATTTAGAGGAAGTATTAAAGAAAATTAATAAAAGCAATTCTGGTGTAGAAAAATCAAGTGGAAACATAGGAGTAACATTAGAAAACTTTAATGATGTTAAGGTAAAAAGTGAAGATTTAGAAAAAAGAGCAAATGATATAACAAAGATAGTGTCTATTGTAGCAGGAATAGCAGAGCAAACAAATTTACTTGCACTTAATGCATCAATTGAAGCTGCAAGAGCTGGTGAACAAGGTAAAGGATTTTCTGTTGTTGCAGAATCTATAAAGAAGCTATCAGAACAATCAAAGGAATCAGTTAAAGAAATAAATACAAACTTAGTACATTTTAAAGGTAATATTGAATCATTAGTTAAACAAATAGAAAATCAATATTTCATATTGGAAAAAGAAACATTAAACCTTGAAGATGTAAAGAATTTAAGTTTTGATGCTAATAAATCTATTAATTATATTGCATCATCTATGATAAACATTATAAATGATTTAAATGAACAATCAAAATCTATTGAATCATTATCTAACAATATAAAGAATTTGGCATCAATTGCAGAAGAGAATTCAGCGTATTCAGAGGAAGGAAGTGCTAGCGTTACTCAATATACACAGGAGATTAATAATCTGACTGAAAATATATCAAACTTTGAAAAGATAGCTAATATGTTTAAAGAAGAATTGGAAAAATATAAGATATAATAAAAAGCACTGTATAAAAGTACAGTGCTTTTTTGTGTGGGAACATTAATTTGTAATAATAGCTACTAAAGCTTTAGGGTCACTTAAAACAGAAATATCTTTTGGAATGGATATGTCTTCAAGTAATATTCTATTATCAAAATTCATATTAGAAACATCAATATCAATTGACTCAGGTATTTTTTCAACATCCCCTTGTAGTTCAATAGATGTAATATGTGTTTCTAATACCAATCTTTTTGATTCTAAGTTTTCCTGTCCACTAAATTTTATAGGAATTTTCATTTTAATTCTTTCGTTAGGTTTTGTATATTGAAAATCCACATGTATTATTTCATTACGATAATTCTTTTGAAGATCTTTAACAACACAGTTAAGCTTCTTTTTGCCTAAACAAATAGGTATTATAGAACCCTTGTTATTGGTTTTTAATAACCTTTTTAAATCAGAACTATCAATTTTAATAGGAATTGGGTTTTTTAGAAATTCACCATAAATAATACCTGGAGTTAAACCTACTCTTCTTAAATTCACTTTATTTTCATTATTCTCTCGCTTACATACATTAAAAGTTAAATTAGACATAATAAACACCTCATAAATTAAATATATTAAATAGTTTATTAGGCCCTTAGAAGTTAGAGATCTTTAACTAAGATAGACACTTAACTAACTAAAATAAGGGCCTAAGAGCAAAGATCCTCATATGCATCATCCTCCTTTATGTCATTGTAGGACAGATTATAAAATAAAGCAAAGTAGGTAAAATAATACTTCCATAAAATAAGTGTAATAAAAAAGTTTAATGATAATAAAGGTGGTGATAAATTAACGTTAAGGAAAATAAAGAGATATATATTATTGAACTGGGAAATATTCCTAAATAACTGGTAAATTTCAAACTATTAGATAAATTAAAACATTTCCTCTCTGAGATGTTTCAATTTATAAGATTTAGTGTAGCCACCTTTAGTTATATCCATTGTCAAAAAATAGTCTTATAAAGAAAGATATAGAGGCACTAGAATTGCTTTTTATGAATAACATATATGAGAAAGGAGTTGATATAAATTGTCATTAGAAATATTTGATTATGAAAGAAATGATATGTCTATTTATGAACAGTGTCAGAGGTGTATATCTTACCACACAATTATCCAAATGAAAGACGGTAGTAGCTTTGATGGAATTGTAGAGGGGATAGATGGAAATATGGTTTTTGTTTTAGTTGGCGAAGATGTAATGACTGATGAGATGGCTAATGAAATGGCAAGACAACCTAGACAACCCTTTGGACCAATGAGAAATAGATATAGAAGATTTAGACGAAGGCCATTTCCTATTAACACAATAGCTGCTTTAGCCTTACTAAGATATCCCTTTATAGTACCACCGTATCCTTATTATCCATATTATCCTTACTAGTTTGTATATACTTATTTATATTAACTAAAATTCTTTTTCTGTATATTGGTGTATATTTAGGGAAAACATAAGAAGTTATAGAAGAGATTAGCGTGAAAATGCTAGGAATTTACTTCCTAGTATTTTTTTTGTTCTTTAGGAAATTATATTTATGATGAAGATAGAAGGAGAGGGTTATGGAAAAGTTAAAAACTAATGCGGAAAATCAGTATAGTTCATTAATTTTTAATGTACTAAAATGGATTGCACTAAGTATAGCAATGGCTGTGCCCATAGGTGTTATAGTTGGTTTATTTAATATCCTATTAAGCTGGGGAAATAACTTTAGAAAAGATCATGAATATATGATTTATCTACTACCCTTCGCTGGATTGATTATAACCTTTTTATATTTACATACAAGAAGAAATGCATATTCAGGTGAAAATTTACTAAAATCTGAAGTTCAGTCAGCTGCAAAAGATATTCCTTTTTTTATGTCAATTGTAGTATTTATAGGTTCATTTTTAACAACTTTATGTGGAGGTTCTGCTGGAAAAGAAGGATCAGCTGTTGCAATGGGGGGCATATTAGGAGATTTTATGGCAAGAATCTTTAATTTATCTGATGATGAGCAAAGAACCTTAGTAATTTGTGGAGTAGGTAGTGCTTTTGGTGTTATATATGATGTACCTTTTGCAGGAGCAATTTTAGGAATGGAATTAGTGTTAAAAGGAAAGTTTCATTATCAAGCCCTAATACCTGCATTTTTAACAACTGTATTTTCAAACGAAATAGCTAATATTATAGGTAATAATGAAGTAGTCTATCCTCAGTTAAACTTAGGAGAATTAAGTATTTTACTGCTTTTAAAGCTAATTTTACTTGGAATAATATGTGGTATTGCTGGGTTTATATTCAATTTAGTATTAGATAATAGCAGTAAGCTATATGACTTAGTTACTAAAAATCCATATATAAAGGCAATTTTAGGAGGGGGAATAACAATAGTATTATTCTTAATTATTGGAAATAATTATAATGGATTAGGTCAATCTTTCATAAATGATTCATTTAGTAATAGGGTAAGTATAATGGATAGTATATGGAAGATATTATTTACAGCAGTAGCTTTAGGGTCAGTTTTTCAGGGAGGAAGAGGAAATCCAACATTCTTTGTAGGAGCAACACTTGGCAGTTCTGTTTCAGGGTTAATAAATCTTCCGTTAGAATCTTCCACAGCATTAGGTATGATTGGAGTTTTTTGTAGTGCAACATCACTTCCAATTACATCAATAGCTATGGCCCTTGAATATTTTGGTGGAGGAGAAATGGTAGCTATTATGATAGTTATGACTATAAGCTACATAATATCAGGATTTTATGATATTTTAGTTAAAAATAAACTTCCTAAAGAGAAGGGAAAACTATTTGAAGGAAGTGTTCACAAGAATAAGTAAACCAAAATGTGTGGTTGATATTTATTTTGATTGTTCAGTCGAAAGCTACAATGCACAGAAAAAGAAATATCTATTCGCTTATTATTTAAGGTAATGAAATTGTAATACCATCTTTGATTTATATATAATTAAAATTTTATATTTTTCTATATATTCAAAAAGAGAATCTTTAAAATAGATTCTCTTTTTAAAATAGAATATTTAGGCTAAAAGGTGATTCTTTAAAAATTATATCCATAAAGAAAGATGTTTAAACTTTCATTTACTCTATTAAAATGCACTTTCTTTTCATTTAATCTTTTAAAATTATTTTTATCATAAAATTGATAGTTACATCTTGTATCGGTATATAGGTATAGAGATTTTACTTTCATAGATTTCATGTAGTCAAAAAGATAATTCATTAAAGATGTTCCTACACCTAAACCTCTAGATTCTTTTGATACAATGAAAAGTTGTATGCATCCTTGAAAATTATTCTTATTTCCATTAAAAATTTCTTTATAAGTCTTTTGAATTTTAGAGAATTCTTTTAAATCTTTTTTATTATCATTTTTTGTAAACATAATTTTAATTAAAGAGCTTATTAAACTTATTCTATTATGAAAGCTTTTTATTTTATTTTTATCCTTATTAGCATTTCCTAAAATGATTCCAATAACTTTACCATTTTTAATAGCTACTTTACTAAAACTACTATCTAATATACATTCTTGAAGATAAGAATTTAGTATTAAGTTTAAAAAGTCGGGATCTTTTATAAACTCACTAAATCCAAAAGCATCACCTATTAACTTTTTTATTATTTCATAATCTCCTTTGTGTAATTCTCTGTACATAACCTTATTGTTCATAATATTTCTTCCTTTCAAATCTTAAAATTAGTATATAATTATGTTAATATCTCCTCTTAGAGGAGAGTCAATAAATATTAGAAAGTTGGATGTGGTTAAATGAAAGAGTATTATTCAATAGGCGAAGTCTCAAAAATAAAAGATGTTACAATAAAGGCTTTAAGATATTATCATAAAGTGGGAATCTTGATACCTAAATATATAGATGAAGAAACAGGGTATAGATATTATTCTATAGATCAATTTGTTCATATAGATATAATTAAAGGCTGTAGAACTCTTGGAACAAGTATTTTAGAACTACAGGATATATTTAAAGATCCAAATACAGAAAAACTTTTAAAGTTTCTAGAGATAAAAAAGAAGGAAGCAGAAGAAAAAATTAAATTAATGAATGAAATAATAAGCAATATTAATATATTAAGCGAAAGCATTAAAATATCAAAAGAAATAGTAGATAATGATGAAATTGTAATAAAGCATTTTAATAAGAGATGTATAGTTTTTGCTCCATTTAAAAGTTCTAAGGAGTTAGAGGAACTTATTTATTACTCAAAATTAGATAAAATAATTAAGGAAAATAATATGGAAATAACCTTAGAGAGGGGAATAATCTATGATATTAGTTCAAGGGGAGAGATTAAGTCACAATTTGCATTTGTTGGATTGAAGGATGAGGTTGAAGAAGAACAAAACATAAGAGTATTACCTGAAGGAGATTATTTAACTTTAGTTTATAATAAAGAAAATCAACTAAAGTGTAGAGAAAATTTAATGAAGTATATAGAGAAAAATAATATAAATACAAATGAGTTAATAGAAGTTGAACTTTATCACGATTTATTTAATACAGATAACTATAGTTGTCAAATACAGATATATATAGATAAGAATCATATACATCCAAATTATTTTTAGAGGATATTAAGAAATAGTTAAGGTTCTTTTAAGATAATTTCTTTAATATATAAACCATACTTTATAAACGAAGGGGATAAATATGAAGAAGAAACTGAATAAGAAAATAGTGCAAATGATTCAAATTCCAATTATAGTAGTAATATTATTTTTTGCATTAAGGGAATTATATAATATTTTTGTTGATATAGATGTTAATCTATTCAATATGTATTCTGACAAGTTAACAGTTACTAATATAATGATAATTATAGTATTAGGGATAATATCATATTTACCATTGTCATTTTACGATTTAATAATAAAAAAGAAGGTACAAATAAACCTAAGTACAAGAGAAGTGTACAAGTATTCATGGATTGCAAGTTCAATATCTAACTTAGTTGGCTTTGGTGGAAGTTCAGCTATATTCTTAAAAAATCATTTTTATAAGAAATACGTGGATGATTCATCAAAACTTATAAAAGAAACATCTAAGGTTGTTGGATTAAACTTATCAGGATTTTCTTTAGTATGCTTAATATATTCTTTATGGAGCTTAGTAAATGGAAGAAGCTTTGATTATGTATTTTTCATATCAGCTTTAATAGGTTTATATATTCCTATTATTTTTATAGGGGCTACCTATAAGGTATTTAAAAATAGAAATAAAGAAAATTACTATATTACATTAAAAATAATGTTTACTTCAATTCTGGAATGGGCAACAACTATACTTTTAATATACGGATTGATTGTAATTTTAGGAATAAAGGTTACTTTATCACAATTCTTTCCTATATATGTTATGGCTATAATAGTAGCTATGATAAGTATGGTACCTAGTGGTGTTGGTACCTTTGATTTAACACTATTAGTAGGACTTAAAGAGTTTAACGTACCTTCAGAGCAAGTTCTATTACTTATAATCTTATATAGATTAAGCTATTACATAATTCCTGTGTTAATAGGACTAGTTTTATATTTATCAGATTTGTATATGAAGATAAATGAAGATGCACGAGAAGTTATATCAAGGTTAAATTCTAAATTAGCTCATTGTGTTTTGAAAATTATGTTATTCATTACAGGAATATCGTTGATATTTGGTAATAATATATACTTAAAACGTTATTTTCCTCATAGAAATGAAATCTTAAATATGGATATAGTAGAGTTATCTATATCTTTAAGTATAATAATAGGATTTATTCTTATAGTATTATCAACTATACTTCATACAAAAACTAAAGAAGTTTATTATTTTATGGTTTTCGTATTTGCTGTTATAACTATGGGAGGATTCTTTAGCAAATATAATATTCATGAATGTATATTTATAGGACTTGTTTGGATATTAATATTATTTAGTAGAAAAATGTTCTATAGAATAGGTTTTATTTATACATGGAAAAATGCAATTAAAGATATAGCAATTATTTTATTAACCCTATCAGTATATTTGATATCGAGTTATTCAAAAGTGGTACATTATATACATAGAAAGATACCTATTTTAAATTTAGAGGAAATAGTAAAAAGCTTTTATAAAGATAATTTAGTAAGTTCTGTTTTTATTGGAGCAACAATAGCCTTATTATTAGTTATGCTTTTAATATTGCTTAATAGATTAAACAAGTTTCCCAAAGAAGAATTAGATAAAGAAAAGGTTAAAAAGATTATTGAAAATTATGGTGGATCAAGACTTATCCACTATGTATTTTTAGGAGATAAGTATATATACATAAATAAAAATGAAGATGTACTTTTTCAGTATCAAATATCTGGAGATAAAATTATAGTTTTAGGTAACCCAGTAGGTAATAAGGAAAACTTTTTTGATGGTATACAGGAATTTTTAGAGTTTGCTGATTTATATGGATATACTCTAGTGTTTAGTGGAGTTGATGTTGAAGTAATGGGAGAACTTCACGATTTAGGTTATGAGTTTATGAAGCTTGGGCAAGATGCATGGGTTGAACTAGATAAGTTTTCATTAGTAGGTAATAAGAATAAAAGTAATAGACAAGCTATAGGAAGAATAACCAAGGCTGGCTATGAATTTTCAATTGTTAGTCCACCTTATAATGATGAGCTATTTAGTGAAATAAAAGAGGTTTCAGAAGAATGGCTTAATGGACAAAAGGAAAAAGGATTTTGTGTAGGTTTTTTAGATAGAGATTATATAGAAATGGATAAAGTTGCTATTGTAAGGAATTCTGAAGGAGAACTTAAAGGATTTGCTACAATAATGCCAATGTATGATGGTGAAACCCTATCTGTTGATCTTATGAGATTTAAGAAAATTGAGCTTAATGGAATTATGGATTATATGTTTGCAAATATTTTTGAGTATGCAAAGGAAAATGGGTTTAAATATTTTAATTTAGGACTTGCGCCATTAGCAGATGTAGGAAGAACTAAGCATGCTTTTTTTAGAGAAAAGATAGCCTATCAAATATTTGTATATGGTAATTTTGTATATTCATTTAAAGGACTTAAAAAATTTAAGGAGAAATATGCTACAAGATGGGAAGATAGATATATAGCATACAAGAAAGGAAGTTCTGTTATAATAACTGTTATTCAATTGATGCTTGTACTTACAAAAGAAAAAGATGATTTTTGTAAGTAGGGTTAAATTGTAATTATGTATAGTTTTTAGATAGTCTCATTTGGTTTTGAGAAATAGTAGTGAACCTTTATCATTAGAAAAGTATAAGATAAATATATACCAATATTTTTAGAGGTAATATGAAAAATAATTATTCGGATTTTAATAATATATTTGGAAATGAATCAGAATATAGTTCTTTTAGTGAACGTGATATTGAAGAATTAAACTTGTTAAGTTATCAGCATATAGCAGATATTATTTCAATTATAGGAGATTTACTCTCATATCTATCTACTATTGAAAGTATAAATTTAATTTATAGTAGATATACTAATGAAACTGAAAATGTTCCTAATCCAGATATACCTGCTGTTCAATCTCTTGAATTATTGGTAATTTCAAGATTTATATATACTCAACTTGGATTTATTCGTTTTGACCATTTAAAAGAAAGAAAGGCGAAAGGAGAAGTGGACTTTTCTCTTGAACCAGATATATATGTTAATATTTCAAATATACTTAGAACATCAGGCACATTATATGCTTTATTAGCTGCATATGGTATTTATGAAAGAGATTTATCCCAACCTATTATAGGTATATAAACTGTTAATTGATAAAGAAGCTGAATTTTTAGCTTCTTTATTTTTTTGTAACTTGGACTTGCGACGGAACGAGAAAAATAAATATCTGCTCCAAATTTTTTACAATTAAAAGATTATGTAACTCTTTTTAGTATTTTGAATAGTATATATTAAGTGCAATAAGTAAATAAATTTAGGGGTGTTAATAATGAAATGCATTAGAGAAAGATCCTACATGGGTCACAATTATTATAGAGGATGGAGTAAATCATCTTCCAAATCAGAAAGAGAATGTAAAAGATCAAGAAGGTCATTTAGTAAATCAAGAAGCAGATCATTTAGTAAATCAAGAAGTAGATCATTTAGTAGATCTTTTAGTAGGTCTAAGAGTAGATATTTTAGTTGGTCAGCAAGTAGATCATTTAGTAAATCATTTAGTAGATCATTTAGAAAATCAAATTGCAGATCTAGATGGTCATGTAAAAGACCACGCAGAAGAAGCTATTAGAAGTAAATAGTTTTAAATAAGTATATTGCTATGGATAAGTTATATGAATTTGGAGAAAAAGTAAATGGGTACTCTATAATTAAACTATTAGGCGAAGGTAGATATGGAATTGTATATCTAGGAGAAAATGATAATCATGAAAAGGTCGTAATAAAACAATTAAAGTTGGATATGATTAAAAAAACAAAAAGAAAACTTATCTATGAAAAGAAAACATTAAAGATGTTAGATGATCCTAGGTTTCCAAAGTTTATATCTAACTTTAAAGATGAATATAGAGAAGGTTATATCCTTGAATATATTGAAGGAAAGGTAATAGAAGATCTATTACTTGAGGATAACCATAGGTTTTCAAAGGAAGAAATATATGAATATTGCAGTAAGATTATAGATATTATGGAAACTTTGCATAAGAATCATATAGTTCACCGAGATATTAGACTTCCTAATTTAATATTAAAGGATAACAATGAATTAGCTCTAATAGATTTCGGTCTTGCTAGGATAATAGACAATAGAAACTATGAAAGAGAATTAGACTATTGGTATTTAGGTGATTTTCTACTTCATCTTTACTATTCATCATATGAGCCTGAAAGTGAAGAAGAACTCCCATGGTATAAAGAGCTTGATTTAAATAACGAAGAGCGTATATTCTTAAAAAGGCTTATGGGTATTAAAAAGTGCTATAGTAATATTAGAGAAATTAGAGAGCAACTTGATAAAATTAAAAGCTTAAGTATGTAATAAAAAAGGCCATGTGATTCATATATCACATGGCTGTTTTAATTATAATGAAGGTGAGGCTATGAATAATTCTATAGAAATTTTAGGTGTATATGAAGATAGTTTTAGAATTAATATCTATTCAATTAATTATTTTAGAATGATTGGACTTATAGATATAGATATAAAATATGATTGTGGGATTGAGAGAGTAACATTGGCATTTTATAGGTCATCAGGGACAAATAGTGGAAAGATTAATGGACTATGGTATCCTATAGTAGGTATAAAAATAGAGTCAGGAAGATTTAAAGAGTTTACAGAGTTAATTAATTATGTTTTAACTAAAACTACCAATGTAGATAAAGTTAAGAAAGGATGGTTAGCAAAGTCACCATTCTTTTATAATCAGCAGAAAGAGAATAAAAGAATAAAAGGCTTTTCTAGTGGAAAGCATTATAAAGGTCTTTTAAGGATTGGAGAAAAATTAAGAGATCTTTATGAAGAGTGGGAGTTTGATGATATGGAGTCTTTAACACCAAAGTTCTTAAATGATGCAATAACTTCTTTAGAGATTTATCCTAATAATACACATAGTCAGAGAGATAATTTTGAAAGATTTATATGGGATATATGTAATGGGGGATAATTAAGTAATAATAAAAATGAAGAAACACTACTAGGGCTAGTGTTTCTTTTCTTTTATAAATAATTAGGTTTTATAGACAAAAGTACGTAAAATTAATTTTAATCTTATCTTTACATTTTATTACATTTACTTAATATGCATATAATAAAAGTTTTATATTCTTAAGTTGTCCAATTAAATTAAATTATAAGAGGAGAGTTTAAGATGAAAAGTAGGAAGTTGAAAAAGATAATATCAATGACATTGGTTTCTGCACTAGTTGTTGGAGTAGGAATTACTGCAAGAGCTGAAAATGGAGAAGCTGTTGATAATTCTATTGCACAGGTTAAGACAATTGAGAATGATAAGACTGTAATAAATAATGATACAAGTTGGAGATATTTAGATGATGGAACAGATCCAGCAGTAGGAACGTATTTATACGATAATTTTAAAATTAAATCCGCCTGGACCCTTCCTAAAAATATTGAATATGAAGGACAAAACGTTGGATTTGATGATACTTCATGGAAGATAGCAAAGGGGCCTTACGGAGCAAAAAATGGTGGAGGAATAGATGGAGCAAATACAGTATTACAGCATTATAATGGAAAAACTTCTTCTGGCAAGGACAGAGCAATTGAAACATATTTCTTTAGAACTGAATTTAATGTAGACAACTTAGAAGATGTAAAGAAAATAAAAGCTAGTTTTACTTTTGATGATTCAATAGTTGTATACATTAATGGTAGTGAAGTTAAAAGGTATTTAGTGCCAGAAGAAAAGCAAGAAAATAATATGTTTTATTCTGGAAATGGAAATGGAAGTCCAATAACAGAAGAATTTGAGCTAACAGATTTATCAATGCTTAAGGAAGGTAAAAATGTTATAGCTGTTGAGGTTCACCAAGATAGGGAGACAAGCTCTGATATATATTTTGGATGTAATTCACTTATTTTAAGCTCAGAAGAGATTGAAAAGGAAGAACCAAAAGTAAGTGATATTTCACTAACTGTAGGAGCAGATGAGTCAGAAGTAAATTTTACTTGGTATACAAACTTTGATGAAGAAACTGAGCTTCAAGTAGCTAAAAAATCAGATATGAATGGTGATATTTTCCCAGTAGAAAAAGCTAAAAGCTATAAGGGAGAAATTACTAAGATAGATGATATAAATAGAAGTAATAAGGCATCTGCAATAAACTTAGAAGAAAATACAGATTATGTTTATAGAATAGGAAAAGAAGGGGTATGGTCTGAAGTTAATAATTTATCGACTAAAGATAGGAATAAGTTTAATTTCTTATTAGCAGGTGACCCACAAATAGGCTCTGGTAGCATAGAATCTGATATTAATGGATGGACAGATACCTTAAACAAGGCTATCTCAAAGTTCCCTGATGCAAGTTTTCTTATTAGTGCTGGAGATCAAGTTAACAAAGCAGGAAATGAAGCTGAATATGATGGATATTTAAGTCCTGAAGTATTAGAGTCATTACCAGTTGCAACTAATGTAGGTAATCATGATGTTGGAATTAACTATACACAACATTTTAATGTGCCGAATTTAAGTACTTTAGGAAGTAATGCAGCTGGAGGAGATTATTCCTTTAGATATGGAAATGCATTATTTATCTCATTAAACTCAAATAATACAAGTTCTGCTGAACATGAACAATTTATTCAAGAGACAATTGAAAAAAATAAGGATGCAAAGTGGAGAATAGTAACCTTCCATCACTCTATTTATAGTGTTGCTAGTCATTCTTTAGAGGACTCAATTTTAAGTAGAAGAGAAACCTTGGTGCCAATCTTTGATAAGAATGATATAGATGTTGTTTTAATGGGACATGATCATGTATATACAAGATCTTATCAAATGGAAGGCTTTAAAGAATTAAAGAATCAAACTTTAGACAATGAAGGTAATGTAGTAGACCCAGAGGGAACACTTTATTTAACAGCCAACTCTGCAAGTGGTAGTAAATATTATAACATTTTAGAAAATGAAGATTTTACTTATGCAGCGGTAAAAGACCAAAGTAAGGTTCCTACAATTTCAAATATTGAAATGACAGACAACTTATTTAAAGTTGTAACCTATAGAACTGATAATATGGAAGTTATTGATGAATACTCAATAGTAAAAGATGTTGAGGAAGATAACGATGGCAATGGAGAAACTCAAAATCCAGGAGATAATGAAACTACTAAACCAGAGTTGGATAAAAATGATGGAGATAAAAATGAAAGTTCTAATCCAGTGAAAACTGGTGATACAGTAGGAAATCCATTTGTATATATACCATTAATTGTGCTAGCTTCAGGTTCAATTCTTTATCTAGTATTAAAGAAAAAGAACTTACAAGAAAGTAAGAATTAGAAGATAAGGTATTAGTTTAGCTTTGTTTAAATGCAGGGCTAAACTTTCTATTTAGGAGAGAAATATGTTAAAAAAGTTAAGCAGAACTGATATTGTAATAACGTGGTTAATAGGTGCATTTATACTTTGTACAACATTATTAAATAATACATTTAAAGATGATTTTAAGAAGTATGATAATAGTACTTTAAGTTATGAAAAGGCAAGGGTAATAAGTGTTATAAAAGAAAATTTAGAGAAAGAGCAAATATCTAATAGGAGATATTCAGGTATTCAAGATTTAGAAGTAGAGCTTTTAACAGGGGAACTCAAAGGAGAAAAAGCAGAGGTAACAAATTATATAACTCAAAAGCATAATGTAGTTGCTAAAGAAGGAAAAGAAATTATGGTATGCGTAGATAGACCAAGTGAAGATTTTTATAAGGTTAGTATATATAATTACAGTAGAAATAATCATATATATATTATAGTTATTGTTTTCTTTGTAATTATGGTTTTAATAGGTAGGGGTAAGGGATTTAGATCTATGATAGGTCTATTATTTACTTTCTATTCAATCATATTCTTTATGATTCCTTTTATATATAGAGGATACTCCCCAATTATTTTATCAATAATAGTATCAATAATTTCTACAATTGTAACATTGTTTTTATTAAATGGATGGAGTAGAAAGACTATAGTAGCTACACTAGCAACCTGTGTAGGGGTAATAATTTCAGGTGTGATATTCTATCTTATATCAAATCTTTTAAACATATCCGGGTTTAATTTAGATGAGGCTGAATCTTTAATTCTTATAGCTCAAAATACAGGACTTAAAATTAGGGATATACTTTTTTCTGGAATATTAATTTCATCATTAGGAGCTGTAATGGATGTAGCAATGTCTATAGCATCTTCAATTTATGAAATAAATGAATTAAATAGCGATTTAGATATGAAAACTATTTTTAATTCTGGTATTAATATAGGAAGAGATATGATTGGGACAATGTCTAATACTCTAATTCTTGCATTTGCAGGCACTTCATTAAGTACTATGCTTGCTCTGTATTCCTATAATACTCAATTTAATCAATTAATGAGTTCTGATTTTATTGCAATAGAGTTTGCACAGAGTATATCAGGAAGTATTGGAATAATATTAGCGGTGCCAATTACATCAGTTATTTCAGCTTATGTTTACAAGAAGAAAATAAGATAATGAAGATAAAATTGATGGAAATGAAAATGTATTAAATTTTTATAGAAGTAAAACAATTTAGAAGAGAAATAATAAATTAGAGATACTGCATTGTTCATATATAGACATGCAGTATTTTTGAGTTAAGATGTAATATGTTATAATATTCCATATAAAAAATGTTTTTATATTGATATTGATTTAAATAAGATTTAGAAGATAGTGAGAGGAAAAATGGAAAGAATACAAACCTTAAAGGAAATCTATAAAATAATTATAATTTATTTTATTACAACCGTCCTTAGTATGATATCAGCAAAATTTATAGTGAAATATGAGTTTGTACAAGAAAATCTGAAAAATTATATATGGATTTTACTTATCTTTACACTAGTGTTTTTAATACTTGTAAAGTTATTTAAAGTAAGGTTTAAGTCCGTAGTAATCTTTCTTAGCATAATTATGGTTTTACTTAGTTATTTTACTTTAAAAGATAAATAGTTTTAATGAGGAGAAGTTATATGGAGATTATTACCGTTAATAAAGAAAATTTAGAGGAAGAGCATATTTGTTGTGCTATCTCTAGCAATAAGGATTGTCAAGTGGCTTCAAAAAAAGCTTGGCTTTTAAAAAGGTTTGATGATGGACTTGTTTTTAAAAAAGGTGATGTTAGAGGAAAGTGTTTTATAGAATATATTCCTGCTGAGAAGGCATGGTGTCCTATTAAGGCCGAAGGATATATGTATATTAATTGTTTTTGGGTATCTGGAAGATATAAGGGGCAAGGAAATTCAAATCTACTATTAGAAGAGTGTATTAAAGATAGTAAGGAAAAAGGTAAGAAAGGACTTGTAGTTTTATCTTCAAAGAAAAAGAAACCATACCTTTCTGATCCGGAATTTTTAAGGTATAAAGGTTTTAAATTGGCAGATACTTTAGAATCATATTTTGAACTTTTGTATCTACCTTTTGATGAAGATTCAATTAAACCTTCTTTTAATGATAATGTAAAGAGATCTACTGTAGAAAATGAAGGATTTGTACTTTATTATTCTCACCAATGCCCATTTACTGCAAAGTATGTACCTATAATTGAAGAGGTAGCTAACAGTAAAGGAATCAAGTTTAAAAGTGTATTGTTTGAAACATATGAAGAGGCTCAAAACTCTCCATGTCCATTTACAACATATGCTTTATTCTATAATGGTGATTTTGTAACCCATGAAATTTTAAATAAAAATAGGTTTGAAAAGATAGTTGATAAGTTAGTCCAACAGAGGAGTGAGGGCAATGTTTACTAGGAAGAGTGGTAAAATGAGAAAAAAGGTTTTTAGTATAGTTTTGATAATATTATCTTTTTGTTTTATGGGTTGCAGTAAATCAAATTCAAATATTGATGAATACCTAAATAGTGGTGAAGTTATTGATAACTTTGCAAAAAGTTTTATGCCAAGCATTGAGAAATTGCCTGAAAGCAAAAGTGTTGAGTACAGATATACTAATAATTCAATTATAATTTCTCAGTCAGATTCAATAGCTTTAGTTGTAAGCTATGATAATTTAACCTATGAAAAAGAAAAAGAAAAATTGAAGGAACAGTATACTTACTTAGATAAGCCTGTCTATGATTATGATATAGATAGTTTTCTTATTCCTGAAAATGAGTTTAAGGTAAATAGTTATACATTTAGAGTAGCTTCAGGAAATGAGAGTTACATAGCTGATTATCCAAAGTCTTTTGGTATGGTTGGGACATCAGATGATAAAAAGAGTATAGCTTATTTATATTTCTATGATTCTGATTTAGATTATATAAGTAAAAAAGATAATAGAACTTCTATGTTAGAATTTATTAAAGAACATTTTGATTATGATTTTTAGTTGGATATTCTAAAAATAATGCAATTTTAAATCATGTGGACCTTATCTAAATATCGTATTCCTAGTGATAGTATGCGATATTTTTTTGTTATATTAAATTAAGAAAAAACATATTCTATGCTTTAAATAGTAGTGGAGAAAATAGCAATGAATTTATAATATATGATATAATTACATATAATGGCAAACAGGGTGTAAAAATGATGAAAAAAGTAATTTTAATAATAAATATAAACTTAACTATATAATTTACTATGAAAGAAAAGTAAAAAAAGGGGATAGGGGATAATGAGTGGCAATGATTTTAAATTAGATAATCTTAATGAGGAAAGTATTATTAATGAACCTACAGATTCATATAGTAAATATGATACTAATATATGTAGTAATGCAATAAAAAAACATAGCATGGGGATTTGCTCTTACTTTAGCTACATTTAGTATATTTAAATTACAGTATATATTACCAACAATAGGTGTAGGACTTTTATATATTGGTTTACGCGATATACATAAGGAAAATAAGGCTCTTAATGTAGCATGGATTTTTTCTATAATAAATATTATAGTTCATATTTTTAATTTAATATGTACCAATACACCCTTAGGTGAAAGATTCAATAATATTACAATTGAAGTATTATTTGAAACTATATTTCAAGTAAGCTTTCTTTTAATATTTCGTAAAGGTTTAAAGCAAGTTTTTGAGAAAGCAGATATTAAACCAAGAAAAGATCCTATTTTAGGAGTAATTATTTGGAGGGTTATTATTGTAATTTGCATAGTATCTGGTTTAGGTAGCCTTTGGTGGATATTTATTATTTTAAATTTAAGTTATTTGTATTATTTCTGTTCTATTTACAAATTAGGTAATTATTTTAATACAATAAACTATAAGCCATCAGGAGTGAATAAAAAGATAAGTAATAGGAAATTTCTTTGTATATATTATATTGGATGTGTAGTTGTAGTGTCTATTTGTTGTTTATTGTCTAACCATATTAAATTAAATTCTATAGAGTTTGTTACTCCTCAAATTTCAGAAACTAGAGAAATACTTATAGATAAGGGATTTCCCAGGGATATTATTAAAGATATATCAGATGAGGAGATAGCTTTGTTAAAGGATGCAATAGTTATAAAATCATCTAATGAAGTGTTAATGTTTGATTATGAAGAGGAAACTATTGAAAATGATTTAGGAGTTCGTACGTATAATAAGATACCAGGTAAATATAATTTAGAGGCAACGACTATTTACGCTGAATTAAAGAATAATGAAATGTATGTAATTGAATATTTTAAGTGGAAAGATGGAAAATCATATTGGCAAGATGGATTTTCAATTAGTAATACTCAGAAATTTGAGTTAATAAGTGGCAGATTATTATTTGAAAAAAAGGGTATAAACTATTCTGCTGAAATACCAAGACTAAAGAACAAAAATGTTATAGAAAATGATTGGCTTGGTGATGAATTTGCTTATGATAAAATTAGTGGAGCTGTAAACTATCCTTTTGGATCTGATAAACAAAGAGGATATGTATTTTATAGACTAGATATTGATGAAGGTATGTTTAATGGATCAAATATAGTTAATTATATACACTATAAAGGTCCATTTAGAATTCCTTATGTTGAAACAGAACAACAAAATTTAATGTTCAATGATAGACTAAGACAGCATTGTACAAATTTTAAAACTCACTTTTTTAGATAATTGCTTAATCTTGATTGTAGTTTATAGTTATAAATTGTAAGAATTATTTAATAAACTTATAGGAGAGAAATATGGAATACATGGGAAACGAAAGTTATTGGGATAAAAAGTTTGAAAATAGGGGAGGAAATCCTTTAAAACCAGAAGAAGCTTTAGTTAAGAACATAAGGTATCTTAAAAGTGGAACTGTTCTTGACTTAGCTTGTGGAGATGGTAGGAATAGTTTGTTTTTATTACAGGAAGGATTTAATGTTACTGGAGTAGATTTTAGTATTAAAGCACTTGAAAGACTACATAACTTTGCAGCAAGGAATAATTATAAAGTTAATACTAAGAAAGTAGATTTAAGTAAACCTGATGCTTTAGATAACATAGAGAAATTTGATAATATAATTATAAATCATTATAGATTAAGTAAGAAGCAATTAAGTAGTATACATAAACATCTTAGAATAGAAGGTATTTTATTCATTAATGGTTTTGGACAGAAACATGTACCAGATTCAAAGATAAGAGAAGAAGACTTAATACAGCCATCAGATTTTAATGGGTTAAATGAAAGCTTAGAATTGGTTAAGTATAATGAGACGATGGATGAGAGAGGATCCTTTGTTACATATATTTATAGAAAGCAGGGAGACTTAGATAATTAGAAATTGAATAGGTGATAGAAGTGAAAAAGAAGTTAATTATTGTAAATGGAGTTATGGGAGTTGGAAAAACTTCAGTTTGTAGAATGATTTATAAAGAATTAGATAATTCATTTTGGCTAGATGGAGATGATTGCTGGAGGATGAACCCCTTTACAGTAAATGAAGAAAATAAGACTATGGTTTTAGATAATATAATTCATATTCTAAATAATTATATAAGAAACTCTAGTAGCAAATATATAATATTTAACTGGGTCATTCATACAGATGAGATAATGGAGGAAATATTAAAAGGCCTTAATACTTCTAATGTAGAAATATATAAGATCACTTTAATGTGTCCTGCGGAATCATTAGTGTCAAGAATTAAAGGAGATATTAGTAAAGGTTTAAGAGATGAAGATAATATAAGAAGGAGCCTTGAAAGGTTAGTATTATATGAGAAAATGAATACAATTAAGGTTGATACAACAAATAAAGAATTAAAGGAAGTTGTTAGAGAAATAAATGAGGTTATAAAAAAGCAGTAAATTTAGTTTTACTGCTTTTACTATTATAGTAGTAATATTTTAACCTATAAGAATTTAATGTATAATTGTGATATTGAATAATAAAGGGGGAGATATAGTGGATTATGCTATAATAGGATTTCTTTGTGGTGTAAGTATAGTGTTAATGATGAATGTTAGTAATCAAAAAGATCAAATTAAAATCCTAAATAACAAATTAAATAAGATAATAAATCATTTAGAAATAGAAGATGATGAGCTTAATAAGATAAATGATGAATTAAATAAATTAATAATAGAAGGGAAGAAAGTAAAGGCAGTTAAGCTATATAGAATGACAACAGGAGCTGGTCTTAAAGAGTCAAAGGAATATATTGATGCTTTAGCAGACAAGTTATCTAATTAAAAGTAAATTAGTTCTATAATTGGAGGAGAATAAATGATATTATATTTTACTGGAACAGGAAATAGTCGTCATATTGCAAGGTTAATAAGTAAAGAAATAGATGATGAAATTATGTCAATTAATGAACTTATAAAGAGTGGTAGTAATAATGAAATAAAATCAGATAAACCTTTTGTCTTTATAGCTCCTACTTATGCATGGAGAATTCCTATGGTAGTAGAAAAGTTTATTAAGAATATAAAGCTTTCTGGAAATAGAAAGGTGTATTTTATTCTTACCTGCGGTGCTGATACAGGAGATGCCACTTCATTTTTAAAGTATATTTCTAAGGAAAAAGGACTTGAGTTTATGGGGCTAAGAGCTTTGGTTATGCCGGATAATTATATTGTTATGTATAGTACTCCAAGTGATGAAGAGAATGAAAGAAGAATTAAAAATGTAGAGGAAGAAGTTAATAAAATAGTAAAATATATAGTTAGTGGCAGAAAATTTGAGGAAAATAAAACTACTATTATTGATAGGATGAAAAGTAATTCTATAAATAAAATGTTTTATAAAATATATGTAAGTGCAAAGGGATTTCATACAACAGATAAGTGTATAAGTTGTGGTAAATGTGAAGGGTTATGTCCTTTAAATAATATTATACTAGTAGATGGGAAGCCAAAGTGGGGAGAGAATTGTACTCATTGCATGGCATGTATCTGTGGATGCCCAACATATGCTATTGAATATAAAAATAAAACTAAGAATAGAAGACGATATTATTTAAAATAATTATATTATCAAAAAAAGAATAGTGTTTAGCTATTCTTTTTCCATTTAAATTCTAATTTTGTAATTGGTTTTTGAACTTCATCCTTAAAAACCCTATGAACTGTAATTAATTCATCTTCATTATTTCTTATAATGTCTGTATTAAAGTGTAGAGTTGAACCCTCACTAGCTTCCTTTTTAAACAGAACTTTTATATCGGATATTTTATATTGGTCTAAAAGCTCATTAGGTAAAGTATCAACTGCCATTTCAATATACTTAACATTATTAACGTGATTGTTTGAATCAATATCGCTATGTCTAACAGTATAAGCTCTTGTAATGCTAGGAACTTCAAGTTTTATAAAATCATCTAATGGTATGATTTCATGCAATTCTTTTTGAATTCCGTAAATCTCTAATTGTTCAGGAGAAATCTTTGCTGGGCGTCTCTTTTCAATGTCAATTAGCATTGCAGTAGAAATCCCAGAAAGAATTACTTTACCAACTGAATTTTTTATAGTGCAACGTCTATAACCATATAGCTTTTTAATACCTATGGCTTCAGTTTCAACAGTTATTCTATCTCTAAACTTAGGATATTCTAGGATTTTTAAATCATATTTTAATAAAACCCACACACAATTATGTACAAGTCCATGTTTAGTTTCGCCTAAAGAATCAGTTTGAGATATTACAACATCCCATAAGTAATTCATTAAAGATGAATATTTACAATTCATATTAGAATCTACATCATATATGTTTATAGTATAATCTTTGGTAAATGTATTGCTCAAGTTTAATACTCCTTTCTAATTATAATTAGTATAAGTTAATTATATGTAAAGTTATTCCATAAAGCAAATAGCATTGAAATACTAATTTTCAATGCTATTTTTATAAAATTAATGTTTTTTGTTATCCAATAGTATTTTTAAGAATATATAATAACTCTTTTAAGATAAGTATAGTTCTTACTATATTTGTTATCAATGTAAAAGGTAAATATGATATAATCGAATGAGAAATTAGGTTAAATAGGAGAGAGTAATGTTTAAAGTAGCTATTTTTGATTTAGATGGTACATTGTTAAATACTATAGATGATTTATCAAATGCATGTAATTATGCTCTTAGTAAATTTTCATTTCCAACTCATGAGTCTGAAAAGTATAAAGCTTTTATTGGAAATGGATTATACAAGCTTGTGGAAAGAGCTCTTCCTCTTGAAAATAGGGATAGTGAAACAGTTAATATGGTATTAGATGTGTTTAATAAATACTATAATGATCACATGATGGATATGACTAGGTCTTATAATGGAATAATTGATCTTTTAGACCAACTAATAGATGAAGAAATTGGACTAGCTGTTGTATCTAATAAGAAACATGATTTTACATTGGAGATAATACATAAATATTTTTCTGATAGATTTAAATTAGTTTTAGGGTTAAGAGAAAACTATAAAGCTAAGCCTGATCCAACATCACTATTAGAAGTAATTAATGAATTTGGTATAAGTAAAGAGGAATGCATATATATTGGTGATTCAAATGTTGATATAAGAACTGCAAGAAATGCTGGAGTTAAATCTATAGGTGTTTCATGGGGATTTAGAGGAGGAGAAGAGTTACTTAAAGAAGGTGCAGACTATCTAGTAAATAATGTAGAGGAACTAAAAGAAATAATAATTAGTTAAAAGAAAGTAGGAATAGATATGGCAAAACTAAGGAAGATGTTAGGAAGCTTAGATGATCCCAATATAGTATCATTAATGAGTTTAATAGAAACACAAAGCAAAACAACATTAGCCAATTGGGCAATTACATATGCAGAGGACAATTTTCTTAATATATATGAAAAAAACTATAGTGATGATTTAAGACTTCGTAATATAGTATCAGCTTCAAAGGAATATTTAAATGGAACTAAAAAGTTAAATGAGGTTAAATCTCTTATAAAGGAAGGAAATGTAGTTGCAAGAAGTCTAGAAGAAAACCCTGTTGCTCAGGTAGCTTGTCGTGCTATAGTAACAGCTTGTGGAACAATTAATACACCAACAAATGCTCTTGGTTTTACTTTTTATGGAGCAGCAGCAATTGTTTATGATAAGTGTGGTTTATCAGAAAGTTCAAAAATATATGATGAATTAGCTAGTAAAGAATTAGAAAAAATGTTAGTGTCACTTGAAAAGGTTGCTATCTCTAACGAAGAAAACCCTGCGAAAATTAAGTGGAATTGCTGAATATACTAGTAATCTATAAAAATATTAAAATAGTATTTATATATAGGTAATTTCATAATTCTTTTTAAAAATAATTATAATAAAATTTATATTTTTTCAAATCATAAGTTAAATTATTAATACTTTATAATTAGAAGTTAAAGGTAAGACAAATTATGGTTTGTATTGTCAAAAAAAACATGATAATATTTATCATGTTTTTTTGTTTTATCTGACTAAAGTGATAAAACATGAGATGATTATTATATTAGCAAAAATGGATATACTAAATATAAATTTATAAATAAACAAAAGAAAAGGGGACAAAAGATGAAAAAGAAATTACCTAAAGAGGCCTATGGTGGTGTTCATGGTAAAGATTATGTTCCATACATAACTGACAAGTCTAAAAGTGGAACAAATCTTGCAGTAATCATAATAGGTTCAATTTTAGCTGCTGTGTTTGCAGCATCTACAGCTTATTCTGGAATGAAATCTGGATTAACTGTTGCAGCAGGGATTCCTGGTGCTATTATAGGTTCAATGCTTATTGGAGTTTTTGCTAAAAGTAAAGGTATCCTTGGGAAAAATATAACTCAAGGTATGTCAAGTGGTGGAGAATCTATAGCAAGTGGTATGATTTATGTTTTACCTGCAATTATTCTTATAGGCAGTGATATTACTCTTATAGAGGGAATTACTGTTGGAGTAGGAGGCACACTATTTGGTATAGGATGTCTTTCATTAGTTTATAAGTTCTTAATAGTAGAGGAACATGGAACTCTTATGTATCCAGAATCAATGGCTATCTCTGAAACTTTAGTTGCATCTGAAGCAGGTGGAGATGCTATAAAATACATGGGTATTGGATTTGGAATAAGTGGCATTATTAATGTATTAACAGGATCATTTTTGAATCTAATTAACAATACTATTACTTTTGTAGGAAGTAAGTTTTATAAATGGAAGTTCTCAACTGAAGTAAATCCACTTTTATTAGGTATTGGATTTATAGTTGGTCTTGAAGTGTCTTTAATGATGTTTGCAGGTTCAGTTTTAGCTAACTTTGGTATTACTCCATTAATAGGTTACTTTACTGATTTTGCAGAACATGGTGCCCAATCATGGAATGATGCTTCTATGTTACTTCATCAAATGGATGTAAATGCAATAGCAGGAAGCTATGTTAAGTATATTGGAGCTGGAATGATGCTTTGTGGTGGTATTATTGGCGCAGTTAAGCTTATACCAACCATTGTTATTTCTCTTAAAGAAACATTTAAAGCAAAATCAAGCAATGATGGAAGCAATGAAAAGAATTCAGGTGGCATTCTTATGCTATTTGGGGGAATTATAGTAGCCTTTGTTGCAGCCTTTATAATTTCTCAAAATATAAAGATGGCAATAATAGGTGCAATAGTTTCTATGATATTATCATTATTATTTGTTATAGTAGCAGGACGTTTAACTGGTACAATAGGTACATCAAACCTACCAGTATCAGGCATGACAATTGCATCTTTAGTAATATTAACTTTAGTTTTTGTTATAATGGGATGGACTTCTCCAGCTGATAATAAATCATTACTTTTATTTGCAGCCTTTATGGTAGTTGCAATAGCAGTAGCTGGTGGTTACAGCCAATCTCAAAAGGTAAGTTACATAATAGGTGGAAGCAGAAGTGAAATGAGAAATTCATTTGCTATATCAAGTGTTATTGGTGTTATAGTGGTAACAGGAACAATCTTAGTTCTATCAAGCCAGTTAAGAATTACTGGAGCAGAAGCACCATTTGCTCTTCCACAAGCTAACTTAATGTCAACTTTAACATCAGGTATAATGTCTGGTGATTTACCATGGCCAATGATTATAGTTGGTATTGTAATGGCATTGTTCTTATTCTTATTAGATTTACCTATAATGACTATTGCTATAGGATTCTATTTACCTATATCAACAACTTCTATAATATTAGTAGGTGCTTTAATAAGAGTATTGGTAGAAAAGATGAGTAAAGATGAACAGGAAAAGGAAATAAAAGTTTCAAATGGAATAAGCCTTTCTTCAGGACTTGTAGCTGGTGGCTCTATAATTGGGCTATTAGGAATAATACTTCAGGTTACAGGAGTAATAACTCCAAAAACTCCTGCTGGATTTGCAGCAAGTAATGGTATGGGAATAATACTTTTAATAGCCTTAGTAATAGCAACAACCATTCCTATAATGATGTCTAAAATTAAACTGAAAAATGAATAGCTTATGAAGAGAAATCATAAATTATGGTTTCTCTTCTTTCATTTACAAATATTATGTTTTACACTATATGTATATAGAAAAATATAATCATAGATTTTTTGAAAAATTTTAATAACTTATAGAAAACAATCAGAAAGTTCTGCGTAGATAGTAACTCTTTCTTTTAAATAAAAAGTAATTTACTCTATTCCCTATAGAAAGAATAGAGTGCTAAATATATTTTAAGGAGGAAGAAATTAATGGATAAACACGATCTAGAAGAGAAAGAAATTAAAAATATGAAGAAGTCATCTTATATTATATTTATTGTTACATTAATAGTATTTATATTAATTGTTGTAGTAGTTCTTTCGGGGATAAAAAGTTTTGTGGACTTATTTTCTAACCTTAGTATAAATTAAATATTTAATAGAAAGTTGAGAGGGCAAGCTCTCAACTTTATTTCATAACACCATCATAGTAAGAACATATAGCATCATCAATTATAGTGCTAATATAGATATTAAAGTCAGGATTATTAGCTTTAAGTTTATTAAGTTTTATTAAAGTAGACTTTCTAAAGCAATAGGTCCTAACAAATTCAAATTTTTCTCCGTCTACAGGTGGAGTTATACCATTAGGGTGTACTTTACCTTTTTTATTTTTATGAGATTGGGGAGTAAACTTTGTTTCTGTAAAAGGTTTAGCTTCTTCTTTTCTATTATCAAAACTTAATTTTTCTTCTGTAGCTTCATCGGTAAAACAAAAACTAGCAACAGCATCTTTTGATGGTGGTACATAATCTGTAAAACAGATTTCATCCATTGGCTCTTCGTAACATAAATCATCCTTAGACATCACAAATTCTTTTTTTCTTCTTGCCATAACAAACCTCCAAATTTATTTCTAAAAGTTATATATGCAAAAACAAAAAAATAAATATTGTTTTAAACATATAAATACATAAATATATAAATATTTATTATTATGAGCACATATAAAAGTGTTACAATAAATTTAAGATTATAATTAAGAATAGCAATGAACAGAGTGGAGAGTTATATGATTTATAAGCTAAAGAATACAGAAAAGGCTAAAGATTTATTTGGTAATTGGGAAGAAACAATTATATGGTCATGTCTTCAAAACATAATGGGAAGTATTTATGTAGATGACGAAGAAAATCCAAAATCAGCAATTGCTGTACTTGGAGACTTTTGTTTTTTGGGAGGAGTAGCTAAGAAAGAGCTTGTACAATATAAACCAGATTACTATAAAGAGAATTTTATAATAATGGTACCTCAAAGTAATGAGTGGTCAGTACTAATTAAAGAGTGTTACGGAAAGAATGCAAAAAAAATTACTAGATATGCTATTAAAAAAGAAGAGCATATTTTTCATAAGGATAAATTGATGGCTATTGTAAACTCTTTACCTCAAGAGTATACACTAAGAATGATAGATGAAGAGATTTTTAATTTCTGTAGGTTAAATGATTGGAGTAAGAGTTTTGTTGCTCAATATTCTGATTATGAAATGTTTAAGAATCTAGGATTAGGAGTTGTTGTTATGAAAGATAATGAACCTATTTCAGGTGCAGCTGCTTATTCACGGTATAGAGATGGAATTGAAGTAGAAATTGATACTAAAAAGGAATACAGAAGAAAAGGTCTTGCATATTGTTGTGGTGGAAAATTAATTTTAGAATGTCTTAATAGAGGTTTATATCCAAGTTGGGATGCTCATAATAAAGCCTCTGTAGCATTAGCTGAAAAATTAGGATATAACTATCATTATGATTATTTAGCTTTTGAAGTGTGTGATTACTAATATTATAGGAGTAGAAAGATGAAAAGAAAAAGAATTATATATATAGGGCTTATTATCATAGTTATGATTTAGGAATTGCTTCAAGAAGTTATGAAAGCTACTTACATAGTTTAATAAGCAAATATGCAGGAGATACCTTATGGGCTTTAATGGTGTATTTAGGATTTGGTTTTCTATTTAATAAAGCTAAAATAAGAAATTTGGCTTTGGCTTCAATGACATTTTCTTATTTGATAGAAATATCTCAACTTTACCAAGGGGAATGGATAAATTCAATAAGAAATACAACCTTAGGAGCATTAATTTTAGGACATGGATTTTTATTTAGTGACTTAATATGTTATACAATTGGAATTTTAATTGGAGTAGTTTTTGAGTATTTATATTTTTATAAAAAAGATTGCAGTTTATAGAAAAAAGCAATCTCTTTTATTTATATAGGGTGTAATTAAATAGTAAACTAATCCATATGATAAAGAATAATGAAGTTATACACTATATGAATCAATAACAATGCTTAAGAAGCTTAAAGAGAGTTGTTGTTCTAAGGATAATTATCTAATATGAAAAAGTTAGAAAATGTGAGCATAATAGGTTATATTATGTAAAATTCAGTGAGAAAGATAACAGCTTATTTGATTTAATAGTTTAATGAATATATTATAAAAAAGTAATTAAAATAAATATGAGATAAAAGAAATTGAGGTATACATATGAATAAAATTATGAGTCAAGCAAAGTTAATATATGATGATTTAATTACTATTAGGAGGACTATTCATAGTAATCCTGAAGTTGGTTCAAAGTTACCTAAACAAAAGCTTATGTAATTGATAAGTTAAAGGAATTTGGGTATGAACCACAAGAAATATGTGAAAGTGGTGTAGTTGCTACAATTAGTGGTAAAATCCAGGCAAAACGTTTTTGTTAAGAGCTGATATGGATGCATTACCAGTAGTTGAGGCAACTGAATGTGATTTTAAGTCAATTAATGGGAGTATGCATGCATGTGGACATGATATGCACACTGCAATGCTATTAGGTGCAGCAAAATTACTTAGGGAAAATCAAGATGATATAGAAGGAACTGTTAAATTAGTGTTTCAACCAGATGAAGAAGGTTTTACTGGAGCTAAAAAAATGTTAGCAGCAGGTGTATTAGAAAATCCGCATGTAGATGCTGCAATGGCTATGCATGTTCATTCAGGAACTCCTTCTAATATGGTATTATGTGGTTTAGGTACTAGTATAGCAGGATGTAATAGATTTAGAATAGTCGTAAAAGGAACTGGATGTCATGGAGCTATGCCAGAGCTTGGAGTAGATCCTATTAATATAGCAGCACATATATATTTATCTTTACAAGAACTAATTGCTAGAGAAATACCAGCTACTAAAGCTGCAGTTGTAACTATTGGTAAGTTTGTAGGGGGAGAAGCTCCAAATATAATTCCTAGAGAAGTAATTATGGAGGGAACAATAAGAAGTTTAGATAAAGAAATAGGAGAATTCATATTTAATAGAATAAATGATATAACAGTAAATACGGCTAAAATGTTTAGAGGCGAAGCAGAATTAATAGAATTATCATCTGTACCACCATTAACAAATAATACTGATTTAGCTAAAGAAATTACATCATATGTAAAAGATTTGATTGGTGAGAATTTAGTTAATTTGTTTGAAGGAGGAGGAATGGGATCGGAAGATTTTGCTTCCTATTCATATGAAGTTCCAAGTGTATATATGATGTTAGGTGCTGGAACAAAGCAAGAAAATTTACTATATGGTGAACCAATGCATAATGAAAAAGTAGTATTTAATGAAGAAATATTAGCTACAGGTTCTGCTATACATGCATATAGTGCTATTATGTGGTTGAAAAATAACAAGGATAAAAATTAATAAATACTAAATAAAGTATATAAAAGAAAGTTTGCTTTAAAAATCCCTATATTTATAATTAAATATAGGGTGTTACTAATATGATTTACAATTTAATCCTCTAATCTTAGAAGTGGTAATGAAAAATTGGGGTGATTTTTATAGCAAAAGATTTTAATATTGTAATTAGAGCTATTTTAGTTGGCTATGTTTCAATGAATTCATTAAATAACATGGATAAGCCGTGGGTAAATGTTTCTATCATTTTAACTATAATTATCTTATCAATGTTAAGCTATTTACTTCCTAAAAGATTTAGAAAGAGTATATACCTAATAAATATAGTCTTTTCAGCAGTAGCAACAATATATATAAATAAAATTATTATAATTTTATTTGCCTTTACATTAGCAGAGTACTTATCTATAGAAAAAAAGATTTATTATCATTGCCTATTTATTATTCCATCAAGCCTTCTGTTTACATATAAAAATAATTTATGTGCAGAATTAACCTCAATCATTACACTTTCAGTATATGCATTGATTTATGGAAAAAAACAAGAAGAAAGAGTAGAATTCTTAGAAAAAGAGTGGGATCAAAATAGAAGAATTAATTCTGAATTAAGTTTAAGAATGGAATCTAGAGAGCAGTTTATAGAGCAAGAAAAAATATCTGTAAAATTACAAGAAAGAAATGAAATTTCTGGTGCTATGCACGATAAGATAGGGCATACACTAGCAGGAGCCTTACTTCAACTTGAAGCCTTAGGAATTATTTTAAAAAAGGACGGAAATGAAAAAGCGGTAGGTATCATAACTAATGTAACCAATTTGCTTAGAAATGGAATGGATGATATAAGAGCAACATTAAGAAGTATAAAACCTCCAATAGAAGAGCTTGGAATTAATAAAATTAAGCTGTTACTTCAAAATAAGTTAAAGGACACTTCATTTAAATACATACTAACAAGTGAAGGAAATCTAGATTTAATATCTAGGAAGCAGTGGGAAATAATTATTGAAGGAATAAGAGAACTATCAACTAATTCTCTAAAATATTCTAAAGGTAATAAAATTAAGGTTAATATAGAGGTGTTAAATAAATATATAAAAGTGGAAGTTAGTGATGATGGTATTGGTTCTAAGAAAATTATAAAAGGAATGGGGTTACAAGCATTAGAAGAAAGAATGCTAAATTTACAAGGAAATTTAATCTTAGATGGAAGTAGAGGGTTTACAGCAATTATGATATTTAAAGAAGAGGGAGAATTGTAATGTGCATTAAAGTTGCTATAGTAGATGATGATGATTTAATTAGGGAGAGTTTAAAAATAATTGTTGGGTCTAATGAGGACATTGATATTAAGGGAACATTTAAAAATGGACAAGAACTATTAAAATATTTAGAAGGAAGCTACTTGGATGTAGTTCTTATGGATATAAGAATGCCAATTTTAAATGGTGTAGAGACATTGGCAGAAATGAGAAGAAGGGACTGTAAGACAAAGGTCATTGTATTAACAACCTTTGATGAGGATGAATATATAGAAAAATCATTAAATCAAGGAGCAATTGGATATTTATTAAAGAATACTACACCAGATAAAATTATAGATACTATAAAAATGGCTTATAATGGTATATCAGTAATTCAGGAAGATATATTAAAGAGATATAAGGAGATTGGACAAAGTACTCCTAAGGGGAAAATAGATAAATCACTTTTTACAGATAGAGAATATGAGGTGATTGTAGGGATTTCCCAAGGGTTAAGTAATAAGGAAATAAGCAAAAAACTATTTATATCAGAAGGAACAGTCAAAAACTACATTACATCAATATTAAATAAAACAGATTTAAAGCATAGAACTCAAATAGCTGTTTATTATTATACAGGAGAGAGGATATGACTTTTGTCATATAGAGAATATGACCTTTTCTACAGTTTGTAGGAGGTCTTTTTTTATATACTAAAATTAGGAAGTAAAGGGGGAATAATAATGAAAGTAATAGAGATTGATAAGTTAGTTAAAAAATTTGATGACTTTGTTGCTATTGATAATATTTCATTATCCATAGATGAAGGTGAGATATATGGACTTCTTGGTCCAAATGGAGCAGGTAAAAGTACAACTATTAGCACTATATGTGGTTTAGTAAGACCTTCTTCAGGTGATATAAAAATAATGGGAACTAGCATTAAAAAACATGATGTTAATATTAAAAGAAAAATTGGACTAGTTCCACAAAAAATAGCTATATATGAAGACTTTACTGCTAAAGAAAATATTAGCTTCTTTGGTGAACTATATGGACTAAGGGGAAGAGAGTTAAAAGAGGCAGTAGAGAGAGCGTTAGAGTTTGTAGGACTTAAAGAAGTTAAAAATAAAAAGTCCAAAGAATATTCTGGTGGAATGCTTAGAAGGTTAAATATTGCTTGTGCTATTGTTCATAATCCCAAGATAATTATTATGGATGAACCCACTGTAGGAATAGATGCTCAATCTAGAAATCATATTTTAGATTCCATTAAGAAATTAAATGAAGAAGGTACTACAATAATTTATACTTCACATTATATGGAGGAGGTAGAGTCTATATGTACTAAAATAGCTATTATAGACCATGGTAAAGTTATAGTAGAGGGAACAAAGGATGAACTAAAAAGTATAGTAGATGATAAGAAAACTCTATCTCTTACCCTTAATTCCTATGAAGAAATTAATATTGAAGAGATTAAGTCTATTAAGGGAGTTTTATCAGTATATCAGGATGATAATTTAGTAACTATAAATACTTCTAAGAATGTAAATAATCTAGATAAAATAATTAACTATTTTACAAGAAATGAAATTAGTATTGGTGATATTGGATATAGAGAAGTTACCTTAGAAACAGTTTTTCTGACATTAACTGGAAGAAGCTTGAGGGAGTAGGTGAGGTTTTATGTTTCATGTTATTGTGGAAGGACTTAAGTTTAATCTTAGACAAAGAAAATGGGTGATATTTAATGCATTATTTCCAATTTTTCTTATGGTACTCCTTGGAGTAATGTTATCTGATACTAACTCTATAAATAGTGAAAATGAAGTTATTAATATATGTTATTACAATGAATCAGGAAAAGATGAAATTATAAATGAAATAAAAGATAATGTGTTCAATTATGATGATTTTAGTATAAAAGAAGTATCATCTGTTGAAGAAGGAAAGGCTAAGGTTGAAAATGAAAGAGAAATATTTCTTTTGATTAAGGAGGAATCTATAGAAACTTATTATTCGGAGAAAAGAGTATCAGAAGGTGCAACTGTCCTATCTTATTTAAAATCCTTTAGTGATACCTATGCAAGTATAAATGAATTGTATATGGTGGATGTAGATAAGGCAGCTGAAATTATTAGTAGTGAAGAATTTCTGAATGATAATATAGATGTAAAGTTTATTAAAGAAAAAGATGCTCCTAATTCTTATCAGTACTATGGAATAGTTGAATTAACTATGATGATGCTTTATGTAACATTATTTCCCATAGGATTACTTGGATTAGAAAAATCATCTGGAATAAAGGATAGAATAATTTTAACAGGATTATCTGATTTCAAATATTTTGTTGGAAGAATTATTTCAAGTTTAATTCTAAGCATAATTATAATTACACCAGGATTTCTATTTTCACTCTTTAAATTAAAGTCAAATTGGGGAGACAATCCATTCATAACTTTTATGTATGTACTAGCAGCTGCTTTAATGATGGTTACCTTAGGAACTTTTGTTGGTTACGCAGTAAAGCAAAGAGATAGAGCATCATTGTTCATACAAGGACTTATTATTCCAGTCTTTTCTTTTCTTGGTGGATCTTATATATCACTGCCACTTGAAATGGATGGAATATTAAATTTAGTAACCAATATTTCCCCTTTAAGATGGTTAAATAAGGGCATATTTAAAGCTGCATATGAAGGGAACTTTTATTGCTTGAATGTAAGCTTAGTAATAAGTATTACAGTAACTATAATTTTATTTTGTTGCCTTTATATATGTATTAGAAGGGAGAAGAGAGAAGTATGAGAAGTGTATATGCTTTAGTAAAGAATAATTTAAAGATAATGATATTAAAGAAACCTGCTTATACAATATTAACAGTAGTTTTTCCTATGATTATATTTCTATTTGCCCCAAAGATTATAGATGGATCTATTACTGAAATAAATGTGGGAATATATGATGAAAGTAAATCTTTTTCTTCTAATAAATTAGATGAGTATTTGTCTGATATTGATATGATTAATCTGGTTGAAGTTAATAGTGAAGATGATTTAAAACAAAAATTTAATACTAGAGATATTTATTTAGGTATAATGATTGATAAAAATATGGAGGAAAAGGTATTAAGGGGCGATAATTCAGGTGTAATTTTATATGGGATAGAAGGGGAAAATCTTTATGAAATCCTAGATAAAGGACTATCTATTGAATTATCCAATATGATAAACTTAGCAAAAATAAATAATGGTGACTTTGAAAAATATAAATCATCAGTTGAAAGAAAAGAAAAAGAAAAGATTCAAGTTTCATATAAAGATTTAAATGATGTTGAAGTGAATCATAGTGTAAGTCAGACGTTAATAGGTTTTATAATTATGTTCGCTTTTTATAGGGCTATGAGTGGCTCAGGTTTAATTGGAGAAGATAAGGAACAAAATATGTATACACGTATTCTTACAACTGGTGTAAAACCATGGCAATATTATTTAAGCAATATTATTAGTATAACCATTTTATTAGCTATTTTATTTTCAATAAGTGTTATAGAAATAAACCTTATTTCAACCATAGAAATTGGAGTTAGTAATATTATGCTTATAACAATATTATTAATATTAGGAATAGTTTCAGTATCTGTAGGAACATTTTGTATGACCATAACTAATGATAGAGATTTATCAAGTATAATAAGTAACTTTATTACAATATCATTTTTAGCACTAGGTGGGTGTTTTGTGCCTTTATCCTACTTAAGTGGTACAATAAATAAAATATCATATTTTACGCCTATAAGATGGGCAATGGAAGCTATTAATAATGCACAGCAAGGAGCAGATATAAGTGTAATTGTAATGAATTTATTAGTGTTAAGTTTATTTGGAATGGTATTTTTTATTATTTCAGTTTATTGTATAAATAAGCGTGATAAGGTTGACAATGTAAGATAGATATTTGGTTGTAGTTTTAGAAAACAATATGGTTAATCAGATACTAGTCTATATGTCTTATTTTAATCCGCACTATGCCAGTAAACAATCAGGAAAAATTTCATAATTAAATATATTTATGATGTCTATAAAAAATTATAATTGTAAACAGTCGTTAGGTTTTATACCTAGCGGCTTTCTTCTTAACTTAATAAGAAACATAATTATAGCATTTCATATATTAATAGTAGTAAGTTTTTTTACGAAAGATAAAAAATATGTTTAAGTTATAGGAGGAAATATGAATATTACAGGAAGTGTAATTTTTAATATAAATAGTCAACCTAATGAAGCTTCTGGAAATCAACCAATAAAAGGTGTGCCAGTAGCAATACAAGTTAGAGGAGATACAAATATAGAAGGAACATTTGTAGGTAAGGGTATTGTGGTTTTAACAAATAGTGATGGTAATTTTGCTTTTAGAGACGTTCCAAAAGGAAGTTATCGTATAGTAGAGGCGGCTGGATACACAGGTGAAATTTCAAATAGTGGAAACTGGAACTATAGTAAAAGTATATCAGTAACCCCAAATGATCCAGATATAGGGTTAATAACTTCCCCACCAAGGGAAGCTAATCGTGTAAATTCTTTATCACCGAATACAGTATACGTTAATGTTTCTAATTCTAATATTTCCAATGTAAAATTTGTAGATGCACCAGTTGAAGATATATATCTTGAATTAAACAATTATGTAACTATAGGTAATAATCTAATTACAGCTGGAAATAATGGGGATTTTGGGATGTTACCAAATGGAACTCCTGTTGATACAAGCCCTATAACTGTTCCGTACTCAGATTTTATAACAACTTTTAAATATGTACGTTACGTCTATTTTAAGCCTAATGATGGTGAGTATTCTATTAGTAATACTATAACTAATACTAATTTTGGAACATGGTTTAATGTTTCAGATCATACAACAGGTGATGAAAGTGGACGTATGATGATAGTAAATGGAAGCAATCCAAACCAATCTATTTTTACTACAACAGTTACTGTAGAACCAAATACAAATTATGTATTTTCAACATGGGTTATGAATATAGACTCAGAACCCACTTCAGTACTTCCAGAATTACGTGTAATTGTAAGAAGTAATACAGAGTTTCTTTTTAATCAACCATTAAGTAGTACTCTTAGGGTAACTAGGATTCCAACTTGGAGACAAGTAGGAGCAACTTTTAATAGTGGAAGCAATACAATATTAACAGTTAGTTTTATAAGTGAAGGTGGTCCAGCAGGAGGAAATGATTATTTAATTGATGATATTAGGTTATTACAACTCCAAGGTGCTCCAGTTACAAATATTCAAAAGAGTGTAGATAGGATTATTGCTAGCACTGGTGATACTATAAGGTATACAATAACATTTACAAATTCAAGCATTCAACAATTAACAAATGTAATTTTTAGAGATATAGTGCCTAAAGGAGTAACTATAATTCCAAACACTTTAATAATTAACAATGTACAATTAGATGAAAGTAATATAAATTCAGGTATATCCTTAAGAGATATTAATGCTAGAGAAACAATAACTATATCATTTGATGTAAGAGTTAATAGCCATGTTAGAAATGGTTATACAATAAGCAATAATGCTGGAATAACCTATACTTTTAGAGATTCAACTGGAAGTAACAGAACAATAACTACTACTAGTAATACAGTTCATACAATAATAATAAATACAAATTGTCCAGTTTGCCCAGCAGGACCTCAAGGTGAAAGAGGACCTCAAGGGCCCCAGGGTGAAGCTGGACCTGTAGGCCCACAAGGACCAATGGGGCCACGGGGAGAAATTGGACCAAGAGGCCCACAAGGAATTCCAGGAGAAAAATGTATTCATGACTATTTATTTTTAAACACGCCTTATTGTAAGTGCATAGAAGGTAAGGAGCTAATTCCTTTAATGAATAATATACAAGTAAAAGGTACAGCTATTACTCATAGAGAAGGACGCTCAATTATAATTTTATCTCCAGGAAAATCATATTTAATTAGTTGTAATCTTACTGTTTCTATATGTGATTTAAGTTGTACAAATGAAATAAATGTAATTTTCTTACTAAATGGAAGACCCTATCCTGGAATGAGTTCACAAAGTATATATAGTGAAAATCAATGGGTAACTATCACTGGTAATTCTATTATTAAAGCCAATAAAGATGCCCTTGGAATTGCTTTAGTTAATGCATCAAGCTGTTGCATAAAATTAAGAGATGTTAATATAACAATCATAGAAATATAAAATTAGAGCTGTTGAAAAATTTTTTTCAACAGCTTTTAATATATGTGGATAGATTGCTGGATTATGAAACGATATACTAGATGTGCTAATAAATACTTGCAGTTAGAAGGAGTAAACATAATAGAGATAAATGAGGGAATTATATTTTATCTTTACTTATTTACTTTAATAGACATATTAAATTTAAACATGCAAAAACTAATAATGTATAATTTTAATAAAACAATTTATTTAGTATTCTACTATAAATAAACAAAGGAGAAAAGATGGATAGAATTTTAAAAGATAAGACTATAAAGCTAGAAAATACTTATGCTAAATTACCAAGTAGACTTTTCACAGCTCAATATCCTGAAAAGGTAAAGGAACCAAAGATCGTTGCATTAAACAAAACCTTAGCTAAAAATCTAGGAATAGATGTAAGATTCTTAGAAAGTGAGGAAGGAGCAAGTTTTTTAAGTGGTAATAAAATTTTAGATGGTACAACACCAATTTCACAAGGTTACGCTGGACATCAGTTTGGATATTTCACTATTTTAGGAGATGGAAGAGCAGTACTTCTTGGGGAATACTTAACTAAAGATGGAGAAAGAGTAGATATCCAGCTTAAAGGATCAGGTAGAACACCTTATTCTAGAGGTGGTGATGGTAAGGCATCCCTAGGACCAATGCTTAGGGAATATATTATAAGTGAAGGAATGTATGCTTTAGGTATACCAACAACTAGAAGCTTAGCCGTAGTAACAACAGGAGAAGATGTTTTTAGAGAGGATTTCTTACCAGGGGCAATACTTACAAGAATTGCAAAAAGTCATATACGTGTAGGTACATTTCAGTTTGTTTCAAGCCTTGGAAATAAAGAGCACTTGAAAGAATTAGCAGATTATACTTTAGATAGGCATTTTAATGGTAGTTATGAAGGGAATCCATATGAATATTTACTAAATGAAGTAGTAAAAAGGCAAGCAGAATTAATATCTAAATGGCAACTTGTTGGTTTTATTCATGGAGTAATGAATACAGATAATATGGCTATAGCTGGTGAAACTATTGATTATGGTCCTTGTGCTTTTATGGATATATATGACCCAAGTACTGTATTTAGTTCAATAGATTTAAATGGTAGATATGCCTATGAAAATCAGCCTGGAATTGGTGGGTGGAATCTAGCAAGATTTGCTGAAGCTATATTACCATTATTAGATGATGATAAAGATAAAGCAATTGAGATAGCAAATGGAGCTTTAGATAGATATAATCAATTATATTTAAATAATTGGTATTCAGGTATGAGAAGAAAGCTTGGCTTATTTAATGAAGAAGAAGTAGATAAGGATTTAATAGAGGGGCTTCTAAGTATAATGCTAAAATATAAAGCAGACTATACAAATATCTTCTATAACTTAACTATTGAAAAGTTTACTAGCATGGATATTTTCTATATGGATGAGTTTAAAAGGTGGTATACTTTATGGAATGAAAGATTGAGTAGACAAGAAGAATCTAAAGAAGAAGCTAGAAAGCTTATGGAAAAAAATAATCCAACTGTAATACCAAGAAACCATAGAGTAGAGGAGGCATTAGAAGCTGCAGTAAATAGAAATGACTATAGTGTAATGGAAAACCTTATAGAAGTTTTGAAAAATCCATATGATTACTCAAGTGTTAATGAAGAATATACAAAGTTGCCTAAAAATATAGATAAAGGATATAAAACCTACTGTGGTACATAAAATAGTATAGAAGATTGATAAATTAAGCATGGAAATAGTTAAAGAGACACCTGTTAAATTACAGGTGTCTTATTATTTTAAGCAAAAAATACTTACCTTTTATGTTATTGATAAATTTTATCAATAATATTATTGATTAGAAATTTTTTCTAGTATATACTAATTAATGAAAAGACAATGAGAATCATATTCAACTGAAAGGGAGGGATTAGTTATGTCATTATCAATGATGTCTGTTGGTGAAAGTGGAAGAATTATTGAGTTTAGAGGAAAAGATAGCATGAAGCGTCATCTTCAAGATATTGGCTTTATAAAAGGAGAAAAAATTGAAGTTGTTGGAGAGAATCAAAGTGGTTTAATTCTTTTAGTTAAAGGCGTAAAAATTGCTTTGAATCGTGGACTTGCTTCACTTATAGTGGTTAATTAAGTTTTGAAAGGAGTTTTTGATTATGACTTTAAAAGAATTAAAACCAGGTGAATTTGGTACAGTCAAGTCAATTGGGGAAAAGGGAGTTATGAGAAGAAGACTTATGGATATGGGAGTAACTCCAGGTGTTAGTATAAAAGTAATTAAGATTGCACCATTAGGTGATCCTATAGAAGTTAATATAAGGGGATATGCGCTTAGTTTAAGAAAAAGTGATGCTGAACAAATTATAGTAATCAAATAAGGGGGAGATTAAATGTCATTAAGAATTGCACTGGCAGGTAATCCTAACTGTGGTAAGACTACTCTTTTTAATGAGTTAACAGGTTCAAAACAACATGTAGGAAACTGGCCAGGAGTTACAGTTGATAAAAAAGAAGGTAAGTATAAAAAGGATAATACTATAGAAATTGTAGATTTACCTGGAACATATTCCTTATCACCATATTCTGCTGAAGAGATAATAGCAAGAGATTATATTGTTGTTAATAAACCAGATGTGGTAATAGATATAGTAGATGGTACTAATATAGAAAGAAATCTTTATCTTTCACTTCAAATTTTAGAAACTAGAGTTCCAACTGTTATAGCTATAAATATGATGGATGAAGTTGAATCAAATGGGGATAAGATAGATACTAATAAGCTATCAAAATATCTAGGGGTGCCTGTAGTTCCAATAATAGCTAGAAGCGGAAAAGGTATTAGTGAATTAATGAATGTAGCTACTAAAGTAGGAAAAGAGAAGAATGTTTTGGAAAGTTTAGCTATTTTTGATAATAATATACTTGAAGCTAGAGATAAAATTAAAGATATAATATTTTGTGAAAATGAACTAGAAAAAGAATGGAGAGCTTTAAAATTAGTTGAAGGGGATGAAATTGTAACAGCTCTTTTAAGTGAAGAAGAAAAATCTAAAGTACTTAAAGTTGTAGAAGTAGCGGAAAATAATGCTGATGGGGATACTGAAGCTAAAATAGCAGACCTAAGGTACCAATATATAGGTAAGATAGTTAGAGTATCTGTTAAGAAGGGAGAAAGAAAAGTTAAAGAAACTAAATCAGATAAAATAGATAGGGTTCTTACTAATAGAGTTTTGGCCTTACCCATATTTGCAGTAGTTATGTACTTGCTATTTGCTTGTACTTTCAGTGAAAATTTTTTATTTATTAAAGGATTTCCAAGCCCAGGTGTATGGTTAGCAGGCTTAGTAGAAAAAGTATGGGAAATCTTTAGTAATTTAATTGAAGGACTTATAGTAAATTCATCTCCATGGGTTCATTCGTTAGTTATGGATGGGATTTTAAATGGTATTGGTGCAGTAATTGGATTTATACCATTAGTATTGGTGTTATATATACTTATTTCATTTCTTGAAGATAGTGGTTATATGGCTAGAGTAGCCTTTGTTATGGATAGAATTTTTCGTAGATTTGGTTTGTCCGGGCGTTCATTTATTCCTTTACTTATGGGATTTGGTTGTGGGGTACCAGCGATAATGGCAACTAGAACTTTAGATTCAGAAAAAGACAGAAAAATTACCACTATTATAACAGGTTTTATGCCATGTGGTGCTAAATTACCTATATTTGCAATGTTTGTTTCAATATTCTTTAAAGATGGAAATAAGACTTTAGTAACCTATTCTATATATATGTTAAGTATTGCTATAGCAATTATTGTTTCTTTATTATTAAATAAGTTCGTTTATAAATCAGAAGTATCTAATTTTGTAATGGAATTACCTCAATATAGAATTCCTACTGCTAAATCTATAGGTATTCACGGATGGGAGAAAGTAAAGGGTTTTGCAGTAAAGGCAGGTACAGTAATTTTTATTTCTACTATTTTAATTTGGGGACTTTCAAACTTTAATATAAATTCATTTAATGGTGTGAATAAAGAAAATAATGAAAATGGAAGTATAATTTGCGATATGGAAGAAAGTTTTCTAGCATCTGCTGGTAATATAATTGCTCCAGTATTTAGACCTTTAGGATTTGGAGAGTGGAAACCAGCAGTAGGTGTAGTTACTGGATGGGTTGCTAAAGAAAATGTTGTTGTTACATTTGCACAATTGTATGATGATGATGTAACTGATGAATACTTAAAAGAGTTTTTTAGTAAGTATACACAGGTGGAACTTGAGGAGTTTGGCTTTGAAGATGGTATATATGATTCTGAAGCAGCAAGAAGTATATATTCTGAAGGAATTTTGTTTGAAGGAGAAGATGAAAATGCACTTTCATCTATGAAAGAAGACATTTCATCTAAAGGAGCAGCTTATGCATATATGGCATTTAATCTATTATGTATGCCATGCTTTGCAGCAGTTGGTGCCATGAAGAGAGAGTTGAAGTCTTGGAAGTTAACAGGTATGGCTATTAGTGTTCAAATGGTGACAGCCTATATTGTAGCATTATTAATAAATATATTTGGAAGCTTAGTAGGTTAGAGAATGAATAGAAAAGAGAGTGATTACTTACTAGTTAAAAAGGTTAACATAGAGAAGGAAGCTATCTTTTTAAAATTAAGAGAAAATGGTTTTAGAATTACTAATCAGAGAAAACTTATAATTGATACTATTTTCAATAAAGAATGTACAAGCTGTAAAGAAATATATTGGGAGGCATCTAAGAAGGATTCATCCATAGGAATAGCAACTGTATATAGAATAATAAAAAGTCTTGAAGAAATAGGAGTTATAAATAGAAAGAATCTTTATAAAATATCAAGTGAAGAAATTGATATTTTAAATGGTGAAGGTATTGTAGTTCTTAAGAATAAAAAAACATTTAAACTTTCTGAGGAAGATTGGAAAAGGATAATTAGAATAGGTCTTTATGAGGCAGAGGGTTTAAATATTAATGATATTGACTCCATAGTTATAAAGAGAGTTAATGATGAAGAGGAGGATATAATGTGATTGATTTTATTGTTGTTGTCAGTGTATTAATTTTAGTTGTGTTATCCATGGTGTATAGGCATAAATCAAAAAAGTCTGGTAAATCTTCCTGTGGTTGTAGTTGTGAAAACTGCAAATCATCTTGTAGTAATTTAAAATATAAATAACTCTAAAAAACCTAGTCGTACTCTGACTAGGTTTTTATTACGAGGTATGTAAAAGATGTTATCATCACTGTTCCACTAATTACAGTAGATAATTAGTGGAACAAAAATAATATTGTTAGATTATAAACTTTGACCTAAACAGTTTGTATCATCAGCTATATCTCTAACATCGTCTTGTAAGTCACAAATATCGCTTTGAATAGATCTTAAGATATTCTTTATTCTATTACTTACGCAGCAACGACTTTCAAATAAAACATCATCTAGATTATTAAAGCATTGATTTAAGCAGTTAATAGCATTATTAGTATTTCTTAATTGATTTTCAAAAGCTCTTAATGCTCTTTCTGTTCTCTCATCCATTGGACTATTATCAAATCTTCTTCCGCAGCAAAGACGTCTGTCATCACGATCTCTATCCCTATCACGATCTCTATTACAATCTCTATCACGATCTCTATTACATTCACATTCGCTACTTAAGAAAGAAGTATTGTTATAAAAATTATCTCTATAGTTACGGTAAGCTTCTGCTATTTCAGAATAATTATTATTATTTTCACACATAGTAAATCCACCTTTTCATCTTTTTGTTATTTATTTTCTATCCATTCGTATAATTTATCTTATGTAGATGATAGGTAAATGGTGATAAAAAAATAAAAAGTATACAATATTATTTTTTTGTAGATGTCTTTTTACTTTAAACCAGTATTTATATGTATTTAAAGTTATAGATATTATATTTATAGACAAATATTATAAAAATTAGGTATACTAAGGAAGAAGCAATAAAGATGAACAGGGGGAGCACTAATGAGTATAGGGAAGGTGCAAGAAAAAATAAGAAGTTTAAATGATATAAGAAATAATCCGAAGGAATATCTTGATAAATGTGATGAAATAATTAGACTATTAATAGATTCTAATGAAATATATACTTTAGTTAGTAAGGATTCTAGTGAAGAGTTCATAGAAAGCGGCAGAGGTGATATAAGATACGGTATCCATGAAAATATACCTACAATGTGGCTTTTTTCTGAAGAGAAGATAGCTAAGGAATATGCTGATTATTATAATTTAAAGCTTAAGGGTGAATATTTAATTAAAAAAATACCATTTGAAGAACTTTCGTTAGAGTCTTATAGAGCTATGTTTTCAGGGATTGGGAAGATTATTGTAGACGAAGGAAGAGAATATTTAGCATGTAGTTTGTATGATTTGGTAAATCAATGTTTAATAAAAAATGGACAAGATCCTATACTAGAAAGAAAAGAGTATCTTGTTATGAATATACTAAATAGCATTAAGTATTGTAATACAAAGTTGTGGGTAGTACCAAAGGAAGGAACAACTTTTAATGATATAATATTTAATAAATTTGTTCCTGCAATAGAAGGAGGCTCTGTAAGATTTTTTATAAACAAGAATGAAAGTAGTACTTATTCAAAGAAATTAGGACATACTAATGGTATTTCTATAGATTTAGATATGAGTAGTTTTAATATTATCATCGAGAGTTTATTAAAAAGTGAAGCTAAGGGAGTAAAATTTATTATAAATAGGATAGAATCAGATATAACTATAGAAAAGTTAAATTCTTTATTAAGCAAGATGAATTAGACAGTATTGACAAAATATTATCAATGGAATATAATACAAAGCAAACAAAATAGTATAGGCTATGATAGGGAAAAGTATTATAGAATACAATTTTAAGAGAGAAAATGTCATTGGCTGTAAGCATTTTTAAATATGACTATAAGAAAAACTACCCAGGAGCTATGATTCAGTAACTTATTAAAAGCGAAATGTCATCGGTGAAGATCGATAAAACGTAAGAGAAGAATTGAATTTTTTAATTCAATTTGGGTGGAACCACGGATAATTAGCATTCGTCCCAAGTAGGGATGAGTGCTTTTTTTATATTAAATTTAAGAGGAGGTAGAAAAATGAGTATTAAAGTAAAGTTAAATGATGGGTCTATAAGAGAAATAGAAGAAAACTTAACTATTTTAGACCTAGCAAAAAGCATTAATAGGAATCTTGCCCAAAAGGCAATTGTAGGTGAAGTAAATAAGACCTTAGTAGATTTAAATTATATGCTAAAAGACAATGATGAGGTAAATATTTTAACAGCTGATAATGATAAATCAATTGAGGTTATTAGACATTCTACCTCCCATATAATGGCACAAGCAGTAAAGAGGTTGTATAAGGATGCAAAACTAGCAATAGGTCCATCAATAGAAAATGGTTTTTACTATGATTTTGATATTGATGAGCCTTTAATTATTGAAGATTTACAAAAGATAGAAAATGAAATGAATAATATAATTAATGAAAATTTACAATTTGAAAGGTTTGAGGTTTCAAGAGAAGAAGCTCTTAAGATTATGGAGGCAAACAATGAATCTTATAAAATAGAACTTATTAATGACTTACCTCAAGGAGAAAAAATATCTCTTTATAGACAAGGAGAATATGTAGACCTTTGTAGAGGGCCACACATACCTTCAACTAAATATGTAAAAGCTTATAAGTTAACAAGTGTTAATGGTGCATATTGGAGGGGAAATGAAAAGAATAAAATGCTTCAAAGAATTTATGGAGTAGCATTTAAAAATAAAGAATTATTAGATAAACATTTAGCTAATATTGAAGAAGCTAAAAAAAGAGATCATAGAAAACTAGGTAAGGAATTGAAGTTGTTTACTTTTGTTCCAGAAGGACCAGGCTTCCCTTTTTTCCTTCCAAAGGGTGTAGTTTTAAAAAATACTCTTATAGAGTTTTGGAGAGAGCTTCACAGATTGGCAGGATATGTTGAAGTTGAAACACCTATTATGTTAAATAAGCAGTTATGGGAAACTTCAGGACATTGGTATCATTACAAAGAAAATATGTATACTTCAATGATAGATGAAGAAGAATTTGCACTTAAGCCAATGAATTGTCCAGGTGGAATGTTAATTTACAAATCTAAAGCACATTCTTATAGAGATTTTCCAATTAGGGTTGGTGAGCTTGGAAGAGTTCACAGACATGAACTTTCAGGAGCATTACATGGTCTTATGAGAGTAAGAGCATTTACACAGGATGATGCTCATATATTTATGTTACCTAATCAAATAAAGTCTGAAATCAAGGGAGTAGTAAAGCTTATAGACCAAGTATACTCTAAATTTGGTTTTAGCTATAAGGTTGAGTTATCTACAAGACCAGAGGATTCTATGGGTAGTGATGAAGAATGGAATTTAGCAGAAAATTCATTAAAGGGAGCATTAGAAGAGCTAAATCTAGACTATATAATAAACGAAGGTGATGGGGCTTTTTATGGTCCTAAAATTGACTTCCATTTAGAAGATAGTCTAGGAAGAACATGGCAATGTGGAACAATACAGCTAGATTTCCAGCTTCCACAAAGATTTAGTTTAGATTATATAGGTCAAGATGGAGAAAAGCATAGACCTATTGTAATTCATAGAGTTATTTTTGGAAGTATTGAAAGATTTATAGGAATTTTAATTGAGCATTTTGCAGGAAAGTTCCCAACTTGGCTTGCTCCAGTTCAAGTTAAAGTATTACCTATATCAAATAAGTTTGAAGAATATTCAAATAAAGTAAGGGATGCATTAAATGAAGCTGGAATAAGAGTTGAGTTGGATGGTAGAGATGAAAAGATAGGTTATAAAATAAGGGAAGCAAGAAATGAAAGAGTACCATACATGATTATAATAGGTGAAAAGGAAGAAAGCTTAAATAAGATATCCCTTCGTAGTAGAAAAAATGGTGATGAGGGAATAGTCAATTTAGATGAATTAATTTTAAGGATAAATGAGGAAGTAGAAAATAAATCTTTATAAGTTAAAAATTAAGAAATATTTTTTGTGAAATTGCAAATGCTATTCTTGAGGTGATATATATGGCAAATAGAATAGTTGAAACAGTAAAAAAAAGCGGCGAAATTTCAGATTATGTTTTAAGCAATGGTGAAACTATTTCAAAAGAAGTAGGAGTAGAAAGAGCTAAAAATGGAGAAATTGAAGGAGTTATCATAGCTCATTCAAGAAAAGGTGAAGAATATTTAAGAACTAAGCCTGATGGAGAAGAAGGCAACAATCTTTCTTCAATGAATAAATAATAAAAGAAATACTCTGCAAATAATTGCAGAGTATTTTTAATTATCTTTTTTGTTATTATTGTCCTCTTTTAAGTTGTTTATTGCATTTACTATTGCAGCTGTGCAAGCAAGCCATAGTAGTACAAATACATATTACAACTATTATCAAAATATCTTCATAAAATGAAGGAAAAGAAATTAAGAAGAAAAGAGACAAAAAGAAAGCAATTAAACCATATACTAAAGTTCTCATGAATTTACCCTTTATATATAGTTATATTTTACCATGTAATAATAAAAATGGATAATATTAAATTGTTATAATATGAGTTATGGTGTAAAATTAAATTATAATTTAGTTTTAGAGGAAGATTATGATTAATAGGAAGTATCTTTCAATAAAGAACAATAAGGATATAGAAAAATTAATGGAGAAATATAATTATTTTCATGATAGTTGTATAAATGAGATAAGTTATGAAAGTGGGGCATATGTTAATGAAGATTTAAGTATGAACTCAATTAATGATAAGAGAATTTTAAAGGTAGTTTTTCAAAGGCAAGAAAATCCAAGAAATTTAGAAATTAAGTTTAATAAATTAGTTAAATTAAATCTTACTCCTGAATCAGAAGATTGTGATTCTATAATTTTTGGGGCAACCATGGAAATTAAAGATGGAAACATATATTGGATAAATGAAGAAAATGTTCCTATTGATAGAATAGATAACTATAGGAATTATACTTTTGTTATAGCTAAAGAGGGAGAGTACAGATTTTATTAATATAAAAGAAAAGGTTTAGAGGTGGGGGAAATGGTTAAGAAACCATGGAATATAAATGAGGTAAAGCGGATTTTACACATATTTTATAATATTAAATCACTTGATATTGAAGAGATTATTCCTTTAAAATCAGGTGCTTCTTCTGAGTGTTTTCATGTCATAACAAATAATGGTGAATATATATTAAAAGATATAGAAATGGATTTTATGAATCATCCAGACATAGAACCCCTCGTTAATAATGAATTGTCCTTAATAGGAATACCTGTATCAAAGTTTTATGTAACTTGTGATGGGTTTTATGTAGGAAAATATAATGGACATACCTTTCATCTTCAAAGCTTTATAGAAGGAGATATATTAAAAGTAAATACTGCTCCAAAGTGGTTTATGAAGGAGAGTGCTAAAATACTTGGTGAAATTCATAATGGATTAATGGATTTGCATTCTTTAGATAAAGGCATTTCTAAGGGATTTTTCATGGTGGTGAATCCTAAATCTGCTTTAGAATCCTATAAAAAATCTTTAAAAATAGCCAAGGAAAGAAATGAAGTAGTTGCAATTGAGGATTTATCTTATAGAATAAAGCTTTTGGATAAGTTGAAAAATGTAGATTTAGATATGGATAAGTTTACCTATAAAAATACTCACGGTGATTATTTTATAAGTCAAATCATATGTAAGGATAATAAGATTAATGGAGTAATAGATTTTACTTCTGCTTGTATTCATCCAGCTTGTTATGAGTTAATAAGGTCATATTCTTATGCAGATCCTAAATGCATAAATGGAGAAATAGATATAAAGAATCTTAAAGAATATGTTAACGAATACTTAGAGGTAAGTGATTTAAGTGACTATGATATAAAAATGATGCCTTATCTTTATTTTTACCAACTTGGTGTAAGTGATTATTATAAGAATTATTTCAATTCTAATAATAACAATAAAGATGCACTATTTCACTATGCTCATTGGTCTACAGAATTATGTAGATGGTTTGAAAATAATATAGAGAGTATCTTTTTAGGTTGATATAATATTAAACTTTAGATAAAAGGAGATAAGAACTATGACAGAAAGAGAAAAAATGATTGAAGGGGAAATTTATAATCCTGCTGATGAAGAATTAAAAGACTTAAGATTTAATGCAAGAATACTAACAGAGGAGTATAACAAAACTTCTATTAGAGACAAGGAAAAAAGAAATGAACTATTAAAAAAATTATTTGGATCAACAGGTGAAAATATTTATATTGAACCTAATTTTAATTGCGATTATGGATGTAATATACATGTAGGAGAGAATTTTTATGCAAATTATAATTGTGTATTCTTAGATGTTTGTGAAATAAGAATTGGAGATAATTGCTTTGTAGCTCCACAGGTTGGAATATATACAGCAACTCATCCTCTAAATGCTAAGGAAAGAATTGGTGGAAAAGAGTTTGGGAAGCCTGTAACAATAGGAGACAACTGTTGGATAGGAGGTAGCGCAACGATAGTTCCAGGAGTTACGTTAGGAAATAATGTTGTAGTTGCTGCTGGTGCTGTAGTTACTAAGAGTTTTGGCGACAATGTCGTAATTGGTGGGAATCCAGCTAAAATCATAAAGGAATTATAAAAGCTACGGAAAGTTTAATCTTTCCATAGCTTTTTAATATTTCAAAAATAATTTTAAAATATAGAATATATTAAGGATATAAAAGTAAAATATTTAGGATTTAAATCAATAAAAATACTTTTAAGCAGGTATAAGAAAAAAAATATGGTATAATTATACATGTACATATTTATATATTTATATGTTTATTTCTTTTTTTATGTATTGGTAGGTGAATAATAATGATAGGGGTATATTTTAGTGGAACAGGAAATACAAGATACTGTCTTGAAAAATTTTTAAGTGAGTACCAGGGGGAAGAGAAGAGTTTTTCTATTGAAGATCCGAATGTAATAAAAATTATTAGACAAAATAAAGATATTGCATTTGCGTATCCAATATATTTTAGTAATTTGCCCAAGATAGTTAGAGATTTTATAGAAATAAACCAGAAAGAGTTTAATGGGAAAAATATTTTTATTATATCAACCATGGGATTATTTAGTGGTGATGGAGCAGGATGTTCAGCCCGTTTATTAAAAAAATATGGAGCCAATATACTAGGTGGGATACATTTAAGGATGCCTGATTGTATTGGTGATGAAAAGGTATTGAAAAAGTCCTTAGAAGAAAATAAAGCTATAGTAAAAAAGACTGAAGAAAAGATAAAAGAATGTGCTAATAAATTTAAAACTGGAGAGCCTTTAAGGGAAGGATTAGGTTTTATATATCATATAGTTGGATTATTTGGTCAGAGATTATGGTTTTATAATAAGACTAGGAGTTATACAGATAAGTTTAAAATAAAAAGTGAAAGATGTGTTGGCTGTGGTAAATGTGCTGCAGTATGTCCAATGAACAATATTGAAATAGATAATGATAAAGCTAGGGGGAAAGACAAGTGTACAATGTGTTACCGTTGCTTTAGTAATTGTCCAAAGCAAGCAATTACAATTTTAGGAAAAGAAGTTCAAGAGCAATGTAAGATTGAAAAATATATAAAATAAGAAATTATGTAATCATATTCAATAACCATTAGGATTGGTACAAGATGGATAGTTCTGTTATTTATTAAAAGGGATTTAGCTTACTTTTTTTGCTAAATCCCTTTTTTAATAAGTTTAGTAAAGCCCCATTAGAATTATAAAGCATAGAATACTAAGAATTACTGTTATAGTAATAAAACAATTCTTTATCATATTTATATTATAGGCATTCTTAGATTTTAAATATAAATTAATATCTTCTATATCTAAATTAGTGTCATCTATTTTAATATATGAATTAAATAATTCATCATATAAAACATCATTAGCCTTTAAAGTTTCAGAGTCAGCATCCTTTGGCAGCTTTTCTCCCTTAAGATACTCTAATTTCCATAGGTAAAAAGTAGCTTTTCTCATAAATATCCCCCATATGTTTTTCTTTCATTATAAAATTAATAATATTACTTGTAAATAGCTTATACTAAGCTGATTCTAATAATTTTTAAGCAGAAAAACTGGCATAAGCCAGTTTTTATTCTAATTCAAAAGCTCCAGTATAAAGTTGATAATATTTTCCTTTTTCTTTAATTAAAGATTCATGACTACCACGTTCAATAATTCTACCTTTTTCAAGAACCATAATAACATCTGAATTCTTAACAGTTGAAAGTCTGTGAGCAATAACAAAAACAGTTCTTCCTTCCATAAGTGAATCCATTCCACTTTGAACTATAGACTCTGTATGAGTATCAATAGAAGAAGTAGCTTCATCTAGAATCATAACAGGTGGATCAGCAACAGCAGCACGCGCAATTGAAATAAGTTGTCTTTGGCCTTGAGATAAATCACTTCCATCTCCAGAGATGATAGTATTATATCCATTAGGTAACATTCTTATAAATCCATCTGCATTAGCTAATTTAGCAGCTTGTATACATTCCTCATCAGAAGCATCAAGTCTACCATAACGAATATTTTCCATAACTGTTCCTGTAAATAGGTTAACGTCTTGAAGAACGATACCTAATGATCTTCTTAAGTCATTCTTCTTAATCTTATTTATATTAATGCCATCATATCTAATCTTACCGTCAGCAATATCATAAAATCTATTAATTAGATTAGTTATTGTTGTCTTACCAGCACCTGTTGCACCAACAAAGGCTATTTTTTGCCCAGGTTCTGCATATAGGGATATATTGTGAAGAACTATCTTTTCTTCATTATACCCAAAGTCTACATCAAAGAATCTAACTTCGCCTTTAAGCTCTGTATAAGTAATAGTTCCATCACTATGAGGATGTTTCCAAGCCCAATGATGACTATGCTCCTTAGTTTCTATAATCTCACCATTTATCTTATTTACATTTACTAAAGTAACGTATCCTCTATCTTCTTCATGCTTTTCATCTATTAGGTTGAATATTCTTCCAGCACCTGCAATAGCCATTACTATTGAACTTAATTGCTGAGAAACTTGGCTAAGAGGCATAATAAAGCTTCTTGAAAGTTGTAAGAAGGAAGCAATCATACCTAAGGTTAAAGTTCCAACTCCACTTAGACTTACATTAGTAACACCTAGAATAGCAAGCCCACCTCCAACAATAGCCATAGAAACATAAAGAATATATCCCATATTATTCATTAAAGGTCCAAGCATATTTGCAAATCTGTTAGCTTCAGTAGCATTTTTACATAGCTCTTCATTCTTTTGGTTAAACAGTTCTTTTGCTTTATCTTCATGGCAAAATACCTTGACAACTTTTTGACCATTTATCATTTCTTCAATATAACCATTAACATTACCAAGGGATTTTTGTTGGCTTACAAAGTATTTACTAGATTTACTAGTAATATTTCCAACAACCTTAAGAATAATAAAGGTAAATAGGACAACAAATATAGTTAACCAAAGGCTTAAAGTAAGCATTGAAACAAATACAGCTACAATAGTTACCACAGAGGAGAATAGCTGAGGAATAGATTGTGTAAGCATTTGTCTTAAGGTGTCAGTATCATTTGTGTAGTGACTCATAATATCACCATGAGAGTGAGTATCAAAATACCTTATAGGAAGTTTCTGCATTTTCTCAAACATTTCATCCCTTATTTCTTTAAGTACTCCCTGTGCAATAACAACCATAACTCTGTTATAAAATAGGGTAGCAATAACACCTATTAAATAAATTCCAGCCATTATAAGAATTAATCTAGCTAGCCCAGAAAAGTCAGGGATAGCTTCAAGTAAAAGGGGAGTGATATAGTCATCTATAAGTGTCTTTAGGAATAAAGTAGATACAACACTTGCTACAGCGCTTAGTAATATACTAACTAAAACAAAAATAAATTGTATTCTATATTGACTTATATAGGAGAGAAGTCTTTTCAGTGTTTTTGAGTCTGCTTTTTTAGCTATATCAACAGGATTTCCTTTTTTACTCATTGTCACTTCCTCCCTTCATTTGTGATTCATAAACTTCTTTGTAAATTTCACTTGTTTTTAATAGTTCCTCATGTGTACCAATTGCAGTAACATTACCATCATCCATTACAATAATTTTATCTGCATCTTGTATAGAAGAAACTCTTTGAGCAATTATAACCTTAGTAGTATTTGGTATTTCTTCTTTAAAGGCTTTTCTAATTAAAGCATCTGTCTTAGTATCAACAGCAGAAGTAGAGTCATCTAAAATTAATATTTGAGGTTTCTTTAACAGAGCACGTGCAATACATAGACGTTGTTTTTGCCCACCAGACACATTAGTACCACCTTGTTCAATATAAGTATCATATCCTTTAGGGAATGTTTCAATAAATGAATGAGCTTCTGCTAATTTACAAGCATGAATAAGCTCTTCATCTGTAGCATTTTCATTACCCCAACGTAGATTTTCTTTAATAGTCCCAGAAAACAACACATTTTTTTGAAGTACAACTGCAACTTCATTTCTAAGTGTTTCAATATCATAATCTCTAACATCAATTCCACCAACCTTAACTGAGCCCCCAGTTACATCATAAAGTCTTGGTATAAGTTGAATTAGAGAAGATTTAGAGGAACCTGTCCCACCTAAAATACCAACTGTATCACCAGAATTTATCTTAATGTTTATATTATTTAAGCAAAGCTTGTCTGCATTTTTTGAATAAGAGAAATTAACGTTTTTAAATTCTATATCACCATTATTTACTGTCATAACAGGTGAAGTTGGGTTCTTTAAATCTATCTCTTCATCTAATACTTCTACAATTCTTTCTGCAGATGCCCTTGATATTGTAATCATAACTATAACCATTGAAAGCATCATAAGGCTTGAAAGAATTTGAGCAGCATAGCTTAATAAGCTCATAAGTTCACCAGTACTTAAACCTAAATTAGCATCACCACCTGAAGCTACAATAGCTCTTGCTCCAAACCATGAAATAAATATGGTAGTAGCATACATACAAAGTTGCATAAGTGGAGCATTATAAGATACTGTTTTTTCTGCCTTAGAGAAATCTTTATAAATTTCATTAGATACATCTTTAAATTTATCGATTTCAAAATCTTCACGTACAAAAGATTTGACAACTCTTATTCCATGTAGATTTTCTTGTACAATACTGTTTAACTTATCGTAAGTTTTAAAAACCCTTTTAAAAATAGGATGAACCCTTGTCATAACAAACCATAATCCTACACCTAAAACTGGTACAGTTACTAAGAATATTAGTGACAACTTCACATCGATAGTAAATGCAGCGAAAAGTGAAAAAATGAGCATTATTGGTGCTCTAACTGCCATACGTATTATCATTTGATATGAATTTTGGACATTAGTTACATCTGTTGTAAGTCTTGTTACAATGCTTGCAGTAGAGAATTTATCGATATTTGAGAAGGAATAATCCTGTACTTTATAGTACATATCCTTTCTAAGGTTCTTTGCAAATCCAGCTGAAGCAATGGCAGCCTTTTGACCAGACATTATCCCGAAAAATAATGAAATAGCTGCAGAAATAAGTAATGCTATACCCATCTTTAGAATAAATGGCATATTTCCTTTGTCTATTCCATAATCAATTAGATTAGCCATAAGGATAGGGATTACAACTTCCATAGTTACTTCAAAGCACATAAAAATTGCAGATAAAATAGAATCTTTTTTAAATTCTCTAATGCTTTGTGCTAACTTTTTTATCATATGATTACCTCCTGTATTAATTAGTTGTTGCATATAGTTTCTAATGGAAACAATGTTTGATATCCAACATTATCTACAAATAAAAAAGTCGTAATTATCGACTTTTATTGAAGGTTGTTTTTCATTCTTTCAATATAAGATTGTAGAGTTTCTAGTTCTTCATCTGAAAATCCCTTAGTTAAAAGTTTTTCTATTGTTTCCTTATCTTCATTGATAAGCTCTGATATTTTACTAGCCTTAGGAGTTAATACCAACTTTTTTAATCTAGCATCATAAGGAACAGAATGTCTTTCTACAAGTCCTTTTTGAACCATTAAGTTTATAACCTTAGAAGCAGTAGAACGAGTAACACCAAATTCTTCTTCTAGGTCTTTTTGAAATACATCTCTATCTAAATTGTGAGATAAATAAGTTATAATCCAACCATTAGTACCTGTTATTTGATCCACAACTTTTTTATTTAGATGTTTATCTATATACCTTTTAATCATGTTGTTTAAGCCCCTAAGTTCAATTCCAATCTTGCTATCTTTCACAAAAAAACCTTCTTTCCAAATTGTAGCATATACAACTGTTTGATATACAACAATTATAATGAAAAAACTTTTAATAATCAATAGGAATTATATATTATTATATAGAATATTGTTAACATCTTTGTGTTATAATTTACCTAAATAGTTAATTAAAGTGAGGAGAAATATGTATTTTAAAAAACTTGGTTTTCCAATTTTATGGCAGATATTATTTATAATAAGCTGCTTAGTTTGTTCTGAAAAATATTTTATTTATACAAATTTTATTTTCTATTTAGGTATAATAATTTATTTTTATAAGTCTGGTGATTTTAGTTTCAGTGAATTAAAGGAGAATCTTAAAAAGGGGAAAACATTTTGGCTTTCAGTAGTAATAACGGCAGTGGGGATGGTTGCAGCTTTTCCTCTTAGTTCTTCATTAAAAGGGATTTTTCCTAATGTTGATGATGGAATGATTGGGCTTACAAGAAACAATCTGTTTCAGTTAATACTCTTTGCTATATCAACAATTATATTTCCTCCTATAGCAGAGGAAGTATTTTATAGAAAAGCAATTATAAAATTTGATACAAAAGGAATTCTGATTTTCACATCATCTGTGGGAATGATTTTGTATGCCTTAGAGCATTCACTATCATGGCTAGGAATTTTAGAAACTATAATTATTGCTGTTCCACTTACTATATCTTATATAAAAACAAAGAATGTATACATTCCAATGACAGCACACTTTTTAGTGAATTTAATTGGAAATGGAACAACTGTAATTCTTGTGACAATTAAATTATTAGGACTTTAATAAATTAAGGGGTAGGGATAATGAATAATGATAATAATTGGCGTACACCTATAAACTGTATATCTATAGGCTTTGCTTTTACAGTAATTAAATTTAATTTCTTTTGGCTGCAGTATATTTTGCCTGTTATTGGTGTGGCTCTTTTATACCTTGGTTTTAGATCTTTGCATAAGGAGAATGAATGGCTTAATGCTGGATGGATTTTTTCTATAATAAATGTATTGCTTCATATAGCAAACCTAATATATATATGTACACCACTAAACACAAAATTTGATAATATGTATATAATTTTATCTGTTTTAACTACTTTTGAATTATGCTTCATTTTTATATTTAGGCATGGTTTGAAGCTTTTAGCGGAAAAAGGGAATATAAAACTTAAAAGAGATCCTCTTTTAGCATTAGGAATTTGGAAAATTTTAATGATTATCAGTGTATTAATAGGGATTGGAAGTCTTTTGTGGGTTTTTGTTCCATTAATGATATTTTATTTTTACACAATCTATTCCTTAGGAAAATTGGCAGAGGAATTTGAGGAATTACCATTTGAACCAATGGAAGAAGCAGAAAAAACAATTAGTAAAAAGATAATCATTGGATATGGATTAGTTTGTGTATTAATAATTTCTATTTGTTGTGCAACCTTTTATCACATTGAACTTGAGGAAACTGAATTAAAAACTTTAACTACTCAAGGAATGAGGGAAGTACTTATTGAAAAGGGATTTCCAAAGGATATTATTAAGGACATATCAGATGATGAAATTATACTACTAAAGAATCCGATATATGTTGATTTTTCAAGTGAGATATTGAATTTTGGTTATAATTTAGAAGCTACTAGTATCTATATTGAATTAGAGGATAGTAGCATGTATTCTGTTCAATATTTTAATTGGAAAGATGGTAAAGCTTATTGGAGAGATAATTTTTCTATAAGCTGTAGCGAAGTATTAAAATTAATAAGTGGAAGGTTGTTATATGAGGAAAAAGGGATAGAAAAAATAGCTTTAATACCTAAACTAAAAAATGAATTATTTACATCAAATGATTGGTTTGGTAACCTACTTGAAAGTTGGACAATTACTGGAAGTGTAAATTATCCTTTTGGTTCAACTAAACAACGTGGATATGTTTTTTATAAATTGGATTTAAAAGAAGATGTTTGTTTTGGTGGAAATATATTTAATTATGAACATTATATTCTACCCTTTAGAGTTCCTTATTCTGAGACAGAGGCGACTAACAATTTATTTAATGAAAACTTAAGACAGCACTACACAAATTTTAAAACTAAAACCTATAGAGAAGCTAATGAGTAAAGGTTAAGTGATAAAATATGAAAATATGCTACTAGTCTATGAACATAAATTAATTTGAATTAAAAATGTTAATAAGGTGTAGGGGGGATTGTAGTGAAAGAGGAAACCTTTAATAGAATACAATCAAAATTTAGTAAATTTAAATTTTCTTCTATGAATTATATAGATTATAAGGATATATGTAATTATGAAGTTAAGGTGGAAAATGACAATATAATTTTAATATATGGATTTAATTATGAAGGTAAAGTAAATGAATATCACTGGGCAACAAATTCAGTAGAGTATCTAATAGATCGTTTAAAACATAAGAAAGAGTTTTTAGTAACTTTTATACCTCATGAATGGGTTTCAAAGCTAGAGGAGGGAGGGCTAATAATTAGAAATGCTTGGCATGACTACTTTAATTATAGTCTTAATGAAATAGAGCCTTCAGATGATTTTGAATTTTTAACCATAGAAGAGTGTGAAGAAGCTTCAAAAGTAACTATGATGTGCAAAAATCAAAGTAGGGGTTTTACTGGTCAAACATCTAAATGGATGAAGGAATGGATTAGTAATACTGAGGACTCTGGGAGTAATTCAGGAACAAGAAACAATGGAATAATAATTGAGAGAGATATTAGTAATGAAATAATAGGTCTTATATGTGTTGCTACATATGGACATGAAAGCAAAAAAGGATCAATACTTTGGATTAGAGAGGTTGCAGTTATTCCTAAGTTTCAAAATATGGGAATAGGTAGAAAGCTTATACTTAAAGCTCTTGCATATGGTAAGAAGTATAATGCTGCTAGAGCCTTCCTTGCTGCTGATGAATGTAATGTTTCTGGAATTCATTTGTATACAAGCATTGGTTTTGTACCTAGTGAAGAAAAAAGCCAAATAGATATGATTAAGAGGGGAAATTAATAAAGCAGATTAGAAAGAGTATAAGTCATATGGATAGATAATCTAAAGTTAGGAGGTGAATATTTATGAGGTTAAAGAAACTATCCTTAATTCTAATACTAGGCTTCACTTTGTTTCTAGGATGTAATACAACCAATAAAATAAAGGGTGAATTTACTAATATTACACCGGCAGAAGTTCAAATAAAGGAAACTACTTATTTACTTACGGATGAAATCATATCAAATGAGGATGTTCAAGAAGAGATTGGTGCGATAGCTCAGGTACATGAAATTGTATCTTATATGGAAAATGATAATCCTTATAAGAATCCAGGGAAAATATTCAAGCTTAAGGATATAGAAATAGAAGAGGGAATTGGAGTGGAAGTAAACGATAAAATATATTTAGCGGAATATAAGAAAGAAATATAGTTATATTATAGGAGATTGGTATGTTTAAATTTGATCACTTTGTAGTTAATGTAGATAGGAAATATCAAAAGGATAAAGCTGTAATAAATAATGTTATTAAATCAGGTTTTCCTTATGAACCTTCATGGGGAAAAGGAACAAGAGGTTTTAAAGCATCTAATTTATGGATTGGTAATGAATATTTTGAAATGATTAATCTCCTAAAGGAAGATGGTGGGGGATGGAAAAAAGATTGGGTAGATTTATATAATGAAGGGCATAGAGGATTGATTTGTATAATGCTAGATGTTGATAATATAAATGAAGTATATGAAAACTTTAAGAGTAAAAACATTTCTATAACAAATCCAGAGTATTTAAAGTTTAAATGGCTATTCAATTTATTAACGAGAACAATGCCTTGGCAAAACAGCTACATTAAATTTTTTGAAGGTATTCCATTACAAATTGGTTTTCAACAGATGAAGGATGATGAAGCTCGTAATTTTATGAAACAGTATATGGTACCAAATAGTTATGAAAATGGAATAAGTGGAATAGATAAAGTAATTGTAAAAGGAGCATTAACATCTAATGACAAGGATTTATTAAAGATTATTTTTGATAGTTATATTATTAAAGATACGCCTTTGACAATATCCCTAAATGAGAAACAAGTATTAATTTTTCAGGAAGATAAAAATTATTTAGTAGAAATATTCTGTAAATGTACTAATAACGACTTTATAAATAAATGTATAGGTATAGAGAATATAACATTGTTAAATTTATAGTATAGGTAAAAATATACCTTAATTTTATTTTGAAAAAGGACCCAATTATTATATTGAGTCCTTTTATTAATATTATCTTTAAATGTATTTATTTAAGAATTCATATATAGCATTCCAATAAAGTTCAGGATTTACTTTACTAGATTTAGCATGTCCAGCCCCCTCAATTACTAGCTTCTCTTTTGGTGAAGAACAAGCATTATACACTTGCTCTAGCATTGAAAAAGGTACAAAGTCATCCTTATCTCCATGAATAAATAGTATAGGAGTTTTAGATTTTTTTACTTGTTCTAATGGGGAAGCATCCTTAAGCCAATAACCAGCCTTAAACTTTCCAATTAAACTAGCTGTATGCATCATTGGAAAAGGTGGTAATCCAAAAAGTTCATCTAATTGATAAGAGAATTGATCCCAAGCTGATGTATATCCACAATCTTCAATTATTGCTTTAACATTAGAAGGTAAATCTTCACCAGAAACATTCATTACTGTTGCAGCCCCCATAGATACTCCAAATAAAACTATTTCTGAATCCTTGTCCACATCTATTATATAATTAATTAGGTCAATTATATCTAACCTTTCATCCCAACCCATTCCAATGTAGTCACCTTCGCTCATTCCATGTCCTCTTAAATCTGGTATAAGAACATTATATCCCATGTCATAAAACTTTTTTCCATAGTTAGACATAAGCTTTCCTTCAGAAGTATAACCATGCACTGTGATAACCCATTTTTTTGAGTTATTCTTTATTAAATAATTATGTAGTTTTAATCCATCCTTAGATGTTCTATAAAGAGATTCATAACCACTGTCATTAAGTAACCAAGCTTCAGCGTCAATGTTAACTTCACCACTTGTTTCATTTTGGGATATTGTTTCTGTACTTTCCTCATCTGATCCCAAAACTATTGATTTATCTGTTGTAGGATATAAGGCTAAGTTATATAAGTAAGTTCCTCCAAGACCAAGAACTAGTCCAATTGTTACTGTAATTATTATTGCAACACTAATTATTATCTTTTTCATTTTATTCATTACATTTCTCCTTGTTTAAATTTATTAAATTATAGCACATTTATTTTGATAATCAAAGTAAATGTTTGAAAAGAATAGAAGGTAAATTGTAGAATGATAAAAATAATAATTAAGAATAAATTAAGTAATGTCCTGTAATTTTAATGGTAAAATATATATGTAATATATAAAATTTGCGGGGTGTTAAAATTGAAAGATGCTTTAACGATTATAGCAATATTAATAGCTATAGTTGTAATAGTGGAATTTATAAAATTATATTTAATTCATAGGAAAATTAATAAGACTACAATGGGGGAAAGTGGACTTTACAGAAGGTTTATCAAAAATTTCAAACTATTAGTTTTGTTTACTATGGTAGGAGCTGTAGTTCTTGTCATCAATTTAATCTCAGAGGGAATCCTCTGAGATTTTAATCTTTTATAGGAAAATTTTATAAGAGGTGTTGACATATATCCAAATATATTATATATTAGAGTTGTAGAATGAAAATCATTCTCAACAAAGTATAAATTATTTATTAGCTTCATAGTTAAACTAATTACACACATGAATCAACAATATTTATGATTACACCAATAGCATAAATAGAAGCTATAATAAATTTATACATACAAACAAAATTTTTCATCGCGAATCTTTTCTCTACAAAAAAGAGTACCTTTAAATGAAGGTACTCTTTTTCATCATGCCTATACTTAGTATAGCCAATTGTATGAAATATATGATAGCATATTGTTATCATAATAAAAGGGAGAGGGTTATGAATATAAAACTGAGACTTATAGAAAAAAATGATAAAGAAGAGTATTGGAAGGCAGGTTTCGAAAATCCAGATGAAGAAATGCTTCATTATACAGCTACTACAGAAAAAGTTAATTTTGAAATAATTGATAAATTTGTAGATAAGCTTGTTGATGATGAGGAAAGGAGACATTTCTTAATTATAGAAGATGGTAAAATTATTGGAGAAACTTCATTAATGGACATAGATTTTGACAGTAGAATCTGTGCCTTTAGAATAGCTCTATTTAATAAAAAGTATTTTGGTATGGGGATAGGGTATAGGGCAGTATATGAAACTATAAAATATGCCTTTGAAGAATTAAAGCTTCATAGAATTGAATTAGAAGTATTTGATTATAACAAAAGAGCTAAGAGGACTTACGAGAAGGTTGGTTTTAAAGAGGAAGGACGTCAAAGGGATGGATTATTCTTTAAAAATGAATACCATGATGTTATTTTAATGTCTATTTTAGAGGGAGAATTCATAGCTTAAGGAATAAGTAAGAATTAGAATATTAAAAAGTAATTTTTGCATCCTAAAATAGTAATAAGTAAATTGGTATAAGGGGTAATAAATTTGAAAATTAAGTTTATTTTACCTGCACTTGAAGAAGCTAAGAGTCCATACTGGAGGCCAATAAAGTATTCTTTATTTCCTCCACTTGGATTAGCTACGCTCGCTTCTTTTTGCGGTGAAGAAGATGAAATAGAAATAGTTGATGAACATATTGAAACTCTAAAGTTAGATGATTTTCCAGATCTAGTTTGCATTGAGACATATATTACAAACTCATATAGAGCATATGAAATAGCAGACAATTATAGAAAGAAAGGGGTAACTGTGGCATTAGGAGGATTACATGCAACTTCAGTGCCGTATGAAGCTAAAAAGCATTGTGATGTGATTTTACTAGGACTTGGGGAAAGCAGTTTTCCAAAGTTTTTAAAGGAATTAAAAGAAGGACGTAATAAAAAGATATATAATCAAGGTGATGTGTGCTTTGATAGTATTCCTTTACCTAGAAGGGACTTATTTAAAAATGATAAGTATCTAGTTCCTAATTCTATGGTGTTTTCAAGAGGATGCCCTAATAAGTGTTCTTTTTGTTATGTAAGCTCCTTTTATAAGGGCGGTAAATCATATTATTCTTATAAAATAGATAGAATCTTAGAAGAGATAGATAGTATGAAAGGTCGTCATCTTTATTTTTTAGATGATAATATTTTTGCAAATAAGAATTTGGTTAGGCAGCTCTTTAAAGAAATGAAGGGTATGAATAGAGTGTTTCAAGGTGCAATAACTGTAGATTCAGTTTTAAATGATGATACTATAGAACTAGCATATGAAGCAGGCTTTAGAAGTGCATTTATTGGCTTTGAAAGCATTAATCAAATAAACTTAAAAAGCGCTAACAAGCTTAGTAATTTAGGACAAGACTATCAAAAAGCTATAAAAAGACTTGATGAAATAGGAATAATGATAAACGGAAGTTTTATATTTGGACTTGATGATGATAAAAAAGACGTTTTTAGTAGAACAACAGAATGGGCAATAGATAATGGAATAACAACAGTAACAAATCATATCTTAACCCCATATCCAGGAACTCCAATATTTGAAGAAATGAAAAAAACTAATAGGATAGTTACAGAAGATTGGAGAAAGTATGATACAAGACATTTAACTTTTAATCATCCAAATATAACAAAAGAGGAAATGGAAAAAGGATATAAGGAATCTTATGAAGAATTCTATAAATGGAGTAACATATTTAAGGACTCAAAAAATCATGAAGAATTAAAAATGAAACTAAAGCATTTTACATATGCAGGAGCATGGAAGAAGTTTGAGCCAGTATGGAACTTTTTAATAAAAACAGAGATGTTACCAAAGGCTAGAAGAGTACTTGTTAACACCTTAAAATAAATTTAAAGATGAAGGATGAAATTTATGAAGAGATACAAATGTGTAATATTTGATTTAGATGGTACAGTGTTAAATACAGAACGAATGAATATGCTACCTTTACAAAGGTTAGTAAAAGAAGAGTTAGATATTCTTATTCCTTATAATGATCTACTTAAATACATGGCTTATCCAGGAAAAAAGACAATTGAAGAGCTAGGGTTTAAGGATATTGAAAAATCCTATGCTAAATGGGTAGAATATGTAAATAGCTTTGAAGAAGGAGCAACTCTTTATGAAGGTTTTAATGAACTTATTCCTAGATTAAATGAATTAGGAATTAAATGTGCAATTGCAAGCTCAAAAATGAAAAAGCAGTATGAAATAGATTTTTATCCAACAGGTCTTGAAAAATATATTTCTTGTACAGTACTTGCAGAAGATACAGAAAGACATAAACCTTATCCAGATCCACTGCTTAAGGTTTGTGATACATTAGATATTAATGGAGAAGAATGTATATATATGGGAGATACATTATCAGATTATAAAGCAACTAAAGCAGCAAATATGGATTTTGCCCTTGCTAAATGGGGAGCAACATCAATTGAAGGAATTCAAGGGGATTACCTTTTAGATAATCCATTAGATTTATTAAATTATATATTAATATAAAAAGATTAAATAATATAGTTGACTATGCCCTTAGGGAGTACTCTATTATGTATCTTAAGAGGTGAGTATATGTTAATTAATGAGGTATGTAAAAGTACTGGCTTAACTAAAAAAGCTATTTTATATTATGAAAAAGAAAATTTTATATCCCCAAAGAAGCTTAGTAATGGATACAGAGATTATAGTAATGAAGACATAAAGATATTACAAGAGATATCATTATATAGAAAGCTAGATATTTCTGTAAAAGATATTATGACTATATTAAAGTCTAAAGACAAAAGAGAAATATTAAATAGAATAGTAATAGAGAAGGAACAAAAAGAGATTAGACTAAAAATAGATAAGATTCATCTAGAAAGATTAATAGAAGGGGATATGTCTATTAATGAAATATCCAGGTTAAATGATGAAATAATTCAAGAGGAAAAGAAGAGTGGGGAATTTATAAAGCGTGAACTAAAAAGAGCTTTTCCAAAAGGATTTGGAGAATATATGGCATATCACTTTTCCCCATACTTAAATGAACCATTAGATACTATGGAAAAAATTAAAGCATGGCATAATATAGTTGAGTTTCTAGATAATATACCACAATTTAAAATACCTAAGTTCATACAAATAGGTCTAGCAAGCTCCAGTGATGAAATTAGAAAGAGAACATACGAAGCTACCAAAAGCAAGATGGAGGCATTATTAGAAGCCCAAGGAGAAGAACTAGAAGAATATAAAAAAGAGCTATTAGGATACGTAGATAAACAAAAAGAGTGGCGGCTTTTACCATATTTAAATCCATTTTTTAATTTCAAGAAAAAACTCATGAACTTCTACAAGGAAAGTGGATATTATGAAGTGTTTATTCCAAATATGAAGGTGCTAAGTAAGGAATATAGAGAGTATAGCGAAAAGCTTAACCTTATAAATGATAAGTTATCTAAAGAACTAGGAATAAAATATGATGAAAATTATAAAATAATTAGAGTTGATGAATAAAAGGAGTAAACACTGATGATAACAGTGTTTACTCCTTCTAAAATTCTCTTTCAAATAATTGGATTTTATCCTTATCTTCAAAGTCTTTTAAAGACTCTATTCCTAATCGGCCTAACACATCATCCAAGGTATCAGAGTGGACAGGCACCTGAATTGCAGATTCCTTAGCAAAATTATCTACAGCTTCCTTTCCTCTAGCAGTAGGAATATTAGCTTTAGGTCCACCAACACATCCGCCAACACATCCCATTCCTTCAAGGAAACTAGCATTTATTTCCCCATTTAAGGCAGAATTTAAAATCTTCTTACATTCAATCACACCATTTGCTTGAACAGCTTTAAAGTTCTTTATTTGGTCAGGATATAGCTCATTCAATACATCATGTACTGCTACTGATACACCACCAGTTCTCGCATATAATCTACCACCCTTAGAGGCATATTCCTTAGTTGGTACTCCTTCTAAATCTCTTGGTCTTATATCCATAGCGTTAAAAATTTCATCAACCTCTTGGAAAGTAAGTACAAAATCTATGGCACCAGCCACATCCTTTTCTTTAGCTTCAGCTTTTTTAGCAATACAAGGACCAACAAAACAACCTTAGCATCAGGATTTAATTTCTTAATTACTCTACCTGCTGTAACCATTGGAGAAACAGAAGGAGAAAGATCATCAATTAATTCATTATATACTTTCTTAAGCATTCCAACCCACATAGGGCAACAACAGGATGTAATCATTAAATCATTAGGACCCTTTACATGTTTATTAAATTCAACAGCTTCTTTTATACTTAGAATATCTGCTGCAAAAGCAACTTCAATCATATCGGTAAAGCCCATTTGAATAAAAGCAGCTCTTAGTTGATCCATAGTTACATCATCACCAAATTGACCACTTATAGCAGGGGCAACAGCTGCAATAACAGTTTTATTATTTTTTATTAAGTCTATTATTGGGATATATTGAACCTTATCTAAGATTCTTCCAGATTTACATGAATCTATACATATGCCACAACCTAAACACTTATCACCATCTATTTCAGTACTTCCTTTTTCTTCATCAAAATATATTGCATCAAAAGGACAGGCTCTTTGGCAGTTATATTTGTTATCATCACCCTTGCAAGAATCGTCACTACAACATTGAAGTTTTTCTACAACTTTTTTTTGAACTGTATAATGAGTAATAGCTTTCTTTAAGTTATATAAATAATTGTTATCAAATTCTATTTTTACTCCACAAAGAGAAGTTATAATTTCAAATGTTTCCTGTGGAGATGATTCATGACAAGTAATAATTCTGTTTAAAGTTGTGTCGAAATCACCCTCATAATAAGATTTAACTAATGTATCAAATAAATCATTATATTTATTATGCATAATACCCTCCTACTGGAAATTTATAAATTAGTATATGTAAAAATACAATATTTATTCAAAAAAAAGAAAACCCCTATTGGAGTTTCTTTTATAGAATAGTTTAATTATTCAATTACTTCTTCAAAGCTTTCTTTTGTAGCATTACAAATTGGGCATGTCCATTCATAAGGCAAATCTTCAAATGGTGTTCCAGATTCAACTCCATTATCTTCGTCACCTATTTCTGGGTCATAAATATAGCCACAAATGGAACAAACATATTGTTTCATTTCATTTTCTCCTTTTCTGTTATAAACTTAATAAAAGTATATGCATTTATATTGATTGTGTACTATTACTTTAATAAATATATATAAATTATAAAAATATGACTACACTTGAGAAAAATGGTATATTATGATAAAGTTATTTTAGATAATAGAAACACAGGGGTGCTTAAATTGGTAAGCTGAGAGTGAAAGCCTTATACTTTCTAACCCTAGGAACCTGTTTGGTTAATACCAGCGTAGGAAGTTGTTAATGTAATTTGATTTTAAGGTACAAGCATCTTCTGCTTGTACTTTTTTTACTTTAAGGAGGAATTTATGATGAAACATTGTTTAACAATTGCAGGCTCTGATAGCTGTGGAGGAGCTGGAATTCAAGCGGATTTAAAAGCTTTTAGTGCAAATTATGTTTATGGAATGAGCGTAATTACTGCAGTAACTGCTCAAAATACTCAAGGAGTATTTAGTGTACAAGATATTGATGATGAAATAATAAAGAATCAAATTGACGCAATATTTACTGATATTAGGGTAGATGGAGTAAAGATTGGAATGGTTTCTAAGATAGAAACTATAAATGCTATTGCAGAAGAACTTAGACAATATAAACCAACTAATTTGATAATAGATCCAGTTATGATTTCTAAAAGTGGGTTTTCCTTACTAAAACCAGAGTCTAAAAAGACTTTAATTAAAAATCTATTGCCCTTAGCAGATTTAATAACGCCCAATATTCCTGAAGCTGAAGAAATTCTTAAAGAAATAGGGTCATCAATTATAAATATAAAAACAAAAGAAGACATGTGTGATGCTTGTAAAGAACTAATTAAATTGGGATGTAAAAATGTTCTATTAAAAGGTGGACACCTAGATGGTGAAGCTATAGATGTGCTTTTTAACGGAGAAGAATTTCACTATTTTACTTCTGAAAGAATTGACACAAAGAATACACATGGAACAGGTTGTACTTTATCATCAACAATAACTGCAAATCTTGCACGAGGATTATCTATGGAAGAAGCAATAAGTGAAGCAAAGAGATATATTACAGTTGCAATTAAGCATTCTTTAGATATAGGTAAGGGTGTTGGACCTACAAACCATTTTTATGAATTATATAAGAAAAGTGGTGTGATAGAATAATGGATATAAAAACCTATATAGGTAATTTATTAGAAAATGTGAGAGAGAGAGCACCTTTAGTACATCATATTACTAACTATGTAACAGTGAATGACTGTGCTAATATTACTCTAAGCATTGGTGCATCACCTGTTATGGCAGATGATATAAATGAGGTTGAGGCTATGACTTCTATAGCATCTTCTCTTGTAATAAATATAGGTACATTAAATTCTAGAACAGTAGAATGTATGATTAAGGCTGGAAAGAAGGCTAATGAAGTTGGAATTCCTGTCATTTTGGACCCAGTTGGTGCAGGGGCTACACCATACAGGACAAAAGTAGCAAAAACTATAATGGATAATATTGAGTTAGCTGTAATAAGGGGAAATTTATCTGAGATAAAGACTCTATATGGAATTAATACAAAAACTAAAGGAGTAGATTCATTATATGATACTTCTATAAAGGATGAGCTAGAGAAAGGTAAACTTTTAGCAAAGGATTTCTCTAAAAGGGTAGGTTCAATAATAGCTATAACAGGAGCAGTTGATATTGTTACAGATGGAAAGATGATTTATACAGTGGAAAATGGACATAAAATTATGTCTAAGATTACAGGCACAGGATGTATGTGTTCTTCTCTTATTGGAGCATATTTAGGGACTAATGAGGACAACCTTCTAGCAGCTTTAAGTGGAGTTGTTTCTATGGGGATATCTGGAGAATTAGCTTATGAAAGTCTAAAAGAAGGTGAAGGAACAGGTACTTTTAAGGTTAAGCTTATGGATAATATTTATAATTTATCAAAGGAAGTAATTGAGAAAAGAGGTAAAATAAATGAAGAATGTTGATTATACACTTTATCTTGTAACAGATAGAGATGTTTTAAGAGGAAGAGATTTAATAAAATGTATAGAGGAGAGCATTTTAGGTGGAGTAACCTTAGTTCAATTAAGAGAAAAGAATGTTACTTCTAGAGAATTCTATGAAATAGCTATTAAGGTTAAAGAAGTAACTTCAAGGTATAATATACCTCTAATAATTAATGATAGATTAGATATTGCACTAGCTATTGATGCTGATGGCCTTCATATAGGTCAAAAGGATTTACCTGCTTCGGTAGCTAGAAAGATTCTAGGTAAAGATAAAATACTAGGAGTATCTGCTGCCACTTTACAAGAATCTCTAAAAGCTGAGAAGGATGGTGCAGATTACTTAGGTGTTGGAGCTGTTTTTAGTACATCAACTAAAAAAGATACAAGAGATGTATCTTATGAAACTTTATCTAGCATTACTTCATCAGTTAATATCCCTGTTGTAGCTATAGGAGGTATTAATGAAAAGAATGTTACTAAACTTAAGGAAAGTAATATTGATGGGATTGCAGTTATATCTTGCATATTAGGAAAAGAAGATGTTAAAGGCGCTGCAGAAAAAATGTTAGATAGATTCAAAGAAGGAATAAGTTTTTAGTTACATATTTTAAGCACTGCATAGCAGTGTTTTTTATTTATATATTTAAGAAACAATTATATAATATTTTTGTAAAGGTTATCTCTAAAAAAGAGTGTTTTATAGATGAAAAAGTGTGTTATTAAATTCAGAAAACGATACACTATTGTTATTTGACAAATGAAAGAACTATTAAATGTATTAAAAAAACGATACAGATTGTTTTGTGAGTTAAAAGAATACCTTAAAAATTGAATATTGGATGTTGGCATAATTCTTGCTTTATTAAAGGGCATAAGAATTACATTTAAATGTAAAAAGAAAGAGAGGTTATACAAATGAAAAAAATATTTTTATTCTGCGAAGCAGGAATGTCAACTAGTTTAATGGTTTCAAAAATGCAAGAAGTTGCAAATAAGCACAATCTTGATATTCATATTGAAGCTTTTCCAGCTGGAAAGTCACATGTGTTAATCAATGAAAAGAGACCAGATTGTGTTTTACTTGGACCACAAGTTAGATTCTTATTCAATAAAATTGAAGAGGATTGTATACCATTAAATATTCCAATAGCTCCAATTGAACCAGCATCTTATGGCGCAATGGACGGAGAAAAGGTGTTAAAGCAAGCCATAAGATTAATCAAAGGTAATTCAAAGTAAAATTTAATAGTGTCTAAAGAACTGGAGGGAAAATCAATGAATACTATAATGAAAAAGATGGAAAAGGTATTAATGCCACTTGCAGAAGTTATCGGTAAGAATAAGTACCTAATAGCAATTAGAGATGGTTTCTTAATTTCTACACCTTTATTAATAGTAGGTTCGCTATTCCTACTTATTGCTAACTTCCCAATACCAGGATGGGATGAAATGATTGCAAGATTTTTAGGTGAAGGTTGGGCAGCGAAGCTTTCAGTTCCTGTTTCAGCAACTTTTGATTTGATGACTATACTTGCAGTTGTTGGTATTGGTTATAGTTTAGGTAGAGAGTTAGATATTGATGCTATACAAGCTTCAGTAACAGGTCTTGTAGCATTCTTTATAGTTACTCCATTTTCAAGAACCTTTACGCCAAAGGGAAGCGATATAACATATGATGTTTCTTGTGTGCCACTAGATTGGGTAGGCTCAAAAGGATTATTCCTTGGTATGATAGTAGCACTTGTTGCGGTAACTATATTTGCTAAGATACTTAAAAAGGGTTGGGTTATAAAACTTCCAGCAGGAGTTCCACCAACAGTTGCTAAGTCTTTTGAAGCTTTAATTCCAGCTGCAATAGTTATGACAGTATTTTTCTTAATTAACTGGGTATTTACATTAACAAGCTATGGTAATTTACACAACTTCATATTTAAGATTTTACAAGTTCCATTATTAAAGTTAGGTAATACTTTACCTGCAATGGTAATAGCATATCTATTCTTACATGGATTCTGGTTCTTTGGTATAAATGGTTCAAGTGTTGTTGGTGCAGTATTCAATCCAATTTTAAAGGCATTATCTGTAGAAAATCTTGATGCATTCAAAGCTGGCCAAGAAATACCAAATATAATTACAGGACAATTCCAAGATATGTTTGCAACATTTGGTGGTGCAGGTTCAACGTTATCTTTAATAATAGCTATTTTTATAGTTTGTAGAAGCCAAAGAATTAAACAAATGGGTAAATTATCATTTTTACCAGGTGTCTTTGGTATAAATGAACCTATTATATTTGGTCTTCCAATTATGTTAAATCCGTTAATGTTAATTCCATTTGCTTTAATACCAACAATTAATATTATTATTACTTATTTCTGTATGACAGCTGGTTTAGTTCCACTTACAAATGGAGTACAAATTCCATGGACAACTCCACCAGTAATTTCAGGTTTCTTAGTATCAGGATGGCAAGGTTCAGTATTACAATTAATATTAATAGTTTTAGGTGTTTTAATGTATATTCCATTTATTAAGATGCTTGATAAGCAATACTTAAAAGAAGAAGCAGTAAATGCAGCAAATGACGAAGATGATGATATAGATTTTGATGATCTAACTTTATAAACTTAGGAGATGTTATTGATGAAAAAAGTATTATTAATTTTAAATCATGTACAAGCAGGTATGGGGAGCGATGAAAACGCTCATATACCACCAGCAGGAAAAAAGACAGCTATTGGCCCTGGTAAAATGATGGAACCATTCCTAACTAATTTAGGTGGGGAAATAATTGCAACATTGTACTGTGGTGATTTATACTATAAAGATAATGAAGAAGAAGTTAAAAAGAAATTTGTAGCAATGGTTAAAAAGCTTAGTCCTGATGTAGTTGTATGTGGACCAGCTCTACATTATCCAAACTTTGGAGAAATGGCAGGAGGATTAGCTGAGGAAATTAATAATAATAGTGGGATTCCTGCATTTGCAGCTATGTCTGTAGAAAATCCAGGAACTGAAAAGTATAAAGATAGAGTAATAGTTGTTAAAACTCCTAAAAAGGGTGGAATCGGCTTAAATGAATCTATTGAAAATATATGTAAAATGGCTATTAAGTTAGCTAACAATGAAAATGTAGATGAATTAAAAAATAAGGTTTGCTTCTAGTAAACCTAGTATAGAGGGGATATTTATGAACAAGATTGATGAAAAAGTCATTCAATATAAGGATGATATGATAAAATCCATTGAGAGACTTGTAAATATTCCTAGCATTGAAGGAGCATCTTGTATAGATGCTCCTTTTGGAGAATTTAGCAAAAAAGCTTTACTTGAAGCCTTAGATATATCAACGGAGATAGGCTTTAAGACTAAAAATATCCAAAATGCTATAGGGTATGCAGAGTATGGAGATGGAGAAGATTACGTAGGTATAATTGGACATGTAGATGTTGTACCTGCTAATGAAGAAGGGTGGATAACACCACCTTTTAAAATGGATATAAGAGAAGGAAAGCTTTATGGTAGAGGCGTATTGGATAATAAAGGTCCTATAATATCTTGTCTATATGCATTAAAAGTAGTAAAAGATCTTAATATTCCGCTTTCTAAAAGAGTTAGAATCATATTTGGTTCAAATGAAGAGACTGGTTTTAAAGATATTCCATATTATCTTAATAATGAAGAACCACCAATTTCAGGTTTTACTCCTGATTGCAAGTTCCCTGCTGTTTATGGGGAAAGGGGAATTTTAGACGTAACTATATGCAGTAAAAAACTAAGTGATCCTAATATTAAATCAATTAATGGCGAATTTAGAAGTAATGTGGTTCCAGATTTTATTCAAGTTGATTTTAAAGATGGTAAATCTATTACTAATAGGGGTAAAACAGCTCCAGGAAATGCGCCTGAAAGTGGTGTTAATGCTATTACAAGTTTATGTAAAAATTTAAGAGATGAAACATCTTTATGCAAAGAAGAAAGAGAGTTTTTAAATTTCATATATAATGTATTTCACAAGAATCATGATTTAAGCAAGATAGGTATAGAATGTAAGGATGAAATATCAGGCAGTCTAGTAACTAACCCTTATTCTTTAAAAATTGAGGATGGCATGCTTAAGTTATCAGTTGTGTTTAGATATCCAATGTCATATAGCTATAAAAGTATAATGGAAATAATAAGTGCATTATCAGAGTATTCTATTATGGAAAATAGAAGAATGGATTCTGTATTCTTTGATAAGAATGCTCAGATGCTAAAAGTTATGAAGGATGCTTATGAAGAGGTAACAGGAGAAGACGGTACCCCTGTTACTACTACAGGTGGAACTTATGCTAAGGTAATGCCTAATATAGTAGCTTTTGGTCCTTCTTTCCCAGGTCAAAAAGGAATTGCTCATAATTCTAATGAATATATGATAATTGAAGATCTTATAAATATTACAAGGATATATGTTAGAGCTATAATAGGACTAGCAAACTAAGAATTATAGTGCCATCACAGAACATAAAAAACAAGTTTTGGAACCTGTGGTATGGATGAAAAAGTGACTTTTTCACTAAAGCGTGGAGAGGTCACTTTTTTATATTAAAGTGTATTATTTTAATGACTAGTGTGTTTTTATAAAGGCTAAAATAGAAGTTTTTGACACACTTCTTTATATTACTACAAAAAGTACTTAGAAAATGAGATAAACAGGTATATACAGTGTTTTGGCACAGGTTTTGCTATTTAAATCTTCAGAAAGAAAAATCTTTATTTTCTTAGGAGGAATAGTTATGGAATTTAGAAGAGAGAGAGATTCTATTGGAGAAAAACAAGTACCTAGTAAGGCTTATTATGGAGTACAAAGTTTAAGAGGGCATGAAAACTTTAGAATTAGTGGTCAAACAATCAATAAGCAACTTATAAAAAATCTTTCAGTTGTTAAGAAAGCTTGTGCTATTACAAATTGTAATGTGGGAGAGCTTAAAGAAGAATACAAAGAGGCTATAGTTAAGGCATGTGAAGAAGTATATAGTGGTAAGTTTGATAATGAATTTATTATAGATCCAATTCAAGGTGGGGCTGGAACATCTTTAAATATGAATATAAATGAAGTTATTGCAAATAGGGCAAATGAGATTCTTGGATTTAACAAAGGAGAGTATTATCCAATACATCCAAATGACCATGTAAATATGGGGCAGTCTACAAATGACGTAATCCCTACTGCTGCAAGCCTTACAACTTATGAACTTTTAAATGGCTGTATTGAAAAATTAATTAAGCTATCCTATGAATTTAATATAAAAGCAGAAGAATTAACAGATGTTATAAAAATGGGTAGAACTGAAATGCAAGATGCAGTGCCTATAAGTTTAGGTTCAGAATTTAAGGCTTTTTCAATGGCAATAGGAAGAGATGTAAAAAGATTAGAAAGAGTTAAGGATTCATTACTAGAAGTTAATTTAGGTGGTACAGCTGTTGGTACTGGAATTACAGCAAATGAAAAGTATATAGCTTCTGTAGTTTTGGAATTAAGCAATATATTTGATGAACATATAATACAATCATCAAACCTTGTTGATGGAACACAAAATTTAGATAAATATGCTGAGGTATCATCACAATTAAAAGTTTGTGCAGTTAATATAAGTAAGATTGCTGGAGATTTAATTTTAATGTCATCAGGACCAAGAGCTGGCTTTGGAGAAATAAGATTACCTGCAAGGCAAAATGGTTCATCAATAATGCCAGGTAAGGTTAATCCAGTAATGCCAGAAGTCATGAAAGAAATATCATTTCAGATCATGGGTAATGATTTAACAATTACTATGGCTACACAAAGTGGTCAATTAGAATTAAATGCTTTCTATCCAATAGTAATTCATAATCTATATGAATCTCTTGTTATTTTAACTAATGGAGTAGAAACATTTATAGAGAACTGTGTTAAAGGCATTGAAGCTAATGAAAAGAGATGCAACAACTTAGTTGATGGAAGTATAGGAATAGTTACAGCTTTAGCACCAATATTAGGTTATGAAAAGTCAGCTGCTATAGCAAAGAAAGCTTTGAAAACAGGAAAGTATGTAAAGGAAATTGTTCTTGAAGAGTGTGATATAAATGAAACTGAGGTTTCTAAGATACTAAACACAAGAGAAATGGCTAAGATATCTATAAATAATTAATTAAAAAAAGGAGCTGTCACAATAGAAAAAATTTATTCTCTATTGTGACGGCTCTTTTTGTCTTTAGCAACACATTATAAATATGATTAAGAAAAGTAGTTCTGTTTCTGATAAATTAACATTATAGTATTTTTCAATTAGTCCTTTTATATTATTGGCTATTGAATAATATTCAGGGTAATTTATCTTTAGCTTACTTATAGAATTAGTAGGGGAGTATTGTATGAAATCAATTCTGTCATAAATCATATCTACGTGAATACTAAAGAAATTCTTTATAATATCATCTGTAAAGGAAAACTTTAGTTCTGGATTCTCTTTAAAAATACCATTAGTTAAATCTTCATATGCAGATGGATGGAAGTAGAAGTTGTAGCTTGTACCATTATCTATAACTGCTTTAAAGTATTTTGTAAAATCTTCACGTATTTGATGAATATCAAGCTCCTTATTATTAGCTATCTTTATGGATATAGCAGTCATAAACTCTTTGTAGCTAAGTAAAATAGTTTGTTTTTGTTTTAAGAATGAATGACTTGTAATTTGTGAGTTCTTATCATATATAAAATAACCATCTGTATCAGCCATTAAATCTACAAGTCTTAGAGCATCTTCTTTTGGTGAAAGAAGGGAGGATTTAATATCCTTTTGCAAGTCTGGACTATTTATTTTTATTTGCTTTTTGTGATGTATAAAATAATCTGAATAAGCATTAGCCACAGCAAGCTTAATATCGCTTTTTAATTGACCAACATTATAGGGACAATTATATGATAATAAGGCTATCATAGAGTTTTTGGATACTAATATAGGCTTATTTAACCTTAAACTTTCATCTTTAATAAACCTTTCAATTAAGGTTAGTCTTTCCTCAATGAATCTGTCTTCTAGACTTGGTAGATAAATTTTAACTGGAATTCTTCTGATAAAAGTATCTAAAAGTGAGGCATTTATATCCTTATTTGTAGCACATATAATTCTTGCAGAAGACTTTATTTTCTTAGAAACCTCTCCAAATCTTCTGAAATACCCTGTATCCATGTATACAAAAAGCATTTCTTGACCTTCTTTTGGCAAGTTATGTATTTCGTCTAAAAATAGTATTCCTCCGTCAGCTTCTTCAATTACGCCTTTTCTATCCTCCGTTGCTCCAGTATATGTACCTTTTTTGACACCAAATAATTGTGAGCTTAAAAGTTGAGGGTTATTAGAATAATCTGAACAGTTAAAATGCACAAATGGAATATCCTTTGTATTATCTAAGGAGTTAAAATACTCATGCATAAGTTTAGCTAACATTGACTTACCTACACCGGTATCACCTATTATAAGAGAATCCATTCCATTAGGTGGATAAAGGATAGCTGTTTTAGCTAGCTTTACAGCCTCTGAAAGGGAAGGAGATAAATAGCATAAATTGTCCAAAGAGGATTTGTGAGTAAGATCATTAGTGTTTGGATTATTGAAAAAATATCTTACAGGTCTTGAATTATTTTTAAATACCATTCCGTTTTTAACTAGGTTATTTAAATCTTTAGATACGTTAGAACGTTCTAAATTAAGGTATTCACTTAGTTCTATAGTAGAAATACCTTCACCTTTGTCTAAATCTTTTAAAGAATTGTAGACTAAATCTATTCTCTTCATAAATTCTTCCCCCTATATTTTTGTGTTTGTATAATTTATATATAGATATGTATTATAAAATATGAAAACCAATACAAACTGTATTAAAAAAATAACACACTATAATTTATAACATAATTATACAATACACTAATTCATATTATCAATGAAAATATGAATTTAACTAGTATTTATATGAGTTATAATAGTTGGCATGTTAATTGCTATAAAAATAGACATCAAAATAATATTTTGGAGGATGAGGTTTATGAAATATGCAATGATAGCTACATGGAGAATGGCAGTAGAAGGAATAACAAGCTCTAAGGAAGTACTAGAAAAGGGCGGTACAGCAGGTGATGCTATTGAAAATGCAATAAAGATGGTTGAAGATTATCCTTTTTATAAATCAGTAGGTTATGGAGGATTACCTAACGAAGATTGTGAAGTTGAATTAGATGCAGCATATATGGATGGAGATACTTTAGATATTGGTGCAGTTGCTGGTATAAAGGATTATAAAAATCCTATTTCAATTGCAAGAAAGTTAAGCAAAGAGAGATTTAATTGCTTCTTAGTTGGTGCAGGTGCAGAAGCTTATGCTCATAAAGAAGGTTTTGAAAGAGTTAATATGTTAACAGATAGAGCTAAGATGCACTATCAAAAAAGAAGAAAAGAAACAATAGAAAAAGGTTTAAGCCCTTATGATGGACATGACACTGTAGGTATGATAGCCTTAGATAGTGAAAAGAAAATGGTGGCTGGAACATCTACAAGTGGTTTATTTATGAAGAAAAGAGGAAGAGTTGGAGATTCTCCACTTTCAGGTTCTGGTTTCTATGTTGACAGTGAAGTTGGAGGAGCATCAGCTACAGGCCTTGGAGAGGATTTAATGAAGGGATGCATATCTTATGAAATAGTAAGATTAATGAAGGAAGGATATCATCCACAAGAAGCAGCAGATAAGGCAGTGGAAGACTTAAATGCAGAATTAAAGAAAAGAAGAGGTAAAGCTGGAGATTTATCTGTTGTTTGTTTAAATAACAAAGGGGAATTTGGTGTTGCAACTAATATTGATGGCTTCTCATTCTCAGTGATGACAGATGATATGGAACCAACAGTTTACGTATGTAAAAATGTTAATGGAAAAACTACTTATGAGGTGGCAAGTGAGGAGTGGTTAGATGCATATCTAAAGAGAATAAAGTCACCAATAACATTTGATTAAAAGAGGTAGAAAAGTATGTATGAAGCTTGTGTAGGAAATTATAATGAGGCAATTAGTGCTTTTAAAAGAGGTGCTAATAGAATTGAACTTTGTGACAATTTAATGGAGGATGGAACAACTCCAAGTGTTGGAACTATTAAAAAGACAATAAAGCATGTAAATATACCTGTTATGGTAATTATAAGACCTAGAGGAGGAAGCTTTGAGTATTCAGAAGATGAGGTAGAAATAATGCTTGAAGATATTCAGGTATGTAAAGAAAATGGTGCTTATGGAGTTGTAATAGGAGCGTTAAATGGAAAAGAAATTAATATGGATGTTACTAAAAAGTTAGTGGAAAGAGCTAAGCCTTTAAACATAACCTTCCATATGGCTTTTGATGAAATAGAAGATAAGTTTAAGGCAATAGACCAATTAGTAGAATTAGGTGTAGATAGAATTCTAACTAAAGGTGGATGTGAAAATGCATTAGCAGGTAAGGATTTACTTAAAAAGCTAGTAGAATATGCAAATGATAGAATTATTATAATGCCAGGTAAAGGTGTTAATAAAGAAAATAGAGAGTATATCTTAGAATATACAGGTGCAAAAGAAATACATGGCACAAAAGTAGTATAAGTTTTGAGGTGGTATTTTGAATATATATGAAGAAGCTTTAAAGTTTCATGAAGAAAAGAGAGGTAAGCTAGAAGTAACTTCAAGGGTAAAGATTCAAAACGAAAAGGATCTTAGCTTAGCGTATACTCCAGGGGTAGCTGAGCCTTGTAGAGAAATACATAAGGATGCAACTAAGGCCAATATCTATACAAGAAAATGGAATACAGTTGCAGTTATATCAGATGGTACAGCAGTATTAGGACTAGGTGATATTGGTCCTTTAGCAAGCTTACCAGTTATGGAAGGTAAGTGCGTACTATTTAAAGAGTTTGGAGATGTAGATGCAGTACCAATAGTACTGGATACAAAGGATCCTAATGAAATAGTAGAAACAGTTAAAAGAATAGCACCTTCCTTTGGTGGAATTAATCTAGAAGATATATCTGCACCAAGATGTTTTGAAGTTGAAAAAAGATTAATTGAGGAGTTAGATATTCCAGTATTTCATGATGATCAACATGGAACAGCTATAGTTGTTTTAGCTGGACTTATAAATTCTCTAAAAATAGTTAACAAGAAATTAGAAGATTTAAAGGTTGTAATTAATGGTTCTGGGTCAGCTGGAATTGCTATAGGAAAGCTTTTATTACATTCTGGTGTAAAAAATCTTGTTATGTGTAATATAAATGGAGCAATTTATAGTGGCATGGAATATGAAAACTCTTCAATAGAAGAAATAGCCCATATTACTAATCCTAATAAAGAACAGGGTAAATTATGTGATGTAATTAAGGGGACAGATGTATTTATTGGAGTTTCTGTGGGAAATATTGTTTCAAAGGATATGATTAAATCTATGAATAAGGACGCTATAGTTTTTGCAATGGCTAATCCTGAACCTGAAATAAATCCAAATGATGCAAAAGAAGCTGGAGCAAGAATAGTAGGTACAGGAAGAAGTGATTATCCTAATCAAATTAATAACGTCCTTGCTTTCCCTGGAATTTTTAGAGGAGCTTTGGACGCAGGAGCTAAGAAGATTACTACTGAAATGAAGCTTGCAGCAGCTTACGCAATTGCAAATGAGATTTCTGATGATGAGTTAAATGAAGAAAATATTATTCCAAAGCCATTTAAAGAAGGCGTAGCTATGAATGTAGCTGAAGCTGTGTTAAAAGAAGTAAAATAGATACTAGGGATTATGAGGAGAAATTGCTTGCAATTTCTCTTTTTTAATTATAAAAATACTGACTTATTATCAAAAAAATTATATACTTAATACATTAGTAATATGTAAATTTTGGGGGAAGTATGATTATAAAATCTTTAATTGATAATAAGAGTATATCTAATGAGTATAAAAGTAAACATGGATTATCTTTGTATATAGAAACTACAACTAATAAGATACTTTTTGATTTAGGACCAAACCATTTGTTTTTAGAGAATGCTAAAAAGTTAGGTGTAAACATAGAAGATATAGACATGGTGGTTATATCTCATGGGCACAAGGATCATGGTGGAGGTATAAAATATTTTTTAGAAAACAATAAAAAAGGGAAAGTATATATAAATAAATCATCCTTTATGCCTTATTATACAAAGGTTTTAGGGTTTAAACATTATGTTGGATTGGATAAGTCATTTGAATCAAATGATAGAATAATTCTATGTAGTAATAATTATAAAATTAATGATAATCTAATATTATTTGCAGATGTACCTAAAAAAGATCTAATATCTAAATCTAATGATTCTTTGTTTATGAAGATTAATAAGGAGTATGTAAAAGATACTTTTAATCATGAGCAGAATTTAATTATAAATGATGATGGTAAAAATATATTAGTAGCAGGATGTGCCCATAAGGGTATAACTAATATTCTTAGTGTTGGAGAAAATATCTGCAATGAATCTTTTGATTATGTTATTGGAGGGTTCCACCTTTTTAATCCAGTATCTAAAAAGTATGAAGATAATGAATTAATAACCTCAATAGGTTTTGAACTTAATAAGAGAAAAACTAAGTATTATACATGCCATTGTACTGGAACAAATGCTTTTAAAATCTTAAAAGAAACACTAAAAGATAAGATTAATTATCTATCTGCAGGAACAACTATAGAGCTGTAGATTATAGAGTGTTGAAAGGAGGTATTTAAGTATGACTAATGACTTTATTTTCCCAGAGTATAATGGGAAAAACTTCATAAATATAATTAATTCAATTAAACATAATTTTGGTATTAATGATGGGATAACTTTAGAAAATAAGAAGATAAAAAAAATACTTTTAAATAAGGAAAAGGTTGTTTTTATTTTAGTTGATGCCTTTGGATGGAAGTTTTATAAGAGTGTAAGAGAGGACTCTAAGTTCTTTAAGGAAATAAGGAAAAGAGGAATAGAAGAAAAGATAACATCCCAGTTTCCTTCAACTACTACTGCTCATGTAACATCAGTAATTACAGGTAAGGATGTTTCTACGCATGGATTTTTTGAATGGTTTACATATGATTCTAAGATAAATGAGGTTTTTACACCATTTCTATTTGACTATGAGGGTAAAGAAGAAATTTTGCCAAAGGATAACCTTTTTAAAGAGCTTAAAGAAAATGGGGTATGTAGCACAATTATTACACCAAATTATATTAATAATAGCTATTATTCTAGGGAGCTTTTTAAGGATGGAAAGGTAAAAGGCTATGATTCAGTAGAAGAGATGTTTGATATACTTCTTCAAGGGATTAAAAAGGATAAGGGTAAAAACTTTTATTATATTTATTATCCCCAAATAGATTCAATTGGTCATGAGTATGGCATGAGTTCTTATAAGGCGTATTTTGAGATAAATAATTTTATTAAAGCTTTAGATAATTTTTATAATAATGTCTTAGATAAAGGTGTAAATGAAGGGATTTTTATTTTATCAGCTGATCATGGACAAATGGAGATTAAAGATAGAATTTATTTAAATGAATTAATCCCTAACATAGACGAATATATGCTTAAGGATTCTAAAGGAAAAAGTATTGTTCCTGTTGGGTATAATAGAGATATGTTCCTTTATATAAAGAAGGAATTTGAAATATATGTATATGAGTTGTTAAAGGAAAAGTTTAAAGATAAAGGGGAAATATATTTAGTTAAGGACTTAATAGATAAAGGAGTATTTATAAATCCATCAGAAACATTCTTAAGTAGGATGGGGAATATTGTTATTATCCCTTATGATGGATATGGAGTATGGTGGTTTGAGAAGGGCAAGTACGAGATATCCTTAAAGGGATCCCATGGTGGACTTACAAAAGATGAGATGGAAATACCATTATTAATTTATAATTTCGAAAACTTAGGATGTGATAAGTAATGAATTATGTTAAATACTTAAGAGAATATATTGGACATAAGCCTGTAATATTAAACGGTACTTCTGTAATAGTTCTTGATGAAGAAAATAGGGTTTTACTACAAAAAAGAACATATCCCCAAAAGAATTGGGGGCTTCCAGGGGGAATAATGGACATGGGAGAAACTATAGAGGAAACAGGAATAAGAGAAGTTTTTGAAGAGACAGGATTAAAGGTTTCTAATTTAAAGTTAGTTAATGTATATTCTGGAGAAGATTTTTATATGAAACTTCCAAATGAAGATGAGTTTTATCTTGTTAATGCAGTTTATGTTACAAGGGATTATGAAGGAGAGTTACAAGTAGATAATGAAGAAGGAACTGAATTAAAATTCTTTCCTCTTGATGATTTACCTAAATATATGGTTAAAAGTCATAGAAGATTTATTGAAGAGTTGGTGGAGGAGAAGAAAATATAAAGTATAACAAATTGGGGTGAGGGGCAATGAAAAAAAGTACTACACCACTAGATTACAAATATTCATTTGGAGGCATGATAACAGGAGGGATTTTACTATTAGTAATGTCTATTTTTATGACTATAGTTAGCACATTTTCTAAATCAGATTTGGATGGTGATTCACCTGCTACATTCATACTTATTACTTTTGTTTCAGCAATTATTTGTTTAATAATAGGAATTAAGAACAACCTTCATATAAGAAGGATGAGGTCTTGGAGAAAGTATATGCTTACTATGCCTTATGTAGAGGGGAAAATTATAGGGAGTAGAATAGTAAAAAAGGATATATTAGGTGAGTTTAAGAGTCAGCTTAATGTGGTAGATGCTACAGTTAGTTATATACTATTAGTTAAATATTCTAATCCATATACTTGTGAAACATATACAATTGAAAGTGATAGATATGATAAGGACCCTAAGTATTTTTTACCTAATGATAAGTGTAAGGTACATATAGATAAACATACATCAAGAGTTATAGTGGATGTATCAAAAAATAGTTAAGTCATTAAAAAATAAAAACTTTGCAAGTTTAGCAAAGTTTTTTATTTTTCATCAACTAGCTTTTTAATTCCATAGAATACGAAAGCACCAACGCCTAAGTATAAAACTATTTTTATTACAGTAGCCACTGTTCCTATAAGTGCGCCTAAAACAATACCTATAATTTTAAGTGCTATAAGCCCTAGTAAAATCAATCCCGCAATTTTTAAAATATTTGTCACCTTAGTTACCTCACCTTCTAGTTTATAATTTTATTATAATAGCTTGTACATTCAATCACAATAAAAAAGAATGTATTATTGTAACTTTTGTTACAGACACTTATAGTAGTATTATTTATAATAAAAACAAAAACGGAGGAGAAAAGGATATGAGTTTATTTTTAGGAAAAATACATTATTGGTTATTTAATAAGATTAAGTGGTTTGAGGGAATAGACGATGAGCTTTTAAGACTTGATTCTACATTTAATGTAGAAGAATTAGACAAAATTTGTGGTGAAAGAACTCCTGATAAACCTTTAGAAGATATAATAGATACAAGTAATATTCATGGATGGTTACAGGAAAGAATTATAATAGCTGAAGGAAGAAATGCCTATATTACAAAGTATTTAGTAAATAAAGGATATTTAAGTTCAATTGAAAAAATATATGAAACACAAGGGAAAAAGGCTGGAAATGAAGTGAAAGCTAATACTTCTATAAATGATGCTAGAGAAATTTTCACTGAAATGAATAACTATATTCTTGATGGAATGCCTTGTGATAGAGTAAATGAAATTGTAGAAAACTCTGAAAATAAGGTGGTATGGAAAAGAAGAGTGTGTGTTCATAAGGATATTTTTGATAAAGTTGGATTGGATGTCGGCGTGTTTTATTCATTAAGAGAGAAATGGATCGAAAATTTTGTGAGTGAAATAAACTCTAATTTTAAATATATTCATAATGAGGATGATACTATGGAAATCAAAAGGAGAGGATAAAATGACAGCAATAGAAATTATGATGGAAGAGCATGAAAACATATGTAGAATGCTAAAGGTAATAAGAAAAGAGTGCATGGGTATTTTAAAGGGTGATGATATAAATTATGAGCATTTTAATATGATTATAGGATTTATAAGAAATTATGCAGATGGACATCATCACAATAAGGAAGAAATAATACTCTTTAATAGAATGGTTGAACATTTAGGAGCTTTAGGAGAAAAGACTATTAAGAATGGAATGCTTGTGGAGCATGACTTAGGAAGGTTATATGTTAATTCTCTTGAAGAGGCTTTAGTAAAGGTAAAGTCAGGTGATGAAGAGGCTAAGTTAGATGTTATTGCAAATGCTATAGGATATTCAGATTTATTAGAAAGACATAAGACAAAAGAAGATAATGTGATTTATAAATTTGCCGAAAGACAATTATCTAAAGAAATAATGGAGCAAATTGATAAAGAAGCATTAGAATATGAAGAGAAGAACGAAAAAGTAAAAGAAGAGAATTTATTAATATTAAAAAAGTTAGAATGCCTAAATTAGGCATTCTAACTTTTTATAATCTTTTTAATAATCCATTTAACATAGATGCATGTCTTGCTTCATCTCTCGCAGCATGGTCAATAAATGTATATAACTCTTCAAGTCCTGCATTCTTTGCTTTTTCTGCTAAATCTGCCTTATATTTATTTGATCCAACTTCACCATTTATCATTTGAGATATGTTCTTTTCAGTGGAATCAGAAACCTTCCCCATAAGTTCAGCATATTGAGCAGCATGTTCTGCTTCTTCCCATGCAATAACTTTTAATACTTCAGCAACTTCAGCATATCCTTGTCTTTGTGCTACTCTTGCCATTGCTAGATATAGCCCAACCTCTGCAGTCTCACCAGTAAATTGACCATTTAAACTAGCTTTAAATTCTTCATTATCTTTAACAATACCTAATTCATTTACTTTAGCAAATTCAAGTTTATTCATTAAAAAACCTCCTTTAATAACTACTTACCTTATTAGTATTCTCTATAGAAATAAAATTATATTAGGTAATTTTATATATCATCTACATCAGTTTCTTCACCATATCTTACAGTTCCTTCTGAAGAAAAAGTATCTCTAGGATCCTTTTCAATGAAATAGCCATCATTGGGTTCTCTTGATGATTTTGCGTATTTAGTAGAAGATTCCATTTGAACATTAGCTAAATCTTTTATTTTTTTCATTTTAGACATAACAATACCTCCTTTTAATATAAGGTAACCATTTGTAAAAATATATATTAAATAGAGTTTAATAATATTTAACAAGTTATTTTGTAAGCTATTATTGTAGGATTCTACAAAAAATGCTATAATTCAATACGTGAGCGCAAAAATTAATACAATTTAAAATATACTAGAGGTGAAAATTCAAATGAAAAAATTAATCTTAGTAACATCTCCACCAGCATGTGGAAAAACATTTGTATCAAGAGAAATAGCAAAGGCACTACATAACATTGTTTATTTAGATAAGGATACAGTAATACCTTTATCTAAGCAAATATTTAGAGTAGCTAATGAAGAAATTAATAGAAGTTCAGACTTTTTTGAAGAACATATCAGAAATTATGAATATGAAGTTACTATAGACTTTGCATTAGAAGCATTAGAGTATAACGATACAGTTTTAATTAATGCACCTTTTACAAGAGAAGTAAGAGATGCTGAATATATTCAAAATTTAAGAGACATGCTTGCAAAAAAAGATGCTAAACTAGTAATAGTTTGGGTTGAAACTGACAAGGAAGTTTGTCACCAAAGAATGATTGAAAGAAATTCAAGCAGAGATACTTGGAAGCTTGCAAATTGGGATGAATACATTGCAGGATGTAACTTTACAAGACCTGATATTGATGATTTAGTAATATTCAAGAACTCTTCTACAGAAGAGTTTAACCAATCAATAAAAACTATAGTTGAAACTTTAGGTTAATATTAAAAAGGTTGTACCAATATTAAAAAATGGTACAACCTTTTTATGCTTATTTTTTACTCCAATAAGCCTTTGCCTCATATTCTAACTTTTGCAGTCTTACATAATAATCAGGAAACTCATATAAATGAGCTAATGCAATTTTACCTGTTAAAACTGGATCATTATTAGTTACATTTGTATTAGGAAATCTTGTTCCATGTTCTAACTCAACATTTATCCCTTTAAAAAAGTCATTTAAAGTAAATTTTTCCTTTGAAAAATCAATATGAAGTTTTTGTGCAATTTTTTCTGCTTCTTCTAAAGTAAATGATGTTTTTTCTTTTTCGCCTCTCATAGACATAAGAACCATTCTCTATGTTTCATAAGAAAAACTCCTATATTATTTTAAATTATTATATGATTCATTTAAGTTTAAGTGATGTATTTAATAGAAAAAACTGGGCAACATATTATGGAAATACTTATGAAAGGGTGAGAAAGTTTCCATGAAAAAGAAGAATAATGATATAAATCCTTTAGTTGTTTTTGGTAGTTTAGCTGGTGCCACAGTTTTCGCATATTATATAGCTAAGAAATTTGGAGAGAAATCTTCAATGTGTAGTATAAAAGATTACAAGAATCATTATGGAAAAGAAGTTTATTTTGTAGGTGGAGGGCTAGCATCCTTAGCTGGTGCTGCCTATTTAATAAGAGACTGCAACATGCCAGGTAAAAATATTCATATACTAGAAGGGATGCATATTTTAGGTGGAAGTAATGATGGAGCTGGAGATGTAAGAAATGGCTTTATAGCACGTGGTGGTAGAATGTTAAATGAAGAAACTTATGAAAACTTCTGGGAACTATTTTCTAATATTCCATCCTTAGAATTTCCAGATAAAAGTGTAACTGAGGAAGTACTTAATTTTGATCATCTTCATCCAACTAATGCTCAAGCTAGACTTGTTGATAAAGAGGGTAATATAATAGATGTTACTTCAATGGGATTTAGCACGAAGGATAGATTATTACTTGGTAAGCTTATGATTACACCAGAAAATGTCTTAGATGATTTAACTATAGAGGATTGGTTTAATGACTCTCCTCATTTCTTTACAACAAACTTTTGGTATATGTGGCAGACTACCTTTGCATTCCAAAAGTGGTCTAGTTTATTTGAATTTAAGAGATATATGGAGAGAATGATATTTGAGTTTTCAAGAATAGAAACTCTAGAAGGGGTAACTCGTACACCATATAATCAATACGAGTCTCTGATTGTACCTATAAAAGACTATTTAGCTAAAAATGGAGTGGATTTTTCAATTAATGCAAGAGTCTATGATTTATATTTTAAAGAAGGCAAGGGTATTACTGTTACTGCAATGTACGTAGAAACTGAAAATGGAAAGAGTAAAATTCAGTTAAATCCAGGAGATGTATGCATTGTAACAAATGGTTCTATGACAGATAATGCTACCTTAGGTGACTTTAATACTCCAGCTTTATATAAACCTGATAATCCAATGTCAGGTGAACTATGGAAAAACATAGCTAAAAAGAAAAAAGGCCTTGGAAATCCTTCGCCATTTTTTGATTATCCAGAGGAAACTAACTGGGAGAGCTTTACTGTAACTATGAGAGGCAATAAGCTTTTAAAAATGATAGAACAATTTTCAGGTAATGTGCCTGGTAGTGGTGCATTAATGACTTTTAAAGATTCAAACTGGTTAATGAGCATAGTTGTTGCAGCTCAACCTCATTTTAAAAATCAGCCACTAGATACCACAATTTTCTGGGGATATGGCTTATTTACTGATGTAGAAGGTGACTATGTAAAGAAAAAGATGAGAGATTGTACTGGAAAAGAAATATTAACAGAGCTTCTTCATCATTTACATTTTGAGAATAAAATAGATGAAATAATGGAAACAGTAGTTAATGTAATTCCTTGTATGATGCCATATATAGATGCGCAATTCCAACCAAGAAAGATGAGTGACAGACCAAGGGTTGTACCTAAAGGCTCAACAAATTTTGCTATGATTAGTCAATTTGTAGAAATCCCTGAAGATATGGTTTTTACAGAGGAGTATTCTGTAAGAGCTGCAAGAATTGCTGTTTATAAATTATTTGGTGTTAAGAACAAAAAGATAATTCCAGTTACTCCATATAAGAGAAATCTTAAGGTGCTAAAGAAAGCCCTTGTGAAAGCATATAAGTAGGTACGAGGTAAGAAGAGTAGGAAAGGTAAGTAGGTACGGGGGAAAAAGATAATAAAGATAATAAGGATAAGAGAAATAAGGCAGAATTTTAAAATATAATGAATAATAGTATAAACATATAGACATTTATCTATATGTAGAATAAAATATAAAACATATAGATGATTTTCTATATGTTTTTCTTTTTAAGTATAGGAGGGATATAGTGAATAATATTTATGGGGAATATGCTTTAATTTTTAAGGCCTTAAGTGATTCAACTCGTCTTGAAATATTAGAAATGATTAAAGATAAGGAGTTGTGTGCATGCCATATATTAAAAAAGTTTAACATAACTCAACCAACTCTTTCTTACCATATGAAAATATTAAAAGATGTTGGCCTTATTAATTGCACAAAGAATGGCTCTTGGATGCATTATTCATTAAACGAGAAAACAATCATTGAATTAGAAAGTTTTTTTAGGTCTTTAAAGAAATAAAAAGGAGTGTGTATGCAAAAAATAGATTTAACTAAGGGGAAGGTAACAAAAGTCCTATTAGCTACAGCAATACCTATTATGGGTAGTTCTCTTCTACAGTTTACTTATAATCTTGTAGATATGCTTTTTGTTGGAAGGCTAGGAAGTGATGCAGTGGCAAGTGTTGGATCTTCAAGCTTTTTTATAGGTCTTGGATATTCTATAAATGCTATTGTTGTTATTGGTACAGGGATTAAAGTTGCTCATTCAATAGGGAATAGCGATGAAATTAAAACTAAAGGATATATTAATTCTGGACTTATACTAAATTTTATAATTGGATTAATATATTCCTTGCTTTTAGTCTTGCTTGGTAAGGAGTTAATATCTTTTTTAGATTTAGGAAATCTAAGGGTTGAAAGAGATGGATATATATATTTAGCACTTAGTGCACCAATGCTTTTCTTTGCATTTTTCAATTTGCTGTATACTAGAATATTATCTAGTTATGGTAATAATAAAATTGCACTTAAAATTAACGCTGTTGGAGTTCTAACAAACATTATTTTAGATCCAATTTTAATATATACTTTTGGTTTTGGTGTAAAGGGAGCAGCTATTGCAACCTTAATATCAAATGTATTAATGTTTGTACTTTATAACATAAAATCAAATAAAATGTTATATTATGATTTTAAAATAAAATATAGTTTACAAAAGATAATAGAGATAATAAAGCTTGGTTTTCCTATGTCCTTTCAAAGAGTGCTTTTCACTCTTGTAAATATTTCTCTTGCGAAGATAATAAGTAACTTTGGTTCAGATGCTATAGCAGCACAGAAGATTGGACTTCAAATAGAATCCATTACCTTCATGGTTATAGGCGGATTAAATGGTGCCATTTCAAGTTTTGCAGGTCAGAATTTTGGTGCAAAAAAATATAAAAGAATCTTAGATGGATATAATAGTTCATTAAGAATAGGATTAATATATTCCTTGTTTATGGCATTAATTTTTATATTTATCCCAGGTTCTCTAGTTAGTTTATTTATTAAGGAGGACAATACTGCAAGTATTGCATGTGGTTATCTACAGATAGTTGGCTTATCTCAGCTATTTAGCACTATTGAAATGGTGTCAAATGGTTTGTTTACAGGAGTTGGTAAGCCTAAGATACCAGCTATAATAAGCATAATATTTACAGTTTTAAGGATACCAATGGCACTAATATTTATAAGAATTATTGGTGTTAATGGTATATGGTTAAGTATTGCACTATCAAGTGTTTTAAAAGGAATAACAGCTTATTTATTATATATAGTTACAGTTAGGAAGGAGTATACAAATGCTAAATACATTTAAAGCTCTTTTCACTTCAGATGAAATCTTAAGAGGAAACTTTGGAGTTGAAAGAGAAGGTCTTAGAGTTGGTGTAAAAGGAGAATTATCGAGAAATAAGCACCCAAAGGTGTTTGGAAATAAAATTATGAATCCATACATTACAACTGATTTTTCAGAAAGTCAATTAGAGCTTATAACCCCAGTGTTTAATACGTCAAAAGAGGTATATGATTTTTTAAATGCTCTTTATGATATAGTTGCCCTTGAAATAGGAGATGAATATATTTGGCCAGAATCTATGCCTTGTATAATCCCAGATGATAGGGAGATTCCTATAGCAACTTTTTGTAAATGTAAGCAGGGTGAAGAGGCTAGAGCATACAGGGAAGAACTATTAAGAAAGTATGGTGGAAAAATTCAATTAATTTCAGGAATTCACTATAATTTTTCATTAGATGATGATGTGTTAAATAAACTTTATGAAAATTCATCTAAAAAGGAAGATTTTAAAACTTTTAAAGATAACCTTTATCTAAAAATAGTAAGAAATTACTTAAGATATAGGTGGCTTCTTATTTATCTTTTAGGCAGCACAGGAGTAGTTCACTCTAGCTATAAGGGAGAATGTTTAAAGAAATTAGATAATATTTCACAAGGTGCATATTCCTGTGAAGGTATAGTTTCTTATAGAAATAGTGATTGTGGATATGGTAATAGAGTAACTTTATTTGCAGATTATACTTCAACAAGAGAGTATGTAAATAGTTTAAAGAGGTTTATTAATGATGGTTTAATTCAAAGCCCTAAAGAATTCTACAGTTCAGTTAGACCTAAGGGGAAGAATCCAAATAAAATACTTGAGTCTTTATTAGATGAAGGTATACAATATCTTGAATACAGAAGTATCGATATTAATCCTTTTAGTAAGGGTGGTATTTCCTTAGAGGATTTAGAGTTTTTAGAATTATTCAATCTTTATCTTTTATTTAAAGAAGAAAGTAATTATAAGGATTGGCAAATAGATGGCCTTGAGAATCAAAAGAATATAGCTAGAAATGGTGGCTTAGATATAGAACTAATACGTGATGGTGAAAAAATTTCTAAGGTTGAATGGGGATTAGAGATATTAAATGAAATTAGAGATATTAATCATATTCTTAATTTAGGTAAGGGTGAGTTAATTGATGCTCAAATTGAGAAAATAAAGGATTATAAAAAGACAAACACCTATAGATTTATTGAATTAGTTAAAGAAAAAGGATATATTGATTCTCACTTAGATTTATCTAAAAAGTATAAGAAAGAAGCTTATACTAAAAGATTTAATTTAAAGGGCTTCGAAGATATGGAGCTTTCTACTCAAATATTAATGAAGGAAGCAATTAAAAGAGGTATTAAATTTGAAGTATTAGATAGAGAAGATAATTTCATATCCTTGGAAAAGAATGGGAAGCTTGAATACATAAAACAAGCTACTAAAACCTCCGTAGATAATTATGCAACAGTACTAGCTATGAATAATAAGGTTGTGACAAAGAAAATTCTAGATAAAAAAGATGTAAGAGTTCCAAAGGGAGAAGAATTTACAAGCATTGATGAAAGTATTAGAAGAATAGAGAAGTATGTAAACCTTCCAGTTGTAATTAAACCAAAATCAACAAACTTTGGTCTTGGAATATCAATATTTCCTGATGGAGGAGGCAAGGAAGAGTTAACTAAAGCCTTAGATTTTGCCTTCTCAAAGGACAATACAGTTCTTATAGAAGAATTTATTAAAGGAAAGGAATTTAGATTTTTAGTAATTGGAGATAAGGTTTCAGGTATTCTTCATAGAGTCCCAGCTAATGTTAAGGGTGATGGAAAACATACAATTGAGGAACTTATAGAGATAAAAAATAAGGACTCTTTAAGAGGAAAGGGATATAAAACTCCACTTGAAAAAATAGAAATTGATACCTCTGTACTTCTATATCTTAAAAACCACAATAGAGATATATATACTGTTTTAAAAGAAGGTGAAGAGGTATTTTTAAGAGAAAATTCTAATATAAGTACTGGTGGAGATAGTATAGATTTCACAGATGTAATTCCAAATAGATTTAAGGAAATAGCAATAAAGTCCGCAAAGTCTATAGGAGCAAAAATTTGTGGTGTAGATATGGTAATAGAAGATTATACCGATGAAAGATCTAATTATGGAATTATTGAACTAAACTTTAATCCTGCAATACATATTCATTCTTATCCATATGAAGGAAAGGAAAGAAATGTAGCAAAGGATATACTTAATCTTTTAGGGTTTAAGGAAAGCCAATGTGATTAAAATTAGATAGTAGTATTAAGTGGTAAAATATAAGCTAAAGAGGAGTTTATTTTAGAAAACTCATCTTTAGCTTATATTTTATCAAAGTTTAATAATTCTTGTAGTTGCATATAAAATAGATAAAGAGTACCTAGACTATCATTCACGACTATGCGTAAAGATAGGGGATGGATTTATTGTAGTTTCAGGAAGAGCTTTAGAATGTTCTAAAAATAACACAACAAATATTATGTAAAGTTAATTGTAAAAAAATAGTTAAAAATAAGTTCGAAAAAATTGTTTATAAAGGTAAAAAGGGAACACTTTGTTAAAAGTGTTTCCTTTATTTTATGTATATTCACTTGATTTGAATTTATTGACATTAGATAGACCTAGGGTTATTATTTAATATTATTACATATAAGAGAGGAGTTGATTTATATGACTATAGAAAAGGTAAGAGATTTTCTTAAAGGTTATGGAAAAGATAAATATATAAGAGAGTTTGATACCTCAAGTGCTACCGTAGAACTTGCTGCTGAAGCTTTAGATGTTGAGCCTGCTAGAATTGCAAAGTCTTTAACTTTTAAAAATAATGAAAAGTGTATTATGGTAGTAACTGCTGGTGATAGGAAAGTAGATAATAGAAAATTTAAAAATGAATTTGGAATTAAGGCAAAGATGCTAAGTCCTGATGAGGTATATGAATTTACAGGACATAGAGTCGGCGGAGTATGTCCCTTTGTTATAGATTTAGATAAAGTTCAGATATATTGTGATAAATCAATGGAGAGATTCCAAACAGTCTTCCCTGCTTGTGGCAGTAGTAATTCTGCTATAGAGCTTACTTTAGATGAGTTATTTAAACTATCTAATGCCTTAAAATGGGTGGATATTTGTAAATAATATATAAGAAAGAAATACTAGTATTAATAGTATTTCTTTCTTACTTATATTATTAAAGATATTCCATTTCAATAAGTTCTAAATCTTCATCCATATATGTCTTTATAGAAGTAAATCCAACGTTTCTATAACAATTTATAGCTCTTTGATTCCAAGTAGCTACTTGAAGTTTAATAGGCTTATCTCCATATTTCATTTTACACATATCTATTGTCATCTTGAGTATTTCTTCTCCTATGCCTTTACCACATTTGTTTGGTTTAACACCAATTCCTATTACAATATCTGTAGGAAAATTATCTATTCTTGTAAATCCAATCAATTCGTCATTAGAATTTAGATATGCATTATAAAGCTCTTTTCTTAAAGTATCATCACATAATGCATAGTTATTAATTTTCATCTGTTCCCAACTAGGAAGATTATAAATACTACATTCATCTTCATATTTCCAAGAAGTAATCTCCTTAGCTAATTTTTTACTCATTTGTACTCTTTTAACCATATCTTTCTCACCCTATCGTAAACGTAATAATATTATTATACCTTTTTCGAACCTATAAAACAAATTGTATAAGGTAATTAATACTTTATAAAACTATATAAATCATTTACATTCTGTTATAGTTGTAGTAGAATAATAGTATCAAATAAGGGAGGTGTTTATAATGAACTTTTTATTAAATGAAAGTCTACAAAAGAAAATAAATTATGGAATAATAGGTCTTACTTTATTAATTAATATTGTTGCTTTATTTTTTCTACCTAAAGAAATGGGAATACATATAAACACTCAAGGAGAAATAGATTCTTCTATTAGTAAATATATAGGAGTATTAATAATACCATTAGTAATGGTTTTGTTATCTTTTTTACGAAAAAGTGAAGCTACAGAAGCATCTAAGAAGCTTATTTATTTAATTGCAAGTATTATATTATTTTTTATAAATGGATATATTCTGTTTTTTAATTTAACTTTATAATTTAAATCCATTAAAATCATAGGTTATATATAAGGTTTTGGTACAAACTATTATTGTAAATAAATTTACAAAAATAATTTGTAGGAGGTCTTAGTTATGAAAGCTAAAAAAAATATGAAATCTATGATGAAAAAGGCTGCTAGAAAAGCAAATCTTCTTATGGAAATGGGAGAAGATATGATGGATTTAATGATGAAAGCAAGAAAGTATAAAAGAATGACAAAAAAATAGATATTATTAGAGAAACTCGAGTTTTAACTTGAGTTTCTTTTTATGCTTTAGGTTATACTATATCTTAGTGGAGGTGGCATTATGATTATTTTAAATGAAAAATTTTATGGAAGAAAAACCTTAGATGTCGCTGTAGATTTACTAGGAAAATATTTAATCCATAATATAAATGATCAATTAGTAGGAGGAAAAATAGTTGAAACAGAAGCATATACTGGAGTTAATGATAAAGCAGCTCATGTATATGGTGGTAGAAAGACTGAAAGGGTATTACCTATGTATGGAAGAGCAGGCACTTCCTATGTCTACAGAATATATGGAATGTATAACTGCTTAAATGCAATAACAGAGAGAGAAGGAGAACCTCAAGGTGTATTAATACGTGCTATTGAGCCTTTAATAGGATTAGATTACATAGCTAATATGAGATATAAAAAGAATTTTAGTGAATTGGATAAAAAGCAAAAATTGAATTTAACATCGGGACCTTCAAAGCTTTGCATGGCTCTTAATATCGATAAAAGGTTAAATAATAGATTATTATTTGAAGGGGATTTATTTATTTGTGATCTTGATGATGAGTTAAAAGCTCTATTTCAAGTAGAAGAAGAAAAAACGGGATATATAATAAAAAGTAAGAGAATAGGAATAGATTATGCAGAAGAAGCAAAAGATTTCTTATATAGATTTTATTATAATGATAATCCATATGTTTCTAAAAAGGACAAGAATGGCATAAAATTATATTAATATTAATAGACTAATATGAAACAATCCTTTGAGGACGTGAATGAATGGATGATTTATTAGACTTAGCACTTTTAATGTATTTAGATGAGGACCTTGTTCGTAATATGTCCTCATTCGTACTTAACGGATATATAGAAATTAGAACATCAAGAATTATTCAGGATTTAACTCTATCAGGAAGAGCAGGAATTGATTTAAGAGACCATTGTTTTGATGAAGATAGAACAAGTAATGATGAAAGAGAAGGATTTAAAGGAAGTAATATAACTTCTGCAGAACATTGCGAAAACACTCGTACTAATAATGCTGGAATTGAAAATAGAGAGTTTGTTAGAAGAGAAGAAGAGTTAAAGCGTGTATTTACCACATTTAATCTTCATGGAGAGCTTATAACTCAATTGAAATCTTCAAATAGATTAAAATCATTTTATGATACAACAATAAATGAAGGAGATGTATTTCCAGGAGATTACATACAAATTCATGGTAATTTAACCTCGGAATCAATTAATTCTTATCTTGATTCTGTATTAACTATTTTTGATTGTTTTGGCAGTGACAATCTTGATAAAATGATATCTAAGGGACTTAATGGAAATCTGAATTTTAAAAATATGAATCATCTACTTAGTCATTTAAGTGAAATTCTTAATAAAAATTCAACTCAAGATTTAATATTACAATGTGGAGATACTCCAGTTGTTCTTAATGTTAATAATAATTTCTTTATGAACAATAGTTCCTATATTTATGATAAGGTTGATTGTCCTTGTACAGTATATGGTAAGGTTATAAATGTTGCGCCTAATGGTAAATGCATAAGCCTTCTAAGAAAAACTGCACAACATGATTATTATGAGCATTTTTTAAATAACTGTTGCCCTTTTTGTGATCAATTAACTAGCAATGGTATATTAATGCCTAAAATGCCAAGATTAAAATGTGAAGGCGTTTCTATAATTGTAGTTCCAATAAGTATATGTTTATAAAAGAGAAGTTGAAAAGCATTCAATTTCTCTTTTTTAGTTTGTAAAACTTTACAATTATATATTTATTAAATTCAACAATTTATATTTCAAATGATTTATAATAACCTTAAATTATGGTAAAATAAGCACAAATAAACAAATTTTTAAAGGGGCTGTTAAAATGGAGAACAAAATAAGAGTAGGAATAGTTGGATATGGAAATCTAGGAAAGGGTGTTAGAAAGGCTATAAATCAGAATAAAGATATAGAACTTGAAGCAATTTTTACAAGAAGAGAAGTTAGTAAAGTATCAGAAAATGATAATTTAATGGTTCATATCTCTAAAATTGGTGATTTTAAAGATAGGATTGATGTAATGATACTTTGTGGTGGTTCTGCAACAGATTTAGTAGAACAGGGACCAATGGTTGCCGAAATGTTCAATACTGTAGATAGCTTTGATACACATGCTAAAATACCATCTTATTTTGAGAAGATGAATGAAGTTAGTACTGCTTCAGGGAATTTAAGCATAATATCTGTAGGGTGGGATCCAGGGTTATTCTCATTAAATAGACTTCTAGGTAATGCTGTTTTGCCTAATGGTAAGGATTATACCTTCTGGGGAAAAGGTGTAAGTCAAGGCCATTCAGATGCAATTAGAAGAATCCAAGGCGTTAAAAATGGAATACAATATACAATTCCAATAGAAGCTGCCCTAGAAAGGGTAAGAAGTGGCGAAAATCCAGACCTTACAACTAGAGAAAAACATTTAAGGGAATGTTTTGTTGTTGCAGAAGAAGGAGCAGATAAAACAAAAATTGAGGAAGAAATAAAGAATATGCCAAATTACTTCTCTGATTATGATACAACTGTTCACTTTATAACTGAAGAAGAGCTTAAAAGAGAACACTCAGGTATGCCACATGGTGGATTTGTTATAAGAACAGGGGAAACTGGAGAAGGAACTAAGCAAAGAATTGAGTTTTCACTAGACCTAGGAAGTAATCCAGAATTTACTTCAAGTGTTTTAGTTGCATATGCTAGAGCCATAGCTAAGATGGCTAAAGAAGGTAAGAAGGGTGCTTTAACAGTATTTGATGTCCCATTTGGATATCTTTCATCAAAGACACCTGCAGAACTTAGAAAAGAATTATTATAGAATTTAGGAGCTGATTATATGAAATCAATACTAACAGTAATAGGTAAAGATCAGGTAGGAATTATAGCAGGAATTAGCTGTGAATTACAAAAGTGTAATATGAATATTTTAAATGTTACTCAAACAATAATGGATGGGTATTTTACAATGATAATGATTTTAGATGGATCTAATGCAAATGCTTCCTTTGATGAAGTAAGAAAAAGTCTTCTAAAAAAGGGTGAAGAACTAAAGGTTGATGTAAAGATACAAAGAGAAGAGATCTTTAATTCAATGCATACACTATAATTAGGGGGCTACATAATGAATACAAATATTAATTCTCAAAATATTTTAGAAACAATAAAGATGATAGAAGAGGAAAAACTAGATATTAGAACAATAACTATGGGTATATCTTTATTGGACTGTATTGATCCAGATGGGAATAAAGCTATGGAAAAGATATATAACAAAATAGTCTCTTCTGCCAAGGATTTAGTAAAGGTAGCAAACCAAATAGAAGAAGAGTTTGGCATTCCAATAGTTAATAAAAGAGTTTCAGTTACTCCTATTTCAATCATTGCAGGAGCTACTGATGAGGAAAACTATGTTGAGTTTGCAAAAACTTTAGATAAAGCAGCAGAAACTCTAGGTATAGATTTTATAGGTGGATTCTCTGCACTTGTTCAAAAGGGATATACTAAAGGTGATAGAATTTTAATTAAGTCGATTCCAGAAGCTTTAGCCCTTACAAAGAAGGTGTGTTCTTCTGTTAATGTTGGTTCATCAAAGTGTGGTATCAATATGGATGCAGTAAGGGACATGGGAGATGTAATAAAGGAAGCAGCAGAGCTTACTAAGGAAACTAAGGGATTTGGATGTGCTAAATTAGTTGTATTTGCTAATGCAGTTGAGGATAATCCATTTATGGCTGGTGCTTTCCATGGTATTGGAGAAGCAGATAAGGTTATAAATGTTGGTGTAAGTGGTCCTGGAGTTGTTCAAAGAGCAATTGAAAAGGTTAGAGGAGAATCCTTTGATGTACTTGCAGAAACAATTAAGAAAACAGCATTTAAAATAACAAGAATGGGAGAGCTAGTAGCACAGGAAGCTTCTAAGAGATTAAATGTTCCTTTTGGAATAGTTGATCTTTCTTTAGCACCTACTCCAGCTATTGGTGACTCTGTTGCTCATATATTAGAAGAGATGGGACTTGAAACTGTAGGTACTCATGGTACTACAGCTGCCCTTGCAATGCTTAATGATGCAGTTAAAAAGGGAGGAGTTATGGCATGTAGTCATGTTGGTGGATTAAGCGGTGCTTTCATACCAGTATCTGAAGATGCAGGTATGATAGATGCAGTTGTTAATGGTTCACTAAACCTAGAAAAGCTTGAAGCTATGACATGTGTATGTTCAGTTGGATTAGATATGATTGCAGTTCCAGGAGATACTCCATCATCTACAATAGCTGCTATGATAGCTGATGAAGCAGCCATTGGTGTTATTAATAATAAAACAACAGCTGTTAGAATAATTCCTGCTCCAGGATGTGAAGTTGGAGATATGGTTGAGTTTGGAGGACTTCTAGGCACTGCTCCAGTAATGAAGGTAAACTCTAATTCTTCAGAAGACTTCATTAAAAGAGGTGGAAGAATACCTGCACCAATACATTCATTTAAAAACTAAAAGTAATAACAAGGAAACGCCGCTTTTTGCTGGTGTTTCTTTTTTGTTTTGCTTTAGGAAATTGAACAATGGATCCACTTAATGTATATGAGAAAATATAATAGCATAAATATATCTTTATATCTTTATATCTTTATATCTTTATATCTTTATATATTTATTTATAAAAAATATTTGTGAGTTAGCTGCTAGAGTTTTATATTTTATAAAGCTGAACAAGCATTTCATTTTAAAATATCATCTGTGGTTGTAGGATGAAATTAAGTTTAATAGTAAATATTATAAAAGACTATTAATACTTTTAATATTAACCATTAACAATCTTTATGTTATACTCTTTTTAGAATATAAAACTAATGGAGGTAGACAAATGAAAAAAATGATTTCATGGAACGTTAACGGTTTAAGAGCTGTTGTTGGTAAAGGGTTCCTAGATATATTTAATGAATTAGATGCAGATATATTCTGTCTTCAAGAAACTAAGTTACAAGCTGGTCAAATAGATTTAGATTTACATGGATATTATCAATATTGGAACTATGCAGAAAAGAAAGGTTATTCAGGTACTGCAATATTTACTAAAGAAGAACCTTTAAGTGTAGCTTATGGAATTGGCATAGAAGAGCATGATAAAGAAGGAAGAGTTATAACTCTAGAATTCCCTGATTATTATGTAATTACAGTATATACTCCTAATTCTCAAACTGAATTAGCTAGACTTGAGTATAGAATGACTTGGGAAGATGCATTTAGAGCATATTTAAAATCATTAGAAAAAAATAAACCAGTAATAGTTTGTGGTGACTTAAATGTTGCGCATAAAGAAATCGACTTAAAAAATCCTAAAACTAATAGAAAAAATGCTGGATTTACTGATGAAGAAAGAAATAAGTTTACTGAGTTGTTAAGTTCAGGATTTATCGATACATTTAGATTCTTCTATCCAAATCAAGAAGGAATATATTCTTGGTGGTCATATAGATTTAAGGCAAGAGAAAAGAATGCAGGATGGAGAATTGACTACTTTGTAACATCAGAATCATTAAAGGATAGATTAGTCGGTGCTAAGATTCATACAGATATCTTTGGATCAGATCACTGTCCAGTTGAATTAGAAATTAATTAATATAAAATAGTTAATAGATTAAAAGAGATTTTGTAATAACTCAGCTCAGGGAGCTGAGTTATTTTTAATTTTACAAACCAACTAAGATTAAATGATATTGTATGTGTTTCCTATAATAACAATTAATCAGAAGAATTATTAAACTTAATGAGATTAATAGGAGAAGTTATAGTTTAAAAAATATATAATCCCCTATGGCATATAAACCAACAAGGAAGAGAAATTTCAAAAGCAACTACTCTTCCTTGTTAATATTATCCTTCTTATCTCTTTTCTCTCTTTTATCTTAATTATCTTAAATCTTTCTTTTCTTACTTTTAATGCTAGTTCTAAACAATAAATGCATTAACGCTCTTCCGTTAAAAGGTATAAGGGGATAAAGATATGGCTCACCTGTAAATGTTCTAGTTGTGGCAAGTAATATAATACCAAGTATAAATCCACCAATAAGTCCCTTTAATCCTAATAGTGAAGTTAATATTAATAGCAATATCCTAAAGAACTTTATTGCAAACCCTAGTTCAACAGATTGCTGAGTAAATGTAGCTAAAGCAACTATTGCCATATAAAGTATAGTTTGAGGTAAAAACCATCCAGTCTTTATTGTAAAATCCCCTAAAATTAACGCACCAACAACAGATAAGGACATGCCTAAAGAGTTTGGAGTGTTTAATGATGCAAGCCTTAACCCATCAATTGCAAATTCCAGTAATAAGAATTGCCAAAATATCGGTATATGGTATGGGGCAGTTGGAAGTAAAAATCTATGATATTCTGGTAAAGTATCAGGATATTCTGTAATTAATAAATATATTGGAGTAATAAATAAAGTCATAAGTAAAATAGCATTTCTAAGAAACCTTAAATAATTTCCTGTTAATATAGGCGAATAATAATCATCAACATCCTCTAAGAAATCAAATACACTAGTAGGAAGAAGCATAGCTGAAGGATTGTTATCAACTAGAAGAGCAATCTTACCTTCTAATATATGAGCTGCAGTAACATCAGGTCTTTCTGTATACCTAACTTTAGGAAGTGGATTATACCAAGTCTTTTTACTAATGCATTCTATTAAACTCTGATCTCCTAAAGTTAATGCATCAACTTCAATTTCAGCTAATTGTTTTTTTACAGTTTCTAATGCTTCTGGTTTAGTTCTATCTTCTATAAAGGCAATTGCTACATCTGTTTTAGATTCTCTTCCAACAGAAACCATCTCAAATCTTAGTTTTGGATCTCTTATCCTTCTTCTTATTAGTGCACTATTAAATACTATAGTTTCAACAAAACCATCTCTAGCTCCCCGTAAAACCTTTTCCTTATCTGGTTCTTCTGGTCCTCTAGCAGGATAAGTTCTAAGATCAATCATTATACACTTATCTAAATTTTCTACAAACATTGCAGTTTGACCAGAAAGGAGAGCTTTAATTATATTTCCAAAATCCTCTTCCTCTGAAACTTCTATAGCACTAATACATGTTGTAATAATTTCTTCTGCAGTTTTTGCTTTTGCTATATTATCTTCTTTATATACACAAAAGCTTTGTATTAAGGACTGAAGTGATTCATCCTTAACAAATCCATCTAAGAAGAACAAGCTAACACGCCTTCCCTTAAGATTTAATTCTCTATATAAAACATCAAAAGACTTACCAAAACCTATTTCATCTTTTAAATAGTTTACATTTTTATTATAATCAGTACTAATATTCATATTCCCACCTCATAATCTTAGGATACTCATCTTGTAAAATAATATACTTTCTTGTAAAATGCATAGTATGACTTTAAATAGAAGGTGGCACAAATGATAGAAATAAAATTAGAAAAGAATAAAAGAAATGAACCAATTTTAAAACTAAGGGTTACAGAAGAAGATTTAAAGGATAAGTCATTTATTAAGAGAGCTTTAATGGAAGGTACATCTCTAAAGGGAGAGTATAACTATAAGGTTCCAATAAGATTTTTTCTACCAATTATAAATAAGTTAGATTCTAAGGAGTATGAAATACATAAGGATTCATTAGACTTTTTCTTGGAGTTTTCTGATGATTATGACGAAAAGTATTATTATAGAACTGAAGCTGATGCAAAATATATGAAGCGCTGGAGAGAGGAAGGATGTCCAAATATTTATAAAACTATTATAGATATTAATAATAAAAAAACCTATAAAGAAATTGCATTTAAAAGAGTAGGAAATACTTTTTCTTCGGCATTTGAGTAATAGTTCATATTACTGTATACTTATAGTAAGTTTAAAAGGGATTGGGGGATATAATTTTGGAAAGTAACACATATAAGCTAAAATTACAAAAGGTAAAGGGTACATGGACTACTTATCTTTTTGTAGTAGGTATAGGTGCGTTCTTCTTAGATTGGAGACTTGGAATAGCAATAGTATTAGTTGGAGTTGCCTTTACAATTAAGTTTAAGAATGACCCTGACAATAATTCAGCATTATTTTATAACTATGCTTTAACTTTATACTCAAAAGGGGATGCAAAGAAGGCAAAGGATGCCTTAAACAATGCTGTATATTATAGAAAAGATAATAAAGAGGCATACTTTTTTTTAGGGTGCTTATATTTTGATGAAAAGGACTATACTAACGCCTTAACATATTTAAAAAGAGGTGGAGTAGATAAGGTGAAAGATCCAAGCTTAACCTATGTTTTAGGAAGATGCTATTATCATACTGAAAACTATAAAGAAGCTATTAAGTATTTAACTATGATTACATATGAAGGTAATGAGTATCTTGAAAATGAAAGATTAACAGCTTTAGGCTATGCAGCATGTGAAGCTGAGGAATATGAACTTGCATATGATTCACTAAGTAAAGTGAAAATTGACCTAGATGAAATTAAGGGGGATGCCTTAGAGTATTGTTACTACTATGGAGAAGCATGCTATTATACAGATAGGGATGAGGAAGCAAAGGAATATCTAGGTAAGGTATATGAAAAGGATCCTTATTATAAGTATATAGATGTATTTTCAAAGGAAATAGAATTTAATTAAGTAGAAAGCACTGCTATTACAGTAGTGCTTCTTTTTAATTCTTCATTATTTTTGAAACTTATGCTAGTATATGAATATATAAAGGTTACATAAAGAGGAGAATATATATGAATTTAATTACACTAGAAAATATAAGCAAAAGTTATAGTGAAAAAACATTATTAAACAATGTTTCACTTGGTATAAATGACGGGGATAAAATAGGTATTATAGGTATAAATGGTGCTGGTAAGTCAACCCTTTTAAAAATAGTAACAGGAAAAGAGGAATTCTTTGATGGAAGTGTTACAAAGGGGAAAAATGTTAGGATAGAGTTTCTTTCTCAAAGTCAAGATTTTCAAGATGATGCAACTGTATTAGAGCAAATCTTTAAGGGTGATAGTAAAGAAATGAAGCTTTTAAGAGATTATGAAGAAACTCTTGAAAGTCTAAATTCTTCACCTTCTAATTTTGATGAGCTTAATGAAAGGCTAATAAAGCTTCAAGGTGAAATTGATGGATTAAATCTATGGGAGCTTGAAAGTGAAGCTAAAAGCATATTAAATAAACTTGGAATAACTAAATATGAAGAAAAGATAAAAAATCTATCTGGAGGACAAAAGAAGAGAGTTGCTCTTGCTTCTGCTCTTATTACTCCTTGTGATTTGTTGGTATTAGATGAGCCTACAAACCATTTAGATTCAGATTCTATAGAGTGGCTAGAAGAATATTTAAATTCTAGAAAGGGTGCATTAATTATGATTACTCATGATAGATACTTCCTTGATAGAGTAAGTAATAGGATAGTAGAGCTTGATGGAGGAAATCTATATACATATGAAGGCAACTATACTGCTTTCCTAGAGAAAAAGATGGAAAGAATTGAAATAGAAGAGGCTCAAGAAGAAAAGAGACAATCTCTAATTAAAAAAGAGTTAAAATGGGTAAAAAGAGGTGCTAAGGCTAGAACTACAAAACAAAAAGCAAGATTACAAAGGTTTGATGACTTAGTTAATCAGGAATATGTAAAAAGAGAAACAGATGTAGAAATGTCTTTTATAGGAACTAGATTAGGTAAGAAGATAATTGAAATTAACCATATAAATAAAGGTTTTGATAATAAAGAATTAATACATGATTTTAGCTATATCTTCACTAAGGAGGATAGGATAGGTATTATAGGTAATAACGGAGCTGGAAAAACAACGCTAATTAATATGCTTAAGGGAGCTATAAAGCCTGATAGTGGAGAAATAGAAGTTGGAGAAACAGTAAAGATAGGATGCTTTTCTCAGGATGACTCTCATATGGACTCTAATTTAAGAGTAATAGATTATGTTAAAGAAGGGGGAGAGTATATCCCTGTAGCAGATGGAACAAAAATAACTGCATCTACAATGTGTGAAAGATTCCTATTTGATGGAACTATGCAATATACAAAAATAGAAAAGTTATCTGGTGGAGAAAGAAGAAGACTTCATCTTTTAAGAGTTTTAATGGAAGCTCCAAATGTTCTTCTACTGGATGAACCTACAAATGATCTTGATATTAATACACTTAACATATTAGAAGACTTTTTAGATAGCTATATTGGTGTAGTAGTAGTTGTTTCCCATGATAGATACTTCTTAGATAGAGTGTGTAATAAGATATTTGCATATGAAGGAAATGGTGAGATTGTGACTTATAATGGTAACTACAGTGATTATAGTATTAAAGTCGAATTAAAGAAGGCTAATAAGGAAACAGAAGTTAAAAAAGAAAAAAAAGAAAATGCTCAAAGAGTAAGAGAAAGAGATTCAAGACCAAAATTTAGTTTTAAGGAACAGAAAGAATATGAAGAAATTTCTTCTGTAATAGAAAACCTAGAAAATGAAATAGCAAATGTAGATAAATTAATGCAAGAAAATTCAGCAAGTTACTCAAAGCTACAAGAGCTTATGACAGAAAAGGAGAAATTAGAAGAAGAACTTCTATATAAATATGAAAGATACGAGTATTTAGAGGATTTAGCCCAAAGAATTGAGGAATATAAGAATAATAATAAGATATAATTATTTCGAAAAACAATTGGAAATTAATTCTAGATGGGTTATAATTGTAGTAGGAGTTTGGGAATAATCGTTTATTTATGGGGTGTGTAGCGACTATGAAAGAGAATAATGGTATAAATGGGAATATAGAAAGTAGTTCTGAACTTGTTGCAGTAACTACTAATAATGATGTAACTAAGGAATACCTGGATAAGAGCAAGAAGTTATTAGAGGACTTTAAAAAAATGCAAAATGTAATAATGGAAGCTCAAGGACCTGATATTTCTATACTTATTAAAGTTGCTCAAAATAATCTTACTAAAACTGCCATGGAGCAAGCTAGTGAGATGATTAAAGAGTTTCAGGGAAACTTTAATGAAGATTCTGTTGAAGACTTTATAGAACATTCAATATCTTTAATTACATCTATAGAAACGGCAAATTATTTATATGGAAGTATTATTGATATTCAAGATATAAGAAAATATATATCGGCTAAAGTTACCAAGCAAATAGTTATAAGAAGTCGTAAATTATTAGAACTACTTAAGGATACTAACTTTGAGGATAAGGTAAAGCTATCCATAATAGTAGAACAGCTTAATCTTTGTATTAAAGTATTTGACTATTGCTGGGATATCTATCCTAAGAATATAAAATCATTAAAAGAAACTAATAATATAGTCGAAGTTATGATAACTAATAGAATAAAACTTGGTTTAGATAACTACAATATTGAAGTTCTAAGAATGATGATAGATAGAAATATCTCAAAAATTGAGGCTTCAAAGATAAAGAAAGTAGCTAATGATACTGTAGTTGGACAGGCAATGAATAATAATTCAAATGTTACTTCAAAAGATATAGAAGGTGATAATATCATTGTTACCAATGATAATTCTTTCTTTGCAAACTTTGACATAGAGGAAGATAATTCTACTACAGCTTTAGTACAAACCAATAATACTATAACTGATAGATTTGTAGATATCACAAATAAGGTTATTAAAGAGGTAACAGAAAGCTCATCAAATGATTTTATGAATATAGCATTACAGAAGTTTTATTCTATAATAGGTGTTATAGAAACAATGAATTATCTTAAGGGTAATGTAGTTGATAAACATGCAGTTTCATTGAATATATCTAATCTTTTAACAGAAATGATTTTCTCTAACTATACAGCTATTAAGCATAGTTGGGATGAAATGGTCGATAAGAGTCCAGAAGACTACACAGCTTATGCTAAAGAAGTTAAAAAGTATTGTGAGATATTAGTTGAAGCTTATGAAATGAGTAAGGATAACATTAATGCATTAAAAAAATGTGTTACTATAGAAAATGATTTATATAACATGAAGAGTGAATTTAACTTTAAGAAATTTGAGGTTGAAAAACTTAATAAATCAATAGATAAGCACTTAGAAATAATTAAGAAAAAAGATACTTCATTTACAGTTGAAAGAAAGAAGCCAGAGAAGGATACAAAGAAGAAAAAAGGAATATGGGCTAAGATATTTAGTTAGTTATAAAAACTCTAGCAAAATTTTTGCTAGAGTTTTATTTTATTCATTTACAATTCCCTTTAATGAAGAGAATTGATTTTGGTATAGTTCATTATAGAATCCCTTTAAGGATATTAAATCTTTATGTGTTCCTTCTTCAACTACCTTACCATCCTTAATTACAACAATTTTGTCAGAATTAATTATAGTTTTTAATCTATGAGCTATGACAAAGGATGTTCTTCCTTCCATCATGGTGTTCATGGCCTGTTGAAGCTTTTGTTCTGTAATCATATCTACATTGCTTGTAGCCTCATCTAGTATTAATATATCAGGGTTAGCTAAGATGGTTCTAGCAATGGATAAAAGTTGCTTTTGTCCTTTACTAAATATATTACTATCACTTGTTATTTCTGTATCATATCCCTTAGGTAAACTAATTATGTAATCATGTATATTAGCTTTAATACAAGCAGTTTCAATTTCATTATCAGTAGCATCTTCTTTTCCAAATAGAAGATTTTCTCTAATTGTTCCACTAAAAAGAATAGTATTTTGAAGAACAATACCTATTCTTTTTCTTAAAGAGTAGAAGTTTATATCTTTTATCTTTAAATCATCAAAATATATCTCACCATCTTTAGTATCATAAAACCTATTTAAAAGATTAATAATAGTTGTTTTACCTGATCCTGTAGGGCCTACAATTGCAATCTTTTCACCTTTAAAGGCTTCAATATTTATTCTTTTAAGTATAGTCTTTTCATCATTATAGGAGAAAGATACATCCTTCATATTTACATATCCATTTAAAACATCTATTTCCTTTGCATTAGGAGTATTTTTTATATCAGGTTCCTCCTTAAGTATATCCATAACTCTTTCAGCGCCAGTAAAGGCTAATCCTAATTGGTTATAAAGATTAGACATTTGGTTTATTGGTTGAAAGAATAATCTAGCAAAGTTTATAAATGTAACTATAAGTCCAATACTTGCATCACCCTTTAAGGTAAGCATAGAACCAGCTACTATAATCAAAACTAAGGTTACATTAGATAATCCGTTCATAAGAGGAATCATTAAGTAAGAAGTAAACTGCGCTTTTATTGCAGTATCTTTAAAACTTTTATTTTTCTCATGAAATCTTCTAACAACCTCATTTTCTAGACCATAGGCTTTAACTACCTTAAGTCCAGAAATCTCTTCTTCAATATAGGCATTAAGATCTCCAAGCTTTCCTTGTTGCTCTCCATATAACTTTCTAGTTCTTTTAATTAAAAAAGTTACAATTATAGCTAGGAATGGTGTGGCAATTAAAGTTATTAAGGCTAATTTAACATTTAATATAAGCATAAATATTAATACTCCAACTAATTGAATTAAGTTAGAAGTTAGCTCAATTATACTATTAGATAGTGTTATACCAATATTGTCTATATCATTAGTAAATCTACTTAATAACTCACCATGTGGAGTAGAATCAAAAAATCTTAGTGATAAGGTTTCTATTTTATTAAATAGGTCAGTTCTAATCTTATTTACAGTTTGTGATGCCACATCAGCATTTATATAGTTTTGGAACCATCCTGCAAGGGATGATAGAGCATATACACAAAATAAAACAATTACCCACTTAACTAAACCGTCAACATTAGGTATAGTTATATAATTATCTATTATATATCCCATTAGGAAAGGACCTATAAGCTTAGTTAAGGTATAAACTATAATAGAAAAGCTTATAATTATAAGCTTAGTTTTATGTTCTTTTAAATATGATAATATGAACTTTAAGCCTCTGTTATTCATATATGCTAAGCCTCCTCTCCAAGTTGTGTATTATATATGTTTTTATAATGAACACTACTATTCATTAATTCTTCATGACTTCCTACTGCAAGTATTTGTCCTTGATCTATAAGAACAATCTTATCTGCATCAATTATTGAAGATATTTTTTGTGCAACCATTATAGTAGTAGTATTCTTCAGTTCTCTATTTAAAGCCTTCTTAACTAAGCTTTCAGACTTTGCATCAAGGGCAGAGGTTGAATCATCTAAAATAAGTATTCTAGGGTTACCAACTAACCCTCTAGCAATAGAAATTCTTTGTTTTTGACCACCAGATAAATTATTACCTCTTTGATATACAATAGATTCATAATTTTCAGGTAGTCTATCAATGAACTCTTTTGCTTGTGCAATTTTTGCAGCTCTTGTTATATCATCTTCAACAGCATCTAAATCCCCTTGAACTATGTTGGATTTTACAGTTCCAGAGAATAGAGTAGCACTTTGAAGTACAATAGATATATTTTTTCTAAGGGTAGCCTCATTGTAGTTTCTTATATCCACACCATCTAATAGAACCTTCCCTGATGTAGGGTCGTAGAATCTTGGTATTAAATTTACTAAAGTGGATTTACCAGAACCAGTAGAACCTATAATACCTACAAATTCTCCTTCTTTAATATGAAGATTAACATCCTTTAAGGCATATTCCTCAAATCCATCTGTTTCATCATAATCAAAGGAAACATTCTCGAAGGTAATATCTCCTCTAATATCATCAGCGTTCTTTGAGGTATTCATAAATACTACATCACTAGTAGCATTCATTATGTTTTCAACTCTTTTTGCTGAAACCATAGCTCTTGTAAAATTCATAAACAATAAGCTTGCTATTATAAGAGCAACTAATAATTGTGATAAGTAATTTATAAATGCAACTAAAGAACCTATTGGTAAATCATTATTTATAGCTGATTTACCACCAAACCATAAAATCGCAACTATACCTAAGTTAATACTTGCTAAAAATATAGGCAAAATAGTACCTACCATTCTAGATGTACTAGTATTTAGTTTTGCTAAATTAGAGCTTTTGCCTTTAAATTTTTCCTTTTCGTTATTTTCTTGAACAAATGATTTTACTGCCATAATACCATCAAAATTTTCTTTCAATGTAGTATTCATATCATCTAATCCTTGTTGAGCTCCATAAAATAGGGGATATGATTTCTTAATAATAAGAAATAATGCAATAGAAATTACTAAAATAATAACTAAATAAATAGGAGATAATCTTGGTGCTGTTATAATACCTAAAATTATACTTCCAATAAAAAGTAGTGGTGATCTAATCAATATTCTAGTACCTGACATAACAAAGTTTTGAAGTTGATTTATGTCATTAGTCAACACAACTATAAGATTAGAAATACTTAATTCATCAATATTTCTAAAGGAAAGCCTTTGTATTTTATCAAAGGTACCTTCTCTAAGATTCATTGCAAAAATAGTTGATATTTTACTAGAGTTATATGTGTTTAAAATACCAAGTAAAACTCCAACTACAGCTATGAATATCATTAAAGCACCTAACTCTACTATGAGAGTTTTATCATTATTTTTTATTCCTCTATCAATTACTATTTGGAGTAAAAAAGGTTGAACAAGTTCACATAGAACCTCTAAAATCATAAAGATAGGGGCAATAAACACTAAAATCCCTAAAGAAGAGAAATAGGGTTTAAACTTTTTAAGCGTTGCCAAATATATCATCCTCCCTGAAAAAAGTTTCTAAAAGTAGTATTCCTAAATAATTAAGATTTATCCTTGTCTATAAACAATAGAAAAGGGTGAAAATTTAATATATAATAAGTATTACAATATGATATTTATTTGTAGTAGACGTGGCAGAAAAGAGGAGATTTAATTGAAGAAAAGACTTAACAGAACGCAGCAAACAAGATTTTTATTGTATTTAATTTATTTCTTAATTTTAGGTATATTATTACTAGTAGGTAAACTAAAATTAAATTACTCCATTATATTATTTTTAGTTGTAGAAATTATCTTTCATAAGTATAAAAGTTGGAGAAATAAAAGATTTTATCATGCAAGTATAAATATTGTAGACAAGATGACAGGGGAAGAATTTGAAGAATTTTTAGAATTACACTTTAAAAAAGAAGGATATAAAACTCACTTAACACCAAAGACAAGTGATTATGGTGCAGACCTTGTTGTTAAAAAAGGAAAAGAAAAGATTGTAGTTCAAGCTAAGAGATGGAATCAAAATGTTGGTGTAGAGGCAGTGCAGCAAGCAGTAGCTTCTATAAAGTACTATAAAGCACATAGAGCAATGGTAATTACAAATAGTAGTTTTACTGAAAATGCAAGAAACTTAGCAAAGGCTAATAATGTTACATTAATAGATAGAAAAGATATATTAAAATTAACAGAGAAGAATGAAAACTGTCCATTATGTAATAGTAGATTACAAAAGAAAGAAGGAAAATATGGATTTTTCTATGGATGTACAAATTATCCAAAGTGTAAATATACAAAATCATTATAGGAGACAATTTATATGGAATTAAGGATACAAGTAAAGGGTAAAAATGAACCAATAGTTTTTAAGGGAGATAGAATAGATGTATTAGACTTCCAAATGAACGGGGTTAAATATAAGCAAATAAGATATTTTAGAAAAGGCTTTTCAAAGTCAGAATATATAGATGAAAGCCTTATAAAGAGAATTACAGAAGTTAAAAATTCTTAAGTTTACTTAATCATTAAAATGTACTATTAAAGAAAAAACTGCATATACATGATAGTGTAAAGATACTAACAGCTTAATAAAATATGTATCTTGTTTAATAAAGACACTAACAGCTTATTTATGCTCGGTTAATTTATTAGCTGGGCATAATGTGTCTTGTGGTATTTAAGGAGGATTATATGAGCTTTGAATTATTTAATAAATTAAAAGAGGATATAATTAATATTGATGAAAATTTATATGAGGATCTTGAAGAAGATTACAATGAAATAATAGAAATAGATAATACATCTATACATAACTTGAACTTTTTTTCAAAAGGGATGTTTCTTAGAGATATAAATGAAGAGGATATAATAGAGTTATTTTCTAAGGCTTATGAGGAAGATGAGAAAAAGGCTCTTAAAATTCTATTTTTCATTAGGGATAAGGAAAAGGGACTTGGAGAGAGAAGGGTTTTTAGGGTATGTTTAAACTATTTAGGTAATATAGATTCTAATATACTTAAAGAAAACCTTTCCTTAATACCACACTATGGTAGATGGGATGATTTGTATTCCTTATTTGATACTAAGCTTGAAAATGAAACAATAAAGCTTATAAAAGATACGTTAAACAAGGACTTGAATTCTTTAGCACCAAGCACCTTAGCAAAATGGTTGAAATCCGAAAATACTTCTTCACCAGAATCAAGAAGGTTAGGAAAGAAAACCAGATTATTACTTAATATATCTTCAAAAGAATATAGAATAACACTATCTAAACTTAGAAAAAAATTAAATATAGTAGAAAGTTCTATGAGCAAAGGAGATTGGGAAAGTATACAGTATGGTAATATAACCTTTAAATCTATAAATAAATATAAAAATGCATTTTTAAAACATGATTATAGTAGATATAAAGAATATAGGGAGCTCTATAGGCAATTCTTAGAATATAGAGGGGGAGGATTAAAAGAGAGCCTTATAGATGAAAATTTCCCTTATATGTTTGTAGAGGATTTTATAAAAAATGGACATGCTTCATTCCTGTATGAGTATAAGAGTTATATAAAACAATATAAGGGAGATACAGTAGTATCTTTAGGGTTATCCTCAAAGAATTTTATAAATAATAAGAATATAAATACCCTATATGGTGGAGTAGGTACTATATTATATTTTCTAAGAGAAAATAGAGGCAAGTATAAGAAACACATAATTACCATGAAGCCTAAACCTAACTTTAAAAAAATTGATATGGATAACATAAAAGATAAGATAGAGGAAATAGTGAAAGCATCAGTTTGTAATGAAATAAATGTAGAGGCAGCTTTAGATTTAATACTTTTTGCGGCTATCAAACACGGAATAAATGAAGAAGATATTCCTAGGAGACTTTTATTTATAATAGATCCAGGTTGTAAAATTTCAATGCTTTCTAAGGGTAACAATAAGGATACTCCTTACTTTGTAAATGCAGAGGAATTTGAAAGAATTAAAGAAAAGTGGCAATATGCAAATTTAAATATACCTCATCTCATATTTTGGAATATAGATAAAAGAAGGGAAAGCTCAACTATTATTAAATATAGCGATAACTTTACCTATGCATTTGGATATTCTAATGAGGTATTTATATCTCTACTGAATGATGAAAGTAATTCAACTCAAGATTTATTAAATAAAGTACTAGAGGATAATCGTTATAAAGCAGTCATATAATTATGGCTGTTTGTTTTTACTATTTGGTTGCCTTTAGTAGGAGTGGTGGGATTTATTTCTATGTGACTTGGAGCGTAGCGACTGAACAAGCAAAATAAATATCTCCCCCGCCTTTTATATATATTTTTTCCTTTCTTTAGTTTATAATGAAGGTTAAAGACTTCAATGAATTAGGAGGAAGCATATGAGTTTAAAGATAGTACTAGCAGAAAAACCTTCTGTAGGAAGAGAAATTGCTAGAGTTTTAAAATGTAAGAATAATAAAGGAAGTTATATAGAAGGGAATGGATACATAGTAACATGGGCATTAGGTCATTTAGTAGGACTAATGGATCCAGAAGGTTATGGAGATAAATATAAAAAGTGGAGCATGGAGACATTACCAATGCTACCTAAGCCAATGAAGCTTACGGTATTAAAGAAAACAAGTAAGCAATACAATGAAGTAAAAAAGCAACTACTTAGAAATGATGTAGAAGAAATTATAATTGCTACTGATGCAGGAAGAGAAGGGGAGCTAGTAGCAAGATGGATAATAGATAAATCTGGTGTTAGAAAGAAGATAAAAAGACTTTGGATATCTTCACAAACTGATAAGGCTATATTAGATGGCTTTAAGAATCTTAAAGATGGTAGAGCATATGATAATTTATATAAGGCAGCAGTATGTAGAGCAGAAGCAGATTGGCTAGTAGGTTTAAACGTAACTAGAGCTTTAACCTGTAAATATAATGCTCAATTATCAGCAGGAAGAGTACAATCACCTACTTTAGCTATGATAGTAAATAGGGAAGAAGAGATAAAAAACTTTAAACCAGAGGACTACTACAATTTAAAAGCCCTAACTGATAAGTTTACGCTTTCGTGGGTAAGTCCAAAGGGAAACTCTAATATCTTCAAGGAAGAGGTTGCTAAATCTATTTTAGATAAGACTAAGAACTCTACAGGAGAGGTAATTGACGTTACAAAGAGTAGAAAGAAAAAATATTCTCCAGCATTATACGACTTAACAGAACTACAAAGAGATGCTAATAAAATTTGGGGATACTCAGCAAAGCAAACTCTTAATATAATGCAAAGATTATATGAAAACTACAAATTATTAACTTATCCAAGAACTGATTCTAGATATATATCATCTGATATTTTACCTACAATACCAGATAGACTAAGAGGAATATCAGTGGGAGAATATAGAGCATATGCAGATAAGTTATTAAAACAAGGTGTTAAGGGAAATAAAAGCTTTGTAGATAACTCAAAGGTTAGTGATCACCATGCTATTATACCTACAGAAGAAAAGCTTAACCTTGGAGTTTTAAGTTCAGAAGAGAAAAACATATATAATTTAGTTGTAAAAAGATTCTTAAGTGTAATGTTACCACCATATGAATATGAACAAACTACAATAAAGGTAAACATAAATGGAGAGATTTTCTTAGCTAAAGGAAATATAACATTAGAAAAGGGATGGAAAGCACTATATCAAAGAGAAGATTTAGATGATGAAGAGGGAACACAAGAATTACCTACATTAAAGGTTAATGATAAATTAAATATAAGAAAGATAGAGCTTATAAAGAAACAAACAACTCCTCCAGGAAGATTTAATGAAGGAACTTTACTATCTGCTATGGAAAATCCACATAAGTATATAAATGTAGGGAAGGATGCAGCAAAGACATTAGGGGAGACTGGTGGTCTTGGAACAGTTGCAACTAGAGCAGATATAATAGAAAAATTATTTAATTCATTTGTAATAGAGAAGAGGGGGAAGGATATTTATCCTACATCTAAGGGAATACAATTAATAGAACTTGTTCCTGAAGAACTAAAATCTCCTTTGCTTACTGCTAAGTGGGAAAAGGACCTAGAGGATATATCGAAAGGAAAAGCAAATGATAAAGCTTTTATAGAAAACATGAAGGGATATGCTACCTCATTAGTAGAAGATGTAAAGAAGGGAACAACTAAGTTCCATCATGATAATCAAACAGGAAAGAAATGTCCTAACTGTGGAAAGTATATGCTTGAAGTTAACGGCAAAAACGGAAGAATGCTAGTGTGTCAAGATAGGGAATGTGGTTATAGAGAAAACTTAGCTAGACTTACTAATGCAAGATGTCCAGAATGTAAGAAGAGGTTAGAACTTAGAGGACATGGAGAAGGAAAAATCTACGTATGTCCAGGACAAAACTGTAATTTTAGAGAAAAGGCTAGCCAATTTGAAAAGAGATTCGACAAAAATGCTAAGGTAGATAAGAAGGCAGTTAATAATATAATGAAAAAGATGAAAAAAGAAGCAGAGGAGTTTAATAATAATCCTTTTGCAGATTTACTAAAAAATATGAATAAATAAGATAGAAAAAGCTATAATGCATTTTTATATGTGTTATAGCTTTTTTGGTCAATCATATGTAATATATTTCTATATAATATATATAATGTTACAATAGAGTAAAATATAATATGTGAGTAGGAGGTTATATATGAAAAAAATATTGTCAATGTCATTAATTTTAACTTTCATAATCTCATCGTGTTTATTAATATCTTGTTCTAATAATGATACTTGGCAAAAGGGTTATATTCAGAATCATCCAAAGAATAATCTTATATCAATGCAAAAAATTCAAAACGAAAGAGCTGATAATATTAAGTACGGAAAAGATATCTATGGAATTGTAGATTTAAAGACTACTAAAGTTGACAGTCAATATATAAATAGATTATCATTATCTGATTTGAATGATTTTATGAATTTTGATGATTTAACAGAGTGGCCCAAATATTTACCTAAAGGTTTTGACCCTCAAAAACTTATGGAAGAGGGAAAAGAAAAGAAGCTAAACTTAAAAAAAGTACATGATAAAGGCTATAATGGTGCTGGCGTAGGTATAGCTATGATAGATCAAACATTACTAGTAGACCACGTAGAGATAAAGGATAATCTAAAATTTTATAAAGCCTTTTCTAAAGAAAAAGAAGTTGCTAGTATGCATGGAGTAGAAATGGCTTCAATTGCAGTAGGAAAGAATGTAGGCGTTGCCCCTAATGCTGACCTTTATTTCGTAGCTGAGGATTGTTATGATTATGAAACAAAAGAACAAGATTTTACTCATGTAGCTGAAGATATTTTAAATATTATTGAATTGAATAAAACATTAGATAATAAAATTAGAGTTATTTCATTTTCTAGTGGTTATTCAAGTAAGTATACTGAAGATGGTAAAATAATAAAAGGTTCTGTAGAATTAGAGGAGGCTATAAGAAAAGCTGAAGAAAATGACATTGAGGTGTTATGCCTAATACCAGGAAATAATATTAATAAGTTTCAAAGTTTAACAAGAACATCTTATGAAGATGTTAATGATTTTAATAATTATAAGCCATATTTTTATACTAATGCTCCTGATGACACTTTATATGTTCCAACAGATAAAAAAACCTATGCTTCTTTTTTGGGGGAAGATAAATATGCTTACGACTCCTGGGGTGGCATGAGTTCTATAGTCCCTTATGTTGCGGGATTATATGCCTTGGCATGTCAAGCTGATAATAGTATAACTTTTGAAAAGTTTCTTGAAGTAGTTGACAAAACCGCTTATGAATCAGAATGTGTTTCAAAAGAGTATGGTAAACAAAGATTTAAGATTATTAATCCCAATGCTATCATTGAAGAATTAATAAGTTAATTTAATAGAAATAAATAAGTGGCTTACAGTAAGGGAGAAGGAGAGTAGTGAAAGTTAAAATTATTAAGATAAAAAAAGATGTGAGATTAAGCAATTATTTAGATTCTTTACTATTTTATAGCTAAAAATTACGGCATTTATTTCTGATTATATAATAGTTATGATCACTTGTTTGTTATGCTTACTACTTACAATAAATAATAAGTATTTAAAACATAGATTTTTATATCTATGTTTTTATTAAATTTGCTTCATTTTTTTATTTTACCTTATCTGACCTTATATGGTTGATATAATTTACTTTTATTATATATTATTACATTTATGTATTTATAATATTAATATATAATTTTATTCTATATCATGATAATAAATACTTATTATACTTTTTATTATATTAAATGATAAAATTATAATATTTTTTACCTTTTCAATTCTGACTGATTTTACGATAAAAGTTTTATAAAAACATAGAAATCCTAATTTGATTAAAAACTTTAAACTGATTTTTTGTATAATTCTATTTGCTTTAAAAACAAATTTCTAATATAAATTAAAAGTCGAAAGAAATAAAATTAAAGAGAAGTGTCTATATACATATAATATTAAAATATTAATCTTTTCCCTAAAAATCACTATATTTTCACTCAAAAATAATTTCGCTAAATATACATTTATTATATTTCGCGTACTTGAAAGAGAAAAAAGCCTGTGATATAATAAAATCAAGGCTTAAGACTATATTATAAAGGTGAAAAAAATGAAAAAAATACGAAATAAAACTCTAAAATATAAAAATTACGAATATCCTGAAGAAATTCTTCCGCTTTTCGAAGTAAACTTAACAAATGCAGATAGAAAAAGAATTCATAAAGTTTATTCTAACTATTATGATTTGAATTCTGAACGTGGATATGAATTTATAATTGAGGATTTATATATACTTGCTTATAAAAATAAACTTACCACTACAGAATTATCTAAAATATATAATGTTACTCCAAGAGCTGTTCAAATATGGTTGAAAGAACTTGGATTAAATAGAGATTTAAAAACTGCTTCTAAATTAAAAAACAAAAACTCTGATTTAGGTTTGTATAATTCTTTAAATGAAGGTCAGGAAACATCAAATAAGTTTGGTATAGATATTTCTAAAGATTCAAAATATCCAAGTTATATGGTAGATTTCTTAAACTACTTAGAAACAATCAAAGGTAAATCAGAAAACACAATTAATGGCTATTCTATAGATTTAACATTATTTTTTAGATTTATGAAGGTTTATAAAGGATTAGTTAATGATCCTGATTTAGAATTTGAGGAAATTCAAATAAATGACTTAGATAATGATTTTGTAAGGAGAATTAAGTTAACAGACTTATATGCTTTTCTCTCATTTGTAGAAAAACAAAGGGATAACGGAACCTACGCCAGAGCTAGAAAGGTAGCTTGCTTAAAATCCTTTTTTAAGTTCCTTAATGGAAAAGCAAAAATAATTGATGAAAATCCAACCTTGGAGTTGGAATCTCCTAAAATAAACAAAAGACATCCTGTTTATCTAACTCTAGAACAAAGTATAGATCTACTCTCCTCCTTAGATAAAGATGATAAAAACTATAAAAGAGATTACTGTATTTTAACCTTATTTTTAAACTGTGGAATGAGACTTTCAGAACTTTGCTCCATACAAATTGATAAAATAAAAGGTGATACATTAACTATCATAGGTAAAGGAAATAAAGAACGTACAGTTTACCTTAACGAAGCTTGCTTAAAGGCTATAAATAGCTATCTTTCTTCTAGAGATAATTCTAAGGTATCTGATGAAAACAAGAAATTTCTATTTCTTTCAAACAGAAACTTACCTATAAACAAACGAACTGTTGAACTTTTAGTAAAAAAACATATAGGTAATGCTGGTATAGTTGATGGCAAATATACTCCTCATAAGCTTAGACATACTGCTGCTACACTAATGTACAAGCATGGCAATGTAGACATAAGAAGTTTACAGAGTATTCTAGGTCACGAAAACATATCAACTACTCAAATATACACTCATATTGATGATGAGGCTCTTAGAGACGCTGTCAAGTCAAATCCCTTATCTAAATTGTAGACAAGCAAGGAGAGTTTTATACTCTCCCTTTACCTACATTTTTATAATACCCATATATTTATTGCATAGAACACTTATTAACAACATTCCATAAAAACTCATGGACATAAGAATTATCTTAGTTTTAGTGATGCTTATCCCCTTATTTAAAACCCAATTATTTATATATAAATTAATAATAATAATAACAGAAAGCAAATAGTATTTATCATTATTTAATGAAAAAAGAATTATAAATGCAGTAATTATATTAGACAACATTACAGAGATTAAAGGATATTTGTAAAGAAGTTTTTTCATTTCTAAACCTTCCCTAGTATTATTTCCTTATATTGTATTATAATTAATCTAATAATATTACAAATAACATTCATAATATATATTATGTAAAGTAATTCTACATAACCGAATAAAGAAATGTGAGATGTTACATAAAAACCAATCCCCACCACTCCAACTAAAGGTATTAATATTACTAAAAAATTCCTTATACTTTTCTAGATGTTAAAAAGCATAGAATCCATAAGAATTCTATGCTTTTTATTTATGTTGAATAACTAATATAAAATTTTTATAATAAAGGTTCTCCTAAAATATCTTTTAAAGTAGTTAAAATCGACTCGTTGTTTCCGTCATAAATAACTACTAATCTACCCTTCTTATAAATATGAGCCGCTTTGGTCCAACTTGTTTTATTACCATTAATCATCATTCCATTATCAGTTATGCTCTTTAAGTCACCTTCTAATGTACTCTTTGCACTTTCATCATACTCATAAATAGATAGCCTATCTCCATTTATAGTATAATCATCATTTTCTACTGATAATAAAGATTTAGTATCTTCTATTTCTGTTAATTTATAGCCCTTCTTTTCTATTTCTTTTTTAAAGTCATCTTCGTTATATGTCATTGAATCATCTGTAACCTTATCCCAAAGACCAACCCCGGCTTCGCCTACATCTTTAATACCTTCACCAACATCTTCTATCCCTCTCTTAGCCGCATCGCCTACATCTTCTGTACCATTTTTAATTTTATCCCCTGCATTTTCTACCGTATCTTTACTACATCCAATAAAGGCTGTAGATGTTGCTAAGCATAACGCTAATACTAATGTTAATAATTTCTTTTTTTTCATAAAAAATCACCTCAATCTACTTTTTCTTAACTTAGTTTCTGTAGCTAAAGGTGATTTTATTCTTATTATTTACTTTGTCCTGAGTTTCCTGTATTACCATTATTCTCTGTATTGTTATTATTCTTATCTGTTGAGTTTTCTACATTATTTCCATCGTTTCCTGAATTATCTCTACTACATCCGATGAAAGCTGTAGATGTTGCCAAACATAAGGCTAACACTAATGCTAATAATTTCTTTCTTTTCATAAAAAATCACCTCAATCTACTTTTTTCATACATAGTTTCTATACATAGAGTTGATTTTATTCATAATGGTTATTCGCTTTTCTTTTTTAGTTTTCTTACTCCAGGGAATATTTCTTCTGTTAATTCTTCTAAGTTTCCTTCTTCAAAAAAACTTTCATCTAAGTATTCAATATGATCAAAAGCATCTTCATAATCTTCATCTAAGGAAGTGAAATCAATACCTGATTCTTTAGATAACTTTTCATAAGCATCCTTTAATAAATCCACATCAGAATCTTCTTCTATATCTTCTTCTTCTTCTGCTTTAAGAAGTTCCTTTTTATATTCTTCTTCTAAAAATTTATTTTCTTCAACGGTTTTAGCTATATCTTCAATCTTAATGGCTCTTATATCTACTCCTTGTTCTTCAAGGCATTTACCACAATTATCACATATCTTTTTTTCATATAAATCACAGAAATCATCTTCAGTATATTTTCCCATATGAATACACCACCTTCCCAAATAATCAAAGTTCATTATATCAAATACTATAATAATAAGCAAATTTCTATAAGATTATACAAGAACATTAGTTTTGAGAACATAAGTTTGATATATTTATTAGAATATGATATAATTTTTTAAAAGAGGTGTGGTTATGTTAGAAAGTAAAGATAAACAAAAGGAAATATACGAATTTTTAAAAACATATACAGAAAATAAAGGATATCCTCCTTCAGTAAGGGAAATTTGTGAAGCAGTTTCGTTGAAATCTACTTCTACTGTTCATGGACATTTAAAGAGATTAGAGAAAAAAGGATTAATTAAAAGAGATCCTACCAAACCAAGAGCTTTAGAAATAGTTGAATTAAATTCTACTAAAAGAGAAATGTTAAATATCCCTATTGTAGGTAAAGTAACTGCAGGATTACCTATTTTAGCGACTGAAAACATTGAAGACACATTCTCATTACCTTTAGATTTCATTAAGCATGACAGAGAATTATTTATGCTTAAGGTAACAGGAGATTCTATGATAAATGCAGGTATTCGTGAAGGTGACCTAGCAATTATAGAACAAACAAATGCTGCTTTAAATGGAGAAATTGTTGTAGCTTTAATAGAAAATGAAGCTACTATTAAAAGATTCTTTAAAGAAAAAGATTCTATTAGATTACAACCAGAAAATGATGCAATGGCACCAATTATAGTTGATGATTGTAGTATATTAGGAAAGCTTGTAGGATTATTTAGACAATATTAAGTAATATGGATATGTAAAGAACTATATATTTTATATATAGTTCTTTTTTATTGGAGGAAAAATGATTTTTTTAAAGGATAGTTATCCTATTTTTAATTCAAAACATGAATATATAGATATTCATCCTACTTCAGATGACATTTATTTAAGAAATATTTTTAAGTTATTCTTAATTCTGTTCTATTCATTGTGTTTTGGACTTGGAATTATGATGTATACTTATCATAGTAAATTTGTACATTCTGCATTTTGTTTTTTAGGTTTTTTAGTTATATCTTTTATTATAGTAATACCACTTCATATTCTTTTACACATTTTAACTTTACCAGGAAACTTTAGTGATGATGAGCTTTGTGTAGGTTTTAATAAGAAATACTTAGACTTCTTTGTTATATATAATAAACCTATTAGTAAGAAAAATTTAATTATATCTTCTATATTTCCTTTATTGTTTATATCCATTATTACATTTCTTCTACTAGTTTTTGAGTTTACAAATATGTTTATATATGCTCTGTTTTGTTCTAATATCTTAATGTCAACACAAGATATTTATGATACATACATTCTATTAAAAGATAAAAGTGAAGAAGAACATACAAAGTATATAAAAGTAGAAAACTCTATATATAAAATGAATATGAAATAAAAGAGAAATTGCATTGCAATTTCTCTCTATAATCATTAATTATTTAGTACATTATTTAAAGCTATTAAAACACCTATTTTTCCATGATCAAAAGTTAATCCACCTTGAAGGTATGCTATATATGGCTCTCTAATAGGTGCGTCAGCAGATAATTCTATAGAAGACCCTTGAACAAATGTACCAGCTGCCATTATAACTTCATCTTTATACCCAGGCATTGCCCATGGTTCACATTCAACAAAAGAGTCAATTGGCGAACCATATTGAATTCCCTTACAGAATCTTATAAGTTTATTTGCCTCTCCAAACTTTATAGCTTGAATTATATCACTTCTCTTTTCGTCAAATCTTGGCTTAACTTCAAATCCTGCAAGTTCCATAATTCTAGCACAGAAAACTGCACCTTTAACAGCTTCCATTGCTATATGAGGTGCTAAGAATAGACCTTGGAATAAAGTTCTCATAAGACCAAATGTAGCTCCACACTCTCCTCCTATTCCAGGGACAGTTAATCTATAAGCTGCTTGTTCAACTAACTCTTTCTTACCGACAATGTAACCACCAGCTGGTGCTATACCACCACCAATGTTCTTAATTAAAGATCCTGCAATAATATCAGCTCCAACTTCTGTTGGCTCAATTACATCTATAAATTCACCATAACAGTTATCTACAAATACGTTAATATCATTTCTTATGCCTTTTATGTATGAAATTACTTCTCCTATTTCTTTTACGCTGAAGGAATTTCTCCAGCCATAACCTGTGCTTCTTTGGATATGTACTATTCTAACAGAAGAATCTTCTAAAGCTTTCTTTATTCCTTCTAAATCAAACTTACCTTCATTAGTTAAGTCAACTTGACCATAATTTATTCCATATTCCTTTAATGAACCTATATTTTCATCACCTGAAATACCTATAATGTTATGTAATGTATCATATGGCTTTCCAGAAACACATAAAAGCGTATTTCCAGGTCTTAGGTTGCCAAATAGAGCTGAGCCTATAGCGTGAGTACCATTAACAAAATGAGGCCTTACAATAGCGCTTTCAGCCTTAAATATTCTTGCATATACTTTATCTAAAGAATCTCTTCCTATATCATCATATCCGTATCCTGATGAATTAGTGAAATGAGAATCGCTAATTCTTTCATCTTGGAAAGCCTTTAACACTTTCATTTGGTTAAATTCTCTTATTTCATCATAGATTTTAAATTGCTCTTCACAATCCTTTAGTGCTCTTTCATAAAGTTCAAATGTATTTTCTTTAAAACCATAGGTTTCTTTTAATAAATCTTTAGTATTATCTAGCATCTTTCTCCTCCATGTTTTTATATTCTCTATTGATTATAGCAAATTAAAAGAGTGAAAGCCACGCTTTCACTCTTTTTTAAAAATCATTTTCGTTTTCCACACCTGTAAATAAAATTGGTTTTGCTGGAGTTACTGTTGTAATTGCATGTTTATATATAAGCATTTGCTTACCTTCTTGGTCTAATACTACAGTGAAGGGATCAAAACCTTTAACAATACCTTTTAATTGAAATCCATTAGTTAAGTATATTACAACTGATATCTTATTTTTTCTTGCATTATTTAAGAAAATATCTTGTAGGTTATTTTGTTGCTTATTCATAAAAGCACCTCCATTATCTCTCATATTACATAATATTATAAACCTATTTATTTCCAATGTCACCTATAACTTTCTCTAATATTTCTACATAGGAAAGCTTATCCTTGTCTAAAAAAGTAACCCTTTTATCTCTTCTAAACCATGTCAATTGCCTTTTAGCATAATTCCTTGAACCTTGCTTTATCATGTTAATTGCTTCTTGAAGCTTTACATTACCTTCTAAGTAATAGAGTATTTCTTTATATCCTATCCCCTGCATTGATTGCATAGAAGAAGTATAACCCATTTCCTTTAGTTTTATACATTCCTCAAGAAGACCTTTCTCCATCATAATATCAACACGCAGGTTTATACGTTCATATAGCTTCTCCCTATCCATTGTAAGCACATAGTAATGAACATCATACTCACTTTTATAAAAATCTTCTCCAGCGTTATATGAGCTAAAGGGATTACCTGTAAGCTTATATACCTCTAGAGCTCTTATAACCCTCTTTCTATTGTTTGCATGTATTTCATTGTAGCTTATAGGGTCAATTTCTTTTAACATTTCATGTATATAGTTATTTCCATGCTCATTTGCTAATTTATCTAACTCTTTTCTATATTCTTCATCCTTCTCTGCTTTAGTAAAGTTCATGTTGCACGTTAAAGAGTTTATATATAACCCCGTACCTCCAACTATAATAGGTAGCTTTCCTCTTGAAATTATTTCTTTTATTGCTTTTTCCCCCTGTTCTTTATAATCTACAACAGAAAAGTTTATTGATGGATCTACCACATCTATTAAGTGATGAACTACTCCGTTCATTTCTCCTTTTGAAACCTTAGCTGAACCTATATCCATATATTTATATATTTGCATTGAATCAGCAGATATTATTTCTCCATTTAATCTCTTTGCTAAATCTATTGATAATTCTGTCTTACCTACTGCAGTAGGTCCTCCAATAACAAGTATCTTTTTCTTCATTTATTTCACCATTTCTCATACTATTCTTCTAAACTTTTTCTCTAAGTCATAATTTGTAAACTTAATTATAGTTGGTCTACCATGTGGGCAGTGGAAAGGATCATCTATATATCTTAGTTCATCAATAAGTTTTACCATCTCTATATCAGATAAATTATCATTTCCTTTCACTGCAGACTTACAAGCCATGGTAGCTATTCTATTATATTTTACCTCCGTAGTTTTACCTGTTCCTAACTCTTTAATATTGTCTAGTATTCCTAAGAAAAGCTCCTTTGGATCTAGTTTCCCTAAGAAATATGGAACCTCTTTAAGAGAAAGAGAATTTCCACCAAAATCTTCTAATGTAAATCCTGCCCTAGAAAATACTCCTTTATTCTCTTCATAGTAAGCATAATCATCAATGGATAGATGAATTAAGGTAGGTAACAATAAAGGTTGAACTACTAAGGTGTCCTCTTCTATACTTTTAAGATATCTTTCAAAAAGAATCTTTTCATGAGCAGCATGTTGGTCTATCATGTATAGAACCTCATCATATTCCCCTAAAATATAAGTCTTATTAAACTGACCTATAAGCTTAAGAGGTGGAAACTTAGGTGTTCCTTTATCCTTTATTATCTCCTTCACAGGCTCTTCTTTTGTTTCAACTCCAATATTAAGTTCTACCTTATCTTCCTTTACAAGCTCATTTAAAGGCTCATATTTAACCTCAGGCTTTAAATCTATAGGAAGCTTAACCTCTGTTACTTCTTGAGGGGCATACTTCTTAAAACTAACTTCTTCATCCATTCTTGGAGATATATTTAATCTTATCTCTTCTATTTCCTCTGGTTTATATACATCCTTTTCTTCTTCTGGTATAGAGAAGGTCTTAAAGACATCTTCTTTTAATGCAGAATGTACAGCATCAAAAACCTTTTTAAATAAAAGCCTATCATCCTTAAACTTAATTTCAGCCTTAGTTGGATGGATATTAACATCTACAAAGTCTGGATAAACCTCTACAAATAAAATAAAGAATGGGAACTTATTAACTGTACTAAAGGACTTAAAAGCATTTTCTACAGCAGCTACTAAAGTCTTATGTTTTATATATCTACCATTAACAAATATGCTTTGGTTATTTCTAGACCCTCTAGATATTTCTTCTTTTCCTATATAGCCATATAGAGTAATTTCATCTTCTACATGTTCAAAGTAAAGAGTGTTTTCGCTTATAGTCTTTCCGTATATAGTTCTAACTACATCACTTAGTTTACCATTACCATAGGTATGTAAAACTTTCTTGCCATTGTTATATAGCTTAAAACTAATTTTAGGGTTAGATAGGGCAATTCTATTTATTATATCTGTGATTATAGAAGCTTCTCTTGAGATACTCTTTAAAAACTTCTTTCTAGCAGGTACATTATAAAATATATCTCTTACCTCTATAGTAGTTCCTTTATTAACTCCACACTCTTCAAAGGATATAAACTCTCCACCTTCTATTATAAGCTCTTTACCAAAGTCATTATCTTCTGTTCTTGTTTTAATATTTACCTTTGATACTGATGAAATTGAAGGAAGAGCTTCTCCCCTAAAACCTAAGGTACTTATGGAGAATATATCTTCTGATGTTTTTATCTTGCTTGTGGCATGAGGAAGAAAGGCTTTCTTAACATCCTCTGCATGAATACCGTCTCCATCATCTATTATCTTAATTAGAGTTGTTCCACCCTCTTCAATTTCTATTGTTATATTATTTGAATTTGCATCTATACTATTCTCAACTAATTCCTTAACAACGGAGGAAGGTCTTTCAACAACTTCCCCTGCTGCTATCTTATTTGATGTATTTTGATCTAAAAGGTTTATTCTCTTCAAATACAACCATCTCCTAATTTAAACTCTTTGCATCCTTAATCAATTTATATAATGTATTCATAGCATCCATAGGAGTCATATTTAAAACATCTAAATTAACAATCTCATTAATTAAGGCCTCCTTTTCTACTTGTGTAAAGTCCATTTGCATTGGAGCAGAAGTTTCTCTCTTCTTTTTTTCTTTAAGTTTTTCTTCTAATCCCTTGTTTGTAGACTTTAATTCATTTATTTTGCATTCTAATTCTTCTACCTTAGAGTTATCTATAGTAACAGCAGTTTCTCTTACGTACTCTTTATGAGATACTTCTACACTACCTTCTCCTTCTAACCCTTCTAGAATCTCTTTAGCTCTTCCTATAACCTCCTTAGGAAGTCCAGCAAGCTTAGCAACCTCTATACCATAAGATTGGTCTGCACCGCCCTCTACAATCTTTCTAAGGAATATTACGTTATCTTCTAATTCTTTAACTGATACAGAGTAGTTTTTAACTCCTTTAATCATTCCTTCAAGCTTAGTTAGTTCATGATAGTGAGTAGCAAATAACGTTTTACATCTTAAATTATTATTCTTAGCAATATGTTCTATTACTGCCCAAGCTATACTTAAACCATCATAGGTAGATGTTCCTCTTCCTACTTCATCTAGTAGCACTAAGCTCTTTGATGTAGCATTCTTTAATATATTTGATACTTCCCACATCTCTACCATAAATGTAGACTTACCACCTGCTAGGTCATCAGATGCACCTATTCTTGTAAATATCTTATCACATACAGATATGTTAGCTTCCTTAGCTGGTACAAAAGATCCCATCTGTGCCATTAAAGTAATTAAGGCTACCTGTCTCATATATGTAGACTTACCAGCCATGTTAGGTCCTGTTATAAGTAATAATTGATTATCTTCTCTGTTTAATGTAGTATCATTAGCTACAAACTCACCTTTATTAATTACCTTTTCAACTACTGGGTGTCTTCCCTCTACTATATGAATATCTCCAGTCTCATTTATAGTAGGCTTTATATAATCATTCTCTAAAGCAATTAATGCTAGAGTAGATAGTGAATCTAAGTTACCAATGATTCTAGCTGTCTTTTTAAGTCTTGCTATTTGACTTTCTACCTTATTTCTTATTTCTACAAATAGTTCATATTCTAAGTTTACAAGCTTTTCTTCTGCACCTAAGATTTTATCTTCCATCTCCTTAAGCTCAGATGTAATATATCTCTCTGCATTTGCTAAGGTTTGCTTTCTTATGTATCTTCCTTCTGGTATAGAAGAATAGTTAGCTTTAGATATTTCAATATAGTAACCAAATACTTTGTTATATCCAACCTTTAATGATTTAATTCCAGTAAATTCTCTTTCACTATTTTCTAAGGAGGCTATCCACTCCTTACCATGAAGCTTTGCTCCCCTTAGTTCATCTACCATTTCATTGTATCCATCTCTTATAATGTTACCTTCCTTTAAAGCTATTGATGGATCATCTAAAATTCCCTCATGTAGAATATCTCTTATATCATCTAATTCATCTAAATTGTTATAGTATTCTTTAAGTAGTAATGAGTTTGAGTTCTTAAGTTGTTCCTTAATGCCTGGTATTTTATCTAAAGAAGTTCTTAGTGATACCATATCACGCCCATTTACATTGCATGAAGATATCTTACCTAAGATTCTTTCTATATCATATATCTCCTTAAGAGAAGCTCTTAAATCCTCATTAAAGGCTATATTACTAAATAGCTCCTCTACCCCATCTAATCTCTTTTCTATTTCTTCCTTAACTATAAGAGGCTCATCTATCCATCTTCTTAAGGATCTTCCTCCCATAGACGTTGCTGTTTTATCTAATACCCACAAAAGAGAACCCTTCTTAGATTTCTCTCTTATGCTCTCTGTAAGTTCTAGGTTTCTTCTAGAGTTACCATCTATAGTCATAAAGTTTATAATGTCATACTTTTCTAGGAAGTTTATATTTGTTAAGCTCATCTTTTGAGTTTCATATATATACTTTAATAATACCTTAGATGCATTTTTTGATGCTTCTTCAAGACCAGATGCCTCTGCTTCAGAGAATTGATTTATAAGTTCCTCATCATTTACCTTAAAGCTATCTAGGGGCTTTCTTGTAATTAACGCATTTGTATAGGTGTATATCTCATGGGCTAATTCTTCAGGCATATTAATATCTACAATCACCTCTTTAGGATTAATCTTTGTAAGCTCATCTAAAAGAGTTGTTCTTAAATTAGTAAATGAAGTAGTTTTAAATTCACCTGTACTAATATCAGTAGAAGCTAAACCTATATTATTGCCATCTTCATATATGGCTACTAGGTATGTATTTAAATTCTCTAATGTAGCGTTAGTATCTACATATGTACCAGGAGTAATAATTTTAATTACATCTCTTTTAACTAATCCCTTAGCTAAAGCTGGATCTTCTACCTGCTCACATATAGCAACTTTATATCCTTTTGAAATTAATCTTGGAATATATGTAGCTGCTGCATGGAATGGTATACCACACATAGGGGCTCTCTCCTCTAGTCCACAATCTTTTCCTGTTAAAACTAACTCTAAAGCTCTTGATGCTTCCTTTGCGTCATCAAAGAACATTTCATAGAAGTCACCAACTCTATAAAAAAGTATACAATCTTGATATTTATCTTTAATTTCTACATATTGTCTCATCATAGGAGTCAACGCCATTATTCCATCCTCCAAATTTCTAAATAATTATCTATTTTATCAGATATATTTTATCATAATGGCTTATAAATTGCTAAAGAGATTTTATTTGTAAATTTTAAAGAAAAATATTATTCATGATTGTAATTTTTTATTGGAAAAGTGAATATATTATAGCATAGTAACTTATTGAAAAATAAAAGTTGTCAGATGCTTTACATTAGAAATTCTGAATGTTAAAATATAATTACCATAATTTTACTAATGAATTTTTGCACATTTTTATGAAGTACAATATATTATTAAAATATCAATAAAAAGAGAGGGAGATGTACATGCCATTTATTGATTCGAAGGTTACAGTATCTCTTTCTGAAAATCAGAAGGAGTCTTTAAAAGATGAACTAGGAAAAATTATAGATGAGATTCCTGGAAAATCACAAAAATTCTTAATGTTAGGATTTCAAGATAATTTTCCACTTTATTTTAAAGGTGAAAAATTAGATTATGGCGCTTTTATAGAGGTTAAGATGTTTGGACGTGCCACTGAAGATTCTTTGAATAGAGCTACTAAAGAAATTTGTGATTTATATAAAGAAGCTCTTAATATTCCTCCAAAATCTATTTATGTTAAATTTGAAGAGGTAGATAATTGGGGATGGAATGGAGCTAACTTTTAGTTATCTAAAAATATCCTAGTGTAAAATTAAAAAACTTTGCTAAGAATTTGTATCTTAGCAAAGTTTTTTAATTATAATTACTATTTAAAGTAAACCTTATTTAATTCTTTTTTTAATGTTTCTCTTAGTTCATTTATTTCTACTTCATAGTTATCAGAGGTATTTTTAGGGGTTCTATCGTTAACAAATCTACCGTAATTTTCTACTCCCCAGAAATCTGCTGTATCGTCATCTAATACCTTGAAGGCATTCATATAGATATCCCAAGATTCATTATCCATACCTTCTACGCCATCGCCTATATAGCCTCTTCCACCACCTAGGAATCCAGCATTCATAATAGTGTATATAGATTTTCCTTTAAGCATTCCTTCTAATCCTTTGTCTGTATCTTGATATGCAAACTTCTTAGCAAATACAGTTTCCATATATCCCTTAGTTATAGCATTAGGTGTATCGTGCCAATTTGGATAACAGAATATTATGTAATCTGCCTTTGTAACATATTCTTGCTCTTTCTTAATTTCTGGAGTTGGTTCTCCTTTACCATCCTTAGCATAATAGAAGTTTTCTAAAGATAGAACTGGATTAAATTTCATATCATATAAGTCTCTTACCTCAACCTCTACATTCTTTTCCTCAAAATGTTTCATAGCTGTTACTGCAAGGTCATAGTTAACGCTATCTTTTCTTGGATCACCAATTACAAATAAAGCTTTCTTTTTCTTTGAATCAGTGAAACCTTTTGGTTTGTAGTCTTGTACTAAATTTTCTGGAACTATAGATGCTGATGTTGATGCATCTGCTGAGGCTGATGTTGTTCCATCTGCCGTAACATCATTTCCCTGAGTTTGAGGATTTTTATTATCATTAGCTGCATCACTTCCGCAACCAATTAATCCTATTGTGATTACCCCTGTAATTATAGCTGTTAATATCTTTCTTTTCATTTGTATTTCCCCCTATTACTTTACGATAAAGCTTTTATTTCTTCTATTAATAATTTCAATTCATCTTTTAAGAGCTCATTTCTTCTTTTTACTACTGAACATTTCATAACAATTTTTTTATTTTTGAAAGGTATTCTTTTTAAATAGCCATTAAAGTTATATTCTGTTTTCCAATCTACACATACTGAGAAAGATGGTAAGTTTATCAGTATGTCTTCATAGGATTTAGAATCATTTACTCTAATTATCTTTTTATTTGTATCTAATCCAAGTTCCTTAACTTCATAATTTAAATTAAATAGTCCTCTAAATAGTTGCTGTTTTTTTACACAAAACAATCCATTTAAATCATCGACAGACATATAATCTCTATGGTTTAGCAGGGAACTTTCATTTACATGAAGCTTTAATTCACCTTCAATAAGCTCTACATATTCTAAATTCTCATTTTCAAGATACTTTAGAATATTTTTTTCTTGATAGTGGCTATATTGTATAAAGGCTATATCTACGTCTCTATTAATGAGTTTGTCTATTGCATCATCAAAATTATCATCATATAAAATGAATTCATAGTTTTTATTCTTAAATATAGCGCATAGGTCTGTGAATTTCCTTCTAACTATACATGATCCAAATGAAGCTATTTTAATTTTATTGTCGTTATAATCATATAAGAGTTTCTTTTCTGTTAGCTCAAATTGATTTACTAAGGTTTTGGCATAATGATATATTTCTCTACCTTCTGTAGTTAGTTTGACTCCTTTATTTGTTCTTTCAAATATAATGCGTCCTAACTCATTTTCTAAAGAATTAATTTGTGCACTTAAATTAGGTTGAGAAATATATAAGTTGGAAGCAGCTCTTGATATACTACCTGTTTCCACAACTTCAACAATATAACGTAATTGATTATACTCCATGGATATCCTCTTCTTTTGTTAAATTTTTGTTTATATCTTGCAAAATATCTACTCATATACAATTTAAGATATTTGTAAACGAAAAACAAGTAGCTGGCTATCTGTATTTTTTATAGCCAGCTACAAAATATTTATCTCTTGAAAAGTGCTAGGATATCTTCATCATCTAAGTTGCTAATATTTTCACCAAGTTCTATATCTTTACCTACCACTTTGTCTATTAAATTTTTCTTTTCTTCTTGAAGCGATATAATCTTCTCTTCAATAGTACCTTCAGAAATCATCTTAATTACTTCAACAACATGCTTTTGACCTATTCTATGGGCTCTATCTGTTGCTTGATCCTCTACAGCAGGATTCCACCATGGATCAAAATGAATAACTATATCTGCACTAGTTAAATTTAATCCTGTTCCTCCAGCTTTAAGAGAAATTAAGAATACTGAAGTATCATCTTTATTAAAATCTTCAACAATCTTATTCCTTGTTTTTATTGGAGTTGACCCATCTAAATAGTAATGTGATACTTCATTCTCCTTAAATACTTTAGAAATATTACTAAGTACTGATGTAAATTGAGAGAATACAAGAATCTTATGTCCTTCATCTATACTTTGTACAACAGTTTCTAAAAGTGCATCTATCTTACCACTTCCTCCTTTATAATCATCCATAACAATAGAAGGGTCTAAGCAAATCTGTCTAAGCTTTGTAATATAAGATAATATTTCAATTTTGCTTTTAGAGAGTTCATCATCTTGAACCTTCTTTTCGATTATATCTTGAATATATTTAACATATGTTGAATACACTTTTAATTGCTCATCATCAAGGGGAACTATTAATCTATTTTCAATCTTATCTGGCAGCTCCTTTATAACATCTTTCTTATATCTTCTAAGTATAAATGGCTTAATTAGTCTATTTAAGTCTTGTATTAAACATTCATCCTCTTCAAGTCTTCTATGGTATCTTGTTGCAAATTTCTTTTCATCATAAAGATATCCTGGCATTATAAAATCAAAAATACTCCATAGCTCCATAAGAGAATTTTCAATTGGCGTACCAGTTAATGCAAATCTATTCTTTGATTTAATACTTTTTACTGACTTAGCATTTTGAGAAGACGGATTCTTTATATTTTGTGCCTCATCTAAAATACAATAATCAAATTCTATTTCCTTATACAGATCTATATCTCTCTTTATTAGGTTATAGGTTGTAATTAAAACATCATACTTATCTCTATTCTTTAATATACTTTCTCTCTCTTCCCTATTGCTATGTAATATACCAACTCTTATGTTAGAGGCAAATTTCTTAAACTCTTTATACCAGTTATAAACTAAGGAAGTTGGAGCTACTATTAAACTTAAAGCTTTTTCATTTGAAGCAAGGAAAGTTATAGTTTGAAGAGTTTTTCCAAGTCCCATTTCATCCCCTAGTATCCCTCCAAAACCTAAATAATCTAGAGTCTTAAGCCATGAAAATCCAATTTTTTGATATTCCCTTAAATTTGCATTTATATTATCTGGAATAGGAAACTCTTTTCCCTTTAGTTTTCCTAGGGTAGTTTTAAGGGATTTTAGCCCCCTTCTTCCTTTTACATATGTTATTCCATTATCCTGTAGATAATCCTCAACATACATACCTTTATTCTTATTAAATTCTATAGTGTTTTCACTAATTTCTTTATCTTCATTTAAGGAATCTAGTAGTTTAAGAAGCTTATTTAGTTCTATTTCTTCTAAATCTAAAAAATCACCAGTTGAAAGTTTGTAGAATTTTTTGCTATCTCTAAATGCCCTTAGAATATTTGTTGTTTCATCTTTCTTAATATCCCCAAGTTTAAACTTAAATTCAAAATAATCATACTTACCTTTTCTAACTTCACCCTTAAATGCATTAGAAGAAAGATTTTTTATACCAGTAAATCTATCTGAGTAAAATATTTCGCCATACTCATGAAGCTCTAATATGTCCTCTTTAAAAAATTTAAATATGTACTCATCATCCTTAAAAAATCTAAAGGTATCATTAACTTCTTCAAAACCTAATTCTCTAAGTTTTCTTATTACCTTTTCTTCTTTATTAGTATCTCTATATATAACCTTATTATTTAGATTATGAAAATAGTTAAATTCATACTTATCATAACAAACCTTTAATGTAAGGAATATATCATCACTTTTATCAAAATAGAACTTAAAAGACACAGGTGCTATAACTACCTTATTGCTTAAAGATTTAGATAGTTCTATATCATCACTAATTTTTTGCATAGAAGGTATTAAATCTCTAAGAACTCTTTCTTCTTCGTCTCTTGTAAAGAATATAGAGTTTCCGTGGTTGAAGGCTTCTAAATATGGAGTTATCCCTTCAATCTGATCATATGATGGTAAATATATTGTAGTATTGAACATAAATACATCATTAGTATCATTTAAGGCTTCTGGAATACCACGAGGAGCTTCTAGCTTAATTAAGTTACCTAAATCCCTTAAATTCATAGGAAGAGGGATATTCTCCTCTAAAATTTCTGTTTCAATTAATCTTGAATAAAAGCCACTTCCTAAATAAACTCTAAAGTCCTTTATTATAGTCATAAACTCTCTTAAAAGAGCTTTAGGTATAACAATCTGCTTTCCTGAAACAAGCTTTTCATTAACCTTCCTAAAGGAATTAGAGGATAAATCAATTTCTTTTAATAATTCAATAAACTTTATTAGTCTTTTAATTGATGAGGTTAAGCGCTGTTCCTTTATGTTAAATATAAAGTCCTTTCCATAAGGAATAGATATTCTATTATAAAGCCCAACTAAGAAAGCATCGATATCCTTTAGTGTATATAGCTTGTTAGACTTCATTCCTTCAAGACCTATTTTGAATTCTGCTCCTAGTTTTCCTGTCCACTGTATTTTATTAAGTATGACCTCTATCTTTATCTTATCCTTCTTTTTTTCTTCACCAAGCAGTAAATCTAGTATAGAGCTTTCTGTTTTCTTTATAAGTTCCTCTTTAGCTTCAGTTAAACCTAGTTCATCCTTTATACTTGGATTTTCCTCTAAAGAATTAATAAACTTATAAAAGGTAGCCACAAGATGCTTACAGCAATATCCACTCTTACTACTCTTCTTTTCAAAGGTATTACAACTACAATGAGAAAATATTACTTCCTTATTCCTTTTATCTATATCTAATTTACAAGAATACTGGCTATATAAATCTTCAGAAATAACTGAACTAGTAAGAACTATTCTTTCACTATCTCCCTCAAAATTTAAATCTGAAATCAAATCATTTTTGAATACTCTTCCCCCATCTTTTTCATTTTTACCCCAGGTACTTTTATTAAATCCTTCTATTAAGGCTTGCTTTAACATTAAATCACCACATTTTCTTTAGATTAATCTATTTATATAATAACAGAACTGAAGTTCTTCTGTCTAACTACTATAATTAGATATATTTTAATAACAATAGCAAAACACCACTAAATCCATAAATTATTATTAAGTAATAGGTTAATAAAATTATATAAATCTTTCATTAGTTAATAAAATAAACTTAACTCATGCAAGGTTTATAAAAATAGCTTAACCCTATAGAGCACTTAAACTGGAGGAAATATGTACAAGGTTCTGATATTTGATATAAAAGATTCTAGAAAAATTTCAAATAGAGAAGACCTTCAAAAGACTCTAATAACTTTAATAAAAGAGTGTAATAGAATTTTTAAAGAATATATATTAAGCCCATTTTGTATAACTTGCGGAGATGAATGGGAAGGTTTATTGACTATAAATAGTCCTCATTTAGAAATACAACGATTCTTCAAGAATGCATTACCCTCAAACATTAATTTCTACTTTGGAATAGGAATTGGTGAAATATCTATTAAGGATTTCTCTCTTCCAACCAATTGCCTTGATGGAGAAGCCTTTATTAAAGCAAGAGAAGAATTAAATAAAGCTAAGAGTAATAATATATTCTCTTAGCTCTAATTTTCTTTATATTAATTTATAGATAAGAAGACCAGCTATATAAGCAGTTACCAAGCTTACTAAAGTACCTATAATAAAACATTCTACAAAGTAATCTTCAGAAAACTTCTTAAACCTTGCAATTGATTTTAAAGTTAATATTACTGCTATTAAAGCATATTGAGTACAAACTACTGATATTATGATAAAAATTCTTTCTAAAACACCTATTATAAAACCACCATTTTTGGCACCTTCATCCTCTTCATAATTACTTCTAGTAATGGTATTTAACAAAAACTTTAAAAAATATCCAACCTCATAGGTACAAAACAATAAAATAAAACATATAGCTAAAAAGTTATTATAAGGTACTAATTTACCTTTAAGAAAATTAATATATTCTAAAAATTCATAAAAGCTTATATTGTTAAATACTATGAAAATAATATATAAAGCTATAAAATGAAAAATCTGATCTAAAATGAACAGACATAAATTACTAAGCTTATAGGGTAACTTGTCCACATTGCACTTATAGAAACACTTGCCATAGTCTATAACAAAATGAATACACAAAATAAAAATTGCGCTTAGTAAATAGTTACTCAAATCAAGTAAAGAAGTATAATTTACTATGAATACTAAAATTAAAAATATTATGGTATGAATAAATGCATGTATAAGATTATATCTAGCTGATAAGATATAACCCTTTGTATTTTTCAAACATATAGCTTCCCTTCCTTTTACAATTTTGTCTGGTTGAAAAACAAAATCTCCAAGAACATGTGATATTAAAGCTATTAAAAACAATGTAAAATTCATAGTTATCTTTCCTTATACTGAGCAAATAGAGATTCTATAATCCTTATATTATTCTCTATCACAAAAAATTCTGCTGAATTTAACTTTTGAGATATATCTGACTTTGAATTAGATATGCCTTCTTCAACCATTTTATTATAGGAACCAGCTTTCCTATACCCTTTAATAACTATCCATTGTTTAGGAGTTATTTTATTAAGTAATATCTCTGTACTTTCAATTAAAGAGTTAATTACACTTACTAAATCTAATTTACTATTTAAATTATCATTTTCTAAGGAAACTGCTACTTCCTCATTTCTACTTACAAAATACTCATTTAATAACACTCTATTAGCTTTAGAGTTAATTAAACCTCCACCTTTTTTAGATAGATTTAAAGCATTTCTAGCATTTATAAAAGCCTCTCCATCCATATTAGAGCTTCTATTATAAACCTCAGTGCTTATAGATCCAATTCCTATTCCAGAGTAAGTTTTTATTCCATAATTACTTAAAAACTCATTAATTTCAGTGATTATAGTATAGCTTTTAGAAATATCCTTAAGAACTATTTGCCACTCATCTCCTAAGGTAATTGTAATAGGAGTTAAAAGCTTATCTTCATACTTGTTGCTAAGAGACTTTAAGTAATTTTTAATTATATTTTGAACTTCTATTCTATTTTTGATTTTACGCGAATGAACAATATCCATGTTTATAACGCTGTATATCATTTTATTATCTCCACTTCGTTTTTTATTAAATTATACCATATCGTTACATAATTTAACCAAAAAATTAACTCTCCAATGGTAATATTTGACCATCTACATAATATCTATACATCTGTAGTGTAATCTTATTTACAAGAACTATAGAATCTGCTTGATATCCTCCGTCTGGACTATTATGAATAATATAGAATCTATAATAATCTTTATCTATATTCTCAGGAAGGTTTAGATTATCTTCAGTATACTTATAATCTACTTCATCTTGAGTTTTTCCAGTATAGTCATAAATCCTATGCCTTATATCCTCTATAGAAAGCCCGCTGTAGTCATAGTGAGGAATATTCCTTTCATCGCCTTTAACCTCTAATAGCTTAAATATACCATTGTCATACTTCATTATTTCAACTACATCAATTATTTTATCATCAATTGAAGCATCCCTTAAAGAGAACCTGTGTAAAAGCTCATATATATTATCGCCATCTATATCCTTTAAAATCCCACCACTAGATTCTTGGGTATAATTGTCCTGCTTATTTGTAGGGGTTCCAGACTCATCATAGAAACCACTATCTAAATAAAACTTCTTCTTATCTTCAGGAATGTTATATTTATAATACTTGTAACTCTTTATATCCATAACATAATATGAATTGTCCATTAAAAATCCTTTATCGTACTTAGGTACATCTTCTTCAGCCACAACATAATCCCCGTCTTTATATATATAAAGAAGAGAGTAATGGCTTGATGCTCCTGCCTTAACATCTATTAATATATCCATCACTTTATCTCCAGTAGTATCTTTAGCATCAACTATTTCTATGCTCATTGGATCTACTTCCTTAACATAAAGTGTTTTCTGGTTACTTCCATCAACTATTTGAATATAAGCTTTCTTTTCATCATTGCTATCTTTCTCAAGTAATTTTATGATATCTCCAACACCATCACCATCAAGATCTGTAGTAATGCTGTTCACCTCACTATATCCATTAATATTAATTTTCTCATCTAATTTAAATGTAACATTCTTTTTATTTATCTCAGGTTCAATCTTCCTTTTATTATCTCCACAACCTACAAATGATAATATAATTAAACAAAAAATTGCATAAGTTATACATTTTTTCATACTCATCCTCCAAATAATTTTATTCTTACAATAATCTTATTTGCACAATGGATGAATAATGAATAAAAAAAGTAAGAAGAGATTTTGGGTCTCCTCTTACTTTCTAATTAAATTAATTATTCAACTATTTCACCAAGTAATGAGAATGGTTGAGCTCTATTTATGTGAACATTAACTAACTTACCAATCATAGAAGAATCTCCTGGGAAGTTTACAAGTCTACCATTTCTTGTTCTACCCATTAACTTAGTTTCATCATTCTTAGATGGTCCTTCAACTAGAACTTCAACAGTTCTACCTTCATAAACCTTATTTCCATTAATAACACCTTTATTAATAACATCAACTAATCTGTTGAATCTTTCGTGCTTAACATCATCTGGAACTTGATTTTCCATTCTGTCAGCTGGTGTATGGTTTCTTCTTGAGTAAATGAAAGTAAACGCTGAATCATATCCAACTTCTTTGCAAAGATTTAAAGTGTCTAAGAAGTTTTCTTCTGTTTCTCCAGGGAACCCAACAATAATATCTGTTGTTATTGAGCATTCTGGAATTTCTTCTTTAATCTTCTTAATTAAGCTCATGTACTTTTCTCTATCATAGTGTCTGTTCATCTTCTTTAAGATTTCATCAGAACCACTTTGAACTGGAAGATGAATTTGTTCACATAACTTGTCACATTCTTTAATAGCCATAATAACATCTTCTGTTAAGTCCTTAGGGTGAGATGTCATAAACCTAACTCTTTCAAGACCTTCAATTTCGTTAATTCTTCTAAGAAGTTTAGCAAAATCTATTTCTTCTTCTAGCCCTTTACCGTATGAGTTAACATTTTGCCCTAGAAGAGTTATTTCTTTATAGCCTTGAGCTACAAGTTCCTTAATTTCTTTTTCAATTTCTTCAGGTCTTCTACTTCTTTCTCTTCCTCTAACATAAGGAACTACACAGTAAGTACAGAAGTTATTGCATCCATACATAATAGTAACAAATGCTTTTATTGAACTTTCTCTATCTACAGGAATACCTTCAATAATTTCAGTTTCTTTGTCAAATATTTCTTTAACTTGAACCCCTTCAGTCTTTACTCTATTTAAGTATTCAGGGAACTTATAAGAGTTATGTGTACCGAAGATAATATCAACATATGGGAACTCTTTTAAAATTTTGTCGGCCATTCCCTTTTGTTGCATCATGCAACCACAGATACCTATAACTAAATCAGGATTTTTTTTCTTTAGTTTCTTAAGTAGTCCTAAGTTTCCATAAACCTTATTTTCAGCATTTTCTCTTACGCAACATGTATTAAATAAAATAATTGAAGCTTCTTCTTTAGCTTCAGTTTTTGTATATCCAATTCTCTTAAGCATTCCTGAAAGCTTTTCAGAGTCTTCTTCATTCATTTGACAGCCCCATGTTTCAATATAATACTTTAGATTTTTTACTTCTGACATAGTATTCTCCTTTACATGCAAATTTCTAATGTATTATAACAAATTTATTGCATAAAATAAAGAGTTGTTATTTTTTTATAATAGGAGATAGTGACTTTAATTGTATTATTATTAATGGTTATGAAAAAAAATCACTGTATATCAGAGTATAGATATACAGCTATTTAAATTTTAACTTATTTTATTTTCTTTTTTTAATACTACAAAACAAGCTCCTGCTACAGATATAACTAAAAGTGCAAACCATAAACCTATATTTGCATTATCTCCAGTAGCTATACTTTGTCCTTCTATTTGTTTTAAATTGTTAAATGCATTTTCCAATTCTTCTATTGCCTTTTCAACTTCTTCTGTTGTGGCATCTTTATTTTCAATAACAGTTTTTGCAGAATCTAAAGCATTTTTTAGGTTATTCCAGCTTCCATCTGTATAATTTCCCTTTTCTAATTTAATAAGTTTATTATATAACTTTATTAGTCTAGTTTTATCCACTTTTACTTCAAGCTTAGATAATGCATCTGCAAGATTATTATATGCTGCTTCAATTTCTTCTTTTGAAGCATTAGTATTATCTAATACCAATTGAGCATTTTTAACAGCATTCTCAAATACTTTAAGGGAAGCTTGTGTATATTTAGAGGTATCCAAGCCTTCTATTTTATTTAAGAAAGCTTGTAAATCATCTTTTGAGATTTCTTCTTCTGGTGTTGTTTTAACAAGCTTATCGTAAGCATCAGTTAACTCATTGAATGCATTATTAATTGCTTCTTGCGTAGCTAAATCATCATTTAACACGCTTTTTGCCTTTTCTAATGCTTTGATAAATAAACTCCAGCTCTCCTCAGTATAATCATCCTTTTCTAGGGACTTAACCTTATTATATAGATCCTCTAATTGAGATTTATCCACTTCAACTGTGTTGTCTTCTAATATTAAACTAACCATTGCAACTGATAATTCTGTTTTCATAATTTCAACATCATTTGCATTTGGTTCTTCTGAATCTACTAAAGCTTTTGCCTCTACAATCTTATCTTGAAGAGTTTTCCAAGAATCTACTGTAAATCCTTGATCTTCAATAGCTGAAGCTTGAGCAATAAGTTTATTTAAACCTTCAAGATCTGCTTTTACATCCACTGCATACAATTTAATTTCAGAAGCTGTTCCATTATTATTTACTGCTTCTAGTGCAACTAATCTTACATGTTTAGTTGTAACTGCATCAAACTCAATAATTTTTGCTTCAGAATTTCTTGCCAGGGTTCCTTCCTTAACCTTTGTATAGTTAACACCATCATCACTTACTTGAATCTCGTATTTAGTAATAGTTCCATTAAGTCCACTTTGACGAGGAACATATGTCAATCCATTTACTTTAGTTGGCTCGTCCATTTCAAGGTCAATCCAATGAGGCATTGTAGTTACATTCCAGTCTGTATGCCACATAGTTCCAGTGTTATCATCTAATACATTTTTAGGATCAGATCCATCTTTTTGATAACTAGAAGCTGTAGCTTTAATTATTGAATTATCAATATAATTAACATTTTTTATAGGTTTTGCTACCAATCCGTTTAATGCAGATGCTAATGATTTTTCGTATCCATCTACTGTAGATTGTAATGAAGCTGGTAAGTCTCCTCTAATGCTATTCTTTACAAATAACAATACATTTACACTTTCTTCTGTATATGAAGATAAGTCTTCTGGAATTAAAGATAAATATGCATTTACTCTAGAATAATCAGCTTTTTCAAAATCTAAATCCTTTAATATTGCATTAATTTCATTAGCTTTTTCGCTAATTTCTTGTGATGTTGGTTTATATTTAGTAAATATCTTCTTTGAATCCTTTATTAATGCACTTAGTTTATGGTTTTTATTTTCTTTTAAATATTCACTAGCATTCCATACTGCATAATCTAATTCCATAGTGGAAGCATATTCTGCATTTTTAGCTAATCTTATATCATCTACATATCCTATAAATGATTTAGTTTTACTTCCAATATATTGCATAGGGAACATATTAGTTGCAAGTAATGGTCTTCCTTCTACCTTTTCTCCATCACCTAAGGTATCCACTAAGTTTCCATTTACATATAAAGAAATTTGATTTAACTCATTCTTAAATTCTAATTCTACCCATTCATTTACAGGTAGGTCATAATTAAATGAATAATCATAATTTTCTCTTGAGAAACCAACTTTTCCAGTATTCTTTTGAACTGCTTTTATAGAACCGTATTCTGATTCAAATAAAATTTGTTCTTCTTTACTACTTGAAGTACGCTTAACCTTTACACGTAAATCATTATTCAATCCTACTGTGTTTAACTTAGATTGAACGTAGCTTTCATTACCTTTTAACTCTAAAACGTTTTTACCATCTTTTTCTTTAATTTCTGCATTACTTCCTAAAGTTAAATTATATCCATTAGATGATGAATCTTTTAAATCGTCCATATTATATTGTGCAATATTTTCAGATTTTGTTTCTACATCATAATCAAAGTTTACTCTAGGGTCTTCTCCAATTTCATTAATTTTTTCTTTTGCTTCATCTAATGATAAGTCATTTTTACCCCATAGTTTTGCAGCAAATAATGGCATTGCTACACCAATACGATCATAAACATCATATTCACTTACACCATTATCAAGATAGTCAGTCATATCATTCCATACAGCAAATGCACCACCAATCATTTGATCATCACCAGCAGGAATAGTAACACCACCAATAGAATTAATTGGTAGGTTATACATAGTATTATCATTTAAATAATCATAATAATACCCTGCGTTAGGAACAATATAGTAGTTACCATCATTACAGTTAATTAAATCAAAGCCTTGTTCGTACATTTCATCCATGTTAGCATAACCAAAGTTCCATAAATTCATTTGTACGTTTTCACTTCTTACAGGAGTTGTACCTCTACATTGAGATAAGCTTCCCCATATACGTGCAGTTCTTCCTGTATCTTGAACATACTCTAAAATATCATCTGCAAATTTTCTGTAGGATTCTTTATCTGCATTATATTCATCTGCTCCTACATGAATGATCGTCTGGTCATCAAATACTGGGTCTTCACCCATCATGTATTCATCAAAAATACTCTTAACAAACTCTAAGCATTCATCATATTTTGTTTTTAAAGCAAGGTGATCATTATCACGTCCCCATGTTCCGTGACGTAGATCAGGACGTACTTTAGTTAGTGCAAGAGAGTGAGCAGGAGTATCTATTTCAGGAACAATATTAACCCCATATATTCTTGAAGTTTTAATGAATTCATTAAATTCATTTTTAGTATAAAACATATCTGTGCTTGTTAAATCAGCTTTGTTTAATCCGTTATTACCGCCCTCTTTTATGTCAGACTCTAAACGGAATGCAGAATAAGCTTCCATTGGATCTTTACCAGCAGAAGAATAGTTTTCTAACGGAATTAGGTTATCATTTAAATGAACTTGGAAATCATTTAATTTATACCATGACATTTCCTTTACTATTTGTTCTAAATAATCCATAGTAAATGTCTTACGACCTACATCAAGAATAAATCCTCTTACTTCGTATAGTGGATAATCTCTTGTAACTCCTTTTGGAATTGTAATATTATTATTTTGTTTTAAGATCTGTAATATTGTTCTTGTTGCCCAAAAAGAACCTGTTTCTGTTTCAGCTTCAACTGTAATATAATCTGAAATATCCATTAAATATCCTTCATCTTGTAAACCTTTAGATTGATCCTTTGTTAAAGTAAAGGAAATATCTCCAGCCTTAGGTGTTACTCCTGAAACTACCTTTAATGTTTTACCGCTCATTGCCTTATAATCTTCAGCAAAAGTTTCAGCCATTTCTTTAAGTTCTGAAGGAACAATAATTCTAGACGAATTTGAAATTGTAAAGTTTCCTTTGCTTCCTTTCCATTCACGAAGTTCAGGAATTACAACTGGAGAAGCATTATCCCATTCTTCATTTGTATATTTACCAGGAACTTTTATAGCGCATTCTTTGAACTTGTACTCTTTAGTCTCTTCATTAGTAACTTTAAATGAGACGTTTACAGTAACATCAGTTATAGGTTCATAAATTGTTAAATCTTCACCAATTACTTGTTCATAATCAGTACCATTATATTCAACAATAAAACCATCTTCATTTGGTAAATTAGAAATATCTAGCTTTTTATCACCTTTCTTAGGAGATTCAATATTAATAGAATTTACAATATCAGAGATGCTTTTTTTAGTATCTCCCCCATAAACCTCCATTTCATAAAGTGAAACAGAATTCCATGTAACAATTCCATCAGGATCATCTGCAGTATATTCATTGATATATAATCTTACATATCTTGCATTATATACTTTATCTAGAATGATTTTTTGATCCTTTCTATATGGATTTTCAGTGAAACTTTGTACTGTTTTCCAGTCATTATCATTCATAGGGTTACTTAATGTGTCAGCTATTTGTATTTCATACTTTGTAGCATTTCTTCTTTCCCAAAATAAATTAATTGTTTTTATATCTTGTTTTTTACCTAAATCTACATAAATCCAAGCTGGCTTTCCAGTTGCAGACCAACGAGATCCTTTTGATGTAGTATCACCATCAACAGCTTTATCTCCACTTAAAGAACTTGTTTCAGAATCACTAACAAAAACTTCTTTTCCTAAAGCAATATTTTCTGATGGATCTTGCTCATCAGGCATAGATGAATCTTTTAACATTACTTTAAAATCACTGCAAGAAACGTTAGGATAGCCCTTTTGTTCAGTTACTTCTAACTTTACATATCTTCCTTTTACAGATTCTTCTAATAAATTTTCAGATATTTTTGTAGTATTACCTGCTTGTACAGCTACTGGGTCCCCCCAATTGTTAATATCATTAGATACATAAATATTATAGCTTGAGGCATAATTTTCATTGCTTTCCCAGATCATTCGAAAATAATTTAACTCTTCTTCCTGACCTAAATCAACATATGCCCACTGAACTGGTTTACTTTCTGATGACCATCTAGACCCCTCATCTTCATCTGTTAAATTGCTAGCAGGCATGGTACTGTACTCAGCACTTGCAATTACATTCTTGTTTAATGCCAAATTTACGTTAGGTGAAGTTTTAGCTGAAACTGTCATTGCATTAAATGGAATTAAATTCACTATCATAGCGGCACTAAGTAAACTATTAATGATACGCTTAAATTTCATACTTACCTTCCTTTCTTTTTAGTCTTATCCAGTTTTTTATTAATACAATACCTTCTCAATTCCCCTATTTACATCCCTCCTGTCATCCATGTAAATAATCATAGATAAACTTATTTACATATTTATACAGTTCCAGTTTATAACCTGTTGCCTTATTCGTATTTGCACTAATTAGTTAAACTTGTTAACTTTTGATTTTTTTGAAATTTAGAAACAAAAATAAGAACTCTAAATTTTAGAGTTCTTATTACTTTAATACCCCACTATTAATAGTATAAATATAACTGCCAGTGCACATATACCTATAAATACATCATCTTTTTTATTACTTTCTATTATTCTTACACCATATATTTTTTTACTTGGATAAAAAAATTGAACACCTTCTGTAGTGAAACAATCAAGAAATATATGTAACATATAATTTATACACCAAACTATAGCTATGTTTAAATTTATAATAGCAACCAGTAAAGTACTTAAAACTAAAAATATAAGTGAATGTGTTAATGATTTTCTTTTAATTAATATTTGAGATAAGTCAGGCACAATTGAAGCAAGCAATCCCCAAAAAGCTATTGGTTCCTCTAGTATTAAGGGTAAAGTAACAGCCAATGCCACCGCAATCTGTGTTTTTTTAGACATATTATTACCACTTCCTAAACTTAGTTATAAGAATAGTATTACCTAAAATTTCATATTTATAGGTATATATTTTATCCAAAAATAAAAGACCCAAGGTTAATCTTGAGTCTTTTTCTTATTTAGCAATCTTAGTTCATAAATTATATCGCTTTGTCCCATTAATAAGAATCCTAATCCTAAACAAATAGGCGTAAAAATTAAGGCATAAGAACCTGTAAAAAATATCCCCAATATACTCCATATAACTAACAAAAAGCCTATAAATTTTAAAGCAATGTCCATATTTACCCCTCAATCCCCTATTAAAACCCTAATAGTCTACTTTGAATCTTATCAAATTCATCTTGTGTTATTACCCCTGAATCAAGCAATTCCTGTATCTTTAAAATCTCGTCTACTGTAGATAATTCATTACTAAGATCATTATCATCTGAAGAAGAATATAAAGAATTGTTTTCTGAATTTATTGTAATCTCAAGAAATTGCATAAGCTCTTTTACAGTACCATAAATAGAGTTATATAAATTTGAATGTATATTTAGTTCACTAGCTACAATTTTTATCTCTTTATTTCCCTTGTTTTTATTAGAGGAATATAGTCTTAGCTTTAAGCTATTTACAAAAGCATTAGTAGTTTGTCCATTTATATTTTCAAGTGGAGGTTGCCCTAAACCACCTTTATTAATAACAAAACCATCTTCAACTAATTCAAATCTTGTTATATCACCATATCTATATACCACTGCATCTTTAATATGTTTACCAAAACTATCTAGTACTTGGAACATCTGATTTTCTTCATCTATCTCTATGTATGTTCCAATCTTCTTAGTTCCTTTAAATTTATTTAATTCCTCTTGATTCAAAACGTATTTTGAGATTGCATCTTCTATCTCTCTTACTCTTCTTTGTGAAATATCTACACTATTACTTAAATAGTCATAACTTTTATCATAACATTCTTTACAAATGAATCCATTAAATATGGCAATTTTAGCCCCTACCTTATTGCATACCATGCAAGATTCTTTTTTACCAAAAATACCCATACAATCACCCTTTCTTTACAAAATAATTATACTATCATACACTTTTTTTAACAATAACAATAACCCCAAATATGTAAATTGCATATTATATATTACAAGATTCGCCAATTACTTAGTAAACCTCTTATTCTTTACTTGTAGAACAAATAAAAAGTTGGTGAGAAAATGAAGAATATTAACTACTTTTTTCAAAAGAAAAGAGCTAATTTTGGTGATATTATAAGTGTAAATAGGGGGCTATATAGACATTATGGTGTATATATAAGTGATAATACAGTAATTCATTATGCATCCTTTGGTGGAGATTTTGGTAGAAATGTATGTATTCATGCAACAAGTTTAAGAAAATTCTTAAATGGTTCTATGGGATATGAAGTTTGTGTTTTCCCTAATGGATTTAATGGTAAAGAGACGGTAAAAAGAGCTCTATCTAGAATTGGAGAAAGGCGTTATAGCCTATTTGCAAATAACTGTGAACATTTTGCAACATGGTGTAAAACTGGGGTATCTTATTCAAAACAAATTTGAATAGATAGTTATAAAAAAACTCTGCTTGTCAGAGTTTTTAGTATTTTCTATTAACCATAAAGATAAGAGTAAGTCAAATAAAAATATAAAAAGGAACTGACCATAAAGTCAGCTCCAATATTTGAATAAAGGGATTTGTGAATTTTAATTACTTAGTTGCTCCTTCAAGTGCCTTATTTACTGCTTCTAAAACACCCTTTGAGGAATTTGTAGCACCACTTACAGCTTCAACGCCTTCAGTTCCTTGCTTTTCAATAATTTCTGGAATCATATTATCCTTAACTCCATCAATTAGTGTCTTTGTTTCTTTATGTTCAACTACTTCAACAGTAGAAATTTTACCTTTTTCAACATTAACTTCAACCTTAATTGTTCCTGAAGTTCCTTGAGCTTCACCAGTGTAAGTACCATCTGTATACTTTCCACCTCCACATCCAACAAGAACACCAGCTGTTAATATAGCTGTAGCTATTAATGAAACTAATCTCTTCTTCATATCTATTTCTCCTTACTATTTTACTAAAGCAGCAGCATTCTTACCTGCAACTCTTCCATATACAACAATATCAGCTAAAGCATTACCACCAAGTCTGTTACCACCATGTACTCCACCAGTAACTTCACCTGCAGCAAATAATCCTTTAATTACATTTCCATCTTTGTTTATAACTTCAGCATTTGTATTTATCTTAATTCCACCCATTGTATGGTGAACAGCTGGAGTTACAGGAATTGCATAAACCTTACCTTGGTTTAATTGTCTTGGTAAATCTTCTCTTCCAAATTCACTATCAACCTTTGAAGATACTGCCTTGTTATATGTATCTACTGAAGCTTTCATAGTTGCCTTGTCTATTCCTAGCTTTTCAGCTAATTCTTCAACAGAATCTGCTTCTGTAACAAGTCCCATGTTGAAGTATTCTTCTGTAGCCTTTAAGCTCTTTCTTAAACCTTCATCAAAGAAAAGGTAAGCAACCTTATCATCTTGTTCTAATATAGCTTTAGAAACAACATCTCTAGTTAATAATTCATTTATAAATCTCTTACCTGATTTATTTAATAATATTGCACCATTTCCTCTAACAGCTTCAGTAACCATTACTGCTTTATCAGGAACAACTGTTGGGTGAGTTTGAATTTCTGCCATATCAACAAAATCTGCATTAACTGCTTCTGCAAGTTTTATACCATCACCAGTAGCACCATTATGGTTAGTTGTAGCAAATCCTTTAAGGTCAGCCTTCTTTTGAACTACCATTTCTTGGTTTGCAGAGAATCCACCAGCAGCAATTACAACTGCCTTAGCTTTAATTGTATATTCCTTACCTTCTTTATCTGTAGCCTTAACCCCTTCAACGTTTCCATCTTTATCAAGGATTATTTCTTTAGCTTCATTCCATAATCTTAAGTCTACCTTTTCCTTATCAGCAGCTACTTTTAAAGTATCTACTAAGTGAGCACCTACCGCTGCTCCTCCAGTTGGTCTGTGAGTTCTATAATTTGTTGAACCTGCCATCTTACCAACATCTGAAAGGTCAGCTCCAATATCAGTTAACCATTTAACTGCATCCTTAGCTTCATTTGCTAGCTTTTCTACTAATTCAGGATTGTTTTTATCATATCCACCCTTCATAGTATCTTTAATCATTTGCTCTATGCTATCTTCAATTTCTTTAGCTTTTTGTTGGTCAGTTTCAGCAGCATTTAATCCACCTGTAGCTCTGTTAGTGTTACCACCTACTATAGGCATCTTTTCTAAAAGAACTACCTTATTTACACCTTCTTGTTTTGCTTGAACAGCTGCAGATAACCCTGCTCCACCTGCTCCAATTACAACAATATCAGCTGTTTCGCTTTTACTTCCACATCCTATCATACCGAATGTTGGAATTGCTATAAGTGCACTTAACACTAATGCAAGCACCTTTTTCTTCATAAGTTTATCCCCCTTATAACTAAATTGTTTTCATTCAACAATTAAAAGTATAAGGGGGATATATCTTTACAGCAATAATTTGGTCTTATTGTTTATTTTGTTCATTTTGTTCATGAATTTAATAACATATAATAATTAGTAGGTCTTCCTATCTTTCCATATTCACAAATCTTATCTACCTTGTTTTCCTCATATAACTTCTCTAAATATCTTCTTACTGTAACTCTTGAAAGTCCTATTTTATCAGCAATTTCTTCAGAAGTTAATTTTTCATTTGGATTCTCATAGAGAAAATTAATAATACTTTCATAGGTTTTAATATTTATCCCCTTAGGCATAGATGATTCACTACACTTTATAGTTTTGCTAAGCATAAAATTATCTATATGCTCCTGATCTAATTCATCCATAGTATAGAGTTCCTTCTTAATGACCTTATACTTTTCTAAGGCTTCCTTAAGTCTATCAAATCTAAAGGGCTTAATTAAATAATCCATAGCTCCATACTTAAATGCATCTCTTACTGCCTCTTTACTTCTATCTGCAGTAATTAAAATTGCATCTACAGTAATATTCTCATTTCTTGTCCACTTTAGAAAATCTATACCGTTTCCATCAGGTAAGAAAATATCAATTAAGACTAAATCTATCTCATCCCTTAATTCTACAATAGACTTTTTAGCCTCTTCTATTCTTCCACATTCTTTTACAAGCTTAATACCTGATATCTTATTTAAAAATTGAATATTAATAGACCTAACCATAGGATCATCTTCAATAATCATAACTTTTATCATTTGTAAATCCTCCATTAAATTACTATATCCCATATGGTTTCATTTTCATCTGAAATTAAATTTATGGTTCCACCATTTGCTTCTACAATCTCTTTTATATTATAAAGACCCATGCCCCTAAAGTCTCCTTTTGTAGAATATCCTCTAGTAAATAACTTTTCTTTTCCTTCTTCATCAATCATTGCTCCATTATTCTTCACAAGAATTTTTATATTTTTGTCTTGATATATACCAACAAAAATATATCCTTCATCCTTTTTAGATACTTCCTCAATGGAGTTTTGTATTAAGTTACCTATAATAATTAGTAATTCATTTAATGAAAGCCCCCTAGGTATCTCCTTAAAGTTACTTTTTTCATCCACTTCAAATTTAATCTTGGCTTCATCTGCTCTATTATATTTTGCAAAAATAAGCCCTTGAATAGAAACTTCTTTAATATTTCTTAATGAATCAGTAATTAACCCTCTCTTTGAAGTGGTGTTAAATATGTATTCAATAGCCTTATCATTCTCCTCTAATTGAATAAGGCCTGCTATTGTATGTAATTTATTCATGAATTCGTGATTTTGAGCTCTTAAGTTCCAAAATAGCTCCTTAACCCCAGTTAGTTCTTCTGCCATATTTGTAACTATAGTCATATCTTGAATGCTGGCTATTCCACCTTCTACATTTCCTGAATCACCAAAAATTGTGTAAAAATTAGCCATAATAATGTTATCGTCAATTCTAATTTCTTTATTAAAAACTCTAGACCTTCTATACATAGTTTCCATTAGGTTATCTAGAATTACACTAGGGACCTGAGCCCTAGAATTAATTTTTAGGATTTCCTGTGCCCTTGTATTCATCAGTCTAACATCGACAGTTATATTTATAGCAATAAGTCCATCATGAACATTATTAATTATGGACTCTCTTTCAAAAAGAAGTAATGCAATTTGATTTGGTTCAAGACCAAATATAGCTTTTTTTATATTTCTTGCTAGTATTCTAGCTCCTAAAATAGATACCATTAAAGTAAAGAAAAGCATAGGCAATATTTTATTTGTATACTTTTTCATTTCGTATAGCATATCACCTGCTAAAATACCAACAGATACTGCCCCTACTTGTTCCCCCTCATAATAGACAGGAACAAATGATCGTATAGAAGGTCCTAGACTTCCTGTTTCCTTTGACACATAGGATTCACCATATTCAAGTACCCTATACTTGTCGTTCTGTCCAAATTTAAGTCCTATATTTGCAGGTATAGGATGTGAATATCTTATACCATCCATATCCATAACTACAATAAATAAAACTTTTGTTTTTAATCTTAAGTTTTCAATAAAATTTTGAACCTTCATTGTACTTATTTCCTTATTTGCCAAGGTTTCTTGTACTAATGGTACTGATGAAACAACCCTACCTGTATCTAGGAGCCTTGCTCCAATATCTTCTTCAATTCTTCCCTTTATCATTTCATAAGAAAAAAAAGATATAATTAATATAGTTCCACTAATTAAAAATATAATTAACAAAGTAAACTTATTTTCTAGTTTCATAGAAACACCTTTTCTTTAGTAAATTAAATAAGATCCTTTGCCCAAAGCCATGAGCAAAAGTCACCAATCTCCTTAAATCCTACACTGCTATATAATTTTTTTGCATGAAAGTTATTATGATCTACCCTTATATAAATATCTTTTATATTTGCTCCCTTTGCCATATCTAGAAGCTTAATTAATAGATCTTTCCCATAGCCTTCATTTCTATAGCCATTAACTATTCCAAAGTTAACAATAAGATTTATATCCCTATTATAAATTATTTGACCATATCCAATTATTTTGTTTTTAACCTTTATAAAAACACATAAGTCCTTTAAATAGTATTCTTGTTTTATATCATACTTTATATCATCTACTGTAAGAGGGGTTCTATTATCTTCATTGAAAATTTCATTTTGCAATTTACATCTAATTTCATCATCTTTTCCTGCATCGCATAGACTAAATGTTGCATTAGTTCCCCTTCTTTTAGGATTAAAGTCTTTAAGATTAAGCTTCATAAGGTTAGTAACCCTAATTTTATTCATTTTCATAGTATTAATTAAATATTTTGTATATGCATCTTCATAACCCTCATATATTACTAAGCTACTTTTAAATATTGAAAGAACCTTTTCATTAAAAAAGTGTATATACTCTTCCTTTAAATACATGTCAGATATTTTGGTTGATTGAGATGTTGAAACATCTGTCCACATATACCCAACATATTTGTCCTTGTATTTTATAAGCTTTACATACTTTTTTACAAAATATTTTACTATAAAGGATTGATTATCATAATATTTATAAAAATTCAATCTATAAGGGGTTTTGTTTCTAGCCTCATATAATAATTTCCTAAATTCCTCTGTGTTTTTACTACTTAGTTTCTCAATTACCATCATAAACACAATACCTCATAAAACATAGTGAAAAGAACTCCCTTATATAATATGGGAGTTCTTTTAATTTATTACCTAATTTTAAACGTCTTTAATACTTAAGCTAATTCTCTTCTTTTCTGCATCAACAGCTAAGATCATAGCTTTAACTTCTTCCCCAACCTTTAATACTTGTGAAGGATGTTCAACTCTATCATGGCTTATTTTAGATATGTGAACTAATCCATCAACACCAGGTTCTAATTCAACAAAAGCACCAAAGTCATTTAATCTAACTACCTTACCTAAAACAACAGTTCCTTCTGGGTATTTTTCATTAACCTTTGCCCATGGTTCTTCAGTTAATTGTTTTATACTTAATGATAGCTTGTTAGTTTCTTTATCAAGATCTATAATCTTAACCATAACCTTAGAGTCCTTAGTTAATACATCTTCAGGCTTTCTTACATGGTTCCATGAAATTTCTGAAAGGTGAATAAGACCATCTATTCCATTGATTTCAGCAAAAGCACCAAAGTTTGTAAATCTCTTTATTTCTGCTTCTACTACATCTCCAAGATGTAATGTTGACCAAGCTTTTTCTTCTCTTTCAGCCTTTTCTTTTTCTAATATAACTCTTCTTGAAGCTACTATTTTAGAAGGATTTTCTTTAGAGAATTCTATTAACTTAACTTCTAAAGTTTGACCCTTTAACTCTTCTTTGTTCTTTACAAATTTAATATCAATTTGTGAAGCTGGGATAAATATTCTAACTCCATTTAAATGAGCTACTAATCCTTTTTCCATTACAGTGTCTATTTTAACTTCGAAAATTGCTTCTTCATTATATAACTTTTCTAGTTTTTCCATTGCTTCTTTCTTTTCAAACTCTAATCTTGAAAGAACAACGTAATTATCATCATTCTTAAGTTTAATTACCTTAGCCTTGATGCTGTCTCCAACTTTTAGTTCTTCTGCAAGTTTTGAAGGATCTTGAAGACAAGTTAATTCCTTAAATGGTATAACTCCATCTGACTTATATCCTACAAGAGAAACTAATATTTCATCTCTTGTTTTTGAAAGTATTTCTCCTTCAACTTCGTCACCAATTTTGAACCTTCTGTCAAGTTCATTCATTAATTGTAGTTGATCATCCATTTTGTTTAGTTCATCTTGCATAGTATTAATAACCTCCCTAATTATCCAATCTGGTGTTGATGCACCAGCGGTAATCCCTATTGTTTTAAAGTTTTTATTATTTATATATTCTTCTGGTAATTCAGAAGCATTTTCTATATGTATTGTATTTTCACAATTTCTCTTAGCAATTTGATAAAGCTTTGTTGTATTAGAACTGTTTTTTCCTCCAATTACAATCATAGCATCAACAGATTTAGATAATTCATCAGCGTTCTTTTGATTTACTTCTGTAGCATTACAAATTGTATTGAATGCAAGTACTTCTTTTGTGTTTGAAGATAAATTATTTAAAGTTTTCTTCCAATTCTCTTCTTTTTCTGTTGTTTGAGAAACTGCACAAATCTTATTTGGTACATTTTCTGGTAAAGTACCATCCTTAGTAATTAATGCTTTATTATCACACCACCCATTTATACCTATAACTTCAGGGTGCTTTTCATCACCTAATATAACTATGTTGTATCCTTCATTTGAATACTTTTCAACCTTCTTATGAATGTTTGTCACATAAGGACAAGTAGCATTCTTTACAATAAGTCCTCTTTCTTCTAGGTTTGCAATAACATCCTTAGATACTCCGTGAGATCTAATTACTACTACATCCCCTTCATTTAACTTATCAATTTCTTCTAGGGCCACTGAAAAGATATTATTATTTTCAAGGTACTGAACCACATCATTATTATGTATTAGTGGTCCTAAGGTATATATTTTTTTATTAAATTCTTTTTGTATCTTTAAAGATTCGTCAACTGCTCTCTTTACTCCAAAGCAGAATCCTGCACTCTTTGCAACTTTTATTTCTCTCATTTCCTATACTCCTAAGTATATGTTTCTCATTTACTTAATATTATTACTAATTACAGAATTAATCTTTTCTGTAACTTCTATTATATTAAGTCCAGTTGTATCTACTTCAATGGCGTCATCAGCCTTTCTTAGTGGATCAACTTCTCTATGAGTATCCTTATAATCTCTTTCTATTATATCTTTTAAAATAACTTCATATTCGCAGTCTATATTTCTTTCTTTAAGTTCCTTAAATCTTCTGTTTGCTCTCTCCTCTGGAGTTGCAGTTAAGAAGAATTTAAAAGGTGCTTCCTTTAAAACTACTGTTCCAATGTCTCTTCCATCCATAATTACATTGAACTTTTTAGACATTTCCCTTTGAAGTTCAACTAATTTCACTCTAACTTCTGGAATAGAAGCATAATCTGAAACGATTCCACTAATTTCAGGTACAGTTATTTCATTTTGAATGTTAACACCATTTAACACTAAATCATCGTTAACAAACTCCATTTCCATTCCTTCAATTAATGCACATATATCATTAACTTTATCAGGAGTTAATCCATTTTCATTAGATTTTAAAGCAACTGCTCTGTACATTGCTCCTGTATTTATATACATTAAATCAAATTCCTTAGCTACTAATTTAGCTATTGTACTCTTACCTGCTCCTGCTGGTCCATCTATTGCAACTGATATTCTCACAGCTATTTCTTCCTTTCATTTTAAACACTCATACTTTAAATTATATATATTTTTACCTTTTCAGACAAGTTAAATATTTGAACCCGCTAGAAATCCTGTAGCTAAAGCAATTTGAACGTTATATCCGCCAGTAAATGCATCAACATCCATAACTTCCCCTGCAAAGGCTCCATTTTCAACTATTTTAGATTTCATAGTAGATGGATCGATTTCCTTAATACTCACTCCACCTGAGGTTACTATTGCTTGATCTATTGGTCTTAACCCTGATATTGTCATTGTTAAGTTTTTAAGTAGATTAACTAGGTTTCTTCTTTCAACCTTTGTAATTTCATTTACCTTCTTATTTTCATCAATTCCAGAAAGCCTAATAATTATTGGAATCATTTTTTGAGGTAATAATGCATCTAAAGAGTTTTTAAGAGCCTTATTTAATACACCTTGGAAGTCCTTTTGTACCCTTTTATCAAGAGCTACTTCATCTAAGGCCGGCTTTAAATCAATAGTTAAGATGTATTTATGATCACCTCTAATAAATCTACTTCCACTTAATATTAATGGTCCTGTTACACCAAAATGAGTAAATAGCATTTCCCCTTGGTTTTCATATACAACTTTTTTATCTCTTTTAATCTTTACATTAACATTTCTTAATGAAAGACCCATAAGCTCTTTTACCCAATCTTCTTCTATATCCATAGGAACTAAGGAAGGTTTTAAATCTACAATTTTATGTCCCATCTTCTCAGCAAATACTTGCCCTTCTCCTCTAGAACCTGTAGCTGGGTAAGAAGCTCCTCCAGTTGCTATAATAAAATAGTCTCCTTCTATTTTTTGGTTTCCATTAACAACAACAGCTTTAATCTTCTTGCCACTCATGATTATATCTGTAACCTTATGTTCAAGAAGAATTTTAACATTAGCCTTCTTTAGTCCATTTGATAAGCCTTTTATAATATCAGAAGATTTATCTGACTTAGGGAATACTCTTCCCCCTCTTTCAACCTTTAATTTTATACCTTCTTCTTCAAAGAACTTCATTGTATCTTCATTTGTGTATGTATAAAGTGCGCTATATAAAAATTGAGGATTACCAGGAATAAAATCAAAAAACTCTGAAATATCCTTTGCGTTTGTTACGTTACAACGACCTTTTCCTGTTATATATAATTTTTTCCCCAATCTATTATTTCCATCTAATAAAATTACTTCATGTTCTTTACCAGCAGTCATAGCTGCCATCATTCCAGCTGGGCCAGCTCCAATTACAATTACTTTCTTCATCCTTAAAGCCCTCCTTTACACCTTATAATATAACTAGTTTATTCTTTTAAATCAACATTTTACTTAAAAGTAACTTAAATATAGAGTATTACGGCATAAAAAAAGAAAGAGAATTATTATTTCATTCTCTTTCACCTTAATCATGTATATCTTCTTCATTGTTTTCAAAATAATTGCTCAACATTATTTTACTTGTAGTTGCTATCGCTACAGTTGGATCACTTGGCTGATTTATCTTAACAGTAAAAAGTTTTAACGGCGTTAATAATAAGAATGTTATTAAAATCAAACAATATGCGACTTTACTTCCCTTTTTCATATCACACCTCCTTATTCAAAAATATTATTAAATACTTTATTTTCTTTATTTATATTCTTCCAAATAATTATTGTTTAAACCAAGTATTACATTGACTTACTTTTACTTCATTCTCTAAAAAGTATATAAATCCTCCTTCTGTACTAGAAAAAGCCTTGCATAGTACCACATACAAGACTCAATTTCATTATATTGTGATTAATTTAAACAAAAGATTAACTTAAAAATATTTAAAATTTACTTAATAAGATTTGAATAATTGATATTTTTCGAGAATATATTTGCTATAAAGTTATAAAAGGAGGTATAAAAATGAATGGGTATAACCCTAAAAACAGAAAAAAAATAGCAGTTGCATTATCTGCTATAATCCTTACAAGCCAAGCAATTCCAGTAAATGCACTTACAAATGATAAATTAGAAAATAAGAAATCTACTTACACAACAATTACTAGTCTAATTGCTTCAAAAGATACTGAAGCACCTACATCATTCCAAATTTCAAAAAACGATTGGGATGGATCCCCAAACTATACTATTACAATGAACATGTGGTACGGAGTAAATGGTGATGTATGGAAGCTTTACGAAAACGGTGTCCTAATTGCTGAAGTTCCATTAATAAATAATACTCCAGCAGCCCAAACAGCTCAATATACTTTTACTGACAAGCCAAATAAAACTTACGTTTATACAGCAGAGCTTGTTAATTCAGCCGGTGTTACTCAAGCTAGAGAGTCCGTAACACATGTCGTTACTAAAAATGAAAAACCTATAGATGTTCCTTTACCTGAATCAGCCTCAGGTCTTCCTGCAGTTGGATATACAGTTTTAAGTGAAGATGAAGATACATTTGAATGGGCTGTATTTATTGCAAATCCAAATCCATCATATATTTGGAATGGTAGAGATTTCTCTGCTTGGGGACTATCCTTTGAAACAGATAACGAAATAACATCTGTATCTAATTGTGCTTCTTACACTCAAGAGAATGGAAAAGTAACTATTAATCTAAAGCAAGATGAAAGATTATTAACCTCTAAAACAACTAGAGTATTTGTTATTCAAGGGAATAAAAAAGATTCAAAAGCTCCAAGTGGATTCACTCCAAATATATTTAGAGGAAATATAACTTATCCTGAATATCAAGGATTACCATCTTCATGGAGTAAAAATAAGCCTGACTTAAATATAAAAGATCTTATAGAAAATGAAGCCGAATACTATAGTACAACTGTTAAAGGTAACACGGGTAATAAACTTATGTATTCAAATCCAGCTCATCCAACGCAAATTCAATTAGGGTTACCTAATTCAATGCCTGTTCCAATAAATGGTGTTAGTGGATTAAAGGTATGGATTCCATCAGAATACTTAGCAATGGGTCTTGCTACAGGAACAGAACTATTTGGCTTAAATCCAAACTTTATGATTGGCCTTTCAATTAAGGAAAACTTTACTTGTGGTCTTGCTCCAATAGAATCTGGTTATAATGAGAATATCGTTACTGTAGATGGTAAACAATGGTCATGGCCAATTCAAAAGAAACATCCAGATGGACCTTTCCAACAAGAAAAAGGTAATTTTAATGAAGTAAAGAAACAATACCCTGATTATTTACCATTAACAGCAGAACATGAGGACTATGTAACATTAAAAACTGGAGATATTGATGATCCATCTTACGTTCATGCAGCTATAACTTCATATATTAGTTTAACAATGACACGTGAATTCTTATATGCTATTCCTAATAATAATTTTGATGAATTTATTAAGGCTGCAAAAGATCCTTGGGCTGAATTTGTCTTAGTTGATAATGCTTATAATAGAGGTGTTTATGGGTTATTACAAAGAAATTTATTTACAACTCATAGAGAACAAGCTATCAATACTAATGACATAAATGCAGAGTTCCAATTATCAGGATTTGCAAATCACATTGAGAATATAAGTAATGTTATAAAAGAAATGGATAAGGAAACTTCAAATATTTATGATGCAAAAATAACTTGGAGCGAAATGGAAAATTATTTTGATGAGTTTAGAAAGTTCTATGGTAATGGTACACCGTCAGATTCTGAATGGAATGATATGAAATCTGATGTTAAGCGAGCTTTTGATATCTTATCTGAGCATTGGGGCGATGGAACTATATCTTATAGGTATGACTTCTTAACTTTATTGAGAGTAGCAGAACAATATCTTCCTGAAGATAAACATCCAAACCCAACAGGACCATCTTGGATAGAACAAATTGTTTCAGCAAACAACCAAGCTGCTTCTGCTCCTTCTAAATAGAAATAAAGGGTTACATCTAACAATTAAGATGTAACCCTTATCATATTTTTATACTATTTAAGTGGTGTATAGAATATTTGTGTTGCATATAACTTTCCGTTTCTAAAAGTAACACCTATTCCTATATCAGTATACCCACTATTTAAAATATTCTTCCTATGCCCTTCTGAGTTCATCCAACTATTTGTTATAGAAGCCCCACTTATACTAGAAGCTTGTCCACCAGTCATAGTATATATGTTTTCACCAATTCTTGAATAGTTCCACCCATCTCTCTTGGCAATATCTTGAATATATCCATTCTTGGGTGATTTATGATCAAAATAATTTAAATCTAGCATCTCTAAAGATTTACTTCTAGCATAACTGTTAGCTGTTGAATTTCTTTTTAATGCTGGTAATCCTTGTTTTTGTCTCTCTGCATTTGTAGCGTTGAAAATCTCATCCTCTACCCTTGCTAAATAATCTCCATTATTTTGTACTGGAGCTTCAACCTTAGTATTTGTTTCTGTTTTATTTGTTGAAGGCTTAGTCACATTTGTAGAAGGTTTTTTAGTTGTATCTTTTGTAATAGTCTTAGTTGTTTCATTTGTATCTTTTACAGCAGATTTATCTTCAACTTTTGTATTGTTAGCGTTTACTTGGACCTTGTTTCCATTACTATCACTATTAACACTAGGTTCATCAACTACTTCTTTATTCTCCTCTTTTATTTCTTGAGGAACAGACGTCATTTCTACCTCATTGGAATTATCGCTGGTTTCCTTCTTTGATACAGAACATCCAGTAAGAATGCTTGTACAAATCATCCCTGTAACTAATAGGGTTATTATTCTTTTTCTTCCCATCTAATCACTCCTTTTGTTTTTTAGAGGTCATGTATAAGATAACATGGAAAATGAATGGTAATCCATAGTTGATGAATGGTGCTATTTGTAATATATTACCTAATGAGTAATACCTTCCTTAGTTGCTATTGATAAAAATTCCTCTTCAGTTAATATATCTATATTTTGACCATTATTTATTAAAGATTCTGCCTTCTTTAGCTTTGTAGATTTATACATATCATCCAAGTACTCTCTACCCTTTATGCCTGTAATTAAAACATCTGTCTTTTTAGTTACACTAGTTCCTATAATGCCTCCTAATTTCATCACTATCTTAAAGGCTTCATTTCTTCTCATAGAATCTAGTGGACCAGTAAATACTACAGTTTTATCCAAAAAGTACTCTGTATTCTCATTTAGAGATAGGCTTAAAGCTTCTTTCTTTGTATCATTATTCTTATGTTTTATAAGGGATGTACATGGCTCATACCCTCTATCATAAACAGAACCAATATTTAAGCCTCCATTAATATGTAATGAAAGTAAATCCTTGATTCCATAATTTTCACTTATATGGATTAGTATTTTAGCACAAGCTGTTGCATCCTCTCCTGCGTGATGATGTTCAAATTTATGACCAACATATTCTGCAAGTGTATTTAATTTATGATTTCTTACATCCTTTATCTTATTTTTGGATAGTAAAACAGTACATATATAATGTAAATTAGGATATTCAAATCCATAATAATTAAGCAAACTTCTAAGTACACTTAAATCAAAGGCAGCATTATGAGCTACAACTAATTCTTCATCAAAATAATGTTTAATTTTAGGCCACAACTCCCCAAATGTCATTTCATTTTCTACATCCTGTGGGTATATACCATGAATCCATATATTGTGAGCATTAAATCTCATCTCTGGAGGTTTTATTAAGTGGTATTCTGTACTTACAATTTTATTTCCTTTTACCTTTGTAATTCCAATTGCACAAGCACTATTTCTACTTTCATTTGCTGTTTCAAAATCTATTGCTACGAAATTCATTGTAATCATCCTTCTTTTCTTATCTAAAGATAAAATACCACTTACTAGGCAATTATACAATGGTATATTTTCAATTTTTCATGAGTAAACTAACTTTGAATTATTTTTATAGGTGATTTTATGAATAGAATTAAATTGGGAGTATACTTTATTCCTGGAATTTTCATATTACTCTTATCAAGTATTTTATATTTAATACTGGAATATCATACTTTTGGTGGCATTTCAATACTTCTTTTAATAGGACTATATCCTATTGTATCAGTACTACAAGGAGTTTTTGTAACATTAAACTCATATAACATATATTTAGCAATAATTATTTCGGCATTTTTTATTTATATCACTTTCCTTTTATATTTTAATAAAAGCCTATATGTGTATATGGTTATTTATTTAATACTTGAATTTATTTCCTATATATTTGTAAAAATCTTTAAAGAAAAATAAAGGTTGTACTAGTTAACTAATACAACCTTTTTTCCATTGAAACATCACATCTTGAGCATACTTCACTGGAATTATATTTAAAACCTGATTTTTCATAAAGCGGAATAGCCTTATTTAAAAGTGAGTTTGTTTGTAGAGTCATAACTTTATAACCTAACTTCCTTCCCATCTTTAAAGCATCATCCATTAGTTTTTTTCCTATACCTTTTCCTTGATAATCTTCAAGTAAATACATTTTTCTTAGTTCACACTCATCATCACTTATATGGTATACGCCAACAGAACCTATAATTTTATTATCATCTAATACTACTTCAAACCAGCCTGAATTATTTAAGTAATATTTTTCTATATCACTTACATCAAAGTCTGCCCCATCAGGTTCAAGGCCTAATCCATACTTAGACAAAGCATCTCCAATAACCTTTAAAACCTCTTTCTCATCGCCCTTTTTTCCTAACCTATAGGTAATCATACTGCCCCCTAATATCTTTTATAAAATTTCTTTTAATTCTTTTAGTGAATGTATTTCATATGTTAAGTTTAAACCAGACTTATTTTCTAAGTGGTTTGGATTATACCAACATGTATCAATACCTGCATTTACTCCACCTTGCATATCTGAAGTTAAGCTATCACCAATCATAAGCACCCTAGATTTATCCTTATATCCAAGCTTATCTAAGGCGTAATCAAATATTCTTGGGTCTGGTTTTGATATCTTTATCTCATCAGATATTATAAGCTCTTGGAAATAATCCTTTAATGGAGTCTTACTAATTCTACTTTTTTGAACATCCTTAAGTCCATTAGTTACTAAAGCTAGTTTGTATTTTTTACTTAAATAATCTATTACTTCAACTGAATCCTCAAAAAGGTATGCTCCTTCCCCAAGAAACTTAGCATATGCTTTACTAAAGCCTACAGCATCAAAATCTACTTCCACTTTCTTTGAAAATCTCTCAAATCTTTCTACACGTAATCTATCTGCTGTTATTTCTCCCCTTTCAAACTCTTCCCATATATGTTTGTTTATTTGAGAATAAAGCTTTAAACTTTCCTCTTCATCTAACTCTAACTTATAATCCTTTAAAGCCTTTAAAAAAGCTTGCTTTTCTGCCATTTTAAAATCAAATAATGTTTCATCTGCATCAAATAATAGTAATTCATATTTCATATGTATTGCCACCCTTCTGTCGTCATTTAAGAGAATTATAACAGATAATGAAAATACATCCAACCATCTCTTTTATCTAAATTTCAATTATTCCTTCTAAATATATCTTTGCTTCTCCAGATATATTTACTCTATTATCCTTTAGTATACAGTATAAGGTACCTCCCCTTTTAGAAAGCTGTTTAGCAACCAAATCAGTTTTATTTAATCTTTTAGCCCAATATGGAGCTAATGTACAATGAGCAGAACCTGTAACAGAGTCTTCATTTATTACACTATTAGGCACAAAAAATCTAGATACAAAATCACAATCCCTACCTTTAGCAGTAACCATTATTCCATCGTATCCTAGCGACTTTAGTATATCCATATTAGGTTGTAAATATAAAACATCTTCTTCATCTCTTAATACTAGCATTAAATCTCTAGCTTCATAAGCATCTATTGGAATAACTCCTAGTGCTTCAAATACTCTGTCATCAATTTCCTTTCTTTTTCCTTCTAAAAGCGGAAAATCCATAATAATTTTATTTTCATCTCTATTTACCTTTAACTCTCCACTTAAAGTATTAAAAAGTATTTCATTTATATCTTTTTCATAATAATTGAAAATTACATATGCAGCTGCTAAAGTTCCATGTCCACAAAGTTCAATTTCATATTCTGGAGTAAACCATCTTAATCTATATCCATTTTCTTCTTTAACAAAGAATGCAGTTTCAGACAGATTATTTTCCATTGCAATATTTTGTAATATTAAATCACTAGGCCAAGCTTCTAACGGACAAACCCCTGCTGGATTACCTTTAAACACTTCATTTGTAAAGGCATCTACTATATAAATCTTATTTTTCATTATTCCCCTCCCTTTCTATACTATATTCTTGTAATTTATTCAAATCAATTCTTTAAGATCTAAATTTGTACACATAATAGAATTAATAAAGTATATATTAGACATAAAGAGAGCAACTACAATACAATTACTCCCTTTACTTCTAAACACTAATTTTTTCGTACACTTCATCTGTAATTTCTATTTCACCTATATCTATTTTGTTTGGATTTGTAGTTAAAGGATATTCCTTAATCCATATATTATCATCAACAATCATACCCGGAACTATAGCTTCACCTGGATTTTCATCATAAACCTCTTCAATATTCTCATCCTTTGTTAGTATAACTAACCTCCTACAAGGCTCATCATCTTCACCATAAATATTAAAAAAAGCGTTGTATTTATCAAATTCCTTAATAGAAACAACTATTTTCAAATTTAAATTTAATTCTTTTGCTACATCTATAAGCTTTAACATATTCACACCCCGTATAAATAAAACTATAACTATAATAACATAATTTTCAATAAATAAAAAAGATACGCAATAAAGAAATTGCATATCTTTTTAAACTAACTATCTATAAATGTTTTAAGCTCCTTATTAAATCTATCCTTTTCATCATAAAATAGCCCATGGCCACTCTTTCTAAATTTAATTAGATTAGAATTTTTTATAAGTTTACTTTGCTGTTCACTCAACTCTGGTAAAACAACTTGATCATGAACTCCTTGTAGAATCAATGTAGGAATATGAATATACTTAAAATCTTCAAATAAACATTCATCTATCCACGTTTGAGCAATCTCTGCTGTTGCCCATCCTGCTGCTTCTAAACCAAGGTTCAAGAACCAAGTGGCAAAGGGAATACTTATTTTCCTATAGAAAAATATTTTACCAAAGTCATCTAACATCTTAGGTCTATCTGTGTATGTCCCGTTAATTATATTATCAACAACATCTTTTTTTATCCCATAAGGGAAATTTTTTCTTCTTATTAAGCTAGGTGCCGCTGCTGCACAAAGAACTAGTTTAGATACACTAAATCCTTTATGTCTTGCCATATATCTAATGGCAATTGCACCACCTGTAGAATGTCCAACCAAACAAATATCTTTTAGGCATAGCTTTTCAACTACTTCTTTTACATCATCTGCTAATGTATTATAATCATAACCCTTTGATGGCTTATCAGACTTTCCAAATCCTCTTTGATCAATTCCAATACACCGATATCCTTCTTTTATAAAATAATCATACTGATATTCAAAAAGCTCATGACTTCCAGGCCATCCATGTAAAAACACTATTGTTTTATTGCTGTTTTGGTTAATATCCTCAACATAAAGCTTTGTACCATCCTTAGACTTTACGTAATAACTCATTATTCTACTCCACAAAAATAATCTTATTTTATAGTACTCATATATATGAAAAAGTGATAGTAAATTAAAGGAAATAATAAGATTAATCGTAAATAAGTACTTTCATAACTTTATCAGTATAAATTATAATACTACATTTATCTGTTTTAATTTTTAAATAATCTGGCTCTTTAGACTGTAAATAAGCCATTAATGTTGACATAGTTTCATTTTTTATAATGTAATAGCTGCCACTATCCATTGATTCATTTGTTGTAAATTTAATTTCTTCTCCATTAATTAATGTTAATTCTACTTTCATGTCATTACCTCTTTATATTCTTTAATGTATTCTCAATTATAAATTTCTACATTAAAATTAAAAGTCCTTTTATCTCATAATATTTATTCAAAATTAAAAGCATGTATAATGATACATGCAACTATTTATTCATTCTCTCAATAGATAGAGAACGGAACAACCTAAACTTCCATCTCCTTTTATAATTTCTGAGTAATCTATATAGCTTACCTCATATCCTTCTTTCACAAGAATTTTAGAAACATTTTTATTACTACTTAATAACTTTTTATCTCCTAAATATACATAGTTAGTTCCTAAATCATCTGCATCATCTTTGCTTATTTCTATTAAATTAGGTATATATTCTTCAATAACTTTTCTATCAAAAACATATGGAGATATAACTCCACTTCCTTTATCTAATGTATTAAATACACAATCTAAATGTATTTTACTATTATCAAAATAAATAGGTATTACCTTCATATCTATATTCATCTTATTTAATACTTTTTCTAATTCCCTGCAAGCATCTATAGTTGTTCTTGTACTTATACCAACAAAAAGTACTCCGTCATAATGAATTACATCTCCACCCTCAATTGTGTTTTCCAAACAATAATATTTTAAATTATGATCTTTAATATATTTTTTTTAGATATATTATTTCACTTTTTCTTTCATCAAGCTTCATATTACACAGGAATAAAATATCATTAACTACAAATCCTACATCTTGAGTGAATACTTGATGATATAAATTTTTATTTATATCTATAAAACTAACTTTTACTCCGTTATTACTTAATGAATTTACGAAGTTATTGTACTGACTAAACATAAGTTCGTTATTAATTTTATTATAAAAAGGACTATTTTTCTTAGTTATTTTAAAATTAACAGGATAACAAAGAAGGCAAGATTTTAATTTATCACATTGGTTACTTTGAAATATCTTCATATAACTACTCCTAACATACTTTTATAGCAATAGTTTAGTCAAATATTAAAGTAATTATGTGCCACTAAAGGCAGATAAAATAGGTTGTATATTCTAAAGTATTGGTTAAATTAATTGTGATTAAGAAATAAGGAGGATCTTAAAATGTCTAAATTTACAAAAGTTGTTGAAATGGATATTGAACACTCAAAACTACATATTAAAGGAGAAAAAGGTAAACCAAAGTCAAATAAACATAATAAATAATTAGCAATAACTTAATTATTCAAAACATTTAACTTAAATAATTAATAGGTATGAAAGAATTAAACTAATTTATACATACCTATTAAGTTTCTATTTTATATAATTTATAAATGCTATAATTGTAGTTAGAGAAATTATAGCAAGTAGTAATACCACTCCTAAAGCACCTATTGTTAATGCAATATATATATTCCATATAACAGGTACAAACATTATTATACTAAGAGCTGCTGGAATCACTGCTATAAGTTTGTTTATACCTTTCTTTAATAAACCAAATATAATTAATGAAATTACTGCTGGCCAAAGGAATAAATAACTAGCTCCCTTTAAAGTAAACATTGTAACCACTAGGAATATAATATTAAATCCTATAGATCCTATTATTATCCCCTCTTTATTTTCACTACTTCTAGAAATCTTACCTATAAAGATAGTAGTTAGTATAGTAAGTAGTATCAAGAAAGTACCCAAAATAATATCATCACCAGGCACTTTTGGCATATATGTTATCTTAAATGGCATTCCTGTTATTAATGAAATTATATATGAAACTACAACTCCACCAACAAGTGATATAATTCCTATTAAAAGCCATATTCCTGTATATTTTAAAGTGCTTCTAATAGATATATTAAATTTTCTAATAACTAAGAATGTAGCTACTATAATTAAAATCATTAATCCAAATGCTATAGTTGTTGAATAATTTATAAATACATTAGGTAATAAAGTAAAGAATATAGCATCCTCATTAGAATCTAGATATCCTTCTTCACCATAATCAGCATTATATACGAATTCTTCTACTACAGGAAGGATTTGTTCTCCATAATGCTGAAGACTTGTATCACTTACATTCTCATAGTTATCTTTTGGTGTATGATAATAATCTAAGCTATTTAAAACTGCAAAGTTTATACCTTGTAATCCCATTTTTTTAAATTCACTAAAGTCTGAACCATTTGGCATTTTACTATATACATCTGCTGCTAAGGAATATGATATAGGTAAATTCGCTTTTTTATATAGGTCTATTACTTTTTTATTATTTGAGCTTGTCTCAAACATTAATGCTGGGCCTTTAATTCCTCTAGCTTCTATATTTACAACATATTCTACATTTTCATATAATGAGAAATTATTGTTCATTTCTTCTTTTGCTCCAAGAAGCCCCATCTCTTCACCATCTGTTATTAAGATCTTTATTCCATTTTCAAGAGGCTTGTCTTGTTCTTTAATAACTCTAAGTATTTCTAAACTTGTAGATATACCATAGCCTGCATCAGCTGCTCCTAAAGAACCTTCCGCTTCTCCATCTCTCTTTTTAGGTGATGAGTCATAGTGAGATGCTAATAAAATATATTTTCCATCTTCTCCATTCTTACCATCAATCTTTGTATAAATATTGTTTATGTCTACTATTTTTCCATTTCTATCTTCTACATTTTCATAAGTGAAAACTTCAGTGTCTAATCCTAATTCATTAAGCTCTTGTAAAATATAATTCCTTACTTTAGCCAACGCATCTACATCATAAATTGAATGTGGCTCCTTAGCAATTTCTTTTATATGTTCTTTAGCCCTCTCTGCTGAAAAGGCACCTTTTTCAGCTCCTTTGCTCATAGGTGTGTAAAGTGATAATCCCCCTAAAATACTAGCTATTATGCATGTTATCAATACTATTATCCATGTTTTCTTTTTCATATTGTGTCCTCTCTTATAAGTAATTTATCTTTTATGGGTATTAGATTATCATAAATTATTTTGATAGTCAAATTATTTTATAATAAAATAATAACTTAAATAAAAAGAAAGAAGCCCAATCATTAATCGAGCTCCCTTCTTACCTAATAAGTATTTTTTCATAAACTTTATTGTGTTCAATATCCTTACTGATAGATTGAATCACTCTTAATATTACATATTCTGTGATTTCTTCTTCATTACCTACTGCAATTCCAATTACGTATGCCTTAATTACTTTATAAATATTAATAAGATAGTTAATGCCTAGATATAGGTCTTCGCCTTTATTAAATGGTATCAAGTCTGTAAATACCTTATTAACCAAATAGTTTTCAAATATATACTCAAAGGAATCTAATTGGCTATTAAGTTCATTAAACACGTCTAAGTTATCTAGACCAGCTTTATATTCCTTAATGCATTGCTTTAATCTAACACTCTTTATATTCTTTGATAGTTCATCACTGCATAGTATAGAATAAAATTTTTCATCACCATCAAAAGCTTCTTTCCTTATAGATGTAAAGTCATAATCCTCTGAAGAAAAATCTTCGATTATATCTTCTATGACGTCAAAGTCCTCTTCTTTAAAAGCATCCTCTAGTATATTAAAGAAATGCTTTAATATACTTAATCTGAATTCTATAGAATAACTTCTATTTTGAATAATATTAATTGTAATTAATCTAATATCCCAGAAATATTGAAGCAAATTATCACTATATTCAAAGGCTTCACTATCTATTATTCTTCTTATTTCTATATTATCTATATCAAGTTCATCTTCAATTTCAATAAATTCCATCTTTTCCTTATTCAAAAGAGAATTTAAACAAATCTCATAACAAGATGTTAATCCACTCATTTCATAAACATCATCAATTATATTATAAACTCTAGGATAATTCTTACAGGTGATACACAAATGTTCTTCGCCAATGTTACCGTGAATATCACAAAGCATATTCGAGTTTAAAAATGGGCATTTTTTTCATTTTCTAAAATCATGAATCCATGGTTAAAAATATCATGTTCATAATTATTTACTTTATACTTCCCGTTAACTAACTTATTAAGCTTACTTTCTGAATTTTCATACCTATTATAGGTATTTTCATCTATATTTATATCCCATCCAACACAACAAGTATCAATACACTTAGAGCTAACACATTTAAAACCTACCATGTACCTAGGGATAAACATATTTACTTTCATATTTTTCTCCAATCTTTCATTATCAATTATCATAATAGTTTATTTGAAAACAGATGTAAACTTATTTATTTTCCTAAAGCAACCTCATTTAAGTTATTGCCACTTAAAACAAGTATATCATTTTCTAAAATCTCAGTAGATCCCTTTGGTACAATAACTTGGCCATTTCTTTTTATCATTACTATTAATATATCATCTGGAATTTCTGCATCCATAATTGTTTTGTTCATCCACTTACTACTTCTAGACACATTATATTCTAAAAGCATTGTTGATTTATCTTCCTGATAGTCATTAAATGTTTTTAAAACTGTTGTGTCATTATCAACAAGATCTAATTTTTGTGCTACCTTTGGTAAAAGAGTACCTTGAACAGACACTGAAATTAGCGCTATGAAAAATATTATATGAAAAATATCATTTTCTATAGGCACACCAGAAGTAATTGCAAAAATAGCAAAAACTATTGATGCAGCACCTCTTAACCCTACCCAAGAAATAAGTATTTGTTCTTTAATAGGAGTTTTAAATCCCCTAAGAATAAAATGTGTAGCTATTGGTCTTGCAATAAAAATCATAAATATAGAAATGATGATTGAAACTCCAATAACCTCAGGTAATCTTGATGGGAAAGATAATAATCCCAACATAAAGAATAACATTATTTGCATTATCCATGATATTCCGTCAAAGAAAACAACCAAACTCTTTTTATGAGGAATCTTACTATTACCAAGTATTATTCCCGAAATATATACACTTAAGTAGCCGTTACCCCCTATAAATTCACTTAATGCATAGGCTAAAATAGCTATCGCAATAATAAATATACTATAAAAACCTTCAAGTTCAAAGTTAGCCCTTCTTATTATAAAAACTGTAGCTTTAGCAAGAACAACTCCAAGGAGTATTCCAAATATAACTTGCTTTAATATCATAGGAACTATACTCCAACTTAAGCCACTAGACATTATCATTATAATACTTAGTGTCATCATATATGCAATTGGGTCATTACTTCCACTTTCTACTTCTAATAATGATGCAATTTCACTTTTTAAATTTAATTTCTGTGATCTTAAAATAGTAAAGACTGAAGCGGCATCTGTAGATCCAACGATTGAACCTATAAGTAGTCCTTCTAAAAGACTTGTATTTAGAATAAAATAACAAAACACTCCTGTTAGTAACGATGTTATTATTACCCCAAAGGTAGACATGAGTATTGATTGATTGGCTACTGGTTTAGCCATTTTCCAGTTGGTACCGAAGCCTCCGTAGAACATTATAAAAACTAGTGCAATAGAACACAGTTTACTAGTTAAATCATAATTATCAAAATATATTCCTACTATTCCATCAGAACCAAACAACATTCCAAGAACTATGAATATAAGAAGCATTGGGACTCCAAATTTGTATAACATCTTACTAGATGTTATGCAGATTAGTAATACTAATCCACTTATAATCATTAATTCAACCATATTACCTCCTTATGATATTATTTTCATTATTATTATACAAAAAAATTCTCTTATATATATTCATTTTAGCAATATGTTTACATTATTCATATAAATATAAATTAATTGTTAAATAATTTCAAAAATTTAGAGTACAGACTTCTCTGTACTCTTATATACTTTGTTTATTAACAAATTTTTTCTACAGCTATTGCAGAAACTTGAGCACTCACACTTGTTCCAGCTTGAATTAAAGTAGCATTAGATATTTCTACTGTATAAGTGCAGCATCCACAACATTCTCCACTATCGCACATTTGGAATTCAAAAGTTTTACCAGATAGAGTATTTATTGCAGAGCTTGATGTTAACGAACTACCAACAGATTGAGAACATCCATTGCAACATTTTGTTACTCTAAAAGTTAAGCTTGGTATAGCTCCTAATGGTGCATTAATCAATGCTGTAACATGAATTAATACAGTTGGGCATCTTAATCCCCTTGTATCAATAGTTACGCTTCCGACTGCATAAGGATTTCTTATGCTTGCTCCTGCTAAATCTAATATAGGGAGTGGACCTGCTGATCCAGATCCGCAACTCATTATCATTTTTCCAGGAGTTTGTGGCCTACAAGTTTCAGCTGGATCTGCTACTGCTAATTCATCATTAGCTACGTTATTTCCACATGAAGTTGCCATTATATTACCTCCAATTCTTATTTGATTAAATTAGCTACAAGCTTTTTCTACTGCTAAAGCTGAAATATTACCACTTATTGTAGTACCAGCTTGTGCCAATGTTGCATTAGATATTTCTACTGAATAGGTAGCACATCCGCAGCATTGTCCACAGTCACAGAATTGGAATGCAAAAGACTCACTGTGTAATGCATCAATAGCATCACTATAGTTGTAGCTTCCGCCTACTGCTTGAGTACATCCATCTATTGTTCTAACTAATCTAAATGTTATATTTGGCAATACACCTATAGGAATGTTAATTAATCCTGTAAAATTAATTAAAACACAAGGGCACTTCATTGCTCTTGTATCTATAGTTACGCTAGCAAGTGAATAAGGATTAATAATACTTGCCCCTGCAAGGTCTAATATTGGTAATGGCCCAACTGCTCCAGCTCCACAACTTAAAATTGCTTTACCTGGTTCAGGCGCAGCACAACTTTTTCTAGAGTCTGAGTCAGTTACTGCTAAAGCTGTATTTGAACGATTTTGACAATTTGTAATCATAATCTTCCTCCATAAATATATTTGAATTTTACTAGAAAGCTTATTTTAATTAAGACTATCCTTTACTTATATAATATGTTCTACACTCTAAAGGGTGATATGTAACCAAACATTTTTAGACAAAAACTTTTATATTATATATTATTATGTTACTAAATATTAAAAAGAGTGATAAAAAAACCACTCTTTTTTAATAGAATTATAGCTATATCTTATCTTCTACATCCGCATCTTCTTGGCTTTGTAGCTACATCTCCAGTATCATTGCCATTGCAATCAGATTCTCTGCTTGCATCATGACATTCCACTCCACATGGATTTGTAAATACTGCTAATTCTTCAGATGTAGTATGACGAATATTATGATTAACTAGGAAAGAATATCCAACAGTTGCGTGAATATAACCCTCACCATAATCTCCATATCTTTCAGTTGTTTCAACACAGTCAGCTGATAAACAATGTTCAAGTTTTATATTACTTCTAACAGTTCTTCCATCACTTGGAACACTTACTCTTCCATATAGATTTACAGGTGTAAAGTTTAATCCTACATCAGTTCCGCAACCTTCACCATTTCCTAAAGTATCTTTCTTTGTAATTTCTACTGGATTTACAGTTATTCTCGAACCATTACCATAAAGATCACCATAACAACTATAATCCTTTGTAGCTGTAAAAGGTCTATTTCCTATTCTTCCCTTAATTTTAATCTTTAAGTTATCAACATGATATCTAACACCTTGTTTAAACACTCTTGATTTAGGAACTACAGCATTTTCTTGCTCAGCATTACATCTAGTTCTGTTTGCTGTACCCTCAAACTCATCATATAAATTTACAATTGAAGGTATATTAGTATTGCATTTTAAATTTTCATCATCTACAGCATTGTCAGGATAGTTATATACTGCTACTCCTGTTCCTGGTACAGCTGAAAACACTTTGTCTTCCATATCATATCTTACACAAATATTACCTTCTCCTAAAGCATTTGGATTAGTATGGGCTATTCCTTCAGTTGTATCATCATCTTTAATTCCGATATTATCATAGCATAACGAAATTTCATCTATGCATACTGCATCCCCAACTCTGTATTGAGTATTACAGCTTGGATTTTTAGGATCATAATTGTCAATAGCAAATACTTCATCTTTATCAGCAAATTGTAAACTTTCTAAATACACACAGTCATGAATTTTTTCAGCTAATATTCCTACACATTTAGCATTTGATATATTTGTACATTTTACTTCTAACTCAGAAGATTCATCTGGAGCACAATTTGTCTTAAAGTTCTCTTGTTCACAAGGCTCAACTATATTCCCTTCGTTACCTCTTATTTCCATATACAGTTCCTCCTGTTATTTATCTTTCAAATACATATAAATATTTACATTTATATAATTTATTCTATGATACTTTTTGACAAATGTTCCTTGGTAAATACTATATTTGACAGTTCTCTTTGTTTTAAAAATTACAAATATATTCTACATATTTTCTTCAGAAACCCTCTTATTACAAATAACTCCTTTTTTATCAATAAATACTCCTATTTTTTCCTTAGTACTATGATAAATTTTCTGTGTTACTAAAAATGAATATTTAACTAATCCATTTAAAGTATTGCCTCCCATATACCTAGAAAATGGAAGAATGTTTTCTATAGAAAGTCTTGAATCTAATTTGATTTTAAGCTGTACCCTTCTATTATCATTTGGAATATTCAAATCTCCACATAAATTAACAGGAGAAAAATTCAATCCTACTTCTGGAAAGTCTACTTCTTCATTTTTATATTCATTTACTCTATCCAAACTAGTAATCTCTGCAGGATTACTAATTATATAATTACCATCCCTATCAATGTCATATTTTTTATAACTTTTAATTCCTTCAAAAGTCTTACAACCTATTTTGCCACTTATTTTTATCTCTAAGCCATCAATAAAATATCTTACTCCATGTTTAAAAATACTTACTCTAAAATTAGAATTAGAGTTTCTCTTAAAGTAACCATTAAATTCTCTATATATGGTGATTATCTCCGGAATCTTTTCTTCTTTATTTTCTACTGGTATTTCCCTTATTTCATGAGCTGATTCCTTACTTCCAACTAAATCCACTTTGCTTCCATCAACTTCTACACAGATGAAATCTTCATTATTATTGACACCATCTTTATAATCCTCCATAATGCCTATAAAGTTATAAAAAATATCAAACTTCTCAATAGAAATTTTATCACCTACAGTGTAATCTTCCTCTCCTTCTGTTATTATTGTAAACTCCTCATTTTTTACGCTAACTTGATTACTAGTTAAATAAATACAGTCATAAATTTTATCAGCTACTATTCCTTCACATTTAACATTACTTATATCATTTGCTTCCTGCTTTATTTCATATGTAAACTCTAAAGCGTCAACTTTATTTATCTCATGAATACAATCCTCTAATAAAAATTCATTCTTTTCTTTCAAATCTGATCCTCCAAAATTAATAGTAATTTATAATATGAGTTTACTTTATATATGTTTCTCTTTCACATTAAACATGTACACAATAAACAATATAAAAATATATTATATAAATAGAATTAATTTTAAGGAGGATATCTATGTCTTTTAAAAGAAAATTCAACACCTTAATACGTAAATCAGATAACTCAATATGTGAGTTTAGTAATGATAATGGAATTGAATTATATATCTATGATAAAAATAAAGAACCAATATGTAAAAAAAGACTTGTTACAGGTATTAATGGCTTTTCTAATTCTTTCTTTAATATTGATAGTAATGATTCTATATATGGAATTGTTAGCAGCAAGGATAATCCCCTACTCTATTTCTACATTAGTTCAAAATTCATATATAAGAGTGAATTACTTAAAAGTTCTAACTCTATAGAGAAAATCACCTTTCCATATATAAAAAAAATTGGTGATAAGATACACATTTTTTATTACCTTGTTGATGTAACACAAGTTGATAGAGGTAAATTAATACATTATTATTACGATGGTTCTAACTGGAATAAGTCTCAAATTGATAATATTGAATATTTTATATTGTCCAATTTCGTCGTTACCTTTAAAGAGGATGTTCCTACTATCTTCTATCTAAATAGTACTAAGGGGCATGAAGAAGTTTTTATATCTAATTTTAATAAAGATAACCTATCTTGGAACCATCCTGTTCAAGTTACTAATACACATAAAACTAAGGTTTATTTGTCAGTTGTTGAAGTTCCCCAAAATACTTATCACATAGTATTTTCTGAAAAGAATAATGATAAATATTATTGCACTTATTATAGTGGCCAATTAAAAAACAATTCATTTATTAAGAAAGACTATTTTATCATTCAAGATACTATTGCTTGTGAATTCCCTCATATTTTAAGAATTAAAAACGAACTTTATATTCAATGGATTGAATTTAGCGAGTTATTTACTACATTCTCAAAGGATAATGGCTTTACATGGAGCAAACCTAACTTCTTTACAAATGACTCCGATAATTCAGTTATAAGATATGATTATAAATCTAATTTTATAAGAGATAAAAACAATGATATATGCAATATATACTCATATGAAGATATATTCTCTATATTAGGAATTTCAAGCAACCCAATTTTACTAACTAATTAAGGAGGTTTTACTTTGAGTAAAATAATTAAGGTTAATTGTAACTCCAGCACTACTATAGATATGATTCGCCCTGAATATTCCAACACAACTGGAGATAAACTAATAGTTGGAACACATTATTTAAAAACAAATCTATATAACATCTTCGTATCAGTACTTAAATTTAACCCAATAGATATAAAAATTGAAGATATTGAATCTGTATCACTTTATCTATATTTAGATAACTTATTATGTAATGATTTATCATTTAAAAACATTGCAATTTCAAAGAATATAGATAATCCAGATTTAAATAAAATCAGCTGGAAATCCCCCCCAAAGATATCTAAAAATCACTATATTAATGTTTGTTTTCCATATAGCTATGTAGATAGTTTTATTGATATTGATATAACCTCACTTTATAAATCTTCAAAAATTGATACAGAAGATTTTAGCATCACCTTAAGTAGTGGCACCAGTAAAAATACCTCCATAGTAAGATTTGATTCAGCATATTCTATAAATAAACCATACTTAGTTATTAGATTACGTGAAAATATATATGATGATATACCTTTAGAATACACAGATGAATATAGTATTAAATCTCCCCCATATAACTCAAATTCTTCATGTCCATTTAGAAATATAGATTTTTCAAAACTAAATAAACTTGAAGAATCTACAAAAATATTAACTAAAGAAATAGCTTCTATTAAAACAAATATCTCTGACTTAAACAAAAAATATACTAATCTTAATAACGCAATAAAAGATATAACTTCTAAAAATAATAGGATATCTGATATAGAATTAACTAAAAATAATTTAAAGTCTATTACTGATACAGTAAGCAGCTTAAAAGACGAAGTAAAAAGTTTAAATAGTAGATTAAATAGCATAAGTATAGAACCTATATTGGATGAATAATAAATCCCTTATAAAGAGAAATTGTGTATCAATTTCTCTTTTTTGTTGTTAACGATTAATTTTTATTTTATACAATTAACTACTAGCAATATAAAGACAATCATGTTATCCTATAAACTTGTGAGTAAAAGTTTTAAAGGGGGATGTACATGACACAAGATATGACAACTGGGAATCCAGTAAAACTGATTTTATTTTTCTCAATACCTTTACTTATAGGAAATATATTTCAACAATTTTATAGCATGGTAGATACAATCATCGTTGGTAGATTTGTAGGAGTTGAAGCTCTTGCAGCTGTTGGCTCTACAGGTGCTATGGTTTTCTTAGTAAATGGATTTGTTATAGGTTTAACTGCAGGGTTTGCTATTCTAATATCTCAAAGATTTGGAGCAAAAGACCACTTAGGTATGAAAAAAGCAACAGGAAGTGCAATAACTCTTTCTGTAATATCAGTACTTATAATAACTATTATTAGTATTTTATCTGCTAAGCCAGTACTTAGATTAATGAATACACCAGATAATATAATGGTGGATGCTTCTAAATATATAATAATAATGTATGCTGGTACATTTGCTACTTTTATATATAATATGTTAGCAAGTATATTAAGAGCTTTAGGAGACAGTAAAACTCCACTTTACTTCTTAATTATTTCTTCAATATTAAATATTGTTTTAGATTTAGTATTTATAATTAACTTTGATATGGGTGTAGCAGGTGCTGCATATGCTACAGTTATTTCACAAGGTGTATCTGGAGTACTTTGCTTAATTTATACTTACAAAAGACACACAATATTAAAGTTAAAGAAAAGCGATTTTATAGTAACAAAGGATTACTATATAACTCACTTAAAGATTGGTGTTCCAATGGCTCTTCAATTCTCTGTTACTGCCCTTGGAATAATGATAGTTCAAGGGGCATTAAATGTGTTTGGTTCTACAGTTATAGCTTCATATACTGCTGCATCTAAAGCCCTTCAATTAGTAATGCAACCTGCTGTTACATTTGGAGTTACTATGGCTACTTACTGTGGACAAAACCTAGGGGCTAGAAACTTTGAAAGAATACAAGAAGGAGTAAAGAAATGTACAATTATATCTATAATAACTAGTATTATAGCTGGTATTGTATTAGTTCTGTTTGGTAAGTACTTCGTATTGATGTTCTTAGAAAGCCCTGACCAAATTGTTATAGGTTATGCAACTCAATGTTTAAATATAGCTGCAATATTCTTTATACCACTTGGGCTAATATTTATATATAGAAATGCTCTTCAAGGTATTGGTGATTCATTTATTCCTATGATGGCAGGTGTTTATGAATTAGCAGCAAGAGCTTTAGTTGCATTTACTCTTCCAAAATTTATAGGATACCTTGGAATTTGTTTAGCTGATCCAGTTGCTTGGATATTCGCTTGTGTTCCTTTAGCTTATACATACTTTAAGAGAATTAAAAATCTTTTAAACGAAAAGGAAAATGAAGAAGAGCTAGAAGTAGCTTAATATTTAAATACAAAAGAGAAAACCTTAGTTAACTAAAGTTTTCTCTTTTACTTTATTCATATTTTTCACAACTAGGAGAATCACTTATAGTAACTACATATTGATATATTTTTTCATATGGATATGGACAAAGATTATACTTATCAAGAAACATACTCCTATCATAATTTAATTTGAATAGTGTAGTCTTCTTATCCTTTGGAAATATATCTGTAGTATATACAGCATCTGTATAATCAACAAATGAATTTTTTATATAATATCCTTCATTACCAATTGGATTATAACAATTAGAGTTTTCATATTCAAAACTAATGGATATTACCTCTCCTTCAGTTCTTTTATAATTATTTTGAAGGTATGCTGCAAATGGAATATATCCATCCTTATCTTCTAATCCACTCTGTGATACATGAAATCCCCCTAACTGACCAAAATATTTCCCTTTCGGTAATTTTTCGTATTGCTCAATAAAATTATTTATTAGATGCTTTTCTCTAACAAGTTGTCCAGAACTTAAAGATAGGTTTTTTACACCAAATAAAAAGTTGTCATAATTATTACCTAAATATTCTTTAGCACTCTCTTGGTTATTTTCTAGAATTTTAATAATTTCTTTACAGTTCTTTTGATAATTATTTCTACTAATTTTCTTTACATGTTCTATCATTTCTTTTAGTTCACTAGGTGCTTCATCTTTAGGTAATAATGAAGTTATATATCTTCTTGCGGTTAAAGGTTGATGTTCTATATCTATTCCAACTAATTGGAGTCTTCTATCTTCTGGAAGTGATTTATTATATTTATAAAGATTTTTTATTGATTCATAATAATTTTTTGTATAAGATTGAGTTCCCCTTAAATTTGACATTATATAATTAATAATTTCAATATCTCCTGTTTTTAAATACTCATTTATTAATTGAGCAGTACAAAATCCTCCTTCATAAATAATATATTTTACTCCTGCTTTTTCTACAAAATACCTCGTAAAATACTCCTTTAATTCAAAAGAAGCTTTTGTTCCATGGGATTCTCCTGTTAAAAAAATTTGATTATTTTCTAAATCACCATCTAATAAACTTATACTTTTAAATGATAAATCATTAATATCTAATTTTGAATTCTCTTTATAAAAAGCATCTTGTACTTTTTTTATTTGAGAATTTAATTTAACCTTTTTAATAACTGGTATACTTATTAATACAAAAATAATTATTAAAGCAAAATGAATAATTCTAATCTTTTTTATTTTCATAACCCCTCACTTACCTTTAACCCCAATTTATTTTTTTATATAAAATTATTAATATTATACCATTTTTATACAAATACTAAAAGAAGCCATTCCAATTAAGTTGGCTTCTTTACATTATAAGTTCTATCTTCTATTTCCTTTGCCACCACCTGGCATTCCCATATTTCCTCCATTACTACTTCCTACATTTGTAACTGATCCAGAAATAGTAAAGTTCTGAACCTTAGAATTACCAATGTACAAATCATAGCTTTCTCCATCTTTAAATTTTGATGAGCTTACTATAATTGAAGCATATTGTTTAGTTGGTGTGTACTTCACTATTTCTTCGCCACTAGAACTTAAAATTTTAAATTCCACGTTACCTTGTTGATTATTAACTCCTATACTAACAGACTTTTGAGTTGAAGAATCACTAGGTCCTTGAGCCATTCCTAAGCTTCCTACAGCAATCAATGTTCCACCACTTATATCTAAATTTCCATCATAATCTAAAGATCCATTACCATTATTAGTTGGTCCATTAACTATAACTTCGCCACCAGTAATATATATTGATCCATTGGAGTCAATTCCATCACCGCTTGCATCTACCTTTATAGTTCCACCATTAACTTTAATTTCTCCACTAGAATTTGAACCGAAACCATTTTGTCCTGGTCTTCCATTTAAAGAAGATGAATCATTACCACCAGCAGCATTTATGCCATCATCACTTGCAACAACATTAATATTACCATCATTTAAAGTAATCTTTTCCCCTTCAAGGCCTTCATATGATTTAGAAATATTAATATTACCAGCATTTATAACTAATGAAGTATCTGCATGTACTCCATCATCTCCTGATGAAATATTAATATCTCCACCATTTATAACAATATCTCCATTAGAATGTATTGAATCATCAGATGAATTTATATCAAAGCTTCCATTATCAATTGTAATTTTAGAAGTAGCTTTAATACCTTTTGCACTTGCTATTTCTTCTGTTGTTTCTTCTTTTACATCATTAAAACCAGGTCTCTCTCCTTTACCCATCATTCCCCAATTACCCCAATTACCATTATCTGATGTACTGCTGTTACTACTTCCTCCACCTGTTTTAATATTAAATTCCCCACTATTTATTAATAATTCAGTTTCAGCTTGAATTCCATCTTCTCCTGCTGTTATATTAAATACTCCATTTTCAATCCATATATAACCTTTACTTGTGTCTGTATCATTATTGGCCTTCATTCCATCGCCCTGAGTATCAATAGTAATATTACCATTTTTAACTGTTAATGAATCCTTACCTCTTAATGCAGTATTAACAGCTGTAACTGATATATTACCACTTTGAATTCTTAAATCATCTTTACTAGTAATTCCATTATTGTAGTTTCCTTTGACAGTAAGAGAACCATTACCTATAAAAGTTAAATCATCTTTACTGAATATAGCTGCACTTGGTTCATCTGTACTACTATCTTCAAAGACATAGTTTGTACTATCTTCAATTATATTTTCAGTTCCATCAGCTAAAGATATTATAGTCTTATCTGCATTTTTTACATAAATAGGGGCACTATTTGATGAAGTTATGTTTATTCCATTTAAAACTATATACACCTTGTCATTATCACCAGCATTTACAACTATTTGTCCATCCTTTAAAGTACCTGAAATACTATAAGTACCTGAGGATGTTATATTTACTTTATTATTATCTGCTTGTGCACCACTTCCATTAATATTAATGCTATCTCCAAGCTCTATATAGGTATCAACCTCTCCAATACTTTCATCCTCTATAGATTTCATTTCAACTAATGTACTTTCTTCAACTGATGGTGTTGATGACTCTTCATTATTATCTTTTGAGCAGGAAACTAATGAAGTTCCAAGTGCTAATGCTAATAGTAAAGTGACAAATTTTCTTTTCATATTAAACACCTCCTGATTTTTTTATCCATAAACCTTTTCTTCAAATCCTGTTATACTTAAACTTATATTTAAATTTCCATTCCTGCATCTTAGATCATCTATAAGCTTCTTTTGATTTACTCCTTCTTTTAAAGAAATAAGATAAGTTAATTCAAATAAAGCTCCAAAATCTCTAGTTTTTACCCTCTCTATATGAAAAGTAGTTGTATATTTATTTAATACTTCTTCAAAAACACCTTCATAATTTAAGTCTTCTGGTACAATAATTTTAAGTTGCATATTCTTAGTTTTTGGCATTGCAAAATTAGTTAAAAATAAAACTATCATTACTCCACATAGAATTAATGTAAATATGACAGCATAACCTATGTAGCCCATTCCACAAGTAAGTCCTACTGCTAATGTAAAGAATACATAAGCAATATCCTTTGGATCACCAGGTGCACTTCTAAAACGAATTAAAGAAAATGCTCCAGCTAAACTAAATGCTCTAGCTACACTGTTTCCTACAAGGAGAATAATAATAGAAATTATAACTGGTAACATAATTAGTGTGATTGGAAAACTTGGTGAGTAACCTTCCTTTTTATGAGTTTTTATATAAACCAAGCTAATCACTAATCCTAAAATTATTGATGATAAAATTACAATTAACGCGTTTGCTAATGTAAAGGACTCTCCATTTGTTGATGATATTATCGTTTCTAACATACTTCTTTACTCCCTCCTATGTTGAAGCTTATATTATTTTTACAGTAATCCATAAATTCATTTCCGTATTTAGAGAAATGTGTGTTGTATATTTTTAACTCTGATAGTATTTTAGTGAACCATACAGGCATAGCCCCTAATATTTTAACCTCCATAAGATATTTTCCTTCTCCAAGTATATCTCTTCCAAAACTTCCTTCTTTAAGAGTTAAATAATCCCGTCTTGTAAGTATTTTTGTATCAAAAGTCAATCTAAAATCTTTATTATCCTTTGCAAAAAAAGCACTGCGAACATAAGATATATAAACCTTAGGCTTTATGTCATTATTTTTTAAATAGTACTCTATTTCATTAATTACCTGTTGATTTACATAATCACTAAACTTAGGTTTTATTCCTTCTTCCAAAAAGTTATTTGCTTCTTTTAAAGTTAAGACTACTCTACGTTTATTAACAATTCCATTTATTTTCTTTTTCATTTCAAGGAAGACTTTTTCATCCTCACTGCATAAATTTCTATAACTCCTTAACCGAAGCTTTTCTTTATAAAATGGTTTAGATATGGAATGACGTATAACATCATCATTCTCTGTGTCATAATAGATATTATAGATACTATATGTTTTTCCATCTTTACAATATCCATCTGGTTCCATAAATTCTAACAACCTAGGTATTAGAATTCTATATTGATAATCTGATATTATAAATTTCTTTTCATATCTTTGAAAAGACTTTATAGCCATAAAATCACCGCCTTCTTTCTAAGCTTTGAGTGTATTATATTAACTGAAGCTTAAACAAAGCTTAAGAAGTAAACTTTAGTAACATTAAAATTTTGGAATTATACTTTCCTGAAGAATAAAAAAAGAGAAACCTATTTAGATTTCTCTTGATGTGTATTTCATTAAAACTTCCATAAACCCACTATCTTCATTTTTTCTAACTTCTATAGGTTCAAATAAAGCTTTCTCATAAAACCTATAGGCTTTCTCATTATCTTTATATACTGATAGTATTAAATCATTATATTCTTTTTTTACATAATCCAATAACATTTTCCCTACTCCATTGCTTTGACTTGTAGGTTCCACAAATAAGGCTCCAATATAACTATCATCCACAATACTTATAAATCCCTTTATAGCATTATTATCTTCATATACAAAAGTTTTTGAATTTGGCAAATACTCTTTTTTTACTGTATTATAGTTACATCTCCAATAAAATTCAGGAATAAATGGATGTCCAACCATTGTAGATCTAAACCATATGCTCATAACAGCATCTATATCTTCCTCTGTAAATTTTCTTATATACATTTTGCTCTCTCCCCTACGCAATTTTGCATATTTTTCTTTCTTTTTACTTTTTGTTACAAATTGTTAATATAATTTTATTTTATCATCATACCTTGAAATTATAAACATATTTTTCATCTAAATATAATATATGTTACATAAGTTTATTGCAAAAAAAAGAACTCCAACAATATATTGCTGAAGTTTTTATGTTTATATTTAATTTATTTCTAACTCTTCCCTGATTATATCATTTTCAGAGTAGTACATAGATTCATCTAGTACACCCTCTTTCTTTGCCACTATTAAAGTACATATACAATCACCAATAGTATTTACTGTTGTTCTACACATATCAAGTATTCTGTCTACTCCCATTATTAATCCAATACCTTCAATAGGTAATCCTACGCTATTTAATACCATTGAAAGCATAACAAGTCCAACTCCAGGCACTGCTGCTGTTCCTATAGAAGCAAGAGTTGCAGTAAAAATAACAGTTAAAATACCTCCAAGACCAAGATCAATCCCATATAATTGTGCTATAAATACTGTTGCAGCTCCTTGCATTATAGCTGTTCCGTCCATATTAATAGTTGCACCTAATGGAATTGTAAAAGATGAAACCTTACTATCAACACCTAATTCGTTCATAGTCTTCATTGTAACCGGTAATGCAGCTCCACTTGATGCTGTTGAGAATGTTATGGCTCCAACTTTAGGGAACTTCTTTACAAATGGCATAATACTTAAATCGGTAAATGTCTTTAAAATACCTGTATAAACAACTGAAGCATGAATAAGTAATGCTAATAAAACAACTGCCATATATTTTAGAAGTGATGCAAATGCCTCAACTCCTGTAGTAGCAAAGGTTGTAGCTATAAGACCAAATATTCCAAAAGGTGCAAAGTACATAACTAAATTAACCATTTTTAAGAAAATTTCATTTAGATTTTCCATAAATGTTTTAACAAGTTTCACTTTTTCACCTAACATACTAATAGTTATTCCAAATATTATTGAGAAGCTTATAACTTGAAGCATATTTCCTTCAGCCATTGCTTTTATTGGATTAGTAGGAATCATATCTATTAGCACATCTGCAAAAGAAGAACTTTGTGCAATTGTAGGTTGCTCTGATACAAGACTAGACATATCTAATCCCACACCTGGGCTAATTAAGTAAGCAAGTCCAATTGATATTGAAATAGCTATAGCAGTAGTAGATAAATAAAAAATAAGAGTTCTAGCTCCAATTCTCCCTAAACTTTTTATATTACTTAAAGATGCCACCCCACAGGTAATTGATGCAAAAACTAATGGAACTACAAGCATCTTGATTGCACTAATAAAACCTTGTCCTAATACTTTAAATACTCCACCAATTATGATGGTATCCTTTACAGTTCCAGCAGGCAAAGATCTAACTAAAATACCTACAGATAGACCAACACCCATTGCTATAAAAATTTTTGATGTTAAACTTAACTTTTTTTTCATAAATTTCCCCCTTTTTAATTTTTATAATCTGACAACTTATTAATAATATACAAGTAGTATATCATATTTTCCAATATTATGAAACATATTTTCTATAGTTATTCAGTTTTTAGAATATGCTTTTTTATTCAAAATATATTAATTAGTTTAAATGACTTATAGCCTTAACTTTCACAACTGCCCCTAAAGCTTAATTTTCTATTGTGCAACTTTTAATACCTAAATATTCAATTGTAAATTAATTTATGCAAAAAAAGAATGCCATAATAATATGACATTCTTTTTTACTATTTAATGATGCTATATACGTAATTTTTAAAGTCCTCAAAAGTTCCACTTACTATTGAAGCTCCTTTAAGTATTCTATTTCCAAAGAAATTATATTCACAACTTCCATAATTAAATGCAGCACTACTTACTATTAAGTTTGACTCATTAACTCTATAAGTTGCTCTCTTTTCTAATATATCAACACAGAAATCTAGAAAATCCTTATAGTCTTTAATGTGTCCTGACTCTACCATAGAAATCACAAAATTAAATAAATAGAAGCCTCCAATTAATTGTATCATCTTATCATTTGGAGTGTAGAAAACTTTCCCTGAATTATAGAAGAACTTTAATTCTCCATAAGTTGCAGCTTTATATTCACTATTAATTTCTAATCCCTCTAAATTATGCATTCTAAGTGCAGCTTCAATACTTTCCCATGAGTTAGCATTTACTACAACATTATCTTTTATAACTTGCTTAAATTTTTCAAAAGACTCTTCAGAATCCTTACTTGAACTTACTTCCTTACCATCAAACATTACTTTATATTGTCCATTTTCATATATTAATTCAACTTTATTACTCAAAACAAATTCCATCCTTTTCTATTTAATAATAATTATTATAACATATTAATTCTATTTTATAAATCATGTTTTATAATTTTTATTCTATTTTGTTCCAATATACCTATTGCAAAAGAAAGAGGTAGTGAAAATCTCTTCTTACCACAACTACCTGGATTTAAGAATATCACACCATTAACTTCCTCATAAAAATACTTATGAGAATGTCCAAACACAACCAAATCTACATCCTCTAAGTTTTTAGGAAGATCCTTAATATCATGTACTACATATATTTTAAAGCCATCTATTTCTACTACTTCAGATTTATTTAATCCCTTTGCCCAATGATCCTTATCATTATTACCTCTTACAAAAGTAATATTACCTATATCCTTTAAAGCTAAATAGGTTTCTTCATTTGATATATCCCCAGCATGAATTATGTAATTACACTTTTTAATTTCTTCCATTACTTCTTCTCTAAGTAAATTATGAGTATCAGATATAAATCCTATTCTTATCCCTTCCATAGTTTTCTCCTTTGTTATAAAACTTAAAAGACGATATTACCTATTAGGCAACATCGTCTTAAATATTTTAGTATAATTTAACGAATTCTTCAACCATTGAACTTGCATTTTTAGCTGCTATTGGTAAAAACTCTTCATAAGATAAATCTGCTGATCCATCTGCCTTATCTGAAATTGCTCTTAATACAACGTAAGGTATTTTGTTTAAGTATGCAGTTTGAGCCATTGCAGCTCCTTCCATTTCTACTGCAGAAACATTACCAAAGTTTTCTTTAATTCTTTCCACAACTGCACCACCAGCAACAAATTGATCTCCAGAGGCTATTCTACCTTCTTTTATTACTAAACCATCTATATTTTCAGCTGCTTTCTTTGCAACCTCTACTAATTCCTTATCTGCTTGGAAAAATGTAATACCAAGTCTTGATATTTCTCCTAATGGATCTCCAAATACTGTAGTATCAAAATCATGTTGAACAGCATCTGTTGAAATAACTATGTCACCTTGATTTAATTCTGGGTCCATAGTTCCAGCAACTCCTGAATTTAATAATGCAGTTACATTAAATTTATCTGCTAAAATTTGAGTACAACTAGCCATATTTACTTTACCAACACCTGATCTAACTAAAACTACATTTTTATCATGTAATTTACCAGAGTAAAAAGTCATTCCAGCAACTTCTACTGTATCTTTAACATCCATCTTTCCTTTTAATATTTCAACCTCTTCTTCCATAGCTCCTATAATTCCCAGAACTTTTTCTTCTTTATTTTCTTTGTTTACACCACAACCTATAAATAAAGAAACGGATAATACTACTGCTCCTAGTAAAGCTGTTAATTTTTTCATTAGTGTTCCCCCTGTTTGTAATAAAAATCGAACTTTAAAACCATATTTTCGAATATAATTCGCAAGTACAATTATTTATAACATAGTACACAAGAAAAAATCAATATATTTTTTTATTAATTTTGAATATAATTCGTTACAGTGCGAATTATATTTATTATCCATCTCTTATAAGTAGGATATTTTGTCAAATTTTACGAATTTAATTAGAACTTCTACAGCTTCAACAAGATATTTTTCTTCTATTTCTGTAAATCTGTTAAACTCATCACTATCAATATCAAGTACACCTAACACATTATCATTAACAACTATAGGAAGTACAATTTCTGAATTAGATGCTGCATCACAAGCTATATGTCCTTCAAATTCATGTACATTATCTATTCTTAACACCTTTTTTTCCTTTGCAGCTGTACCACATACCCCTTTTCCAATTTGTATCTTAGTACAAGCTGGCATTCCCTGAAAAGGTCCTAGAATTAGCTCATTATTTTTATTTAAATAAAACCCGCACCAATTAACTCTTCCTAATAAAGCATTTATTAAAGCTGAAGCATTACAAAGCTTTGTAATATCTTCCTCATCTCCACTAACTAATCCTTCTAACATTTGTACCATAGTTTTTAATCTTTCTTCTAAATCTAATCCATTAAATATTTTAATATCAAACATCTTATCTCTCCTTTATATTTCTTAAGAATAAATGAATTCTAGTTCAAAGTTTACATTTTGTTATAACTATTTCTTAATATTTATGATACAATATTTTTTAAGATAAGAGGTGATTAAAATGAACATTTTTAAAGGGACATATGGATTTGATGTTTTATCTATCTTTTTATTGTTTATAAGCTTGATCTTGAACCTAGGAAAACATACTCGTTTACTAGGAACTTTAGTTACTTTGTATGTAATTTATAGAGCTTTTTCAAAGAATATATATAAGAGATCTAACGAACTATACAAATTCACTAATTTAGCTAATAAAGTACTATTCCGTTTTGGCAAAAGATTACCTGATAATATGCCAAGGACAAGTCTTGAAAATATACCTTTGATATTTAGTCAATTAAAATATGTTATTAATCAAAAAAGACAATATAAGATAGTTAAATGCCCAAATTGTGGTCAAAAGCTTAGATTGCCTAGGGGGCAAAAAAAGATAATTGTTACATGTAAAATGTGTAGGTTTGAATTTAAAGAAAGAACATAAAAATGGTGCCGTGGATATTTATTTTGCTTGTTCCGTGTCGGGCTCCAAGTCACACCAAAATAAATATCCGTTCCCATGGTACTTAAGGTAAGAAAATAGACTGCTTGTAGCAGTCTATTTTAATTTGTAAATAAAGTTATTCTATTCTATGTAATTATTGAAACATTTCTACCTTCATTTCCCTGGTAATATTTTACATATTGTTATATTAATATATGTGATATACTTTAAATATATATTTTTGGTAATTATACGGAGGACTTATGGGTAAGAAATTATTTAAATTTTTTATAGGGCTAACTATTGCTTTTACTTTAATAGGTTGTACAGCTAAAGAAGGCTTAAATGATACTAATACAGGTAACTTAACTGAGGGAGAGCTTCACGATATTATAAAGTCTACTTACAAAGATTGTACTATTTCATACACAACAGAGAATAGCATAAAAATATTAGATATAAAAATTAATGTTCCTAAATCAAGCAGAGCTGAAGAACTTGAGGCCTTTACTAATGCATGTGATTTAATATCTAATAAATTAGACGACATTACATATTACTCTGGAATAATGTATACCCTACAAGTAGATGGAGAAGATAAAGCTTGTATAAGATCATATACATCTGATGATGGAAAATTCAAATTAGAAAGTACCTATATTGAAGATGATGAATACAAACAATAAAAAAATGTATTTAAATGTATATAATATTCTCTATAGGTAATAATATTATTGAGGATAGATGTAGACATATTAGTTTTAACAGTACCTAACTATGGCTACTGAATACTCAAAAAAGACACCTAATACTTCTAAGTACTAGGTGTTTTATTATTTCTAAATTAAAACACTACATTTTTATAAGAACTTCCGTCCCATCATTTGCTTTAACATTAACTATTTCTAATCCCTTGTATTTCTTTAGCTCTTTCATTGCAACTAAAATGAAATCCATATCCAAGGCATTCATATATTCATTTACTTTATCCATGCCATCTTTACTTACATTGTTCTCTACTAAAGATTTACTCACAAAATTAGCTATTTTAACTCCACTTGTAAGTAAGAAATTAGGAATATAAATTGTAAACCTTCTTTCATTAGTCCTAACCCTTATCTTCATTTCACACCTACTCGATTACTACTCTAACTTTATCACCATTTGCTGAATCTACCGTTACTATTTCACCTAACATCTCATTATCAAGTGAACTAATAATGGCACCTGTCATCACCTCTAAATCTATACCTTCCATTTCATCTACTTTAATTGGAAGCTTGCCAGTAGCCTTTAAAATAGAAGTAATAACTGCCACAGGAAGATTAACTTTTACATTATCACCAGCAGATGAATCAACCCTAACCTTAAACATTCTCCTATCATAATTCACATTCTCTATTGATTTATCCTCTTTTTTGTACATTGCCTCAATTAAGTCTGCACCCTTTTCAACCTCTAACTTACCTTCTGACACCATTGTAAGTACCTTTAATAAATCCGCTCTCATTCTCAGACCTCCTTAATCTTCTTTCATTCTTTCTATTGCTTCTTGTGGTGAAATTTCACCCTTCTCTAATGCCTCTATTACATCACTAGTTGATGACTTTATAGGTTTACTATTTCTTTTATAACCCAATGCAGATATAACTTCATCAAGCTTGGCTCTTACTGTTGGATAAGAAATACCAAGTTCCTTCTCCACATCCTTAATGCTTCCTCTACACATTATGAAAACCTCAATAAACTTTAATTGATCCTTTGATAAATAATCAAACTTTGAAAATTCAAACTCATTTTCTATAGTAGTTTTACAATCTGAACATTTTAATCTAGTTATCCTTAGTTTCTTACCACATACAGGACAAACAGTTATCGCTTTAAACACCATCTATCACTCCTTATGTTTATAATATATTCCTACGCTTACAAAATGTCAACAACAAATATTAAAATAATTAATTTGTATATTAATTATTTCAATATTTAGTTTTAATATATTAATTTTATCAATTTTAATCTTGATATTTTTGTTACACATACAAAAATAGATATAGAATAAACTTCTATATCTATTTACTATTAACCTATTTAATTTTATGAGCCTGGTGATACTAAATATGAAGGATTCTTAGTTTGAATCCATACTTCCCCAGGACCTTCAAACTTGCATATATATCCCTCACCACTAACTAAAGATGTAAGTCCATTAGAAATCATTTCAACTTTGTAATTTAAAGAACTTTCCCATAAAACCAAGTGATTAGTATCAACTATATATCTTTCTCCAGGATTCAATGTCTTCTTGTGAATTGCTCCAAAAGAACATAAAGCCAATGTTCCTGCACCAATAGCTTCAACTTGGAATAGCCCTTCTCCAGAAAATATACCCTTTCCACCAGCACCTTTTGTTTTTAACTCAATATTACCATAGCTAGCTAAGAAAGCATTTTGTCCTAACCTATAATTTCTACTACCATCCATTTCAAATAATTGAATATCTCCCAAAAATGTTGGTGAAAGTAGTAATTCCCCCTGTGAATTAGCAGTATATTCTTGAAGGAATGTACTTTGTCCTGCAAACATTCTTCCAATGGCTTTTTTAACCCCACCTGATTTTAACTTCATGTCAAAAACATCATCCATAGAAACCATTGCCCCTGCTCTAACTATGAATTTATCATTTGTATCAGCATTAACCTTTAAAATAGTATTTGTAGTTTGGTAAAGCACTTGAAATTTACTCATAATAACCCTCCTTTTTTTACTTTTTGCTTATATAAATAGTGTTCACTTGTATCCAATAATTTTTATAATCTTTTACTTGCCAGATAAAAGCTTAACCATTTATAAAAATATAGTTTTATTATATCACTTACATGTTAAATACTGTTAATACATTTTTTGAGGAAATTAAATTTCCTCAAGAATAAAAAAGGTAACAGATATAAATCTATTACCTAAATACTTATTCTACAACTCAGTATACTTTTTAGCATTTCCTTTTGCCTTTTCTACTGGATACTTTTTTTCATTCTTATCCATTTTCATATTTATGATTTCTTCAATATTTACATCTAGAGCATCTGCCATATGTACGCAATAAACTAGCACATCTGCAAGTTCTTCCTTAACAGCTTGAAGATTATAATTTTCTTCATCCCACAAAAAGTTTTCTAATAATTCGTTTGCTTCTATTGAAATTGCTTTTGATAAATTAGCTGGAGTGTGAAACTGATTCCATTCTCTATCTTCTCTGAACTTTCTTATTCTCTCTATTGTTTCTTTCATAATAACACCTCTTTCCTAAAACATTATAACTATAAAATACATTATAGCTCACTTTTTATAATAATCAGAGTAAAAATATCTACATCACTAACAAAAACATTCTATAATTACCAGGAAATTTTGGAGGTGCTAGAATGAAAGTTAAAATGTTACACACTTGCATTAGAGTTATGAATTTAGAAGAATCACTTAAGTTCTATAAGAATGCTTTAAAAATAGTTGAGACGAGAAGAAAGGATTTTCCTGATTACAAATTTACTTTAGTTTATTTATCAGATAAAGAAAATTCTTATGAAATAGCACTTACTTATAACTATGATCCTGAAAAACCTTATGACCTTGGTAATGGCTTTAGCCATATTGCTATAGGAACTGAGAATATAGAAGAAATGAGAAATAACCATGAACAATTAGGATACGAAGTAACTCCTTTAAAAGGATTGCCTGGGGAAGAGCCTTACTACTACTTCGTTACTGACCCTGATGGTTATAAGATTGAAGTTATAAAAACTAGAGTTTAACACATAAGAAGATAGTCTATAATTCAGGCTATCTTCTTATATCTTAATTTTAATATAACACGCTCTAACCCGTATTATTACTATAACTTCTTAAGTTCTTTTCTTCTTAACTTGTTATCTTCTTAAGTTCTTAACAACTTAAGAACTTATCTTTTTAACTTGTTGCATTTTAAAATTTTTAAAAATAGCCAGTGATCATTCACCAGCTACTTTATTAACTTATAAAAGCTTTTCCTTAATCTCCTTCTTGAAACTAGTTGCCTGTTTTCTAGTTAATGATTCAATGTCAACAATCAAAATTACTAGAACAGTTTTACCAGTATTAGCATGTCCTTTTACTGAAATAAATTTATTTTCATCTAGTTGTTCAAAGCATAAATTTTGCTCATCATTTAATCTCATAAATTTCATGTTAAGCTTGTTGTTTAATCTTAGTAAGGGCATCTTTATATCTACCTTAGGATTTAGAATATACAATACCTTGTTGTATTCAGAATCTGTTAGTTTTTTTATAATAAATCCTTCTTTACCTGCTCTAAATCTAAATATATTTATTATCTATTCTTCAACCTTTTGAAATGAAGTCATATCAAGAATTATCTCTTTTGGCATACTTAAAGGAAGAGAGCAATTCTCTGTTATGAAGTCTGGAAAGTAAACTGCTATTGTTACATATGGACTAATTCAACTTCTTCTAAACCTAGTCATTAAATTGTATTTTGCAGAATTTGCTTGCTTCTCTGGATCTTGTATATATCTTTTTATATTGTTTCCTGATACACTTGACCATTCATTATTAATGGGGCTAATTATTCCACCTTTTACTTCTAAAATCATTACTCCATAATCCCTATGAATTAAAATAAAATCACACTCTCCATTAGATTTACTTGAAAAAATTTCATTATCAATAAAAAGTTCTATTAACTTTCCATTTTTCCTTTAAAAATTTAACTATTCATTTTAAATATTATACAAATTTATAGATTTAAAATAATCCAAAGCAATATTTTATATATCCACTTCTATATCTGTCGAAGAAGAGCCCTTTTTTCTCTGCTTCTTCTAAAATATACTTATCCAATCTATACCCATTCTTATGAGTACAAATTATTTCCTTTGAAAGCTTTACCTCATATCCATCAATACCTACTATATAATTTTCAAATCCTAAATCTTTAAAAGTTACTTCTTTCTCAAATTCTATATCTAAGCATTCTATTACATGTACTAAGAATCTAAAATCATCCATATTTCTTATCATATATCCTCTAGCAATACCATTTGCATTCATATTAAATTTTTCCTCTAATTTTTATTTTAGATAAAAAAATCTTCTTACCTTTAAGATAAGAAGACATTAACCAACCATAAATTCACCTCCTTATCGACTTTTAGCTGAACCACCTTGCTATAAAAACAGGTTGGTATAGGGTCACTGAACTAAATCTCTACCCTAACTCTTGATATATTGGTTTGATATTTAATTATACTTTTATTACACCATACTTTTAAATTTTAAAATACATTTTTTGTTAAAATTCGCTATAGTTATAAAGAATAAAAACAAGCTATTGAGTAAAAATAATATTGTATCTTATTATAAAGGAGGTATTTAATATGGATATACATTCTGCTTATAATAGAGCAAAAGAAATGCTAATTGATGGGGCGACTTATGATGAAATCAAAAGTTGTACAGGTCTTAGAGAGAAAGAAATAAAAAGAATTAGAAAAAACGAAATAGACAGTCATTTTTAGATTTGAAAAAGGTGGAGTGGATATTTATTTTGCTTGTTCCGTTGATACGCTTCAAGTTACATAAAAAACAAATATCCACCCCACTCATACTAAAAGGAAAGCTATTATTTTTTGATAGCTTTCCCTTCCTTTCTATTGTAATAAATTCTGAGCCACTTCACTTCTATTTATTAATTCCATTAAAAGTGGTATTGCAATTAGTTGAACAATCATTCCTGGAATCGCCTTACCCAGACCACCAACTACAAACATTAATGGATGAACAGCTGGTGCTACTGTAATAGATACTACAAAAGCTCCTACAATAGCAAAAATTCTTCCGCCTATCATCGCACCTATAAGTGATGGATATAACATTCTAGTCTTATTATATAGAAAACCAGTTAATATTCCATAACCACAAAGCTCAAAAGCCATAATGGGCATATTAGGCATTAGTGGTGGCATTCCTGTGGCTAGTCCACTAATAACAGGACAAATGATTCCTACTATTCCTCCATAAACTGGTCCAAGAAGAAAACCTGCTAATAGTACCGGAATATGCATTGGCAAAAATATTGGTCCTGCTAAATTCACTGTGTGAAATATCATTGGAACAACAACTCCTAGTGCAATGAATAATCCAGATAGTACAATCTTTTTACTCTTCATAAATTCTCCCCCTTTTGTTATCTATTAATAATCAAGTAATAAACATTTTCATCTTCAAAGGCTTCATCGACATTTAGTCCAATCTCTTCAAAGAGATTTCTTTGCTTATTAACTTCTATTAATCTATCCTTTTTTACCCTCTCATCTTTTCTGCTGTGCATGTTATTTAAAAATTCTCTACTACTTGAATGAGCAATTATCAACTTACCATTCTCACATAGGTTTTCAGTTACCAACTTTTTTATAGTATCCTCTCTTCTTTTTAAGTGTGGAAACATAGAATAAAGAATTATTTTATTATATTCTCCTTCCACTTTTTCCTCTTCTACGTCTACTAAAGTAAATTTAATATTAGGAAGATTACTATATTTCTCTTTTGCTTTACATAACATACCTTCTGAAACATCTAAGGCATTAATTTCCCCCATTTTATTAAATCCTCTTATAAATGGAATTAATACTCCTGTCCCTGTTCCAATATCGAGAACTTTATCTCCTTCTTGTATATGTATTCTTGATAGAAGAAAATTTATCTTTTCTTCATTTACTTTTGTAATCTTGTCCCATTCTTCTGCAATAGAATTAAAAAACTCCTTTTCACTCATTTCTACACCTCTCACCCAGTATAATACAATTATAGACTTTTATGTATTTCCAATCAACTAAATCTTATTAAAAAGGTTTGGTGGATATTTATTTTGTTTGTTCCGTCGCTGGGCTCCAAGTCACATTAAAACAAATATCCACCAAACTCGCACTAAAGGCATGGAAAATATAGAAGAGACCCTATTAAATAAGGTCTCTAACTATTTATTTATCTTCTCTTATAATATAAGGATTTCCATCTTGATCTTTAAAAGTAAACATGCTTCCATATGGCATTTTCATTATGTCTGTAACATCTACTCCATTATTCTTTAACTCTTCGTAAGTCTTATCAATATCAGTTGTACTTAAAAGAATTGATGGATGACCAGTGTATGTATTTGGATTTTGCTTTTCCATTAAAGATTTATTATATAGTACGAATGTTGTAAACTCATCTTCACTTGGACCTACTTCTAACCAAGTCATATTAGGTCCCATTGGATATTCACCTTTTACTACAAAGTTCATTTTCTTAGTCCAAAACTCCTTAGCTTCTCCTTGGTCATTTACGTATATTGTTATTTTACCTATCTTATTTATCATTTGTATTTCCTCCTATAACCTATTTAGATTATATATTATATCCCCATATTACAGTAAAGTATATAAAAATAAGATATTTTATTGTAACAAAATAATATAAATAGTGATAGTATATACTATATATAACGCTTATTTAATATCTCTTGCCTTTTATAATAAAGAAAATCCTCTCTCCTTTTAAAAGGAGAGAGGATTTTTTCCCACATAAATACATTAAAGTAAAACATATTAAATATAAACACTAAATTATTAATTTTGCATACTTACTATTTTTTCTACTTGTCCTATAATGATTATAGTACCTTTAGTACTAATTACCTTTAGAAGATAAGTTCTTCCCACAAACTTATCTTCAGAACCCTTACCTTTTATGAATTATCATAAAATAATCACAAAATAGAGCTTCTATGGATTTACATAGAAGTTCTATTTTTAAATTTTTCTTTATTTATCTTATCTCTTATTAACTGTAATCCACCAATTATCATTATTATTCCCAATATGATTTCGAATATAAGACTTGAAATTTCATAAGCATTATTATTAACATACATGTAATAAGCACTGTTAACAAGGTTTATTCCAATATTAATTATAATAAATTCAATTATACTTCTACCAACATAATTAGCTCCAATGTTTAGCAATATGTTTAATTTAATCTCCTTATTTCTATATCTCTTAATTTGTTTAATAAAATTTTCAAAAAGAAATGGGAATGTAAAAAATGAAATTAAGACTGTTAACACAATATTATTCACAAAGTAAGTTATTACACAATTAGCTAAAAACCAAATTATAATATTCTTCATATCATTACTCCTTTTATTCTATACTTAAATGATATATTTAATTCCATCTTATGTAAATAACGAAAAGTAAAACATCCAAAGCTTTCAATTCATTATCTAATAATATTATCCTTGTAAAAATAAAAAGAAACCCGTATTATCTACGAGCTTCTTAAATTTCTTAAAATTCTACCTTGTCTCCATAATAAGTACATTTAAATAATTTTTCCATAGTCTCATCATCAATTTCTCTTGGATTAGATCCTGTACATGCATCAAGTACTGCATTATGAGATATAAACTTTAAGTTATCATTAAAATCACATTCATCTATTCCATATTCCTTCATAGTATGAGGAATAGCTAACTTATCATTCATATCATCAATCATTTTTATTAATGAATCAGTCAGTTCACCATTTGTATTTCCTTCTAGATTTAACATTTTTGATATATCACCATATCTATCTTCACAGTTCTTTCTATTATATTGAATTACATATGGTAAAAATATTGCATTTGCACATCCATGAGGTATATGAAATACTGCGCCTACCTTATGAGCCATTGAATGTACAATTCCTAATAATGCATTTGAAAATGCCATACCAGCTAGGCATTGAGCATCATGCATTAAACTCCTAGCTTTTTCATCTCCTTCATAAGACTTAACTAAATTATCTCTAACCATTTCTATAGCTTTCATAGCTAATGGATCAGAAAAGTTAGACTTAAGTGATGCAGTATACGCTTCAATAGCATGAGTTAATGCATCCATTCCTGTATGTGCTACTAATTTTTTAGGCATAGTTTGTGCTAAATTGGGGTCAACTATAGCAATATCAGGAGTTATATTAAAATCTGCAAGTGGATATTTTATTTTTTCAGTATAATTTGTTATAACAGAAAAAGCTGTAACTTCTGTTGCTGTACCACTAGTAGATGGTATTGCAACAAATTTTGCTTTTTGTCTAAGTTCAGGTAACCCAAAAGGTACAATAGCTTCTTCAAAAGTAAAATCAGGATATTCATAGAAAATCCACATAGCCTTGGCAGCATCTATAGCTGAACCTCCCCCCATTGAAACAATCCAATCAGGTTCAAACTTTCTCATAGCTTCTGCACCCTTCATAACTGTCTCTACTGATGGATCTGGTTCTACTCCTTCATACATCTCTACTTCCATACCAGCTTCTTTTAAATAATCTTCTGCCTTCTGTAGAAAACCAAACCTTTTCATCGATCCTCCACCTACCACTATAAATGCTTTTTTACCTTTTAAGGTCTTTAAAACTTCTAAAGCCCCCTCACCATGATATATATCTCTTGGTAATGTAAAACGTGCCACTTTCATCCCTCCATCTTCATATAATTATATTAAGATTTAACATCTTATATATTCTATAATTTATTTAAGAATAACTATAAAAATGATTGACTTTTAATATTAATTAATAATTTACAAAATCTTAATTGTTATTTTTGCAATATATACTAATAATAATTATAAGATAAACTTTTAGAAAGAAGTGATACTTATGACTTTAACAAACGGAAAATGGTCAGGATTTAGAGAGCTTGTTCTAATTGATGTAACTAAAGAATGTGAAGGAATTAAATCTTTTTATTTTAAAGCAAAAGATGGTGCTAAATTAGTAAGACATATAGCAGGTCAGTTTCTTCCGATTAGAATAAAAACTGATAATCCTAAATATAAAGACATTATACGTACATACAGCTTATCTATGATTCCTAATGAGGATGTTTATAGAATTAGTGTTAAAAAAGTAGATGGTGGCCTTATAAGTAGCTATCTACATGATTCACTAAATATAGGTGATTCAATTGAAGCTATGATTCCAACTGGCCTATTTACTTTAAAGGAAAATTCTACTGAAACTCCACTAGTATTTATATCTGGTGGTATAGGGATTACCCCCCTAATTTCTATGCTTTACTATGAAGCGCTTAAGGGAAAAAATATCACATTTATTCAAGCAGTTATAAACTCTTCTGTACATCCTTTTAAAAATGATATAGATTATTTCGCTGATATAAACGGCCTTAAAAACTTTGTTTTTTATTCTGATCCTTTAAAATCCGATATAAAAGGAATAGACTATATGGAAACAGGGTATGTAACAAAGGAATGGCTTGAAAAAAATACACCTTTAAATGGTGACTTCTACTTTTGTGGACCACCTCCATTTATGAATAGTTTAAAAAAATCTTTATCAGAACTTGGTGTTCCAGAAGATAGAATTCATTTTGAATCTTTTACACAATAAAAAAAAGTCTCAGTGAAATTATATTCCTGAGACTTTTTATAATTTATAAAGAAAACTCTACAAATACCTTTTTCTTTTCTTCATCTTTATAAAACTCTTTTATTATTCTATACTTTCCCTTCTCCAATTTTCCAAAGTATGTTGCTAGCTTAATATTTTCGTTATTAATATCCATTGGTTTTAATATAATCCCAATTTCTATAAAAGCTACGTCCTTTAGAAAAGGAACATTATTCCACTTACCATCATTCTCTTGCTCTAAATAAAATTCATACCCATAAACGTACTCATTATTAGTTTTATTTTCTATAGATAAGGTTAAGTCTTTCTCTTTTTGTTCCTTTATACTTATAACAATATCATTACTTTTTTCAATTTCTGAACCCTTTTCTCCGCTTGAAGTTTTAACCATATTTCCACAAGAGATAGCTATTAAGCTAAAGGTTAGAAGTATCAAAATAACAGATAATCTTCTTTTCATAATTTCACCTCTCATTTTAATTATACCAATTTTAATTATGTTTAACTTACATAAGGTTGAAATTTATATTACAGAACAGTAACTAACAAAAAAAGAAACCGCTAAGCGATTTCTTTTAAAGGAATTTAACTATATTAATTATATTTATAAAACTTAATATAAAGAGTACAATCAAAAAAAACTTTTCTATTTTATTATCATCCATTTCCTTTGATAGTCTACTTCCTAATAAGGCTCCTCCAATTCCACCTATACACATTAACACCAAGTGCATATGAGCAAACTCTGGTATGCTTCCTGTTATAACTGTACTTGATAAACTTGTAACCTGAGAAAATAGTATTATAAATATGAAACTTATTGCAGCATCCTTAGCACTCATAGATAAGAAGAAATACAGCACAGCAATATTAAGAGGACCTCCACCTATTCCACTTATAGCTCCAATTAGCGATGAAATCAAACTAACACTAAATAGTATTAAGCTCATTATTATCTAATCCTAGTCTTATATATTGTTCTTCTGGTGCTCCTACCTTTACCATTTCCCTTATCATCAATTCCTTATATTTATTTACAATTTCTTTATTACTAGCGAGATTATTATTCTGCTCTACATCTTCCTTAACGTTAAATAATAAGTCTCCAAATTTATAAGGTGATACATAAGTTTTTCCTTGTACTTTTAATACTTTCATATTATTGCTGAATCTTCCTATATTAACCATCTCAATATCCTCGTTCAATACATCACTCATATATCCTCTCATTCTAGTAGGCATTAGTGTATATTCATATAATGGTACATTTTTTCATTAGTAGCAGAGCTCTTCATATAAACATATTCACCATCTGTTATATTTACATGGCCGCCATGAACACCAAATAGAGCTGTTTCCCTTATATCCTTATCTTCCTTTATAATAGGTGTTAAGCTTTTGCCATCCATATCCATATCTACACTAACATTAAAGAAGTCTAATAAAGTTGGAGGTATGTCTATAGTTTGAGCTAAACTCATAGTTCTTTCCCCTGATCTTTTATATCTAGGATCCCATATATTTAATAGAAATTTTTACAAATAAAAATAAAGTTGGACTAACTTACCTAATTTAGTCCAACTCATATATTTTATCTTCTATTACTTATCTTTATTGCTAGTTCTCTAAATCTATCATAAGAATACTCAAAGAATTTATAGTTAGCTTCACAGAACATATATCTATTGTCCTTAGTAGTTGCTCTATACCTCTTACATCCCCCTCTGCAAAGAGCTCTATACTTACATGTCTCACACTTTTTATCTTTAGAAACAGATTCAATTATAAAGTTTCTTGTTATCTCCTTTTCATGCATATTATCAAAACTTTCATCAAATATATTTCCAATACTATATTTTTCATATGTATAAAAATCACAAGGATATACCCTTCCATCTCCTTCAATTATATGCTGACAAGAGCATATTCCTCTCATATCACAAGCCTCGTAGTCTTGTCCCAAAAATAAACCAAGTATATTATCAAAGTATCTTATGCTTACCATTTTTCCTTTTGATACATCTTCATACCACATATCAAAAAGCTTCTTAATATAATCTTCATATTGTTTAGATGTTATATGAAAATTCATATTGTTATTATTGCAATCCTCTAAGGCTTCTATAAATGGAATGAATTGAATATAGTTAAAATCATTTTCTCTTAAAAACTTGTAACAACTTTCAATTTTCTTACTTAATGCACGCGTAACTACTACCAAAATATTAAAATTAACATTATATTTTTTTAATAAGGATATTCCTTTCATAACTTCCTTAAAACTGCCATTTTGGCTATGATTGACCCTATTTAAATCATGCATATCTTTATTCCCATCTAATGATATACCAACTAAGAATTTATTATCATAAAAGAACTTAGCAAACTCTTCTGTTATTAAAGTACCATTTGTTTGAATCATAAAATTAAATTTAGTTTTTTTACTACTTGTAAGCTCTACAAGCTTTTTATAAAAATCCAATCCAATTAGCATAGGCTCTCCACCTTGGAAGCCCATGTTACAAAATCCTCCATCACAATATTCATCAATTCTATTAACTACTACTTCAAGAGCTTCTTCACTTAAAAATCCATAATCACTAACTTCTCTTTCATCAGCTATAGAATTATAGAAACAGTATTTACACTTTAAGTTACACTTACTTGATGATGGCTTAACCATAACACTTAGATTTCTCCTCATATGTTTCCTCCTAAACTGTATAGTACTGATAATATCAGTACTATACTAAATACTCTCCCTATTGACTCTTCACTGAATTTTTAAGTATATACTGTAAACTTATCTTAAATCTCTCTTATTAGGCACAAAATCAGATGTTTCCATGTAAAACTTAAGCAATCGTTCTTTCATATTTAAAACGGTTTCCTTATATTCAGGATTATCAATAAGGTTATTAATCTCCATTGGGTCATCCTTCAAATTATATAACTCATCTTTTTCATAAAGACGCATTATATATTTTACATCACCCATCCTAATCATACAAGCTTTGGTATGTTCTGGGCCTTCGCTACCTTGACAACTTAACCTTGGCCAATATGGTGATTGAGGTCCATGTCCTTTTTCCATAGCTTGTTCTTCACCATGAATTCTTCCGCCTTCACAGAAAACTGCATCCTTATGTGATTCGTCACCATTTAAACAATTCATTAGAGACTTACCAAATTGAGTGTAGTCTAACTCTATCCCAGCCATATCGGCTATTGTTGCTGGAATATCTAATAATTCAACTAGTGCATTTGATACCCTTGGCTTAACCCCAATATTCTTTGCTGGTTTTATTAATAACGGAACATTTGATATTGGATCCTCAAAACAGTTTTGAACTTTTTCTGTTATTGTATAATCACCTGTGTAGTCTCCATGATCACTAAATACAAATATATTTGAGTTATCATATTGATTAGTCTCTTTTAACTTATCTACTATCATACCAAATTGATGGTCAAATCTTGAAACCATTGCTAGATATGTAGCCCTTAGTTCATTAAATCTCTCCTCTGTCCAACCATTAAGGTTTTGCCTTGAGTTTATTCCATAAAGCATACTTGCTTTTCCTTCTATAGTTGAGATGTTAGGTCTTCTTTCAGGAAGATTATTTCTATCTATACTTGAGTACCATGGCTCTTCACATCCATAAGGGGGATGTGGAAATGAAATTGTACAATATAAGAAAAGAGGTTTTCCATTCTTCTCTTTTGCTTTTCTTTCAATAGTTTTTAAAGCAAGTTCAACACATTTCCAATCTACACTACCATACCCATTACTATCTTCTAACTTTCCAATATAAAATGAATAAAAATTATCATCTGTTATATCTTGTTCCTTACGTGAACCACTTTTTTTAGGCATAAAACTAACACCTTCTGCATCCCTAAGATTTTCATCTGAATTTCCATCATAGAACTCATCACAATATTCAGTTTTTGCTCTAGTTGCAGGAACAACATCATTTCTTCCTATCCATACAACATCATAACCATTTTGTTTCATTGTTTTTAATATATTAGGCTCATCCTCCCTTTGTAGATAATGCATAGTTCTGTGTCCTGTTGTATGAGGATAAAGACCTGTTAAGAAGCTACACCTTGAAGGTACACATACTGGATTTTGACAGTATGCATTTTCAAAAGATACACCTTCATTTACAATTTGATCTAAATTGGGTGTAATTGATGCTTTATTTCCTAAATGATGAAGTGAATCACTTCTCATCTGATCTGCTACGAACATTATAATATTTTGCTTTTCCATACTGTTTCTCCTTATACTACTTTTATTCTACTACTTCTTCCATCTCTTCTTTTACAGCTTGATTATCTAACACTTTAAAGAATGGGAAGTATATTAACATTTGTACAATTACTAAAATAACTTGTAATATTGCTGCTCTTAATCCTCCAGTCATCCACCCCGAGAAAATTACTGGTGTTCCAAGAGGAATTTCTGCGCCATTTAGTATTGGAACCAAACCTATATTAGTTACAAAATAAGCTATTCCAAAAGTAATTACTGGTGCCAAGATAACTGGAATAATTATAATTGTGTTTAATACAACTGGTAAACCAAAAGTTATTGGTTCATTAATTCCACATAATCCTGAAGGTAATGCCAAACCACCAAGGGCTTTATAACGTTTACTTTTAGCAAATAAGACCATTATAATACATAATCCAAGTGTACCTCCTGCGCCACCTAAGGAAGCATAAGCTGGCCACCAAGCTTTAGTTATTACGTTTGGCATTTCTGTTCCTGCTGCGTATGCTTGTAAATTTTCAAGTCCTGCACTAGCATATAACATTGTTAAGAATGGCATTACAATCATTCCACCATGTAATCCAAAGAACCATAATAGTGAACAAAGAATTATAAACAATACAAATGTAAATGGACTAGCTCCTAACCCTGTTAGTGGTTTTTGTAACATTGAATATATAAATTGATTTGCACTTCCATAAGTAGTTAAGGTAAATAAATATCTAACTATACAGAATAAAAAAGCTATTATAAAAGCTGGTAACAAGGCCGAAAATGATTTTGAAATAGTTGGCGGAACACTATCTGGCATTTTAATTCCGATATTTTTATCCTTTATAAACTTATAAATTGTTGGTACAATCAACCCTACCACCATAGCTGAGAATAAACCAGCTGCACCTAACCACTTAGTTCCAATAGCTGCAGCTATTGTTACAGTAACTTCTCCTTCTGTTCCCATAACACCCATAGGTATTAAAATTAAAAATGATAATAAAGCTATAATTGCTGATATTGTACAATCCTTTTCTTCTAACTCAAAGTTCTCTGAAAGAGCTTTTGCTATTAAAAATACTGCGTATATTGCTAATAAATCTGTTGTTACTGCTGGAGCAAATGAGAAAATTTCTTTTAAATGAGTAGCTTGTACAAAACTTTGATATGGACCAATTTGTAAGTTGGCTAATAATGTAAATATAGCACCTACCATAATCACAGGTAATAATATTCCAAATCCGTTGCTAATTGCTTTTAAGTATTTGTTACTAGATAATTTTGATGCTAATGGCATTAAAAACTTTTCAATCAAAGACGTAAACTTTTCCATTATAATTCCTCCATTTATACCTTGTATACATTTACATGTTGCTATAATAAAACCGGTTTTAATTTATAAATTAATTATAAAACAAATTTAAAAATGTTTCAATACATATTGGACAAAAGTCCAATTATTTTTTCATCTTTTTTTGGACTTTTGTCCAATTTAAATAATTTATATATTATGTTATACTTTTATTGGAGGTGTATATATGGGACCTATTGAAAGATTAGAATTAAACAAAAATAACCTTACAAAATCAGAAATAGAAATAATGGAATATATAAAGAAAAATCCTATGGATATAGTACAATTTTCTATTATACAAATAGCTGAAAAAGCAAATACATCGAAAAGTGCAGTTATAAGGCTTTGTCAAAAGATTGGGTATGATGGATTTTCAGAATTTAAATTTGATATGTCTAGGTACTTAGTTTCTAATAATCAAAACAATATTAAAGATAAAAATGAAACCTCTATCAATGCAATAACTTCTAATTATATAGAATACATAAGCAAAATTAATACATCTATCACACTAGAGGAGGTTCATGCCCTAGCAGAAAAGATAAATTCTTCTAATAGAGTAAAAATACTTGGAATAAATAGAACAGGACTTTCTGCAAATCAGCTTAGAATGAGACTTTCTAAGATTGGAATTGATGCTGAAGCCATTACTGATTCTGTACTTATGAGAGATGCTATAACTTTACTTAAGAAAGGTGATTTATGTATTATCTTCTCAATTACAGGAAATACTTCTCCTTATATAGAATGTGCTAAAAGCTTGAGTGACACAGGATGTACACTAGTGTTAATTACTATGAATCCAAAAAGCATCATTTCTAAAGAATGTGATTCTATAATAAGATTGCCTCTTATATCTAAACAATCAGGATCAAAGTTCTTAGATGACCAAGTTATATTCTTCGTATTTATTGAAATAATACTAGCTGAGCTTGCTAATATTACATCTAAAAAGTAAAAGCTGCTGAAATAATATCAGCAGCTTTTTATTATAATCCTTCTTTTCTTAACTTCTTTAAAGCTTTCTTTGATCCTCTTTCAATATCCCTTTCAAGCTTTCTATCCTTATAACTTACAAATAATTGATTTAAGTCATATCCTTCTGGATAAAGCTCCTCTGCTTTTAATTCTATTTTAACTCTTTTATAATTAACCTCAATAAATTCTTTATCATAAAGTACTACAACATTATTAAATTCATCTCTGCCTTTGTATATAATTGCAGAATCATTCTTATCTAAAAGAAGCACCTTATCTCCAACAGAGAAATCATAATACTTTTCTTCACTTTCTACCTCTTTAACCTTCTTCTTTTTGCTTTCTTTAATAGTCGCATAATTATAGTCTTTATTCTCAATGTATGTTCTAGTTCTTTCTATAATAGAATCAGAAATCCCCATCTTTTTAGATATATAAAGAGCATTACTATCTCCTGTTTTTCCAATGGTTAGCTTATATAAAGGTTCTAAGGTTTCCTTCTTAAACTCCATAGCTGCATTTTCAAAGTCTGGATGGTTATGTGAGTAATCTTTAATTTCTCCATAATGTGTCGTAGCAACTGTTATACAACCCTTGTGATATAGCTCCTCTAAAATTGCTATAGCTAAAGCTGCACCTTCATTAGGTTCTGTACCACTTCCTATTTCATCAAATAATAAAAGTGTAGACTTTCCTGATTCCTTTATTATTCTAGCTAAATTTTGTACATGGGATGAAAAAGTACTTAATGCATTTTCAACACTTTGATTATCACCAATATCAACAAATACATCTTGGAATATACTTATTTCCGTTCCCTCCTTAGCTCCAATATGAAAACCTGATTGAACAGCTAAAGTTAACATTCCTAATGTCTTTAAAACTACTGTTTTTCCTCCAGCATTAGGTCCTGTTATTATTAAAGTTCTATAATCTTTACCTATTTCAAAATCTAATGGAACTCCGTTTTTTATTAATGGATATCTTCCTTTTAAAATTTTTGTATATCCATAATCATTAATCTTAGGTTTAATCCCCTGAATGTCTAAGCTATATTTTGCTTTAGCCCAAATCATATCATACTCTGATATTACTTCTACATTAATTTTTAAATCCTTTATTCTTTGGTATATCATCTCAGTTAATATGGCTAGTATCTTATAAACCTCCATACTTTCTTCAGCTTGTAATACATTAAGCTCTGAAGTAAACTTTGACACTATATCTGGCTCCATAAATACTGTTGCCCCTTTTGATGATACTTCCACTATAGACCCAGCCACCTTGTTTTTATAGGCAGCTTTAATTGGAATTGTATACCTTCCATTTCTTTCACTTATAAAAAACTCTTGAATGCATTCTTTATTGCTACTATTTCTTAAAAATTTATCTAGCTTTTCTTTTATTTTTCCTTCACAAGTATCAATTTGTTTTCTTATCTTCTTTAGATCTTTAGATGCATTTGAATCAACTACAGAACCTCTTATAGATATATTTATTTCTTCTTCTATATAAGATAAATCACTTATATTTTCTGCGTAAGAACATAAAGTAGGGGCATATCTTTCCTTGTCCTTTAAGAACATTTTTACTTTTCTGCATCCTCTTAAAAAATCTGAAACCATTGTTAAATCTGACGGTTCTAGAACTCCTCCCTTATCCATTTTATCTATAAGAGGAAATATATTGTGTATTCCTTCAAGGGGTAGATGATAAGAAACATCTAAAAGCTTTCTTCCCTCTGAAGTTTCATCTAATCTTCTATTTACAACCTTAAGGTTTGAACTTGGTTCTAATTTATCTATTAATGTTTTACCCAAACCACTAACACAATAAGATTTTACTATTTCCTTTAAATCATAATAATTTAATTTATCTAATGATATTTTATCCATTTCTTAAACCTTCCTTAACTCTATTTAAGTCAACGAACCCTTTGACAGATTTCAATATTAAATATAAATAAAAAAAGCTATGGATACCTCCACAGCTTAAAAATTCAACTTTAATAAGGTAGATATAATACTACCCTAAAGTAAGTTCGTGGACTTGTATCTTAAAATAGTTTAATTAATTCCATAACAAATAAAGGCTTTTATCGCCCTATCTTTAAGAATTAATATTAAAATATACTATTTTTTGATACTAAACACTCACAAACTTCCCTCGTTTCATTTGAAATCTATCTTGTATTAGTATATTAGATAATCTTTATTTTGGCAACAGTAATTTCTAACCTTCCTCTCATTAAAGACTATTATTTATCGCACATACATTTACATATTTATTATATTATGTGAAAATATAATAAATAATTAAAGAGGGACTAGTATGAAAAGCAAATTATTAGCTATATTTATTATTTTTAATTCTCTTTTTATATTAGGATGTAATAGAAATAATAATGATAGTTCAACTAACCTTAAATTATATATTTATAATATAGAAAAAGACAATTTGAATTTTATTTCTGAGGTTAAGCGCCAGAACTTTATTAGCTGGAATGAAGACTCTAAGTCATTCATTTTTATTGATAATAATTATTGCTATAATGGTGATAAATACAGTATATAATTAATGCCCTGGTAACATTCCAGGACATCCTTTACTTTATTTATCCTAACAAATTTAATATTTCATCTTCACTTAGTCTCTTAAACTTCTTACCATCCATTTCTTTCTCATCCATTAAGCTTTCTATAAGTTCCTTCTTATCTTCTTGTAATAATAGAATCTTTTCCTCTATGGTATCTTTAGAAATAAGCTTAATTACCTCTACCACATTTTTTTGGCCAAACCTATGGGCTCTATCTGTAGCTTGATTTTCAATAGCTGGGTTCCACCATGGATCAAAATGAATAACAACACTTGCTGATGTTAAGTTTAATCCTACACCACCAGCTTTTAAGGATATTAAAAATACACTTATTAAAGGGTCTTCATTAAACTTTTTGACAAGCTCTCCCCTTTCTTTGCTGCCTATACTTCCATCTAAGTATATATAGTTTATTCCAACTTCCTCTAAGTTTTTTTCTATATTTTTAAGAGCTGAAGTAAATTGAGAAAATACTAATATCTTTTTATTTCCAGCAATATAATTATCCAGTAGCTCCATTAATGCATTTATCTTTCCACTTCCACCATTGTAATCATCCATTATTAGGAATGGATCCAAGCACACCTCTCTAAGCTTTGTAATAAAAGTAAGCATATTAGTGTTACCCTTTGACGACTTCAGCTTTTCCTTTATCTCCTTTACGTAAGACTTATAAATAGACTTCTGCTTTGTTGTCATATCTACCAAGTACTTTTTTTCAATCTTTTCTGGCAACTCATCTAATACATCCTCTTTTACCCTTCTTAAGATAAATGGAGTAATTAAAGACTTAAGTTCCTCTGTATTTTTATTTTGTATAAACTTCCCCTTAAATCTTTCTTTTGTAAATAAGAAACCTGGCATTACAAAATCAAATATTGACCAAAGCTCCATTAAGTTGTTTTCAATTGGAGTTCCTGTTAGGGCAAAGTTACATTTTGAGTTTATTTTCTTTACAGAAAGTGTAGTTTTTGAAGTTGGATTTTTAATATTTTGTCCTTCATCGATAATGCAATAATCAAACTGTAGTTTTTCATATTCATTTTCATCATTCTTTAGGGTTCCATAGGTTGTTATAAGCACATCATACTTTTTAATTTCACTTAACATCCTATCTCTTTGAGCTTTTGTTCCATGAACTAAACCAACCCTTACATTAGGAGCAAACCTTTCAAATTCATCCTTCCAATTATATAAAACAGAGGTTGGAGTTATAATTAAGGTTTTTTTACTCCTTTTAGAAAGGACAAAAGTTATTACCTGAATTGTTTTTCCAAGGCCCATATCATCTGCTAATATTCCTCCAAAGCCTAATTCTGAAAGTTCATTTAACCACTTAAATCCTTCTTTTTGATATTTTCTTAAGATTCCATTAAAGGATTTTGGGGTAACTGACCTTTTAAAGTCATTATTAACTAGCTTTTGAACAATTTTTTGGAGAACATCCCCACCTTTAATAAAATCTAATACTCTAAGTTTTTCTTGAAGATATAAGCTTTTGTTCTTATCTATATCTATTTCAAGGCTTAATTTATCTTCTGATAATTCTCCAATTAAATTTAAAAACTCACAAACTCCTGGGTCTTCTAAATCTAGATATCTATCCTTACTTTTGAAAAATCTTTCACCTTTTTTCATAAATGCAATAGCACTACTTAATTCCTCAACTGTAAAATCACCAACTTCATAGTTTAATCTATAAAAGTTATCAAATTCTACTATGGATGAATTAATAAAGCTACTATCTAATATTTGAATATCTTCAAATTCTTTTGAAAACTGAACTTTTCCTATAGGTCTTAATAACTTAACACCTGTTGTTAAAAGGTCAAACTCTCCATTACCTATATAAAAATAATCTCTTTCTCTTTTTATAAATCCTACCTTTTCTAATTTTATATCTATTAAGTTTTCCTTCTTAAAATCCCTTAAAAAGCTTTTATCATTTTTATCTTTAATTAAATCTATAATATAACCACAGTAATCAATCTTTACATTGCAGTAAACTTCTTTTCCAACTTTGTATATTCTAAATGTAGGTTTAGAGATATCTCTTAAGAACCCTCTTGTTCCATCATCTAGCACAACATTCTTTGTAATGCTCTTTAAGTCTGAAAGAAGATTATTTAAAGCCTTTAAGTTCTTCTCATACTTTATCTCGTTATTTTTTATAAATAATTTATGATAAGGAAGATAGGTTTCCATAGCTTTCTTACGGGGAAGGTAAATATCCCTATCATAGAACATAACATCTCCAGTATTAGATAATAAAATAGGAAACTTCTTTTGTGATCTTAATATAAAACTATCCTTATCAGCTCTTATTGTAAGAGAAAGAGGAACATTCTCCTTTTTCACTTTAGATTCATAGGTTATAAAATCATAATTAAAACTTATTTTTCTTTCATTTAATAACGAAAGGAACTCTCTTAAATCTTTTCCTTTCAAATTTAAGAATCTGTCACTAATTTTTTCCTTATGACTTTTTAAAAATTCTATTATTTTTGTATCCTCTTCACTAAAAAAGTCTCTTCTAGAGTGGTATGTAAATAGATCATTAAATATAATTGTATCCTTTTCCAAGAAATCTTTAAGTGATGTAATTAAATTAGTAGTTGATTCTCCTATTCTAAATTCACATTTATATGTATTAATCTCATTTAACATGCTACATTTTATTGATATATGTAACTTTAATTTTCTCTTATTTACAACTTCTTCACTTCTTTTATTTATATTTGATGCTTTAGATTTTCCAACAAGATAAAAGGCTAGATTAGTAGCTATAATATGTTTGCAAACATAGTTTCTAATATGTCTTCTATTTTCTATGAAGGTATCACAGGAGCATTTTGTATCTAATACCTTATTAGTTTTCATATCAACTTTAATATGCGTGTTGTAATCCTTATTTTCGCTATTTATTTTCCCATATATATGATAAATATTTTCTATTTTCTTACCCTTAAGATCTTTTACTCCTTTAGCTTTAAGTATGGAATTTGCCCCTTCTCTACTAAAGCTAGAACTAAACTTCATAACATTATCTCTAACAACTTTAATATTCATTACTCCTCACCTCCAATAGGATATTTTATCATAAATACTTCTCTTAAACTAGAAAAGAAGAGTACTTTACTCTTCCTTTAAACATTTATTTGGATCTAATTTTATACTCTTCCATTTTCCATCCTCTTTAATGTATTGAGCTACCTCTATATCATAATCATTAGTCAAAATGTAGAACTCAATTCTATAGTCTTTATTATCTGTTCCCTTAAAATAGATATTTTTCACATATCCTTCAGTGTTTGCCTCATAAAATTCCTTAATAAGCTTACACCAATCACCATATTCAATTTCAACTTTAGATTTACCATCATAGCTCCACCCATGATATGGTGCACAAAGATATTCCTCTGGTGATATAGTTATATCTTTAATTTTATATACACCATTTTCATTAGAAAGATTTATAAAGCCATAATAATATACAAAGTTTGCAATATTCTCTTTTGATCCTTGTATTGTCTCTATTTCAAAGAAATACTTCATTTCATTTTCTGTATTATTAATAATTCTAAACTTAATTAGATTTATGTGCAGAAGATTTAAAAAGGAATTTTCATAAGCTTTAAAGTTAACCCTTTCCTTGTATTCTTTTGTAAAGAATTCATATGCTATTCTATAAGGCTCTCTCCACCTGCCTATAGTACCACAACCAGCCCACTTATCCCTCTCAACATTTGCAGCTTCCCTTAGTACTGAAAAATAATTGATTATAGTCTTATTAGGAGTAATTAAATAATTGTCTGGAATAACTACTTTTTTACTATTTCCACTATATTGGTTTAATAACTCTTCTGCTTCACTAGATGTATTTAAAATAGGAATATTTGAAGGTCTAAAATATTTCTCATAATCACTCATACATTACTTCTTCTTCGTAATATTTAACTTTTTCACCTCTAAACAAAACTCCACCAGCCACAAGAGTATTATCTTCTCTACTAAACTTATAGAATACAGTTCCTAATATACATATAAAAATTAAAACAAATATTATAATTCTTTTCTTATTAATAACAATAAACATAACAAATCCTTTAATAAACATTTTATTATATTTTTATTCTGTTAAACCCTTTTTTATAATAAAAAAACGGACTGTATCAGAAATCTGACACAGCCCACATATATAAAGGGGCGCAATTTTATGAAAATTACTTACTTAAAGATTGTTTCTTCTTAGCAAATACTCCTACTGCTAAACCAGAAACTAATAATAAAATTAGAATTGGTAATGTACTACTTTCATCACCTGTCTTACTTGGGTTACTACTATTATTACCTTCTACCTTATTATTATCAGTATCCTCTGATGGTTTATCAGAGTCCTCACCATTATCAATTTCTCCTTCATCAAAGCTTGACTTATCAACTAAGACATAAGAAGTTTGAGCTGGAATTGTAACCTTTGAGCCCTCAATAGTTGCTAATTTCTCTATACCAGCATTATTTTGATCCACTACTACAACCCAATCTTCACCAGGTAAAGTTACTTCCTTCGCTTCATTATTTGCATTAAATACTACTGCTATATTGTCCCAAGAATCTCCTACATTTGTTCCATCTAATGTATAAGCAACTAAATTCTTGTCTTCTACATCTATAAACTTAAGATTATTTTGAATATCTTCAGTAGTGTTCATTCTAAAGGACTTATGTGACTTTCTAAGAGAGATTAATCCTTTATAGTAATTATTTAAATCACTATATTCAACCTTTCTTTTCCAATCTATTTTGTTAACACTATCTGGAGCGTTATAGCTATTTTCATTAAAGCTTCCATCTGGATTAACCTTCGTTCTAGCAAACTCTTCTCCTGCTTGAATGAAAGGAATACCTTGTGATGTATATACTATTGCAGCTGACATCTTGTTCATTAATAGTACTTCTTCTTCTGATGCATTAGGATTAGTAGTTTGAAGTTTGTCCCATAGAGTTAAGTTATCATGAGCTGAAGCATAGTTAATTGTTTGATATGGTTGATTAGCCCATGCCTTAGTTCCATTGGCAACCTTACTATAATCTACTTGTGAGTTCTCAGTAGCTGCCACTATACCAAACTTAATAGTCTCTTCAAAACCTTCGCCACCATTTACAAAAGCAGGTGCAGTAGCTGAAAATACATGCCCTTTTATACCATCTCTTATATCATCACTAAAAGCAGCAATTTGCATGTTTCCATATTTAGTTGTATTAGCTTTAATTGCTGCATCTTCAGAAGATAATGGTGAATCTCCTCCTGTCCACCCCTCTCCATAGATAAGTATAGTTCGATCTATCTTATCAAGTTCCGTGCGAATTTCTTTCATAGTGTCTATATCATGTAATCCCATTAAGTCAAATCTAAATCCATCTATATGATACTCTTTAGCCCAGTATACAACTGAATCAACAATTAGCTTTCTAACCATTGAACGTTCTGAAGCTGTTTCATTACCACAACCTGATCCATTAGAGAAACCACCTTGTGAATTTTGTCTATAGTAGTAATCAGGAACTGCTAGGTTTAAATTAGAATCTAAAGTAGCACCTGTATGATTATAAACCACATCCATAACCACTCTAATTCCTGACTTATGCAATTCTTGAACCATTTCCTTGAATTCTTTAATTCTTATTTCACCAGCATATGGATCTGAAGAATAAGAACCTTCAGGCACATTATAGTTTTGAGGATCATATCCCCAGTTATATTGTTTTGTATCTAATTTTGTTTCATCTATTGATCTATGGTCAAATGTTGGAAGAATATGAACTGTTGTAACTCCCAATTCCTTTAAGTGATCAACACCAGTTTTTACATCACTTCCTGGAATAGTTGTACCTGATTGCCATACTCCATTATATTTTCCCTTATACTCTAAAGTAACACCTGAGTTCTCATCTATTGAAAAATCTCTTATATGCATTTCATAAATAATAGAGTCTGTAGGATCCACTAATTCTGGCTTAGTATCATTTTCCCATCCTTCAGGATTTGTTGATGCTAAGTCAATAACCATTCCTCTGTTACCATTTACCCCTACAGCTTTAGCATATGGGTCAGTAACCTCATTCACCTTCCCATCTATTGTTACTAAATAGTTATAATACAAACCATTTAAATCTCCAGCTTTTTCAATATACCATATTCCATTTTCACCTTTAGTCATAGCTAGTACTTCTTCAGCACTATTTGTATAGTTACTTCCACTCTTACCATACAAAGCAAGCTTAACTTCTGTTGCCGTTGGTGCCCATAATACAAACCTTGTTTTATCCTTAGAATAATTAGCTCCTAAAGTACCCGAATAAGTATAAAGTTCTGCAAATTCTTCACTATCATATATCTTTCCTAATGAAACTTCCTTACCATTAAACCCTTCTATTGATAATTGATATTTAGAATTTAGATCTAAGTTTTCTCTTACCTTAATAGCACCTTCCATTAAATTATCATTTACTGTTACACTCTCAATTTCAAGATTATTATTATCCTTTGTTAAGGTAACTTTATTTAATATATCTTTTGAAGGTAACTTAAAGTTAGTCTTAAAAGTTATATCTTTTAAAGTGTCAATTTTTGCAAATGTTATTTTAGGGTCCTTTACTACATCCTTTTCTGAGTAATATACAGTACCTTCTCCTTGAACAACATATGCATTAATTAATCCATCGTTGTTAGCATAAACCTTATTTATAAATCTATCTGACTCCCAATCCTTTTGAGACCAATCTGATTTTCTTATAATAAAGCCTATCTTATCATCAGCACCTACATTGTCATAAGACATTGAACTTACTCTTCCAAAATTACTCTCAACAAAAGGATAACCTTGTCCAGCATTACTTCCAAGCCACCCCCATACATCCCAATCAGTATATTTACCATCAAATCTGAAATAATTAAGGTTTACTGTAACCTTATCAAAATCTGATTTGATCTTCCTTTCTGATAATGTCGGTTCTGAACCATTCTGATTTACCACAACTTCTGTATCGCCTTTATTTAATTCCACATACTTATCATCATTGAATACTTTTTCTGCCCAATCATTTCCTTGAACACTTTTCCTAATGATAAATCCTAACTTTCCTGCATCTTTACTAGTTTCGACCACAGCAAACTTCCCCTCACTGTCATCACCAATAAAGTCTACTCTTTTACCCTCTTTATCTTCCTCCCAAACCCAAAGATTCCATCCATCATAGTTAGAATCTTCTCTACTATAACGAATCTTAATAAAAACCGATTCATTTTCAAGTGAAGCACTTGTAAAAATAGGCATTTGTATTAAAGATACAATAAAAACGATTACAATAAGCCACGAGAAAACTTTCCTCTTCTTCAATTTTATCATCTCCTCCATTCTATTATCAAACTTATTCTACTAATTTTCAGTATTGATGTAAATTATTTCTACAAGCCTTTATAATAACGAAATTCTTTTAAAGTAATGATTACACATCTTAGTTGTGAAAGTAAATTGACTTAAAACTTTCTTTTAGGCTTTATTATATATTTTACCTAATATATTTCTCATTTTACTTTTACATTAATTGCAAAAAGAAGACTCTAGTTTTTGCTAGAGCCTTCTTTTATACTTAAAATTCTTCCTTAAGTAATCTAGTATATCTATTTTGTATCATTTTAAATATCGGAATCCCCACTATTGTAATAACTACAAATTCACCTAATGCAACTTCACCCATGGTTAACCATAAAGGTGCTCCTACCGTAACATTTAACATCCATCCAATAATTATTCCATTAAATATTGTTGGCCATAATGAAGCTATAACTAAAGAAGCTTTGTTCTTTATATATTTTGCTGTTAAGCTTATAGCTCCAACACTTATAAATGTTGCTAAAGTTCCAAAAATAACATCCATTGTTCCATTTGGTCCAAGCAAGTTAGCTATGAAACATCCTAGAGTTAGTCCCCCTATGTAGAAAGGATCAAAGTAAGCTAATAATACTAGAATTTCAGATACTCTAAACTGAAAATTCCCATAGCTTATTGGTGCAAGTGCAACAGTTAATAATGCATATAAAGCTGCTATTACTGCTGTTCTTACAAGTCTTTTTGTTTTTAATTCATTTGTCATAATAACTACTCCCCCATTCTTCGAGAATTAGTTCAAGCCATGCAAAACAAAAAAGTCGTAGAAGAAATTCTTCCACGACAATAAAAAGCAATATAAATCCTATGCTTTGTTGCCGTAGTTTTGTTTATTGACAGGAGGCTCACGAACTGTCTCTATTTAATTCACTAAAACAGTATATATCAACTAAATTACAAAGTCAATACTTATGCTCTTTATTTTCTAATTACTTCATTGATATAGCACTTGTCCATCCTTATTATATACATCTATAAGTTCTCCCCTATATTGCTGATCTAAATTAGTAAAATTAACCTCTGTTGCTTTTCCACTAACTAAAGAATACTTATATTTATTACCTAAATTATCTACTACATTCACTTGTATTTCATAATTTGAATTCCTCTTTACATTTTCTTCTATAGAAAGATTATTATTAGTACCTATGTCATTAATTACAAATTCCTTTGATGAAATAATCTTATTATTCTCAAGAATATCAACTGTATATTTATATATTTGAATTTCATTTGGACCCCCATCCTGATAGCTACCTGATAAGTAAGATATATTAGTTTCTAGGTTACCTTTTAGTTTTAAAATTTCATTTCTATAGCTAATGGAACCATAATAATTAATAATCTCGCTCATATTTCTATCATAATTAAATAAACCTTTAGCATTTTCAATTTTTTCTGTATTTCCGTTCTTAATAACCAAGTATGAAGGAAGATCATAATCACTTATAAGAGAGTTATCATCTTTTGGTTGGAATCTAATCCTGTTTAACTCTCCACTTAAACCATTTATATAATCATTATTAATATCTATTTTTTTATTAAGCTTAGTTATATAACTTAATGAAATAATATTTATAAAGATAAGAATTCCTATTATAATTTGTAAAGTATATTTTTTCATATTCCCCCCTAAATCCATTACTTCACCTTAATTGTATAATACAGGAAGTAGTTAATCAACAAAAAAGGTCGGGGGTATTTATTTTGCTTGTTTTATCGCAAGTTCCAAATCACAGAAAAATAAATATCTATTCCCCACATACTGATGGTAAAGAAAATGTAATAATACCTTTGATTTATAGCTAATTAAAATTTTATAACTAATCTAGAGATTAAAAAAGAGAAATTGCAAAACAATTTCTCTTTTCTAAATAATAATTAATTTATGAATGTCGGTATGTCAAATTCAAAGACTACTCCACACTTTTCTAAATATGGTGCCATTATTCTAGCTTGTTTTTCTGCCCAAGCTATATCAGAAGCATATTGATGCCATCCAATACTTGTAGAACTCATATTCCATCTCATCTTATATAATGTATTTTGATTATATTTAGTACTGTTTATATAGTTTTTGCTTATCCAACTAGCCCCCTCTGAAATTGCTAGTTCTGGAGTAAACCATCCTTGTTTATATGCATATTCTGAGCCACCTCTTAATGGATCACTATCAATTGCTCCTACACCATACATATTGTAAACAACCCTTGGTTCAACTGGGACACCATCAACTTCTGTTACTAACACGCCATTTGATAGTGTTGATGTACCATTACCTGTTTCAAGTCTAGCATGTGAAAGAAGATACATTACATTTACATTGTACTTTTTAGCACCTTCTAAGAATGCATTACCTTTTCCAGATAAAATTCCTCTTCCTTGTATAACTTCATTAATTACAGACATAGGAATTCCATTTACATAGTTTAACTTCATAAACATATACTTACTAACATCATTTATAAAGTTATTTGGATTCATATAATATTTAATGTCTTCAAGAGAAGCATTAACCCACTTTCCATCCTTTTGAACCATATTTAACTTAAGAAATTGTAACTCAGCAAATTTGTCTACAGTTAATCCATAGTTACTTGATCCGGTACTTATATTAATATACTTTGAACTTACATATGCTGTATTATCTTTGTACTTTATTTTGTACCAACCATTTTCTTCTCCAACAATTTCTACTATATGGTTAATAGTTACTGAACCCTTTATAGCATAACTTGTCCCAGCTCCACTTCTAACATTTAGGTTAGATACATTAACAGCTCCAATAGATATAACCTTTAGATTTTCTTCTGGTTTTTCATCAGGTATCTGTGGCTTATCTTCTGGAACATCCGGAACTTCAGGAGTTACAGGTGGCACTACTGGAGTAGTTGGCTTTTCATCTAGTAGCCTTACATAATCTTTACTTACGAAACCAGTTTTATCTTTAAAGTTAATTTTATACCAATTACCCTCGCTACCTATAATATCTACCTTTGTTCCATCAACTAAATATCCTAATACAATAGAATTAGTATTTGCTGCTGATCTAACTCTTAGATTACTTCCTGTATTATAAACTTCACCTTTTTTTACAACTACTTCTGGCTTATTATCAGGTTTTTCTTGTGTATTATTATTGTTACTTGATGTTTTAATTGTTACGTAGTCCTTATGTACATATCCATATCCTGAACCATACTTTATCTTATACCAACTTCCATTAGTATCAACTATCTTTACGACTGAACCGTGATTTAATACTCCTAGTATCTTAGTATTTGTTCCTGCTCCCTCTCTTACTCTTAATCCATCTGTTGCATTTACAGTTCCATCCTTTTCAGTAACAGTAGAACCATTGTTATTATTTGATGAATTATTGTTTTGAGATCCTGAACCTGTTGACCCAGTAGATCCTGAAAAAGTTATTTTTATATAATCTTTATGTACATATCCATACCCTGAACCATACTTTATCTTGTACCAGCTCCCATTAGTATCAACTATCTTTACGGCTGAACCATGAGTTAATACTCCTAGTATCTTAGTATTTGTTCCTGCTCCCTCTCTTACTCTTAATCCATCTGTTGCATCAACAGTTCCATCCTTTTCAGTAACAGTAGAACCATTGTTATTATTTGATGAACCAGATGAACCATTAGATATTTTTGTAATGTAATCTTTATGAGAATATCCTACTTTCCCATTAAAGTTAATTTTATACCATTCTCCACTTTCACCAGTTATTTCAACCTCTTGTCCACCTAAAAGGTATCCAATAGTTAAAGCGCTTGTGCTTGGGGCTTGTCTAACTCTAAGATTACTTGTAATATTCTTTACTTTTCCTTTAGTTATGTTATTATTTGTACCAGATTCAGTTGTTTGAATAAGCTTAATATATTTACTATGTACAAATCCTGTTTTATTACCATAACTTATGTTATACCAATCTCCACTTTTAGAGTTAACTTGTACAACTTCTCCATCTTTTAATATTCCAATTCTGGCTGAAGTTGAACTAGCAGCTTGTCTAACATTTAATCCTACTCCACCTGTGTTATATACCTGTCCCTTTTGAACCGCTCTAGACGCTTTAGATAATGTAGTAACTTCTATATATTCCTTTGACACATATGCTTCATGTCCTTTAAAGTCAATTCTATACCATTCTTCAGTTTCACCCTTTATATTAACTACTTCACCATTTACTAAATATCCTATAACTGTTGATTGTAAGCTTGCACCTTCTCTTACTCTCAAATTACTATCAACGTTTACAACCTTTCCTTCGTATGAATCATTTAAATTCATAATGCTTTCTATATCCAAAATATTATCACTAGTTAATTCTGTAGCAGCTACAGAACTATTAGCTAATGACATTCCTCCTGAAAAAGTTGCACCAGCTAAAATTATTTGTAGTATTTTTTTCTTATTCATATAAAATACTCTCCTTAATAACTATATTGTAAATATTCATCGAATATTATCACTCTTATTTTACATTATATACTAAGTTAACCATCATTCCTATATACTTTGATAAATTTAGTAAATTTTTTAAGGTTTATTCTATACATCAATCACTAAATTATTTACTTGCATTTATTAATATAAAATCAATTAGTATTTCATTAAAGTTTTTATAAAAGTCAGCTTGATTTATTTATCAAACAGGCTTATACTGTTAATAAATGGATATCTATTGCGATATTAGCTAGTTCTAGCTATAAGAATTCTTTAAATGACATTTCAAAAATTAACTCTAAAATTACATCTCAGCATTACATGTAAACTTTTACCTAGATTTTATTGACATAAGAAAATATTAATTAAATTAGGAGGCGTATTAATAATGAGAAAAAACTTCTTTAAGAAAGTTTTTTGTCCATGCATCATGATACTATCTCTCTTGTTACCTATGTCTTTAAAAGTTAATGCAGCAACTTCTGCAGGTTCTTTTGGTGCTGGAGTAGGAATTAAAAATTGGCCAACCCAAGTAAATGCCCCATATGTAGATATGGTAGATTGGGTAACCAAACAAGGCTACTATGTAGGTGAAGATACTGGAGGACCCGCAAATTTAAGTAAATTATCCCAAGATACAGGTATTAAATTCTTTAACTTAGCATTTATTCAGTCTACTGGTTCAATCTCTAATGGCAAAGTTAATTGGGGATGGGGTGGATACTCTGTTTTATCTGAAGGGAAGATGAATTCTCAATATGATGCAATTAAACAATCTTTAAGAGAATTACGATTGCTAGGCGGAGATGCTACAATATCCTTTGGCGGAGCTAATGGAGTTGCTTTTTGGCAAACATCTCAAGATATTGATGTTTTATATAACACTTATCTTGATATTGTAAATGGATATGGTTTAAAAAGAATAGATTTAGATGTAGAAGGTGGAGCTCAAAACAAACAAAATAATATTGCTAATGCAAAGGCAATAAAGAAGTTACAAGATGAAACAGGAGTTGAGGTTTCTTTAACTCTACCTGTTCTTCCATCAGGACTTACACAAACACAACTAGATGTTTTAGAGGCTTATCTATCCAATGGCGTAAACTTAAAATACATTAATATAATGGCAATGTGCTATGGAAGTGGTGTACTACAACCTAATGAAAACTATGGTACAGCTTCTGTAAGAGCCATGGATTCTACTAAAAATCAAATAAAGGATTACTACAAAAAATATGCAAATACTACCCTATCAGATTCAGAGGCTTATGCTAAATTAGGTGTAACTGTTTCTATAGGATATGAAAGTGGTTCAGACCCTATATTTACTCCTGCATGGTCTCAACTTGTTACTAATCACGCAAAAGCAAATAATATAGGAATGACCTCCTATTGGTCATTAAATAGAGATGCACTACTTGATAATAATTCAGGAATTTCTAGTCAATATGAACATTCTAAAATTTTTGCAACATTTGGATCTTCTCAAGCTGATCCAAGTAATACCTTACCTATAATTTTAGGAGTTGCAGACAAACAACTTCTAATTGGTGACAGCTTTAGTCCATTAGATGGTATAACTGCAACTGACAAAGAAGACGGAGACTTAACAAATAAAATAATTGTTAGTGGCTCTGTTGATACTACAAAGGCTGGAACTTACACAATTACTTATGCTGTTACAGATAGCAAAGGTGGAAGTACTATAGCTTATTCAAAGGTTACTGTAATAGACACATCTATTCCTGTATATGACTCATCGAAAATTTATCTTTCAGGAGATATTGTAATGTACGAAGGTGTTCAATATAAAGCAAAATGGTGGACATTAGGAGAAACTCCAGGTGCATCACAATGGGGGCCTTGGGAAAAAATAAGCTAAGCCTATATCTCTACCAATTATAATTTTAGAGGATGCATCACTTTTTGTGAGCACCCTCTATTTAAATACAAATACTTATGTATCTAATAAATTTCCCTTTAGATACCTTACATCTATCAATAATTTTAAATCCAGCATTATACACAAATTCATCCATATCTTCAAAGGTAACTAAAATTAATTTATCTGCTATTTTCCTTGCAGAATTTATAATATCCATCTGTTCACTAGGTCTTATTGGTGTAAATAATCCATAAGGTAAATCTATTATTGCCACATCAAATTTCTCTTCTATATCCTTAATATCCATTCCTTTAACCACATCATTATAACCAAAGAACTCTAAATTTCTTCTAGCATTACTACAGATCTGTTTATTAATATCAAATCCTTTAATATTAAATCCCATGGACACTCCTTCTATAACAACTGTTCCTACTCCACAACAAGGGTCCACCATTTTTATATTAACGTCATTGCCTCCAGCTATATTAACTAAGGCTCTTGCCAGTTTTATACCTAAGGAATTTGAATATGAGTAAGGCTTTTTATCATGAATATGCCATTCAAAGTCGTTCTTTTCATATTCACCAAAATACCATCTGTTCCCTACTTTGCTAATTCCAATTCTTACTCTAGGGTTATGAATATCAGGCTCACCAGTTATAACAAAACCAACTGCCCTTAAACTGCTTAATCTCTCTTCATAGGTTGTGTTCTTCTCTTCTGCTTTAACATAAACAACCTTAAAATCGTCATAAGATAGATTTTCTTCCTTTATTTTATTACAAATTTCTTCTACACTATCTCCTTCATAAATCACTTTTAAAGCTTCTTTTATAAATGGACTTCTTGAAGGATTAACCCATATATCAGAGAAAAAATACTTTTCTTCTATGTCATTCTTAAATAAAGACTTCATTTCCATTTTATATAACTCCTTTTCATAAGGAGGATAGTTTGCAACGTATATATACTTTTTATCATCTGTATTTATATTTTCTAACATATAATAATTTCCTTTCAATAACTTAGATTATTCTAAGTATACCATATCTATAGTCCAAATACAGGTAAGCTTAAATCTCTCTCATAAATTCCCATAACACCTCTTAAAAAATACATATATGAAATCATTCCAAATATATTTCCTAAATTTATATCTTCATCAGGACTAAGTGAAAAATCTATTTCACCATTATTAAATTTTTCTACTAAATGTCCATACCTAGCAAAGCCTATATCAAAAAGAATACTTCTTGCTATTACTGCTAAATAAGCAGATTCTAAAGCAGGCACATCTGGGTCTGGCAAGTTTTCTGATGTATTCTCATATTTACTATAAACTAGGTCTATACTTTCAATAGTTGATATATATGATAAAACATCTGACACTATAAATACTAAATTTCCATATAGTTGCAGATCTAAAAGCCTCAATGTTTCTACATCTTCATCTGTAAGATTATAAAAGTTATTGTTTTCCACCTTGCCTCTCCTAAAGATTACTACCTACTTATAATATAGCCTTGCCTTTTTTCTTTGTGATAAAATTATAAAAAGACGTGCATCAATAAAGATGCCCGTCTACATTAAATTAACTATATTCTTTTCTTTCGTAGATATGTAGAACAACCACATACGAAAAGAAAACACATATTACCAAACAAATAATGCCTAAAATAATTAATACATATATGTTGGTACTTGGAAAAGATTCAATTGTTAACTTCCATGTTGAGTTTACTATAAGAACCATAGGAATAATTATCAAACAATAGTCCAATGCATTGACTTTCTTAAAATCATAAAAAAGTGTTCTAGGTAAAGTAATTGACAATAATACTCCAACATAAAATAATTCCAAAAGAAATACCATCCCAATAGTTAAATCTATAGAATCTTTTATTATTATACTTAAAATAGTAATTATAATAATTGATATTATGCTACTTATTATATTGAAAAGATATCTTGAAAAAATGTATTCTTTATTAGATACAGGTAAAGACCTAACTAGATTATCAACATTGCATCTCTTCTCTGCACCTAATGAACTGAACATTACTACAAAGAATACAGCTATTATAGAAACTAATAAAAGTTCAGGAAAAATCAATGAACTTATAATTCCTAGGCTTAATGTTAATATTATGGTTTTGTTCATTGACATCATATTTATATATTGCATTCTCAAAAGATATTCTATGTTCTTCATTGACCATCCCCCTAATAAATATTAAAGTTCTACTCTCTTATATATATTAACTGTTACTAAATAAGATATATACATTATCAATATTGTAACCAACATAATTAATAAAAATAATATATTCTTATTCAATATATTTATGTTTATATCACTTAATAGCTCAGGTAATTTCATTGTAAACATAAGTGGTAAAACTGTAAGAATAATCACAACTATCTTACCTTTTTCAGGGCCTAATATTGTTACAATAGGAGTTATTATTCCTACTACTACACTTCCAATTACAAGAGCTGATATTATAACACTTTCCACTGATATATATGGGCTTCCATTTAAGAATATTGCAACTATACTCATAATTCCAATAGAAATGAAAATTCCTATTATTCCAAATACATACCTAGATAAAATATATTCATTTACCTTTATTGGTAGTGTTCTTACAAGATTATCTATATTACATGCTTTCTCTCTTCCAACAGTAATATTGGTAAATGCTATAACTATTATTCCAACAGCATATGTGGCCATCTCTGGAATTACAAAAGGTATAAGTACACTTATTCCAATCATAGCTAAAAAAGTTCTATTTAATGAAAATAAATTTTCAAATTGCATTTTAACAAGACTTATAACATTACGCATTTTCATCACCTCTAGTATAAAATAGTAAAATATCTTCTAAAGTAGCCTTATCATAAACCACTTCTTTTCCAAATATCTCAAAAGCTTTATTCTTATCAGATGTCATCCCCTCAAATCCATACCTATTTATTTTTATTCCTCTTAAAATCTTCTCAGATTCCATGTCTAAAAGCTCAGTTTTTCCCCTTATAATGGCATGTTCTTCTAATAGTTCATCTTTTATTCCAGTTAAAATTATTTTACCTTCATAAATCATAACTATATAATCTGCTGTCTTTTCTAAATCAGATGTTATATGAGTAGAATAAAAAACTGTTGCTTCCTCTCTTTCAATATGCTCCTGAAGCATTTCTAACAATTCACTTCTAACCCTTGGATCTAGGTTAGCAGTTGGCTCATCCATAATAATTAGCTTTGGATGATGAGATAAGGCAATTATAAGTTCAAATTGTTTTTTCTGCCCCTTTGAAAAATCTTTATATAGCTTATTTTCATCTATTCTAAACTTACTTATATACTTTTTATATAAATCTTCATCCCATTTTTCATAAAAATTACTCATGTACTTTTTTATATTCTTTACCTTAACAGTATCTAGGAAACCTGCTTCATCCCCAACATAACCAATTTCACTTTTATAAGCGAAGTAGTCTCGTATATCATTATTAAAAACCTTTATGATTCCAGAATCCATCTTAAGCATATTCATTATTAATTTTATTGTTGTAGTTTTACCTGAACCATTCGGTCCAATAAAACCTGTTATATAACCACTTTCAATTAACAAATCATCTATAGAGAGTTGAAAGTTCCCTCTTCTCTTCTTAACTCCTTTAAATTCTATAGCTTTCATAAAAATTACTCCTCCAAAAATAAACTTTTAAATATTTCTAAGCATTCATCTAATGTTAATCCAATAGCTTTAGCTTGACTAATAGCATCATCTAACTTAATTTCTATTTCACATATAGCTGCCTCCTTAAGTCTGTCAGAATTACCTTCTGATACAAAGGTTCCTTTTCCAGCTACTGTTTTTATAAAACCTTCTTTTTCAAGTTCTTCATATGCTCTTTTAGTTGTTATAATACTTACCTTCAAATCTTTTGCTAGCATTCTTATTGAAGGTAAGGCTTCACTAGGCTTTAATTCACCATTTAATATCTGATTTTTTATTTGATTGGAAATTTGTTCATATAATGGAACTGATGAAGAATTACTAATTAATATATTCATTTTTCCTCCTAAGTGTATATATTATCCATATACAGATATTAACACCTATATACACAATAATCAATACTAATATCAATTTTTTAATATTTTTCCACATTATGTATACTTTTAAATGAAAAATATTTCAAAACCTAGTAATATAAGATTAAGTTTAGCTACTTTAAAACTTTACGGAACAATAAATTCCCTTATAGGTAACAATTACAGTTTTACTTTTTTAATTATCTCCGTTATATTTAAGTTAGTAATTTAAGAACTTTTGCATATAATAAAACCACGTAACAAAATTTTTACGGGAGCTAGATTTTATGAAATTAAAAACGCATTTATTTATAGCAAAAAAAATAATAAATAATAACAAGGATAATGTTTTATTAAAATATTACTCACCATTTTTTTATCTTGGAACAATATTACCTGACTTGATTGCTTCTTATAAAGTTCATCCCCACTACTTTGAAGAATCATCAGAATATGTTTATAGCAAAATAGAAAAAATCTCAAACTCAGGTAAACTTAATATATTTAACTCTATAAGAGCAGGTATAGTAGTTCATTATTTATGTGATTTCTGTTGTCATGCTCATATAAGAGGAAACTTCGATTCATTAAGAAAACATCTTAAATACGAAAATGATTTAGAGAAGTTTATACTTGAGGAGGAAAATAGCGAAGTGGCAATGGATAATAATATAAACACTGAAAGCTCAAATATATTATACGGGCCAAAAACTTTGAATTATTATATAATTGAACAAATTAAATCATATAGACTAGGAGCCCCTAGTTATATGTGGGATTATAAAAATGCTACAGAGCTATGCTCTACTGTATTTAATTCTTTATTTAACCTTTGTACATCTTATAGCATAATTTATAGAAAATTAGCATTTAGTAACTAAAAAAGGTGTGGCGGATATTTATTTCCCTTGTTCCGTCGCAAGCTCCAAGTCACATGGAAACAAATCCCCCCCACCCGTACTAAAGGTAAGTAAAAAAGGAGCCAATACTGGCTCCTTTTACTAATATTCTATTTTCCCTAATTTTAAAACAATGATTTGTTAAGTATAAATATATTTTCTATTTCATTATTATCTTCATCATAATATTTAACATCTGCACATAATATATATCCAAGATTCTCTCTTTCAAGTAATTCCCCTTGCATATCTAATAGCATTCTAGGTTCCATAGGAAGATTAACCATAGCACCTTTCCCTGTAATATCACAAAACATTTTAACTTTCATACTAAGCCACCTCCAAAACTATTTAATATACTTAGTATTAATGAAAGTACAAACATTTATTTAAATCCCTTCATTGCAATAATTTTTTAGTGGATAGATAATAGTTAATAGTGAAAAGTTATGGATAATTTTCTTACAGAAAATTTTTAATCCTAAGTGCTTGTCCATCCTAATGAACATAAAATTAGAATAAAAACTATCTTCCAATAAAATATACTTTCCATTTAATACAGCCGACTTATTAATTGTAAAAAACACTAGCGCTAGCAGAATTTCCTCCGTAACTTCTTATCTATACTGTGCGAAGCACTGCTTGTACCTTCTTACCTTATACCTTCTATTTTACCGTCATTCCATTCTTGTCTTTTAATAAAACATCATGTGCTCCACCTTCAACTATACTTGTAGATGAAACTAAAGTTATCCTTGCCTTTTCTTGAAGTTCTGGAATTGTTAAGGCCCCACAATTGCACATAGTTGATTTAATTTTTGCTAAGGTAACCTCTAAGTTGCCATGCAAGTGGCCTGCATATGGAACATAGGAATCTACTCCCTCTTCAAAGGAAAGCTTGTTTGCGCCCCCCATATCATATCTTTGCCAATTCCTTGCTCTTGCAGAACCTTCTCCCCAATATTCCTTCATATAGTTACCATTTATAATTACTTTATTTGTTGGACTTTCTTCAAATCTTGAAAAATACCTACCAAGCATGCAGAAATCTGCTCCCATGGCAAGAGCTAAGGTAATATGATAATCATGAACTATTCCACCATCAGAACATATTGGAATATAGATTCCCGTTTCCTTATAATATTCATCACGTGCTTTTGCAACCTCAATTACAGCTGTAGCTTGTCCTCTTCCAATACCTTTTGTTTCACGAGTGATACATATAGATCCTCCACCTATACCTATCTTTACAAAATCTGCTCCTGCTTCAGCTAGGAATCTAAAGCCTTCTCTATCTACTATGTTTCCAGCCCCAACCTTTACCTTATCACCATATTTTTCACGAATAAAGGTAATAGTTCTCTTTTGCCATTCTGTAAACCCTTCAGATGAATCTATACAAAGAATGTCTGCTCCTGCATCTATTAATGCTGGTACTCTTTCTTCATAGTCTCTTGTATTAATTCCAGCCCCTACAACAAATCTCTTTTGCTCATCTAAAAGCTCATTTGGATTTTCTTTGTGAGAATCATAATCCTTTCTAAAAACAAAAGCAACAAGTCTTTGTTCATCATTTAATATTGGAAGCGCATTAAGTTTATTATCCCAAATTATGTCGTTTGCCTCACGAAGACTTATTCCTTCCTTTGCATAAATAACCTTGTCTATAGGCGTCATAAATTCAGAAACCTTAGTAGACTTGTCCATACGACTTATACGATAATCTCTACTTGTAACAATTCCAACCAACTTTCCTGTAGATGTTCCATCATCTGTTACTGCAACTGTGCTATGTCCAGTTTTTTCTTTTAAATTAAGTATATCTTCAAGAGTTTCATCAGGTTTTATACTGGAATCACTAGCAACAAACCCAGCTTTATAATTCTTAACTCTTCTTACCATTTCAGCTTGATTTTTAATAGTTTGAGAACCATATATAAATGATATTCCTCCCTCTTTAGCAAGGGCTATAGCCATTTTATCATCTGATACTGACTGCATAACTGCAGAAACAAGAGGAATATTCATAGTTATAGAAGGTTCTTCACCTTTTTTAAATTTCACAATTGGTGTTTTTAAACTTGCTTTTGCTGGTATACATTCTGCTGATGAGTA
>NZ_UAWH01000003.1 GCF_900447045.1 Clostridium paraputrificum
AGATATTACTGTAGCTGAAATTATGTATGTACTTGAAGGGCCAATTGAAATTGCAGAATGCATTGATGGTGTTTCTTGTGATAATCTTGATTGTTGTGCTACAAGATTACTTTGGGCAAAGATTAAAAACAGTATTGATGATGTAATGAAGTCAGTAACTCTTCAAGATATAGTAAATGACTATGAAAGAATCAAGACAAATAACGAATCATTAAAACTTAAATTATAGAGGTGAAGAAACATGAATACAGTGTATATGGATTATGCTGCAACAACTTTTGTTAAGCCAGAGGTCTTAGAAGAAATGTTACCATACTTCACAGGTAAATTTGGTAACCCATCTTCATTTTATGAAATATCAAGAATTACTAAGAGATCTGTAGATAAGGCTAGAGGCCAAGTTTCAAAGGCCCTTAATTGTGATATAAATGAAGTATACTTTACAGGTGGAGGCTCAGAAGCCGATAACTGGGCAATTAAAGGAATAGCTTCAGCGTATAAGAATAAAGGTAACCATATAATAACAACTAAAATTGAGCATCATGCTGTGTTGCATACATGTGAATATTTAGAAAAGAACGGATTTGAAGTTACATACCTAGATGTTGATAGCGAAGGTTTTGTTAATCCAGAAGATGTAAGAAATGCAATTACAGATAAAACAATTTTAGTTTCTGTAATGTTTGCTAATAATGAAATAGGTACTATTGAACCAATTAAAGAAATTGGAGCTATATGTAGAGAAAAGAAGGTTTTATTCCACACTGATGCTGTCCAAGCAATTGGTAATATAGAAATTGATGTTAAGGATATGAATATTGATTTGTTATCTTTAGCGGGACATAAGATATATGGACCAAAGGGTGTAGGAGCTCTTTATATAAAGAAGGGTGTTAGAATACATAATTTAATTCACGGTGGTGGACAGGAAAGAGCTAGAAGAGCAGGTACTGAAAATATTGCTGGTATCGTAGGGCTTGGAAAAGCTATTGAACTTGCTACTGAAAATCTACAAGAACATGTAGATAAAATGACAGCATTAAGAGATAAATTAATAGAAGGCTTATTAAAGATTCCATATTCAAAGCTTAATGGACCAACTGGTGATAAGAGATTACCAGGTAACGTTAATATTGGATTTGAATTTATTGAAGGAGAATCAATATTGCTTTCATTAGACTTTGAGGGAGTTTGTGCTTCAAGTGGTAGTGCATGTACATCAGGATCACTTGATCCATCACATGTTTTATTAGCTATAGGGCTTCCACATGAAAAAGCTCATGGATCATTAAGATTAACATTAGGTGATGCTTCAACAGAAGAAGATGTTAACTATGTAATAGAAGTATTACCACCAATCATTAAAAGATTAAGAGATATGTCACCATTATGGGAAGATTTCATTAAGAGAGGAGTAAGATAATTATGATATATACAGATAAGGTTATGGATCATTTCAGAAATCCAAGAAACGTAGGAGAAATTGAAGACGCAAATGGTGTAGGTGAAGTAGGAAACGCTAAGTGCGGAGATATAATGAAGATTTACTTAAAGGTAAATGATAACGGAATTATAGAAGATGTTAAGTTTAAGACATTTGGTTGTGGTTCTGCTATAGCATCATCATCAATGGCAACTGAACTAATTAAGGGTAAACATATAGATGAAGCTTGGGAGCTATCAAACAAAGCAGTTGCAGAAGCTTTAGATGGACTTCCACCAGTAAAAATGCACTGTTCAGTATTAGCAGAAGAAGCTATACACAAGGCAATTAATGACTACAGAAAGAGCAAAGGAATGGAACTTTGGGATTTCGAAGAGCATGGAGATGATTTACACGATCACGTTCATGGAGAAGAATAGGAGTAGTCTATGAAGAAAAAAGTAGTTGTAGGTATGAGTGGCGGAGTTGATAGCTCCGTCGCTGCTTATGGCGTTTTTAGATCATGGGATATATTTGATAGAAAATCTCTTTTCAAGTTTTCTTCTAACATTTTATTTTGAATAGCTTCTTTCATTGAATCAACTTTAACATTTGATGTAACATCATTTAGTATTACTATTATTTCATCACCACTTGTACTACTATCAATTAACTCTATATCAAAATATTTTAAATCTCCCTTATTAGATATAGACCCCCTAAGTATTATCTTTCCTTCACTATAATTAAATTTATTTAATTGGCCTTCATCTACACTTATTACGGATGTAATTTTCTTATTTATAATACTTTTTAAAGATTTATTTTCTACAATATTAACAAAACTAGAATTTGCAAAAGAAATCCTTTGAGTTCCTTTATTCAAAATTATTAATGGTATAGGAACATTCTGAAAAAACTCTTAAAAGCCTTCTCCTTTTTCATAACAACATTTTTGAGAAAACTCTAATTCTCTATTCTTTTCAATTATTTTTGTATTTAAATTCTTCATTTCTATCCCTTTTTCAAAAAGGTCTTTAAATAATACCTTATAAGGATTATTAACTATATTTTTCATAAGAACTACCGTATACAGAATCATAGTAATTAAAAAAAGCCTCATAGACATATATATACGTAGATTTAAAGCTACTTATAGTTATTAAAAGAAATGATATATTTCCTAACTTTGCAATATTTAACTTTTTATCTTCAATGAACTTAAAGTCAGCTAAAGTAAAATAGGATATTACTAACAGTATTATTGAAAGAAGTTTTATAATTATAAAACTTCTTCCAGTAAATTGATTACATATAAATATGACTATTATGAAATAGGATATTATTTTTATTTTTTTATTTTCTCTTTTGCCCATATTGGTATAAACAAGTATCAATGCAGAGAAAAAACACATATACATAAAGCTCTCAAAACCGACTTGTCCAAAAGTAATTTCCTTAAGGTACATTCTATGTTTGGGTAATAACTCTAGTAAAGCGAAAATAACTATTACTATATATAATAAACTGCTCAATTTAACAATTCTCTCAGGTAACAACATTGTTGTATTTATAATTATAATTGCAGAAACTCCAATAATTATTAGAAGTATGCTATTAATCATATCCAATATATCCTTCTAACGACTACATCTGCTTCTTCAGCTAGATAATCAGTCATTTTA
>NZ_UAWH01000020.1 GCF_900447045.1 Clostridium paraputrificum
ATGTCTAAGAAGAAGTTTTATGCGATTAAGAGAGGAAAAAAGGGAACTAAAAATGTGATATTGGAGAGTTGGGATGAATGTTCTAAATTAGTTTTAGGATTTGATTCAGAATACAAAGGATTTAAAACAAGAGAAGAAGCGGAAGAGTATTTGGGTATTAGTATTAAATCAAGTGATAGTATAGATAATGAAATACAGGAAGAAATAAGCATTGATAATATTGAAGAAGTAAAAAAGGTGGCTAAGCAGAAGAAGAAAAAAACAAAAAGTAATAGAAACAAGGAAACTTTAGTTGTTGAGCTTCCAAAGGATCTATATAATGCATTTAGTAATAAATGTGTAAAACTTAATATGACAGAAGATACTGTTATAAAAAATATGATTATGGAATGGATTATTTAGTAGCAGAAAAAGTGGGGCGTAAATCCCACTTTTTATTTCTTTGAATTTATAGTATAGAGTGTTATAGTTTATGTGTACAAAAAATTACAAGGTGGTTACAAGGTTATGATTTATGAAGAAATGTCTATAGAGGAAGTTGTTGAGTACATCAATAAAGAGCTACTAAAAGGTAGAACTATGAAAGACATAGAAGTTAATGACTTTGGAGTAAATGAGAGAGTTATTGGTAAAAGATTAGCTAGAAAGAACGTAAAAAAGGTGGATGGGCAATTTGTGTTACAAAGTGGTTCTAAAATGCCCGAACATCAATCAAAGCAAGTAATAGTCAAGAATACAGATGATAATATAATTAGTTTATCTGATAATATAGAATTTATAGAGCTTAATAAGAGAGTTAATAATTTAGAAAAAGCCTTCAAGGAAGTTCTTTGTGTACAAAGTGGTTCTAAAGTGGTTACAAATAATTTTGGATTAAAAATATACTCAAATGAAGATAAGCCAGTAGCTAAAACTATAAGATTATATAAAGAAATTTGGGATAAGATAGATAAGGTTAAAGAGCTTTATCCTCATTTATCTTACCAGGTAGTATTAAATAGTTTGCTAGATGAAGTAACAGAAAAATATTTAAAATAGGTTTACAAATCCAGGAGTAAAATACTTTATATAATAACGGAATTTTTTAGTTAATAAAAATGGGGAATAAATATAGGCTCATAAAATCAAAAGAAAGATACTTTAATATACGATACAAATAGACTATAATTTAAAATAATAAGATTAATATAAAATTAATCACACTTTGTTTTGAGATATTTCTTACGGTTGGTTTTGGTAAGTCCTTTTTGGGATGAGGGACAGTAACCTTCCTTTTTGGTGGCATGTTTGAAGTGGTGATGGTCACATGTACTATCAAATTCAAACCAACCGTCTTTTTGAGTATCTTTATTATTTCTTAGAAGAAAATAAGTAAGTTAATAAATAACTTACTTATTTTTTTTATTAAACTGTATTGCTGCTAATCTAATTAAGCTGAAATATAGTTTAATAAATTAGGACGAAGTCCTAACACTAAGCTCCATGCAATGGCACGTTCTTGCTTTGCAAGAGTATAACGTGCTATACTCTTGATATGAAATATCTGCAAGAGTATGCTAATTCGGAGGGGTAATATGAGTATGGAGTTCGCTTGGAATACACAAAAAAATAAGATAACTGATATTAAGGGAAAAGAGAAAGAACAGGAACGAGAAGGGAAGATTACTAACGAAGAAATTGATTTAGATAAGACCCATTTAAATTATGATTTGGTTGATAGCAATAAGAATTTATATCAAAGAGTAAAAGATAGAGTTGAGGAAGTAAGATCTGTTTCCAGAATACAAAAAAATTCTGTGGTTGATTACTCGAATATAATTACTGTTCCTAAGGATCAAGCCGAAGAATGGGGAATAGAAAAATCAAAGGAATATTTAAAAGAGGTTTATAATTACTTCTGTGATGAGTTTGGAAAAGAGAATATTGTATCAGCTAAAGTACATTTGGATGAAACTGCACCACATATGCACCTTCATTTTGTACCTGTAAATAAAGAGAATGGTAAATTACAAGCAAGAGTAGTAATGACGAAGGAAAGAATCAATAGAATACATACAGAAGCTCCTAAGTATCTCCAAGAAAAAGGGTATGATGTTGTCAGGGGGTCTGGTAAAACCGAAAATAGCCTTGATATCCATAAATATAAGGCAGAGAAGCTTAAAGAGGAGATACATATACTAGAAAAGCAATTTGAGTCATTTAAGAGCATTGAGGGACGTACAGGAGATATAGATGTTATTGAGGTTAAGGAAAGCTTAATGGGATCAAAGGTAACTGTATCTAAAGATGATTATGAAAGGCTAGTAGAACTAGCTAAACAAGGAATATATAATGCAGATAAAATAAGGAGCTTGGAGAAAACAGTTAATGAGCTTGAAGGAGATAATAAGGAGCTTAAAAATATTAAGTGTGAGAATAGAGAACTTAAAGATAAAGTTAAACAATTAAGCTCAAAAGTTAAGAAGGCAAATAAAATAATTGCAAGTTTAAGTCCAGAGTTTAAAGAAGAATATTTAAAGGCTAAGGATTTAATAGAGAATAAATCTAAAGCTCCTAAAGTAAAAACTAATATTAATCAAATGGTAAGATAAAAAAGTAATATTTCGCGTAGGGATACGCGAAATATTACTTTTTCTTATTTTTATTTAGAAATACTAAACTAAATTCTTTAATTTTATAAAATTTCATGACTTACAAATGGCATAAAACCGTTAGGATCTTTGACTTCGCAAAAATTACTTTTAACGAAATTAAAGAGTGTCTATTTTAATGGTAAAAGAAGTTATAATTTGACTGTTTTTTACAAAAATAATATAATATTTTAAAATAGGAGGTATTATGAAGATAGAGAAAAAATACTTATTTTAATTGTAGGAATTATTTTTATTTTAAGTTTCATTGGGTGCGAGGAAACAAAATATAAAGAAGAAAATTTAGGAAAGGGAATTATATTTACTAAAGTTACAGAGGACATGAAGGATCATTACATATTAAATTTAGATGGTGTTAATTATAATCTTGGAACTGATGAACACAATACATTCAGTACAAGTGCATTTTATAAAAATACACTTTATTATACTACTAAAAACTCTAAAGGAAGATCAGACCTGATTCAGTATGATTTAGGTAATAAAAAATCAAAGGTTTCAAAAATTGGAAATGAAGTGGATAGTATAGATACAATACAATCTATAGGTAATTTACTTTTTTTACGTGTAACTAAGAAAAATGAGCATTCAATGGGATTAGTTAAGTATGATATGGATAGTGATAAATATGAGTTCTTCAACTATGATAACGCTGATGATATGCTAATGGATTTTGATGTAAAAGGGGATTATTTAGTTAGTGTTAAATATTCAAATAAAGAAATGCAAAATAGTCTTGAAGAATTTAATATGAACAAAAGTGAAGATAAAGTTTATAATACACCACCACATACAATAACTGTTTATAATATTTATTCTGGAGATAAGATATATGAAAAAGTCATTGATGAGATGGTAGGTGCTGTTACTATAAATAATAAAGGAAATAAAATAGCTTATATTCATTCAAATATGAAAGAAGGATATGCAAAATTAACTATTCTAGATTTAGAGAGTAATGTTACTTTAACACCGAACATAAATAAGGGTGACTATAAGGCTTTAAGTCAGGTAAGATTTGGAACTGATGATAATGAACTTTATTATATTGCAGAGACAAAGGATATTAAGGGGAAAGATGGTAGTCAGTACAATCCGGCAGAAGTAATAAAATATGATATTGAAAAGAATAAAGTTGTAGAAGCATATTCAACTAAGGATGGGTTATTAAAGTATTTTACAATAATTGAAGATGTTATAGGAGATAAGAAATTACTTAAAGAATATGAATCAGAGCAATGTATTGAGTTTACAAAGAATCCAAGTAAAGCTGATGAAATTACAGAAGGTAGCATAGGGAATAATCCAGAGGATGCAATTCAAGTAGAGGATGAAACGATAGAATCAGATATAAAAATACCATATACGTTGGAAATGGCTAAATTAAATAGTAATTATGTGATGAATGATGAAGAGTATATAAATGAAGATGTGGCAAGAGAATTTGTAAATAAGGTAAAAAACAAAAAGAAATCTTCAATAAGGTATGTTACTTATCATGAAGGGATATTAAGCTCTATGCGTGATATTACATACGATGGAGAAAAAATATTTTTAAGAGAATATGTTGTTTTAGGTGCGACAGGAGAACATTATAGATATATTGAGGATGAGGATACTTCAATAGTTGAAAATAATGGACAATATAGATTATCAAATGGAGCAAAATTATTTTATATAAAAAATAATAAGTGAAAGGATGGAGAATAAATGAGAAGAAAAGTATTAAAAAGGAAAAGTGTGATTTCAGTTTCAGTTATTGCTATGAGTTTATTATTTGGAGTAATTAATGTAAGTGCGAAGGAAGAAATACCTCAATACATGGAGCCTGGTACAATATTAAGGTAAATGAGAATGAACAAATTGAAATAATATCTGGAGGTTACTCTAATAAAAGAAATAAAATATCAGATAATATTGTTTTACCAGAACTTGAATCAGGTATGATTATATCTTATGATGGTAGGGGATTACCTAATAAAATACTTAATAATGGGGTTAATGAGTCATATAAAATAGATTATATTGGAACAGAAGAAATACAAGTAATAAATGATGGTGGTGAAGATTTTCCAGAGCAACGATTTGCACAAGGAACAACTGTTTGGAAGTATTCAGGTTGGATAACATGGTTTACAGATAGAATAGGACAAGAAGATCATGTTCTACAAGATTGGGATTGTGCTACAAAAATGACTCTTGATAATCCAAAGTGTGGAACACCTATTAGATTAAGGGATGAGTCTAATTATAATAATGAGGCATTACTTTCTAAGTGGGATGTAGGAGCATTACCAAATGCTGTATTAGATATTAGACCAAATAAATTTAAACAAATGGGTTATGTATTAGATTTAGGGCATTTTAAGGGGAGATATGGACATTTTACGCCATATCAATAAATTTATAGGTAGCTAAAATATTTTTGGATATAAATTATAATTAAAAATAACCTATTGCATTGGTTTGCAATAGGTTATTGTATAATATGAGAAAAGTATAAAATTTTTTAAAAATTAAAAAATATTTAATTACATAATAGAGATTTAAGCAATATTTTTCTTGCATTATGTAAATTAACCAATTACAATTTAAATATAATTAATAAAAAAGTAAATAAAAAAAGCTCTTATTCAACTCTTATTTATAAGGTTCCAGCCTTATAAATAAGCCAAACTTTAAAGGTATTCCAGTACCTAGAAAGCCGTTAGAAAAGAACTTTAACAGTAAGTAACGATAGTTACAAGGTTATATCTCACACATACAACCAAGGAACAAAGCTACTTTATAAATTTACTTTATTCAAATTTATGAATAAAGTATAACTGATTAAAGAAGAAATTTCAAGCTTTTAAGTATGGTAAAACCTTACTTAAAAGCTTTTTTTATTATAAAAATAGGAGTTGGATTATATGGAAAAAGAAAGAAAAGTTAATAACGAATGGGCAAGAAAGATAGATCATGAGGAGTTTAAAGAAATAGATATAAATAGAGTTAGGTTGGTAGAAGATGTACATTTAAGTTCTAGAATATCTATTTTTAATCTTAAGTGGTATAGAAGGCATAAAAGAGTACCAGTTATAGCAGTAAGGGAGAGTGAAGATGGTTGGTATGATCTTGTTGTTGGATTAAGGGGGTATATAATAGGGAAACTATTTTGTACAAATCCAAAAGCATATATAACTACTTTAAGCAGAGAAGAATTTAAAGAAAAATATGAATTAGAAAAGTAATAAAAAGAATATGGACAAGCCAAGATTATAGACTTTAAGCTAGGAAGTTGCCTATAACTTAAATAGGAGCATATAAAACTGTTGAGATAACATTAAAATTTATATGAGTGAAAACGTAAGATACACTATAAACTGATGGGTGACATGTAGCCAATTACGGAGCAGAATACATGGGGTGGCTTATATACGTCTATTATATAAGCAATACCTAAGGGGTTAAAAGTCCAAGCAAGACCTCAATAAGCCTAAGTAACATAATTATATTATTGTTATAAGGTTAAACAGCGGACGGGGGAACGTAGGAGATAAATAGTCTGTAAAGGCATTATGTCCTAAGCCACACTGGTAGGCGAAAGTCTACGGGACATAGTAAATACTAGAAATGGTATGCAGTTAGGGTTGTGGGGTACCTTATTAAGGTACTGGGATAACTGTTAAAGCTATGGAAGGGTAGAACCTTCAAAAGCATAGATAACTTGAAGATAACGGATACCTAATTCGACGGGGGGATAAGCCTTCCAGAGGAAAGGAGTGGTTCGGAAGTTCGCTTTTCATCTATAATTCAATAGGTGAATTGCGTCCTTTCGAGCCGTATTCCTTTTCTCTGGGGGGATAGTGCCTTCGGCTTTTACTTGCAAGTGTTAACTTGAATTTAAATAAAGACTTACAAGTTGAAGGTAAGCGGGGTGAATGCGACTTTGGAGCAGAGGGGTTAAGACCCCTTTATATTTACTATAAAGTTTTAAAAATATATTATTAATATAAGCTTATTTTTTAACTTTTAGTAAGTAGAGGGTGAATAGGAATATGTCTAAGAAGAAGTTTTATGCGATTAAGAGAGGAAAAAAGGGAACTAAAAATGTGATATTGGAGAGTTGGGATGAATGTTCTAAATTAGTTTTAGGATTTGATTCAGAATACAAAGGATTTAAAACAAGAGAAGAAGCGGAAGAGTATTTGGGTATTAGTATTAAATCAAGTGATAGTATAGATAATGAAATACAGGAAGAAATAAGCATTGATAATATTGAAGAAGTAAAAAAGGTGGCTAAGCAGAAGAAGAAAAAAACAAAAAGTAATAGAAACAAGGAAACTTTAGTTGTTGAGCTTCCAAAGGATCTATATAATGCATTTAGTAATAAATGTGTAAAACTTAATATGACAGAAGATACTGTTATAAAAAATATGATTATGGAATGGATTATTTAGTAGCAGAAAAAGTGGGGCGTAAATCCCACTTTTTATTTCTTTGAATTTATAGTATAGAGTGTTATAGTTTATGTGTACAAAAAATTACAAGGTGGTTACAAGGTTATGATTTATGAAGAAATGTCTATAGAGGAAGTTGTTGAGTACATCAATAAAGAGCTACTAAAAGGTAGAACTATGAAAGACATAGAAGTTAATGACTTTGGAGTAAATGAGAGAGTTATTGGTAAAAGATTAGCTAGAAAGAACGTAAAAAAGGTGGATGGGCAATTTGTGTTACAAAGTGGTTCTAAAATGCCCGAACATCAATCAAAGCAAGTAATAGTCAAGAATACAGATGATAATATAATTAGTTTATCTGATAATATAGAATTTATAGAGCTTAATAAGAGAGTTAATAATTTAGAAAAAGCCTTCAAGGAAGTTCTTTGTGTACAAAGTGGTTCTAAAGTGGTTACAAATAATTTTGGATTAAAAATATACTCAAATGAAGATAAGCCAGTAGCTAAAACTATAAGATTATATAAAGAAATTTGGGATAAGATAGATAAGGTTAAAGAGCTTTATCCTCATTTATCTTACCAGGTAGTATTAAATAGTTTGCTAGATGAAGTAACAGAAAAATATTTAAAATAGGTTTACAAATCCAGGAGTAAAATACTTTATATAATAACGGAATTTTTTAGTTAATAAAAATGGGGAATAAATATAGGCTCATAAAATCAAAAGAAAGATACTTTAATATACGATACAAATAGACTATAATTTAAAATAATAAGATTAATATAAATTAATCACACTTTGTTTTGAGATATTTCTTACGGTTGGTTTTGGTAAGTCCTTTTTGGGATGAGGGACAGTAACCTTCCTTTTTTGGTGGCATGTTTGAAGTGGTGATGGTCACATGTACTATCAAATTCAAACCAACCGTCTTTTTGAGTATCTTTATTATTTCTTAGAAGAAAATAAGTAAGTTAATAAATAACTTACTTATTTTTTTTATTAAACTGTATTGCTGCTAATCTAATTAAGCTGAAATATAGTTTAATAAATTAGGACGAAGTCCTAACACTAAGCTCCATGCAATGGCACGTTCTTGCTTTGCAAGAGTATAACGTGCTATACTCTTGATATGAAATATCTGCAAGAGTATGCTAATTCGGAGGGGTAATATGAGTATGGAGTTCGCTTGGAATACACAAAAAAATAAGATAACTGATATTAAGGGAAAAGAGAAAGAACAGGAACGAGAAGGGAAGATTACTAACGAAGAAATTGATTTAGATAAGACCCATTTAAATTATGATTTGGTTGATAGCAATAAGAATTTATATCAAAGAGTAAAAGATAGAGTTGAGGAAGTAAGATCTGTTTCCAGAATACAAAAAAATTCTGTGGTTGATTACTCGAATATAATTACTGTTCCTAAGGATCAAGCCGAAGAATGGGGAATAGAAAAATCAAAGGAATATTTAAAAGAGGTTTATAATTACTTCTGTGATGAGTTTGGAAAAGAGAATATTGTATCAGCTAAAGTACATTTGGATGAAACTGCACCACATATGCACCTTCATTTTGTACCTGTAAATAAAGAGAATGGTAAATTACAAGCAAGAGTAGTAATGACGAAGGAAAGAATCAATAGAATACATACAGAAGCTCCTAAGTATCTCCAAGAAAAAGGGTATGATGTTGTCAGGGGGTCTGGTAAAACCGAAAATAGCCTTGATATCCATAAATATAAGGCAGAGAAGCTTAAAGAGGAGATACATATACTAGAAAAGCAATTTGAGTCATTTAAGAGCATTGAGGGACGTACAGGAGATATAGATGTTATTGAGGTTAAGGAAAGCTTAATGGGATCAAAGGTAACTGTATCTAAAGATGATTATGAAAGGCTAGTAGAACTAGCTAAACAAGGAATATATAATGCAGATAAAATAAGGAGCTTGGAGAAAACAGTTAATGAGCTTGAAGGAGATAATAAGGAGCTTAAAAATATTAAGTGTGAGAATAGAGAACTTAAAGATAAAGTTAAACAATTAAGCTCAAAAGTTAAGAAGGCAAATAAAATAATTGCAAGTTTAAGTCCAGAGTTTAAAGAAGAATATTTAAAGGCTAAGGATTTAATAGAGAATAAATCTAAAGCTCCTAAAGTAAAAACTAATATTAATCAAATGGTAAGATAAAAAAGTAATATTTCGCGTAGGGATACGCGAAATATTACTTTTTCTTATTTTTATTTAGAAATACTAAACTAAATTCTTTAATTTTATAAAATTTCATGACTTACAAATGGCATAAAACCGTTAGGATCTTTGACTTCGCAAAAATTACTTTTAACGAAATTAAAGAGTGTCTATTTTAATGGTAAAAGAAGTTATAATTTGACTGTTTTTTACAAAAATAATATAATATTTTAAAATAGGAGGTATTATGAAGATAGAGAAAAAAATACTTATTTTAATTGTAGGAATTATTTTTATTTTAAGTTTCATTGGGTGCGAGGAAACAAAATATAAAGAAGAAAATTTAGGAAAGGGAATTATATTTACTAAAGTTACAGAGGACATGAAGGATCATTACATATTAAATTTAGATGGTGTTAATTATAATCTTGGAACTGATGAACACAATACATTCAGTACAAGTGCATTTTATAAAAATACACTTTATTATACTACTAAAAACTCTAAAGGAAGATCAGACCTGATTCAGTATGATTTAGGTAATAAAAAATCAAAGGTTTCAAAAATTGGAAATGAAGTGGATAGTATAGATACAATACAATCTATAGGTAATTTACTTTTTTTACGTGTAACTAAGAAAAATGAGCATTCAATGGGATTAGTTAAGTATGATATGGATAGTGATAAATATGAGTTCTTCAACTATGATAACGCTGATGATATGCTAATGGATTTTGATGTAAAAGGGGATTATTTAGTTAGTGTTAAATATTCAAATAAAGAAATGCAAAATAGTCTTGAAGAATTTAATATGAACAAAAGTGAAGATAAAGTTTATAATACACCACCACATACAATAACTGTTTATAATATTTATTCTGGAGATAAGATATATGAAAAAGTCATTGATGAGATGGTAGGTGCTGTTACTATAAATAATAAAGGAAATAAAATAGCTTATATTCATTCAAATATGAAAGAAGGATATGCAAAATTAACTATTCTAGATTTAGAGAGTAATGTTACTTTAACACCGAACATAAATAAGGGTGACTATAAGGCTTTAAGTCAGGTAAGATTTGGAACTGATGATAATGAACTTTATTATATTGCAGAGACAAAGGATATTAAGGGGAAAGATGGTAGTCAGTACAATCCGGCAGAAGTAATAAAATATGATATTGAAAAGAATAAAGTTGTAGAAGCATATTCAACTAAGGATGGGTTATTAAAGTATTTTACAATAATTGAAGATGTTATAGGAGATAAGAAATTACTTAAAGAATATGAATCAGAGCAATGTATTGAGTTTACAAAGAATCCAAGTAAAGCTGATGAAATTACAGAAGGTAGCATAGGGAATAATCCAGAGGATGCAATTCAAGTAGAGGATGAAACGATAGAATCAGATATAAAAATACCATATACGTTGGAAATGGCTAAATTAAATAGTAATTATGTGATGAATGATGAAGAGTATATAAATGAAGATGTGGCAAGAGAATTTGTAAATAAGGTAAAAAACAAAAAGAAATCTTCAATAAGGTATGTTACTTATCATGAAGGGATATTAAGCTCTATGCGTGATATTACATACGATGGAGAAAAAATATTTTTAAGAGAATATGTTGTTTTAGGTGCGACAGGAGAACATTATAGATATATTGAGGATGAGGATACTTCAATAGTTGAAAATAATGGACAATATAGATTATCAAATGGAGCAAAATTATTTTATATAAAAAATAATAAGTGAAAGGATGGAGAATAAATGAGAAGAAAAGTATTAAAAAGGAAAAGTGTGATTTCAGTTTCAGTTATTGCTATGAGTTTATTATTTGGAGTAATTAATGTAAGTGCGAAGGAAGAAATACCTCAATACATGGAGCCTGGTACAATATTAAGGTAAATGAGAATGAACAAATTGAAATAATATCTGGAGGTTACTCTAATAAAAGAAATAAAATATCAGATAATATTGTTTTACCAGAACTTGAATCAGGTATGATTATATCTTATGATGGTAGGGGATTACCTAATAAAATACTTAATAATGGGGTTAATGAGTCATATAAAATAGATTATATTGGAACAGAAGAAATACAAGTAATAAATGATGGTGGTGAAGATTTTCCAGAGCAACGATTTGCACAAGGAACAACTGTTTGGAAGTATTCAGGTTGGATAACATGGTTTACAGATAGAATAGGACAAGAAGATCATGTTCTACAAGATTGGGATTGTGCTACAAAAATGACTCTTGATAATCCAAAGTGTGGAACACCTATTAGATTAAGGGATGAGTCTAATTATAATAATGAGGCATTACTTTCTAAGTGGGATGTAGGAGCATTACCAAATGCTGTATTAGATATTAGACCAAATAAATTTAAACAAATGGGTTATGTATTAGATTTAGGGCATTTTAAGGGGAGATATGGACATTTTACGCCATATCAATAAATTTATAGGTAGCTAAAATATTTTTGGATATAAATTATAATTAAAAATAACCTATTGCATTGGTTTGCAATAGGTTATTGTATAATATGAGAAAAGTATAAAATTTTTTAAAAATTAAAAAATATTTAATTACATAATAGAGATTTAAGCAATATTTTTCTTGCATTATGTAAATTAACCAATTACAATTTAAATATAATTAATAAAAAAGTAAATAAAAAAAGCTCTTATTCAACTCTTATTTATAAGGTTCCAGCCTTATAAATAAGCCAAACTTTAAAGGTATTCCAGTACCTAGAAAGCCGTTAGAAAAGAACTTTAACAGTAAGTAACGATAGTTACAAGGTTATATCTCACACATACAACCAAGGAACAAAGCTACTTTATAAATTTACTTTATTCAAATTTATGAATAAAGTATAACTGATTAAAGAAGAAATTTCAAGCTTTTAAGTATGGTAAAACCTTACTTAAAAGCTTTTTTTATTATAAAAATAGGAGTTGGATTATATGGAAAAAGAAAGAAAAGTTAATAACGAATGGGCAAGAAAGATAGATCATGAGGAGTTTAAAGAAATAGATATAAATAGAGTTAGGTTGGTAGAAGATGTACATTTAAGTTCTAGAATATCTATTTTTAATCTTAAGTGGTATAGAAGGCATAAAAGAGTACCAGTTATAGCAGTAAGGGAGAGTGAAGATGGTTGGTATGATCTTGTTGTTGGATTAAGGGGGTATATAATAGGGAAACTATTTTGTACAAATCCAAAAGCATATATAACTACTTTAAGCAGAGAAGAATTTAAAGAAAAATATGAATTAGAAAAGTAATAAAAAGAATATGGACAAGCCAAGATTATAGACTTTAAGCTAGGAAGTTGCCTATAACTTAAATAGGAGCATATAAAACTGTTGAGATAACATTAAAATTTATATGAGTGAAAACGTAAGATACACTATAAACTGATGGGTGACATGTAGCCAATTACGGAGCAGAATACATGGGGTGGCTTATATACGTCTATTATATAAGCAATACCTAAGGGGTTAAAAGTCCAAGCAAGACCTCAATAAGCCTAAGTAACATAATTATATTATTGTTATAAGGTTAAACAGCGGACGGGGGAACGTAGGAGATAAATAGTCTGTAAAGGCATTATGTCCTAAGCCACACTGGTAGGCGAAAGTCTACGGGACATAGTAAATACTAGAAATGGTATGCAGTTAGGGTTGTGGGGTACCTTATTAAGGTACTGGGATAACTGTTAAAGCTATGGAAGGGTAGAACCTTCAAAAGCATAGATAACTTGAAGATAACGGATACCTAATTCGACGGGGGGATAAGCCTTCCAGAGGAAAGGAGTGGTTCGGAAGTTCGCTTTTCATCTATAATTCAATAGGTGAATTGCGTCCTTTCGAGCCGTATTCCTTTTCTCTGGGGGGATAGTGCCTTCGGCTTTTACTTGCAAGTGTTAACTTGAATTTAAATAAAGACTTACAAGTTGAAGGTAAGCGGGGTGAATGCGACTTTGGAGCAGAGGGGTTAAGACCCCTTTATATTTACTATAAAGTTTTAAAAATATATTATTAATATAAGCTTATTTTTTAACTTTTAGTAAGTAGAGGGTGAATAGGAAT
>NZ_UAWH01000004.1 GCF_900447045.1 Clostridium paraputrificum
CTGATAGAGAATTAATCATGCTTTGCTTTTTGCTCTCTATTCCTTTTAAATCATTTACTTGAGATAAATACTTATTTTTTTCATCTACGAATTCTTTTTGAGCACTAACTAATTCTTGTTGTTTATTTTTTATTTCTACTTTTTCCTCATCCAATTCAACAATTTTTTCTTCCAATAACTTCTTTCATTATTTAGTGCTTCTTTCATACTATTTACTTCATCAATAAGCTTTTTATCAGTATCAAGTATCTTTTTCATATTGTATATATTACCTATAAAGCTTGAAAGACCATCACTACTTACTAAAAAGGCTAACATCTGACTAGTCATATCATTTTTGTAATAATTTCTTATTCTTAATCCAAGCATCTTTTCTCTTTCTTCTGATTCATTTCCTTTTGAACTATAAGTTCCTCTTTTTTAACTATTTCCTCTTCAGCCTCATTTATTTTAGCTTGTACACTATCTATTTCAGCTTGTAATGAATCTATCTTACTTTGGAACTCATTTACCTTTTTGCTAGATTTCTCTAACTCCTTATTTTTTGCTTCCATCTGTTCCGTAATCTTATCTAATTCTTTATTTACATTATTAACTTGATTTTGTATTTTGTCCTTTTCATTTTGTAAATTGTCTATGGCTTGATTATTATTATTAATTTGATCTTTTATATCAGATGAATTAGTTGCATAAACAATTGGACTCTCAAAAATAAAACAAGATAACGAAATAATAGTTACTACCTTTATTAAACTTTTCTTCATTACTCCTCCCCCTTTTTTAATTATAAACTAAAGTTTTCTATATCTTCTACCTTCCACTCTTTCCCGTTATAGATCATTTTAGTGAAAAATAATTTATTACTTTCTTCTTTATTCAATCCAAGAAAACTCTTACTTACTGTATAGTCAACACTTACTACAATAGTTGCACTATATATTCCATCTTCATGTCTATATTGGTTTTTATCCTCAACTATTCTTATATCCTTTATGTTATATTTATTTTTTAAAATGAAATACTTTTTTTCTAACACATCGTAAATTTTATTAATGGCATTTTCCGTTCCACCTTTTATAACGCTCTTATCTTCCTCATTAAGGGATAAAAAAAAGAACTCAATGTATTGCCTAATGGCTTAATTACTATCTCTTGTTGTCCCATTAACGAATCAACAAGAAGTCCAATAGTCTTTTCACCAACCTTAACAATAATTACAAACTTTTTCTCTGTATCTACAGATTCTATATTTAATCTTTCATTTAATCTAACTAATGGTATTACATCATCTCTATATATAATTACTTCTTTACCATTACTCTTTTTAATATTATCTTTCTTATAATCAATAACCCTATCTATAAATCCTAGAGAAATTGCTAAAGTTTCATTACCAACATTAACCAATAAAGCTTGTATTATTTGCAATGTAAGCGGCAACCTAATTACAAATGTTGACCCTTTACCTTCTTCACTAATTAGATCTACAGTTCCTCCAAGAGCTGAAACTTTTGCCCCTAACAACATCCATTCCTACTCCTCTACCTGATATATCTGTAACAACTTCATTAGTACTGAACCCTTGTGCAAAGATTAATTTTTAATCTCGTCATCACTTAATCCTTCTGTGTTAATACCAACTTTTTCAGCTTTAGCTTTTACTTTTTCAACATTTATTCCTGCGCCATCATCTATTACTTTTATTAAAGCTTTTGTTCCTTCTTGATATGCAACAAGCTTAATTGTACCTACTGCAGGTTTTCCTTTTAGCTATTCTTTCTTCTTTAGTTTCAATTCCATGATCTGCTGCATTTCTTAATAAGTGTATTAGTGGTTCCCCAATTTCATCTATAACAGTTCTATCTAGTTCTGTTTCAGCGCCTTCAATAACAAAATTAATTTCCTTATTTAATTCTACTGATATATCCCTAATCATTCTTGGGAATCTATTAAATACAGTATCTAAAGGAAGCATTCTAATTTTCATAACTAAATCTTGAAGATCTGTAGTTGTTCTTCCAACTTGCTCCAAAGTTTCTGTTAAATCAGATGATTTATGGTCTACTACTATTTGTTCAAGTCTTGTCCTATATATAACTAATTCAGAAACCATATTCATAAGTTTATCTATTCTCTCTAGATCAACTCTTACTGATTGATGTGATTTCTTATACCCTTCTTTTTTTACACTTTTTTTCTTCTCTTCAGTAACCTCTTTTGGTTCCAGTTTAACCTCTTTTGGCTTAACTGCGCTCTCCTCTATCTTTTGAAACTCTATTAATTTAGTCTCAACCATTCTAACTTCAGAAATATTTTCAACTAACTTTTTAACTTCATCCTCTGAGCTTGTAGTAATTAAAACGAAGTCTAATTGAAGCTCAAAGTCCTCATTTTCTATATCTTCTGTAGATGGTTTAGATTTAATTATTTCACCAATTTCCTCTAAATCCTTTACAATTAAAAAGGCTCTAGCAGATTTTAATAACGTATTTTCACTTAATGTTATACTTAACTCTATAGCATTAAAATCTTTTTCTTGGGCTTGCTTTATTATTGACATATCATAATCATTTAGTTCCATACTACAATTATCTTTTTCTAATGTAACTAAACTTTCTACTTCTTGACTTCCATCTACATCATTCACCTGAGAAATATTATGTAAAGATTTTATTATTGGCTCTATATCTACACTAGAATCTGTCCCTTCTTCAATATTACTTACCATTCTTTCTAATGTATCTAAACAATCAAAGAGAACTGTAACAACCTCTTGAGTAACATTTAACTGACCATCTCTGAACTTTGATAAAACATCTTCCATCTTATGAGTTAATTCAGCTATATCCGTAAACCCCATTGTTGCAGCCATTCCCTTAATTGTATGGGCCACTCTAAATATTTCATTTACCTTATCAACATCATTAGGATTTTTTTCTAATTCTAATAATGATTCATTTAATGTTTGAAGATTATCCATGGATTCTTCTAAGAACATATTCATATATTGCGATGTATCCATTCATATACCCCCTCTATAGCTTTTTATAAATAAATGTAGAAACTCGTTCTAAGCCAACTTTTTTATAGTCATATATACTTTCTGTACCTCCTACAAATAAAAAACCACCTTTATTTAAAGCACCTGCCAACTTACTATACACTTCCATCTTAGCATCACTTTTAAAGTAAATAACTACATTTCTACATACAATTAAATCAAACCCACCCTCATACTTTTCTGTTATTAAATCATGCTTTCTGAAAGTGACCATTGATTTTATGTTTTTACCAACACAATAATTATCGTCTATTTTTTCAAAATATTTATCTAAATCTTCTTTTTTTACATTTTTAATTTCATCTAGTGTATAAACTCCTTTTTCAGCCTTAGCTAATGCATTTCTATCTATATCTGTAGCAAT
>NZ_UAWH01000005.1 GCF_900447045.1 Clostridium paraputrificum
CTGGACTGTAACTGACGCTGAGGCTCGAAAGCGTGGGAGCAAACAGGATTAGATACCTGGTAGTCCACGCCCGTAAACGATGAATACTAGGTGTAGGGGTTGTCATGACCTCTGTGCCGCCGCTAACGCATTAAGTATTCCGCCTGGGGAGTACGGTCGCAAGATTAAAACTCAAAGGAATTGACGGGGGCCCGCACAAGTAGCGGGAGCATGTGGTTTAATTCGAAGCAACGCGAAGAACCTTACCTAGACTTGACATCTCCTGAATTACCATGTAATGTGGGAAGTCCTTTCGGGACAGGAAGACAGGTGGTGCATGGTTGTCGTCAGCTCGTGTCGTGAGATGTTGGGTTAAGTCCCGCAACGAGCGCAACCTTATTGTTAGTTGCTACCATTTAGTTGAGCACTCTAGCGAGACTGCCCGGGTTAACCGGAGGAAGGTGGGGATGACGTCAAATCATCATGCCCCTTATGTCTAGGGCTACACACGTGCTACAATGGCCGGTACAACGAGATGCAATACCGTGAGGGTGGAGCAAAACTATAAAACCGGTCTCAGTTCGGATTGTAGGCTGAAACTCGCCTACATGAAGCTGGAGTTACTAGTAATCGCGAATCAGAATGTCGCGGTGAATACGTTCCCGGGCCTTGTACACACCGCCCGTCACACCATGAGAGTTGGCAATACCCAAAGTTGGTGATCTAACCCGTAAGGGAGGAAGCCACTAAGGTAGGGTCAGCGATTGGGGTGAAGTCGTAACAAGGTAGCCGTAGGAGAACCTGCGGCTGGATCACCTCCTTTCTATGGAGAAATCTAGCAAGCAAGAAGCTTGACTAGTACAAATTAGAATCTGTTTTTTAACTTTCTGTTCAATTTTGAGCGACCAAGTTTTGCTCAAATGTTCTTTGAAAATTGCACATAATTATATAGATATGTTAATACAACATAGCCAAGAAATATTCTTTGTAACTTAGTTTTAAAACTAATATCATGACAATAGGTCAAGCTACAAAGGCGCATGGTGAATGCCTTGGCATCAGGAGCCGATGAAGGACGTGATAAGCTGCGATAAGCTTCGGGTAGGCGCACATAGCCAGAGATCCGAAGATTTCCGAATGAGGAAACTCAATGGGAAACCCCATGTATCCATAGGTGAATACATAGCTTATGGAAGGTAAACCAGGGAACTGAAACATCTAAGTACCTGGAGGAAGAGAAAGAAAAATCGATTTTCTTAGTAGCGGCGAGCGAAAGGGAAAGCCCAAACCGGAAATTTATTTCCGGGGTTGCGGACAGAACATTAACGAGAAGTTATGGATAATTGAATGACTGGAAAGTCAAGCCATAGAGTGTAATAGCCACGTAAGTGAAATTCATAATAATCAAGTTCTGATCCAGAGTACCACGAGACACGTGAAACCTTGTGGGAAGCAGGGAGGACCACCTCCAAGGCTAAATACTACCTGATGACCGATAGTGAAGCAGTACCGTGAGGGAAAGGTGAAAAGAACCCCGGGAGGGGAGTGAAATAGAACCTGAAACCGTGTGCCTACAACCGGTCAAAGCCCCTTATGAGGGTGATGACGTGCTTTTTGTAGAACGAGCCAACGAGTTACGGTATGTAGCAAGGTTAAGTACTTAAGGTACGGACCGGAGAAACGAGTCTTAATAGGGCGACTAGTTGCATGCGTAGACCCGAAACCGGGTGACCTATCCATGGCCAGGTTGAAGCGGGGGTAAAACCCCGTGGAGGACCGAACCACGTTGCTGTTGAAAAAGCATGGGATGAGCTGTGGATAGCGGAGAAATTCCAATCGAACTCGGAGATAGCTGGTTCTCCTCGAAATAGCTTTAGGGCTAGCGTCGGATATGAGTAGTGGAGGTAGAGCACTGAATGGGCTAGGGGCATAGCGCTTACCGAACCTTATCAAACTCCGAATGCCACATACTATTAGTCCGGCAGTCAGACTGCGAAAGATAAGTTCCGTAGTCAAAAGGGAAACAGCCCAGATCGTCAGCTAAGGTCCCAAAGTGTAAGTTAAGTGGAAAAGGATGTGGGATTTCTAAGACAACTAGGATGTTGGCTTAGAAGCAGCCACTCATTAAAAGAGTGCGTAATAGCTCACTAGTCGAGAGATCCTGCGCCGAAGATGTCCGGGGCTCAAACTTACCACCGAAGCTACGGGTTCACACTTATGTGTGAGCGGTAGAGGAGCGTCGTAATCGGGCTGAAGTCGTACCGTAAGGAGCGGTGGACTGATTACGAGTGAGAATGTTGGCATTAGTAGCGAGATGTGGGTGAGAATCCCACAGGCCGAATATCTAAGGTTTCCTCAGGAAGGTTCGTCCGCTGAGGGTTAGTCGGGACCTAAGCCGAGGCCGAAAGGCGTAGGCGATGGACAATCGGTTGATATTCCGATACCACTACTGATCGTTATTATCGATGGTGTGACGGAGAAGGATAGAGTGTGCTAGCTATTGGATGCTAGTCTAAGCGTTTAGGGAGTTAGGAAAGGCAAATCCATCTTAACAATTCTGAGGCGTGATGGGGAAGGTTCTACGGAACCGAAGTACTTGATTCCATGCTTCCAAGAAAAGCATCTAGAGAGAGATGTAGTGCCCGTACCGCAAACCGACACAGGTAGATGAGGAGAGAATCCTAAGGCCGACGGAAGAATCACAGTTAAGGAACTAGGCAAATTGACCCCGTAACTTAGGGAGAAGGGGTGCCTGTGAGAGCAGGCCGCAGAGAATAGGCCCAAGCAACTGTTTAGCAAAAACACAGGTCTCTGCTAAAGCGAAAGCTGATGTATAGGGGCTGACGCCTGCCCGGTGCTGGAAGGTTAAGGGGAACACTTAGCGCAAGCGAAGGTGTGAACTTAAGCCCCAGTAAACGGCGGCCGTAACTATAACGGTCCTAAGGTAGCGAAATTCCTTGTCAGGTAAGTTCTGACCCGCACGAATGGCGTAATGACTTGGGCACTGTCTCAACTGTGAATCCGGCGAAGTTGTAGTGCGAGTGAAGATGCTCGCTACCCGCGATTGGACGGAAAGACCCCGTAGAGCTTTACTGTAGCTTAGCATTGAATTTCGGTATTGTCTGTACAGGATAGGTGGGAGACTGGGAAATCAGGGCGTCAGCCTTGATGGAGTCGTCCTTGGGATACCACCCTGACAGTACTGAGGTTCTAACTGGATGCCATGAATCTGGTGACAGGACATTGTTAGGTGGGCAGTTTGACTGGGGCGGTCGCCTCCTAAAAAGTAACGGAGGCGCCCAAAGGTTCCCTCAGAACGGTCGGAAATCGTTCGAAGAGTGCAAAGGCAGAAGGGAGCCTGACTGCGACACCCACAAGTGGAGCAGGGACGAAAGTCGGGCTTAGTGATCCGGTGGTACCTCGTGGGAGGGCCATCGCTCAACGGATAAAAGCTACCTCGGGGATAACAGGCTGATCTCCCCCAAGAGTCCACATCGACGGGGAGGTTTGGCACCTCGATGTCGGCTCGTCGCATCCTGGGGCTGAAGTAGGTCCCAAGGGTTGGGCTGTTCGCCCATTAAAGCGGCACGCGAGCTGGGTTCAGAACGTCGTGAGACAGTTCGGTCCCTATCCGTCGCGGGCGTAGGAAATTTGAGAGGAGCTGTCCTTAGTACGAGAGGACCGGGATGGACTGACCTCTGGTGCACCAGTTGTTCCGCCAGGAGCACAGCTGGGTAGCTAAGTCGGGAAGGGATAAACGCTGAAAGCATCTAAGCGTGAAACCCACCTCAAGATGAGATTTCCCATAGCATAAGCTAGTAAGACCCCTTGAAGAACACGAGGTTGATAGGTCAGAGGTGTAAGTGCAGTAATGTATGTAGCTGACTGATACTAATAGGTCGAGGGCTTGACCAAGTTAAAAATATTTCAATAATTGTGTGCAATTTTCAGAGAATAAAATCAAAGATTTTGAATCTGAAGTAATCTGGTGATGATGGCATAGAGGAAACACTCCTTCCCATACCGAACAGGAAAGTTAAGCTCTATAGCGCCGATGGTACTGCATGGGAGACTGTGTGGGAGAGTAGGATGTTGCCAGGTTTTTATTTTGGCTCGATAGCTCAGTCGGTAGAGCAGAGGACTGAAAATCCTCGTGTCCCTGGTTCGATTCCTGGTCGAGCCACCAGGAAAAAGCACTAACATCTGTTAGTGCTTTTTTATTTTTATAAAATTTCTAAAATAGATTCTATATGTCCTTTTACTTTTACTTTTCTAAATTCATGAGTTAAGATACCATTCTCATCAATTATAAATGTGCTTCTTTCAATTCCTAGTACCTTTTTTCCATACATATTCTTTTCTTTTATAACGTCATATAATGAGCATACTACTTTTTCTTCATCACTTAAAAGAATAAAAGGTAATTCAAATTTTTTAATAAACTTATCATGAGAAGTTAGTGTGTCTTTACTAATTCCTATAACTATAGCATTTTTATCATTAATTATAGTATGGTTATCCCTAAAGTCACAGGCTTCAGTTGTACAACCAGGAGTATTGTCCTTTGGATAAAAATAAAGAATAACTTTTTTACCTCTATAATCACTAAGTTTATGTTTCTTATTATCAGATCCCATAAGTTCAAAATCTGGGGTTAATTCACCTATTTTTAACATGTTTATCTACCTCCATTTAATTAAAATATATTATATAATAATTATTATCCTTTATCAAGAAGAATATTAGGAGTATAAATAATTAAGTTGTTATAAACAAATAATACTGATAAAATGTAATTAACCCTAAATTTTTAATAAAGGAGACTAATAATGGAAAATAAGGTATTAGCAGTTGTTGCAGGAAACGAAATTACACAAAAAGATTTAGAGGATATAATAAATAAGTATCCAGAAGATAGAAGAATGTATTTAAATACAGAAAGAGGTAGAAAAGAGTTATTAGAACAGACTATAGCTTTTGAATTATTTAATAAGTTTGGTAATGAAATAGGATTAGATAATACTGATGAGTATAAAAATACATTAAATAGTTTAGCAAAGGAACTTTTAACTCAAATGTCAGTTCAAAAGATTCTTTCTGATGTAACTGTTACAGAGGAAGAAATTAAGAAGTTCTATGAAGATAATAAAGAACAATTTATGGATAAAGAAACAGTATCAGCTAAACATATTTTAGTTGAAAGTGAAGATGTAGCTAAGAAAATAAAAGAAGAGATAGATAATGGTTCAATATCTTTTGAAGATGCTGCAGCTAAATATTCCTCATGTCCTTCAAAAGAAGAAGGTGGCAACCTAGGTGAATTTGGAAGAGGAATGATGGTGCCAGAATTCGAAAATATGGCTTTTTCTTCTGAAGTAGGTAAGGTGACTGATCCAGTACAAACTCAATTCGGATATCACTTAATATTAGTTGAGAAAAAGAATGAACCTAAAGAAAAATCTTTTGAAGAAGTTAAAGATATGGTAGCTAATCAATTAATGCAACAAGCACAACAAAAGAAATATGTTGATATGGTACTTGAATTAGAAAGCAAGTATGGAGTAGATAGAAAATAATTAAAGAAGCCCTATGCGTTAGGGCTTCTTTTTTATAATAATTCTTTAAAGTTCATTATGTATTTGTCAGCAGTCTCTATTAAATCCTGTTTTTGATACCCTGCAGCTTTATCATATACTGCTATGACTTTCATATTAGCTGATTTAGCTCCTCTAACAGCTTCTATTATATCTTCAAAGACAATACACTCTGATGGTTTTACATCAAGTCTTGCGGCAGCCATTAAATAAACATCAGGATTAGACTTGCTCTTTTTTGCTTCTTCTGTTGTGACTATTGTATCAAAAAGATTATAAATCTCTCTCTTTTTTAAAACAGCTTCTAATAGAGGATAGGAATTGCTTGTAGCTAGTCCTATTTTTATTCCCTTATCTTTTAAATGTGTAAGTAATTCTAGTACACCTTCTTTTAAGTTGACATCTTCCAAATAATGTTTATAAGCCATGTTGTGCCATGCGTTCATTATTTCATCTAATGAATCATCTAGATGGAATCTATTTTTAAAATAAACAGCTGTTTCTTGAAAGCTTAAATGATTTATTTCGTCTTTTAAATTTTGAGGCATTTCATATCCTTTTTCATTTAAGTAATCTATATCTATTTGTTCCCATATCCACATTGAATCAACTAAAGTTCCATCCAAGTCAAATATGGCGCCTTTTATATTAGTAAACATTGCTCACCTCTTGTATGTAAATATAATTATATGATAACCTAAATATTTAAAATATCATAGATATGAATATAAGAATATATAAATATATATTTATATGGATACATTTTAAATAAAGAAATTAAACCATAAATAGAGCTGTGGGTTCAGAATGAAAGATACAGGAAAAACTATAGAAGAATACGAAAGAGAAAATGAAATATTAAACTTAATTCATAAATAAAGACATAATGAAAACTTTGTTAAAGGCATATATTGTAATGTATAAAATAAAAGGATTAGCAGATACTATTTAAATAAATTATTAAAGGGAGATAGTATTATGATTTTTATGGGAATTTGTATTTATGTATTTACTTTAGTTATGGCATATGCGCTATGCAAGGCTGCCAGTATGGACGAGGAATATAAAGAAGATATTAAGTAAAATAAAAAAAGCAGACATATGTCTGCTTTTTTTTATTTGGTCGGGGTGACAGGGATCGAACCTGCGACCTCATGGTCCCAAACCACGCGCGCTCCCATCTGCGCCACACCCCGTAGCACATATAATATTATATATTTATAATATTATATTGTCAAATATAACTTTTATATTAGTGTAAGAAATAATATTAGGTGTATATAGAAGAATATTGATATTAAGTAAAGTATATAGAAGATAATTATGTGTATAAATATGTCGCTAGAAGCATTTACCGTTGTTTCAAGTGAAGGGAAATGTTATAATAAAAAATGTGATTCTAAATAATATAACAAAATACGGGGGGAGGGATGGTCAAAACGACCACATATAATGAAAAAAAAGTTTTTATCTGCAATTGTTGCGGGTATAATGGCGATTACATTAATAGTACCACCTATGGCAGTAAGTGCTACTCCTGATAGTGGACAAGTACAAGAAGCTAGACAGAAGTATGAAGAATTAACTAAAAAAATTAATGAAATCGATAGACAAATCCAAGTTTTAGATAATCAAATAGTTCCATTAGTAGAGAAGATAAATAGTAATAAGAATGAAATTTCAAATATAAATAGAGAAATAGATAATGCAAATAAAGAAATAGAGCAAGCAAAAGAAGAAATAGTTGGTCAAGAAGAACTATTAGGTAAAAGATTAAGAGAGTTGTACAAGTCAGGTGGACAAACTAGTTACATATCACTAATTTTTTCAGCAGAAAGCTTTAGTGATTTAATAACTAAGATAGATTCTGCTTCTAGATTAGTTAAACTTGATCAACAGGTTGTTGAAGAGTTATTAGAAAAGCAAGAGCAACTTGATGAAAAGGTTAAGTCTTTAGAAGTTAAGGGCGAAGAGATAAAGAAGATAAATGAGGATATACAAAAGAAACTACAAGATTTTGAATCTAAAAAAGATGAGCAACAAGTGTTAATAAATCAAGCAGAAAGCGAACAAAAAGAGTTTGATAGACTTTACTTAGCAGACCTTGAAAGAGAAATAGTAAAAGGCTTGGTTAATATTTGTTATGATTCTAGTAATTCAAGACAAAGCCTAGAAAATGCAGTTTTTCAATTAAGAGCTTTAAGAAAGGGACAACTTAAGAGCCCTATAGTAGATTCTGAGGTGGTAGACGCGATAGAAAATGCTAAGAAGCTAATTGAAAAGAAAAAAGCAGAAGAAGCTGCGGCTAATGCACCTAATAGGGGAAATGGTTCTACTGTAACTGGTAGTGCATCAGCTATATTAAATGAAGCGTACAAGCATATTGGAAAGCCTTATGTTTGGGGTGCTACTGGACCTAATTCCTTTGACTGTTCTGGATTTACATCTTATGTTTATAAAAATGCAGCAGGGATAAATATAGGAAGAACTACAAAAAATCAAATATATGCAGGAAGAGAAGTTTCTAGATCTGAATTACAACCTGGAGACTTAGTGTTCCCACATGCTGACCATGTAGGTATTTATGTAGGTGATGGCAAGATGATACATTCACCTAAACCAGGTAAGAATGTAGAAGTTATACCTATGTATGGTTTCTGGAGAGCTAGAAGAATATTGAATTAATATGAAAGAGGGCAAAGTTTTGCTCTCTTTTTTGATGTCTAGGAAAATATAAAGTTTTAATAAATTATAAATTAAAGGTGTTATTATAATTTCATATTAAAAATAATGATAACTTTATAGTTTCTTTACCTTTAGTAGGAATGAAATAGATATTTTTTTTGTAACTTGGAGCTTGCGACGGAACAAGCAAAATAAATATCCGGCCTACTTTTTTGTAGACATAAGAATGTAAAAGTTAAGATTTTATAGTTAAATTGCAGCTTTATTAATTTAGTTTGTGAATAAATTGATATTAATGTATAATGATATGGATATTTTTTAAGAGAGGTTTTGAAATGAGTAATTTAGATAAACTTGTGTTAAATGATGAGTCTATAGATGATTTACAGCTAAAAGGATTAAAGCTAATTCAAAAGAAAGATGCTTTTAGATTTGGCGTTGATGCTGTTTTATTATCTGACTTTTCAAGAGTAAAGAGCAAACATAGGGTTATAGATTTATGTTCAGGAACTGGTATAATTCCTTTTTTATTAATGGGAAAATATAATCCAGAAGAGGTTGTGGCTTTAGAAATACAAAATGATATGGCTGATATGGCAGAGAGAAGTGTAAAGTTAAATTCTTTAGAAGATAAGATAAAGGTATATAATAGAGATCTAAAAGATATAGACTTCTTAAAGAGTATTGGAAGATTTGATGTGTTAACAGTAAATCCTCCTTATAAGATTAATAATGGGGGTATAGTAAATCCATCAGACAAGTTAGCTATAGCTAGACATGAAGTAATGTGTACTTTAGAGGATGTTATTAAGGCTGCGAGGACATTGCTTAAAGATAATGGAAGGATGTATATGGTACATAGACCAGAAAGATTAGCAGATATAATGGTTTTAATGAGAAAGTATAAGATAGAACCAAAGAGAGTAAGGATGGTTCATCCTAACACTAAAAAGGCACCTAATATTGTTCTTATTGAAGGGCAAAGGGACGGTGGAAGCTTTTTAAAGTGGGAAGAATCATTATATGTATACAATGATAATGGTGAATATAGTGATGAGATAAATAGAATTTACGGAAGGAGTGAAGTGTAATGACAATAGGAAAGCTTTTTTTAGTTCCTACACCAATAGGAAATTTGAAGGACATAACCTTAAGAGCGTTAGAGGTATTAAAATCTGTAGATATTATAGCTGCAGAAGATACTAGACAATCATTAAAGTTATTAAATCATTTTGAAATAAAGAAATCCTTGATTAGCTACCATCAACATAATGAACAAGGAAAAAGTGAAGAAATTATAGATAGATTAGAAAGAGGAGAGAATATAGCATTAGTTACAGATGCAGGAACGCCTGGAATATCTGATCCAGGAGCTATTATTGTAAGTAGGTGTATTGAAAAACAAATTCCATTTGAAGTGTTACCTGGAGCTACAGCAATAACAACTGCATTAATTTACTCGGGACTAGATACAACTAAGTTTATTTTTAGGGGATTCATTCCAAGAGAAACTAAAGAACGAAAAATACTTCTTGAAGAGATAAAAGATGTTAAGGAATCCATAATAATATATGAATCTCCACATAGACTTTTATCAACATTAGATTTAATATACAATAATTTAGGTAATAGAAAGATAGCTGTATGTAGAGAGTTGACGAAATTACATGAAGAGATAATTAGAGGAAGTATAGAAGAGGTTATTAAGATCTTTGAAGAAAGAACTATAAAGGGAGAATTTGTTTTAGTTATTGAAGGTAAGCAGCAAGAAATGATAGAGGAAGAGAATAGAAAGAAGTGGGAGAACCTAACTATAAGAGAGCATATAGTATACTACATAGAAAATGGTTCTAGTAAAAAGGATGCAATTAAGTTAGTTGCTAAAGATAGAAATGTTCCTAAGGGAGAGATATATAAGCATTCCACAGATATTTAGCATATATAAGGCTTTGTTATTTAAAAAGTTCGTACTTTCTTAGGAATTAAAAAAGACCTCTGGGGATAGAGGTCTTTCTAAATAAGAGATTTTGGGGAAATCTCTCTATATTATTATTTATTATTTCTTATTTCTTCTAAACACTTTTTACAGATGTTTTTACCTTTATAGTTTATAACATCTCTAGCGTCACCACAGAAAATACAAGCTGGTTCATATTTCTTTAATATAATTTGTTCACCGTCAACGTATATTTCTAAAGCGTCTTTTTCAGCTATGTCTAATGTTCTTCTTAATTCTATAGGAATTACTATTCTTCCTAGTTCATCTACTCTTCTTACTACACCTGTTGATTTCATAAAAGTTTTCCTCCTTGATTTCGCATCTTTCGACATTTTACTATGCTATGTTACCAAAATTGTAATTTAAAGTCAACCAAAAAATCAAAAATATTTTCATAAATTACAAAATTCTATCTAAAAGTATGTTATAAATAGAATATACTACCATAAAAATGAATTGTCAATACTTTACAATTAAAAAATGAAAATAAATATTTTTATTACAAACGGCTTGTCCTCTTGTTTTGAGAGACTAATAAGAAAATGTATAATTAAAGTTCAAAAAAAAATAGAAAAAAATAAACAAAAAATGTTAATTAATAATTGTCAAATATGATGAATTAATATAATATAATGTCGAAAGAATGATAACAATAATATGAATTAAATTCATAATTTATGAAAATACTAAAAATATATATTATAATGCTAAAAGTAACTTGTAATAAGTTTTTATATACTATATAATATATTTAGAGAATAAAAGTTAAAGGTGGAAGTAAGTATGAATAAAAAGATAGATTCAGATTATATAAAGACTCTGGCAGAAGAGATGTCTAAAAATAGTTTAATATCATACAATGATTTACCACAATATGATTTATTTTTATCTCAAGTAATTGACTTTCTGAATGATAAGTTTACTGAGGATAAATATACAAATAACATCGTTCAAAACTATATAAAGAGTGAAGTTATTACTAAACCTGAGGATGGTAAAAAAAGAGGATATACTAAGTTACATTTAGTGCAACTAGTTTTATTAAGTTATATGAGACCTGTATTAACAACAGAAGAAATAAAAAAGGTATTCAGTTTAGCTTTTAATGAAATAAACGATAGAAATGATGATATAATTTCATGGGAAACAGCTTATAAAATATTCGTAGAAATTCAAAAAGAAAGCTATGATTCCTTCTTATCTAATCCAATAGGTGATGAGGAAAAGCTTGATGAAATAATGAAGAATTTTGAACTTCAAGAGAAAGATGAAGATAGAATCAGAGTATTTATATTAGTAATATCATTAATAGCACAGGCTAGCGTTATAAAGAAGCTAGTTCAAAAGATAGCAACAGAATACGATGCAGAATAGGAGAATTATATTTCTCCTATTTTTAACGTCTAGGAAAATATAAAATCAAGGATGATAATTTTATATTTTCCTTACCTTTAGTACAAGTGGGGAGATATTTGTTTCTATATAACTTGGACATTTTGACGAAACAAGCAAAGTAAATATCTACCCCACCTTTTTATTTAAATTATATTAAAGATAGAAGAGTTGATTGTATGCAGGTTAGAGTACTGAAGAAGTCTGTACGAGAATTTGTAGAACTTGTTTTAAGTTCTGGGAGTCTAGATAATAGATTTACTTCTAATGCAAGAGCTATTGAAGGCGTAAAAGCTCATCAAAAACTTCAAAAAAGTAATGCTGAAGTATATAAAAAGTACGAAAAAGAAGTATTTTTAAAACTTAATATTGATATGGATATATTTATTCTTGATTTAGAAGGAAGATGCGATGGAATTATTACTGAAGGCAATGATGTAATAGTAGAGGAGATAAAATCTACATATAAGCCTTTATACGAGATAGAGGAAGATTATAATGTATTGCATTGGGCTCAAGCAAAATTATATGGATATATGCTATGCAAAGAGCGTGATATAGATAATATATATGTACAGCTAAGTTATTATAATCTTGATACTAATGAGGTAAAGTCTTTTAGAAAAAGCTACTCAGTTAAAGAATTATATGATTTTCTCATGAGTATGGTAAAGTTATATCATCAATATGCAGAACTTGATTATAATCATAAGAAAAAAAGAAATGAGAGCATAAAGAACTTACAATTCCCATTTACTAAGTATAGAAAAGGACAACTTGAATTGGCAAAGTCTTGGTATAGCACCATAAAAGAAGGCAATAAAATTTTTGCACAAGCACCTACAGGAATAGGGAAAACTGTATCTACAATTTTTCCTGCAATTAAAGCTGTTGGAGAAGGACTTGGAGAAAGAATTTTTTACCTTACAGCAAAAAATGTTAATAGAAAGGTTGCAGAAGAAACTTTAGAGAAACTTAGAGATAAAGGCTTGATTTATAGGACAGTAACATTAGTTGCTAAGGATAAAATATGTATTAATGATAAAGTTAGTTGCAATCCTGATGATTGTATTTATGCTAAAGGATATTATGATAAGGTGAAAAATGTTATATATTCTATATTAATGAGTGAATATTCAATTTCCAGGGAAATACTTTGTGAATTTGGGGAAAAGTATGAAGTATGTCCCTTTGAACTAGCTTTAGATCTTATAAACTGGAGCGATGGAGTAATATGTGATTATAATTATATATTTGATCCAAGGGTTTATTTAAGAAGAGTTCTAGATGAATCGGGGAAAGATAGTATCTTATTAATTGATGAGTCTCATAATCTTGTAGATAGAGGAAGAGATATGTATACTGCAAGATTATTAAAAAGCAAATTTATGCAATTAAGAAAAGAGACTAAAGGAAAGTGTCCTACATTGTATAAAGCTTTAAATAAGATAAACAGTTTTTTTATAGAAGAAAAAAGGATATGTGAATCAGAAGATAAGGGATATTATTACACAAAGGATGAGCCTAAAGAAATATATAAGTTATTAAGAAACCTTATGAAGGAAGCTGATGAATTTTTAACCCAGGGAGATAAATATTCCTTTAATGAAGATCTATTAGAGTTATATTTTGATTGTAGTAAGTTTTTAACCATATCAGAATTATATGGAGAGGAATACTTTACTTATGTAGAATTAAAAAATGATGATGTGGAATTGTGCATATATTGTGTAAATCCTTCTGAAAAAATAAAAGGAATTGTGGATAAAGTTAAAGCAAGTATATTTTTTTCAGCAACCTTAGAGCCCTTTCATTATTTTATTAAATCTCTAGGGGGAAGTAGTGATGATTATAGAATAAGGTTAAGCTCACCATTTCCTAAAGAAAACTTAGAAGTATATTTATATGCTGGGAATACAAGATATAAACAAAGAGAGCGTACTCTTCCTAGCATATGTAATGAAATAAATAAGTTTATAAGAGAGGTGGAGGGAAATTATATGGTTTTCTTTCCTTCTTATGAATATATGTATAAGGCTTATGATTTTTTAAAGGAATGCATAAGTTTAGATAGATTAATGATTCAATCTGGAGATATGGATGAAGAGGCAAAAGAAAAGTTTTTAAATGAATTTTCAGGTGGTAGAAATAATATTGCCCTATGTGTAATGGGAGGTAGTTTTTCAGAAGGTGTAGACCTTCCTGGAGAGAAATTAATTGGAGCAGTTATAGTTGGAGTGGGGTACCCTAAGATAAGTTTAGAAAGAGAATTGATAAAGGAATATTATAATAGCGATGGAGATGCCTTCTCATATATATATCCCGGAATGAATAAAGTAATGCAGGCTGTGGGTAGAGTGATAAGGACTGAAGAGGATAAAGGAAGAATATTATTAATAGATGATAGATATTTGAGTAGAGCTTATTCAGAGTTATTACCTAGTCAATGGAATATAATTAAAAGAGAGTGGTAGTCCACTCTCTTTTAATTATATTGTTACTATAAAGTTACATTCAAATTTTCCGTTAACTTCTAGAGATATAACTCCCTCTTTATCCTTGAATTCACCTTCAAAGTCAGTAAAGTCGGCATGACCATACCAAGGTTCGATACATACAAAAGGAGCACCTGTTGCAGGAGCCCATAGACCAAGGTCAGGAAATCCAGTAAAGTCTAAAGATAAAGATTTAGTACCTTTTTTTGATTCTATAGATATTTGATTTGATTTCAAGTTGTTAAAAACTAGAGCATCATTTTTAAATAATTCCTTAGATAAAGAAATTATATTTGAGTTATCTAAGAAATCTTCTGTTTCTCCAGTAAATAATCCATGAGAGTTTAATAACCTAATAGGAGCATTCTCTTTTTCGTTAAATTTAAAGTAATAATCATTTAATGAAAGTCCTTCTTCTATAGGGCACATAAATGCTGGGTGAGATCCTATAGAGAAAAGAATATTTTTATCATCTAAATTGTTAACTGTATAAGTTACTTTAACTCCATTATCTAATAAAGTATAAGTTATTTGTAAAGAGAACTTAAATGGATAGACTTTTAATGTATCATCTGAGTATACTAATTCAAAAGTTATTGATTCTTTATTTTGAGTTAGTAGATTAAACTCAGATATTCTAGCTAGACCATGTTGAGGTAACTCATAAGTTTTTCCATCAACTCTGTACTTAAGATCTTTAACCTTACCGACTATAGGAAATAGTATAGGAGCATGATACTTCCAATATTCTGGATTACCATTCCATAAGTATTCAGTATTATCTTTTTTGCTTTTTAAAGAATGGATTTCTCCACCATAAGTGCTTGCTACTATGCTTATATTAGAATTTTCTAATGTATAAATCACAAAAATACCACCTTTCAGTTAGTTAGAATTATTAAAATTGTTAATATAATACATGAAAATTATACTATAGTACATACAAGAATAAAACAGGTATATAAATTTTAAACTATGTGATAAAATTATAATGATAATAATGGACTAATCTTGGGAGAGTATAGAGAAATGCTCTCCTAATTTATTTGTAAATACATAATTACTTCTTGAAGTGAGAACATAAGATATAGAAAGTATTAATAGAATAAAATAAAAGAATTGAAATGGTGAGATTATGAAAAAAGAAAAGTATACTATGTCAAAGATGGATTTGTTTATACATTTAATAGTTAAGTCAAAAAGAGATGATATATTTTCTTTAGCATCACAATTAGCATACTATTTGGTATTATCCTTTTTTCCTTTTTTGATTTTTTTAATTACTTTAATAGGGTTTATAAAACCAAATCCAGAGCAAGTATTATATGGCATAAGTGTGTTACTTCCTACAAGTGTATTTGAACTTATTCAATCTACTGTTAGTGAAATAATAAGTTCACAAAATGCAGGATTATTAGGGGTATCAGTTTTGTTAACAATTTGGACAGCTTCTTCTGGTTTTAGGGCAGTTATAAAAGGAATAAACAAGGCATATAACCTAAATGATAAAAGATCATATATAACAAGATCTGTTATATCTTATTTAAGTACAATAGTTCTTGCGATTACAATTATATTAACCTTAACATTATTGGTTTTTGGTAAAATAATAGGAGATTATTTAGTTGCATTATTACCACTAAATGGGTTAATGGCTTTTATATGGAATATAGTTAGATATGGAGTAATATTAGTAGTACTAATATTAGTCTTTGCAACTATATATAGGTATACTCCATGTAAGAGAGTTCCCTGGAAAAATACTATTCCAGGAGCCGTGTTTAGTACATTTGGATGGATAATATTTTCTCTAGTATTTTCATTTTACATTAATAACTTTGGAAACTATTCACGATTATACGGGGGATTAGCAGCAGTCTTTATATTAATGATATGGTTATTTTTAATGGCTATAATATTTATTTTAGGAGTAGAAATTAATTCTGTATTGGAAAAGGGTAGAAAAAATAATTAAGAAGCTACAATTTAGTAGTTTCTTTTTTTGTTTTTTTAGGAGGCTACTATCTTAGTTAATATTTTGATGGTTTTAACATATTTAACATATAAGTTTATTTTTTTTTCAGTAATGGTAGAATGCTAAAAAATATTGACACAAGATGAATATTAGTGGAATTAGTTGTCAAGTATTATAAAAGAAAATATTCAGGAGGTGTTAGTATGAATAAAATAGTATTATTAGGGAGACTTATAAGAGATCCTGAACTAAGAGAATTAGAAAACGGAGATAAGTCATTTACAAAATTCATTATAGCAGTAGATAGAAATTTTAAGTCTGCTGACGGCACAAGAAAAGCTGATTTGATTCCAGTTACAGTATGGGGAAAAAAGGCTGAGGTTATATGTAAGTATATGAAAAAGGGAAGTTATATTAGCCTAAGTGGAAGATTAAGAACTGGTAGTTATGAGGATAGAGACGGTAATAAGAAGTACCTTGCTGAGGTAGTAGCAGAAGATTTTAAATTTGTTGGGGGTAGGCGTACAGAAGAAAATAATATGGATCATGCCACAGGAGAATAAGAAAGTTTAAATATAGTTGAATAACTTATGAAATATGGTATACTTATAATATGTGTGGTAACGTATACAAAATCAACTATGGTAGGGTAAGGAAAGAAGAGCTTTTTTGCTCTTCTTTCTTTTTATACAAAATATATATTAAAATTTATTATTTATTTAATATTTAGTGGGTAAATAACTTTTTTTCGACAATATGTATTAATTAATTGGATAAAAAAGAGGTTACACTTGTTAATAGTAATAGAAGAAGCAAGTAAAAAGGTGTTTTATGTAAATAAATATATAATTGTTTTTTTATTAGGACTTCATGGTTTGACAATATTCTAACAATTGTTATGATAACATCTACTTAACAATAATAATTGTTTTAAGACTTAGGAGGTAATATATATGGTATTAGAAAAACTTATAATTACAAGATCAATAAACGATATAGAAATGAAGTATACTTATAGTCTTACTAAGGAAAGCCTTAATAATGTACAAGCATATGGAATAAAGGTTGAGAGAGTAGATATAAAAGATGGAGCTATTATTAATAGAGTAGAAGATGGAGTTAAGTATATATCAACTCAACGTCATAAAGTTAAAGGTTTACTTAATTTGCTTTATAAAAATGAAGTATCTCCAATACATTTAATAGATATTATAGGTGAGTATGTTGATAAATGGGTAGGGGATTTTGAAGAATCTAAAAAGATGGTTAATATGCTTTAATAATAGTAAAATATTGATTGGAGGTGGCAAATGATTAGAGGTGTAGGAACAGATATAGTCCAAGTAGGTAGAATAGGGACAGCAATTAAACGAACTCCTATGTTTTTAGAAAAGGTTTTTACTGAAGAGGAAAGAAAGTATTTTAAAAGTAGGAACAACAATTTAGAAACTATTGCAGGAAATTTTGCTGCTAAAGAAGCTATTAGTAAGGCAATGGGAACTGGAATAAGGGGATTTGGATTGTTAGATATAGAAATATTAAGGAGTGAGATGGGACAACCTATTGTAAATATAAGTGATAAAGTAAAAGAATTTATTTCTATTAAAGAAGATTATTCAATACATGTATCTATATCTCATACAAATGAGAATGCAATTGCTTTTGCTATCTGGGAGGAGATGACATAATTAATGTATGTGGTATCAAGGCAGACAGCTAAGTTAATTGACGAATATACTATAAATACTATTGGAATCCCTAGTATAGTTCTTATGGAGAACGCAGGAGAAAAGATTTTTGAATCAATAAAATCCAAGGGAGATAAATATATTATATTTTGTGGTGTAGGTAATAATGGTGGCGATGGATTAGTAATAGCAAGAAAGCTTTTTTTATTAGGTAAGGGTGTAAAAATTGTTGTTGTAAATTGTGGTACAAAAAAAAGTCTGGAATTTGTTACAAATATTAATATTATAAAAAAGTTAAATATAGAAATAAAAGAAATTAATAAGGACAGTGATTTTGATAAAGAGCTTATAGATGATATAAAAAATTCAGATATTGTTTTAGATTCTATACTTGGTATAGGATTAAATAGAATAATTGAGGGCGTTATTTATAAGGTTATAGAATCAATAAATACATATTCTAAATATGTTATTTCTGTAGATATTCCTTCTGGAATAGATAGTAATTCTGGAGAGGTATTAGGAATAGCAATAAAGGCTAATGAAACTTATACTATAGAAAATATAAAAAAAGGTTTTGTTAGATATGATGCTTTTGAATATTTAGGGAAAGTAAAAGTTGTATATATAGGAATTCCTAACTTCGTAAAAGAAAAGTTTAATGAGAAAGTTTCGTTTTTACATAAGTATGAATATAAAAAAATGATTCCCATAAGAAAGGTTTGGGGACATAAAGGAGATTACGGAAAAGTTCTATTGATAGGAGGTAGTCCAGGTTATTCAGGAGCAGCGTATATTTGTACTGAAGCTGTTGTAAGAAGCGGAGCTGGATTAGTTTCACTTTTGACAGACTTAAATACACAACAAGTATTATCAAATAAATTAATTGAAGCAATGACTGTTAATTATGAAGAGCAAGGCCGAATTAAAAATTTACTTAAAACTTGTAATGTTATTGCATGTGGCCCAGGATTAGGTGTAAGTGATGATAAGTATGATATTTTAAAGAGATGCATAAAGGAAACTGAGATTCCTATAATATTAGATGCTGATGCTTTAAATATACTTGACAATCATAAAGAGTTACTATCTTTTGTGAAAAATAGAGCAGTAATAACACCTCACTTTGGAGAGTTTAGTAGGTTATCTGGGTATAGTATAGAAGAAATAAAAAAGGATAGGGTAAATTTAGCAAAAAGCTATGCTCTGCAACATGATGTTATAGTTGTATTGAAGGGGTATAATACAATAATTACAAATGGTGATGACGTTGTAATTAATTATACTGGTAATAGTAAGATGGCATCTGGAGGTATGGGAGATTGCCTTACTGGAATAATAGCATCTTTTATAGGTCAAGGTATGAATAGATTTAAAGCGTCTATATTAGCTTGTTACATACACGGCTTAGCTGGAGATAAACTTAGTAAGGATAAATATAGTATTTCTGCTACAGATATAATAGAAGAACTACCTAAAATAATAGAAGAAGCAGTCATTAGTTAGAATATTTTCTCTAAGGTTTTAATAATAGTATTAGTGAATAATTAACTTTGGAGGCAATATGAAGAGTGAAAAGAACTTATTGAACAAAATTAAAGAGAGAAAAGTCTTGTTATTACTATTATTACTTATTCCTTTTATATCTATAATAGCTATTATTGGGTTTAGGCATAATTATGCACCAACCAATGAAGAAATTATAGAATATATTAAAAAGTCTAAGGCTTATACATCTAAAGCTGAATACAAGATAAAAAATTCAAAAGGTGAATACAAAGAGGATACCAATATATATTACTGCAAGGATGTTGGCATGAGAATTGAATTTGGACAAGATAGAATTAAAATTTATAAAGATGGTTATATAAGTATGCAAGATAAGGGTGGAAAGTATGAATTAGAAAAGGACTTTGATTCCCTATATCCTTTGTCTTTTGTTAGTAATCTTTTATGTGGAGATATAGAGGAAATTAATGAAGGAGCTGAAGAGTGGGGAGATATACAGTACTTAGAGATAAAAGTTAATTTGTCTAATATAAATGATCATATGACATCGGCTAAAATTTATATAAATAAAGAAGATAAGACTCCTATAGTAACTAAAATTTATGATAAAGATGGGAAAAGTAGAGTAGATATAGTTTATAAAGAGTTCAATTACTTAAAAGAAATAGACAAAAATTTATTTTAAACAACAATATAAGTATATAATTAACAGAAAAGTATAAAAATATGATTTTATCTTTGACAATATGACATAAACTGAAATATAATTTTAGTATACATAGAATCCTTAGCTAAGGAGGCCGAATTATGTCGTTTGAGTCAATAGATAATGATATTTTAAAAAAAGATAAGAAACATAAAAATAATAGTAAATTATTTGATGAGAATTTAATAGTATATATTAATGAGGTTGATTCCTCACAAATGTTAGAAGTTATGAAGAGAGGATATATAGAAATGTCACAGATTAACTTAGAATTAGCTGAAGAGTGTGTTGACGAAATAAGTGATTATGAGACATGGCTTTGCGGAGTGTGATTTTTCAAATGACGACTATGTTAGTAAAAAGAGGGGATATATTCTACGCTGACTTAAGTCCTGTAATAGGATCAGAACAGGGTGGAATAAGACCAGTAATCATTATGCAAAATGATATTGGTAATAGATATAGCCCAACTGTTATTGTTGCTGCTATTACATCACAAATTAATAAAGCTAAGCTTCCTACACATGTAGAAATATCTTCTGAAGAATATGGTTTAAATAGAGATTCAGTTGTTTTACTTGAACAAATTAGAACATTAGATAAGAGAAGATTAAAAGAGAAAATAGGACATATGACAGATAGTGATATGGAAAAAGTAAATAAAGCTTTATTAATTAGTTTAAGTTTAGATTAAACAAAAAGGTATTGAAGGATAATCTTCAGTACCTTTTATTATGTTGTAAAACAGAAAATATAGTATTATTTAAGGATAAAAGAAAACATATTAATTAAATAGTATATACTAAATGCTTGCTTAGATACGAAAAAGTTAACATAAATGATTAAATAGAATAGCAAAAGATTAAAAAGTGTGTTACAATAATCTTAATTAAATAGGGAAAAATAAAGTCTATAATTATTTTAAATTTTCTAGGAGGACGTATCATGAAAAAAAACAAAGAGGAATTAATCCAAATTTCTAAGCAAATTAGAAAAGACATAGTAGAAATGTTAACAGAATCAGCATCAGGTCATCCAGGTGGTTCACTTTCAGCAGCAGATATAGTTACTACACTATTTTTTAATGAACTAAATATTAATCCTGAAAATCCGAAGGATGAAAATAGAGATAGATTTGTTTTATCAAAAGGTCATGCAGCTCCAGTACTATATAGTGCATTAGCAAGAAGAGGATTCTTTGATCCTAAAGAATTAATGACATTAAGAAAGATTGGTTCAGATCTACAAGGGCATCCTAACATGAATGATCTACCAGGAATAGATATGTCAACTGGTTCATTAGGTCAAGGTATTTCAGCAGCAGTAGGAATGGCTTTAGCAGGTAAAGTAGATAAAAAAGACTATAGAGTATATGCATTACTTGGAGATGGAGAATTAGAAGAAGGTCAAGTGTGGGAAGCTAGTATGTGTGCAGCTCATTATAACTTAGACAATTTAACTATATTTATAGATTTTAATGGATTACAAATAGATGGAGATATAACTAAGGTTATGAGTCCATGTCCAATAGATAAGAAATTTGAAGCTTTTGGTTGGAACGTATTAGTTATAGATGGACATAACTATGATGAAATTTTAGGTGCTATAGAAAAAGCAAAAAACCATAAAGGTGAGCCAACAGCAATAATTTGTAACACAGTTAAAGGAAAGGGAGTTTCATTTATGGAAAATGAGGCTTCATGGCATGGAACAGCTCCAAGCAAGGAACAATGTGAAGTAGCAGTTAAGGAATTAGGAGGAGAAATATAATGAGTAAGAAGATTGCAACTAGAGAAGCTTATGGTAAAGCATTAGCAGCATTAGCTAATACAAATGAGAACGTAGTAGTATTAGATGCAGACCTTTCAAAGTCAACAAAGACTGCAGATTTTAAGGTAGTAGCTCCTGAAAGATTCTTTAATATGGGAATAGCAGAAGGAAACATGATGGGAGTTGCAGCAGGACTTTCAACTTGTGGTAAGGTACCTTTTGTAAGTACTTTTGCAATGTTTGCAGCAGGAAGAGCTTTTGAACAAATAAGAAACTCAATATGTTATCCTAAATTAAATGTAAAGGTATGTGCAACTCATGCTGGTTTAACAGTTGGAGAAGATGGAGCATCTCACCAAGCTATTGAAGATATATCTTTAATGAGAAGTGTACCTAATATGGTAGTTATAAATCCAGCAGACGATATAGAAACAGAAGCTGCAATAAAGGCAGTTGCAGAAATGGAAGGACCTTGCTATGTAAGACTTGGTAGAATGGCAGTTTCAAGAGTTAATGATGAAACAAACTATAACTTTGTAATAGGTAAGGGAATAACTTTAGCTGAAGGAAATGATGTAGCAATAATAGCAACAGGAATAATGGTTGAAGCTGCATTAGAAGCAAAAGAAGAATTAGCTAAAGAAGGAATAAATGCAAGGGTTATTAACATACATACTATTAAGCCGATAGATGAAGAATTAATAATAAAAGCTGCAAAGGAAACTGGAGTTATAGTGACAGCTGAAGAGCATAGTATAATAGGTGGACTAGGATCAGCAGTAGCAGAAGTTGTTTCAGAAAAGTGTCCAGTACCTGTTTTAAGAGTTGGTGTTAAGGATACATTTGGGGAAAGTGGAAAGCCAAATGAGTTATTAGAAAAGTACGGATTAACTTCAAAAGATATAGTTAATAAAGTAAAAAAAGCTTTAGAATTAAAAAAATAGATTAGTAGATAATAAAAAGAACACCGAAAGGTGTTCTTTTTGTTATATAGGGATATTATTAATCTGTCAGAGGAATTATAATTATATTAGTAATTATAGTTGGAGGAGGATAATATGAGTAAAAAATTACTTAGGGAGTACGGTCTAATAACATTAGGAATAATACTTGTAGCTATTTCTGTAGAATACTTTTTTGCGCCTAATAATCTTGCAGCGGGTGGTGTGACTGGTTTAGCAATAGTAGTCAACAACTATATACCAGTAATAAGTGTGGGAAGTATAACTTTGATAGTAAATATAGTTCTCTTTGCTGTAGCATTTATGGTTATAGGTGGGAATTTTGGTGGTAAAACTATATATGCAAGTTTAGGATTATCAGTAATTATGTGGATAATAGAAGAATATTTTTCGCCATATGCAATAACACAGGATTTAATTATTGCAACTATATTCGGAACGATTATATCTGCTTTTGGTATGGCAATAGTTTTTAACAATAATTCTTCGACAGGAGGAACAGATATATTAGCAAAAATATTAAATAAATTTTTTCATTTAAATATAGGCACTAGCTTGTTAATAGTAGATATATTAATAACTTTTGGTGCAGCAGTAACTTTTGGATTAGATATAGGATTTTACTCTATGCTCAGTGTTATAATTCTTGGAATAGCAGTAGATAATTTTATAGATGGATTTAATGCTAGTAAAGAAGTTATGATAATGAGTGATAAAGTAGAGGAGATTAGCAAATTTATATTGGAAGAACTATATAGAGGATGTACTTATTTAAAGGGTGAGGGAGCTTATACAGGTCAAGAACTTAAGGTTATATATTCTGTATTATCAAGATCGGATTTTATAAAGTTAAAGATGTTAATTAAGGATATAGATCCCAAAGCGTTTATAACAGTTAGAGCATCCCATGAAGTTTTAGGAGAAGGATTCAAGGATATGGAAGAAATTTAATGACAAATAAAATCATATTTCTATTTTATTAATGTAAAAAAAAATATATAATAAAGGAATATAGGGGAATAATGTATCCTACCATAGGTGTATGCTATAATAGCATTGTAAGATGGACAGGTATTTTAACGAAAAATATCTTAATATACTAAGGAGTGTTAGAATGATTGAATTTAAGAATATTTCAAAACTTTATAATAATAATGTAAAAGCTCTTTCAGATGTTAGCATAAATATTGAATCGGGGGAATTCGTTTTCTTGGTTGGACCGTCTGGAGCTGGTAAATCAACTTTTATAAAAATGATATTAAAAGAAGTTGAACCTACATCAGGAAAGGTAGTGGTTAATAATACAGACCTTTCAAAGTTGGCAAGAAATGATGTGCCATACTTTAGAAGAAAGATAGGAATGGTATTTCAAGACTTTAGATTAATTCCCAATCTAAATGTATATGAGAATGTAGCCTTTGCTATGAAAGTTGTTGAAGCCACACCAAAAGAAATTAGAAGAAGAGTACCAATGGTATTATCTCTTGTAGGGCTTTCTCATAAGTATAAGATGTTCCCAAATGAACTTTCAGGAGGAGAACAACAAAGAGTTTCATTAGCAAGAGCTATAGTAAATAATCCATCGTTATTAATTGCAGATGAACCTACTGGAAACCTTGATCCAGAAACTGCAAAAGAAATAATGGATTTATTAGATGATATAAATAAAGCTGGAACTACAATCTTAATGGCCACTCACGCTAAAGATATAGTTGATACTATGAAGAAGAGAGTTATCGCTATTGAAGGTGGAGAAATAGCAAGAGATGAAAAGAGAGGTATGTACGAAGATGAAAATTAATACAGTTAATTATTTTATTAGTGATGCATTTAAAAGTTTAAGAAGGAATAAAACTATAAGTCTTGCTTCAGTTATTACTGTTTTAATTACTTTCTCAGTATTAGGGATTTTTACTTTAGTAGCTAAAAATGCTAATTTGGCCATAGGTGGAGTAGAGTCGAAGATAGAGTTAAAAGTTTACTTATTAGATGATGTAAAGTTAATTGATCAAAGAGAAATAGAAGTAAAGTTAAGAGAACAAGATGGTGTTAAAGAAATAGAATATGAGTCAAGAGAACAAGCTTTGAAAAATTTCGAAGATATGATGAAAGATACCCCAGGTTTATTAGAGGGATATACACTAAAAAATAATCCATTACCAGCTTCTTATATAGTAAGACTTACAGACCCTAGTTATGCAGAAGCTATAAGTGAAGCGGTTCAGGATCTTCCTGGTGTTGAGAGTATAGGAAATCAACAAGATGTTATAAATCAAATACATAGTATTGTTAAGGTGGTAAGAGTTGTTGGTATAGTATTATTTATAATTTTAATAGGAGTATCAATATTCTTAATTATGAACACTACAAAGCTAACAGTTTATTCAAGAAGAAGAGAAGTTGGAATAATGAAATTTGTAGGTGCTACAGATTGGTTTATAAGATGGCCATTTATAATCGAAGGAATGGTTATTGGATTATTAGGAGCAATACTATCTGTAATAGGTGTATACTTTATATATAGATTTGGTGTTGGTATTATTGCAAATAATATACTTATGGTTAGTTTAATTAATCCTACATATGTGTTAACAATGTTATCATGGCAGTTTGCCTTAGGAGGAATTGCTGTTGGTGGAATTGCAAGTTACATAGCATTAAGGAAATTCTTGGTAGTATAAATATAAATATTAAGAATAAAATATTTACTATGGGAAAAGGTATTTTGGAATTGAAAGGAAGTTGTTTGGATGTACCAGTCTAGTAAAAATAATAAAATGAAAAAGATTATAAAACCATTGGCGATTATATTATCAATATTAGTAGCATTTTTTGTGGGAAATTATATTACTAGATATGGAATAGTTATAGGTAAAGATGGTTCTAAATATGGAACTTTATTAAAATATGCAGATGATGTAGAACAATTTAAGGGCTTATATGAAGTAAAAGAAGATTTAGAGAAGCTATATGTTGGAGACATAGATCAAGAAAAGCTAGTTGATGGAGCTATTAAGGGAATGACAAGTTCCCTTAATGATCCATATACAGTGTTTATGAATAAAGAAGAATATGATAGGTTTATGCAATCCAATTCAGGAGAGTTTAAAGGTATTGGAGTATATGTAAAGCTTGAGGATGATAAAGTGGTTGTTGATTCAACTATTTCTGGAGGTCCTGCCGAAAAAGTAGGAATTAAAGGTGGAGATGTAATTCTTAAGGTTGATGGTGAAGAGGTTGGAAGTGACCAAAGTAAAGCCGTTGCACTAATAACAGGTGCTGAAAATTCTCAAGTAAATATTATAGTAGGAAGAAAAGATACAGAGTTAGAGTTTAATGTAACTAGAGAAACTATAAAAACTGTTTCAGTAAAGAACGAAATGTTAGAAAATAATATAGGATATATTAATCTTTCTACTTTCAATAAAGATGTTTCAATTGATTTTGTTAACGCTTTAGAAGAACTTAAAGGAAAAGGAATGAAAGGGTTAATATTAGATCTTAGAGGAAATGGTGGAGGCTATCTAGTAGAAGCAATAAATATTGCATCACAATTTATTCCTAAGGGTGAAGTTATTACTTATAGAATTGATAAATATGAAAGTAAGGAAATAAGTAAATCTGAGGGAGGAGTTGCAATAGGATTGCCTCTTGTGATATTAACAGACGGAGGTACAGCAAGTGCATCTGAAGTCGTTACAGGTGCTTTAAAGGACTATAATGCAGCTGTAACTGTTGGAACCACTACATTTGGGAAAGGGGTAGTTCAACTTCCTTTTGAACTTAAAAGTGGCATAGGTGGCTTAAAGGTAACTGTTTCTAAGTATTACACTCCAAAGGGAGAAGATATAAATAAAAAAGGGATTATACCTGATTATGAAGTTAAGTTAACTGAAGAAGATGTTAATAAAGATTATAGTAAAGATACAGATCCTCAATTACAAAAGGGCATTGAAGTGATAAAAGACATGATAAAATAGGAGGAGCAAAACTTATGAATCTAATTATGTATACATTAAGATCGGTGGCATATGTTATAGTTGAGCCCTCATTAATGTTAATATTAATTCTTTTAGGCGTAATGTTTTATATGAAGAATAAGAAAGTAACTGCTATGCAGCAGATGATTATAGGAGATAAAGTAAACTCTGCTTTAGAGCTTACTTTATCTCAAATAGTTTTAGGAATTTTGGCGGGCGTTATAGCTAGTTTAATATTAAGTCATTTAGGAATTGTTTTTAAAGAGAATTCTGGAATAGAAATTTTATTTATGATTTCTATATTGTTAATGTTTATAAAACCAAGATTTGTATGTTTTTCTTACTCTGCATCTATTCTTGGATTAGTTAGTTTAATTTTTACTTATTTTAATATAACAACTACTGATGGAGTAAAAATATTAAGAATAGATATAATGTCATTAATGGTTTTTGTTGGAGTTCTTCATATAGTAGAGTCTATTTTGGTAATGTTAGATGGAGAAAAGGGTGCCATTCCTGTTTTTTCGAATAAAGGAGGCAGGATTTCAGGTGGATATGCTTTAAATAGATCTTGGGTATTACCTGTAGCTATTTTTATTGCATATGCAGCTACATCTATGGGATCAACAGCAGGAGCAGAAAGTATATCAACACCAAGTTGGTGGCCTATACTCAGAACAAATGACATATTAAATGTTATAAATACAATGATATTAGGACTAATTCCGTTTTTTGGAGTTTTAGGTTATTCTTCTGTTACCTTTACGCAGAAGAAAAAAAAAGAAAGTTCTTTCTTCTGGAATTTCTATATTAATATATGGAATAATCCTAACCATTGTATCTCAGTTAGCTAGGTTTGGATTAGTTGGAGAGGTTGTAGTGTTAATTTTTGCTCCTTTAGCTCATGAAGGAATGTTAATGTTGCAAAAGAAGATGGAAGAAAAAAGAGAAGCTATATTTGTTAGTGATGAAGATGGTATATCTGTATTAGAAGTAGTTCCTTATTCTATAGCCTATGAGGCTGGGATACGAGTTGGGGATAAAATTGTATCTCTTAATGATCAGAGTATAGATGATGTAACGGAAATATATAAGATGGTTAGAAGTAGTATATATGATATAAATGTAAAAATTTTAGATATGAATGGTAATGGAAAAGAGATTACATTAAAACCACAAAGAAATAATAACTTAGGTGCTGTTTTAGTACCTAAAGTGGTGCAAAGTGATAAAGTTGTGGCTTTTGAAGATAAGAAGTTTTCTGAAGTATTAGAGAAAATAAAAGAAAAGAGAAAGGATATAAAATGATATAAATTCATTTTATATCCTTTTTAACATCTAGGAAAATATAAATTTAAGGATAATAATTTTATATTTTCCTTACCTTAAGTAGGAGGGGAATAGATATTTACTTTTCTGTGACCTGGAGCTTGCGACGGAACAAGCAAAATAAATATCTATTCCACTTTTTTGAATAAAAAGGGCTTTAAGTACTAATATTATTGACTATAATATACAAAAAAAGTAAAATAATAATACGAATATAAGTTCGAGATAGGAGATTAATGATGAATAGCTTTAAAATACATTCGAAATTTAAACCAACCGGTGATCAACCTCAAGCCATAGACACATTAGTAGAATCATTAAAAGAAAATCATAAAGGGCAGACATTACTGGGGGTAACAGGATCAGGGAAAACTTTTACTATGGCAAATATTATTGAAAGACTTCAAAGACCTACAATAATACTGGCCCATAATAAGACTTTGGCGGCTCAACTATGTTCAGAATTTAAAGAATTTTTTCCTGATAATATAGTTGAATATTTTGTATCATATTATGATTACTATCAACCAGAAGCTTATGTTCCTCAAACAGATACATTTATAGAGAAAGATGCGTCAATTAATGATGAGATAGACAAGTTAAGGCACTCTGCTACATCTGCTTTATTTGAGAGAAGGGATGTAATTATAGTTGCCTCAGTGTCCTGTATTTATGGACTTGGTAATCCAGATGAATACAAGAAATTAACTGTAAGTTTAAGAACAGGAATGGAAAAAGATAGGGATGAAATAGTAAGAAGATTAATAGATATACAGTATGAAAGAAATGATATAGATTTTAAGAGAGGAACATTTAGAGTTAGAGGGGATTCTTTAGATATAATTCCGGCTTCTTCTTCTAATAAAGGAATAAGAGTAGAATTTTTTGGTGAAGAAATTGATAGAATACGTGAATTTGATGTGCTTACAGGAAATATACTTGGTGATAGGGAGCATGTTGCTATATTCCCTGCGTCGCACTTTGCTACATCACAGGAAACATTAGAAAAAGCAATTAGTAGAATTGAGGATGAACTTGAAGAAAGATTAAGGGAGTTGAATGCTCAAGATAAATTATTGGAAGCACAAAGATTAAGACAAAGAACAAATTTTGATATAGAAATGATGAGAGAAATGGGATATTGCAGTGGAATAGAAAATTATTCAAGAATATTAGACTCAAGGGATCCTGGGACTCCACCTAAAACATTACTAGATTATTTCCCAGATGACTATCTAATGTTTATTGATGAAAGTCATGTAACCCTACCTCAAGTAAGGGCAATGTATGCTGGAGATAGATCAAGAAAAAATACCTTGGTGGATTATGGCTTTAGGTTACCTTGTGCATATGATAATAGGCCTCTTCAGTTTCCAGAATTTGAAAAGAAAATAAATCAGGTTGTTTATGTAAGTGCTACACCAAGCCAATATGAGTTAGATAATTCATCTGTTATAGCAGAACAAATAATTAGACCAACAGGATTGATAGATCCTGAAATAATTATAAGGCCAATAAAAGGTCAGATTGATGATTTGTATGCTGAAATTAAGAAGACTACAGAAAAAGGATTTAGAACTTTAATAACTACTTTAACTAAGAGGATGGCAGAAGATTTAACTAAGTATCTAACAGAGTTAGGAATAAAAACAACATACATGCATTCTGATATTGAAACAATAGAAAGAATGAAAATAATAAGGGAACTTAGGTTAGGTGAATATGATGTTTTAGTAGGTATAAATCTTTTAAGAGAAGGGTTAGATATTCCAGAAGTAGCATTAGTAGCTATCTTGGATGCTGACAAAGAAGGGTTCTTAAGATCTGAAACATCATTGATACAAACAATAGGAAGGGCAGCTAGAAATTCTGAAAGTAAGGTAATAATGTATGCAGATAATATTACTAGATCTATGGATAGAGCTATAAAGGAAACTAATAGAAGAAGAGAAATACAAGAACAATATAATGAGGAACATGGAATAACGCCAAAGACAATATTAAAGGAAGTAAGAGATGTAATAGAAGCCACAAAAGTTGCTGAAGAAGCAGTTGAATATAAAGCTGAAGAAAAAATGAGTAAAAAGGAAAAAGAAAAGCTTATTAAAAAGTATACAGAAGAAATGATGGATGCAGCTAAGAACTTACAATTTGAAAGAGCTGCTCAATTGAGGGATATGATAGAGCAATTAAAAAAATAATAAGGTGGTAAGAGGAGAAGGGGCTTTTGAAAAGGAAAAATGAAGTTATAGTGTTTTCTATTATTGTAGTATTAATAATTTCTATAATTGGGGTATTTACTACAATAGGAATTAGGTTATCAAAAGATAGTAGCATATCTTTACCTGATTTTAATAAAATTTTAAGTTGGTTCTCTAGTGAAGAAGAGGAGGAAGAAGAAGTATATGTAGAGATTGAAGAAGTAGTTTTAAAGTATGAGGATGTTAAGTACTATCCATATCAAGCAGAGAATAAAAAATGGGGATATGTAGATGAAAACATGAATGTAGTTATAGAAGCTAAATTTGATAATGCTACAATTTTTAGCGAAGGTATAGGATTAGTAGAAAAGGATAATAGATATAGGTACATTTCAAAGGATGGAAATTACATATTTGATAATGCCTATTATTATGCTAGACCATTTTGTGGTGGTTATGCTATGGCTGAAGAAAATGGTAAAAGTGTTTTAATTGACTATGATGGGGAAAAAATATGTGAAATAGATGAAGATATTTATGTTAGCAATTTTGTTGATGGCATAGCAACTTATAAGAAAAGAAATAAGTACGGATACATTGATGCTAGAGGCAATATATTAGTTAAAGCTAAATATGAGTACTGTGAGGATTTTATTAATGGAGTAGCTATTGTTAAAGATAAAGATAATTATTATCTTATTGGGAAGAATGGTAAAAAGCTAGTTAACAGTGGATTTGACTATATAAGGTCCTATGAAAATAAATATTTCTTGTGTAGTGATGATGAAAATTATTATTTGATTGATAACACAGGTAAAAAGATAAACTTACCTATTGATGAAAGAGATATTATAAGGTATCAAAAAGATGGAGTAATATTCCGTAGCGGAAATAATAAATGTGGATTTATGGATTATGAGGGAAATATAGTTTTTGAAGCAGAAGTAGATTTCGTTAATAAGGTTATCAATGGAATAAGTTATGGGGAGATATACAATGGAAGTAAGTATGAAATAGTCTGTATTGATAATAAAGGAAATATAATAGCTAATTATACTGAGTTAGGATATACCGATGTAAATGAGTGGTACGGAGAAATAAATGTATTAAGTAGCAACGAGCATGAATATTTAGTAGGTAAGATGGGGAATAAAATTGAAGATTTAAATGAAGTAATAGTTCAGTTTTATGGGGATTTTATAATACTGTCTAAAAGTGATAATACCAATACAAAAGTATATTCACAAAAGGGAAAGTTATTATTAGAATTAGATGACAGATATTATATTAATAATACAGATTTATATGGTGATGATTATGAAGAAAATATATTATTATTGAGAAATGATAAAGATGAGAATGTTACTATAAATATACATGGCAAAATTGCAAAGTAGTATTAATGCTATGACAGGTGTCATAGCATTTTTTTAATGTATAGGAAAGTATAAACAGCTTAGAAAAAATGATTTTATTATGTTTTTTTCATATTCTTCTCAATAATTGACAAGAATAAATATAAAGTTTAAAATACAATAATAGGAACTTACGTTCGCAGATTGGTTAAGTTTAATATGGACAGAATATATATATAAAATGAAGAGGGGACAAGAGTATGATAGATAAAATAGTAATTAAGGGAGCTAGAGTACATAATCTTAAAAATGTTGATTTAGAAATTCCAAGAGATAAGTTAGTGGTATTTACAGGGCTATCAGGTTCTGGAAAATCATCTTTAGCTTTTGATACATTGTATGCAGAAGGGCAAAGAAGGTATGTAGAGTCACTATCTGCTTATGCAAGACAATTCTTAGGTCAGATGAATAAGCCTGATGTTGATTATATAGAAGGATTATCACCAGCTATATCAATAGATCAAAAGACTACAAGTAAGAATCCTAGGTCTACAGTTGGTACAATAACAGAAATATATGATTACTTAAGATTATTATATGCAAGAGTTGGAACACCATATTGTCCAAAGTGTGGTAAAGAGATAAGTCAACAATCTGTTGACCAAATTGTTGATAAAGTAATGTCTCTTGGGGATAGAACTAAGATTTTAATATTATCTCCACTTATAAGAGGTAGAAAAGGGAATCATGAAAAAGTAATAGAAACAATAAAGAAAAATGGTTTTGTCAGAGCAAGAATAGACGGAGAGATATACGATTTATCAGAAGATGAAATAAAGTTAGAGAAGAATATAAAGCATAATATAGAAGCAGTAGTAGATAGAATAATTATAAAGGATGGAATAGAGGGAAGGCTTACAGATTCTTTAGAAACAGCCTTAAAGCTAGGAGAAGGATTAGCACTTGTAAGTGTTATAGGAGATGATGATATATTATTTAGTGAAAAATTTGCTTGTCCTGATTGTGGAATAAGTATAGATGAACTAGCTCCTAGATTATTTTCTTTTAATTCACCATTTGGTAAATGTGATTATTGTGATGGTCTAGGAACTCTATATGAAATAGATCCAGATTTAGTAATACCAGATAAAAGTCTAAGTCTTATGGAGGGGGCAATTTCAAGCTGGGGAGCTGGAAGGTTAAAAGATGACTCTTGGACTTATGCAATACTTCAAGCTTTAAGTAAGGAATATGATTTTTCACTTAATACTCCAATAAAGGATTTACCTAAGGAAATAGTAGATGTAATTCTTTATGGTACTAAGGGAAAGAAACTTAATGTTACTTATACAAAGGAAGGGGTTACTGCTGAATATAATTATTCATATCCAGGAGAAATCAATAATTTAACTAAAAGATATAGTGAAACAAATTCAGATATGATGAAAAATGAAATCGAACAATATATGAGCGATAATCATTGTCCAAAGTGTAGTGGAGCAAGGTTGAAAAAAGAGGCCTTATCCGTTAAGGTTGGTGGGAAAAATATTTATGAATTTACAAGTATGCCAATTAGAGAAGAATTAGAGTTTTTAGATGGAATAGAATTCTCAGAGAAAAATAAAATTATTAGTGAGCAAATATTAAAGGAAATAAGAAGTAGATTAAATTTCCTAATAGATGTAGGATTAGATTATTTAAATTTATCAAGAAATTCAGGTACTTTATCAGGAGGAGAATCACAAAGAATCAGGTTAGCAACACAAATAGGATCATCTTTAATGGGAGTTCTTTATATTTTAGATGAACCAAGTATAGGTCTTCATCAAAGAGATAATGATAAATTAATAGCTACATTGAAAAACTTAAGGGATGTAGGTAATACTGTTATAGTTGTAGAACATGATGAAGATACAATGAGAGAAGCAGATTATATTGTAGATATTGGACCAAGAGCTGGTGAACATGGTGGGGAAATTGTTGCAGCTGGAACATTTGATGAGATAGTAAATAATGAAAAATCAATTACTGGTCAATATTTGAGTGGGAAGAAAAAAATAGATGTTCCTAAGGTAAGAAGAAAAGGAAATGGCAATAAGATTACCATTAAAGGAGCAAAAGAAAATAATTTAAAAAATATAAATGTTTCAATACCGTTAGGAACTTTAACAATGATTACAGGGGTTTCTGGATCAGGGAAGAGTACATTAGTTAATGAAATCTTATATAAAGGATTAAATAAGATTGTAAATAGAAGCAAAAATCCAGTAGGCTCACATAAAGAAATTACGGGATATGAAAATATTGATAAAATTATTGATATAGACCAAAGCCCTATAGGAAGGACTCCAAGATCAAATCCTGCTACATATACAGGAACTTTTGATATAATAAGAGAATTGTTTGCTAATACTACTGAAGCAAAAATGAGAGGATATAAGCCAGGTAGATTTTCTTTCAATGTAAAGGGGGGAAGATGTGAAGCTTGTTCAGGTGATGGAATAATAAAAATAGAAATGCAGTTCTTATCAGATGTATATGTACCTTGTGAAGTATGTAAAGGTAAGAGGTATAATAGAGAAACTTTAGAAGTAAAATATAAAGGTAAGAATATTGATGATATATTAAATATGACAGTGGAAGAAGGACTAGAGTTTTTTGAAAATTTACCAAGGATAAAGAATAAGTTACAAACATTATATGACGTAGGACTAGGGTATGTAAGATTGGGTCAACCATCTACCCAATTATCTGGAGGAGAAGCACAAAGAATAAAGTTAGCATATGAATTATCTAAAAGAAGTACAGGAAAAACATTATATATACTAGATGAGCCTACAACAGGTTTACATATAGATGATGTAAGCCGATTAGTTGAAATATTACAAAGATTGGTAGATGCAGGAAATACAGTTGTAGTTATAGAGCATAATTTAGATATGATTAAGTGTGCAGATTATATTATTGATTTGGGACCAGAGGGTGGAGATAAGGGAGGTACTTTAATTGTTCAAGGTACTCCAGAAAAGGTTGCTAAATGTGAAGAATCCTATACAGGTAAGTATCTAAAGAGGATGATATAAATCTTAAATTATTCTTAGTTAAGTATAAATATTATGGTTTTATATAACTTTTGTTGTATAATCTACTTATATATGAAAAGTTTTCGAGGTGAAGTTATGAATTTTACGAAATTATCTGCCATAGTATTTGGAATCTTTTTTATAATTTTATTATATTCTTTAATATACTCAGCATTAAAGATAATGTATAAAGATGTTAAAGGTGGCGGAAGAAGAAGACCTTCAGAATCTAGGAAAAATCATGGGTTGGAAGTAATAGAAATTAGTGAAGAAGGAAACTTAAAGAAGGGTTCAGTAATTCCAGTTAAAGGTATTATAACTATAGGGAGAAAAGAGGATAACTCTATTATATTGCAAGATTTACATGTATCAGGTAATCATGCAAAGCTAATTGTTAAGAACAATGTGTTGTTAATTGAAGATTTAAATAGTACAAATGGAACTTTCGTTAATGATAAGAAAATTAATGGAAGGGTCAAATTATTTAGCAAAGATATAGTTACAATAGGAACAACTAAGCTTAAGGTATTAGGTTAACTGGAAGAGTTAGAGGTGATTATATGAAAATGCGAAAGGATGAAAGAAAGTTACTTATACTTACTTATATTTTATGTATAGGCCTTTTTAGTAATCTAGCTATATTATCTGATCCTATAGATAAAAAAGCACTTATAATTGGTGGAGCATTGTGTTTAGTTATAGGATATTCACATTTTGTTATAAGAAGATTTTATCCAGATGGAGATAAATTTTTATTGATTTTTGCAGGAATTTTGTCTGTAATCGGAATAGCCATGTTATATAGACTAGAAACATCACTGGCTATAAAACAAATAGTTTGGTTTATAGTTGGTATTATTGTGTATATTTTGACAGTTGTAATTGTACCTAATATTAGGAGCTTTGCAAAATATAAAACTATATACCTAGTAGCAACTCTTATTTTTGCACCTATGGCCTTATTATTGGGAAAAGAATTAAATGGAGCAAAAAACTGGGTATTCTTAGGGCAATTTGGATTTCAGCCTTCAGAGTTTGGAAAGATATTTTTAGTAATATATCTGGCATCAGTTTTGAAGGATTTTGATAATACGAAAAAGGGATTTGAACATATTAAGCAGCTTATTCAGCCTGCTATAGTAGTAATGATTTTCTTAGGATGCTTAGTTTTACAGAGAGATTTAGGATCAGCATTAATATTCTTTGGAATATCAGTATCAGTATTGTATATCGCTACATCAAAGAAAAAGTATGCCTTTACATGTCTTGGTCTTTTTGCATTAGGGTCAAGTATAGCATATAAGCTGTTCCCACATGTAAGAACAAGAGTTGATATATGGAGAAATCCTTGGGCAGATCCTAATGGATATGGATATTATCAAGTAACTCAAGGATTATATTCAATATCTTCTGGAGGTATGCTTGGTTCTGGCTTAGGACAAGGATATCCAGGATTTGTTCCTGTAAAGGAAAGTGATTATATCTTTGCAGCAATATGTGAGGAGTTTGGAATAATATTTGGAATAGGAATATTGATAATATTTTTCTTGCTGTTTTATAGAGCGATAAGAATAGCATTTGTAACGGATGATAAATTTTCCCAATTAGTTGCTGTTGGATTTAGTATAATGATTGCATGTCAAGCTTTAGTAATTGTAGGCGGTATATTTGCAGTTATTCCTTTAACAGGTATAACATTACCTTTTGTAAGTTATGGTGGTAGTTCTATGGTAACTATGTTCTTTACCTTAGGTTTATTACAAAAGGTTTCAGAGGAGGGCTAAAGATGAATGATTTTAAAGATAGTGTAAAAAAAGTAATGATAATATTTTTATTCTTCTTTGTAGCTCTAATATCATATATAGCGTATTTTCAAACATTTAAGGCGCCTGATATAGCAGCTGATGCTGGAAATAAAAGATTATGGGCAAAGAGAAATGAAGTTGTTAGAGGAACTATATACGATAGAGATAAAAATGCACTAACTAAGAGTGAAAGAACAGGGACTTTAACTCAATCTAGAGAATATGTATACGGAGATTTATATGTACACGCATTAGGTTATGCCAGTCAAAAGTATGATTTATCAGGTTTAGAAAAAACTTTTGATACAGAGCTAACTACATATAGTAGTGTGCAAGTTGGATTAAGAAATTTCTTTAAGGATTTAAGTTTTGAATCATTAAAAGAAGCATTTAAAGATAGAAGTAAAGAGGAAAATAAAGTAGGTAATGGAGTTATAACAACATTAGATTATGACGTTCAAAAGGCTGCCTACGATGCGTTAGGAAATAGAAAAGGGGCTGTAGTTGCTTTAGATCCTAATACTGGAGAAGTACTAGCAATGGTATCAAAACCAACATATAATCCTAACGATTTAGAAACAGTAATGAATAAAATTAATGCTGGAGAGGATTTAGGAAGCCCACTTATAAATAGGGCTACTTCAGGTAAATATCCACCTGGATCTACTTTTAAGGTTATAACAACAGCTAGTGCCCTTGAAAATATTGATGGAATAACAAAAAGAATTTTTGAAGATAAAGGAAAGATAGAGCTTGGTGGTGGTCAATCTTTATCTAACAGTCAAAATAAAGTTTATGGAAATATTGATTTAAAAAAAGCTTTCCAAGTTTCTAGTAATGTAGTGTTTGGTACTTTAGCACAAGAGTTAGGAAATAAAACTCTAAAACAAACAGCAGAAGATTTTGGATTTAATAAAGATATTCCTTCTACAGGGTTCTCAATTTCAAAAAGTGAATTCCCTACTCTAGAAAATTATGAAGTAGGTATGATAGCGCAATCAGGTATAGGTCAAAGTAGTATTGTTTCAACTCCAATACAGATGGCTCTAGTAGCAAGTACTATAGCTAATGATGGGGTAATGATGGAACCTAAGCTTGTTAATCAAGTAGTAGACTTAAATATGAATGTAGTAAAGAAGTATGGAGATAAAAAGTATGGTCAGGTACTTCCTACTAGTGATGCAAGGACAATAAAAGACTATATGGTTAATATGGTTAAAAATAACTTTGGAAATAGATCATATTTTAGTGGTATTAATGCAGCAGGTAAAACTGGAACAGCTGATCAAAGAGATAGTAATGGTAATTTACAAAAGCCTCATGCTTGGTTTATAGGTTTTGCACCAGCAGATAATCCTAAAATAGCAGTAGCTGTTATAGTTGAAAATGGAGGATATGGTTCAGAAGCAGCTGCACCAATTGCAGGGGCAGTAATGAAAGCAGCATTAAAATAGTAATAATGAGGAGAAGATTATAGAATTAATCTTCTTCTTTTTATTTATACTAGGAAAATATACAATTTTAATTTTATTATATTTTCATATTAAAAAATTAATAAGCTATAGATAAAATAAATGTTATAAATAATAATATGTAGAACACTAATATAAAAAGAGTTAGAATAAATTTAGGAGGTGGTTAAAATATTTGATTTTGAATATCAACTAAAAGTTTTGCCTGATAAGCCAGGTGTATATTTAATGAAAAATAGCTTAGGAGAAGTTATATATGTTGGTAAGGCTAAGATACTTAAAAATAGGGTGAGACAATATTTTCAAAATTCAAAAAATCACTCAGAAAAAGTTCGATCTATGGTAAAAAACATAGCTGAGTTTGAATATATAGTAACAGATACAGAGATGGAAGCCTTAATATTAGAGTGCAATCTAATAAAGAAGTATAGTCCTAAATATAACATAGCACTTAAAGATGACAAGTTTTATCCATTTATAAAGATTACAACGAATGAAGATTTTCCTAGGGTGTTTGTTACGAGAAACTTTGTGAGGGATGGAAATAAATATTTTGGGCCTTATACAAATGTAACTGCAGTATATGAGACCATTAACCTAATTAGAAAGATATTTCCTATAAGAACCTGTAAGAAGAATATTGTTGAAGGAGAGGCTCCTACAAGGCCTTGTTTGAATTATCACATAAAAAGATGTATGTCACCATGTGGTGGATATATATCAAAAGAGGATTATAATAAAATAATTGATGAAGTTTTAGATATTTTAAATGGTAAAGATAAAAGTATACTTAAGAAGTTAAAAGATGAAATGCAAGAAGCATCTATGGAGCTGAAGTTTGAGAAGGCTGCATCTCTTAGAGATAAAATTTTAGCTATTGAAAATTTAGTTGAAAAGCAAAAAATGTTTAGGGTTACTGAGGGGGATGAAGATTTCATTAATTTATATAAAGATGAAAAAGACACATGTGTTCAAGTATTCTTCCTTAGAGATGGTAAGATAACTGGCAGAGAACATTTTATGTTAGAAAATACAGCTGATGAAAGTGATGAGACAATAATAAGTCAGTTTATAATTAATTTTTATTCTGGAGCAGGAAAAATTGCTAAAAATATTTATGTCCCTGTAGTAGAGGATTTAGAGCTATTAGAAGAATTTTTAACTATAAAAAGAGAATCTAAGGTTTGGATAAAGGTACCACAAAAAGGTGAAAAGAAAGATTTATTACAAATGGTTAGGGATAATGCGAAACTAACCTTGGAGCAATTCAAAGATAAAATATTAAAAGAGAAAGAAATTAATAGAGTTTCTGTAGGTGAACTTCAAGAAGTTTTAAATTTAGAAGAACCTCCTTTTAGAATTGAAGCATATGATATATCAAATATACAAGGTGTAGATTCTGTAGGAACTATGATAGTGTTTGAAGAAGGTAAAGCAAAAAGCAGTGATTATAGAAAGTTTAGAATAAAAACTGTAAAAGGTGCTAATGATTATAATAGTATGAGGGAAATATTAACAAGAAGGTTTGAGCATGGTTTAAGGGAGATAAGGGAAATTCAAGAAAGAAATTTGGATTTTTCTAAGGGAAAGTTTTCTAGTTTTCCAGATTTGATTATGATGGATGGTGGAAAAGGTCAAGTTAATGTTGCATTAGAGGTATTAAATGAATTAAATATAGATATAAATGTTTGTGGGTTAGTTAAGGATGATAAACACCAAACAAGAGGTATTATATATAATAATAAAGAAATTATAATAAATAGAAATTCTAATTTGATGCAACTAATTAGAAGGATACAAGATGAGGTCCATAGGTTTGCTATTACATATCATAGAACATTAAGAGATAAAAGAACATTACATTCAGTATTAGAAGATATACCTAATGTTGGGGAGAAGAGAAGAATTGCCTTGCTAACTAAGTTTGGAAACGTGGATAATATAAAGAAAGCAACTATAGAAGAATTATTAGAAACGCCAACAATAGATAGAAGAACTGCTGAAAGTATATATTCTTATTTCAATCAGAAGTAACATTTTATACTTAATATGATATAATAAAAAAATATAAGGTTAAGAAGTTGTAACTTGTTAAATAGTTGATATTATTTTATACTATTTAAAGATTATTTTTGAGAATACTTTTAAGGAGCGTAGTATGAATCAATATTTAAAGTATATAGATAGTTTTAAGAAGATATATGATGATTCTGAGATAAAGATAGATGAAAATATGAGCAATCATATTCATTTTAAGGTTGGTGGACCAGTGGATATATTATTGATTCCATCAAAGGTAAGCCAAGTAGTGGAAACTTTAAAAATATGTAAGAACGAAAATATTCCTTATTTTATAATAGGAAATGGTTCTAACTTGTTAGTTAAAGATGGTGGAATTAGAGGAGTAGTTATAAAATTAAGCAATTTATTATCTATAGAAGTAAATGGTAATATAATAAAGGCTAGTAGTGGTACTCTTTTAGAAGATGTATCTAAGAAGGCAGTAGAAAATTCTTTGACAGGATTTGAATTTGCATGTGGTATCCCTGGTTCTGTAGGTGGTGCTGTATTTATGAATGCTGGAGCTTATGATGGTGAAATTAAGAATGTAATAAAAGAAGCTGAAGTGTTAGATAGGGATGGAAACATAAAGGTATTATCTAAAGAAGAACTTGAACTAGGATATAGAACATCTAAAGTTATGAAGGATAATTTAGTAGTAATAAGTGCAACTTTTGAGTTGACTAAGGGAGATAAAGAAAAGATACGAGAAAGAGTTAATGAACTTACAGAAAAAAGAGAGTCTAAACAGCCTTTAGAATATCCATCAGCAGGTAGTACGTTTAAGAGACCAGAGGGATATTTTGCAGGTAAACTTATTCAAGATGCAGGATTAAAGGGAGCATCACTAGGAGGAGCTGCTGTATCTGAAAAACATTCTGGTTTTGTTATCAATAAAGATGGTGCAACAGCAGAAGATGTATTAAATTTAATAGCCCATGTTCAAAATGAAGTTAAAAAGCAATTTGGAGTGGAACTTCATACTGAAGTAAGAATAATTGGAGAAGACAAATAGAGGGAAATATAGATAAAGGGAGCCTTTGGATAGGCTCTCTTTATTTCTTTACATTTAGTATTAGTGGGAGATATTTGTTTTAATGTGACTTGGACCTTAGGATAGAACAAGGAAAATAAATATCTCCCACCTTTTTTATTTAAATGATTAAATGCAAGTGATATAATAGTTAAATAAAGGAAGGGGAGATATAAATGATTGGTGTTATTATATTTGCAATTATAGGGTTAGGTTTATTAATGTTTGGATTGAGAATTAAGGTATCTAAGAAAATAGATTCTATTTCTTCTATTAATGAAGAAAGGTTAAGAAAGATAAAAAATAGGGATAAGGTGGCAAGTGATTTTGGTAATGGGATGATTTTATTGGCAATAGCATGTTTTGTTTGTGCAGGTCTTATTTATTTTGCAGGAAGAGTTGGCTCATTTATAGGATTAATATTAATTATAATTGCTTCAACAAGATGGAGTAGTTTAAATTCTAGTATAGATGAGAAGATAAAAAGAAAAGAGTATTAATTAAAGAGTTCTATTATTAAGTATATAAAAGTAAAATGAATAAGGAAGATTTCATTTGTGGTCAATCTAGAATGTTATAAATCTATAGAGCACCTCCTTTAATATATAGTTGATACATTAAAGGGGCCTATCTTAACATTAAGTAGGAGGATTGGCTATGACAGTAGGTTGTTTAAGTGCAATACTAATTGGTTGCTCTGCGTTAGCAGTGATAGCTTACAATGTTTACGAAAAGAAATTTAAGTAGGTGAAATCTTCTTTTTGAAAGGTGTATTGGAATGACTTTCTCATTCTAATACACCTTTTGTTAAATAAATGTTTTGTGCAGTTATTATAGGTTAATACCATTTGATGTGTGATATAATAGGTGTAAATAGTAAGGTTTAGTAGGAGGTAAAGTATGAGATTTGTAATAGTTACAGGATTATCAGGAGCAGGAAAAACTGAAGCTACTAAAAGCTTAGAAGATATGGGCTATTTTTGTGTAGACAATTTACCACCAAGGCTTATTCCTAAATTTGCAGAAGCATGTAACTCTGGTAATATTGAAAAGGTGGCTTTGGTTATAGATATAAGAGGAGGCGTATTCTTTGATGATTTATTTGAATCATTAATGTATTTAAAATCTAGTGAGTTTAAATACGAAATATTATTTCTAGATGCTTCTGATGAAATTCTAGTGAAAAGATTTAAAGAAGCTAGAAGAAGCCATCCTCTAGCACCGCAAGGAAGAGTATTAACAGGTATTAGTGAAGAACGAAATAAGTTAAGGGAAGTAAAAGATAGAGCAGATATTATAATAGATACTTCAAAATACGCTATAAGAGATTTAAGAGAAAAGATAAATGAGTATTATGGAGATGTTAAATCACCAGAGAAGCAGTTATCTATAACTATATTAAGCTTTGGTTTTAAATATGGTATTCCTGTAGATTCTGACTTGGTGTTTGATGTTAGGTTTATTCCCAATCCATTCTATATACCAGAATTAAAGAAGTATTCTGGTAGTGATGAACCAGTAAAAAAATATGTGTTAGATCAAAAAGAAACCCAAGGCTTTATTGAAAAATTAGAAGATATGTTAAGATTTTTAATACCTAATTATATAAAAGAGGGGAAAAGACAACTTATAGTATCTATTGGATGTACAGGTGGAAGACATCGTTCAGTTGCAATAGCTAATGCAATACATGAACAATTACTTAATGATAGCTTTGACTCAAGAATAGAACATAGAGATATCAGTGAAGACCTACATAAAGGAGTAAAGAAACTATGAGGTTTTCAGACTGGTTAAAGCCTGGAATTAAGGTTAAGAGATGGGTTGTATTTGGGGTATTTGGTATATTATTAATAGCCTTTGGTTTTACAGAATTAGTTACAAAGAGACTTTATGATTTTTACTATAAAATGTTTTATATATTTTTAAACTTATCAGGTTTATTTGTAATATATATTTCGGTTACAGAGGCAATGAAGTCAATAATTGTACTTGTTAATAAAGGGTATATTAAAGTTTCATTAGACAGTAAAAAAATTGAAAGTATGATTTATGAAAAAAGATTACTTGTAAGGGGTCCTAAAATTGTAGTAATTGGTGGAGGAACTGGTTTGTCTACAATGTTAAGAGGACTTAAGTATTATACATCTAATATTACGGCCATTGTTACTGTAGGAGATGATGGGGGAGGCTCGGGAACATTAAGAGAAGACTTGGGAATTCTACCACCAGGAGATATAAGAAACTGTATATTAGCATTGGCAGATACAGAACCTCTTATGGAAGATTTATTGCAATATAGATTTAAAGATGGAACCTTGAAAGGACAAAGCTTTGGTAATTTATTTTTAGCTGCTATGGATGGTATATCAGATAATTTTGAAGATGCAGTTCAAAAGATGAGTTCGGTATTAGCGGTTACAGGAAAAGTTTTACCTGTAACTTTAGACGATATGCAACTTGAAGCAATACTTGAAAATGGAAATAAGGTTATAGGAGAATCACAAATTCCTGTTGAGGCATTAAATCAAAAGTCTAAAATAAAAAAGCTTATGATAAATCCAGAAAATGCAGAGCCTTTAAAGGACGCTTTAGATGCTATAAAAGAAGCAGATGCAATTGTAATAGGTCCTGGAAGCTTATATACTAGTATAATTCCTAACCTTTTAGTAAAAAAGATTAGCAATAGTGTAAGAAAGAGTGATGCTATAAAAATATATGTTTCAAATATAATGACTCAACCAGGAGAAACAGATAATTTTGATGTATCTGATCATGTTAAAATAATAAAAAAATATGGTGGTAAAGAGATCGTTGATTATGTAATAGCTAACAGTGGAGAAATATCTGAAGAAATAAAAAGTAGATATTTAGAAGAAGGTTCTACATTGGCTAAGTTAGATATAGATAAATTAAAAGATTTAAGTGTAGAAGTTATTTGTGATGATTTAATAAAAATAAAAAATGGAACTGTTAAGCATAATGCAGATAAGCTTGCAGAGATTTTAGCTGATACAATAATGGAGAAAAAGTTATTGTATGATAGAAAGAAAATTATTGAGTATATGTATTTATCACAAAGAATTAAGGATAGAGAAAAAATTAATAAGGACATTGGATTGTAAGAACTACCAAGTAAAGGTAGTTCTTTTCTTATGTCGTTTATAGTATTAATTTATGTTATAATTAAATATTATAAAATAATAGTTTTTTAGATAAAAGGAGAAATACCATATGTCATTTTCATCAAAAGTAAAAGGAGAAATTTGTAGATATGTAGATATAACGAAGTCTGAAGCATTAGCACAAATATCTGCAATTATGAAGGTAAGTGGAACTATAGGATTTAGTGGAAAAGGTATAACATTTAGAATAACTACAGAGAATCCTGGGAGTGCGAGATTAATATTTACATTATTAAAAGATAATTTTAATATACATTCTAAGTTAATGGTTAAAAAGAGTAATTCTCTAAAAAAGAATAATATATATATGGTTGTTATTGATGAAGAGATGGGTGTGAGAAATCTTCTTAAGGAAACGGGTATATTACGAGAAATTGATGGCGTTATGAGTATTAACTATAGGATAGAGGATGAAATGGTAAAGGATGATGAAGAAAGAAGAGCTTATATAAGAGGTGCTTTTATTGGCGGTGGTAGTATAAGCAATCCAGAGAAGACATATCATCTAGAATTTGTAACTCATAGCGAAGAATATGCAGTAGACTTGTCAAAACTTATAAATAGTTATGGATTAAATTCAAAAGTTATCCAAAGAAAAAATTCTTATATCATTTATATAAAAGAAGGGGAGCAAATTGTAGATTTACTTAATATAATTGGGGCTCATTCTTGTCTTCTAGAACTTGAAAATATAAGAATAATGAAGGAAATGAGAAATAACGTAAATAGATTGGTTAATTGTGAAACTGCTAATTTATCTAAGACAGTTAATGCAGCTGTAAGGCAAGTGGAAAGTATAAAACTTATTCAATCACAAATAGGTTTACAAAGACTTCCTAAGAATTTAAGGGAAATTGCAGAATTAAGACTAAATTATCCTGATGAATCTTTAAAAGAACTTGGAGAAATGTTAGATCCACCAGTTGGAAAGTCAGGAGTAAATCATAGATTAAGAAAAATTGAAAAAATAGCTGAAGAATTAAGAGCTAGTGAATAGAAAGGAAGTGAAAGTGTGGGGGAAAAGAAATTCTGCCACCTTCATCTTCATACGGAATATAGTTTATTAGATGGTTCGGGAAAGGTTTCTAAAATTATAAAGCGAGCTAAGGAATTGGGCATGGATAGCATAGCTATCACCGACCATGGAGTTATGTATGGTTGTGTGGAATTCTATAAGCAAGCTGTAGATCAAGGTATAAAGCCTATCCTAGGATGTGAAGTATATGTTGCAAGCAAATCAATGTATATAAAGCAAGTGGATAAAGAAAATTCAACTAACCATTTAGTACTTCTTGTGAAGAATGAAGTTGGATATCAAAATTTAATGAAGATTGTTTCACAGGCATCTATAGATGGTTTTTATTACAAACCAAGAGTTGACCACGAATATCTAAAAAAGCATAGTGAGGGGATTATAGCTTTAAGTGCTTGTTTAGGTGGAGAGGTACAAAGTAATATATTAAAAGATAATTATGATAAGGCAAAAGAGATTGCATTACTATATAAGGATATATTTAAAGAGGGGTTTTATTTAGAACTTCAAAATCATGGAATGGATGAACAGAGAAAAGTAAATGAAACTAACATAAAAATATCTAAAGAGACAGGAATACCTTTAGTTGCTACAAATGATGTACATTACATAAATCAAAAGGATTCAAAATCACATGATATATTAATGTGTATTCAAACAGGTAAAACAGTAGAAGATGAAAATAGAAGACGATATCCTTCAGATCAATTTTATCTTAAATCCCCAGAAGAAATGTGGGATATGTTTTCGTACATACCAGAAGCTTTAGAGAATACTATAAAGATTGCTGAAGAGTGTAATTATGATTACAAATTTCATGAATCTAAGTTGCCAAAGTTTCCACTTCCAGAAGGAACTGATCCATATGAGTATTTAAAAGAAACATGCTATAAAGGTTTAATAGAAAGATATGATGTATTTGAAAGCTTAAGAAATAAAGAATTAAATTACCAAGATGTTAATTTAATTGTGGATAAAAGTAAAAAAGCTAAAGAATATGTGGATAGATTAGAATATGAGCTTGGTATTATTAAACAAATGGGGTATGTTGATTATTTCTTAATCGTTTGGGATTTTATAAGATTCTCTAATGAAAATGGAATACCAACAGGTCCAGGAAGAGGATCAGCAGCTGGATCTATAGTAGCATATACTCTTGGGATAACTAAAATAGACCCTATAAAATATAGCTTACTATTTGAAAGATTCTTAAACCCTGAAAGAGTAAGTATGCCAGATATAGATTCTGACTTCTGTTATGAAAGAAGACAAGAAGTTATAGACTATGTTGTAGAAAAGTATGGAGTAGATAATGTTTCGCAGATTATAACATTTGGAACAATGGCACCAAGAGCATGTATAAGAGATGTAGGAAGAGCAATGAATTATCCTTATGCAGAAGTAGATAAAATATCTAAAATGATTCCTACTATGCTTGGAATTACAATAGATAAAGCATTAGAGTTAAACCCAGAGCTTAAGAATGAATATGACACTAATGATAGGGTAAGAGCTCTTATAGATGTTAGTAAAGACTTAGAAGGACTTCCAAGGCACTCTTCAACTCATGCAGCTGGTGTAGTAATTGCATCAAAGCCATTAGTTGAATATGTACCACTACAAAAGAATGAAGAAATGATAGTAACTCAGTTTGGTATGACAACTTTAGAAGAATTGGGGCTATTAAAAATGGATTTCCTTGGGCTTAGAACATTAACTGTAATGAATGATGCAGTAAAGATGATAAAAGAGAACCAAGGGGTAGATATTGATTTAGATAAAATAAATTTTGAAGATGAAAAAGTTTATAAGATGCTTGGTGAAGGGAAAACAGCAGGTGTATTCCAGTTAGAATCAGCAGGTATGACTTCCTTTATGAAGGAATTAAAACCAGATAGTTTAGAGGATATAATTGCGGGAATTTCGTTATATAGACCAGGTCCAATGTCAGAAATACCAAGATATGTTGAGTGTAAGAATAATCCTGATAAAGTTAATTATATAGTGCCAGAACTTGAAGATATATTAGATGTTACATATGGAGTAATGGTATATCAAGAACAAGTTATGGAGATAGTTAGAAAGCTTGGCGGATATTCTATGGGTAGAAGTGATATGGTTAGAAGAGCCATGTCTAAGAAGAAACATAAGGTAATGGAAGAGGAAAGAAAGAACTTTATATATGGAATAACAGATGAAAATGGTCATGTTGAAGTTCCAGGCTGTGTTAGAAATGGAATTAGTGAAGAAGCAGGTAATAAGATTTTTGATACAATGATGGATTTTGCATCTTATGCATTTAATAAGAGTCATGCTGCTGCTTATGCTGTAGTAGGATATCAAACGGCTTATTTAATGAGATATTATCCAGTTGAAACTATAGCAGCCATGCTTAATTCTGTTATGGGTACAGCAGAAAAAGTATCTAATTATATAAAGTTTGCAGAAAGTCAAGGAATTCAAGTTTTACCACCAGACATAAATGAGAGCTATTCAAAGTTTACTGTTAAAGGTGATAGTATTAGATTTGGCTTAGCAGCTATTAAGAATGTAGGGTGGAACGTTGTAGAAAGTATAGTTAAATCAAGAAAAGAAAAAGGAAAATTCACATCCTTAGAAGATTTAATAGATAAAATTGATCTTACAGCAGTTAATAAAAGAGCTATAGAAAGCTTAATTAAAGCAGGTGCATTAGATGGATTTAAAGTATTTAGATCAAGACTATTGGCTGTATTTGAAAAAGTTATGGATGGTGCATCTAATGAAAGAAAGAGAAATATTGATGGTCAAATGAGTCTTTTTGGCTTAGCTGAGGACGCTATTGATATTCCAAAGATTGTTTTTCCAAATATAAAAGAGTTTGATAAAAGACATATTCTTTTGATGGAGAAGGAGATGACAGGCTTATATTTATCAGGTCATCCATTAGATGAATATAAACAAAGCTTAAAGTTACAGACATCAACTACCATTGAAACTATAGAAAAATCATATGAAATATTCTTAGAGAGTATAAATGCCGAGTTAGATGAAAGCATGATTAGTGAAGAACCTATAATTAATGATAATGATACAGTAATAGTTGGTGGTATACTAACAGAAGTTAATCAAAAAGTAACAAGAAACAACACCATGATGGCTTTCTTAAAGTTGGAGGACTTAACTGGTACTATAGAAGTAATAGTGTTCCCTAAAGCTCTAGATAGACTTAGAGATATAATAAAAGAGGATACCTTAGTAAAATTAAAAGGTAGAGTAAGTATAAAGGAAGATGAGTTACCTAAAATTATATGTGAAAACATAGAGGGATTAGAAAAAATTAATGGTAACAAACTTTATATAAGAGTTAAGGATAAAGGGGCAATAAGAGAAGCTAGTAATGTTATAAAAAATATCATAGGAGATTACTTGGGAAATACTCCTATATATTTATTTGATGCAGAAAAAAGGCAAAATTATAGATTATCTAAAGATAAATGGATAAATGAAGATGATGAAGTTATAGAAAATTTAAAAAATCACTTCGGAGAAGAAAATGTTAAACTTATAGAAGGATAGTCTAAAAAGCTGTATTAGCATTAAAATTTTGTGCTAATATGGCTTTTTTTTAATGTTAAAGTATAATATAAAGATAAAATGTTAAAAAAGTAATAATAAAAGTAGTGGATTTATAATTAAATGTTGAAAATTTATAGTGATATTAACAAAAATGCAAATGAAAAATATTACAAAAATCAAATCGTGAAATATTTTAAAAAGGTTTATAAATTAAGCTTTGCTAGGGTATAATAGTATTGTAAATTTAGATAAAACGACAAAATTCTATAAACTAAGTATGAAAAGTTGAGTTAATTGCATTGATAAAAAGACAAAACTTTTGTACAATTAAATACGGTCATTAATATGTGGTTAAATTTAGTATGTGTGGGACTTAAGTAGTCCCGGTGGTGTGTAAGGAGGAACAAATATGAAGAAGATAGCTATTTTAACAAGTGGTGGCGATGCACCAGGCATGAATGCTGCTATAAGAGCCGTAGTAAGAACAGCGTTAGCTAACGGATTAGAAGTAATGGGAGTTCAAAGAGGATATGCAGGGTTAATAAATGGTGAGTTATTCAACATGAATAGAACCTCTGTATCAGATATAATCCAAAGAGGTGGTACAATCCTTAGAACAGCAAGATGTGCAGAGTTTAAACAAGAAGAGGTTAGAAAAAAGGCTGTTAAGATACTTCAAGCTTATGGAGTAGATGCTTTGGTAGTAATTGGAGGAGATGGATCTTTTACAGGAGCCAAGCTTTTATCTAAGTTAGGAGTAAAAACAGTAGGATTACCAGGAACAATAGACAACGATTTAGCTTACACAGATTATACAATAGGATTTGACACAGCATTAAACACAGTATTAGACGCAATAAATAAAATAAGAGATACATCCACTTCTCATGAAAGAGTTTCAATAGTAGAAGTAATGGGAAGACATTGTGGAGACCTTGCATTATATGCAGGACTTGCAGGAGGAGCAGAAGCTATAGTTGTTCCAGAAAAAGATTTCGATAAAAATGAATTATGCAGAACAATTCTTGAAGGAAAAGCTAATGGAAAAATGCACAACTTAGTACTTTTAGCAGAAGGAATAGGTGGAGCTTTTGAATTAGCAAAAGAAGTAGAAGATGTTACTGGAATAGAAACAAGAGCTACTATTTTAGGACATATTCAAAGAGGTGGAAGCCCAAGTGCTTATGATAGAGTTTTAGCATCAAAAATGGGTGCGAAAGCTGTAGAGGTACTAATGGAAGGGAAGACTTCAAGAGTTATTGGTATAAGAAATAACGAAATAATCGATGATGATATAGACGAAGCATTAGCAATAGAAAGAAAGTTTGACGAAAAGTTATACGATATTGCAGAAGTCTTATCAAAATAATTAGTTAATATTTTATATTTTAATATTAATAGAGGAAAAAATATTAAAGAGGAGTGTTATTTACATGAGAAAAACTAAAATGGTATGTACTATAGGACCAGCTAGTGAAAACGAAGAGGTATTATCGAAGATTATAGAAGCAGGTATGAATGCTTCAAGACATAACTTCTCACATGGAGATCATGAAGAACATGCTGGAAGAATCAATAAAGTTAAAGAATTAGCTAAGAAGTACAATAAGGAAATTGCTATTATTTTAGATACAAAAGGACCTGAAATAAGAACAGGTAAGTTTGAACCAAACAAAGTTGAATTACAATTAGGTACAGACTTTACTATATATGCAGGTGAAGAAGTTATTGGAGATACAACAAAGTGCTCAGTAACTTATGCAGGATTAGCTAACGATGTTAAAGCAGGAGACACTATTCTTATAGATGATGGTTTAGTTGGATTAACTGTTAAGTCTGTAGAAGGAAATAAGGTTCACTGTGTTGTTAACAATACTGGATTAGTTGGAACTCATAAGGGAGTTAATGTTCCTGGAGTATCAATTAAGCTACCAGCTTTAACTGCTAAAGATGAAGCAGACTTAAAGTTCGGTTGTGAAATTGGAGTAACAATGATTGCTGCATCTTTCATCAGAAAAGCTGCTGACGTTGTTGCAATAAGAGAGTTATTAAACAAAAATGGTGGAGAACACATCATGATCTGTTCAAAGATCGAAAACCAAGAAGGTGTAGATAACATTGATTCAATCTTAGAAGTTTCTGATGCAATAATGGTTGCTAGAGGAGACCTAGGTGTTGAAATTCCAATAGAAAAAGTACCTGCAGTTCAAAAGATGATTATTGAAAAGTGTAATGCAGTAGGTAAGCCAGTAATAACTGCAACTCAAATGCTAGATTCAATGATTAGAAACCCAAGACCAACAAGAGCAGAAGTTTCAGACGTAGCTAATGCTATTTTAGATGGTACAGATGCTATAATGTTATCAGGAGAAAGTGCTAACGGTACTTACCCAGTAGAAGCTGTTCAAACAATGTCTAGAATTGCTACAGAAACAGAAAAGCAATTAGATTATGAAATAGCTGTATCACAAGCTAAGAAACATATACCAGCTATTGGAGGGGTTATTTCAAGAGCTGCATGTAATGCTGCAAATGAATTACAAGCATCAGCTATAATTTCTTCAACTCAAAGTGGTGCAACTGCTAGAAGAATTTCTCAATGTAGACCAGAATGTCCAATTATTGCTGTAACACCATGTGAAAAGGTTGCTAAGTCATTAGCATTCTCATGGGGAGTATATCCAATAGTTGCTGATAGAGTAGAATCTACAGATGAAATGATGGATAAGTCAGTTGAAATAGCTGAAAAGAATGGATTCGTTAATAAGGGTGAAACAGTAGTTATAGCTGCTGGAGTTCCAGTTGATAAGGTTGGAGCTACTAACTTAATGAAGATAAGCGTAGTAGAATAATATATAAAATAGAGCATTGAAATTATCAATGCTCTGTTTTTTTAACTTCTAGAAAAGTATAAAATTTTAATTAGTTATAAATCAAAGGTATTATTATTTTTTAATACAAATAGTTAATATTAACAAAAAGTTTACAAATAGCCATCCATATATTAGGATATAATGTATAATATCAGCAGAAGTTAGGCATAATTGAAATATGGAATTAAATGGCAACTGATTCTGTATTTGCACCCGAAAGGGTGCTTTTTTTATTTTTTAGGAAACTATAGCTTCAATTAAATTATGGATAACTTCAGTATTTTGATGTTACTAAAGCTTATTAGTTCCTAAAGGATAAAAATAAAATATATGTACATGCGAGATTTTTCACAGGCAAGCTTTGCAAATGTATATGGGCGAAAAAAATCGATTGATATATAGTCTACTTGAAGCTTGCGACTGAACGAGCAAAATAAATATCCCAATATTTTTATATAAATCTTCTTAATATCTTTGCTTATTAAAATTCTAATCTAGTTGTTTTATTTTAAAAAGGTATTATTTTTGTAGATTAGTTCTTTAATAAAAGTGTAAAGAAATATGAATATGAGCAGGAGGCTGTATACTTATAGTCAATACAAAAGGGGCTGCAATATTTTATCCATAGAAAAAGAATAGATATATGAAAAAAGATTGGGAGAGTAATCTTTTTACATTGAAAAATTTTATATGAAAAAATATAAGTTCTTAAGAAGTTATAGTAAAAATACGGTGTTGAATAGATTTTTTGGCTAATGAACTATTAGCCCCCCAATATATAAATATATAAAGAAATAAATGTGCATAGTAAAGATGAGTAGATGAATAAATTTTTATTTAATAAATTCTAAAAGAAATCTATTTGCCATAATACTGATAGAATAACCGTTTTATAGATAAGCATATGAAAAAATAAATAAATTCTTATATAAAAGAGCATACTATTCTATAGCATAAATGAAATTTATTTTATTTGGAGGAGATTATTATGACAAGATTAAGTTGTACAGCCAGGACTTGTGTTCATAATGAAGGAGGTTTGTGTGAAGCAGAAAATATATTAGTAGAAGGAACTGATGCAAATACTAGCACAGAAACATTTTGTAGTAGCTTTAGAGAAGATTCAATAGGTGAACAATTTACAGCAGCAGTTACAAATACTAATTATATGGGAGAGCTTATGCAAATTTTTTCTTCAAATGATGAGATAAAAATGAGTCCTAATGTAGGGTGTCATGCTATTCGTTGTTTTTACAATGGAAATGGAAAGTGCGAAGCTTTAGATATAGCAATAAGAGGAGATAAAGCTTCAGAACCAAGAGAAACCTTATGTGAAACATTTGTTGAATAATAAAGGACTTGAGCTATTATTATATGATATAATTTATTGGAATTAGGTAAACGAAAGGTGATTTTTGTGGTTGAAAAGAATAAAGAATATGTTTTAGATATAGTAGCTCAAGGATATGAAGGAGAAGGGATAGCAAAGATAGATAGTTATCCAATATTTATTTCGGGAGCACTTACTGGAGAAAAGGTTAGAGTTAAGATAATTAAAGTTAAAAAAAGTTATGCTTATGGAAAAATAGAAGAAATAATAGCACCATCATTAGATAGAGAAGTAGAGAAGTGTATATATTACAAAAGATGTGGTGGATGTTCTATACAGCACATGAGTTATAAAAAACAATTAGATTTTAAGTGGGAAAGAGTTAAAGATTGTATAAGTAAGATTGGTGGTTTATCAGAAGATATAGTAAGTTATCCTTTAGGGATGGATACTAATCCATATAGATATAGAAATAAAGTACAACTACCAATTGGAAAAGTAAATGGTGAGGTTGTAGTTGGTTTTTATGCACCGAGAAGTCACAATATTATAGATATAGATACTTGTTTAATTCAAGATGAGGTAGCTGATAAAGTAGCAATATTAACAAAGCAATGGATAAAAAAGTATAACTTAGAGCCAGTAACTATAGATGGAGAATTCAATCCTAATGGTATATTAAGGCATATCATGATTAGGAGAGGATTTAAAACTAAAGATGTTATGGTTGTTTTAGTTGCAACTAAAAAAGACATACCTCATATAGAGGAATTTAAGAGGTTAATTATTGAAAATATTAAAGAAATAAAGAGTATTGTTTTAAACATAAATAGTAAGAATACAAATGTAATATTAGGTGCAGAGTGTATAAATTTATATGGGTCAGATACAATTCAGGATTACATAGGGGACTTTAAGTTTAATATATCTCCTTTATCATTCTTTCAGGTTAATCCAATACAAACTGAAGTGCTATATAACAAAACACTTGAATTTGCAAATTTAAGCGGTGAAGAGGTTGTATTTGATGCATATTGTGGTACAGGAACAATAACTTTATTTTTATCGCAAAAAGCAAAGATGGTTTATGGGGTTGAAATAATAGAGCCGGCTATAGTTAATGCTAAAGAAAATGCAAAGTTAAATAGTGTAAATAATGCAGAATTTTTTGTGGGGAAATCAGAGGAGGTTATTCCAGAGTTAATTAGTAAAGGAATTGAAGCTGATGTAATAGTTGTTGACCCACCAAGAAAAGGATGCGATATAAAATTACTAGAAGCTATTGGTAAGACTAGACCAGAGAGGGTTGTTTATGTATCTTGTGATCCAAGTACTTTAGGCAGAGATTTAAAGATATTAGAGGAACAAGGATATAAGACTATTGAAGTACAGCCTGTAGATATGTTTCCACAAACAGCTCATATTGAGAACGTAGCTTTACTTGTCAAGGACTGTTAAGGACGAAGAGAAGTATATAGCACGTTCCATGCAAGGTATGCCAAAGAACGAAGAGATTTGTATTGCATACTACTGCGGAGAACGTAGCTTTACTTGTCAAGGACTGTTAAGGATGAGGAAATAATGTAAAAAGGACATTTTGTATATGTCCTTTTTTGTTTTACATACATAATACATTCCTTAGTTGGTAAAAATAAGCACAAGTTAGATTAAGGAGGGTACGTATGAAAGCAATAGTTTATAGAGGAAAAAGAGATGTTGAGGTTGAAAAAGTTGAAGATCCTAAAATTGAAAAGGAAGACGATATAGTTGTTAAGGTAACATCAACAGCCATTTGTGGATCAGATCTTCACCTAATTCATGGAATGATTCCCAATATGCCAAGTGGATTTGTATTAGGGCACGAAACTATGGGAATAGTAGAAGAAGTAGGTAGTGGAGTAACAAAAGTAAAGAAAAATGATAGAGTTATAATCCCGTTTCCTGTAGCTTGTGGGCATTGCTATTTTTGTGAACATGAACAATATAGTCAATGTGATAACTCCAATTCAAATGGCGAGGTTGGTGGTTTATTTGGATATAGTAATACTTATGGTGGATATGCAGGAGGGCAAGCAGAATATATAAGAGTTCCATATGCTAATGTTGGACCTAAGGTTATTCCAGAGGAGCTTGAGGATGAGCAAGTGCTATTTTTAACTGATATTTTACCTACTTCATATTGGGGCGCAGAAATTGGAGGAGTAAAACCTGGGGATACAGTTGTTGTGTTAGGTTGTGGTCCTGTAGGGTTGCTATCAATAAAGTGGGCTATTTTTAGAGGAGCTAAAAGAGTTATAGCAGTAGATCATATAAGTTATAGGTTAGAACATGCAGCTTCATACAAAGGTGTTGAGGTTATAAATTTTGAAGAACATGATAATACGGGAGAATATATAAAAGAAATTACTCATGGTGGTGCAGATGTGGTTTTAGATTGTGTAGGAATGGATGGAAAAGCGTCTAATATAGAAAAAGTAGAAACTATGTTTAAGCTTCAAGGTGGATCAAAATCAGCTATAGAAATTGCTACTCAAGCAGTTAGAAAGTGTGGTACTGTTGTCTTTGTAGGAGTTTATGGAGCAAGATATAATATGTTTCCTTTAGGTGATTTTTATGCGAGAAATGTTACTTTAAAGATGGGGCAATGTCCAGCTCAAAGATACGTAGATCCTATTTTAGATTTAATAAAAAGTGGTAAGTTTGATGCCACAGATATAATTACACATAAATTAAGCTTAGATGAAGGAAAACACGCTTATAGTATATTTGATGAAAAATTGGATAACTGCATAAAGGTAATCCTAAAGCCTTAATTATCTAAGGTTTTATTTAAAGAAGCATTATGATAGCAAAAAGTAGTCTAATTAAAATTAGACTACTTTTTATTATCCACTAATATTTTATTTTTCAATTAGTGTAATAAATCATATAGACGATCAACTGCACAACGAGAATCTGCTACATGACAGTTTAGACCTTTAACTTGCTTATCTAAAGATAATAGAAGGAATTTTTCAGTTTCATTTATACATCCTGAATTACATAAAACTTGAGTTAGAAATAATAAATTAGCTTTTGTTTCTGCTAAAGTAACTCTCATATCACATAATTCTTCAGATAAAGTACTTAATTCTTTAGTTACTGGGTCAACACAAGGTTTTTGAGGGCAAGTTTGAGATTCAAATAATGAAGATAATTCATCTGAGCTTGTACGACAATCAAACATGTTTTTATCCATAGGTATAACCTCCTAATATTATTCAATATATAGTATGAATAATAGGGTGTTAAGGTTATTGTTTTTGCAATTAAAGAGATAAATGTGCTGATATATGTCAAAAATAATAAATTAATTTTGACATATATCAGTTAAATTATTTAATTAGCAAATATCATTGTTTAAAGAGTTGATATTTTTTCTTGTTTGAGCAAGTGTAGAAGTAGCATCATTCACTCCTCTTTCAATAGCTAATAATAACTCTTGTTCTTCATCACAAATGCATCCATTGCAAATGCACATAATTCTAACAAGGTTGAGCAAGTTAGCCTTTATTTCTGCTAGGTTAGCTTTCATATCACATAAATCGTTTTGGATATTTCCTATGGTTGAACATGGATCTTGACTATTATTTTCGCAACAGCAATTTCTCTCAAAACCACTGCATTCGCATAAATCTCTCATTGGTTCTCCTCCTAATCCTCTTTAAAGGTTTTACTTGTATATACTATGTAAATTATTGAGGTAGTGTTACAATATATATTTGATTGGAATATATAGGAAGTATATAATGAGGGTAAGAAATGTTTTATAAGTATAAGGAGAATGTGATTATTATGAAGGCGCTCTTGACTATAGATTGGGATTATTTTATGCCATATGTAGGTTATTTTAATTTATCTTATCTAGAGAATAGGAGAAATATAGACAAGCATTGGTATAAATTATATTTAGAGAAAAAACAATGTGGTATAGATATAACTAAAAGAATGGTTGTTGGAAAAGAGAAGAATAATTTTTGGACAAAAATAAGTAAATATTTTAATTTAAATACTATAGATAAAATAATAGTTTCTGATTCCCATAAAATAGCTTATGATTTAGCTAAAATAACTAAGTGTGAAGAAGTGTATAACTTTGATTCTCATACTGACTTAGGATATGGAGGTTTAGAAAGTCTTAATTATGAAGTTAATTGTGCAAATTGGTTAGGTAAACTTCTTAATGAAGGAGAAGTGAGAAGAGGAAATATTATATTAAGTCCATACACAAGTGAAAAAGAGGAATATTTTAAGGAAATAAACGAAAGCTTTGATATATTATATAAAGAAATTGATGAATTAGAGCCACAAGTACAGGTAAATACATTGCATGTATGTAGGTCTGGTGCTTGGACAGCACCATGGTTAGATAATGAGTTTAGAGAATTTATAAAAGGTATTAATAAGAGAATAGAATATAAAGAATATATGGATAGAGAATGGAATATTAATAATATTACTTTGGCTGATAAAATTGAATATCTATTATTTAGCTAATGGTGAATATTGATGTAAATATGTACTTATTCAATATAAAAAAGGTACTAATATGTTATTTACAATTAATGTAACAATTCATATCACCCTATATTAGTGTCGTATTTAACTAGTTTTAGTCAGTTGTGCCTGAAAAATTGTAACGGTATAATAGAATTAGCGATTATTAATTGAGGTGAATAATATGAAAGTGGAAAAAAACATGCTGAAGTTTTCAGCCTTAGGCTGTTTGTTTTTCGCTGCATTAGGATTAGGATGGGGAATAGTAATAAAGTCAAGCATGATTATGTTTGATGGATTATACTCATTTATTAGTTTATTTTTATCTATTCTAGCATTATGGATAACTAATTATATAAGTAAAAATGATTTTGAAAAGTTTCCTTTTGGAAAAGGTATGTTAGAGCCAATAACTGTAGCTTTTAAATCTATAGTGTTAATTATAATGTGTAGTACAACTTTTATTAATGCAGTGAAAGAAGTGATGGCAGGAGGCAATCCTGTAGATACTAATATGGCATTATGGTATTCAATAATATCTACTGTAGGTTGTGCCATTGTATATTTTGTAATAGATAGGAAGGGGAAAAAATTATCATCTGACCTTTTGAATGCGGAAAGTAACCAATGGCTTATGGATACAATTTTAAGTGCAGCAGTTCTTGTTGGATTTATGGTATCATTTATTTTATCTAAAACTTCTTTATCATATTTAACAATATATGTGGATCCGTTTATGGTTATAATATCATCTGTAATATTTATCAGAGTTCCTGTAGTAACACTAATAAATAGTTTTAAAGAGATTGTAAATGTTAATGCTGACGATGATATAAATAATAAGATATATACAATTGTAAAAGATATTGAAGAGGATTATAATTTTGAAGATTCTATTACAAGGGTAAGTAAAGTTGGAAGAGAATTAAGAATTGAAATTGATTTTGTGTTTAATGAGGAATCAACACTAAATGAGCTTGAAGAAATGGATAAAGTAAGAGAAAGAGTTTATAAAAATATGGCTGGTATAAAGTTAGATAAGTGGATGAATGTAAATTTTACGGGAGATAAAAAGTGGGCTCTTTAGTAGACATATAATATAATAAATGATAAAATAAGTTGGAATAATAAGGGCGATGGAGTTCGCCATTAAATGCTTTATGCTAATGACTCCTACAAAGTATAGATTGAAGTCTATATTTTGTAGGTTTTTTTATTGTCAAAAATTATATGGAGGTTAAAGTATGATACTAAGTTTAGCAGTAATTATTACATTAGGGCTTATATTTAATAAGCTATTCAAGTCTATAAAATTGCCAGGATTATTAGGTATGCTTATATTAGGAATTATAGTTGGTCCTAATATGTTGAATTTAATTAGCGATGATATACTTACTATATCATCAGATTTAAGAAAGATAGCATTAATTGTTATACTTTTAAGAGCTGGTCTTGGAATTAATAGAAGCACATTAAAAAAGGTAGGGAAGACAGCTTTAAAAATGAGCTTTCTGCCTTGTGTAATTGAAGGGTTTACTATTGCTTTTGTTAGCAAGCATATATTAAATATATCCTTTATTGAGGCTGGAATGTTAGGTTTTATAATAGCAGCGGTTTCTCCTGCAGTTGTAGTACCTCAAATGTTAGAGTTAATAAATAAAGGAAAAGGAAGAGAAAATGGTGTTCCAACTATAATTTTAGCAGCATCATCTATAGATGATGTATTTGCAATAACTATATTTTCAACCTTTTTAGGGTTATATGGAGGAAGTAATATTAGTATTTCTGGAAAGTTACTTAGTATACCTATTTCTATATTACTAGGAGGGGGAATGGGGATATTAATAGCACTATTATTAATAGGGATATTTAAGAAATTCCACCTAAGAGATACAGAAAAGACGTTAATAATACTTGCATCAGGTATGTTTTTAACTAGTTTAGAAGATATATTTAAAAACAGAGTGCCTATAGCTAGTTTATTAGGAGTTATGGTAGTAGGCTTTATATTGTTAGATAAATATCCTAAGGTAGCAAACAGGATATCTGAAAAGTTTAATAAGGTATGGGTTTTTGCGGAAATACTTTTATTTGTATTGGTTGGGGCTCAAGTAGATGTGAAGGTAATTGTACACTCTGGATTATTAGGATTATTAGTTTTATTTATAGGGTTAGTGGCAAGAAGTATAGGTGTATATATTTCTCTTATGGGAAGTAACCTTAATTTAAAAGAAAAGATATTTTGTATAATTTCATTTATACCAAAAGCAACAGTTCAAGCAGCTATGGGGGCAGTGCCACTTGCATCAGGGGTGGCTTCAGGAAATTTAATATTAGCTATTGCAGTTTTATCTATAATAGTTACTGCTCCACTTGGGGCTGTTGGAATAAAGTATTTTGGAGATAAGTGGATAAGTTAATGGTGAAATAAAATTTCGCGTTGACAAAGATATATATGAAATTTTACAATTAACATAAGGAGGGGAGAAAATGAGCTGCATATATAAGATAAAAGAGGGTATGGGGAGTTTTACAGGCACAGAAGAAAAATTAGCAGAATATATTTTAAATAATAAAAATGAAGTGGTTATGCTGAGTGCTCAAGAGTTTGCGGATAGAGTAGAAACATCAGCTGCTGCAGTAATTAGGTTTTCTAAAAAAGTAGGGTATAAAGGATTTACTGAGTTAAAGGTTGAATTGGCAAAAGATAATAGTGAGCCAAATCAATATTTTGATGAAGTTATTAAAGAAGATGATGATGTTAAGGCTTTAGTAGATAAAACACTAAGTTTAAATTATCAAACTTTACAAAAAACTTATAATCTAATAAATTATAGTAATTTAGAGAAAGCAATAGAGTATTTAATTGGATGTAAGAATATTTATCTATTTGGTGTTGGTACATCGGGAATTGTATGCAACGATTTCCAACAGAAACTATCGAGAATTAATAGGAATGTTATTCATCATACAGACACGCATATTCAATTGGCATCAGCTGTACATATAAATAAAGATGATGTTGCTATAGCAATAAGCTATAGTGGAAATACAAAGGAGATAAACGAAGCTATGTTTTATGCAAAAGAAGTTGGAGCAAAAACAATAGCAATAACTCAATTTAGTAATAGTCCTTTGGTTAAGGCATCAGAGTTAGTTTTACATATACCAAGTGAAGAAAAAGAATTAAGGATAGGAGCTATATCATCAAGAATGGCGTCTCTGATTTTAACTGACTTATTGTACTTAGGAATTGCTAAACAAGATATAGGAATAACTAAAAAGCAGATAGTTAAAACTCGAGAAATAATAGGAAAAATAAAGTGATATATTATAAAAAATCCAAAAGAATTTATTTATATAAATGAATTCTTTTGGATTTTTATTATATATAATATAAAATTAAGCTTCTGATTTTACTGAGATTAGTAGGGTTGAAGCTATAGGATCTGATTTAATAGCTTTTTTTGCTACTGCTATAGCAGCTTCATCATCTTCAAAATCGCATGAAAAACAAAGTTTTATACCTTCTTTTTTTATAAAAGTAAATTTTGGAGAATCAATAGATTCAATTAATTTTTTTAGCTTATCTTGCATTATTGCACTGTTTACAACTATCATTTATAATCATCCTCTCTTTTTAATATTAATATTCTTAGTTATAAATATAGTTTACCAACCTTGACATAAAATATCAATATAAAGATAATGTAAGTAAAATAAAATTTCAAGAGGGGTATTTAAATGAGAGAAGATCAAAAAAGAGAGATTAAATTTATTATTGAGGATTGTTGCTCTAGAGGAGTATTTCCCGGAGCAAATGTTGCTATCTTATTAGACGATGATGAATATTTATTTTCGGTAGGGAAAAAATCAATTTTACCGAAAGAGGAATTAAATGGTATTGATACTATTTACGACATAGCGTCTTTAACAAAAGTATTAGTTACTACGACATTGACTATGAAACTGATAGATATTGGAAAATTAAAGTTAGATACTCTTGTAAAAGATGTAATTCCAGAATTTAAAAATAAAAATATAAATATTTTTGATTTATTGACTCATACTAGTGGATTACCAGCTGATATAAAATTAGATTTAAGTGCAGATAAAGAGACAATAAGAAGGAAAATATATTATTGTGATTCAATATATGAAAAAAACACAAAAGTTTTATATTCGGATATAGGATTTATATTGCTTGGATTCATAATTGAAGAGATAGTAGGGAAGCCTCTGGATATAGTATCCAAGGAATTTATATTTACCCCATTAAATATGGATGATACTTCTTATCTACCAGATAGTAAATTAGTTGATAGATGTGCACCAACAGAAAATTCTCCACATTTTCGTAAGATATTAAGGGGAGAGGTTCACGATAGGAAGGCTTATTTAATGGGGGGAGTTTCAGGTCATGCAGGAATCTTTTCAGATATAGATGATATGAGTAAGTTTGCAAGGATGATTTTGAATGGAGGCGAATATAATAAAAAAAGAATTTTAAGTGAGAAATCAGTAGAATCATTATTTAAGAGACAAACTCCTATTGGAGAAATTAATAGAGGATTAGGTTATCTTACTTTTGATGTAAGGAGTCCATTTAGTACAATGAACTCTAGTGAATCTATCTTTCATACTGGGTTTACAGGAACATCATTGTTGATTGATAAAGGAAATAAAATTTCAATAATAGTACTTAGTAATAGGGTGCATCCTACAAGAGAAAATATTAAGATAATTGAAGAGCGTAAGAAAATACATGAAAAGATAATGAAAATATTATTTAGCTAATATAAAAACATTGTTAAAGGAGGAAGTTTTATTGAGACTTCCTCCTTAATTTTTAGTGTTTATAAAATATTATTTCAAAAAATATAAAAAAATATTGAAATAATATTTTTAGTGTGATAGACTTATTATTGTAATAGATTACAAATATAAAGAGAGAGAGGTAATATACATGGAAAAATTAACAAGATTCATTGAGGAAAAGATAGCACCACCACTAATAAAATTTTCTCAAATGAGATATGTTCAAATTATTCAAAGAACTTTTATTACTTTTACAGGATTACTAATTGTTGGGTCATTATTCTTATTACTTGCATCATTCCCTGTACAAGGATATAAAGATTTTATTGGAACTTTTTCAGCTAAGTTTGCAGCAGCATCAGGAGTTGGTACATCATTCATAGGTTTATTTGTAGTAATATCAGCTGCTTTCGCAACTATAGAGTATTACAATAAAAATGGTGAAAACAATGATATTTTAGGACCAGTAATTCTTTCAGTTGCATGTTTCTTTTTAATAGTTCCAGCTCAAACTGTAAAAACTTTTATTGAAGGTAAAGATCCAGGAACTTTTGCAGGGGTTCCTACAGATTTCTTAGGGCCTAAGGGAGTATTTGCAGCACTTATAATTGCAATTGTTACTGCAGAATTATATCGTTTCTTTGTGCGTAAAAAGTTAGTTATAAAGATGCCAGAAGGAGTTCCTCCAATGGTTGCACAAGCTTTTGTAGCTTTAATACCATCACTATTAATAGTTACTTTCTGGTGGGTAATTAGAGTTGTACTTAATATTAATTTACCACAAATCATTATGAATGCATTCCAACCGCTAGTAAGCGCAGGTGATAGTGTAGCTACAGTAATGACATCCAGCTTCTTAAATCGTATACTTTGGTCAGTTGGTATACATGGAGGTAACGTAGTAGGTTCTGTTGCATCACCAATTTGGACTCAAATGAATGTTGCTAACCAAGCTGCTATGGCTGCTGGTGAATCATTACCACATTTATTTAGTGGTGTATTTTATGACAACTATATTTGGATAGGGCTAGCACCTTTATCAGCTATTATGTGTTTCTCTAAGTCAAAACGTATTAAAGCATTAGGAGTATTATCATTACCAGCGGCTTTATTTAATATTGGGGAACCATTAATCTTTGGATTACCAATAGTTATGAATCCATTAATGATGATTCCATTTGTTTTAAGTTATATGGTAATTGCAGTTGTAGCAGTTGTGTTAGTATCAACAGGTATTTTACCAGTACCAGTCTTAACAGTACCATGGATAACACCAGCCCCAATAAAAGCATTCTTATCTACTAATGGTAGTTTTGCAGCAGCACTTTTTGTTATAGCAACATGGGTTATATTAGCAGTTGTATTCTGGCCATTCGTAAAAGCTATGGAAAAGAATGATTTAAAGGATGAATTATTACCAATAGATGGTAAATAGTAGGAGGAGAATATGTTAGGAATCTCAGTTTACTTTCAAGATTTAGATTATGATTATCTTGAAAAAGCAGCAAAGATAGGTGCAAAATACATTTTTACATCACTTCATATTCCAGAGGAAGATTATTCGGAATTAGATAAAAAGATGCCAATATTTTTAGAAACTTGTAGAAGTCTAGATTTAGAAATAGTTCCCGATGTATCTCCAGTAACTTTTGAAAAGTTGAATGTTCCACCTAAGGATTATAAGAAATTAAAAGAGTTAGGATTTAAGGCATTAAGACTAGATTATGGATTTGATGACTTTGATACTATAAAGGAGCTATCAAAAAATTTTAAATTAATGCTAAATGCAAGTGTTGTTAATGAAGAATATTTAAAAGAGGCAAAAGAAGCTCAAGTAGATTTTACAAATATTTCCCTAACTCATAATTTTTATCCTAGAAATAATACAGGACTTGGATTAGATTATTTTAAAGAGAAGAATAGGGTATTTAAGGAATATGGTTTAAAAGTACAAGCTTTTGTACCAGGAGATGATTTAAAGCGTTTTCCATTATATGAAGGGTTGCCTACTGTAGAAAGACATCGTCAAGTTCATCCATACGTTGCTGCTGTAGAATTAATCAAGAACTGTGGAGTAGATGATGTATTAATAGGAGACAGTAAAGCTAAGATAGAAACATTAGAATATATAAATAGATATATAGAAGATAAAGTAATAACTATAAAAGCTCATTTTGAAAAAGAGTATGAGTATTTATATAAAGAAGAATATACTTGTCGTAAAGATTTCTCGGAATCAGTTTTACGTTTAATTACACCAAGAACATCTGGAATCAGACCATATAATAATGGATTCCGTAGAAGAGGCTCTATAACTATAGATAATGAGCTTATAGGTAGATATTGTGGAGAGATTCAATTACTTAAAAAAGATTTTGAAGCTGATGCCAGAGTTAATATTATTGGTTTTATACATCCTGAATATGTAGATTTACTAGAATATTTGGATTACAAGACAAAAATTAGATTCGTTAGAATTTAGAGCATAAATATATAAGAGAATAGAAAACTAAGGAGGTTCCCAATGTCAGAAGTAAAAATCACTCATTTAATCACAGAAAAAAGAAATCAGAAAACTATGGGACTCGACGAAATGAGCATTTGTAGCTTTTTAAAAGTAATGAATGAAGAGGACTCTACAGTTGCCGAGAGCGTTAAAAAAGCACTTCCTGAAATAGAAGAAGCTGTGAAACATATTATAGAGGCATTAAATAATAATGGAAGGTTAATATATATAGGGTCTGGTACAAGTGGACGTTTAGGAGTGCTTGATGCAGTAGAATGTCCTCCTACATTTGGGACTACCACTGAGGTAATTGGATTAATAGCAGGAGGTCCAAGTGCTTTTGTTAAGGCCAAAGAGGGTGCTGAAGACGAAAAGGAACAAGGAGCAAAAGATATAGTAGATGCGGGGGTTAAAAGCAATGATGTAGTAGTTGGAATAGCTGCTAGTGGCAGAACTCCTCATACTATAGGTGCATTAGAAAAAGCAAAGGAAATTGGAGCATTTACTGTAAGCTTAAGTTGTAACCCTAATAGTGAAGTAGGAAAAATTGCTGATATTGCTATTGAAGTTGAAGTTGGGCCGGAAGTAATAACTGGGTCCACAAGATTAAAGGCAGGAACAGCTCAAAAGTTAGTATTGAATATGCTTTCTACAGCTAGTATGGTAGGTATAGGAAAAACATATCAAAACCTAATGGTAGATATGAAAGCTACAAATTTAAAGCTTATTGAAAGGTCTAAAAGAATTATAATGGAGGCTACAGGGTGTACCTATGAAACAGCAAGCATTAAATTTGAGGAGTCAGATAGAGAATGTAAGGTAGCTATAATAATGGTGTTATTAGATTGTAGCAAAGAAGAGGCAGTTAAGAGATTAAATGCAAGTAAAGGCTTTGTTAAGAAGGCTATAAATAATTAATAATTAAAAAGACTGTATTTTTATACAGTCTTTTTTCGAATAGGAGGTAAAGTATATGTATGCTGTAGGCTTAATGTCAGGTACTTCCTTAGATGGCGTAGATGCTGCTCTAGTAAAAGTAAATGGAAGTGGTTTAGATACAAGAATAGAGATGATAGGATTTAATACTTATGTAATTCCAGATGATATAAAAAAAGAAATAAAAATGGCATGTAGTTTAGAGTATTCTAATGTGAGATTAATATGTAGCTTAAATTTTAAATTGGGATATTTATTTGCGGACTGTGTTAAGAAGATATGTGAAGAAAGTAACTTTGATATATCAAAATTGGATTTTATAGCTAGTCATGGACAGACTATTTATCATGTTCCAAGGAAAGGTAAGGATGTGATTCCGTCTACTTTACAGATAGGGGAAAGCGCTATCATAGCCTATGAAACCGGAAAAAAAGTAATTTCAAACTTTAGAGTTATGGATATGGCAGCTGGAGGGGAGGGAGCTCCACTCGTACCATTTAGTGAGTATATACTTTATGGAAGCAAGGGAGAAGGGGTGCTTCTTCAAAACATAGGAGGAATAGGTAATGTAACAGTGATTCCTAAGAATGTAGGAGTTGATGAAATTTACGCCTTTGATACTGGACCAGGTAATATGATTATTGATGAGGTAATGCTTAGACTATTCAATAAAAGATATGATTTAAATGGAGAAACTTCAGCTATAGGTAGTGTAAATGAAGAGATGCTGGAGTTTATGATGTCTAATCCTTATATAAGTGCTATTCCACCTAAAACAACAGGTAGGGAAGAGTTTGGAGAACAATATGTAGAAAAGTTACTTAAGAAATTTAATTCTATTAAAAAGGAAGATATTGTTTCGACGGTAACTATGTTTACAGCGAAATCTATAGCAGAAAATTATAAGAATTTTATCTTAAAAAAGCATGTTATTAATAAAGTTATTATAGGTGGCGGCGGTGCACATAACTATACATTACTAAGATATTTAAGAGAATTATTACCAGAAATTCAAGTGGTAACTCAAGAGGAAGAAGGATATTCAAGTGATGCAAAAGAGGCCATTGCTTTTATTATATTAGGAAATGAAACAATACATAGAAGTTTTTCTAATGTACCAAGTGCTACAGGAGCAAGGGAAAAGGTTGTACTGGGATCTATATGTGACTGTCCTTTTGTAGGAGGAAATTAAATGAATGAATTAGCAGAAAAGTTAAACGAGAAACTATCAACACCCATAATGTTTTTATCTGGGCAAAGACATTTAAAGGCTATAAAGATGGCAATAATAGGCGCAATGCCATTATTAACAGTATTAGGTACATTTTTATTAATTGCTTCTTTAGGAATGAGATTTAATAGTGGTTTTATACAAGATAATAAGGTAGCTTTAGTGCTTCCATATTTTCTTTTCAATGCTATATTATTTATCTATATTTCATATGGAATAGGATCGGAATTAAGTATTTCTTATGGACTTGATGGGAAAAAAGTTGGATTTATATCCATTTTTTCTACCACTTTAATTTTGTTTATTCAATATATTAATTTTGGGGAAATATATATGAATATATATGAATATTTATTTTTATCATATTTTCCTACCATTATAATTTCAATTATATCTGTAGAATTGTATAGATTGTTTTCTAAGATAAGTCTAAAGAAATTAAGTTTTAAAGAAGTTCCCGTAGCTGCTATAGAATACTTAGATGGAATGATTTCTATTTTTCTAGTAGTTATAATAATAACTATATTTGCGAATTTATTATCCTTTAATTGGATTACACCTATAAGTAATATATTAACTGTAGTAATGAATTTTATAGGATCATATTTTGGTATGGTATTAATAGTAGTAATTACTTGTTTGTTTTGGATTCTAGGTATACATGGAGTAGCTGTAATAGGCACATTAATTAGGCCTTTTTGGTTTCAAATGATATTCTTAAATGCCTTTGCCCAAATAAATGGATTTACTTGTCCTTATATAGCTAATGAAATATTTTATCAATGGTTTATATGGGTGGGGGGCTCTGGATGTACTATAGGACTTGTACTTTTGATGAGATACCTATCTAAGAGTAATCATCTTAAAGAAATCGGAAAGAGTACATTTATATCATCCTTGTTTAATATAAATGAGGGAGTAATATTTGGTACACCTATATCATGTAATAAGAATATGATGATACCATTTTTAATAGCACCACTTATATCTGGAACAGTAGCTTGGTTTGCTATGAATAGTGGATTAGTAAATGCTCCATTTATATTAGTACCGTGGGTACTTCCAGCTCCAATAGGGGCTTTCGTATCTACAGGTGGAGATATATCAGCTATTATTTTATGTGCTATACAAATAATAATATCAGTAATTGTATATTATCCATTTTTTAAATTATATGATAATAGAATATTTTACGAGGAGAATAAAACATGCGTAAGTTAGGAATTTCGATTTATCCAGAGAAGTCTACTAAAGAAAGAATATTAAAATATATAGATGAAGCACATGAAGCAGGCTTTAGCAGAATTTTTTCATGTCTTCTTTCAGCAGAAGAAGATAAAGAAAATATTAAAAAAACTTTTAAAAGTATAAATGAATATGCCTCAAAGAAAGGATTTGAAATAATAGTAGATGTAAGTCCAAAGGTGTTTACAAAGTTAGGGATTAGTTATAATGATTTAACCTTTTTTAAAGAAATAGGAGCAGATGGAGTACGTTTAGATGCAGGTTATAGTGGAAGTGAAGAATCAATTATGACTTTCAATCCTCAAGGGTTGAAGATTGAGATAAATATGAGTAACAATACAAATTATATTGATACTATAATGGACTATATGCCTAATAAGTATAATTTAATTGCTTGTCATAATTTTTATCCTCATAGGTATAGTGGATTAAACTTACAACATTTTTTAGATTGCACAGCTAGATTTAAAAAGTATGGGTTAAGAACAGCAGCATTCATTACTTCACAAAGTAATGAGGCTTTTGGGCCTTGGCCTGTAACAGATGGATTACCTACTTTAGAGATTCATAGAACTTTACCAATTCAGGTACAAGCTAAGCATTTAATTGCTTTAGGTTGTATTGATGATATAGTAATTTCTAATTGTTATCCAACGAAAGAGGAAATAAATGAATTGTCAAAAATACGTAGGGATATGGTTACTTTTAACGTAAATTTGGTTGATAATCTTCCGGAAATAGAAAAAAAGATAATTTTAGATGAATTACATTTTAATAGGGGAGATAAGAGTGACAATATGATACGTTCCACTCAAAGTAGAGTTAAGTATAAGAATCATGAGTTTAGAAAGTTTAATACTCCAGATATTTTAAAGCCAGGAGATATAATAATTGAAAGTAGTGAATATGGACACTATGCCGGAGAATTACAGATAGTATTAAATGAAATGGAGAATAGTGGTAGGAGTAATGTAGTTGGTCATATTATAGAAGATGAGGTATTTATTTTGAAAGAAATAAAGCCATGGCAAAAGTTTAGCTTTCAGAGTGTATAGGAGGTAAATATGTACTATATTGGAGTAGATGCAGGCGGTACAAAAACATTATTTTCATTATTTAACCATGAAGGAGATGTACTATATAAGGTGATTTTAGGTACTTGCCACTTTATGCAGGTTGGATATGAAGGATTATATAGTGTTATTAAGGAAGGAATTAATAATATATTAGAAAATTCTCCAGTAGAGATTGAAAAGGAGGATTTAATAGTTTCTTTTGGATTAGCAGGCTATGGTAAAAACCCTGAAATAAGAGCAAATATAGAAAGTTCAGTAGAAAAAGCATGCAATGGTATTAAGTACTTATTACATAATGATGTTGAAATTGCAATGAAGGGTGCTCTAGGTGGGAAGGATGGAATAGTAGTAATAGCAGGGACTGGATCTATCGCATTCTCTATTAATAAAGGCAAGACTAAAAGATCAGGTGGCTGGGGCTTTAGTATAGGTGATGAAGGTAGTGCTTATTGGATAGGTAATAAAACATTAAATGCTTTTTCAAAAGAAGTTGATGGAAGACTACCTAAAGGAGAACTATATAATATAGTTATGAAGGAATGTGGCTTTGGTGATCCTTATGAGTTAATTTCTTATGTTAATGAGAAGCTTAAATTCAAGAGAGAAGAGATTGCTAAGTTTTCATTAACTTGTTCAAAGGCAGCAGAAAAAAATGATGAAGTGGCTATTTCAATATTTAATGATGCAGGAAAAGAAATTGCTGAATTAATTAATTTACTTTTGATTGACTTTAAGGAAGATAATGTACCTGTTTCCTATATTGGTGGTGTATTTAAGTCAGAAGAGCTAATAAAGACACCAATTATGAAATATATGAATAAAAAGGGGAGATTAAAAACTCCTTTATATACTCCAGAGTATGGAGCGTATCTTTATGGGATAGAAGAAAAATAAAATAAATTTAAGAAAAGTGTTGAGCTATGAAAATGGCTCAACACTTTTTGTATAGATTTTTACTTTTTAAGAATTGAAAAGATATTATAAAAATACAGAAAGTTAGTATAGGTATGTTCCCCCAATAAGAATATAGTGTTCTGTTATCAATTAAGTTTGCGGTTCCAGTGATATATCCCAAAGTAGATTGTGGAACTGTATTTAATATCCTACCTTTATTATCTATAACTGCAGATATTCCTGTATTTGCAGAAGTAAGTATATATCTATTAAATTCGATTGCACGTAATACAGAATGTCTAAGATGTTGTTCAAGTTGTTTTGATTCTTTAAACCATGAATCATTGGTGGCTACACATAATATTTGAGCTCCCTTTTTTATTTCGCTTTTAGGTATATCAGAAAAAATGGATTCGAAACAAATAAATGGTCCTATTGTTCCGAAACTAGTTTTTATTGTAGGAGTGCTTTCATCTCCCTGTAAGTTATCTGAAAAAGCCTTTAATTCTTTTAATTTAGGAAAGGTTTTAAATATCATATTTGAGAAAGGAATAAATTCCCCTAAAGGGACTAAGTGTCCTTTTCTATATATGCCTGAAATATTTCCATCAGGATTAAAACAATATAAAGCATTATACTTTTTAAAATCAGAAAATGTAAAAGCTCCTACGAGTAAATTAGATTTATTTTTTATTGCAATTTCTTTATATAAATTATATACATCCTCATTTTTATTCAAATATATTGGTACAGCTGTTTCTGGCCATATAACTAAATCAATGTTAGGATTATCTTCAAAAGATTCATTAGTTAAAGATATGTATGTATCTAAGTTTTCTTTAACAAAGTTTTCTTCAATTTTATTATAAGAAGATATATTACCTTGAATAATAGAATAGTCAATAGTGCTATATTTATTATTTCCTATATTTAAACATATATAGTTACCTATGGTGATAAGAACTAGCGATATACATAATATTACGAAAGATTTTTTTCTACTATTTTTATTAAGTATAATTATTGAAAAAATACAGTTTATAAAAACTATAAAAAAGGAAATAAATAGGCTTCCAAATACGGATGCTATCTGTATAAGGAATGGACAGTTAGTTAGAGGGAGAGAAAGAGGAAACCAAGAGAACCCTAATGGGCCTAAACCTTGAAACCACTCTAAAAAAATCCATAAGCTTGCTATGTAAATAGCTTTTTGAATTAAACCTAAATTTAATATATTTAATAAAAAGCTTATTAGAGAAAACAAAGCTCCTTCATATATACTTATAAATAACCAACAACCAAGGATAATAAGAAAACTTGATAATTTATTAAATCCAAAGTTAGTCAGTGGGTATAGAGACCATAGCCAATGAACTCCTAATAAATAAAAGATAAAGCCATATGTAAAACCATACAAGAAAGCATTTAACTTAGAGAGCTTATTTTTTATTAAGTAGTATAAAAATGGAGTAAGGCTAATAAAAGTAATAGGCCACAAATTTTCAAAATAAAAAGGTAAAGCAGTCAAAATAGCTGAAATAGAAGAATAAATAAACATATACATAAAAATCACCCACTATAGTTTTTGTGTAATATAATAAAAAATTCATAAAAACAGATAATAAATTAGAGAAAAGGTAAGGAGGAGAAATAATGACTAATAGATATAGAAAAAAGAATAAGGAAGAACTTAAAAAGGTTTTATCAGATGAAGAGTATAGGGTGACTCAAGAGAATGGTACTGAATATCCCTTTAGAAATAGATACAATGATAATTATGAAGAGGGGATATATGTGGATATAACTACAGGAGAGCCACTATTTATTTCTACTGATAAATTTAATTCAGGGTGTGGATGGCCTGCGTTTTCAAAACCTATAGATAGAAAGCTAATTAATGAAAAAGTAGATAGAAGTCATGGAATGGTTAGAACAGAGGTTAGAAGTAAAACTGGAGATGCACATTTAGGACATGTATTTTGTGATGGTCCTGAAGAGTTAGGTGGACTAAGATATTGTATTAATTCTGCAGCTTTAAAGTTTATACCTAAAGAAGAAATGAAAAAGAAAGGATATGAAGAATATCTACATTTGTTGTAAAATATATATGGTATAATTTTACATAAGAATGGAGGAGCGATTATGGAACAGCTAGAAATAAAGAGAATAGATTATCAAAGGATAATGAAAAGGAGAAGAAAAAGAACTTATATAGTTTCGCTTCTGTTAATAATATCTATTTTAGGTATTATAATTTATGGACATTCTAAAAATAAAGTTGATTATTTATATAATATTGGAAAAGGTAGATATGTATTAGAGGACTTAAGGGACTTAAGGAAAGACTATGAGAAGGAACTAAATATACAAAATATAGATTACAACTGGGGAGATGGGATTGAACTAGGAAATAAACCCAAATATATTATTTATCATCATTCAGCATCCTCTAATTTGTCTCCAGAACAAATACATGATATGCACTTACAAAGGGGATGGAGTGGTATAGGATATCATTTCTATATTAGAAAAGATGGAACAATATATAGAGGTAGAAAAGAAGAAATGATAGGTGCTCATGCTAAAGGGAGAAACAGAGATAGTATAGGTATATGTTTAGAAGGAAATTTTGAAGAGGAATTAATTACATATAAACAAATGAATTCATTAGTAAAGCTCTCAGCAGATATGATAATAAAATATAACATTGAAGAATCTGAGAGGCATAAGGATGTTTATAATACACTATGTCCTGGAAAGAACTTTAATATAAAGGAAATACAAGAAAAAGTAGCTGATGAACTTATAAGATTAGGAGAAAAATAGAATTTTCAGAAAAATTAGAAAATAAAGACAATTTTATAGAACGCCTAAGGAAAATATTGTATAATTAAAATATAATTATCTTTTGGGTGGTGTATTTATGCAGCTAGATTTATATACTTTATATTTATATTCCTATTGTAAAGAGTATTTATTCTCAAATAATATAGATATAATAAAACTTGGAGCATTTTCAGATACATCTAATTGTATTTTTCTAGATGAATTTATAAGTGAAGAAAAGTTAGCTGATACCCCTATAGAATTTTTTAATTATTTAAAAAGAAGACAATGTTTTGATATCAAGATAGGAAAAAATAAAAAGAACGGTATAATAATTGAGTGTAGTTGTAGATATTCATTAGAATATTGGTGCAGAGATATATCTAAGGAGAAAGATGGACAATTAGTCTTTGTAAAGAAGGATGAATTATTATGGGCAACAAAATATAGACAACTTACCAAAGAAGATATTTATAATATAAGAAGAGATTTAAAATTGAAAAAATATAAAGAATAAAAATAAAAGACTCTGTTAATTCAGAGTCTTTTACCTTACATAGAGTTCACCACTTGTGGTTTTTACCTCTACCTTCTTACTACCATCACCATTAGTTACAGAGTAGTTATTATTATTTAAAAAGTTAGGTGTTAATCTATCACTATCAATATTACCTGATGAAGTGCTAAATACTAAAGCATAACCAATAGATTCATTTATAAATAAATCTATGTCTCCTGATGTAGAGGATATTGTAGATTTGTCTCCTAAGTTGTTAAGATATAACTCGGTTTCTCCAGAAGATGTAGAAGAAGAAAGCTCTCCTAGTGAAGAAACTGAAACTTTAATATCACCAGTTGAGGTGTTTAAGGTTGAATCAAGTGATTTTATATCAGATAAATCTATATCATTACTAGTAGTTTGAAGTTTTAATGTTTTTGAAGTTAGGTTTTTTAGTTGAATTTCTCCGCTATTAGAATTAATGATAATATTTTCAAGATCTCCACCAGTAATTTCACAGTCACCACTTATAGAATTGATCTTAATATTATTTTTGTAAGTTAAAGGAACATAAATATTTATATTAATATCATTGTATCCGTTAGTATTCAAATTTACTGTAAATGTATTATTTAACGAAGAGATATCACTAACTATATTTGAGATAGTAATATCCCCTAAGGTATAGGAAGTACCATCTATTTTTATAACATTTCCATCATAAAATTGTATTTTTACATCAACTGATGAAGTTGTAATATCTATTGTTTTAATATCCGAGGAAAGTTCTTTTTCTAAAGAGCCTATATTTTTATAATTGTGCCAGTTAAAATTAAAATCATCATTCCATTTATTTATATAATTAGATAACTTAAAATCACTATTATAAAGAACAATAGCTGCAGATATATAAGAAGTAAGACTTATTATAGCAAGAACAGAGAGAAAAATTTTCATTTTTCTAGACATAAAGCTTTTCATTATATACCCTCCTTATTTGATAATTTATTTATAAGCTTTTTAATTATTAAAATTATAAATTTTATAAGATAAATTAACAGAATGAAGCATATTAAAGTAGCTGAAACTGAACCTATAGTAATTAAGAGAGTCACGGAAGTAGGAAAGTCAGCAAAGAATGCAGGTACTCCAAATCCTAAAATGGTAAAACCGAATTTTCCTAAAAGCATAAGTATTCCTGAGATACTAAAGGCAAAAGGTATTGCTAATAAACCTATTCCCAGTCCAAATACAGTTGCTAACCCTGCTACTCCAATAGGGAAAAACAATATTAACAAACCAATAACCATACAAATCTTTAGAATTGTATTAATTAAAGAATTAGATGAGTTATTAGTATTATTAGAGTATTTTTCATTGGAATCATCACTGTAATTAGTGTATGTTTCGTTGATAGGTTCTTTTTCTTCATAAGTATCTTCGTATTCTGTATTAGTGGCAGAAACTTGCATATAGTTACTTCTATATTGATTTACTATAGTATAGGGGTCACCAAGTTCCTCTATTATTTCTTCTTCTGTTTTTCCATCAGATTGTGCATTGGAAAAGTGTTCTTTATAGTCATATAAAATTTCTTGTAATTCATGAGCAGGAAAATCTATTAAACCTTCTTCAAGAATTTTAAAAAATTCCATTTTATTCATATTCTAAGCCTCCTAATAAAATATTGTTTACTGAGTTTTGAAAGTCTAACCATTCTCTTTCTAGCTCATTTTTTATTTTATATCCAGACTCTGTAAGTCGATAGTATTTTCTAGGTGGTCCTTCTTGAGATTCCTGTAAATATGTTGTGAAGTAGCCCTCGTTGGTTAATCTTCTAAGAATAGGGTATATAGTTCCATCAGATATAGAAATATGCTTTGATATTTCATTTACTAGTTCATATCCATAGCAATCTTTTTTAGAAAGTACTGATAAGACGCATAGTTCTAAGATTCCTTTCTTTAACTGTATGTTCATTACCAAGCCTCCTATGTTATTTTATAACTATATTATATGATTTGGTATTATACAATACAAGATAGTGAATGATGTTTAATATAAAGTTAAGATTTCTTAATTTTTTATTAAAAAGTGGATGTGTATAACTATTATAAGTTATTAACAGTGAGAAGGCTGATAAATACAAGGTTTTGTTTATAGTGTGGATAAAGTGAACAAAAATGTGGATAAATTATTTTAATTGGGGATTAAGATTAATATAAGTGTGGACACAATATATATGAATAAGATATATTTCTACAACAATATAGAGAATATTGCATAAAAAATTATTATCAGTTAGAATTTGTTACATATAGATAGTAATTTTTGTTGATAACTATACACAAAATCCACAAAACTGTGGATTAAATCTGTGGATAATGTGGATAATGAGGTGGAAAAATGAAATATAATAAGAAAATTATAAAAGCAAGCTTTATAAAAAGACCTAATAGATTTAATGCATCTGTATTAATTGATGGGGAAGAAATTGTAGTTCATGTTCCTAATACAGGAAGATGCAGAGAAATATTGATTCCTGGATGTACAGTTTATCTAAGGGAGGAGTTAAATCCAAATAGAAAGACTAAGTATGATTTAATAGCTGCAATTAAGGGAGATAAGTTAATAAGTATTGATTCACAAATTCCTAATAAGGTGGTAAAAGAAGCATTAGAATTAGGAGCTGTGGAAAAGTTAAAAAAATATAATAATATATTAAGTGAGAAAACTTTTGGAGATAGTAGGTTCGATTTTAAATTATCTAATGATGATGGAGAAGAATATTATTTAGAAGTAAAGGGTGTAACTTTAGAAGAAGAAAGAAGATGCAGATTTCCTGATGCACCAACTGATAGGGGAAGAAAACATTTACTTGAGTTAATAGAAGTTAAGAAAAGTGGCAGAGGGGCTGGGGTATTATTTTTAATACAAATTGAAGATGTAATATCCTTTACTCCTAATGATGAAACAGATCCTAAGTTTGCAGAAGCTTTAAGATTAGCTAATGAAAATGGTGTGGATATTTTTGCTTATTCTTGTAGGGTTACAGAGGATGGTATTACTTTATATAAGCCTTTAGATATTATATTGTGATAGAAAATTCTCTATGATATAGTTAATAGTATAATTGTATTTGGGGGTAAGCTATGAAATTTATTTATTGTCCTAAGTGTGGAGCTAAGTTAGAAGAAAAATATAGTTGGGATGAAGGTGGAGTACCCTATTGTGTAAAGGATGATTTGTTATTCTTTGATGTGCCTAAACCTTGCATTATGGTGGCTGTAATTAAAGATGATGAAGTTTTATTATTAAAGCAAAGTTATATTTATAAGAATTCTAGAGTTCTTATTTCAGGGTATATAGGTATAGATGAAAAGGCAGAGGATACAGTTCATAGAGAAGTTTTAGAGGAAACTGGAATAAAAATTGATAATGTTAGATTCTTAGGAACGGAATATGTAGAAGGTAAGGAATTGTTGATGCTTACATTTATGGCCTTTTATAAGGATGGACATATAATCAAATCTGATGAAGTTGAAGCTGTTTCTTGGGAAAAACTCAATAAGTCTTTAGAATTAATGAGTGAAGATGTAATAGGAAAAAAGGTTATTAAAAAAGTACTAGATATTTTAAAAAGATAAGATCTTAGTCTAGCTAGGATCTCTTTTTGGGTAAAGTAGTATAAGAGTATAATTTTTATTTATAAAATTAATATATTTTTTATAAAAATACTCAATTAATATCTTATAATATATTTAGGAAATAACATAATAATTAAAAGGGAGTGTAGGGAATGGAGAAAGAAAGCAAATTCCTTCCTGAAATTAAGGGGACTTTAAGAAATCATGTGGTTGAAGTTCCACCTGAAATCAGAAATTGTGGAGGAATAAAAATATTTGGCAAGAGAATTAAATCATTATTATTTACTACAGATGTAGCAATTATAAGAAATACAAATGCAGATGCTATTATCGCAGTTTATCCATTTACCCCACAGCCTCTTATTACGGAAGCGCTAATAATGGCAGCTGATGTACCTGTATTTTGTGGAGTAGGAGGAGGAATAACTCAAGGGAAAAGAGTTGTAAATCTTGCTATGGATGCAGAGTTTAAAGGTGCAATGGGTGTAGTTGTAAATTCTCCTACATCAAATGAAGTAGTTAGGAAAGTAAGAGCAACTATAGATATACCTGTAGTTGTTACAATAGTATCTGAATATGAAAATATAGCTGAAAGAATTGAATCAGGAGCTACAATTTTGAATGTATCAGGAGGAAAGAATACTCCTAAGATAGTAAGAAAGATAAAAGAGCAGTTCCCAGAGTTCCCTGTTATAGCTACAGGTGGTCCAACAAGGGAAAGTATTAAAGAGACAATATTAGCAGGAGCAAATGCTATAACATATACTCCACCAACTACAGCAGAGGTAATGAGTGAATTAATGGATAAGTATAGAGAATTTTAGAAGAATGCGGATAAAAATATTGAAATAAGTGAAAAATATGGTATCATAAGTTTAAACCTTGAGTAAAATAATATAGTAGGAATATGCCTAGGGTAGAGGTGCCAAAGCAAATAGTAGTTAATCAGAGTCGGCAGATGAAGAAGATTAATGAAAGGTGTTAGGCCGAAGAAATAGTATTTGCAGATGCTTTTTCTGGTTATATATAGAATATATATATAACTGTCACAAAGTGTGATGAGCTACAAGGTACATTATCATAATGTATTTTAACAAGTTTAGATTTGTTTAGTAGTAGTCACAGAAGATTCTGTGACATTTTTTTTACTCTAAAAGGTTAATTTTAAAATTGGGGGCTTTATGTATGAAATTATTTGGAAGCATGGAAGTAAGAGACCAAGAGTTAATAATTGGGGGCGTTAGGGCAAGTAATTTAGTAAAAGAATATGGAACACCTTTATATGTAATGGATGAAAAGTTACTTAGAGATACCTGTAATGAGTATTATAAAAACTTCAAATGTGATGAAGAGGGAAATAGGGTAGCTTTTGCAGGAAAAGCATTTTTAACAGTAGAAATGGCAAAGTTAATAAAAGAAGAGGGATTATGTCTTGATGTAGTCTCTGGTGGGGAATTATATACTGCATATAAAGCAGGGGTTCCTATGGAAAGAATATATTTTCATGGAAACAATAAGACCCTAGATGAGATAGAATTAGGAGTAAAATTAGGCGTAGGTAGGTTTATTGTAGATAATTTATATGAAATGGAATATCTTGATAAGTTTGCCAAGGAGTATGGAAAGGTACAAGATATATATTTAAGAATTACTCCAGGTATAGAAGCACACACACATGATTATATAAAGACAGGTCAAATAGATTCTAAGTTTGGATTTGCACCAGTTGGAGATATTATCATGTCTGCTATTAAGAAAGCAATATCCCTAGAGAATATAAATTTATCAGGGCTTCATTGTCATATTGGTTCTCAAATATTTGAATTAGAACCTTTTGAAGATGCAGCGGAAGTAATGCTTAATTTAATAAACAAGATAAAAAATGAAACTGGATATATTATAGATGAGTTAGATTTAGGTGGAGGATTTGGTATATACTATACAGAAGCAGATTCACCTAAAGAAACAAAAGAATATTGTAAGGCTATTTTAAATAAGGTTGATTATGTATGCAAAAACCTAAATATTAAGAAGCCAATCTTGACTATAGAGCCAGGACGTTCAATAGTTGGAAATGCAGGGTTAACTTTATACAAAGTTGGAGCAATTAAGGATATACCTAAGGTAAGAAAGTATATTTCAGTAGATGGAGGTATGGTTGATAATATTAGACCAGCTCTTTATGATGCTAAGTATGAATGTTGCATAGCCAATAAAATGAATGAAGATTGTATTGAAAAGGTAACTATAGCTGGAAAGTGTTGTGAATCAGGAGATATCTTAATTAAGGATACAATGTTACCAGTTTGTGAAACTGGAGATATTCTTGCAATCATGTCAACAGGAGCTTATGGATATTCAATGTCTAATAATTATAATAAGATTCCAAAAGCTGCAGTAGTAATGACAATGGAAGGTAATTCAAGGGTAGTAGCTAAGAGAGAAAGCTATGAAGACTTAATAAAAAATGAAATAAATTAGCTAATTATTAAAAGGTTATATTAAGTTTTATATAGCCTTTTTTTTATGTCGAAATATTGGGTATAATAACAATAATAAAATATTTATTTTTTATTAAATATATTGTAAAGAGGTTATAAAAAACATTTAATATGTTATACTTAAAATATGAATTTGGGGAAAGGAAGGATAAGATATAGACAGATGAAAGAAGTGTTTACAGTAGATAGAATAGAGGGTGACTATTTTGTAATAGAAACACCAGAAGAAGATATAATAAATGTAGAGAAGTATTTAGTAGAAAGTGGAGCTAAAGAGGGAGATTGTTTAGTAAAGAAAGATGGCCACTTCCGTATAGATATAGAAGAAACTAAAAAAAGAAAAGAAGAAATTTCAAACTTAATGAAGGGAATGTGGGCTGATTAATGAGTGAGCAAAAGAGTAATTTTATAAAAGACTGGGTATTACCAATCTTACTAGCATTTGTAATTGCTTTATTAATTAAGCAATTTTTAATATTTAAAGTTGAAATACCATCAGGTTCAATGATTCCTACTTTAAATGTTGATGATCAGTTATTTGTTAGTAGGATATACAACCTTGATAACATAAAACGTGGAGATATACTTGTGTTTAGGTCAGAAGAATTAGATGATATGCTAATTAAAAGAGTAATTGGTCTTCCAGGAGATAAAATTGATATAGAAGATGGAGTAGTATCGGTAAATGGCGAAGTTTTACAAGAAGATTATGTAGTAAATAATGATCACTTTTATGGTAAATTTGAAGTGCCAGAAGGGAAATACTTCTTCTTAGGAGATAATAGGCCAATATCTCATGATTCTAGAAAGTGGATAAATCCATATATTGATGGAAAATATATAGAAGCTAAGGCACAAATAAAAGTATATCCATTTAAGGATTTTGGTAGTATAAAGTAATTTTACGAAAGAGGTGAATATAGGTATGGAAAAGGAACCTAAAAAGAATAAGTCGTCTTTTTGGACGTATTTTATATTAATTGGAGCAATATTATTCATGGTTAGCTATGGAAGAAATATGTATAAGAATCAAGAGATTTCATACAATGATTTCTTAGCACTAATGCAAAAAAAGCAAATAACTAAAATAGTTATATCTAAAGAAAATTTAATAATAACTCCAAGTGAGGATTCAGAATATAAAGGTAAAACATTATATACAGTAAATCTTAATGATGAAGAATTAATAAAGGAATTGAAGGAGTCAGATGATATAGAATTCTATGGAACAAATCCAAAGGAATCTGTTTTATTAGAGAGTTTAATTTCTATGGCAATTCCACTGTTACTTCTATTCTTTATGTGGAAAATGGTTTTCAATAGAATGGGTAAAATGGGTGGAGGAATGGGCTCTATAGGCAAAAATAATGCTAAGGTATATGTTGAAAATGAAATTGGTGTAACATTTAAAGATGTTGCAGGACAAGAAGAGGCCAAAGAATCATTAGAAGAGGTAATTGATTTCTTAAATTGTCCAGCTAAATATACTGAAATAGGTGCAAAACTTCCAAAGGGAGCATTATTAGTAGGACCTCCAGGTACAGGAAAGACACTTATTGCTAAAGCTGTAGCAGGTGAAGCAAAGGTACCGTTTTTCTCGTTATCAGGTTCAAGTTTTGTAGAAATGTTTGTTGGTGTAGGTGCATCAAGAGTAAGAGAATTATTTAAGGATGCAGAAGCGAAAGCACCATGTATAATATTCATAGATGAAATTGATGCTATAGGTAAGAGTAGAGATAATCAGCTACAAAGTAATGATGAAAGAGAGCAAACTCTAAATCAATTACTTTCTGAAATGGATGGCTTTGATTCTTCTAAAGGTATTGTAATACTAGCAGCTACAAATAGACCAGAAATTTTAGATAAGGCATTATTAAGACCAGGAAGATTTGATAGAAGAATAATTGTAGACAGACCTGATTTTAAAGGTAGAGAAGCTATTCTTAGAGTACATGCTAAAAATGTATGCTTAGATGCAGAAGTTGATTTAAAAGAAATAGCTAAAGGAACTCCAGGTGCAGTTGGGGCAGATTTAGCAAATATTATAAATGAAGCTGCTTTAAGAGCTGTAAAACATGGAAGAAAAGCAGTTTTACAAGAAGACTTAAGAGATGCTGTGGAAGTTATAATAGCTGGTAAAGAAAAGAAGGATAGAATACTTTCAGATAAGGAAAAGAAAGCTGTTGCATTCCATGAAGTAGGACACGCACTTGTTGCTGCCCTATTAGAAGGAACAGATCCAGTACATAAGATTACTATTGTGCCTAGAACTATGGGAGCTTTAGGGTACACTATGCAACTTCCTGAAGAGGAAAAATACTTAATTTCAAAAGAAGAGCTTATGAATCAAATTATGGTTATGCTTGGTGGTAGATCTGCTGAAGAAGAAGTATTTGGGCTAATATCTACAGGAGCATCTAATGATATTGAAAGAGCAACTCAAACAGCAAGAAGTATGGTTACTATGTATGGTATGAGTGAAAGATTTGATATGATGGGCCTTGAATCAATGCAAAATAGATACTTAGATGGTAGAGCTGTAAGAAATTGTAGTGAAGAAACTTCTACTATAATAGATGAAGAAATACTAAAAGTAATAAAAGATGCTCATAATAAAGCTAGAGCGTTATTAAGAGAGAATAGAGATTTATTAGATAAGATATCTGAGATATTATTAGAGAAGGAAACTCTATTTGGAGATGAATTCATGGCAATAGTATGTGAAAAATATCCAGAGCTAAAAAAAGAAGAAGCTAAAGAAAAGCTTGAAGAGGTAAATACTGAAGCAGTTGTTGAAGTTGATAATACTACTGAAACAGAAGATAAAACAAATAATGAATAATAATATATAGTAAAAAAATCACAGTTGCCTAAAATAGACTTCTGTGATTTTTTAGCCTAGTTATTTTGGAGGTGTTTTTTTGAATAAGGATTTAGAGTTTATTATGGAAGAAGGAAAGCTAGAGGAGACACTTAAGATTTTAAATAATGAAATTTTAAATTATCTATCTAAAAGAAAAAGTATAACAGATTATATAGTTGATTATAGAAAAAAGGTAATTGAAGAATATAGAGATGATGAAGATAAGGTAATTGAGTACTTTGACCATGAAAACTATGTTAAGGAAGAAGCATTTAAAACTATAGATAAGAGATTAAAGGAATTTACTATATTAAAGGATTCCCCTTACTTTGGTAAGATAGCATTCACAGAAGAGGATGAAGGGGCAGAGGAATTCTATATTGGTAGATTTGGGTTAACACCAGAAGATAGTTATGACCCTGTTATAGTAGACTGGAGAGCACCAGTTGCATCATTATTTTATAAAGGTACATTAGGAGAAACTACTTATGATTGTCCTAATGGAGCTATAAATGCAAATCTTTTAGGAAGAAGACAGCTAATAGTTAAAAAAGGTGAACTTAAAGGCTTATTTGATTCAGCTATAGATGTAAAAGATGATATACTTCAAATGGTTTTAACATCTAATTCAAGTGAAAAGCTAAAAGATATAGTAATGACAATTCAAGAAGAGCAAGATGAAATAATAAGAGCTCCAAAGGATAAGGTTGTTGTTGTAAATGGAGTGGCAGGTTCAGGTAAAACAACTATAGCCCTTCATAGAGTTTCATATTTACTTTATAATTTTAGAAAACAATTTGGCGATAAGGTATTAATACTTGGACCTAATGACATATTTATGGATTATATTGGTCAGGTTCTGCCTACCTTAGGTGAAAGTGGAGTTACTCAAATGACATTCCAAAACTTTGCTATATCAGAAATAGGATTAGAAGAACCAGTAAAAGGTTTCTCTGAATATATAGAAGAAGCAATGAGTGGAAATGAAGAAGCTCTTAAAGAATATAAGTATAAAAGTTCTAAGAAATTTACAGAGTTATTAGATAAGACTTTAGAAAAGATGAATGAGGAATATTTTAAAATACAACCTGTGAGATTCTTTGATGAAGAGATTGTTTCTGTAGATGAAATTAAAGAATTATTTACTAAATATTATGGATATATGCCTCTATTTAGAAGAAGTGAAAAGATTAAGAGAATACTTACTTCTAAAATTAAGGATAAGAGAGATGAACTAGTAAGGGAGTTAGAAGCTAATATTAAAGAAGAAATATCAAAGTTATCTCCAGATGAATTAGAAATTGAAAAGAACAATCTTTTATTTAAGAGAAGAATAAGAATAAGGGAAATTGTTAGAGGGGTGATGAATTCTAGAGATGAGTTAGAATCATGGATTAATCACGAAGATACAGTAAGCCTATATAAAAGAATAACTAATACTGAAGCTCTTGGATATATGGATTTAGCAGGAATATTATATTTAATGGTTATGCTTGAGGGCAAAAAGTGTAAAAAAGAATATAAGCATGTAGTAATTGATGAAGCACAAGATTATAATACAACACAATTTAAGCTTATAAAGGAGCTTACTGGATGTAAGAGCTATACTATAGTTGGAGATAGTAATCAAAGGCTAATTACAACATTAGAAGAGCCAGCTATGTTAAATCTAGAAGAAGTATTTGGAGATTCTGTTAAGGAATTTAGTTTATTAAAGAGCTATAGATCAACTCAACAAATAATGGAATATGCAAGTAGATTCTTAAATGAAGATAAGGTTATACCTTTAGTTAGAGAAGGAGAGCCTGTTATAGAGGAAGAAACTACATCAAAGGAAGATTTAGTTGAAACTATTGTATCTATAATAGAAGATTATCAAGAAGATGGATTAGAGAGCATAGCAGTTATAACTAAAAATAAAGAAAACATTCCGGAAATATCAAGTTTATTAAAAGAAAGAATTAAGATCATGAGCTTTGATAGAGATGATTTAATTTATAATGGAGGAAATGTAGTAATTCCTGCATATTATGCAAAAGGCCTAGAGTTTGACGGGGTAATAATTCTAGAAGAGGGAGAAGAAACTCCAAATTTAGTTAAATATATTATGTGCACAAGAGCACTTCATAGATTATCTATAATAAAAAAGCAGTCATAAGACTGCTTTTTTACTGTTTAGGAGTGCAGTGACGGAACAAGCAAAATAAATATTCCCCACCCTTTTTACTTGGTATATTTCTCTATTTTTTTCAAAGTATCTTTATATATATCATCAACTACAGAAAAATCCATGGCCTTAATATAATAACTTTCAAGTTCATCATGGAAGCTTTTAGCTTTTTTAATACATTGCAAAGCTTTAGCTATAAGAGTATCAAATAAAACTTTATCATTTTCAACTTCTGATTTTCTAGAAGATAGAGCTTGAGATGAACATAAGTCATTCATATCATATACAGTGCAATCATAGGAAAGTCTGCTTATTTCATTTGTTGTAAATATTCCAGTTGATATTTCTGGAATTATAATGTTTTCTAATCTTTCTGGAATTAGAGGGTCGTGTAAATATTCAACGAAGTAGCCTAGCTTTTGAGCTTCAGATCCTATATATCTTAATATATCAGTTTTGCCAAAGCCAGGACCGCCTTTTAAAGCATATAATTTATCAACATTAGAGGATAAAGCCTTATTGTAAGTGACTATTCCATTAGGTGTAAAAGCCGTACCAAATAAATGTCTCTCGCCACCAAAGCCTGATTTTGAGGAGTTTAATATTTCACCTTTTATTTTATCCATAAAAGTATTTACCTTATAAGAGTTTAAGGACTCATAATTTAAAGTGCTCCAATCTTCATGAACACCTTTTGCTGCTCCTAAAAATCTGTATGCTCGTTTGAAGGTTTTTCCTATTTCTTTGTTAATACTAATTAGTTCTTTTTTATTTTTACTAAGTAAATCCATATCAAGAGCTGTTCCTAAGTTTACTATCTCATCTACAGCACCTGGAGTAATAGGATCTACAACGTGAGGTGAAGTTCCATCTAGTATAGCTACGTTAAGTTCCTTAATTACTATACCATCTAAAGAATTATTGTCTGAAGAACAATGATGGTATTCAAGGGAATAGCCAAGATCTAAAAAGTAAGCGCCTATCTTTTTCATGAATGAAGATTTACCTGTACCAGGTCCACCTTTAAGGCAAATAATTTTGTTAGCATCTTCTTGTGTCAAGATATACCTATAGAAAGAATAAAAACCTTTGGAAGTGTTACCACCTGGAAATAAATCTCTTTGTTTAGAATAATTCATACTTTGCTCCTATACTCAAATTATATTTTCAAATCAATATAATATATGATTTACATGAGTAAGGTGATAAAAGTTTTATAAAAATAAACTATGCATAAAGTTACTTGATAAATAAGGAAAGGTGGTATAAATATAAGTGTTTTGCATAATATCAAGGAATAATTTTTAATGGTATGGAAAAATATTAAAAAAATATACAAAGGGTATTGCATAAATATAAAACTATGGTGTATAATTATACCATGATAAATGAAAGATAAGTTTTAGAAATAAAGGGGGACAACATAAAATGAAAAAAGGATTATTAAGGAAGCTATTCGCTACAACACTTGTTGGGACTATGGCAATTTCAATGGTTGCATGTGGGGGAGAAGATGCAGGTGAGAAAGATGCATTAACAAAAATAAAAGAAAAAGGTGAATTAACAGTTGGTATGAGTGTAGACTATGCTCCATATGAATTTTTTGTTATGGAAAATGGTAAGAAAAAGATGGTTGGAATGGATTTAGAGATTCTAAAAGAAGTAGCTAAAGATATTGGAGTTGACTTTAAAGTCGAAGAAATGGAGTTTAAGGGTATATGTACAGCAGTTAATGCTGGACAAGTTGATATAGGATTATCTGGATTATCACCGGATGAAAAGAGAAAAGAAATAGTAGATTTTTCAGACATTTATTTTGAGGCAGAGCAAGGAATATTAATAAATAAAAAAGATGCTTCTAAAATTAAAAAACTAGAAGATCTTAAAGGACTAAAAGTAGGAGCTCAACTTGGTTCTATTCAAGCAGATATTGCAAACACAATTCCAGATGCAAAAACTAAATTTTTAGAAGAAGTTCCAGTATTAATTCAAGATTTACTTGCAGGAAATTTAGATGCAGTTATAGTTGAATTACCTGTTGCAGATGTTCAAAGTGTAATTCATCCAGAACTTGCAAGAGCAGAAGAAAAAGTTAAAGACGAAGCAGGCGGAGGGTCCGCAATTGCCGTTCCAAAGGATCAAAAAGCTTTATTAGATGAAATAAATAAGACAATCAAGAGATTAATTGACGAAGGAAAGATAGATACATTCTATAAGGATGCAGTTAAACTATCTAAGAGTGAAGTTGTTGGAGAGTAATTAATGATAGAGTCTCTTAATGTTTTAAGAGGCTCTTACTATATTTTTAAGGAGAGTAAGTATGAAAGGTTTAAGCTTTAATTTTTTAAGTGAATATTTTCCACTGTTTATTGAAGGATTATTATGGACATTATTAATAGCTTTATTAGCCGTGATATTTGGTGTTATACTAGGAAGTATTCTATGTTTTATGAAGAAATCAAAATTTATAATATTAAGAGCAATTGCAAATATATACATCGAGATAGTTAGAGGTACACCAGTACTTTTACAAGTATATATTGTTTACTTTGGATTAACAGCTTTTGGAATAAAGCTAGGTGCATTTACATCAGCAATTATTGCATTATCAGTTAATTCTGCAGCCTACGTAGCAGAAATAATTAGAAGTGGTATTGAGGCTGTAGATAGTGGCCAGATGGAGGCAGCTAGAAGTTTAGGGATGACTAGTAAAATGGCAATGTTTAATATTATATTACCGCAAGCAATAAAGAATATATTACCAGCGATAGGTAATGAGTTTGTTGCAGTAATAAAAGAGTCATCTATGGCTTCTGTAATTGGTGTGGCGGAAATAATGTATGCGTCTAAAATAGTTACTGGAGCTACATATAGAAGTATGGAACCACTAATGATCGCGGCTATATTTTATTTCATACTTACATTTACTTTAGGAAGACTTATGGGATATCTTGAAAGGAGGTTGAAGGCTAGTGATTCACGTTAACAATTTACACAAAAGCTTTGGAAAAAATGATGTTTTAAAGGGAATTAATGAGCACATAAATAAAGGGGAAGTGGTAGTTGTTATTGGACCATCTGGCTCAGGAAAATCAACTTTTTTAAGATGCCTTAACCTTTTAGAAGTACCTACTGAAGGTAAAATAATATTTGAAGGTAATGATATTACAGATAAAAAGAATGATATTAATAAGTTAAGACAAAAGATGGGTATGGTATTCCAACAATTTAATCTTTTCCCACATAAAACAGTGTTAGAGAATATAACAATTTCTCCTATTAAGGTTAAAGGAATAAATAAAGAGGAAGCTAATAAAAAAGCTATGGAGCTTTTGAAGATGGTAGGCCTTGTTGACAAAGCAGAAGCTTATCCATCATCCCTATCTGGAGGACAAAAGCAAAGAATAGCTATAGCTAGAGCACTTGCAATGGAACCTGATGTTATGCTTTTTGATGAGCCAACATCTGCATTAGACCCTGAAATGGTAGGAGAAGTTTTAGGAGTAATGAAGGACTTAGCCAAGGGCGGAATGACAATGGTTATAGTTACTCATGAAATGGGATTTGCTAAAGAAGTTGGAGATAGAGTTTTATTCATGGATGGGGGAGTAATTGTAGAACAAGGAACTCCTGAGGAAATATTCAACAATCCTAAAAATCCAAGAACAATAGATTTCTTATCAAAAGTACTTTGATAGGTACAAGGTAAAAAGGTAAAAGGAAGTTGCTATGCAACTTCCTTTTATCTATCTACTTATATTTATACATAATCATTGTCTATTGTTATTATACAATTATATTCCGGATGTATAGATTTAATTGCTGCTATTATATCTTCTTTTAACTCGTCAACACTCATAATCTTTTTAAGATTTTCTGGATTAACTACAATATCAAAAATTAAGTTCTTCTTTTCACCTTCCCCAACAACTCTAAAGTCATGCATAGATTTTATTAAAGGATTATATTTTATTATTTTATTAATCTCATCATAAGCTAGCTTAACTTCATCAGTAAATACACAAATAGGATCCATATGAATAACTAAATAGATATTTAACTTGCTAGAAATTTCTCTTTCAGCTGTATCAATTATTTCATGAATTTTCATAACCGATATATCAGATGGTATTTCTGCATGGATAGATGCCATACATCTTCCAGGCCCATAGTTATGAACAATTAAATCGTGAACTCCTGTAATGTGTTCATATGATTGAACCATGTCTTTAATACTGTTAACTAATTCTGGGTCAGGGGCTTCTCCTAAGATAGGATTTATGGTTTCTTTAATGAGTGTATAACCAGAATAAACTATAAATACTGCTACAATAAGACCAAAGTATCCATCTATAGGGAAAGATGTAAACTTAGATGCTAAAAATGAAATTGTAACACAAGAAGAAGTGAAAACATCTCCTAATGCATCTACAGAAGCAGCTTTCAATGCAGAAGAATTAATAGAATTACCTATAAACTTATTAAATCTTGATAACCAAAGTTTAAATAAAATTGATACTAATAATAGTACAAATGGTATAAATTCAAATGTTATACTAACAGGGTTAAGTATACGTTCAAAAGATGACTTAATAAACTGTATACCTACTAGCATTACCATGAATGCTACTATTAAAGCTGATATATATTCCATTCTACCATGGCCAAATGGATGTTCAGCATCAGCAGGCTTATCAGCCATTTTAAAACCAATAATTGTAACGATAGAAGAAGCAGCGTCAGATAAGTTATTAAATGCATCTGCCATAATAGCAATACTTGAAGCTACCACACCTACTGTAAGTTTGATAGCGAATAAAATTAAATTAATTGTTATTCCTACTACGCCACCAAGTACTCCATAGGTACTTCTTACCTTTTCACTTTTTATGTCTTCACTATTTTTAATAAACTTCTTTACTAAAAAGTTTGATATCAATAACATCAACTCCTATCATTATATATAAACATATATTATTCTATATCACTTAAATATAATAATCAATTATATCACTAAAAATGCAGAAAATCTGTACTTAATTTTGGATGAATATGGTATAATCAATTATGTAAATTAGTGGTAAGTGAGGTGGGAAATATCATGAAGCAGGCTATTACAGAAGTAAACGGAATAAGCATAACTAAAAACTTAATTGGAATAAACTATACAAAAGGAATATTTATAAAGCCTAAATATATAGTTGTTCATGATATATCAGATAATAGATTTACTACTATGAGAGAGTATAGAAATTATATTGCTAGAGAGAAAGATGCAAAAGAATCTATACATTATTTAGTAGGACCAAGGAATGTAATAAAGTTATTAGAGGACGATTGGAGAGGGTGGCACGTAGGGGACAAGCCATCAAAGGAAGTAACTAATTCTAACAGTATTTCTGTTGCTATGTTTATTAGAGATAGTAAGGATATAAGTAGAACTCTAAAAAATGTTATAGTATTAGTTAATAAACTTAGAGGGATTTATGGTATAGGAATTAATAACGTAAAAAGACATTATGATGTTACAGGTAAGATTTGTCCTGAATTATTAGTGAATGAGAAGGCTTGGAATAGATTTAAACTTGCTTTAAAGGGGATAGAAAGCGAATTAACTCCTATAGCAAAGGGAAAAATTATAGGAGTACTTTCATCACTAAATTTAAGAAAAGAGCCTAATGATGAATCAGAGGTAATAGGTAGGATTGCTGCAAAAGATAGTTTTAATATATACGAAAAACGGGGAGAATGGGTAAAGACTACCTATGAAACAGAAGATAAAATAATAGTAGGTTATTTAAATAAAGAATATATAGAAATAGAAGACTTAGATACTGAAGAGGAAGAAGCTTTAGGGGACATAAGTGAAGAAGAGGCATTAAAAGAAATAAGTAAGTTTTATAAACAACCTAAAAAGACATACAATGCCTTAGAAGAACTAGAAAAATTGAGTAAAAGAAAAGATAGTATAATAGAAGTTCCTAAGGTAGAGAATAGTACTATAACTAAAAAAAGAGAAGTAACTGTTCCTACAATAAAAAGAGATATAAACAGGGAAGGAACTGTTGTAAATATAGATACCAATTTAGCTGTAAGAAGAGGTGCAGGAGAAGAAAACTATGTAGTGGGTTACTTATTAGCTGCACAAAAAGTTAATGTTATGCAGGAAATTGGAGATTGGTATAAGATAGTGTACCAAAGTACAATAGGAAAAAGGATAGGGTTTGTTGAAAAATACTTTATAAAGCTTGGGTAGTTTTGTTAAAATATAATCACTATAAGATAAAATTAAGGAGCATAAACATGAAAAAAGAATTAGCAAAAGAATTGATCGAATTTATAAATGAAAGTCCAACTGCGTATCATGGAGCACATAATGTAAAGAATATGTTAGACAAAGTTGGCTATAAGGAAGTAAAGGAAAATGAAAAGTGGAATTTAACTAGTGGTGGTAAGTATTACTTTATGAAGAATGGTTCTGCAATAATAGCCTTTCAAATAGGAAGTGAAGAAATTGAAAATGGTGGATTTAAGTTAATAGGGGCACATACTGATTCACCTACATTTAAAATAAAGCCTAATGCAGAAATGAAGGTGGAAAATAAGTATGTAAAATTAAATACTGAAGTTTATGGTGGCCCAATTTTAAGTACTTGGTTTGATAGACCACTTTCATTAGCAGGTAGGGTTGCGATAAAGGGAGAAAATCCTTTAAAGCCTTCAATAAAGCTAATAGATTTAAAAAAGCCACTATTAATAATACCAAACTTAGCTATTCATATGAATAGAAGTGTTAATGAAGGATATGCAATTAATAGACAAAAAGATACATTACCACTATTAGGTTTTATAAATGAAAAGTTTGAAAAAGAGGGATATCTTTTAAAGTTAATAAGTGATGAATTAGGAGTAAAAATAGAAGAAATTTTAGATTTTGATTTATTCTTATATGAATGTGAAAAGGGTTGTTTATTAGGTTTAGAAGAGGAGTTAATTTCTGCAGGAAGACTTGATGATTTATGGATGGTTTATGCTGGAGTTAAAGCGCTTATAGATAGTAATGATTCTAAAGCTACAAAGGTTATGGTATGTATAGATAATGAAGAGATTGGAAGTTTAACAGCTCAAGGTGCAAACTCAACTCTATTACAAACAGTTTTAGAAAGAATTACACTAGCTTTAGGAAAAGACAGAGAAGAGTTTATGAGAGCTTTATCAAATTCAGTTATGATATCAGCAGATTTAGCTCATGCTGTTCACCCAAATCAGGTGGAAAAACATGATCCAGTTAATAAACCAGTACTAGGTGGAGGACCTGTAATTAAAATGGCAGCATCAGGTAGCTATTCAACTGATAGTTATGCATCTGCTATTTTTAAGGGAGTTTGTGCAAACGCAAATGTTCCATGTCAAGTGTTTGTTAATAGATCAGATGTAAGAGGTGGTACTACAATAGGACCAATAACAGCAGCTAATTTATGTATTCCAGTCGTTGATATGGGAGCACCTTTATTATCAATGCATTCTGTAAGAGAGTTAGCAAGTGTGCTAGATAATGAATATACAGTAAAAGCATTCACTGAATTTTATAATATATAATAAAAAACTCGCTTTGCGAGTTTTTTTGATGAATAGGAAATTATAAAATCAAGGATAATAATTTTATAATTTCATTACCTTTAGTAGGAGTGTGGTGGATATTTATTTTGATGTGACTTGGAACGTAGCGATGGAACAAGTAAAATAAATATCCACCCAACCTTTTTATTACTTAAGATTGGGGAGAGAGTATGAATATAGGAATAATAGGTTATGGTGGCGTTGGAAAAGCATTAGTTAGATTAATAAAAAAGAAAAAGTATGATTTTAATATAAAATTTGTAATAAAGAGTGATGGTGGAATTGTCTGCAAAAGTGGAATAAATATAGATAGTATACTTATAAATGAAGATAACCTGCAGAGGCATGAATTTTGGTCAAAGGGGTTAAGCTTAGAGAATGTTATAGATATTGGTATTGATTACTTAATTGAGATTACTCCAACTAATAAAGATACTGGAGAGCCTGCGTTATCATTTATAAAGTTAGCATTGAAAAATGGTATAAGTGTAGTTACTGGAAATAAAGGGCCTATATTAATAGATTATAAAGGTTTGAAAAGGTTAGCTGAAGAAAATAATGCTAAGTTAGGAATAGGATGCACAGTGGGAGCTGCACTTCCTACTATAGAAGGTGGTGCAGTTGGCTGTGCAGGAGCAGATATATTATGCATTGAAGGAATATTAAATGGAACAAGTAACTTTATTTTAAGTGAGATGTCAGAAAAGGCAGTTAGCTATGAGGAAGCTTTACATAAAGCGCAAAGTATAGGCATAGCTGAAACTAATCCTTATATGGATGTGGAAGGGTATGATACTGCTATAAAAATGATTATTCTTACCAACTATTTTTTTGATTCACAAATAAAACTAAAGGATGTAGATATAGTTGGTATAAGCAATATATCCAAAGAAGTTATTAATAGGGCAAAAGATAGTGGAGGAAAGATTAAACTTTTGGGAAAAACATATATAGAAAATAATGAAATAAAAATAAAAGTTTCACCAGAAGTATTAAATGCTGACCATAGTTTATATAGTGTAGATAGGAAAAACAAAGGGATTTTATTTAATACTGATGTCCTTGGCAATATAACAATTATAGGGGGAGCTTCAGGTGTAGAAAATGCAGCAGCATCAATAGTTAGAGATATAACAAATTTAAAGTAAAAAAAGAAAAACTCATTGTAAATATTTCCACAATAGTATAAAATATTAATTATAGGGTGTTTATGTTAAATTAAGGCGTTGAGGTGGTATTTATGGAGAGAATGTTAAGTAAACTTGAATTTATGCTTATGGGGTTAAGACAGTTAACTTTAAGTGCTGTATATGCGTGGTTTCCTGAATTAAAAAAGGAAGACATATTAGAGGCATTACAGCAATCACCAAAGTTTAAGGTGGAAGGAAATATAGTAACTTTAAAAAGTGAAACAGAGCTTTATGAAGAAGAACTTCAAAAAGATATATTAAAAGATCTTATGGGAGAAGCAGATGGAGATGACGATTTATTAGGATATGATGATGACTTAGATTTAATCGCAGAAGAAGATAATAGTGATTTTGGTTCATCTAATATTAAGCTAGATGACGAAGTTATATTAGTTAATGCTGATGAGAATAACTTAGAAGAAATAGTTGAAGATCCTATAGTAGACAGCCAATGGGTAGAAGCAAAGGAAGCTGCAGAAGAAATCCCAGAGGTGGAAGTTGTACAACCTGTTCAAGGAGATGTTGCTTCTTTAGAAGAAAATACAACTAATGAAGACTATTTTAATTACTATTACAATAGTTCTAATGAAGAAGTAAAAGAGGAAAAGAATAAAATAGAAGAAAAGGTTGTTGAGAACGTGGTTGAGAATGTGATTGAGAAGGTTGTTCAAGTTACAGATTTAACTAAGGTAAAGGGATCGGATATATCTTATGAAGATTTAGTAAGAATAATAGATGAGTATAATGATGCTGTAGAAAGTAAATTAAACTATGCAATAGAAAATAAGTTTGAAGTTAGGGTAAAAGCTATTAAGAGCTTCTATGAAAATAAATATAATGTAAGAAGTAAAGAAGAAGGTATATTAGGAACTACTGCTTGTATATTTTCTTTAATACATAAGAAAAAGGGTATGGAAGTAGCATATCTAGTTGTATGTGAAAAACTAAATGAATTAATACTTAATTATATGTTAGACCATTACGATGATGAAGTTGTTTATTTCTGTCCTGTAGAGGGAGCAGAAGTAGAGTTTGAAGTTGGATTAAATGAATTCTACTTAAAGGATACAGACGTTATCTTTGATAAGTTCTTAGAACACTATGTAGTAGTTGAAGAGTGTGATGTAAAGATTAAGAACTTAGAAGTTATTGTAGGAAGTAATTAGTTAGGTTAAAATAAGCAATAAGAATAATTATGAAACTCAAGCAAATAACGCTTGGGTTTCTCTATTTTGGTGGTTAATATGAATAAAAAAGAGATAAGAAGAGAAGTAATTGCAAAAAGAGATTTGTTAAAGAACAAAAGTGAACTAGATAAAGTAATTGAGGAGAGGTTAAGAAATAAGAAGATATATAAAAATAGCAAAAATATTTTCATATATTTAGGTTTTGGAAGCGAGATAAATACTATTAAATATGTGGAAGACTTTCTTGATGAAGGAAAGAAAATAATTATTCCATATACAGATATGAAAAATAAAGTAATGCATGGAATAGAGATAAATACTTTAGATGGATTAAAGAAAAATAAATTTGGAATATTAGAGCCCGCAGATACTTCTAAGATATTTAACAAAGAGGATATAGATTTAGTAATAATGCCAGGGGTAGCTTTTGATAGAAGTGGAAATAGAGTTGGCTATGGAGGAGGATATTATGACAAATTTTTATGTGAAATGAGCAGTGATATTCCAACTATAGCATTAGCTTATAATATTCAAATATTAAAAGAATTACCCTCTGAAAAACATGATATAAAAGTTGACATGGTAATTACAGAAAAAGAAACCATAAAATGCTTGAAAAGTAAATAAGATGGTGTATAATTAGATTAATCGTATAATCTTTTATTAAGAATGGTGGAGGGACTGGCCCTATGAAGCCTAGCAACAACTAATATTCATTTATTAGAACTGTGCTAAATCCTGCAGGAGTTTCCTGAGAAATGAGAGGTTAAGTTATGACGAAGTTAATATAAATTATGTCGTTGTTGCTATTTATCTCTTTGATAGATAGCTTTATTTTTTATATAAAATTATTAGGAGGGGCTATTATGAAAATAGAAACAAAGTGTTTACATGAGGGCTATAAGCCTAAAAATGGAGAACCAAGAGCTTTGCCAATATATCAAAGCACAACTTATACTTATGAATCCACAGATCAAATAGGTAAATTATTTGATCTAACAGCAAATGGGCATATGTATTCAAGAATATCTAATCCTACTGTTGGGGCAGTTGAGGAAAAGATAGCATCATTAGAAGGGGGAGTAGGTGCCCTATGTACTACATCTGGTCAAGCAGCATCGATGATAAGTATATTAAATATACTTAGTGCAGGTGACCATATTGTAAGTGCAGCTACCATATATGGGGGAACAATAAATCTTTTGGCAGTTACTCTTAAGAAATTTGGTATAGAATGTACCTTTGTTGACCCAGATGCATCAGAGGAGGAAATCCAAAAAGCATTTAAAGATACTACTAAAGCTGTATTTGGAGAGACTATTGCAAATCCAGCTATTTCAATATTAGATATAGAAAAGTTTGCTAATATTGCCCATAAAAATAACGTACCATTAATTATAGATAATACATTTGCAACACCTATTTTGTGTAGACCAATAGAGCATGGTGCAGATATAGTTATCCATTCAACAACAAAATATATGGATGGACATGCGGTTCAAGTAGGTGGAGTTATTGTAGATAGCGGTAATTTTGATTGGACAAACGGCAAGTTCCCAGAGTTTGCTGAACCAGATGAATCTTATCATGGTGTTGTATATACTGAGAGCTTTGGAAAAGCAGCCTATATAACAAAAGCAAGAGTTCAACTTATGAGGGACTTAGGGTGTTATCCATCTGCACAAAATGCTTTTTTATTAAATTTAGGTTTAGAAACATTGCCAGTTAGAATAGAAAGACATTGCAGAAATGCTGAAAAGATAGCAGAGTTTTTAAATTCATCAGATAAAATTGAATTTGTAAATTATCCTACTTTAAAAGAAAATAAATATCATAATTTAGCAAATAAGTATCTTCCTGAAGGATGTAGTGGAGTAATATCTTTCTCAATAAAAGGGGGAAGAGAAGAAGCGGTTAAGTTTATGGATTCATTAAACTTAGCTTCAAATGTAGTACATGTTGCAGATATAAGAACTTGCGTACTTCACCCAGCAAGTTCGACTCACAGACAATTAACAGATGAACAATTAGAAGCAGCAGGAATTACACCAGGATTAGTTAGATTATCTGTTGGTTTAGAAAATGTGGAAGATATTATTGATGACTTAAAACAAGCGTTGTTAAAATAATATAATAAAGATAAAAGAAATGTGGAAGGGAAAGTGAATGGTAATTTTCCCTTCCTTTTTTATGTGATGATAGATGTAGGGAAATTAAATTATTTAAAATACTTTATTAAATAAGAAAAATGTGTTTTTACATAAACATATTTTTATCCTATAATTGATATATATTAAAGTTAGAAGAATATAATATTCAAAATAAATTACTATAAAATAAGAGTGAAGTTTATGTAGGAGAAAATATGAGTAATTTAACTATTAAGGATATTGCTGAATTAGCAGGTGTGGCAAAAAGTACAGTTTCTAAATACTTAAATGGTGGAAGTGTTAGTGAAGCAACAAAAATAAAGATAAAAAAAGTAGTAGAAGAAAATAATTATGAACCTAATGCATTTGCACAAAGTTTGAAAGCAAAAAGAAGTAAGTTTATAGGAATTATAGCACCATGTTTAGATTCAATTGTTACATCAAGAGTTATAATGTCTATAGATAGAACATTAAGGGAAAATTCGTATAATCCATTAATACTAAATACTAGTCACAATAAGGATTTAGAAATAGATAACTTAGAGAGTTTGAATAGATTAAAAGTAGACGGAATAATTTTAGTAGCTACTGAAATTACAAGTAGGCATAAAGAGATTATAAATAAGTTGAGGGTGCCTGTTTTAATAGTAGGACAGGAATGTAAGGAAGTTAAATCAATAGCAAATGATGATTATAATGCTGGAGCAACTATTGGGGAATATGTAGCGAAGCTAGGACATAAAAAAATATTATATTTTGGGGTAGATGAATTTGATATAGCTGTTGGAGTAAAACGTAAAGCTGGGATAATAGATAAGCTAAAAGAATATAATGTTGAAGAAATTAGAGTTGAGATTACAGATTTTACAACCAAAACAACAGAAAAAATAGCTTATAAGGTATTACAAAATTATAATCCAACAATGGTTATATGTGCTACAGATAATATAGCCTTAGGTGTGTTAAAAGCAATGCAGTCATTAGGCAAAATGGTTAAAGATGATATATCTTTATCTGGATTTGGAGGATATGATATATCAGAGATTATTACACCTAGTTTAACTACAATTAAGTTTCATAATGAAGAAGTGGGAAATATTGCGGCTAACAGTATAATTAGTATGATTGAAGGAAAGGAGATTCCGGATCTTCAAACAATAGGATTTGATTTAATTAAAGGAAATAGTATTAAAAAAATAAAAAATTAAGAGTAAAGTTATGAGATTTTATTAAATTTCATAACTTTTTTTAATAATATGAGAAATTGTAAACTTATTTATGAAAAAGTTTTCTGAAAGCATTGAATTAAAAAAGAATAGTGCTATATTTTATTTATAGAACTTTGGAAACCGGTTTCCAAGATGGGAGGATTAAAATGAGCCAAAAGAAAGAACAATACAAATTAATTTCTCAGGAACTATTGAAGTTTATTGGGGGAAAAGAAAATGTGCAAGGGGCAGCTCACTGTGCTACTAGATTAAGACTAATTTTGAATAATAATGATAGGGCAGACTTAAAAGCAATTGAGAAAATTGACTTAGTTAAGGGAGTATTTATTGCAGGAGATCAATTACAAATAATATTTGGGGCAGGTACTGTAAACAATGTTTATGATGCATTCATAGAAGAGACAGGTAAAGGTGAAATGTCATTAGGAGAAGTAAAAGCAGTAGCTTCTCAAAAACAAAATTGGTTTCAAAAGTCAATAAAATCATTATCAGATGTATTTGTTGAAATAATTCCAGGTTTACTTGCAGCAGCTTTATTAATGGGAATTACAGGATTATTAAGCCAACAAGGTATATTTGGTGAACAATCAATAGTAGAAATGTATCCAGCTTTAGCAGGTTTAAATAGGTTTATACAAATAGCATCTACAGGTATATTTACAATATTACCACTTTTAGTAGCATATTCAGCTACTAAACGTTATGGTGGTTCTCCAGTTTTAGGTTTAGTTATTGGAGCTATAATGCTACATCCAGACCTAGCAAATGCATATTCAGCTGCTAATGGAAGTGTCGAACCAGAAGTAATTAATTTATTTGGTTTAAAAGTAGAGTTAGTTGCATTCCAAGGTGGAATAATAATAGCTTTAATGATGGGATTTGTAACTGCTAAGTTAGATAAATTCTTCAATAAGAAAATACCAGATATGGTTAAATTATTTTTATCACCAATATCTACAGTTATAGTAGCTACATTTTTATTATTTACTATAATAGGTCCAATAGGTCGTGAATTAGCTAATATTGTAACAACATCATTATTATGGTCTACAGAAAACTTAGGTATATTAGGATATATGCTATTCGCAGGAATTCAACAAATAATAGTTATTACAGGATTACATCATGTTATAGGAGCTGTAGAAGCTCAATTAATAGCAGATACAGGTAGAAACTTTATAATGCCTTTAATGTCAATAGCATTAATTGCACAAGGTGGAGCTGTATTAGGATATTTATATTTAAAATGGAAAGATGATAAAACAAAGCAAATTTGCATATCATCATTTGGATCAGTTCTTTTTGGAATATCAGAACCAGCAATTTTTGGTGTAACATTAAAGAATAAGTTTCCATTAATAGCGGGGTGTTTAGCAGCTACCCTAGGTGGAGCGTACATTTATATAACTAAGGTATCAGCAATAGGATTTGGAGCTACAGCTATTCCTGGACTTGCTATTGTAGCGGCTGAAAATAATGGACACTTAAATTATTTAATAGCTCATCTTATAGCATTATTAGCAGGAGCGATATTTACAATTCTATATGAAAAAGTGAAATTGAAGATAAAATAGTTAGTTAAAGAGAGGATGTATTGATGGATATTTTTAAAGAAGAAAAACATAGAACTATATTAGAAGCAACAAATGAAGAACTTTTAGAGCTAAAAGATAAAGCAAAAGATAAGCTATGGAAACCTATATATCATATATATCCACAATATGGATTGCTAAATGATCCCAATGGATTAGCTTATTTTAACGGAAAATATCATGTTTTTCACCAATGGTATCCTTTTGGAGTTACACATGGAATGAAGCATTGGGCTCATTTAGAATCAGAGGACTTAGTTTTATGGAATAGACTACCAGTTGCGATAATTCCAACTGAAACGTACGAATCACATGGAGCTTACTCGGGAAATTCAATTGAAATAAATGAAGAGTTGTATCTATACTATACTGGAAATATAAAATTTGATAAAAATAATAGGAGTGCAAATCAATGTTTAGCCATAATGAATAAAGATGGCGAAATAAAGAAGTATGAGAATAATCCTATAATTGAAGGTGTTCCTAATGGATATACAGGACATGTAAGAGATCCTAAGGTTTTTAAATTAAAAGAAAATTATTACATGATACTTGGTGCACAAAGAGTAAATGAAACTGGAACATTTATTATGTATAAATCTATTGACGGAATCAAATGGGAATTAATTGGTGAGCTGGAATTAGAGAATTTTCCTAAAGAATTTGGTTACATGTGGGAATGTCCTGATTATGTGAAAATAGATGATAAAGATGTTTTAATATTTTCCCCACAAGGTATAGATGAGGAAGGAAACAAATATAACAATATATTTAATGTAATATATGCAATAGGAAAGCTAGATATAGATAATTTGAAATTTAAGGTGGATTCATATGAAGAACTAGATAAAGGCTTTGATTTTTATGCACCACAAAGTTTTAAAGGAAAAGATGGACAAGCATTACTGTTTGCTTGGGCTGGAATGGGAGAATTTAAATACCCAACAGATAAAAAGTTATGGGCACATTGTCTAACCTTTCCTAGAGAATTATCCATTAGTAATAATAAATTAATACAAAAACCAGCTAAGGAGATACTAAAATTAAGTAAGTTAGTAGTAAGTGAAAATGGAATTGTTAATAAAAAAGAAATAATAGCAAATGACAATAATACTTATTATTTGAAAGCGAATTTAACTTTAAATGAAGCAAATAATTTTGGGATAAATTTATGTTCTTCTAATGAAGAAAGACTAGAGTTAAACTTCAATAGAGAAAATAATAGTGTTTCCTTAAATAGAAATAAAATGAAGAATAGATTTATTGAAGAATATGGATTAACTAGAGAAGCAGAAATAAATATAGATAAAAATATAGATATTGAAGTTATAGTTGATAATAGTATAGTTGAAATATTTATAGATGGTGGCAAAATAACTATGAGTACAAGGGTATTTCCATTAGAAAAGTCTACAGGAATAGAGATATATGCAGATAATGAAATAAGATATAATTATACTAAGCATGTGTTGAATTCAGGAATTTTAGATTAAAGGAGTAGTACAATGAAAAAAGTATATTGTATTGGAGAACTACTAATAGATTTTGTATCTAACAATGGAGAGGAATATAGCAAGAAACCAGGGGGAGCTCCAGCAAATGTTGCAGTAGCAATTAGCAAGTTAGGAGGAAAAGCTTACTTTTTAGGGCAAGTAGGTAAAGATAACTTTGGTAAATATTTAGAAGAGGTTCTAATAGATAATAATGTAGATACAAAGTATCTAAAAAAAGAAGGAAGGACAACCTTAGCTATGGTCTCCCTAGATAAATCCGGAGAAAGAAACTTTGATTTTTATAGAGGTGGAGATGGAGAATATGAGGTTGATATAAATGATTTATCAATAGATAGTGATACTATAGTTCATTTTGGATCAGCAACAGCATTTTTACCAGGAAATCTTAGAAATACTTATTATAAAGTTTTAGAAGATGCTAAGAATAAAAAGGCAACAATAACATTTGATCCTAACTATAGAGAAGTATTAATAACAGATGATATAATGAAACAATATAAAGATGATTGTTGGAATTTTATGAGGGAAGCTGAATTTATAAAGATAAGTGATGAAGAGGCTAAGCTTCTAACTGAAACTGATAATATAGAATTAGCCGTTAAGTCTTTGATAAATAGTAAATTGAATGCAATAGCAATTACTTTAGGAAAAGAAGGTACTATGATAATTAAAGATGGAAAGGCAATTGTTATTGGCTCTATCAAAATAAAACAAAAGGATTCAACTGGAGCAGGGGATGCGTTTGTAGGAGCTGTATTATCACAATTATCAAAAATAGATAATAAAAATGATGTATCATTTGATATTTGGAAGAAAATAATTGAGTTTGCTAATAAGGTTGGAGCAATAACTTGCACAAACTATGGAGCAATAACATCTATCCCTACAATGGAGGAAGTAGAGTCATATATAGAGAGTGAATAAAAAGGAGCTGTGTGTACAGCTTCTTTTTTAATATAAGTTCGTAAGTTCTTAACTTTTTAAAAAGATAAGAAACTATATTTTTTCAATTATAATTTCCTAAAGAATTAAAAAAGGAGCTATGCACTAATTATTTAGTGCAACAGCCCCATCTTTACTATCTTTCTTTGTTTGCTATCTCTTCAAGAATTCTAGCTTCAAAGTCTGCATATGCCATGCTTCCTTCATCACCATTCTTTCTACTTCTAACAGCAACAGCATTGTTTTCAGCTTCTTTTTCACCAACAACTAAGATATAAGGAACTCTTTCTAATCTAGCTTCTCTTATCTTATATCCTATCTTTTCAGCTCTGTAGTCAGCTTCAATTCTAATTCCCTTATTTCTAAGAGATTTAACAATAGATTCAGCATAATCATTATATTTATCTGATATTGGTAAAATCTTAGCTTGAACTGGTGCCATCCAAGTTGGGAATGCTCCAGCATACTTTTCGATTAAAGTAGCAATTGTTCTTTCATAGCATCCAATTGATGATCTATGAATGATATAAGGAGTTTTCTTATTACCATCTTTATCGATGTAAGTCATATTAAATCTATCTGCTAATGCAAAGTCAATTTGAACAGTTATTATTGTATCTTCTTTTCCGTGAACATTCTTACATTGAATATCAAGCTTTGGACCATAGAATGCAGCTTCACCAGCAGCTTCAACATATGGAATTCCAATGTGATCTAAGATGTTTTTCATTATAACTTGAGTTTCTTCCCAAGCCTTAGCGTTATCTATATATTTAATCTTGTCTGTTGGATCCCATTTAGAGAATCTGTAAGTTATATCTTCAGAGATTCCTAAAGTATCCATAACGTAGTTAATTAAATCAACAACTCCTTTGAATTCTTCTTCAAGTTGTTCAGGAGTAACAATTATGTGACCTTCAGATAAAGTGAATTGTCTAACTCTAGTTAGTCCGTGCATCTCTCCTGATGATTCATTTCTGAATAGAGTTGAAGTTTCAGCATATCTTATTGGAAGGTCTCTATAGCTGTGTTGTTCTGCATTATATATAGTGAATTGGAATGGACAAGTCATTGGTCTTAAAGCCATAACTTCATCATCTTTTTCTTCATCACCTAAAACAAACATACCGTCTTTATAGTGAGACCAGTGACCAGATACTTTGTATAGGTCACTCTTAGCCATATATGGAGTCTTAGTTAAAACATATCCTCTTCTTTCTTCTTCATCTTCAATCCATCTTTGAAGAGTTTGGAAAAGTTTAGCCCCCTTTGGCATGAATAGAGGAAGTCCTTGACCTACATTTTCATGAGTTGTAAATATTCCAAGTTCTCTTCCTAATTTATTGTGATCTCTCTTTTTAGCTTCTTCTAAAGCTTCTAGATAAGCATCTAAGTCAGCTTTCTTTAAGAATGCAGTACCATAGATTCTAGAAAGCATTTTATTCTTTTCGTCACCCTTCCAGTATGCACCAGCAGTTCTAAGAAGTTTTATTGCTTTTACATTTTTAATTGACATTAAGTGTGGTCCAGCACATAAGTCTGTGAAATCACCCATTTTGTAGAATGAAATAACTTCATCTTCTGGTAGGTCATTTATTAATTCAACTTTGTAAGGCTCATCTGCCATTAATTTTAAAGCTTCATCTCTTGGAAGTTCAAATCTTTCTATAGCTGGATTTTCCTTAATTATTTTTTTCATTTCTTCTTCTAACTTTTCAACATCTTCAGCAGAAAAAGCTATATCTCTATCGAAATCATAGTAGAATCCATTTTCAATGGATGGGCCAATAGCAAGCTTTGCTTCTGGGAATAATCTTTTTACAGCATAAGCTAAAACGTGAGATATACTGTGTCTTACAGCATCCTTACCTTCTTGAGAATCAAATGTGCATATAGCAAGCTCCACATCTTCATTAACAATATGACGAAGGTCTACAACTTTTCCATTAATAATACCGCAACATGCGTTTCTAGCTAATCCTTCACTAATAGATTTAGCTATATCAAGTACTGATAGTCCGGCTTCAAATTCTTTAACTGAGCCATCTTTTAAAGTAACTTTAATCATTTTTATATCTCCTTCCAAACTCTTTTCTAAAATAAAAAAACTCCGTTCTCTAAAAATATAGAGACGAAGAAATATCCGTGGTTCCACTCTAATTACCCATAAAAGTATATTATAGGTCACTTAAGTTTATCGTAACGTGATAATTACGGACTTTATTAGAGTCACTCAGAGGTGGTCTTCAGTTATGCTCATTTAAAGATACTTCCAGCTAATGTATCCTCTCTCTGAAAATGAAGTTAATAACTTACTCTTCTCTTCAACGTTTTAAAAATTATATTTTATTTATTAATTATAGTTATTTAATTTTTTTATGTCAACATGTTAAATTATTAAAATAAATAATATTTACATATACAGTAAAGAAAAACTACTAGAAGTAGATATAAATATAAGTTGTACCATTTGAGATATTTATATATTTAAAAATATTGTTGCTGAAAATAGTTAAAAAACACAAATGTATTACCATATAATGTAAATACAGAACTGTTTTCTTTCTATACTCTTTAATTATAGGTAGATATAATCTAAAAAAATGAGCTTTGTATCTATTAAGAATATAGGTGAGGAGGTATCTATAAATAATGTTAAGCAATCAATATTAGGAAGGAGGATATTGAATATTTTTAGTACGTTCTAAGTTAAAGAGGTATATTATCATCGCTAATTAAAGTAAACGTTGTAATGATATATATTAAAAAGATGTAATAAAAATTAATATCTAAATAGGTATTTGCACATATTCAATAATTAATATTAGGAGGAAATATGAAAGTAAAGCGTTTAAAAATTAAAAAGGTTACTAGTATTATTTTAGCCTTAATGATTATATTAGCACTATTTCCATTTCAAGTATTGAGTATAAAAGCTGCTAGTAGTGAGTTGATTATCAATGATTCTGACATAGGAGAAGGGGTAAATAAGTTTAATTTTCAAGGTAACTGGAAAACTAGTGTTGGATACCCAGATAGGTTCAACGGAGGAGATGAACATTGGTTTAATTTTGAAAATTATACAGAAGGTGATGATCTTCCAAGCTATAGTGTTAAATTTAAGGGTACTGGAATTGAACTTTATGGAGAAAAGCAACCCAATTTAGGTATATATAATATTTATCTAGATGGAAAAAAGATTGATACGGTAGATGCATATAGCTCAAGTATAATGTCTAATCAAAAGTTATATTCTAAAACAGGGCTTGATTATGAAGAACATATATTAAAAGTTGAGTTATCAGGAACAAAGAGTGTTAATTCATCAGCTGCAGACGGAGAAGTTGATTATGTGAAGATATTTGGGATTTCTGAAGAAACTGAAGGGGATATAGGAACGTATATTTCTAAAATTGAAGATAGCGACACTACAACTAAAAGTGAGCTTTTTAAATTTAAGTATACAGGAAACTGGAAAAGCGGTAGTGGATCCCCAGAAATATTTTCTAACGGAGATGAACATTATGCATATTCAGGTGACTATTATGAGATTAAGTTTATAGGATCAAAGATTGAAATTTATGCAACTAAGAATGAAGCACATGGTGTATATGATGTGTTTATAGATGGAGAAAAGGTTGGAATTGCAGATGGAACTACTGTAGGAAGCAATAAGCACCAACAATTAATTTATGCTTCTGAGAATTTAGTAGAAGGTGAGCATATACTTAAAGTTGCATTACCAGAGGAATCAAATAAAGCAATTCAGGTTGATTTTGCTAAAGTGTATCACAAGACACCAATTAATGCTACAAATATTGCATTAAGTGAGTATGATTTATTATTAGAAAGCGGTATGACAAGAAAGGTTAATGCAAATGTTTCACCAAGTATAGCAACAAATAAAGAAGTTGTTTGGCAAAGTGAAGATGAAGATATTGTAACAGTAGATTCTACAGGAATGATTAGTGCAGTAAGTAAAGTAGAAGCTACTACAAAGGTAATAGCTTCAATAAAAGGAACAAACATTAAGGCGGAAGTTAATGTTAAAGTAGTACCAGCTATTGAGTATTTATCAGCATTCATAGGATCTACAGATATATTGGATACACAAGATGATTACTATAAGCTTATGAGTCAGTACAAAGAAACTTGGAGCGATGTTGCTTGGAGAGGAGATGTGTTAAATTCTAAGATTGTAACCTGTTCTAGAGATGAGAAAGTTCATAATGTACAAGTTATTGCAAGTGATTTTAAGAGTGACAATTCTTTAATTAAAGCGTCTAACATCGAAGTAAAATGGTTGAAAGAAGTAATGGCTAATATTGGTCGTGGAAATAGTTCTGCACCTGTAAAACCATTTCCGGATGTAATATACAAAGGTGGAAAGATTGATATTGAACCAGAAACAGTACAATCTGCATGGATTAATATAAATATACCTAAGGATGCAAAACCAGGGATATATAAAGGTAAAATTAAAGTAACAGCAGATGAATTAGATAAGGCATATGAATTTGATTATCAATTTGAAGTCCTTGATTTAGTTCAGCCAGAAACAAGTGAAACTGATACACAAATTCAAATTTGGCAACATCCATTTGCTGTAGCAAACTACTATGGTGTAGAAGAAGAAGAATATTTTACTGAAGAACATTTTAAATATATGCGTTCTTCAATGAAAGAATATAAAGACTTAGGTGGAAAAGATGTAGTTGCAAATATTGTTGAAGAAGCGTGGGGACATCAATCATATTACAGTGATCCATCTATGGTAAAGTGGACAAAGAAGAAAGATGGAACATTTGAATTTGATTATACATGGTATGATGCATGGATTAATTTCCAGATAGAATGTGGAGTACTAGATCCAGAAAATAATATTGGGCAGATAAAATGCTATAGTATTGTTCCTTGGAATAATACAATAGCTTATTATGATGAAGCTTTAGGAAGAAATGTTAGTTATACATTTAATCCGGGAAATCAAAACTGGATAGATATGTGGAAACCATTTTTAAGAGATTTTATGAAGCACAGTAAGGAAAAAGGTTGGTTTGATATGACATATATTTCTATGGATGAACGTGGCTTAGAACAATTACGTCCAGCTGTAGATTTAATTGAATCAGTAAAAGATGAAAATGGTGAAAGTTTTAAAATTTCATCAGCATTTAATTATGACAGTCAGACAGATTATTCATTTACTGATCGTATTGATGATATATCTATAGGGGTAAGTCATGTATCTCATCAAAGTGATAAAATGAGAGAAATGTCTGAACATCGTAGAAATCTTGGATTAACAACTACTATTTATGCATGTACAGGAGATTATCCAGGAAACTTTACAATTAGTGATCCAGCTGATAACACATGGATGATGTGGTACACATTAGCTCATAATACAGATGGATTTATGCGTTGGGCTTGGGATAATTGGGTACAAGATCCATTAAATAATGTGACATATAAGTATTGGGAGCCAGGGGATGGATGGTTCATTTATCCTGTAGAAAAGGGTGATGATTCAAATCCTGATTATTATTACAGTACACCAAGATATGAAATGCTAAAAAAAGGTGTACGTGATATTAATAAGGCGAAATATCTTATGGAAAAGTCAGAAGAACTAAATACTGAGATTACTGAACTAGTTGAGTCAATGAGAAGACCAAAACAAGGCGGAAATGGATATGGAAGTGCTGTAGCTGCAAGTGAAGAAGAGCGTAAGATTGTATTTACAGAAACAGAACGTATGCGCGAAGGTGTTATGACTTTATCTAAAGAATACATTGCACAACAGAATGTACTTGTTGAAACAATTATTACTGATAAAGATGAAGTTGTATTAAGTGAAGGAGAAAGTATTAAGGTAGATTGTAAAGTAGTTCCTGAAAATGCAACAGATAAATCATTAAATTGGTCAAGCGATGACGAAACAGTAGCAACAGTAAAAGATGGATACATCACTGCTGTAAAAGAAGGAAATACTTTTGTTAATGTAAAAAGCAATGATGGAAATGCTAGTAAAGAAATTAAAGTAACTGTTAAAAAGTCCACATCAACAAAGCCGATTAAACCAGAAAATCCAAATAATGATGAAGATGGAGATGATAAAGATGCAAGCGCTACTGAAAAAACTGGGGATTCAAGCAACTTTATTGCATGGGGAATTTTATTGCTTATGGGTGCTGGAGTGATTTTTATGTTTATTAGAAAGAAACGAGCATAAAAAAGTAAGACATTAAAGTTATTTGAATTATATTAAAGCTGGGAGATAGTAAATTAACTAGAAAGAAGGCTCTCCTGGCTTTTTATATTACAAAGTTAAAGATAAAATGAGTATAAAGATATTGATTTATAGGGAAAAGGTATTGTATAATAATGGTAATGAATGCAGATGTGGCGGAATTGGCAGACGCACTAGACTTAGGATCTAGCGCCTTAGGCGTGGGGGTTCGACTCCCTTCATCTGCACCATTTATGCGGAAATGGCTCAACGGTAGAGCGCCACCTTGCCAAGGTGGATGTTGCGGGTTCGAATCCCGTTTTCCGCTCCAAAACTACATTTATAAAAAGCTCTAGCGAAAATGCTAGAGCTTTTTGTATTTAATAGATTTCTTCAAGTAGTTTTTGAATTTTTATATTTTCAATCATTTCTTCGGTATATAAAGTCCCACCCATGAGATATAATATAATATCTTCTTTCTTATAACCTTCTTTATATAGGCGCAAATCTTTAGTTATACGCAAAGGTATTTATATTTAATTTCTATATCTAAACCGCCTTCAATTCTATGAGTTATGAGGTGTATATCAGCTGGCTTATTACATATTTCACAAAAGAACAATAACATATATCTTTATTTAATATGTGCTTATTATATAATAAATTAAAAATAACTTCGATGAATAATTCTGTTTAATAAAAAGTAGGAAGGAGAGAATATGTAGTTTCTACTTCCTAGATTTTTGTGTATTATATTTATGTTAACGTTTGTGATAGCAAACTTGTCCTATATATTAAACTAATTATCATAGAATGATTCTATAAATTACTTTTCTATTCATCTACTGTTTCATCCTAATATGAGTAACATATTTAATTTTATTATATTATGTAATAGAAAAAAGTAAACCTGACGTTGTCTAATATGTACTATTTATTATTTGATAAATAATAGAACTTTATTTTTAAAATCTTCAAATGAGATTGAATTTTTTACTATTTGTACTATATCATCCTGGGTAAATAAATTTAATAGTGCTTCATATAAAAAGGCAAAATTCTTTTTATCTTCATTTTTTATACAAACCATTAAAACTATATGAACTAAGTTGTTTTTCCAATGTATACCTTCTTTTGATATTAATATATTTGTTCCGGTTCTCATAGTTTCAGTAAAAAATTGATGTGGAACAGAAACATTATTAAAAGCAGTAGAAGTTAGTTTTTCACGATTAATTATATGAGTTAAAAACTCTTTTGGAGCATAATTTTTATCAATTAGATCTTTTGCTAAAAAATTAATTACATCATATTCATCCTTGTATGAACCATTATCTAAATGAAAAAGTTCTTTGTTAAAAAAATAATCAAATTGACTAATAAGGATTTGATTTAATCTTTTCTTCTTTATAGAATCAATTCCCTCATGAACCTTTAATTGATCTTCATAATTAAAAAACGGAGATATAGAGACTATCTCCAATTTATTTGTATTCTTAAAGTGTGATAGAGGAAATGTAGTAATAATCAACTCTGCTGTGTCGGAGATGTTATGTATATATTCGTGAGAGTAAATTGAGTTAACTATATTTAATTTTTCATGGAAGTTCTTTAATATTTGTTTTTTTACATAGCTTTCTAACTCCAAATATTTTGGTAAAACCAATATAGTAGATATTTTTTCCCCATCAGACTTTTGTCTATTGATTTCTGCACCTATGTGAAGAGCAATGAACCCGATTTCATCTTCGGCAACAACTTCATTTTCAAAGAAATTGTTTATATAAAGAGACACATAAGTTGAAATATCATAAATCATGGGAATCGTTTTCTTTATGTGCTTTAAAATAGGATTCTTTTCTACCTTTCCATGTTGTATTCTAAAAATAAGTCTTTTAAGATGCAAGGAAAAAGGAGTAATAAATTCAGGCGTATTCAAATCTAATAGATAATTAACTTTAATTTCTTTAATAATTTCTTTCATTAAAGATAGTATTTCATTTCCAAGCATATCATTTGCTAAGTTTAAACTTAAATCAGAATTAATTTGAAGAAGTAGATAAGCTTCCTTTAAATTATCATTGTCTATATAAATATTAAAAGTATCAAATATTTCCTTATGAAGTTTAGCTATTAGTTTATGATCACATTCAAGTGAAAATTTACTATTATCAGAATTAACAGAAGAATTCATTTCTATATTACCATCTTGAATTCTTTTAATTAAGATGCAAAAATGAAGAATTAAATTCATTTTTGTAAAATGGTTTATAGTAAAATCATTACTTTTAGAGAATGAATCTAAAAAATCTATAACTTTTGTTACTAGTACAGAATTAAAATATTCATATAGATTTTCAATAGAAAAACTATTTATAGAAACCTCATCATATATAATTGTACTCATAAGTTTTCTTAAATCTCTTTCATTACCCTGGAGATAAAGTAGGTTGTTATTAGAAACAATCTTAATATTATACTTCTTGAGATAATTGTTTGTATAAGAAAGTACATTTCTAAAGGTAGAATAGCTTATAAATAATTCATCGCTTAGGTCAAATATATTTATACTTTCTTTTGTGTGAGTTAGAAGTTTTTTTAGAATATAAGTACATCTAGATAAATTATCATCAGGAATATTTACATTAATTTTTTTAAAAAGTATATCAGTTTTTTGTTTATTTAACATATATCCATTTTTACTTGAAATAATAGCATTACTACTAGATATATGATTAATATCTTTAACATAGTTTTGAATAGTTCTTGTAGTAACTTTAAATTGTTGAGCTAATTCCTTGCAAGAAATAGGAGAAGATTGTTGGTATAAATATTCAATAACATTAAGTAATTTTTGATTCAAGTAATCACCCCAATTCTCTATATTTAAAATAATAGTAGCAAGTTTAAAGGATTTTTTCAAATTTAAAATTTCGTATATTGGCGAAATAAGTTATTTCGTTAATGAAGGAAAATTAGTGAAAGATTAAATCTAAAATTTATAATATGATAATTGTGAAAACGGAATCAATAAGGAGGAATATATTATGGAAATGAAAAGAATATTTTTATGTTGTGGAGCAGGTATGTCAAGTGGTTTTTTAGCACAAGCATTGAGAAAGGCTGCAAAAAAGAAAAAGGTCTTAATTGAAGTTTTAGCAACAGCAGAAAGTGAAGTTGATTCATATATAGCTAAAGTTGATATTCTATTAGTTGCACCTCATATGAAGTATGTATTTGAAACATTAAGACAGAAGGCTGAAGAAAATGGTGTAAAAATGGAAATTATCCCAGAAGATATTTATGGAGAAATAGATGGAGAAGGTTTACTAGATTTTGTATTAGAAAAACTAAGTTAATTTTATGAATGTGTAACAAACTTTACACTAATGGATATATGAAGGGGGTTTTTTAATGAAATCATTTATTAAGTTTCTAAAAAATAATTTTGCACCAAAAATGAACAAGTTTGCCGAGAATAAATGGATACAAATTATTTCTACAGGTATAATGCTTGTACTACCAACGATTTTTCTAGGATCAATAATATCTATATACAATATTCTTAGAGGATATATACCAGCAATACCTGATATTCAACCTATATATAATTTTAGCTTTGGATTATATTCACTAATACTTGCCTTTTTATTAGGGTATCAAGGAATGGTAAAACTAGGACATAAGGAATATCAAATTTGTTCTGGAATAATTGGATTAAGTACATTTTTAATGATGTTAAATCCAACTTTAGATAATGGGACAATTTCTTTTGAATTTAGTCGTTTAGGACCAAAGGGAATACTTATAGCCTTTTTAGCTGGATTATTAGCTTCAGTAATATTAAATATTTATGCAAAAATTAATCCATTTAAAAATGTTACATCTGTACCAGAATTTATTCTTAAATGGTTGAATCAAATAATACCAACTTTCTTTGCGCTATTTATAACTATGATAGTTGTACATACTTTGAAAATTGATATTTTTGTAGCTGTTACTAAATTGTTTGCTCCTATTAATCAATTTGGACAAACATTACCAGGTTTTATTTTAATATGTTTTACACCAGTTATACTATATTCTTTAGGAATAAGCAGCTGGTTATTATCACCTATATATACACCAATTATGTTAGAAGGTATAACTGCAAATATTGAAGCACTAAATTCAGGATTACAGCCTATGAATATTGTTACACAAGAGACTATTTTTGTTGGATTTGTTTGGATTGGAGGAATGGGAGCAACAATGTCCTTAGTATTATTAATGCTAAGAGCTAGAAGTAAGAAATTAAGAACAATGGGTAAAGTGTTCTTAATTCCATCACTTTTCAATATAAATGAACCTGTAATTTTTGGAGCTCCAGTAGCATTCAATCCTTATTTAATGGCACCTATGTGGATAAATGGAATTGTTGGACCTATAATTACATGGATATTTATGAAGGGTGGCCTAGTTAATGTTCCTGCAAAGCTATTAACAGGGGTAAAATTACCTATGCCAATTAGTTCAGTACTTGTTACTAGCGACTTAAGAGCAATTATATTATGGGCAGTTTTATTAGTTGTTTATACAATAATATGGTATCCATTTTTTAAAGCATATGATAGTAGTTTATGCGCAGAAAAGAATAATACAAGAAAGGATGATATAATTGGATAATAGATTAGAACAAGTTGCAATGAAAATAATCTTAAAAGCTGGAGATGCACGTGAGAATATAAAAACGGCGATAAATTGTTTATCTAAAAATGACAAATTAGGCTATGAAAAAGAAATGAAAGAGGCGAAAGAAAATATACGTCAAGCACATGCGTCTCAAACTCAAATAATTCAAGAGGAGGCAACAGGATCAGCTATATCTCCATCATTGTTATTTATACATGCCCAAGATACTTTGATGACTATTATGTCAGAAAGAAACTTAGCTGAAAATATGTATATTCTATACACTAGTTTAGAGGAAAGAATTAAGAAATTGGAGGATAATAGTTGTGAATAGAAAAAAGGAAATGCCGGCAAAATTCTTGTGGGGAGCAGCAACGAGTGCTTTTCAAGTGGAAGGAGCAGCATTAGAAGATGGTAAAAAGTTATCTCAGATGGATGTTTTAAATGAGAATACAGGTTTTTCTGATGCTAGTATAGCTAGTGATGGTTATCATAGATATAAAGAAGATATAAAATTAATGAAAGAATGCGGGTTTACTGCTTATCGCTTTTCTATTGCATGGTCAAGAGTGTTTCCTAATGGAACAGGGGAAGTTAATTTAAAAGGAATAGAATTTTATGATAATTTTATTGATGAATTAATAAAAAATGGTATTGAACCTATTCCAACAATTTATCATTATGATATGCCAATGGCATTAGTAGAAAAATATGATGGATGGATAAGCAGACAGAGCGTAGAGGATTTTGTTTATTATGCAGAATTTATAATTAAGCGTTATAAAGATAAAATTAAGAACTGGATTACTATAAATGAGCAAAGTATTATAGTTGAATTCTGGAAAAAGAAAAACTATATACCAGAAAAGTATCATGATAATCATCAAATAAAATTTCAAATAAATCATCATATGAACCTTGCTCATGCAAAAGCATGCCAATTAGTACATAAATATGTTGAAGGGGGTAAAGCTGGTGCTGCTATTGGCTATTCACCAATCTATGCTTTAGACTCTTCTCCTAAAAATATGTTAGCGATGTTAAATGCTGAGAATTTAAAGAATCATTTCTTTTTAGATATATACTTTAAAGGAAGCTATCCTGTGGGAGCAATGAAATATTTAGAAGAACAAAATATAGCACCAAAAATAGAAGATGGAGATATGGATATTATTAAAGCTGGATATTCTGATTTCTTAGGTGTAAACTATTATGCAAGTAAATGTGTAAAGTTCCCAAGTGAAGATAATAATTATTTAAGAGAAGCTAAAAGTAATTTAGAAGGAAAAAAAGGCGCTATGGGAGCATATGAAATGATGCCAGATTTTTATGAATATATTAAAAATCCTAATGCTGAAACTAATGATTGGGATTGGACTATTGATCCTAGTGGAATGGAATATTTGCTTAGAGATATTTATCAACGTTACAATATTCCAATAATAATAACTGAAAATGGATTAGGGGCTTATGATAAGCTAGAAGAAGATGAAACTGTTCACGATGATTATAGAATTGATTATTGGACAAAACATTTAAAATCAATTCATCGTGCTATTGAATTAGGTGTTGATATCTTTGGTTTCCTTCCATGGTCTTTTGTGGATGTTTTAAGTACAAGTAATGGATATAATAAAAGATATGGATTAGTTTATGTAAATAGAGAAGATAAAGAAATAAAGGATTTAAGAAGAATCAAAAAAGACAGTTTTTATTGGTATAAGAAAGTTATTGAAAGTAATGGAGCTTCTATTTTTGATTAATATAATTTTTATAATAGAATAAGTATTTAATGAATAAAAAGTAAGGTGTTAAACTTAGTTAGACAATTCATTTTAATAAAAAGCTCTAGCAAAAATGCTAGAGCTTTTTGTATTCAATAAATTTCTTCAAGTAGTTTTTGAATTTTTATATTTTCAATCATTTCTTCGGTGTATAAAGTCCCACCCATGAGATATAATATAATATCTTCTTTCTTATAACCTTCTTTATATAGGCGCAAATCTTTAGTTATACGTTTTGCAACATTTAAAGAAAAATTTAAAGTGTTACTTAACTCTTTTATTGTATAGAAATTTTTGTCAAGAAGCTTAAGTAATTCTTTTTGTAGTTCTAATTTATATTTTAAATCTATTTCAATAGAGTGATGTGGTCCGTTTTTACCACGATGGTGTTCATTGCAAAGGTATTTATAGTTAATTTCTATACCTAAACCGCCTTCACTTCTATGAACTATATGGTGTATATCAGCTGGCTTATTACATATTTCACAAAAAAACAATAACATACCTCCTTATTCAATATGTACTCATTATATAATAAATTAAAAACAACTTCAATTTTGTCAAAAATTTCAATAAAAATTATTAAATAACAGTATGAATAGTAATTCAAATACATATTTTATAATAACGTGTAAACACGTAGTATGGTATTGATAAAGGGGTATATCTTACTATATAATATATTATATAAAGGAAAGAAAGGTGATAAGGGTGAGACAAAACTATAACTCCTTTAAGTATTGGGAATCATTAATTCATGAAAATAAAACAATAAGAGGTCATATGTTTATGGATAATCCACCAAAGGAAAAGTCACTTTATATTCATACCTTGATATTTTCAAAAAATAACGGTATTGATAATATCTATGCATATTTCCCTGATGCGAAAGTGCTACTTGGATATATTCAATATTCTTTCTTGCAAGAAGCTTTTTATAAATGGATATATGGTAAAGATAGGATAATAATTAATATTCCATCACTTCCCGTTGATAAAATTATAAGAGATGGATTATCGAAAGGGAAAATATCAAAAAGTGAAGCACAATTAATGTTGAGTCACTATACAAGAGTATCAAAAATGTGGGATCTACCAAAAGATAGAGTTATACCTGAATTGATTAAGTTCAGTAGAGAATTTAATAAAACTTGGTATGGTGATAATAAAGAATTTTTATATTTAAAGATATTTAGAAATCCAGAGGAACTTGGTAATTTTATTGTAGATTCTACTATGTTAACCAATGATGAAAATACATTTATAAGTAAGACTGGTGTAACAGTAAGTGAGTGGAAGAAAATATGTAGTGAAGCAATAAAAAATGAATTGAGCGCAGAGAAGTTTAAAGAAATATTGCAAAAGAATTTGTCAGAAGTAATATAAAAAAATAATATTATAGCATCTTGACCATAAAAAAGTTGGATGCTATAATATTTTATGTAAATAAGCGCTATTAGCTCAGTTGGTAGAGCACCTGACTCTTAATCAGGGTGTCCCGGGTTCGAATCCCTGATGGCGCACCAAATGAAAGGAATCTAGTTATAGATTCCTTTTTTTCTTGTATAATAAAAGAGACTTAATTTGAGAGGAGAAATATATGAAAACAAAAGGAAACGTTACTGCATTATTACCATTAGCAATTTTTTTAATAGTTTATGCAGGAACATCGATTATAGCAAAAGACTTTTATGCAGTATCAGTGATAGTACCATTTTTAATATCTGCAATAGTTGCTTTATCAATGAATAAAAAGAGAACATTTGAAGATAAGCTTCAGGATTTTTGTAAGGGAGCAGGAAATTCTAATGTTATATTAATGATTCTTATATTTGTCTTAGCAGGAGCATTTGCGCAAGTAGCTAAGGCTATGGGAGCTGTTGATTCAACAGTAAATTTTGGACTTTCAATTTTACCTACAAGTATACTTGTACCAGGTGTATTTATAATAGCTTCATTTATAGCATTATCAGTAGGAACATCAATGGGTACAATAGTTGCTTTAGTTCCAATAGCAGTAGGAATATCAGAGAAGACAGGAATAGCTGTTGCTATAGTTGTAGGGGCTGTGGTTAGTGGAGCTATGTTTGGAGATAATTTATCTATGATATCAGATACAACAATTGCTGCAACTAGAACTCAAGGTTGTGAAATGAAGGATAAGTTTAAAATGAACTTCAAAATAGTATTACCAGCAGCTATAGTTACTGCTATTGTATTTATGATTCTTACAAAAGGAATATCTATACAAACTTTAGGAGAGTATGAATATAGTTTTATAAAGATACTTCCATACATAGTTGTGTTGATATCTGCATTAATGGGTATAAATGTAATATTTATCTTAATAGGTGGAATTGTATTTGCAGGAGCAATAGGGCTTTTATATGGAAGCTTTGATATAATAGGATTGTTTACTAATATTTCAGCTGGAATACAAGGTATGAGCGAACTTATAATAATTTCTTTATTAATAGCAGGAACCATTGAGTTAATTAAAAATAATGGTGGAATAGAATATATATTAAATAAAGGTATGAAGAACTTTAAAAGTAAAAGAGGAGCTGAACTTGGTATTGCTACATTAGTAAGTCTAGTTGATATTTGTACAGCTAATAATACTATTGCAATAGTAACTGTTGGACCAATAGCTAAAGATATTTCAGATGAGTTTGAATTGGAACCTAGAAGAGTAGCTGGCATAATGGATATGTTCTCATGTGTATTTCAAGGATTGATTCCTTATGGGGCACAACTTATTTCAGCCTCAGGATTAGCTATGATATCACCATTTGCAATAATAAAATATTCAGTTTATCCATATTTAATGGGGATTTGTGCTTTAGTATCAATTTACCTTTACTGGAGAAAAAGAAGTGAATAAATAAAGATTAAGAGAAATTGCAAATGCAATTTCTCTTATTATTTATAAAGAAGGCAAATACTTTGAGAAGATATTCCAAGCCCCTCTCCTGTAAATCCAAGTCCTTCTTCAGTTGTAGCTTTTACATTTATTTGATCAATGTCTATGTTTAAGGCATTAGCAATATTTTTTCTCATTAATTGGATGTGAGGTGCCATTTTTGGTTTTTGTGCTATAATTGTTGAATCTATGTTGGAAATTTTGTAACCATTTTCATATAAAAGTTTTCCTACTTCTTTCAACAAAGCTATACTTGAGATTCCCTTATATTTAGGATCAGTATCAGGAAAGTGTTTTCCTATATCACCTAAAGCAGAAGCACCCAATAAAGAATCCATTATAGCGTGCAATAACACATCAGCATCAGAATGACCAAGTAATCCATACTCATATGGAATTTCAACACCGCCAAGAATAAGTTTTCTATCAGCAACTAATTTGTGAACATCATATCCAAGTCCAATTCTCATATAATCATCTCCTGTAAAAAATGTATATAAGAATTATACCATTATTGAACATTTTTTACTCTAATATTTACATTAGAATTTCTTTCTTCTGTTAAAAAAAGAAATTTAAAATATCTAACAAAGGAAAAAGATTTTGTAGTAATAAGGAATCTGATATAACTTACCCTCTTACGCCTATAGATAAAATCAACGTAAATAACATTTCCTTTCATAGATAAACCTCACTTTCAAATTATATGGGTTCAGTAAAATATATTTGCAAAACCTTTGATATATACAGAGTAGGTGTAGGTTTTTATATGGTATAATACATTATATGTGAGGTAGTATAATTTGATAATGTGACTTAAGTTGTCGTATTATCATGAAAGGATGATAAGTATGGCGGAGTTTAATAGAAATAAATATATTTTTTCAAGTACCCCAGCTATTATTGAAGTTGGTGAAGAAGTAAGAAGAATAAGGGAAAAGCAAATATCGTTTATGCTTAAGGAATTATTTTTATATAAAATACTTGTAAAAGACTTGGTTAATATATTTCCAACATATAGAGATAGAAATTTAATTTTGAATATAGCAAGTTATATATATGAAGACTATGAACTTTTTGAGAAAGTTCAAAAGAAAAGAGAGTTACCAGTAGCAATGGTGGCTAAGAGAACGCGAGTATCGAGAACATTTTTAGAGATATGGCAAGATTATATATTAGTTTATGTAATAATTCTTTCTAACCCTAATTATAAATACATACAAGATTGTATACGAATAGAAGAGAGAAGTAAGACTACTGCATTAGTTCCAAAAGAGAATAAAAATAATGATATAAAAAAGGGAATAGTTCTTAAGGTAAATAAAAGAAGTGTCTTTATATTTACAAGTGCAGGGGAGTTCTTGAAGTTAAAAAAGGAAGGCGATTTAAAAGTAGGACAAGAATATAGAGGGAAAGAGAAAAAAGGAATTAGAAATTATAAGTTACAAATATGCATAGGAGCTGTATTTTTAACTTTTATTTTGGCAGGTGGAATTTATCAATATACTAAGGGGGTAAGGACTGTTGTTATAGATACAACATCTCAGTTAAAGTATGAACTTAATAGATTTAATAAAGTAATATATACTTATTCACCAACTCAAAAGGGTAAAGACCTTATAAATGCTGTAAATCCAAAGTATAAAAATATAGATAAAGCTTTAGAAGAAAGCCTAAGATATGCTAAGGAAAATGATATGATACCAAATCAAAGTATATTAATTACTATAAGTGGAGAAGCTTTAAAATATGGATTATTAGAGGATACAGCAAGGTATGTTAAGGAAGAAAAAGTAAGCGTATTAGTAAATAATTCAGGTAAGGAACATAATATTAAAGACATGGTAAATGATGAAAAGGAATCGAAGGATGAACAGAAATAATAATGTAATAGTACATAATGATAGAAAAGAAGAGATAAGATTAAATAAATACATAAGCGAGACTGGAATTTGCTCTAGAAGGGAAGCTGACAAGCTTATAGAAAATGGGAAGGTAACAATAGATGGAGTAAAGGCCACTATGGGTATGAAGGTAGGAAAAGGGCAAATAGTTAAAGTAAATGGGAAAGATATAACCAAGGAAGAGGAACTTGTCTATATAGCATTAAATAAACCAGTAGGTATAACTTGTACAACTGAGCATAAAGTAAAAGGAAATATTGTTGATTTCGTTGGGCATAAAAAAAGAATATTTCCTATAGGAAGATTAGATAAAGATTCCCAAGGATTAATTTTATTAACTAATGATGGAGATATAGTTAATAAAATTTTACGTGCAGGAAATAATCACGAAAAGGAATATGTGGTAACTGTTAATAAGGCAATTACTGATGATTTTATTAAGAAGATGTCATCTGGGGTTAGAATTCTAGGTACTGTTACGAAGAAATGTTTTGTTAAAAAAGAGGGAAGCAAGGTATTTAGAATAATATTAACTGAAGGAATGAATAGGCAAATAAGAAGAATGTGTGAAGTCTTTGGGTATAAAGTAGTTAAACTTGAAAGAGTTAGAATAATGAATATTCATTTAGGAAATTTAAAGAATGGTAATTGGAGAGATTTAACTATAAAGGAGTTAGAAGGTATAAATGATCTTATAAAAGATTCTCAAAAGGTTTATAAAGAATAGTAGGCAAGGAAAATAGTTTTATAGTTTCCTTACTTTCATATGAATGGAGTGAATATTTGCTTTCTGTGACTTAAAGTAAATATCCACTCCACTTTTTTATTTATTTGTATTAATTAATCTACTTTTAAATCTTTCCATTGTATATCTAGAACTTACATAAATTCTATCCAGTTTTACAGGAGTATCATCTCTATCAGAATAACCTAAATTAGTAGTGAAAGCTAATGAATAGCCAGCCTCCTTTACAGCTTTAGTGCTATCTTCATTTAAGTCACCATATGGATAAGCCACAGATAGAACTTTCTTACCAGTAATAGATTCTATCTTTTCTTTTGAGTCTTTTAGTTCTTTTAATTGTTCTTCGTAAGTAAGTTGATCTAAATGACTGTGGGTTGCTGTATGGCTCTCTATATCTATTCCATAGTCAGACATTTCTTTAATTCTTTCACTTGATAAGTAGTAACTACCTTCGTCAATTACAGAAGTAATAACAAAAATTGTTGCTTTCATATCTAATTCTTTAAGTATTGGAAAAGCATTTGTATAGTTGTCCATATAACCATCATCAAAGGTTATGAGTATGCTTTTCTCTGGTATTGATTTTTTATTAATAATATAGTCATTAAACTCACTAATAGTTAGGGTAGTGTATCCTGAATCTTTAATAAATTGAAGTTGCTCTCTAAGTCTATCAGGAGAAATAATAACTTCATTTTTCTCTGAAGGCTCTACTGAGTGATAATACAGGACAGGAACCCCACGATTATCGTTAATAAGTGTTAAACCTTCAAATCTATTAATTTCTACTGGTTCAATTTTAGGTTCCTCTTGTTCTTCATTTAGTTGTAAATCTTCAATGTTTTCATTACTTGCAATGTTTTTTTCTTCTTTTTCTCTAATGTAAATAGCAAATATAACTCCTACTAGAATTATTATAAGTGCTATTAAGATAATATTTTGTAGCTTTTTATTGGAAAATTTTCTCATAATATTCACCTTTAAAAATATATTTGTTGTATATGAATTTTATCATACCAAGATATGTAAAGTAAATAATCAAATGAAAATATAGAAAAAAATGGATACTATCCACATTGTCCACATTTAGGTGTGGATAAGTTGTTAAGAAAATGTGAATTATAATGTTGATAAATGTAGAAAAAAGAGAATACTATATAAAAAAGCACGAAAGGAATGATTTTTGTTATGAGTAGTAAAGTTTTGTTAAGTTTTTCTTTAATAGTTATCAACATTATAAACAGTTTTTGTCCACAGGTATTGTTGGCAAGTGAAACGTCGAAAAATGAAGAAGAAGTTAGAATTGTGGATAAAGTTATAAAAGAGAAAGATGATTACGTGGATGTGGATGTAATTATACCTCAGATAAGTGGTATATCTAATAAGAGTAAAGAAGCTCAGATAAATAAAGAAATAGAAAATTGGACTCTAGAATGGATTAAGGACATTAGACTGATTGCAAAAGAAAATTTCGATACAAATGTTAAACCATTGGGGCCTTATGAAGCAAATGCTAGATATGAAGTTAAGAGTACTAGAAACCCATTAAGTTTTTATATAGATTACTATCAATTTACAGGTGGTGCTCATGGAATCACCACAAGAAAGTATTATAATATCGATAAAAGAAGTGGAGAGATTTTAAAGCTTAATAATTTATTTAAAGAGAAATATGATTATGCAAGTTTGATAAACAAGCAAATTCAAAGCGAAATAGATAAGAATAAAGATATGTACTTTACAGGTAAAGAGGGATTTCAAGGAATAAAGGATAATCAAGGCTTTTTCATAGAAGGAAGTAATTTAGTAATATTTTTTGCACAATATGAAATTGCACCATATGCTGGAGGAATGCCTGAATTTAGGATTCCTTTAGAAATATTTAAAAAGGGCTATGTCTATGATAAAATTAATAGTAAATAGTTAGGGTGAAAGGAAATAATATGAATAATATAAAAGATATTATATTAAAACAAAAGAATTATTATTTATCCGGGAAAACAAAAGACATTAATTTTAGAATAGATAATCTAAAAAAGTTAAAAAGATTAATAAAAGAGAATGAAGAAATTATTTTAGATGCTTTAAAAAAGGATTTAGGAAAATCAAATTTTGAAGGATACATAACAGAAATAGGAATGGTGTATGAAGAAATAAACATCATGATTAAAAGTATAAAAAAGTGGTCTAAAAGAGAAAGAGTGAAATCTTCAATTAATTATTATCCTAGTAAGTGCTATGTATATAAAGAGCCTTATGGAGTAGCATTAATTATAGGACCATTTAATTATCCTTTTCAGTTAATATTATCACCTTTAATAGGAGCAATTGGGGCAGGAAACTGTGCAGTTATAAAGCCTTCTGAGTATTCTGTTAATACATCTATGTTGATTGAAAAGATAATCAATAATAATTTTAAGGATGAATATATTAAGGTAGTTAATCCAATGGGAGGCAAAGAGGTTGTTTCTGAATTATTAGAGCAACCTGTAGACTATATCTTTTTTACAGGTAGCGTAAGAGTAGGAAAGATAGTTATGGAAAAGGCCTCTAAGTCTTTAATTCCTGTTACTTTAGAGCTTGGAGGTAAAAGTCCATGTATTGTAGATAAAGATGCTAATATAAAGATGAGTGCAAAGAGAATTGCTTGGGGGAAATTTTTAAATGCTGGTCAAACATGTGTGGCACCAGATTATCTTTGTGTACATAAAGATATAAAAGCAGAATTTTTAGAAGAGTTAGTTAAGGAAATAGAAAAGCAATTAGGAAAAGAACAAAAAGAAAGCCCTGATTATCCAAGAATAATTAGTGAAAGAGAAGTTAGAAGACTTTCTGAGTATTTAAACGAAGGAGAACTATTCTATGGAGGAGAAGTATCTATAGAAGAAAAATATATATCTCCAACTATATTGGTTAATATAAAAGAAAAGTCAAAAATACTTGAAGAAGAGATATTTGGACCGATTTTCCCTGTATATGAATTTAATAAATTAGAAGAGGTAATGTATAAGGTTAATAATGGAGATAAGCCACTAGCATTATATTATTTTTCTGAAGATAAAAATAAAATTGAATATGTGTTAAATAATACATCATCAGGTGGAGTTACAATAAATGATACTGTAATACATGTTGCATCAACATATCTTCCCTTTGGTGGAGTAGGTAATAGTGGCATAGGTTCTTATCATGGAAAGGCTAGCTTTGATACATTTAGTCATAGAAAGTCTGTTTTAAAAAGAGGAACATTTATGGAATTGCCTTTTAGGTTTGCTCCATATAATGATAAATTAAAGCTAATAAAGAAAATATTAAAATAAAGGGGTTTTTGATTTATGAAAAAATATTTAGCTTTTGATATTGGTGGAACAAGAATTAAATGGGGAATATTAAATGAAGAAGGAGCTATTTTAGAAAAGTCTAGCTTTGATACAAGTACAGAAAGTGAAGAATTATTTTTAGAAAATATAATAAAAATAGCTTTAGAAAGAAAAGATGAAGTTGAGGGTGTAGCTCTAAGTATGCCGGGATTTATTGATTCTATAAATGGTATACCAAAGGTTTGTTATGCAATAAGATGTATTGAAGGAAAGTGCATTACTAAGATAATAGAAGAGAAGACTGGTCTAAAGACTTCAGTAGAGAATGATGGAAAATGTGTAGCTTTAGCAGAAAAGTTTAATGGAAATGCTACTGAATGTTCTGATTTTGTGTGTGTTACTATTGGAACAGGCATAGGTGGGGGAATCTATATAAATAATAAATTACTTAGAGGAAGTACATTCCAAGGTGGGGAGTTTGGATTTATGAGATGTAATGAAAAAGGAATGTATAGTAATACAGCATCAACTTTAGCATTGATAAAAGAATATATGAAATATAAGAATTTAGATAAAGCAGTAGATGGACAAGTTGTATTTAATGATGGAGAAAAAGATTCTAAGGTAAAAGAAATTATAAATGAATGGTATGGATTAATTGCTACAGGAATATATAATTTAAGTGCCACTTTAAATCCAGAAAAAATACTTATTGGTGGAGGAGTAAGTGAAAGAGAAGAGTTTATAGAAGAAGTAGTAAATGCATTGGAAAAGATAGAAGCTTGGAATGATGTTAAGTGTGTTATTGAAAGATGTAAGCATAAAAATGATGCTGGAATGATAGGAGCTGTTTATAATTTACTTAATGAGTAACAAATAATTGGTTAGGAAGCTTTGCTTAGGCAAGGCTTCTTTTCTTTGGAATTAAATATAAAATCTTGGGAAAACTATTTTAAGAATTATTTGTAAGGAGTGAAGACCTTGAGAGGTAGAGAAGTTTTAAGTGAACTAAATAATGGTTTTTCTAAGATAAAAAATAATTATAAATATATTAAATCTTTGTCAAAGCAGGGGGAAGAGGTCTTAAGTTCTGGTGAATGGCTATTAGATAATATATATCTAGTAGAAAAGGAGTATAAGTCAATAAAGGAAAATATGCCTCATGATTATTTTTATAATTTACCTTATTCAGATAAAAATTTAGATGGTAATGTTCAAAGAATATATTCTTATGCTAAAGAATTTATCAAGAAGTATGAAGGAATAGTTACTGAAGATAAAGCAATAAGCTTTATACAAAGTAAGGACGAAAAGTTTACTATGGGAGAACTTTGGGCATTTCCAATAATGCTACGAATAGCTATTATACTGGAATTATCAGATGTGACTGATATGCTTAAAAATGTTCAAAATGAGAAGAAATTAGGAAAGGATATTGCTTACAATATTATAGATTCTATAAATAAAAATGATTTAGAAAATATATTAGCTTATATTAATGAACATTATGAAAATATAGAAGGATTGTTTAAAGATGAGTTATTAAAAGTATTAAGAGATAATTCTATAGAAGAGAAAAGAGTATATGATTTAATCGAACAAAAATCTAGTGGATCTAGTGATAAGGAATCAGTAAAAAAGTATTTTATAGAAGGAAGCATTGAGCAAAATATAAGTACATATATAAGTGCATTAAGAAGTATAGAGAGTATAAGTTGGAAGAATTTCTTTGATTCTACATCAATAGTAGAAAAAAAGTTGCAAACAGACCCCTATGGAACATATGAAAAAATGGACTTTAAGTCTAAGGATTATTATAGACATAGTATAGAAAAATTAGCTAGAAAGTTTCAGGTAGATGAAATAACATTAACGGAAAAAGCACTTTATCTTGCAACTAGAGCTAAAGAGGAGGGAAAGAGAGCTTATAGGACTCATGTTGGATATTATATTATAGATGATGGAGTTAAAGATATATCAAATGAGTTGAATTTACATGTTAAAGTAAATAATAAGTTTTCAGAAGGGCTATACATTACTATAAACATAGTATGTACCATGATGATTGTTTCATCAATTTTAGCATTCAGTTACATTCTAGGAGCACATTTTTCTACAGGACAACTGATTGTATCTGCTTTACTTATGATAGTTCCAGCTAATGAAATAGTTGTAGCCCTTATTAATTGGTCTGTTAGTAAGTTAAAGCCAATAAGGCATGTTCCTAAGCTAGATTTATCAGAAGGAATTCCAGATAATAAGAAGACAATTATAGTAATACCAGCTATAGTACCTAATGCAAAGAGAACTGAAGAATTAATGAAACAGCTTGAAGTATCTTACCTAGGTAATAAGGATAAAAATTTATACTTTGCTTTGTTAGGAGATTTTAAAGATAGTAAGGTTGAAAAAACTTCAGATGAAGAAGAAATAATAGAAGCTGGATTTAAAGAAGCATTAAGAATGAACAATAAGTATTTTAGTGGCGAAAAGCACTTTTTCTTTTTAAGCAGAAAAAAGATATATAACTCAAAAGAAGGGGTGTATATGGGCAATGAAAGAAAAAGAGGCAAACTTATGGAGTTCATGAACCTTCTTAGAGGGGAAGAGAACCATACTTTCAGTGTAATGAGTAGTTATATAGGAAGCTTAAAGGATATAAAATACATAATTACATTAGATGCAGATACTTTTATGCCAAGAGATTCAGCTATTAAATTAGTTGGAGCTATGAGTCATATTCTTAATAGAGCATGTGTTAAAAATAATTCTGTAAAACATGGATATGGGATTATGCAACCTAAGGTAAGTATATCTTTAGAAAGTAAAGATAAGTCTGATTTCTCTAGAATTTTTGCAGGAGAAGGAGGAATTGATGGATATTCAATTGCTTATTCAGATACATATGAAGATTTATTTGGAGAAGGTAGCTTTACAGGTAAAGGAATAATAGATATAGATGCCTTTAAAGAAGTTCTTGAAGGGGAAATTCCAGATAATACTGTATTAAGTCATGATTTGTTAGAGGGAGCTTATGCAAAGTGTGCTTTAGTTACAGATGTAGAATTTATTGATAATTATCCATCTAGTTACGAATCAAGCTGTAAGAGAATACATAGATGGGTAAGAGGAGATTGGCAAATTTTTAAGTGGCTATTTTCTAAAAAGATATCAGTATTATCTAAGTGGAAGATATTTGATAATTTAAGAAGAAGCTTATTAGCTCCAGTGTTACTTTTATCTATAATATTAAATCTTACATTTTTAAATGGAAGTAATCAGATGACATTTTTATGCTTTTTAGGAGCCATAGTACCATTAGTATTTACAGTAACAGACTTTGTTGTTACTCCTAGGAATATGATTAGGGGTACATTTAAAAGTATGCAACAAATACTCTTAATAATTAGTTTTATACCATATCAAGCTTATCTTATGGTAGATGCTATCATAAGAACTATTTATAGAATGACAATATCTAAAAAACATAGACTACAATGGCAGACAGCAGAAGAGGCAGAAAGAACAACTAATAATTCATTAAGTTCTTACTCAAAGAGAATGTGGTTCTCTATTTTTTGTGGAATATTAGTAGCTGTTTTAGCCATAGATGAAAGATTTTTAATAAGTATAATAAATTTACCTCTAGCTGTTTTATGGATAGTGAGTCCATACATAGCTTACTACATAAGTCTTCCTTTGAAAGAGGAAGTGTTTAAGCTTAAATATGAGGATAAAGAATATTTAAGAGATAATACAAGAAGAATATGGGCATATTATCAGGATTTTGTTAATGAAGAAAATAATTTTCTTGCACCAGATAACTATCAAGAACAACCATATAAAGGTGTGGCCCATAGAACTTCTCCTACTAATATTGGTATGGGGCTAATTAGTAATATTGTAGCCTATGACCTAGGTTATATAACTTTAGGAGAAGTTATTGATAGAATAGAACTAACTTTAGAGGGCATGAAAAAACTAGAAAAATGTGAAGGACATTTTCTTAACTGGTATGATACAAAAAGTTGTGAACCACTATGGCCTAGATATGTTTCCACAGTAGATAGTGGGAACTTATTAGGGTATTTGTGGATTATAAATACAACTTTAGAGGAATATAAAAATAACCCTTTAATAAGAATTCAAGAAATATTAGCATTAAGGGATTCTCTTAAAATAATTGGGATAGAAGGTTTAATTAATAAAGAAGCTTTAAATAAGATGGAAGTAAAAGATTATATTCCAACCTTGGAGAAACTTCTATTGGAATTAGAAGAAATTGATATAGAGAATGAAGAAGATAATGAAAAAATATATTGGATAGGAAAAACAAAAAAAGAAATAAAGTTGAAAATATCATATTATCAATACTTTTTAGATGGAGTAGAAAAATTATTAGATAATAAGTCAATAAAGAAAGCACCATCTATAGAAAGTTTTCTAAATCATTTAGATGAGATTTTAGGTTCCTCTGGAGATGAGTTTAAGGAGGCTATAGAGGATAAGGTAAACAGTTTAAAGGTGCTTAAAGAAAGAATGGATAACATCATGTTAGATATTAATAATATGATGAATGATATGAACTTTAAGTTTTTATACAACAATGAAAGAGGATTGTTTGCTATTGGATATAACTTAGAGGAAAATTCATTGGGAAATTCCTACTATGACTTGTTGGCATCAGAATCAAGGGCTACTTCATTTATTACAATAGCAAGGGGAGAGGTTCCTAGTTCACATTGGTTTAATTTAAGTAGGGCTATGACTAATGCTTTTGGTGGAAAGAGCTTAGTTTCATGGAGTGGAACTATGTTTGAGTATTTCATGCCAGCATTAATAATGAAAAGCTATCCTAATACCTTGCTACAAATGACATATGATTCAGTAATAAAGGCACAGAAAAATTTCACAAAGACAAAAGAAATACCTTGGGGAATTTCAGAGTCAGCATATTATCAATTTGATGTAGCAGATAATTATCAATATAAGGCTTTTGGTGTACCTGGAGTAGGACTTAAAAGAGGGCTAGAAGATGAGTTGGTTATTTCGCCATATTCAACCTTAATGAGTTTACCTTACGCTAAAGAGAGAGGAATAAGTAACCTTAGAGAATTAGAGAAAAAGGGTGCTTATGGTAGATATGGTTTTATTGAAGCTATAGATTATACTCCTAATAGGGTGAGTAAAATGGATAGTGGAGAAGACAATAATGAAAGCAAAGATGTTAGATGTTATATGGTGCATCATTTAGGTATGTCTTTGATGGGGCTAGATAATATTTTAAATAATAACATATTTCAAGAGAGGTTTCATAGAATTCCAGAGGTTAAGGCAACAGAGTTATTACTGAAGGAAAAGATTCCAGAGAAGATTACCTTTGAACATGAACAAGATTTAGCTATAAAGAAGGAAATACTAGAAAGAGAAAACTTTGTACCTAGAATATATGAGGGAATAAAGAGAGAAAATCCAGAGGTGTTACTTTTATCAAATGGAAGTTATTCTACTATGGTAACCCTATCAGGTAGTGGATATGGTAAGAAGGATGGAATGACAGTTTATAGATGGAAGGGAGATAATACTTCAGATAGTAGTGGTATGTTCTTCTATATTAAAAATTTAAATTCTAATGATTATTGGAGTGCAACATATGAGCCATGTAAATATGGTGGAGAAGATTATAATGTAGAATTTACTTTAGATAAAGCAAAATATAGTAGAAGAGATGGATCTATTAAAACAACTATGGAGGTGGTTGTATCTCCTGAGGATGATGTTGAAGTAAGAAAGATTACTTTAAAAAATACAGGAGATAAAGGAAGAAGCATTGAAGTTACAAGTTATATGGAGGTAACCCTTCAATCTTTTGAGGGAGATGCTGTTCATCCAAGTTTCTCAAATTTATTTATAGGAACAGAGTTTAATGATGAAGGAAAATGTCTTTTAGGAAATAGAAGGGCTAGAGTTAAGAATGGTACTGTACCTTATATATTCCACAAGGCTATTACATCATCAGAGATGGAAGGTGCAATTACCTATGAAACATCAAGGGTTAATTTTATAGGTAGAAATAGAGATTTAAGGAATCCTAGTGCAATGGATAATGATTCATCCTTATTAAATACAGTAGGAATAGTCCTTGATCCTATTATGAGCATGAGAGTTAGATTAAGGCTTGAACCAGGGGATGTTAAGGAAGTTTATTATATAACCGGAACAACAAATGATAAAGAAGAAGCTTTAGCTCTTGCAGAAGAATATGGAGAAGTTAGCAAATTAGATAAGGTGTTTAATTCATATAATAAAGCTATTCAACTTGAGTTAAAAGCTTTAGGAATAAAGTCTTCACAAGCAAACATTTATCAAAGCTTAGCTTCATATATACTATTCCTTCACAGTGGTAGAAGAGATAGGGAAGATTACATAAAAAATATTAGTAAACATCAGCAAGATTTATGGGCTTATGGAATATCTGGTGATTTACCTATAGCTATGGCAGTAGTTAAAGGTGAAGAAGATATGGATTTGGTTAGAGGGATGATAAAGATGCATTATTATTGGAAGATGAAAGGTTTAAAAGTAGACTTTCTAATTTACAATGATGAAGAGGCATCTTACGAGCAACCAATGCAAAAGAGTATTATAAGTGCAATAAACTTATCTAAAGAAGGAGACATTCTTAATAAACCAGGTGGAATATTCCTTCATAATAAATCCACTATGGGTGAAGATATAAAAGACTTCATTATAGGAATATCAGCACTATATGTAGATGGTGAAAAGGGCTCTATAATAACTCAAATTAAAGAAGTGGATACAAGTGAAGAGGTTGAATTCTTAAGACATAAGGAATTAGTTGAAAAGAGTAAGATAAATGTACAAATAAATAAAGAAGAAAAAATAGATTATGGTGAAAAAATTCTTAGGAATATAGAAGAACTACCTAAAAATAGCGTTTCTAGAAATGATGATTTAAGTAAAAAATTAGATTTTTGGAATGGATATGGAGGATTTGATCCAGAAGATAAGAGTTATGTTATAAGGCTAAGTGACTATAATAATACTCCTGCTCCATGGATAAATGTAGTTTCAAACGAAGACTTTGGCTTCCATATATCAGAAGTGGGTTCAGGATATACATGGTGTGGAAATAGTAGAGAGAATAAAATAACTCCTTGGAGTAATGACTGGGTAATAGATCCCCCAGGAGAAGCGCTTTATATTAGAGATAATAACAGTGGAGTGTATTTCTCTATAACACCTAAACCAGTTAGAGATGGAGGAGAATATATTATTAAGCACTCTTTTGGATATTCTACATTTACTCATACAGCCTACAACATAAAAGGTGAGATGCAGGTTTTCTGTCCTAAGGGAGAAAAGTTAAAAATACAAAAGGTTATTTTAGAAAATCTATTAGATAAGGAAAGAGAAGTATCAATATACTACTATGCTCAATTAGTATTAGGGGTATTTAATTATGGAAGTGCAAAATATATTTCTACAGAGCTAGAAGAAAATTATATTTGTGGGCAAAATCCATATAGCCAATACTTTGGAAATATGAGAGCTTACTTAACTATTTTAGGTGGAGAAACCTTATCTTTTACAGGTGATAGAAAAGAATTCCTTGGAGTAGGTGAGGATATATCTTCTCCTAATGCTTTAAATTATAAAAACTTATCTAATAAAACAGGAAGTATATATGATCCTTGTTTAGCAACTGAAACTAAGGTTAAATTAGCTCCAAGGGAGAAAAAGGAGATAATTATACTATTTGGTCAAGATGAAAGTAAGGAGAATATATCAAAATTAATAGATAAGTATAAAAATATTGAAGAATGTTACAAAGCCTTAGAGGAAGTAAAACAATATTGGTCAAATTTCCTAGGAAATATACAAGTAGAGACAAAAGATAAGTCTATGGATTATTTGATTAATGGTTGGTTACTATATCAAACTTATAGTTGTAGATATTTAAGTAGAACTGCCTTCTACCAATCAGGAGGAGCCTATGGTTTTAGAGATCAACTTCAAGATTCTATGAATTTAGGAATTGTTAACCCTAATATAGCTAAGGCTCAAATAATAAGGAATGCATCAAGACAATATCTAGAAGGAGACGTACAACATTGGTGGCATCCTGTTGTAAATAGTGGAATAAGAACAAGATTTTCTGATGATTTATTGTGGATGCCATATGCTACAGCTCAATATATAAAAAGAACAGGGGATTATAGCATATTAAATGAAAAAGCCCCTTATCTTGAAGATGAACCACTAAGAGAGGGAGAAGATGAAAGATATACAATTGTAAATAACTCTCCTACTGAAGGTACTGTTTATGAACATTGTATTAGAGCTATAGAAAAAGGATTGAAATTTGGTGAACATAATATACCTTTAATGGGCAGTGGTGATTGGAATGATGGAATGAGCACTGTTGGTAATAAGGGCAAAGGTGAAAGTGTATGGCTTGGATGGTTCCTTTGTGATATATTAAATGACTTCCAAGATATATGTAAATATATGAAGGATGAGGAAAGTCTAAATAGATATTCTGAAATGAAGGAGTTTATTAGAGAAAATATTGAAAAGAATGCTTGGGATGGTGGATGGTACAGAAGAGCATACTTTGATGATGGTACTCCACTTGGCTCAAGAGAAAATGAAGAATGTCAAATAGATTCCTTAGCAGAAAGTTGGTCATTAATTTCAGGTGTAGGTAAAAATGAAAGAGCTGTTGAAGCAATGGAGGCTGTAGATAAGAACCTAGTTAGAGAAGATAAGGGAATGATTCTACTATTAGCACCACCCTTTGAAAAATCATCATTAGAACCTGGATACATTAAAGGTTATGTTGCTGGTGTTAGAGAAAATGGAGGTCAATATACTCATGCAGCAGTATGGGTAATCTTAGCCTTAACTAAACTAGGCTTAGGAGATAAGGCTTGGAAGTATTACAATATGATTAATCCTATTAACCATTCAAAAACTGAACTTGAATGTAGAACATATAAGGTTGAACCATATGTTATGGCAGCTGATGTATACATTAAAGAACCTCACGGTGGAAGAGGAGGCTGGAGTTGGTATACTGGAGCTTCAGGCTGGATGTATAAAGTAGGTATTGAAGATATTTTAGGATTAAAACATGTAGAAGGAAAAGGATATAAGGTAGAACCTTGCGTGCCAGCAGATTGGACTGAATATAATATTAAGATTAATAATGAAAAAGAACATTATGATATTAAGGTTATAAGAGGTAAAGAAAACAAGATAAGAATAGATGGTAAGGAAATGGATATAATCCCTAAAGAGGCAGGCACTTTAAAAATAGAAGTTGAGTTTAAGTAATAAGAGTAATAGAGTAAGGAGAAGCTGCTTTGATGGCTTCTCTTTTCTTTCATTGTTTACAGAGTATAGAAAAATGTGTAAAATATAATTGGTTAGGTGGTGAATTTTGGTGAATAATAGTAAAAAAGGATTAGGAATTATTATTGTATTATTTATTGTCCTAATAGGGGTTTTAACTCTTGGTATTCTTAAAGAAAAGAAAATGCAAAAAGATAGTGAGAGTGTAACTTCAGAATGGGTTGCGTCAAAAGATAACAGTACTAGTAAAGAAGATAAGAAGGAAGAAGAAAAGCCTTCTAATGAAGAGAAAAAAGAAGAGCAAGAAGCACCAAAAGAAGAGTATAAGGGGCTTTATAGCAAATTAAAAAATAAGGCTGATGTAAGAATGCTTGTATTAGGTGATGGATTGGCACTTAGCCAAGGTAGAAATACTACAGCTGGTATTTGGGATAAAGAAATAGCTAATTGGATGACTAATACCTATGGTAGCAAGGTAGAATTAGTTTCTCTTGCAAGGGCTGGTGCAACATCAGGAGTAGGGTATGAAGTTGCTGCAAATAATGATATAAGCAATTACGATTTAATCATTATTTGCTTTGGACAAAATGATAATAATAAGCTAACTAATATTAATACTTTTAATGCTAACTATCAGGGGATAATTAATAAGGTAAAAGAGAAAAATCCCGAGGGTACAATTTTACCTATATTACCAAGTACATTAGTTGCAGATAACGCATATAGAGTTGCTATACAAAATATTTCTGAAAATAACACTCTTAATGCAATTGATGTAAGCAATGAGTTTGCAAATTCTGGTGTAGCAATAAATCAACTTGTAGGTAACGGTGGATTACCAAATGATAAAGGTTATGGATTATATATTAAGGCTGTAACTAAGCATATAGAAAACTCAATGAATTAATTAACTAGGGGGAACAAAGGATGAAGCTATTTGTAACTGATTTAGATGGAACTTTAGTTGAATATAATAATATGACAGATGAAAACCTTGAAGGAATTAAGAAACTAAATATTTCAGGAGAGCTTCTAGCAGTTGCAACAGGTAGAGCTTATAATAGTTGTGCTTTTTTAAAAGACAAGTATGGAATAAAAGCAGATTATCTAATTCTTTTAAATGGTGGATTAATAATAGATAAGGATGGTAAGGTGGTTCATCATAAAGAAATATCTTATAATACAGTAAATAGCATTATAAATGATATAAAAAGTGATGATTCTGTAATATCTGTGGAAACAGGATATACCTCTTATGTAGTTCATGGAAGATATAAAGAAGACATAGATTGGGACGGGTTAGAATATGAAGAGTTAGAAAATATTAAAGACAAAAACCTATCTTTAATTTCTCTTTATTATCCAAAGTCAGATATAGAGGAAGTTGAGAAAATATGTAGATTTATAAATGAAAAATATTCAGATGAAATAGTTGCATATAGAAATACTTGCTTTATTGATGTTGTTCCTAAGGGGTGCTCTAAAGGAGAAGGAGTAAGCTATGTAAAGGAAAGAGAAAACATAGATACTAAAAATACATATGCTATAGGGGATTCTTATAATGATATACCAATGTTTAAAGAAGCAGGAAATAGTTTTACTTTTGAAACATCAGAAGATGGAGTAAAAAAGGAAGTTAAGTATATTGTTAATAGTGTTGCAGAAGCTATAAAAAATTATTGCTTAAAGTAGTATAAAGATAACCAATTTTTATTTGTTGTTTTTTGGAATGATTTTTGATAAAATAGACTATGTTTTTCAAAAATGTAATGGAGGGTTTGATATGCCTGTAAAAATAGCAATACTAGGTGGACCTAGATGTGGAAAGACTACTTTGATGCAACAATTATATGTAGATTTAAAAATTAGAGATATTAATGTAGGTGCAGCTTCAGAATATAGCACCGATTATTTAAGAGATAAAGGTATGATTGAAAATATAGCTGAACAATATGGAATATACTTAGGTCAGCTACAGTTAGAACAAGAGCTAGAACAATTTGATTATGCAATTACAGACTATGCCACTTTTGTACCATATATATATGGAAGATTTATGCTTGGTGATAAAGAAAGAAGCAAGAAAGAAATTGAAATCTTAAAGGATTTATATGTTCTTGCATTAAGAGATTTACCTAAGTATGACTATGTATTCTTTGTTCCAAGAGAATTTGGTTACACAAAGGATGGAGTAAGATGGCAGAATGAAGAAATGGCATCTGCTGTAGATAATGCAATACTTAACTTTTTACAATCAGAAAATGTTAAGTATGATGTTATAACTGGCAACACAAAAGAAAGAGCAGAAGCAATATTAAAGAAAATTAATTTAGAATAATCAAGTGAATAAAGATAATAGATATAATAAAGATGTTGATGAAACTCCAATTTGTAGTGGAGTTTCTTTTATATTAAAAAAGAATCTCGGCATAAGCCGAGATCTTTCCTTATCCTTTTTATCTCTATTAACTAGGTTATCTTTTTTATCTTATCCTAGTCTTCATAGTTATGATTATCATCTATTATATCGTCACCTTCATCAAAAAGACTTTCTGTATAATCAAATTCTTGCCATGCTATATTATTTACAGCTATATCATCAACGGCAGGATTAGGAAGAGGTGTTGAATCTCCATTAGGAGCATAGCTTCTTATCTCATCTTCAGTTGGATGATAGTCTGTTCTTACTTTAGGCAAATATGCTTTTTTCTTGCTCATAAAGTATCCCTCCTTAAATTTATATATATAGTTTTACCGTAAGGAGAGAAAAAAATGCAGTTAAATATTTAAAATCTTTTTATATATTACATCTGCTATTCCATTTTCTTCATTAGAAAGAGTAACATAATCAGCCTTTGACTGTACATAGTTAGAAGCATTGCCCATAGCAACACCAAGCCCGGCAAATTGAAGCATGTCTATATCATTTTCTCCATCACCAAAAGCTATCACTTCAGTTTGTGAAATACCTAGGTGACTGCATAAAGCTTTTAGAGCACTAGATTTACTACAATTTTTGTTCATAAATTCAAAAATGAATGAAACTGTTCTTAATGCATTATATCTTTCAAAGTATTCCTTAGGAATCTTTTTAACTGCCTCATCTAGCTTTTCTTTTTCACCCAAAATCATTGCTTTTATAATAAAATCATTATCATTTATATCATTTTCTATATTCATAATTTTAACATCTATATTATTATGCAAAGTTTCAGCTTCAGTATATTTATTCTCTTTGGGTGCAATGCAGCACTCATCAGTAAAACCATGAAATTCAACACCTAAAGATTTAGAAAGCTTATAAATATCTTTAAAATCCTTTCCTGTTAACCCGTTTCTAACTATGGGTTTTAAAGTTTTTGTATTATAAATAGAAGAACCATTATAAGCAATAACATATTCATCATCATTTATTAAATCTAACTCTTCTAAATAATTCATAACTCCCTGAATAGGTCTTCCAGTAGTAATAACTATTTTTATTCCTTTTTCTTTAGCTAGATTAATAGCTTTTTTTGTTTCTTGTGATATTGTATTATCACTTTTTAATAAAGTTCCATCCATATCAAGAGCAATTAATTTATACATAAGAACCTCCCAAAACCAACAAATTCTATGTCTATTATACAGTAAAATGTGGTATAATCTAAAGATGTGTAAAAATATACTTAATGTTAATATAGAGGAGGCATAAGCTTTGGCTGATTATATAAATGAGATTAACAAAAGAAGAACCTTTGCAATTATTTCTCACCCAGATGCAGGTAAGACTACACTTACAGAAAAGTTCTTATTATATGGAGGAGCTATAAGACTCGCAGGTTCTGTTAAAGCAAGAAAAGCATCTAAGCATGCTGTGTCAGACTGGATGGAAATAGAAAAGCAAAGAGGTATTTCTGTTACATCATCTGTTATGCAATTTAATTATGGTGGACATTGTATAAACATACTAGATACTCCTGGACACCAAGACTTCTCAGAAGATACATATAGAACACTTATGGCAGCAGATTCAGCAGTAATGGTTGTTGATGCAGCAAAAGGTGTAGAAGATCAAACAAGAAAGTTATTCCAAGTTTGTTCTTTAAGAGAGATGCCTATTTTCACATTTGTAAATAAGATGGATAGAGAAGCCAGAGATCCATTTGAATTATTAGAAGAAATAGAAAATGAATTAGGTATAAAGACATACCCAATGAACTGGCCTATAGGCTCAGGTAAAGACTTTAAGGGGGTATATGAAAGAGACAATAAAAGAATCATTGCTTTTAATGGTGGGGATCACGGACAAACAGAAGTAGAAGCTATTGAAGGTAATGTAGAAGATGATAAATTCAGAGAAATTTTAGGAGAAGCTCTTCATGATAAGTTAATGGAAGATATAGAACTTTTAGATATTGCTGGAGATGATTTTGATATAGAAAAGGTTAGAAGTGGAGAATTAACTCCTGTATTCTTTGGATCAGCATTAACTAACTTTGGTGTAGAACCATTCTTAGAACATTTCTTAGAAATGACTACATCACCACTATCAAGAAATTCAGATATAGGAGAAATTGACCCATTTGATGATAAATTCTCTGCATTTGTATTCAAGATACAAGCTAATATGAACAAGGCTCATAGAGATAGAATTGCATTTATGAGAATTTGTTCAGGTAAGTTTGAAAAAGGTATGGAAGTTATGCACATGCAAGGTGGTAAAAAAATCAAGCTTGCTCAACCTCAACAATTTATGGCTCAAGATAGAGAAATAGTTGAAGAGGCATATGCTGGGGATATTATAGGGGTATTTGACCCGGGTATATTTGCAATTGGTGATACTTTATGCTCCCCATCAAAGAAGTTCAAGTTTGAAGGTATTCCAGCCTTTGCTCCAGAACACTTTGCAAGAGTAAGACCAGTAGACACTATGAAGAGAAAACAATTCATAAAAGGTGTTACTCAAATAGCCCAAGAAGGAGCAATTCAAGTATTTAAAGAACTTCACATAGGAATGGAAGAAATAATAGTTGGAGTTGTTGGTGTACTTCAATTTGAAGTTTTAGAATACAGACTTAAGAGTGAATATAATACAGACATTAAGATGGAAAGACTTCCTTATAGATATGTAAGATGGATTGAAAACAAGGATTTAGATCCAGATACTTTAAATCTTACTTCAGATACTAAAAAGGTTAAAGACTTTAAGGATAGAAACCTTCTTATATTCCAAAATGACTGGGGAATATCATGGGCTTTAGATCATAATAAAGGAATTGTTCTTTCAGGTGTAGGAAAAACTGAATAATTATTGTATAAACAGTATTATAAAATTACCCAAATAATATTTATGAATTTATGGAGGATTTTAAGTTATGCAACCTTTAGTTAGTGTAGTAATGTCTGTATATAACGGTGAAAAATATTTGAATGAATCTATTGAAAGTATTTTAAATCAAAGTTATAAAAATATTGAATTTATTATAATTAATGATGGATGTACAGATAAGAGCTTTAGTATAATGCAAGAATATTATTCAAATGACCATAGAATCAAAATTATAGACAATAAGGAGAATAAGGGGTTAATATACTCTTTAAATAGAGGGATAAGTGAAGCAAAAGGGAAATATATTGCAAGAATGGATGCAGATGATATTGCTTTATATGATAGAATTGAAAAACAAGTTGCATATATGGAAGAAAACCTAGATGTTGCATTGTTAGGTACGGCAGTTAATATGTTTTTAGATGGGTCGGCGGTAAAAAAGAAAATTAACGTTCTGACTAGTAATGGTCAATTAATTGCAAATAGTATATTTGAAAATTCTTTTCAACATCCAACAGTTATTATGAGAAGTGATATAATTAAAAAAGATAATTTAGAATATGAATATAAGGATAAATACGCAGAGGATTATGGTCTGTGGAACAGAATGCTTTTAAAATATAAAGTAGCAAATTTAGATGAGGCGTTGTTAAACTATAGAGTTGTTAAAACTAGTGCTACTAGAACTGCAAATAGAAATTTAGAACAAAGAAAACAAGTGTTTAAAAGTATATATAAAGACTATTTAGGAAAATTCGATTTTTATCCTACGGAAAAAGAACTTGATATGCATTTTGAAATTTCAATGGTACAAAATATGATGGATTTATCATATACATTAGATGAAAAGAAAGAATATTTGGAGAAGCTGATTAATTATATTAATATAGATTGTATATTTAGTATTTGCGCTCAAAAGTATTTGAAAAATTGTATTTATCAAGGTAAATATAGTGACTATGTGAATAGTATATTTTTTGAACAATATACTGTGAAAAAGATCGAATTTATAAAACAAAAGGGTATTGAATTTGTAAAAAGAATAATTAAAAAAGGATATAAATAAAAAGGATGCAGAGAGAGCAATGTAAAATAAAACTCTCTGCATCCTTTTTTTGTGATTTATACTATCTTCTTAAAGTTGATTTGTTACATAATAGTAATAATACCTTATAGCGTCATCTACTATTTCTCCAACAGGCATATTAACATCTAGACTAAAGCCCTTTAATTCATTTAACATTTTTACAGTTGATTTTCTAAGGGCGTAACTTCTCTTGCAATCAAAGGGTTCCCTATCATTGTTAATTACTCCTACAGTAAAGTTGTTAAAAACAGTATCATTTCTAGATTTATAAGATATGGATTTTTCTTTCAATTGATTAGTAGTGTTCTTTTCGGTTTCGTTTGAAGATAGTTTATCATCATCAGGCTCTTGAAAGTTAAAAGTCATAACGGTTCTTGCAGTTGGATCTCTAAAAATTTTTTCCTCCTGATCCCAAACATCATCTAATATTTCTACATCCTCAGAACAAATATCACTGTTCTGTTTTTTCTTTGCCATTTCACCACTCCTTTTGGAAAATATTTACAATATAATTATAATAAATAATATGTCTTATAACAATAAAATTATTTATTTAATAAAAGAATATTTATTCTTTTAAAATATTAATAATAAAAATAATATTTTAAAAATAAATAACTTTGGGAGGTGTAAAAAATCAGTCATTAGAAATTTTTAAAATGAAAAAAGAAATGTTAATGTGGGAGCTATAGTTTTAAAAGAGCTATCCTAATAATTTGTTTTTAAATTCAAATCCTAGTTAGCCATTAAATTTAAATCAATTGGAATTTGCTTTTGAAATTTTATAAGAGTCTATGAAAAAATATAAATGAATATACGTTTTTAAGATTGGCCAAGCTGTATAGGAAAAGTTTATTCAATTTTAAATTTCTAGAGGCAATAAGTTTGTTAAGAATACTATGGGTAAAATTAAAACAGTTCATACTTTTAAAGCCATGTTAATAATAAAATTGAAGTATTTAATTTATCAATAAAAAATAGTTCACCTAGGTAAAAAGATAATAAAAAAAGAACGACAAGAAAAAATGCGATTCGACAAATGCAAAGAAATATGTGAATAAGTTTTCATTTACAAAATGGCTGGTCTAGACAAGTTTGGAAATATTGTAAATGTACGAAAAAGTTTTTATTTATAAAAATCTTTGTCGAAGAAAAAAAGGTGGGAATGATTGAATTTTTATGATTATAATTTAAAATAGAATATGGAATAAAAAATAATATTAAATGTTCGTTATTATAATGAATAATTAGTAAAACAATTGGAAATATATTTATAATAAAGATTGTATATTATTTATTAACAAATGTAGTTTGGGATGGTAAAATAAATACTGTATGTATATTCGACAATATAATGTTAAAATTTATGGAGGAAAGTAGAATGAATGAAGAAATTATCAAAATTGAAGATATAGTAGATGGGTTGAAAAAGAGATGGCAATTAATAGTTACGATAACTCTCATAGCAACAATTATATCTGCAGTTGTAAGCTTTTTTATAATAAAACCTAAATATGAAGCATCAGCAAAACTATTTGTTGGTAAGGAAGCTTCAACAGAAAACTATAATAATAGTGATATAACAATGTATCAACAATTAGTAAAAACATATACAAGCCTTATAAAAACAGAAGATTTAGTTGGTAAAGCATTAAAGGATAATAATATAGACTTAGATCCTAAAATAGTATCATCCGCATTAACTGCAGAACAAATAACAAACACTCAATTAATGGAAGTTAAGTACATAAGTAAAAATAAAGAGGAATCAGCCAATGTAGTAAAAGCAGTAACAGATGAATTTATTAAAGAATCATCAGCATTAATAAAAAATGCAGATGTAAAGATAATTGAAAGTGTAAAGTTACCTGAAAATCCAGTAAGTCCAAATAAAAAAATGAATATAGCAATAGCTATGTTGCTTGGATTAATGGTTGGAGTTGGACTAGCATTGTTATTAGAGTTTATGGATAACACATTTAAGGACAAAGAGTCATTAGAAGATATTATAGGAGTGCCTGTTTTAGGTGCTATTCCAAATCAAGAAAAGATTAAATAAAGGAGAAGTATATGTTTATAGTAGAAAAGAAACCTAATTCTATAGCAGCAGAAGCTTATAGAACCTTAAGAACTAATATACAATATTCATCATTTGATAAAGAGATAAAAACCATGGTAGTAACAAGCTCTGAACCTGGAGAAGGTAAGTCAACTACAGCAGGTAATATAGCTTTATCCTTTTCACAGTCAGAAAAAAGTGTTATTTTAATAGATTGTGACTTAAGAAAGCCTTCACTTCATAGAAAATTTAAAATATCTAATTTAGTTGGGGTATCTGATGTACTAATAGGAAAAGAAAAAATGAATGATGCGGTAAATGAATATAGTGAAAATCTTCATATTTTAACATCAGGTAAATTACCTCCAAATCCTTCAGAAATGCTTGGATCAAAAGCAATGGGAAGACTATTAGAAGAGCTAAAGAGCAAATATGACATAATTATACTAGATAGTGCTCCATTACAAGCTGTAACAGATGCTCAAATCCTTTCTACAAAGGTAGATGGAACAATTTTGGTAGTTAGAGCAGAGAAAACAAAAAGAGATTCAGTACAACAAGCCAAAGCGCTTTTAGATAAAGTAGGTGCCAATATATTGGGAACTGTACTTAATGGTGTTGAAAACACTAGAAAGAAATATTACTACTATTATGGTAATGAAGGTAAGTAAGAGGGCGATTAAATGATTGATATACATTCACATATATTACCTGGAATTGATGATGGTTCAAAAAATATAAATATGACACTACATATGATTAAGATGGCAGTGAAGAGTGGAACAAAGGATATAGTTGCCACTCCTCATTTTTGTAGGGGATATGGAGAAACACCTTATGATGAAGTTAAGAACTTAGTAGGGGAATTTAATAAGCTTGCAAAAGGAGAAGGGCTAGATATAAACATACATTATGGTCAAGAAGTTTATTATTCAGAACAAATAATAGATGATTATAAAAGTGGTCTTATAGGTACAATTAATAACTCAAGATATATGTTAATAGAGTTTCCTATGAGAAGTTTTGATAGTGACACATTAGAGGTTATATATGAACTTCAAGTAAAGGGAGTAATTCCAATACTTGCACATCCAGAAAGATATAGACCAATAATAGAAAAACCAGAGAGAATTAATAAGTTTATTAAAGAAGGATTTTTGTTTCAAATGAATGCTGGAAGCGTTGAAGGTCAGTTTGGAAATAGCGTAAAGAAAACTGCAGAGATATTATTGGATAATAATATATACAATTTTATTGGTTCTGATGCACATAATGATACAAATAGATGTCCAGGCATAGCTAATGGAATAGAATTAGCTAAAAAGAAAAGTAAAATAAATGAAGAACTTTTTAGGGAAAGTGGAAGAAGATTATTAAATAATGAAGATATAGAGTTTATAGGAGAAAAGATCAAAGAAAAAAGGGGGATTTTCTCATTTTTAAAGTAATATTAAACCGTGTGTAGATAGGGGGGACAACATTGGAAAATAAAAAAGCTAAAACGTCAATATTAGTAATTTTAGATATGTTATTAATATTTAGTGCATATTTTATAGCTTTTATATTTAGGTTTAAATATACTGACATCAGTATAGCAGAAATTGTAGTAATGTATGAAGGTTATATAAGTAAAATATTTTTAATGTCTCTTATATTTATAGGGATATTTATGGCATTTAAACAATATAAAAGTATTTGGTCTATTGCAAGCATAGATGAATTTTTAAGAGGAATTATAGCAACAGGGTTAGCTACTAGTGTAGTTTTAATAATATCTTATTTAGATGAAAGAAGAATTCCGCTAATGGTTACAATAATGGCTGGAATTATGATAATGGTATTCTGTAATGGTATAAGAATAGGTTGGAGAGTTGTAAGAAGAACTTTAATATTTATTACAGATAGAAGTAATGGGAATTGTAAAAGAGTTTTAGTAGTAGGTGCAGGAGGAGCAGGAGCTCTTGTTGCAAATGAATATAAGAAAAATCCACAATATAGAAAGAAAGTGGTAGCCTTTGTAGATGACAGTTGGGCTAAAAAAGGAATTTATGTTTCAGGAATAAAAGTTCTTGGTGATAGATATGATATTCCTACAGTAGTAGAGGAACAAAGAATTGATGAAATAATAATAGCTATATCAGAATTAAATGAAATAGAACTAAAGAAAATTTTAGATGAATGTAAGAAAACAACTGCTCAGGTAAAAATAATGCCTGGAGTTTCAGAAGTAATAGATGGAAAGTTCTCTGTTAAAAAAATCAGAGATGTAGATGTGGAAGATTTATTAGGAAGAGAACCAATTAAACTAGATTTCAGTGGTATTTCTGGTTATATAGAGAATAAAGTAATTATGGTAACTGGTGGAGGAGGTTCTATCGGTTCAGAATTGTGCAGGCAAATAGCAAAATTTAATCCAAAAGAACTTATTATATTTGATATTTATGAAAATAATGCTTACGACTTACAAAATGAACTTTTAAGAAAGTATGAAAACTTAAATTTAAAGACATTAATAGGTTCTGTTAGAGATAGAAAAAGGTTAAATAATATATTTAAAGAATATAGGCCTCAGGTTGTATTTCATGCAGCAGCCCATAAACACGTTCCTTTAATGGAAGATAGTCCAGGAGAAGCTATTAAAAATAATGTTTTAGGAACTTTAAACACAGCAGAACTTGCTAGTGAATATGGAGTAGAAAGATTTGTATTAATTTCTACAGATAAGGCAGTAAACCCTACTAATGTAATGGGTGCAACTAAAAGATTGTGTGAGATGGTTATACAGTCTATAGATAAAGAAAGTGATACAGAATTTGTAGCAGTTAGATTTGGAAATGTATTAGGTTCAAATGGGTCAGTGGTTCCTTTATTTAAAAAGCAAATTGCAGAGGGAGGGCCTGTTACTTTAACACATAAAGATATAACAAGATATTTTATGACAATACCAGAGGCATCACAACTAGTTTTACAAGCAGGGGCATATGCAAAGGGTGGCGAAATATTTGTTTTAGATATGGGACAACCTGTTAAGATATATGATTTGGCAGAAAACTTAATTAGACTTTCAGGATATGTGCCAAATGAAGAAATAGAAATAAAAGTTACTGGTTTAAGACCAGGTGAAAAGCTGTATGAAGAGCTTCTTATGGATGAAGAAGGATTAAGTGAGACACCCCATAAGAAGATATTTATAGGAAGGCCTGGAGAATTCAAACTTGAAAAAGTTAAAAATAACATAAATATGCTTTTAGATGTAGTTAAGCTTGGCAATAAGGAAAAGTTAAGAGAAAAGCTACAGGAGGTAGTACCTACTTATAAAAATCCTGATGAGGATAATGAAGTGGCTGCTACTAAAGAAGCTTAGAACGGGGGAATAAAAAATGGAAAAGAAAAGAATATTTTTATCATCACCTCATATGGGAGGGATGGAGCAAAAATTTGTTCAAGAAGCTTTTGATACTAACTGGGTAGCCCCTCTAGGACCAAATGTTAATGAGTTTGAAAAAGAATTAAGTGAGTATGTTGGTATTAAATCAGCAGCAGCTACAGTTTCAGGAACATCTGCTATACATATGGCACTTAAATGCGTAGGTGTTAAGGCAGGAGATAAGGTGTTTTGCTCAAGTTTAACTTTTGCTGCAAGTTGCAATCCTATTATATATGAAGGTGGGATTCCTGTATTTATTGATTCAGAGCCAGAAAGCTGGAATATGTCACCTAAAGCATTAAAAAAGGCATTTGAAGATGCAGAAAAGTGTGGAGAAATACCTAAAGCTGTTATTGTTGTTAATTTATATGGACAAAGTGCAGATATGGATCATATAAAGGAACTTTGTGATAAATATAATGTTCCTATAATAGAGGATGCAGCAGAAAGCTTAGGAGCTACATATAAAGATAAAATGTCAGGAACAATTGGAGATTATGGAATCTATTCATTTAATGGGAATAAGATAATTACTACCTCAGGTGGTGGAATGCTTGTTTCTAATAATGAAGAAAGAATAGCAAAGACAAGATTTTGGATTACTCAAGCTAGAGAAAATGAAAGACATTATGAGCATAAGGAATTAGGATATAATTTTAGAATGTCTAATGTTGTGGCGGGAATAGGTAGAGGTCAGCTAAGAGTATTAGATGAGAGAGTGAGACAAAAAACAGAAATATATAACACTTATAAAGAAGCATTTAGAGATATAGAAGATATAGAAATGATGCCAGAATGCGAGTATGGAAAGTCAAATCATTGGTTAAGTTGTATAACTTTAAAACCTGAAGGCAAGGTTAAGCCATTGGATATAATATTAGCTTTAGAAAAAGAAAATATAGAATCTAGACCTATATGGAAGCCAATGCATATGCAACCTTATTATAAGGAATGTAAGTTCTTTATCCATAATGATGATGGGATAAGCGTTGCAGAAGATATATTTAATAGAGGATTATGCTTACCTTCTGATAGCAAAAACACAAAAGAAGATATGGATAGAGTTATTTCTATAATAAAAGAATTGTTTTAAAGAGGTGTTCTGTGAAAAATGCAGGAAATAAGAAATTTGGACATATAGTAAAAAGAATATTTGATTTTACTGCATCGTTATGTGGATTAATATTATTATCACCAATACTTATAGTTGTTGCATTATTAATTAGGTTAAATTTGGGAAGTCCTATATTTTTTACTCAAGATAGAGTGGGAAAGAACAACAAAGTATTTAAGATGATAAAGTTTAGAAGTATGAAAGATGGAGTGGATAAGAACGGAAATTTACTTCCAGATGAAATGAGATTAACTAAGTTTGGTAAAATTCTTAGAAGTACAAGCTTAGATGAGTTACCAGAGTTGATCAATGTGCTAAAAGGGGATATGAGTTTAATAGGTCCAAGACCATTATTAGTTGATTATTTACCTTTATATAATGAAAATCAAGTAAGAAGACATAATGTTTTACCTGGATTAACGGGATGGGCTCAAATTAATGGGCGTAATAGTTTAAGCTGGAATGAGAAATTTAACTTAGATATTTGGTATGTTGATAACTGGTCCTTAACTCTTGATATTAAAATCTTCTTTTTAACTATTTATAAAGTATTTAAGAGGGATGGGATAAGTCAGGAAGGCAATGTTACCATGGAAAGATTTAATGGATTTAACTAATGTTAGGGTGAAGTGTATTGAAGGATATAGTAATTATAGGTGCTGGTGGAGTAGGAAGTGAAACTGCTTGGATTATTGAGCAGATTAACATTAAAAAAGATAAATGGAATTTGCTTGGGTTTATTGATGATAATAAATTAGTTCAAGGGCAGAGTATTATTGGGTACAAAGTTATAGGAAATATAGAAAAATTTATAAAAACTTATAAAAACTTAAAAAAAGAAGATAGACCGTATGTTGTTATTGCAATAGCAAATTATAATGTGAAAAAAGAAATTGTAAATAAGTTAAAAGATATGTTTAACTTTGCAACAGTAATTCATCCGGATGTATTTGTTCATATTAGCAATTCTATTGGAGAAGGTTGTATTATATATCCAGGAGTAATAATGACAGTGGATATAAAGATAGGAAATCATGTTATTGTAAGTCCTAAGTGTGGGATAGGACATAATTCTAAAGTTCATGACTATGCTTCACTACTATGGAATGTTAATGTATCAGGATACGATATTATAGAAGAAGGAAGTTTAATAGGCTCTGGAGCAACTATAATTCAAAATAAGATAATAGGAAAAGATAGTATTATAGGAGCTGGTGCAGTAGTTATAAATGATTTTGGAGATAAAGTTAAAGCTGTTGGAGTACCAGCTATAATTAAAAAATAGTAAAGGAGACATGTATGGAAATTATATTTTGGCTATGTGTAATTCTAATAATTCATAGTTTTATAGGATATCCAATAAGTTTAAAAATAATAAATAAGATAGCTAAGAAAGATAAGATAAGTATAGATTCTGATTATTGTCCTTTTGTAACAATAGTAATACCTGCTCATAATGAAGAGTTAGTAATAGAATCAAAATTAGAAAATATTACACATTTAAATTATCCAAGTGATAAATTAGAAATAATAATTGCATCAGATAATAGTACAGATAGTACAAATGAAATAATAAAAAAGTTTTGTGAAAAAAGTCAATTTGATAACTTAAGGTTATATGAAGTTAAAGAGCGTAAAGGAAAAACAAATGCACAAAATGAAGCTGTTAAGATAGCAAATGGTGAAATAATAGTTTTTTCTGATGCTAATTCAATATTAAAAAATGATTCAGTGTATCAATTAGTAAAATACTTTAGCGATGATGATGTAGCATATGTATCTGGTAGGTTAGTATATATTAATAATAATATATCAGAAACAAGTGAGGCAGAGAATTCTTATTGGAATTATGATTTGATGATGAGAGAGTATGAATCTAATATTAGTTCAATTACTGCTGGAAATGGTGCAATTTATGCGATTAGAAAAAAAGATTATATAAATCTTGATCCCATGTATTGTCATGATAGTATGATGCCAATAAAATCTGTTATTTGCAATAAGAAAGCAAAATATAATAAAGATGCAATAGCATATGAAAAAGCTGGAGAAACAGCAGAAGATGAGTTTAAAAGAAAAATTAGAATGGCTAGAAAAAATATAGCTATATCATATTCGGATATTCAGAAATATAATCCATTTAAATGTGGATGGTTTAGTTATTTTTACTTCTGCCATAGATACCTAAGAAATTCATTGTTTATATTGCATTTGTTATTATATATAAGTAGTTTAGTTTTGTTTAATGAAGGTATAGTATATTATGTTGCATTTATCGGACAAACTATTTTCTATATTCTATCTATACTAGGAATAAAGAATAAAAGTAAAATGTTTTACTTACCGTATTATTATACATTGACGATAGTTGCACAATTAAAGGGCGCTATAAATGAAGTAAGTGGAAAGTCAAAACCGTTTTGGGAAAAAGCAGAAAGTACAAGGTAGGTGAAAAAATGGTAACTTTATTAATTCCTACATTAGGAGAAAGAGAATATGAACTCCATAGGCTATTTAAATCTTTGGAAGTACAGGATAATAAAAATTTTGATGTGGTAGTAATATCTCAAGGAAATCATGAGAATGTTGAGAAAGTATTATCAGAATATAGTATTAAGTTTATACATGTTAGATCAGATAAAAGGGGGTTGTCATTAGCAAGAAACTTAGGCTTAAAATATGTGAGAGGAGATAAGATGGTATTATCTGATGATGATGCATGGTATCCTCAAAATGCGATAAGTACTGTGATAGATAGCTTTAATAAAATAAATGCTGATGTAATTTGTTTTAAAATCTTTGATCCTATAAAACAAGTAGATTATAAAAATTATACTAATCATAAAAGTAAAGTAGATAATTTTCAAATTATGAAAAAGTCGTCAGTAGAGATTTGTTTTGATTTAGATAAAATCGGAGTAGATGTATTAAAATTTAATGAAGAGTTTGGACTGGGAGCCAAATATTCAAGTGGAGAAGAAAATATTATTTTAAAGGATATATTAAATTTAAATTATTCTATAATTTATGAAAATAAGATTTTAGTATATCATGAAAAAAAACAAAAGGTTACTTTTAATTTAAGTTATATTGAGAGTAAAAGTATGCTATTTAAAATTTTATTTGGAAAATATAAAGCATTTCTATTTTTAAATGCATTGTTATTAAAAAATATATCTAAAATAGAGGGAAATAAAATTAAAGGAATAATATTTGCGAATAGAATTTTACTGTAACTAGAAGATTGTATAATTATTCCAGTATTTAAGAAAGGATATAAGATGAATATACTTTATTTGAGTGATGTTTCATTAGATATTATTGGTGGAGCACAAGAATCTATGAAAGTTGTTATGGATGGGTTAGCTGATAGGTATAATTTTAGTATTATAACACCATGCAATGATAAACAATATAAGTATAATGTGAGTGAACTTACTGGATATAAAAACTTAAGTTTAAGAGGAAAGGGCATTTTAGATATAATAAAAATAATACGAAGAATAAAAAAAATTATAGAGAATAATAAAATAGATATAATTCATGTCCAAATGCCTGCAACTATGTTATTAATTGGTATAATGAAAAATTTAAGAATGATTGATAATAATATTATAATAATTTACACAGATAGGGGTGTTCTAAATAAGTATGGCAAAAAAACGTACTATGGAATTAAAAAGTTTAGTAAATACTTCTCAAAGATAATCCTTACTACAAATTATAATATGAATTTATATAGGAACTATATAAATATTAAAGAGGAAAAGCTAAGTTTAATAAATAATACTGCAGGTAATATGTTCGAAAAGTATTATCCAGAAATCAGAGAAAACAGGAGAAATGAATTAAACTTTACTAAAGATGATACTGTAATAATGTTTGCAGGAAGAATGAATAAAGATAAAAATTGGCCACTAGCTTTAGAAATAATAAGAGATATATCTAAAATTAAGAATACTAAAATTATAGTGGCACTTGGAAGTAATAAAACTAATAAAAATATACAAGAATGTATGGAACTTATAAAAGAAGCATCTGCATATACCGGTGAAGAAAATTTAAGAGGATTTATAGATATTCCTTTAATAAAGATGAATGAATTATATTATTCAAGTGATATTTTTATACTTACTTCTAAAGTTGAATCATTTGGTAGAACTGCTATAGAAGCAATGAGTAGAAAGAATGCAGTATTTGGCACAAATGTAGATGGATTAAAAGAGGTAATTGGATTTAGTGATAATATATATGAGCAGAAGAAAGAAGTTTTAGATAAAATTAAAAAAATTATATACAATAAAGAATTATTGGAAAGTGAAAAAGAAAAATTTTATTTAAGATTTAAAGAAAATTTTGGGCTGGAAAAAAACTTACAATTACACGATGAGTTATATGATTTTTTTAGGTAAGGGGGTGTTATTATTTTAAATAAAATAATAAAAATTGCACCATCTACAGTAGTTCCGTTATTAGCAGGTTTGATAGTTACATTTTTAAATACTAATATGCTAACAACAGAGGAATTTGGGCAATTATCAATTTATAATAATACTATAACCTTTGCATCTACAATTTTTTATAATTTTATAATACAATCATTTTTAAGATATTATTATAATAGTAAAAGCGAAAAAAAATATTTTAAAAGATCTTATGTGACATATTTATTTATAATGTTCTTTGTCAGTAGTATTGTATTAATAATTTTTAACTTTATATTAGGATTTAGTAACAAAGTAATATTTTTAATAATTATCAATTCCTTTTTTTTAAGTGTATTTAATTTACAATTAAATGATTTTAGATGTGAGGGGAAGTTAAATAAATACAACTTATATAAAGTCTTAAATTCAGTATTTAAGATAGCAATAATTTTTGCTATGTATAGTGTTAGTAATACATCAATAAGTTATCTTATAGCAACAGTATTATCATTTGCTATTTTAAGTATAAGCTATATATTAAAAAATGGAAAACTTAATTTTGATAGAGGATTGTTTATCGATACAATTAAGTTTGGTTTACCACTAGTGGGGACAAGTTTAGGGTATTTGTTATTATCATCATTTGATAGATATATGATTTCATTTATTAGAGGTGATGTAGAAGTGGCTTATTATTCGTTTGCTTACCAAATAAGTGAATTATCGTTGATAAATGTTAATGCTTTGCTAATGGTAATATTTTATCCAACAATTATTAAGGAGTATGATAAAAAGGGAAAGAAGTCTACGGAAAATTTAATAGGTAAATTATTTAATTATCACATGATAATTGTTTTTTCAATGGCAGTTTTATTGATCATTTTTTCGAAGGATTTAACACATTTATTTTTTAAAAAGTATATTGGTACAGAAAATTATATAGTTTTAATAGTTATAGGAGTTTTTATTTATTGTACATCGTTTTATACAAATAAAGCATTTGAAGTGAAAAAGAGAACAAATGAGCTGTTATATATAACATCAATATCAGCTTTTATAAATATACTATTAAATTTAGTGTTCATACCTATATATGGAGCTATAGCAGCTACTGTAACGACTAATGTAAGCTATCTAATATATATTGCGTTAAGTATTTACAAGGGTAGAAAATATTTGTATATAGAACTTGATAAAAAAATATTATTATATGTGATTATTGTAAATGTTATAGCTTTTACTTTTTCAGTGATAATTAGTTATGTAACAGTAGATATTAATATTAAAAATACGGTTATGAAATTTTTAGGAGTATTATTAATATACACAATTTCTTTTTTTTGTATTAAGATAAAAGGTATATTTAAGGAGAAAAGTTAAATGAACAAAGTCGATAAAATAGTGATTTGTATATTACAGATAATATTTTTTATAACTCCATTTTCTATGGTAATATCATTACAATTACCAGTGCTACAAATAGGTGATGTAAGTTTTATAAATGTATTAAAAGATATATTCTTAATATTAATATGTTTATTAATTATTTATAAGTTAATAAAAAAAAGAAAGTTAAGTATAGATAATTTTTCAATGTTAATAATTAGCTTTGTTATTTATGGAGTTATGCATATCTTTATAAGTAACGTTACTCCTATACGAAGTATTAATAAGTTTAGAACAGTTTTTTTGTATCCTATAGTATTTACCTTTATATGTCTATATGTAATTAACTTCAAAAAGTATAAAATATTACATGAGTATATTGAAGGTATTAAAAAAATTTTTTTTATACAAATAATGATACTTATATGCGGAAGTTTACTAGAGATGATTATGGGAGAAAAATTTTTGAGAATAATATATAAAGGGTATTACGAAAGACTACATATAAATCTTTTAGGACAAGAAGGATTGAGATTAGTATCTTTTGTTGGAAATCCTATCAATTTATCACTTATATTATGTGTAGGATTAGCATATTTTTTATTTGTATATAGTGGTATTACAAGATACTTTTTGATTCCACTTATTATTGCTGTAATTCTACTTTCTTTTTCGAGAACTAGTTATTTAATAGCCGGCATAATTATATTAATATATATAATTTATAGTATGAATAAAATAAAAAACATTATAAAAATGATAATATCTATCTTAGGTATATTAATATTTGGCTCCCTTATATTTAACAGTAGTTATCTAACAGAAAAGAGTTCTTTTGTTTCTAAAAGAGTAGAAACTATAAATATAAAAACTCTTTCAGAAAATATAAGAGTTGATAATTGGAATAGGTATTTAAATGAAACATTTAAAGATAATATACTGTACATGTCTTGGGGAGGTGGGCTTGGAACTTCTAATTCTGATTCAAGCCAGAAAACAGATTCGGTATATATTGTTGAAAATTCATATATATCAATATTAGGTGAAATGGGTATTATCGGATTAGTCTTTTATCTAACTATAATAATTATTACACTTAAAAAGATAATTAAATTGTCTAAATATAATATTGAATACAGAGTATTCTTATCTATATATCTAGGGTTGTGTATAGGAAGTGGATTTAATGATTTATATGTCAATAATCCATTTTCTCAATACTTTTGGATTATTACCATGATGGTTAATTGTAGATTTTATAAAGTTTACTTACAAAAATAAAATTTTATTATTATAATAAATTTATTATAAATGGGGGGATTATTATGAAGATAGCAATAGCTGGAACAGGATATGTTGGATTATCCAACGCTATATTGCTAGCACAAAAGAATGAAGTGGTAGCGGTAGATATAATTGAAGAAAAGGTGAATATGATTAATTATAGGCAATCGCCTATAGTGGATAAAGAGATTCAAGAGTATTTAACTAATAGAAAGTTAAATTTAATAGCAACAACTGATGCTGAAAGTGCGTATACAGATGCAGACTTTGTTATTATTGCTGCACCTACAAATTATGATAGTAAAAAGAATTTCTTTGATACATCTGCAGTAGAGGCAGTTATTCAGCTTGTTATAAAACATAATCCTGATGCGATTATGGTAATTAAATCTACAATTCCAGTAGGATTTACAGCCCATGTACGTGAAAAATATCATTGTGATAATATTATATTTAGTCCTGAATTCCTTAGAGAATCAAAGGCTTTATATGATAATTTATATCCATCAAGAATTATAGTTGGAACAGATGTTGAAAATGCTCGTTTAGTAAAAGCTGCACATGTTTTTGCAGAACTTCTTAAAGAAGGAGCAATAAAAGAAGATGTTGATACATTATTTATGGGATTTACTGAAGCTGAAGCAGTAAAATTATTTGCAAATACATATTTAGCACTTCGTGTTTCTTACTTTAATGAATTAGATACCTATGCAGAAATGAAAGGTCTAGATACACAACAAATTATTAATGGAGTATGTTTAGACCCTCGTATTGGTTCTCATTATAATAATCCTTCTTTTGGATATGGCGGATATTGCTTGCCTAAAGATACAAAACAGCTTCTTGCTAATTATGAAGATGTACCACAAAATATGATGTCTGCTATTGTTGAATCAAATAGAACACGTAAGGATTTTATAGCAGATAGAGTATTGTCTATGGCTGGATATTACGATTATTATAATCATGGAGATTATTCATCAGATAATGAAAAAGAATGTGTTATTGGAGTTTATCGTTTAACGATGAAGTCAAATTCAGATAATTTCCGTCAATCATCAATTCAGGGAGTTATGAAACGTATAAAGGCTAAAGGAGCTACAGTAATTGTATATGAGCCAACATTGGAAAATGGTTCTACATTCTTTGGATCAAAAGTTGTAAATGATCTAAGTGAGTTTAAAGAAATGAGTCAAGCAATAATTGCCAATAGATATGATTCTATATTGGATGATGTAAAAGCAAAAGTTTATACAAGAGATATTTTTAAAAGAGATTAGAATATTCAAAGATATATTGTTAGGATTATTTCTGTTAATATATCTTATATATAGACCTGTGATTGTTCACAGGTTTATTTTGTGTGACAGGTATGATGAACAATATAATCGTAAAAAATTAGTATCTTATAAAAATGAACTGTTTCATATGGTACATTACTTGATTTTATAATAAATAAAAAGTAAAATATATTTATGTAAACATTTTACAAAGAACTAAAAATGAAAGGGAGTTAGCTATGAAGGGGACGTATAGCTGTAAAGAGTTAGCTGAAAGATTTAAATTTAGTGGGGAACTTATAAATTCAGAAAGACATATATGTGGTCATATAAATGATACTCATATATTAAACTTTAAACAATCTGATGGAACAGTAAAGAAATATATTCTTCAAAGAATTAATACAGATGTTTTTCCAGCTGTAGATGAACTAATGAATAACATAGATAGGGTTACTAAACATATTTCTAAAAAGGTCCAAGAAGAAGGTGGAGACGTAACAAGAGAAGGGTTACGTTTGGTACCAACAGTAGATGAAAAGTTATATTATAGAACAGAAGAAGGGGACTGTTTTAGAGCTTATCATTTTATAGAAGGTGCAACAACTTATATGATGGTAGAAAATCCAATGGATTTTTATAAATGTGGAAAAGCTTTAGGAAAGTTCCAAAGCCAACTTTCAGATTTTCCAGCGGATACTGTATATGAAATAATACCAGATTTTCATAATACGAGAAAGAGATATAATGATTTTCTTGAAGCGGTAAAAAACGATCCGTGTGATAGAGTTAAAGATGTACAAGCTGAAATTGATTTTATTATGACAAGAGAAAAAGAAACTGGAGTTTTAGTAGATTTATTAAATGAAGGTAAGCTTCCTCTTAGAGTTACTCATAATGATACAAAGTATAATAATATAATGATAGATGATGAAACAGGGGATGCAATCTGTGTAATAGATTTAGATACAGTTATGCCAGGTTTATCATTATATGATTATGGTGATTCTATACGTTCAGGAGCAACTACTGCTTTAGAAGATGAAGCAGACTTATCAAAAGTTCACTTTGATATTAACTTATTTGAACTATTTACAAAAGGTTTCTTAGAATCCTGTGGTGAAGCCTTAACTGAAACAGAAATTGAATATTTGCCTTTTTCAGCTAAGCTTATAACTTTAGAGCTTTCTATGAGATTTCTTATGGATCATATAAATGGGGATAAGTATTTCCAAATACATAGACCAAACCATAATCTAGAAAGAGCAAGAAATCAACCAAAGCTTGTAGCTGATATGGAAGAAGCTATGTATAATATGAAGGAAATAGTTAATAAGTATATTTAGGTATATTTTAAAGATTTAGATTAATAGTCTAAATCTTTTTGTTTTATTAATTAATAAGTAATAAACTAGTAAGTTATATATGGTATAATTTATTAATGAAAAATATTAAATTGGGGGAATGCATATGAAGAGGAAAAGAAATAAGCTTTTGATAATAATTGGTATAATTATATTGTTAATTTTAGGAGGAGCTTTTGGAGCTTATAAATATATAAATAGAGTAAAAAATGTTAAGTTACAAGGTTCTGACGAAGAGTTAAAGATATCGCAAGAGACACAGGAAAAAAGTGAGAAGGAAAATATAGAAAATATATTATTGCTTGGTGTAGATAAGGAAGAAAATGCCTCAGATACGATAATGGTATTATCATTAGATAAGGATGATAATACAGCAAAGCTAACATCTATAATGAGAGATTTAAATGTGGATTTAGGTGAATCTAATAAGGTTCATAAAATAAATTATGCATATCATTATGGAGGAGTAGAAGGAAGTGTTTCTACTCTAAATAAATTATTTGACTTAGATATAAACAAGTATGTTAAAATTGATTTTGAAGGATTAAAAAATGTTATAGATTATATTGGAGGCATAGAATTAAGTGTTACTGGAGAAGAAAGTAGGATTATAGGGTTAAATAAAAGTGGTAATGTAAAATTGAATGGAAAGCAAGCATTAGAGTATTCGAGAATAAGAAAAATAGATAATGATTATTATAGAACTAATAGACAAAGAAAAGTTATAATGGCGATTTTTAATAAAGCGAAGAGTATAGAAGTAACAAGTTATCCAAAGATTATATCAGATTTATCTTCTAATATAGAAACGAATTTGTCAACTTTTGAATTACTTGATTTAGGTAAGGGAATAATGTCGATGAATGCAGAACAATTAGAAGGTTTTAGAATACCTATAGATGGATCAACAAAAGATCTAATGGATAAAGGTATCTATTATCTTGGATGGGATGAAGAAGTTAACAAAAAAGCATTACATAATTTTATATATGGCGAAAATTAAAACCATTATTTAAATTAATAACTAAAGGGAGGAATTTAAATGTCAATATTAGTGGCTGGAGGAACAGGGTATATAGGTTCTCATACTTGTATAGAACTTATTAATGCTGGTTATAAGGTTATCATAGTAGATAATTTTTGTAATAGTAAACCAGAAGTATTGAAAAGAATAGAAGAATTGAGTGGAGTAAAACCTAAGTTTTATGAAGTGGATGTTTTAGATAGGGAAGCTTTATCTAAGGTATTTGATGAAAATAATATAGAGGCTGTTATTAACTTTGCAGGATTAAAGGCTGTAGGAGAATCTGTAGAAAAACCAATTGAATATTATAATAATAATATAACAGGAACATTAGTATTGTGTGATGTTATGAGAAAGTATAATGTTAAAAAGTTAGTATTCAGTTCATCTGCAACTGTATATGGAATGGAAAATAAGGTTCCTTTTAATGAAGAAATGCCTACTGCAAATGCAACTAATCCTTACGGTAGCACTAAATTATTCATAGAGCAAATTCTTAAAGATATTTTTATATCAGATAATGAATGGAGTATAGCTTTACTTAGATATTTCAATCCTATAGGTGCTCATGAAAGCGGAAGAATAGGAGAAGATCCTAATGGAATTCCTAACAACTTAATGCCATATATAACTCAAGTTGCAGTAGGAAAGATGGAATTCTTGAGAGTTTTTGGTGATGATTATGATACGCCAGATGGTACTGGGGTACGTGATTATATTCATGTTGTTGATTTGGCAAAAGGGCATTTAAAGGCTGTAGAGAAGATAATGGATACTAAAGGTGTAGAAGCTTATAATTTAGGAACAGGAATTGGATATAGTGTTTTAGATGTAGTGAAGAACTTTGAGAAGGCGTCTGGTCAAAAGGTGCCTTACAAAATAATGGAAAGAAGACCTGGAGATATAGGAATCTGTTATGCAAACGCATCTAAAGCGTTAAAAGAGTTAGGGTGGAAAGCTGAAAAGGGTCTAGAGGATATGTGTAAAGATTCTTGGAGATGGCAAAAAAATAATCCTAAAGGGTATGATGAATAAAGTCTAATAAGTTTTTATATATGACGAATTGTCAAGCTAAGTGCAACATTTAGCTTGACAATTCGTTAAATACTTCTAAGGGGGGGCTTATATCCAAGACATTTTCTTAGTCTATTGTTAAGATAACCTTCAACAATATCAACTTCTTTTTGGGTAATGGTAGAAAAATCAAATTTCTTAGGAAAAAAACTCTCTAATTAATCTATTGGTATTTTCATTGGTTCCTCTTTTCCAAGAACTATAAGGGTCAGCGAAGTATACATTTACTTTTAAATTGGATTCTAAATATACATAGTCTGCAAATTCTTTGCCACGGTCTAATGTAAAAATTTTAAGGGATTTTGAATCAAATTCATTTAGTGTTATCTTGCAATGTTCATTAAAAGTGATAGCTTTCCTATTAGGCATTACTCTAATTTTAGTTAATCGTGTCTTCCTTTCAATAAAAGTTGAAAGACAAGCTTTAGACTTACCTCTGCTAGAAACAACAGTGTCTAATTCCCAATAACCTACCGTTATTCTTTTTCTAACCTCTTTAGGGCGTTGCTTAATTGTCTTTCCTATATTAAACTTACCTCGTGTTTCTTTAGGATTTAAGGATTTTCCTTTCCTGCGTAGCAGCTCAACAGAGCATTTATTTAATACGCCATTATATAGCCAATTATAGATACTACTAAATGCAATTTTTTATCAGTTCTATCAATTATAACACGACCAGAAATTTGCTCTTTAACTTCTCTTGAAATAGTAGATTTGTTTCTATTAAGCTCCTTAGCTATTTTAGATACATTTCAGCCTCTACTATACAACAACGTTAATTTCTAGTAATATGTTTATAGCTCATTCAGTCACGTGCTTTAAAGTGGTTTTTTAGTCAATTATTGCTTTAAAACATGAACGTGCCCGGATGGGTTGTTTTTATGCTTAATTAGTGTTGCACTTGATATTGTAATTTATCATATGATAAAATTGTTATGTAAAAAAATAGAATAATATGGAGGTATAGTGATGTATAAAAGAAATAAAAAACTAGCGTGTACTATAGCTTTAACAATAATTATGTCAATTAATACTGTATATAATTCTGGAATTATTGTATATGCTAGTCAAAATAATAATTTGTCTTTAGAATTTGCTATTGAAAAAAACATAAGAAATATAAATATAATATCTGATACAGAGATAACTGTACAAGATGCGAAAAAGTGGGCAAAAAATAATGGGGCTACAGAAACTTTTGTGAATCTAGCTGATCTGTACTGGAAGTATTCAAAATCAAATGGAAATGTAAATCCAGCTTTGGCATATGTACAAGCTGCTCACGAGACAGGATTTGGGAGATTTGGTGGGGTTTTAGATGAGTCGTATTATAATCCTTGCGGTATGAAGAATACTAATGCTGGAATCAATGATGATACTATAAAAGAAGCTCATAAAAAATTCGATAGTTGGGAGCACGGAGTGCTAGCTCATTTAGATCATTTAGCATTATATGCTGGTTCAAATGGATATCCTAAGAAGAATATTGAGCAATCTTATGTTGAAGATGGATTAGATAATGAATCGACTTATGATCCAAGACATTTTGCCTATTTGGCTGGTAGTGCAAAAACTGCTTTAGATCTTTCTGGAAGTTGGGCAGCTGGGAATTATGGCGAAAAATTAATCAGATTTTATAATGAGTTAATAAAAGTAAATGAACAAAGTAGAAGAGGCTGGTACCATGATGATAACTATAATTGGTACTACTATAATGAAGATGGAGAGCTGCATAAAGGATGGCTTATATTACCAGCAGGAAAATACTATTTAGGTTCAGATGGAGTAATGAAAAAAGGCTGGTATGAAGAAAGTGGTAAGAAGTATTATTTTAACGAATACGGAGCAGCAGTAGTAGGACAAACTATAGAGATAGATGGAAAAGAATATAAGTTCGATAAAGATGGTGTGCTAATAAAAAGTATTATTACAGGCTGGTATCATGATGATAACTATAATTGGTACTACTATAATGAAGATGGAGAGCTGCATAAAGGATGGCTTATATTACCAGAAGGGAAATACTATTTAGGTTCAGATGGAGTAATGAAAAAAGGCTGGTATGAAGAAAGTGGTAAGAAGTATTATTTTAATGAATACGGAGCAGCAGTAGTAGGACAAACTATAGAGATAGATGGAAAAGAATATAAGTTTGATAAAGATGGTGTGCTAATAAAAAGTATTATTACAGGCTGGTATCATGATGATAACTATAATTGGTACTACTATAATGAAGATGGAGAGCTGCATAAAGGATGGCTTATATTACCAGAAGGGAAATACTATTTAGGTTCAGATGGAGTAATGAAAAAAGGCTGGTATGAAGAAAGTGGTAAGAAGTATTATTTTAATGAATACGGAGCAGCAGTAGTAGGACAAACTATAGAGATAGATGGAAAAGAATATAAGTTTGATAAAGATGGTGTGCTAATAAAAAGTATTATTACAGGCTGGTATCATGATGATAACTATAATTGGTACTACTATAATGAAGATGGAGAGCTGCATAAAGGATGGCTTATATTACCAGAAGGGAAATACTATTTAGGTTCAGATGGAGTGATGAAAAAAGGCTGGTATGAAGAAAGTGGTAAGAAGTATTATTTTAACGAATACGGAGCAGCAGTAGTAGGACAAACTATAGAGATAGATGGAGAACAATATACTTTTGATAAAAATGGAGTTCTTCAAATAAGAGTAGGGTGGTTTCAAGATAGAGATAAATGGTACTATTACGATGAAAATGGAAAGCTTCATAAAGGATGGTTGACCCTATTGGAAGATAAGTTTTACTTTGATGAAAATGGTGAGATGCAAACTTATTGGAAGCAGATACAGGGGAAATGGTATTATTTTGGGGCTGATGGAAAGCAGGTAAAAGGATGGCTTAAATCTAACGATATACGATATTACTTTAAAGAAGACGGTAGTGCAGCAGTAGGGTGGAACAATATAGATGGATATGATTATTTCTTTTATGAAGGATGTAATATGGCTCAATTGGAGTTTGTAGGAAATACATATGTGGGTTTAAATGGCGTTGCAAAATATCCTGACAAAGGAGATAAATATAGAATTGTTATAGATCCTGGTCATTATAATCAGGGAGATAAAGGAACAGTTAAGACTCATGATGGTATTACTTACGAAGAAGGTGTAATTAATATGCAGGTGGCAGAAATTCTTAAAACTAAATTAGAGGAACAAGGATATGAAGTGTTGCTAACTAGAACTGCAAATGATTATGGCTTAAAAGATACATTAGAAAATAGAGTAGTATTGGCAAATAACAATAATGCAGATTTATTTATAAGTATACATCAAGATTCTTTTACTGACCCAAGTGCTAATGGAATGACAATATTTTATGATACGTATAGGCCTAATATAGATAATATAGGCGTTAAGGTGGATGCATCTGGAAACAAATATGATGAATCTCCTAGTAGAGCAGCTAAAATATCTAAAGATTTTGCGATAAACCTTACTAAATCCTTACCTAATAGTTTAAATATTAGAAATAGAGGAGCTAAATATGCGAATTGGTATGTAACTAGAAATACTTTGATGCCTTCATTGCTTATAGAATGTGGGTTTTTATCAAATCCAACAGAAGCAAAGAAAATATCAGATAAATCGCACCAAAGTAAGATGGCATCACTATTGGTAGAAAATATAAACACTTTATTTAGAAAATGATAAAGTTATGTAGAATAAGATGTTACATTAAATTATTAGTGTGGCATTAGAGTGTAAAATAGTCTGCGTAAACTTCAGAAGATAATGTATAATAAATTATCTATATGAGAAGGACGCAGACTATTTTACTTTCAAAAGAAGATATCAAAGTACTTATATAAGCAAATCTAAATATAAAAACAGCAGATTATGGTCAAAATGTTTTGAAAGATTTCTTTGGAGAAGTTCTTTTACAAAAAAATTCTATAAATACAAAAAATGAGGTTAATGCATAAATTGGAAAAGTAAATAATTCTAATAAAAAATATTACATAAATATGATGAATTCATTACAATAATGCATTTTTATTGTTTTTTTTAATCTAATATGATAACATTATAATGTTACGAGGACAAAAGTTTTATGAAAGTATTATAAGGGCTTAGCGGAGGAAATATGAAACAGAAGCTATTAGGAATTAAGAGAACTGTGATGTTCTTAACAACTTGTATGATATTATTAATGACTACATTAACATTTTATAGTGTATGGAATAATTATTATAGTAACTCTATTGTTTTACCATTTTATTACAAGGGCAATATATTAGTTGTTATTGTATATGCAATTCTTCTATATGTTTTTACTAAGATATATAGTGGATATAAAGTTGGAGTTTTAAAATTTTCAGAGTTGGTTTATTCTCAAATACTTTCATTACTATTTGTTAATGCAATTACGTATTTGCAAATAAGTTTAATTGGTAGAAGATTTTTAGATATTAGACCTATGTTATATATGACATTTTTTCAAGTTATAATTATTATTGGATGGGCATATTTAACGAATAAATTATATTTTTATATATATCCTCCTAGAAATACTGTGTTAGTATATGGAGATAAGGAAGATTACGATGTATTAAAAAAGATTAATTTACATAAGGAAAAGTTTAATATATGCTCTATGATATCTATTTCTGAAGGGATTAAAAATATATTTGAAACTTTAAAAGACTGCGAAGCTGTGGTATTAAGTGGATTAGAATTGTTAGATAGAGATAAAATAGTTAAGTATTGCTATGATAGAAGTATAAGAGTATATATAGTACCTAATATTCAAGATGTAATAATAAATAATAGCGATACTATACATTTATTTGATACTCCTATGTTGCTACTTAGAAACAGAGGTCTATCAATAGAGAATAGGTTTGCGAAACGAACTATAGATTTAATATTGTCTTTATTAGCTATAATAGTTACATCGCCAATAATGATTATAGTTGCATTGTTAATTAAAATGTATGATGGAGGTCCAGCGTTATTTAAGCAAAAACGTTTAACAATAGATGGAAAGATATTTGATGTCTATAAATTTAGAAGTATGATTGTAGATGCAGAAAAAGATGGTGTTGCAAGATTAGCAAGTAAAAATGATAATAGAATAACACCTATTGGTAAGTTTATAAGAAAAGTTAGATTAGATGAACTTCCACAATTATTAAATATATTAAAAGGCGATATGTCAATTGTTGGACCACGTCCAGAAAGACCAGAGATTGCAGAAGAATATGGCAAAGTAATGCCGGAATTCTCATACAGATTGAAAGTTAAGGCTGGTCTTACAGGATATGCTCAAATTTTAGGAAAATATAATACAACACCAAAAGATAAATTACTTTTAGATTTGATGTATATAGAAAAATATTCATTGTTTTTGGATTTTAAACTTATGCTTATGACTATAAAAATATTATTTATGTCAGAAAGTACAGAAGGTGTAGATGAAGGTAATATACTACCAGAAAAGTAATTGTGAATAGAGTTTTTGCTAAAAATACCTCTTTTAGAGGTATTTTTTGTAGATGTAAGTAAAAGATGCTTACACAGACATTGAAACCAAAAAGTCAATAAAGTATAATTATTTACAAGTGATATTGTTAAATTTGGGAGGAAATATGGTTAGTTATGATATTAGAAAACTTCAGCTTGTACAATTAGAAATGTTAAAGGATATAGATAGGATTTGTAAGGAGAATAATATACAATATTATATTCTTTATGGTACATTACTCGGTGCAATAAGACATGAGGGATTTATTCCTTGGGATGATGATATCGATATAGGAATGTTACATAATGATTTTATAAAATTTAATAAATTATGTGAAAAGAAATTACCTGAAAAGTATTTTTTACAAAATGAAAAAACAGATAAAAATTTTCCTAGAATGTGGTCAAAAATTAGAATAAACAATACTTGTAATATGGAAAGAGAATATAGAAGATTAAAAGTTCATTATGGAATAGATATGGATGTATTCGATATAATATATCTTTCAGATAATTTAGTATTTAGAAATATTCAAAAATCTTGTGCATATGTTTATAGATTGCTTATGTTTGAAAAGGCACATAATGCTATTGATGATGAGTTTAAAAGAAGTAGAGATACTAAGATATACAAAATATTACCAGGGTTCTTAAAAAGTTGGTTGTTGAAGTTATCCAAAAAAATAACTTATTGTACTGCAAGCAAGAAAAGTAATTATGTAATGGATGTTAGTGCAATATTAATTATGAATAGTGATATATTTGAAAAAACTAAGATGTTAAAGTTTGAGGATGAGGAATTTTTTGCTCCATATAAATCAGAAAAGTTTTTAGAAGAATATTATGGGGACTATATGACATTGCCACCTGAAAATGAAAGAACTGGGCATGGGGATAGGATTGTAGATTTTGAAAATTCTTATGAAAAATATACGCTATAGTTGAGGGATTATTATGAAAAGATTTTTAAATGTATTATTTGATAGAAATAAGTATAGAGAAGTGTTTATTTTTATAACTATTTTATTTGCAATTAGTTATTTTACTCCATTGAGTAGTATACTAAATTTAATATTGCTACTTTGGGGAGCAATTATAATAATTAAGGATTTACTTGTAAAAAGAATTATTTTTAAATCGAAGAAGTTTATTGCGTTAATATTTTTTATTATTGCTTATTTTATTACTATAATTTCTAATAGGTATATGGGATTATTCGAGAATATAAAAATATTAGCACTTACTTCTTTACAGTTCTTTATATTGTTTGCCTTTGATGATGAGGATGATAAGTGCGATATATATAATCATATTATTAGATTTAATAATATAATAATCAAGGTTACTTTTATTACTTCATTAATTTCGTTAATAATATATCTATTAGGAATTAATTTTGAATTTAAAAATTTTGTGATAGGTGTAGAAAATGGTATGCTTAATGGTGTTTATACAGGAGCTAATACTGGAGGTCCTTTAGCTGCAATATCAATTGTGGCTTCTATTTTAATTATGGAATTGAAAAAGTCGAGTGAGATGAATAAATTTTATATAATAAATATCGTAATACAATTAATATTTATTTATATGACAAATTCTCGTGCAACCCTTTATTGTATTATAATTTTTGGAATCATGTTTACTATATTTTATTTTAAAGATAAAAAGGATAAAGTTATTGCAGGTTCTGGAGTTTTTGGTATTTATTTTTTATCAAAGGTTGTAAATAACATTCTATATTATATATATATATGTATTAATAATATTATTATTATTGCTAAATTTGCATTTAATAAAGCTAGGTATTACATATTGTTAACACTTGGAAAAAATGTAAATAATATAGATAATAAACCGTTAGATATGACAGGGAGTGCAGGAAATGTTTCAGAAGTAGTTGAAAAAGAGATATCTATGGGATTTTTAAATGGGAGAGCACAGTTATGGGGTTGTGGTATGCAAATATTAAAAGATAATTTTTGGTTTGGGGTTGGATCTAGAAATGTTTCAGAAGTAGCTTTAAACTATGCTTCTATTAGTGATTTGCCAGGTATTTTAGGTGGAGGAATGCACAATATAGTTATTCAAGTTTTGGTATCTAATGGTGTTATAGGCTTTATAGCAATAGCAACTTTTGCAGTAATTTGTTTATGGGAGTATTTTAAATATTTTTTTGATATAAAGTTAAGAACTCAAGATTCAAAAATAGTATTAATAGTATTTTTAATATTGATTATGTTATTAATTAATAATATGGCTGAGGCTAATATACTATATTCTGCTTCATATATGGCAACAGTGTTTTGGACATATTTGGGATTTGGGTTGTTTATAATTAGTAAAGAAAAGAGAGAGGGGAAAAATGATTAGTGTAGTAATACCCTGCTATAATTTAGAGAGGTATATAGAGAAAACTATTAAATCAATAGTAAATCAAAGCTATAAAGAATGGGAGATTATTATAGTTGATGATGGATCTACTGATAAGTCATATAATGTTTGCAGTAATTATGTAAAGATGTATCCCAATAAAGTTAAATTAATTAGTCAGGAAAATCAAGGGGTAAGTGTAGCTAGAAATACAGGCTTGATTGAATCTAAAGGAGAATATATTTGTTTTTTGGATGGGGATGATTTTTTAGAGTTAGATTGTTTTAGAAGAGTTATAGATAAATTTGAAGCAAATAGTGATTTAGATATATGTGCATACGGTTATCAAGATATTGATGAATTAGGTAATATATCAGGAGAATATAATAAAACACGAGTTTTCCCAGATAAGCCATTAAGGGGAGAGGAGGCATTTTTTTTAAAATGCAATAGGGAAATATGGATTTGTATGGGATCGTGTGTGTTTAGAACCTCATTAATAAAAGATAATAATATATATTTTAGAAGAGGTTATAGATATGGAGAAGATATGAATTTTATTAATGCCTGCTTAAGTTATGCCAATGAGATTGAGTATATAAATGAAAATTATATAAATTGTCTTGCAAGAGTAGGTTCCGCAACTAGAAGTGGTATAAATTCAGGATATATACATGCATCTCAATTAAATAGAATATTATATAATCAAATTAGTGAAAGAACTGATTTGTCTAAAGAAGATAAAGAAAAAATGCTTTTGGCATGCAATATTGATTATATAAATGTTACAACAGCTGCCGCAAAAAATATAGTTGAAAATATTGGTGGGTTTTCATTTTTAAAAGCAAGAAGGTTATATAAAGAATTTGATATAATACCAGAAAAAATTAAATTGAATGAATTAAAACCGTATATATCTAAATATAAAGAATTAGAGTGGAGTTTGTTTTACAATTTTAAAGAATTGTTTTTTTGTAGTGTAAAAATTTATAAGAAATTAAGAGGTGAAAAATAATGGCCACATCTGTAAAGAGAAATGCCATGGCAAAAATGTCATTAAATATTCTTAATATAGTATTACCATTAGTTACAGGGCCATATGTAGCCAGGGTATTGGATAGTAATTTATTTGGAGAGTACAATAAAGCATTTTCAATTTTATCCTGGTTTTTACCATTTGCATCATTTGGGATATATAATTATGGGATTCGTATAATTAGCCAAAATAAGAATGATAAGGAAAAGACGAGAAAAATTTTCACCCAATTATTTATTATGGGATGCATTAGTACTATTATTGTATTTTTTATATATTTACTTTTTGTTTTATTTAAACCTAATAAAGTTAACAACTTAATTTATATTGTTCTTTCTATTCAAATTATAGCTAATATTTTTATGGTTGAGTGGATGAATGAAGCTTTTGAAAGTTATGGATTCATTTTATTCAAAACTATGATTGTTAGGTTGTTTAATGTATTTAGTATTTTTATTTTTATAAGGAAAAGTGATGATATAGTATCTTATGCTATGATAACATCAATAGTAGTATTGCTAAATAATATATTAAGTTATTTTCATATAAAGAAGCATGTGTCTTTTGAAAAGATAAATATTGGTGAATTAAAAAATCTAATAAAACCTTTATGTATTATGCTACTTTTAGCGAATGCAAGTATGTTTTATACATACTTAGATAAGTTATATCTTAGCATTTTTTCTAAAGGTATTTATGTTACATATTATACTTTTTCTCAAGCAATTACTGGACTTGTAATAAATGTTATTTCGTCTTTAGTTATTGTTACAATACCAAGATTATCGAGATATTTATCTGAAAAAGATGATGAAGAGTACATAAAGTTGCTTTATTCATCATCGCGTATATTTTTTATGATTGGTATTCCAATGTGTATTGGAATAAGTGTACTTGGTAAGGAAATAATGTTGTTATATGCAGGAGAAGAGTATCTAGGAGCTGGGTTAACACTAAGCTTATTTTCTTTAAGATATATTATGGGGATGTGTGATTTAACCTTAGCTAATCAAGTGATTTTTGTACATGGTGAAGAGAAGCGACTAGCAAAATTGTATTTTATTGGTGGAATCACTAATTTAATATTAAATAGTTTACTTGTAATGTTAAATTTATTGAGTCCGGAGTTATTAATAATAACAACATTTATTTCAGAAGTTTTATTAATAATATTAATGAATAAATGTATAAGGAAAAATATAAATAAAAGAATTCATGTTATGAATAAATATACGGTTAAGTATTTGTTAACTTCTTTTATGTTCTTTTTTATAAGTGGAGTGCTATCAAAAGTGTTAAATATACAATATGTAATAGATATTAGATTTATTATTAACATAGCTATAATAATTATTACATGTGTAACTTTTTATATTAGTGTTTTATTTATTACAAAAGATTGTGCTTTTTTCGAAATAGTGGATATTGTGATGAGGAGATTTAAATTTAATAGAAAGGAATAGTAATTTATGAAAAAGGTTCTGTTTACAGCGAAAGTCGACAGTCATATTGCTAATTTTCATATTCCATATATTAAATGGTTTAAAGATATGGGATATGAAGTGCATGTAGCTAGTAATGGTGATAGTTGCATTCCATATGTAGATGTAAAATATAATTTGAATTTTGAACGTAATCCTTTAAGTTTTAAAAACTTAAAGGTTTATTTTAAACTAAAACAAATAATTAATGATAATAAATATGAAATAATTCATTGTCATACACCAATAGGGGGGGCTCTTACTAGACTAGCATCTAAGAAAGCAAGAAAAGATGGCTGCATCGTTATATATACGGCCCATGGGTTCCATTTTCTTAATGGTGGAGGAAAGATAAATTGGCTGATATTTTATCCAATAGAGAAATTTTTGGCAAAGTATACAGATTGTTTGATTACAATTAATCAGGAAGATTACAACTTGGCTGTTAAAAAGAATTTTAAATCTGGAGAAATAAAGCTTGTTAATGGAGTTGGAGTTGATCTTGACAAATATACTATTTCTAATGAAAAAGAAAAGAAAATTTTAAGAGAGAAGAATTTTCTATCTAATAATGATTTTGTATTAATATATGTAGCTGAGTTAAATTCGAATAAAAATCAAGGTATGGCAATAGATGCAATAGATACATTAAGATATAAAATAGGAAATATAAAATTACTTTTGGTTGGAGAAGGTATTTTAAAAGAAGAGTATAAAGAAAAAATAACTTCTTTGGGCCTACAAAACAATATTTATATGTTAGGTCAAAGAAATGATGTTAATGAGCTTTTAAAGTTATCAGATGTTGCTATTTCAACTTCTAGAAGAGAAGGACTTCCACGTAATATAATGGAAGCAATGGCTACAGGATTACCAATTATAGTAACAAATTCGAGAGGTAATAGAGACCTTGTAAGTGATAAACTAAATGGATATGTAATCGGGATTGATGAAAAAAATGAATTGGCTGAAAAAATAAATATACTTTATGAGGATATTAATTTAAGAAAGTCACTAGGACAGAAAAGCTTAGAACTTGTTGATAAGTATTCTCTAAAGGTCGTATTTAATGACATGGTAGCTATTTATAAAAGATATATTAAATCTTAGATTTATGGAGGAGTGTTTTTATGAAAAAGGTTGCGGTTACAAGTTATTGTGGTACTGGTTCTTCAGCTGTAATAGACTTATTATCTGAGTATAGCAGTTGTACTACAAATGGGCTTATAAGATACGAACATATACCGTTCTATACACCAAATGGAATATTTGATTTAGAAGATAAGCTTATTAATGGAGTGGATATTCATAGAACTGACGAGGCTATAAAATCATTTAAAAAGGAGATGAATAAGCTGTCTAAAAATAATTTTGGATGGTTTGGTTCTTATGAAAAAATGTATGGGAAAGAATTTAATACATTGGTGGATGAGTTTTTAAGTGAATTAAATTGTTTTAATATAAAAGGAGAATGGTATGGACAATACAAAGGGGTGAGGTTTTCTTTAATTAAAGTAATATTACAACTTGGCGCAAAGATTATTCAAAATAGAAAAATTCATAAATGGGGGAGACAATATATTATATCTGGAAATAGAAAAATGGTTGTTTCTTTTCCATCTGAAGATGAATTCTATAGAGCAGCTAAAAAGTTTGTGAAAGGTTATTTAGATATGATTGGTCAAAATTTAGACAAGAATATAATTTATGATCATCTTGTACTACCACATAATGCATATAGAATACCAAACTATTTTGATGATGATTTTAGATTAATAATTGTAGATAGGGATGTTAGGGATATGTATGCATTGTCTACTTATGTATGGCCTAAGATACATTCGTCAGCACCATTTCCTAAGGAGTGTAATGAGTTTATAGAATTTTGGAGAAGAATGAAAAGCTGTGAAAAATTTATAGATGATAAGCGTATTTTTAGGTTAAGATTTGAAGATCTAGTCTACAATTATGAAGATACAGTAAGAAAGATAGAAGAATTTATTGGCTTGGAAGCTAATGATCATGTAAATAAGAAAAAGTTATTTGATCCTGAAAAATCAATTAAAAATACGCAAAATTTTACTATTACCGATAATCTAAAAAAAGACGCTAAATTAATAGAAGATAAGTTGCCAGAATTTGTTTATGAATTTCCTTATGAAATAAGAACTTCTATTGAAGAAGCCTTTGATGATTAAAATAGATTAAATTTTAGAGCAAGGTTTTAGAATTTATAAAATATAGTTTATTTAAATTGAGGTGTGATATAAATAGTTTATTAATTAATTCTTTCTATGCTATATTACGCCTCAATAAACTAAAATATATTTGTTATTTAAACACTTGAAGGTACTTAAATTGCATCTATTTGATCTAAGTGTAACTCAAATAATTCTTCTGGAGTTTTATATTTTAGTATCCTTTTTGGTGGTGGATTTGTCCAATCCTCTATAAAAGCAATATCGTCATAGGGATAATCAGATATATGTTTTTCCTTTGGGATGAAACGACGTATAAATCCATTATGACGCTCATTAGTACCTTTCTTGAAAGAAGAAGGTGGATGAGTAAGGTATATTTTTGTATTAGCTTAAGTTTCAGTTGGAGACAAATCAGCAAATTCAGAGCAATTGTAACTAGTTATACTCTCAAAAAACTTTACTAAATTTCTCGCCAAATAAGTTACGGACTCTGTTAAGTGCATCCGTAACTGCAGGAGCAGTTTTTGCTATAGCTTTTAAAACCATAGAATATCTAGTTTTACGCTCTACTATAGTAAGAAGTACATTATAATACTTAGATTTTTCACCAATAACAGTATCTATCTCTCAATGACCAAATTTTGTACGGTTATCTATATCTATTGGACGTTGAGATATGCTAGTACCAAGCTTTTTCTTATGCTTCTTTACTCTAGCCAGTTTTGTATTTCTACGCAGTTTCATTGGTAAATCTGTATTTTTTACATCCATAAATCCAAGATCTATATAGTTGTATAGTGTCTTGGTGCAAACCATTTGAGAGCGATTAAACCTACCGGTAGCGATAGCTTCCCCAACACAAGCATCGGGTGACAATGAATTGTTTTTGGTTTTATCTATAGTGTAGTTAATAAAATCACTACATTCTAAGAGTTTGAAAGTACGGAAAGAATTTGAACGATGCTTTCTATATACAGCTTCGTCAGTATCGGCAAGGTAAACTTCAACATGCTTTCCTTGTTTTATTTGAGTAGTTGTACCACGACGTATTTCATTTTACAATGGAACAAGAAAAAGAAAGTAGTTAACAGTGAAAATAATGAATTGTGAATGATGAAACTCAGCTAGCTGAGTTTCTAAAAATTAAAAACCAAATTGGCTTAGCCAATTTGGTTTTTGTAATTCCTTTGGAATTGCTTCTTGAATTGTTCACTATTCATTCTACTAGTTCTTCACTAAAAAATGTCCTATGCCTATCATAATTACAGTAGGGATTAACCATGGAAAACCAAGGTTTGCAAGTGGAATAAAACTTAAATCAAAAACTTTTATTTCAGCTAAAATAGCAAAAATAAGAGAAGTATAAATTCCAAGCCTTACAGCTTTAATATTTGTAAAATACTTATTTAATAATGTAGTAACAATTAATGTTATTGCTACAGGATATAGTATGTTAAGAATAGGACCAGATATTTTTATAATATTGTCAACGCCCAATGCACCGATGACTATACTTATTATAGATATTATTACTGCATTAATCTTGTATGGAAGTTTTCCTTTTGATACCTTTTCAAAAAAGCTTGATCCAGCTGTTAGTAAACCAATAGATGTTGTTAAACAAGCAAGACTCATAGCTATTGCAATTACTGTTTTTCCTATGTTACCCAATATTCCGTGAGCTATAAAAAGTAGTAATGAAGTTTTTGAAATATCTGAAGATACAAGTTCAGTAGTTTGTGCACCAAGTATAGTTAGTCCACCATAAACAAATGCTAATCCTAAAGCTGCTATTATACTAGCTCTTAAAGCCATAGGAATCATTTTATCTTTATCATAACCTTTTTCTTTTAAACTATTAGTTATGACTGCTGCGAAAAGTAATGCAGCTAAAGCATCCATAGTCTGATATCCTTCAATTAGTGAAGTTGATAGGACAGAAGTAGCACCAGTAGTGCTGATTTCACCAAGAGGAACTAAGATTCCTTTAATAATTACTAAAGAAAGCAATACTATTAATGCTGGAGTTAAATATTTACCAATTGTATCTATAACTGAAGATTTGTTTAAAACAAAAATAAGGTTAAAAGCAAAGTATATAATCATAAATAAAATTGGTGAGAATGATGGGAATAATGGTTGTATAGTTATTTCAAAAGTTGTTGCTGCAGTTCTAGGGATACCTAGCATAGGTCCAATTGCAATAAATAAAATTGAAGCAAAAATAATTGAAAATTTAGGTCCTATTTTAGATGCTATTGTTTCAAAGGTTCCATCTCCTTTTAAACAGGCTAGTATAGCAAATAGTGGTAATCCTACCCCTGTTATTATAAATCCTAGCATTCCAATTATATATTCACTTCCTATAGCGTGTCCTAAATATGGAGGGAAAATTAAATTTCCAGCACCAAAGAACATAGCAAATAGTGCAAAACCGATAATTAATATATCTTTATTTTTATTATTCATCTTAAGTCCTCCTTAAACAATTGACTGTACTATTAACAATAGTACCATTTAATTTTATAAGTATCAACAAAAAGATACAATATAAGACAAAAAACTAAGAAATTAATATTAAAAATCATATATTTTTATTAAAGTATAAAAATATATGATGTTATTAGTTTCATTATATATTGTTAACATAATGATTTAAATATGATAAAATATACTTGTATGTAAAAGAAGGAAGGGGAAGTATTATGAAAGTTAAAAAGGCAATAATACCAGCTGCGGGATTAGGAACAAGGTTTTTACCAGCTACAAAAGCACAACCAAAGGAAATGTTACCAATAGTTGATAAACCAACAATACAGTATATTATTGAAGAAGCTGTTGCTTCTGGTATAGAAGAGATACTTATAATTACAGGAAGAAATAAGAAATGTATAGAAGACCATTTTGATAAGTCAGTAGAGCTTGAAATGGAGTTAGAGAAAGCAGGAAAGTCAGAGCTGCTTGAGTTAGTAAGAGATATATCAGATATGGTTGATATTCATTATATAAGACAAAAGGAACCAAAAGGATTAGGTCATGCTATTCATTGTGCAAAGACATTCGTTGGAAATGAACCATTTGCAGTCCTTTTAGGGGATGATGTTGTTGATAGTGAAGTACCGTGTTTAAAGCAATTAATAGATTGTTACTCAGAATATAAAACTACTATATTAGGAGTTCAAACAGTTCCAGAAAGTGAAACTAATAAATATGGTATTGTGGATGGTATTCATATAGAAGATAGAGTATATAAGGTTAAAGACTTAGTAGAAAAACCATCAGTAGATGAAGCACCAAGTAATGTTGCTATCTTAGGTAGATATATAATTACTCCTCAAATATTTGATATTCTTGAAAATACAGAGCCTGGAAAGGGTGGAGAAATCCAGTTAACAGATGCCCTTAAGACTTTAATTAGTCAAGAAGCTATGTATGCATATAACTTCGAAGGAAGAAGATATGATGTAGGAGATAAGCTTGGATTCTTACAAGCTACAATTGAATTTGCCCTTAAGAAAGAAGAATTAAGAGATAGATTTTTAGATTACTTAAAAAGTAGAGATTGGGAATAAAAAAAGGAAGGTGAAAACCTTCCTTTATTTTTGTATAAATCCAATCTTCTTTTGCATCTTTCTTAAAGTTTTATTTGCAACGTAAGATGCTTTTTGAGCACCATTTTGATAAATTTCTTCAAGATACTTTTTATTAGATAAAAGTTCTTTTACTTTTTCTTGGATTGGAGCAAGCTCCCCTATAATAGCTTCAGCTACATCTTTCTTTAAATCGGCATATCCTTTTCCTTCATATGATTTAACTAAATCTTCAGGTGAGATACCTTTTATAGCTGATAATATATTTAATAAGTTTTTCACACCAGGTTGTTCGTCAGTATAGTTTATAATTCCTATACTATCTGTAACTGCTCTACTGATTTTTTTTCTTATAACATCAGGAGAATCCATAATTAAAATGAATGAGTTTGGATTATCCGATGATTTAGACATCTTTTTAGTAGGTTCTTGTAAGTCCATAATTTTTGCACCAGCCTTAGGAATATATCCTTCTGGTATTTTAAATGTAGGACTATAAGTGTTATTAAATCTTTCAGCTAAATCTCTAGTTAACTCTAAGTGTTGAGTTTGATCTTTACCTACAGGTACTAAATCAGTATTATATAGAAGAATATCAGCTGCCATTAGTGATGGATAAGTAAATAACCCTGCACCAATAGATGAACCCATCTTTTGAGATTTATCTTTATATTGAGTCATTCTGCTTAATTCACCCATATAAGTGTTACATGTTAATAACCAACAACATTCAGCATGTGCTGGAACATGTGATTGGATAAACAGTGTATTTTTTTCTGGATCTATTCCAGCAGCTATATATATTGATAAAAGTTCTAAAGTTCTTCTTCTTAAATCAGCAGGAGTTTGTCTAACCGTTATTGCGTGCATATCTACAACACAGAAATAACAATCATATTCGTCTTGTAGCTTAACCCAATTTTTTAATGCTCCAAGATAGTTGCCTAAAGTTAAGTCGCCAGATGGTTGAATGCCACTAAAGATTATTTTTTTGTTAAGGTTTTCTGACAATAGAAACACCCCTTTCTAAACTTAAATATAATAACTATATTATAGGATTTACCAATATAACTGTCAATGTAGTTGAGTTTTACGAGATTTTGGAAAAAACCTTGAAATGTAATAAGAAATATATTATCATAAAAGCATGTTCAATAAATGAACAAAAAGTAAAGGGGATGGGATAAATGGATAAATTTAATGTATTAAAACTTATATTAGAGGATTCTTGTATAAGTCAAAGAAAAATATCAGAGTTATTAAACATATCATTAGGAAAAGTAAATTCAATATTAAAAGAATCTATTCAAAATAGAGAAATTGATATAATTAAAAATGGCAATAAAGTAATTTATAGAATTACAGACTTAGGAAAAGAGTGTTTGGAAGAAAACTTGAAGAATATAAAAGAAAATCAATTAGAAATTGATATAGATAAGGTAAATGTAGTTACTGAAGCAGTTATATTAGCTGCTGGTAAAAGAAAGGATTTTGATATTCCAGTAGCTGCGCTTAGCTTAGAAGATACAACTATAATACAAAGAAATATAAAGATTTTAAGAGATAATGGAATAAGAAAAATTGTTGTTATTGCTGGTTATAATAAAGAGATGCTATATAATCTATTAAAAGAAGAAAAAGATGTAATTCTAGTAGATAATGATAGATATTCTTGGACAGGCAATATGCAATCATTAGCTTTAGCTAAAAATATTATAGAAAATGATTTTATACTAATTGAAGGAGATTTAATATTTGAAGAAAGTGTAATTTCTAAGCTAATAAGTAATGATAAAAGAAATACTATCATAATAACAAATGAAAGTGGCTCAGGTGATGAAGGTTTTGTTCAACTAAAGGATGGATATTTATTTAAATTAGCTAAAGATATTCATCAATTTAATAGAATTGATGGAGAAATGATAGGTATATCTAAAATATCAATTAACTTATTTAAATTAATGTTACAAGAGTTTGAGTCTAATGTAAATCCATATTTAAATTATGATTATATGTTATTAGATGTTTCAAGAGATTATAAAGTGCCATGTTTAAAAATTGATGATCTTACTTGGGGAGAAATTGATACAGAAGATCAATATGGAAAGGTTGTGAATAATATCTATCCAAAGATAATGAGAAAAGAGAAAAATAGTAAATATGACTATGTTAGAGATATAGCTTCAGAAGTATTTCAGGTAGATAGAGATAAAATAAAAGAAGTAAGTGTTGCAGGTGGACTTACTAATAATAATTATAAAGTAAATGTTGATGGAGATTATTATATTGTGCGAGTGCCAGGAGTTGGTACAGAAAAAATGATTTCTAGAAAATATGAAATGATTAATTCTAAATTGGCTTCAGAACAAGGAATTAATGTAGATATTGCATATTTTAATGAAGAGTCAGGTATAAAGATATCGAAGTTTATAGAAGATGCAGAAACTTTAACAAATAGAAGTAGTAAAAAACAAGAGAATATGAAGCTAGTTTCTCAAATAATAAAACAATTGCATGAATCAAGTATAGTATTTGAAAATGAATTTAATGTATTTGAAGAAATAGAGTTATATGAAGATATAATAAATCAGTTAAATGGTAAGTTTTTTGATGATTATATAATTGTAAAAGAAAAAGTTATGAATTTAAAGGCGTTAATAAAAGAATATGGTGCTAGATATGTTCCATCTCATAATGATACTCTACCAGATAATTTTGTAAAAGATACAAATGGAAGATTATATTTAATTGATTGGGAATATAGCGGTATTAATGAAGAAATGTGGGATTTGGCTGCTCATACTTTAGAAGCAGAATTTTCAGAAGAAGAGGAAAGAGAGTTCTTAAGATATTACTTTGGAAGAGAAGCTACAAGAGAAGAAAGAGTAAGATTATTAATAAATAAAATATGTCAAGATTTTCTATGGGCAATATGGACATTAATTAAAGAAGCTGAAGGTGAGGATTTTGGAACTTATGGCATAGATAGGTATAATAGAGCTAAGATAAACTTAAATAATTTATTTAATATTTTATAGAAGGGGGATAAAGTGGTGAAAAAAATTAATTCTGGAGTTAGAAATGGTATGGTTTCGGCTGTTATGTGGGGAGCTGATACCGTAATGATGGGAATAGTGTTGTCTATGGCTCCTTTTATAGAGAATGAAGAAGCAATATTTTTAGCACCAATAGTAAGTGCGTTTTTTCATGATTTATTTTCTTCAATATGGATCTTTATATATTTATGGACAAAGAAGAAGACTAATGTTTTGTTTAAATCAATAAAAACCAAAAGTGCTAGATATGTGGCATTGGGTGCAATATTAGGAGGCCCTGTTGGAATGACAGGATATCTTTTATCAATAAAGTATTTAGGACCTTCATATACTGCATCAATATCATCCTTTTATCCAGCAGTTGGAGCGATTCTAGCATCGATAATATTAAAAGAAAAAGTTAAGAAAAGAGCTTGGTTAGGTCTTTTAGTAAGTATATCAGGAATAGTTGCATTAGGGTATAGTAAGGGTAGCGATATAGGAAATTTATTAGGTTTTGTGTTTATAGCTATGTGTGTAATTGGTTGGGGAACGGAAGCAGTAGTATGTTCTTATGGAATGAAAGATGATGAAATAGATTCAGAGTGTTCGTTACAAGTAAGACAGTTTATTTCAGCAATATGTTATGGAATTATAATAATTCCTATATTTAGAGGAATAAAATTAGCAACTATTACAATATCTAATCCAGTAATAATGGTTATACTTATTACAGCTTGCTTTGGAACTATATCATATTTATGTTATTATAGTGCTATATACAAAATAGGAGCTACAAAAGCAATGGGAATAAATATAACATATTTTGTTTGGGCAATAATATTAGAAACTATTTTTTTAGGAACCCCATTATCTTTTAAAACTATTTTATTAGGTACAGCAGTTATGTTTGGGTCATTTTTAGTAGCTAAAGAAGATTAGAAGGAGGATATTATGAGAGCAATATTATTAGCAGCGGGAATGGGAACAAGATTGAGACCGCTAACATTAGAAACACCAAAATCATTAACAATTGTAAATAATGAACCTTTAATTGAAAGGCAAATTAGATTTTTAAAAGAATGTGGAATTAATGAGATTGTTGTTGTAACAGGATATTTAAAAGAAAAATTTGAATATTTAATTGATAAGTATGGAGTGGAATTGGTAAATAATGATAAGTATGATGTGTATAATAATATATATACAATGTATTTAGTAAAAGATTATTTATCAGATAGTTATGTTATAGATGCAGATGTATATATAAATAAGAACTTTTTTATTCAAGAACCTAAAAGTTCATTATATTTTTCAGCTTATAGAGAGAAGTTCTTTAATGAGTGGGAAATACAGTTTAATGATGAGAAATATGTTGAAAAAATATCTGTTGTAAATGAAGGAAGCGGCTATATATTATCAGGAGTTTCATATTGGAAAAAAGAAGATTCTAGAATAATTGTAGCAATGTTAGAAAAAGCAATTAATGAAGGTGGATTTGATAAATTATATTGGGATGATATAGTAAGAGAAAATGTTGATAATCTTAATTTGAAAATTGAAATGCTTGATAGTAGTGATATATATGAAATTGATTCTTTAGAAGATTTACAAAATGTAAAAGCAATAGTTGAATAAATGTAAGAAAAGTATGACTGTTAAATGTTAGTCATACTTTTTGTTTGTATACAAGGCAAATTAACTTTTTTCTTTTCTTCTATTTTGGATGAGAGATAGTATAAAAACACCAAATGCAATTATTATTATTAGATTAATAGAAACTTCTCCATACTCTAGTATAAGAAATGATAGAGTTAGAAAAATTACTAATCCTAGTAGCCATTTAGCTACCTTCATAAATATCCCTCCTTACATGTATTAATATTATTATGTTCATAATCTTAAAAAAGATACATAAACATTGTATCGATATATTTGCAAAAGATATTTGTTAAAAATATAATGCTTTATATAAATAAGTTAAGGGGGTTAGATATATGTATAATATTAATAGTAAAACTAGGGATTTAATTCTTACAGCTTTAATGATAGCATTTGTATTTATAGCAACTATGATTATAAAGATACCAACTGTAGGTGGCTATGTGCATCTTGGGGATTGTATGGTATTTTTATCAGTTGTAGTACTTGGTAAAAAAAGAGGAGCTTTTTCAAGTGCTGTAGGTATGGCTTTAGTTGACATGACATCTGGATACTATGTATGGGCACCATTTACATTTGTTATTAAGTGGGGAATGGCATATATAGCTGGAGCTGTTCTTGAAAAATTAAACAATGGTGAAGAACATAAAGTGATAAAAAAGGATGAAGTTATTGCCTTTTCTATAGGTGGTATATTTATGGTAATAGCCTACTTTTTAGCAGGAACTATTATAGCTGCTTTTTTAACAGGTAATGTAGGATTAATTCAGGGGCTGGTATTAGCAGCTAAAGATATAGGTACTAATATTGTTCAAGTTTCTGTTGGAATAGTATTAGCTATGCCTTTAAGCTTGATATTAATACCTATAAAGAAAAGAATATTTAATTAGAATATATAAAAAAGCTCTAGTCAATATTGACTAGAGCAAAATAAACATATTAAATTATCTTCTAGAATTCATTTTTTGAGCTTTTCTTGCTCTTCTGCAATCAGGGCATCTTACAGGATCATTTTCAAATCCTTTTTCTTTAAAGAATTCTTGTTCACCTACAGTAAATACGAATTCCTTTCCACAATCTTTACATATAATCTTCTTATCTTCCATTGATAAACCTCCTTAAAATTCATAGGATTATTTGACTTGATAATAATACCTCTCTTGAATTTTGAAGGGAAGTCTTAGTATCAGATAGAAAAATACCTACTTATTTTTATTATATTTATTATACCATAATTGGAATTAAATTCAACAAACTATTTGTATATTTTAACAGATTTTTTGTGTTTAAAGTAATGGGTAGTAAAGGCTATTACAGGGATTATGATAAATGGTATAAGCAAAAATCCTTGCAATAATTTCAGCGAATAAAAAAGAAAGTACTGACCTTCTGTTAAGTACCATGAACATATAAAAACAAGAACACTGAATATGCCTATAAATATTTTTTTATTTTTTATTTTATCTTCATATAGTAATAGGATTCCATAAGAAGATAATAGGTATTTTATAAACCACATGCATACGCTTCTAAATATATAAAATATCTCACCAAATTCTAAAAAGTGTGCAATTTGTACCCTTTGAGCTTCAATATATTCTGGGTAGAATATATTTCCTGCTCTTGCAGGACCAAAGAAAGTAATTATAGAAATAAGTGAGCTTATAACTAGAGAAACACAAATAATTAAAGAAAGAGAAACATCTGTTTTTAACCCTTTTTCCTTTGTTAAGAATTTTAAGAAAGGAAAAGAGATAGCTACTGAAGAAAGTGAACCAAGAACTAAAAATATACATATCCAATTTCCTTTAGTCATACCTTCTCCTAATATTGGAAGTAAATAATTAAAATCTAGATATTTACTTACTAATGCTAATAAAGCGACATCCCCAACTAATGTAAGTGTTACAGTAATAATTACTAATATTAGAATTGTGTTCATTTGCTTTGTTAATATATATGCTGCAGGAATTATCAAAAACAATAAGCAATACCAGTTAGGCGTAGAAAGAAAGAAATTAGTGTGTATAGAACTTGCCTCTACAGAAGCAGATTCAACAGCACATGAAAATAAACCTACTGCAAATATAAACATATATATTTGGCCTAACCAATTGGATGATGAAAAGAAAATATCTTTTATATTAAATGTTTGAGATTTAATGCAAATATTTAAAAGATACATTGTAATAATTATAAAAATTATTGAAGCAAAAAAAGCAAGAATCCAAGTATCTCTTCCCCCTAATCGGACAAATATAGAACTATAGCTTCTAAGGGCTATCATGCTACATCCTAATATAAAAAACATAAAATGTTTACTTGATAATTTATCCATAATTAATACTGCCTCCTTTTAATTCAACATTAGTATTAACAAAAAAGGGAATATTAAACCTTCATAGAGGAATAATATCTTTGGGTGATGCTTATGAAAAAAGATGTAGAATATGTTAAAAAGAGATTTGAGGGTGCATTTGACGTAAAATATAGGGAGATCATGACTTCATTAGGATTGTGCACTTTAGTCTTTATAGATGACTTATGTAGTGTTCAATTTATAAGTGAGTATATTGTTACGCCTTTAGGCAAGAAGGATTATAAATGTTGGAGTGTGGAAGATGTAATTCCTAATGTTTTAGGGATAAATATTGCAAACTACGCAAAGGATGTTGAAGATGCAATTCTTCATGTGTTATCAGGAGACGTAGTTTTATTATTTAATGACCATGAAAAAATAATTTATTGTGAAGTTAAAGGTTTTGTAAGAAGAGGTGTTGGTATACCAGTTACAGAATCAGTAGTTAAAGGGCCAAGAGAAGGGTTCACAGAGTTATTTGTAGATAATGTTTCTTTAATTAGAAGAAAAATAAAGAACTCTGATTTAAAGTTTGAACCTATATATGTCGGTAATAGGAGTCAAACTGTTGTCTGTATTTCTTATATAAAAGGAATTGCACCAGATTATTTAATTGAACATGTAAAAGAGATAGTAAATAAATTAGATTTAAAATTTATATTAGATACTAATTATATTGAAGATGCCCTTAGAAAGAAGAAAAGTGTATTTGATACAGTAGGATATACTGAAAAGCCAGATGAAGTAGCAGCTAAGATGTTAGAAGGGAGAGTTGCCATATTAGTTGATGGGACTCCCTTTGTTATAACTGTACCATATTTCTTTTTGGAAAATTTTCAAGCACCAGACGATTACTACTTAAATAAGTATTTTGTGAATTTCACAAGAGTAATTAGGTGGATTGCATTTTTCTTAGCTACATTTATGCCTGGTTTGTATGTTGCAATATTAACTCACCATTTTGCATTAATACCGTCCTTATTTGTATTTAGGTTGGCTGTTTCTAGAGCAGGAGTTCCATTACCTACAATAGTAGAGGTATTAATCATGATGGTGGCCTTTCAATTAATAAAGGAAGCAGGATTAAGGCTTCCGCAGCCAATTGGTGGAGCAATGAGTATAGTTGCAGGTTTAATATTAGGTGATGCTGTAGTTGGTGCAGGTATAGCATCAAGAATAACAATAATTGTTGTAGCAATTAGCACATTAAGTTATTTCTTAACACCTAAGTTATATGGAGCTATGTCCATATGGTCTCTTATTATAACTGTGGTAAGTTCTATGTTTGGATTGCCAGGATTCTTTATAGTGGCTTTAGTTTTAATTGCAAAATTAGCAGATTTAGATACTGGAGGATATTCTTATTTGTTCCCTCTTGGTAGCGTAGAAACATATAAGTTTAAAGATATTATATTTAGAGGGGATTTAAGGCATATATCACAACATGTAGTAGAAAAGGGAGGGGAAGATAATAATGAAAAGAAAACTAGCTAGCATTTTATCTATTATTATCTTTTCAATTTTATTTATAGGTTGTTTTAACTATAGAGAAATAAATAAAATTACATTTGCAACATCAATAATATTTGATAGAGATGAATATGATAATGTGATTTTGTACATAGACTGTGTAAGACCATATAGAAATGCCAATGAAAGTTCAGATAGAGGTAGAAGAGTTATTTTTAAGGGAACAGGTAAAACTTCATTGGAGGCTATTAGGGAAATGAACGTAAAATCAAGTAACAGAATAAACTTTAGTCAAGTAAGAGCTTACATATTTACAGAACAAGCAGCAAGAAAGGGTGTAAAAAAGTATATTGACTTAATTAATAATGATCAAGAGTTTGGGTTTAAACCATATATGTTTACGTATTTTGGAGATGTAGATACATTACTAGATGTTACTAGTAATGATGAAGAATATCTTGGATTATATTTAGATCAACTAGTAGAGAAAAATAGAAATAATGCAAAAGTAATTAGCGCAAATGTTAATGATTATATAACAAAAAGTTTAGTAGCAAGTAATATAAGTTATATGGGGGCTTTTATTATAAATGAGGATGCTTTAGATAAGAAGATAGAGTTAAATGGTGGAGTTATAATGAAAGATAACCATATGATAGATAGATTGGAACAAAAGGATGTAGTAAGTTATAATCTTTTAACTAGGAGAGTAAATGATGGGACTTTAGAAATTCCTAATCCAGATGAAAAAGATAAGTTTGTTACACTAGATATATTAGAAGATAATCTTAATACAAAGGTAAGAATAGATGGGGATAAAGTAATATTAGAAAAGAATATAAATTTAAAGGTATCTATAGGTGAAATACAAGGAAGCTTGATTGTTGATGATGAGGCTTTAGAAACTTTAAAAGTTGATGAAGAAGAAAAAATAAAGATATATTTAAATGATTTCTTTAAAAATTATAAGGAAAAAGGAATAGATATATTAGGAGTTAGAAGGTTGGTAGAGGAATATTATCCTGTAAATAGTGTTGAGGATATATTAGGTTCCACAGAATTAAAATTAAATATTGACCTGGTAATAGATGGAAGCAGTTTGGTTAGAGATAGTTTATAAAAATCATATAATTAAAATAAATTTTAATAAAAAATTAGATGTTATTGAAAATAAATGGTAAATAAAGTATTATATATGTATATGGAGTGATTAAATTATATTATAGTTCAATCCATATTAGGTGGGGTGTTAAAATGGGAGAATATAAAGAAAGATATGAGAAGTTAAAGAAAGAATATGAAACATATCAAAGTTTTGTTGAACTGCAAATGCAAAAACTATCTAATAGAAATATGAAGTTAGAAAAAGATATGAATGCTTTAACAAATATTGTTGAAATAAGTAAGTATATAAATTCATTTTTAAGTGATGAAAATTTAATTGCTATGATAAATGATATGATTCTTGGCTTATTGGGAGTTTCTAAATCAACAATTTTACTAGAGGAGAACGGTGAATTAGTGGTTAAAGCTACTAATATAAAAGAAAAGGATATTTGTTGGAGCAATGATGAATATAATTACATAAGGATAGGAAAGAGTTATCTTATAAATTCTAAAGAAGCACTAAGAGTTTATAGTGAATATGATTTGGAAATACGATCAGCAATGGGGATGCCTATTAAAATTAGGGATAAATTTATAGGTTTCATAGTTGTAGAACATAGCGTTTATAATTTCTTAGATTTAGAGCATGAAAAGTTTTTAAGGTCAATAGCAAATCAAATTGCTGTTGCAATAGAAAATTCTATGCTTTATAGGGAGTTACAGCAGACTGCAAAAATGGATCCATTACTTGGTGTGTATAACAGGAAATATTTCTTTCAAGTTGCAGAAAAGCATAATAAAGAAAATCCAGATAAAGAATATGCAATAGTAATGGTTGACTTAGATAACTTTAAAAAGTTTAACGACACATATGGGCATCAATTTGGAGATGAAATATTAATTAGAACAACTGAAGTTATAAAAAATATGTTAGAACCTGATGATATAATAGCACGTTATGGTGGTGAGGAGATTATAATATATATTAATAACGTCTTAGGTGTAATGGATGTTTATAATAGAATAGAAGCCATCAGAGAGAGTGTTGAGAATAATAAGGTTATAAAAGATAATATAGCAAGAAGTATTACAGCAAGTTTTGGTATAGGATATTATCCTAAGGATGGAAAAGATATAAGTGAAGTAATAAAGGTAGCAGATAAGTTTTTATATAGAAGTAAAGCAATGGGAAAGAATATGGTATTAATATCAGATTTTTTGAAGTAGAAAAAAGCACTCTTAATTTATAGGAGTGCTTTTATTGTTTATATATAAGTAAAATAGATTTTTAAATATGAATTTAAATGATAAATATTTTAAAAAAATGGGAATATATATTAGTAAGGGTAATAAAAGTTTCCTGATAGAAAGTTCAGGTATAATTTATGTTGATAAATATTATCCTGTTTAAGGTTAAATAGAATCGGTGAAAAGGTAGCCGTATATCAAGTAATTATTTAGAAATTAATAACTATATAGAGGTGGTTATAAACTAGGGGATTAGGGTAGTATTTAATGTATTAGAAGAAAAGGATATTTTTTTAATTTAAATTGTAAAAATATTCTGAATATTATATAATTAGTCTAACGATTTATATCGTAAAAAAATAAATAAGGAGTGGTCCTAATGATTCAAGTATTTTGTAACAAGAGAGGCTCAGGAAAAACTAAGAAGCTAATTGATTTAGCAAATGGTCAGCTATTAAGATCTAAGGGGGATTCAGTTTACATTGATGATGATTCCAGTTACATTAGGCAGGTGGACAGAAGGATTAGATTTATATCAACAGGGGAATTTGGCATAATGGATTGTGAAAGTTTCTATGGTTTGATTTGTGGGATTATTTCAGAAAACTATGATATAGAAAATATCTATATTGATGGGGTTTTAAACATTGTTTCATGTGGTATAAAGGATACAGCTTATTTATTTAAAAAAATATATGATTTATCAAATAAATACAATTTTAATGTGTATATGAATATTAATTATGCAGAAGAAGAGATACCGGAGTTTATTAAAGAATACGTCGCTTAAAATGAAAACAATTACGTTTTATATAGATTAGCTTTAAAAGAGAGGGGGGAAGCCCTCTCTTTTTCTTTCTTGATAAAAGAGGTCATTAAGGTTATACTAATAAATATATATTGAAAAATGGAATTGTATTAGGAGGTAAAAAAATGTCTAATGTATTAGATGAGTTATTGGATCGTGGATACATAAAGCAATTTACTCATGAAGCGGAAACAAGAGAGTTGCTAGAAAAGGAGAAAATAACTTTTTATATAGGATTTGATCCAACAGCTGATAGTTTACATGTTGGTCATTTTATAGCGTTAATGTTTATGGCTCACATGCAAAGAGCTGGACATAGACCAATTGCTTTACTTGGTGGTGGAACTGCTATGGTAGGAGATCCAAGTGGTAAAACTGATATGAGAAAGATGCTTACAAAGGAGCAAATACAACATAATGTTGATTCTATTAAGAAGCAAATGGAAAGATTCATAGACTTCTCAGATGATAAAGCTATATTAGTAAATAACGGAGAGTGGTTATTAAATCTTAACTATGTTGATTTCTTAAGAGATGTAGGTACTCACTTCTCTGTAAATAGAATGTTATCAGCAGAATGTTTTAAACAAAGATTAGAAAAGGGATTATCTTTCTTAGAATTTAACTATATGCTAATGCAAGGATATGATTTTTACGTATTAAATCAAAAATATGGATGTAAAATGGAATTAGGTGGAGACGATCAATGGTCTAATATGATTGCTGGTGTTGAGTTAGTTAGAAGAAAGGCACAAGGAGAAGCTTTTGCAATGACTTGTACTTTACTAACTAATAGTCAAGGTCAAAAAATGGGGAAAACAGTAGGGGGAGCTTTATGGTTAGATGCTGAAAAAACATCACCATTTGATTTCTATCAATACTGGAGAAATGTTGACGATGCAGATGTAGAAAAATGTTTAGCATTATTAACATTCGTACCAATGGATGAAGTAAGAAGACTTGGTTCACTTGAAGGTGCTCAAATAAATGAAGCTAAGAAGGTTCTTGCATATGAAGTAACTAAGTTAGTTCATGGAGAAGAGGAAGCTAAAAAGGCTCAAGATGCGGCTAATGCTTTATTCTCTGGTGGAGCAGATATGAGTAATGTTCCAACAGTTACTGTATCAAGAGATGTACTAGGAACTTCACTTCTTGATGTTTTAGCTAATAATAAGATAGTTCCATCTAAGTCAGAAGGAAGAAGATTAATTCAACAAGGTGGATTATCAATTAATGGCGAAAAGGTTGTTGAGGTATCTAGAGCATTAACAGAAGAAGACTTTAAAGATGGTTCTGCTTTAATAAAAAGAGGTAAAAAGAATTATAATAAAATTGAGTTAGCATAGTTTATATTATATGAATTTCATAAAAAGTATAAAGAAGTGGGCTGTTACACTAAATAATTAGTGTAACAGCCCTTTTTATTCTTTAGAAAATTATAAAATTTTAATTTCTATTTTACTTGTGAAGTTATATAGTTATTTACGTTTTCAATTACTTCACTTTCACCTACATAGACAATAATATCTCCATTTTTTATAGCAAGATAAGGTCCTGGTGACAGATATAATTTACCTTCTCTCTTAACTCCAATTATTGTAGCACCTGTATTATTCCAGAAATTAAGTTCACCTAAAGTTTTTCCAATAATTAAGCTGTTAGGTTCTACTAAGCTTTCATAAGGAACTATTAATCCTACATTTCTAAGTTGGGTAGCAAATTCAATAAGATCATTAATTTTATTTTCAAGTTTACTTTCAAGTTTCTTTTTATCTTCAATTAATGAATATATATCATGCTTAATTGTAGCAAATTCATTTTTTGTTTTAAATTTTTCAAGAAATGAACTAGCATTGGTTTTACTTTTTATAGTTATACCACTTTTCTCTTCAACAACTACTACGTCCATATCTTGTAGTAAAGCGATAGATCGTCTTATAGTCTCAGGAGAAACATTATAAATGCCAACTAGAGTTGAACGACCAGATAGCTTTTTACCTTCAATAAAGTCACCATTTACTATTCTTGATGCTATATCTAATGCAATCTTTAAATAGGCAGGTGAATTTGTTCGCCTTGACATGATGATACCTCCACATAACTTTTATATAATAAATTCTACCATATAAGAATTAGAAATAATAGTATGTTAAATATTTACTACTTAAGCACGATAAATATAATATCAAATAGAGAATGAGGGAATGAATTATGCCTGCAATTTGGAATGTAAATAATAGTTATAATGTAAATAATAAAAAATATTCAAGTAAGTTAACTTTTGAAGTAGGAGAAAAATTTAGTGGGAAAATTATTTCTAAGGGTGAAGGAAATGAAGCCACAGTAAAACTTGCTGATGGATGGCAATTTTCTGCAACTATAGATGGAAGTATAGAAAGTGAAGAAAATGTTCCTTTGCAATTGCAAGTGGAGGGATATGAGGATGGAAATTTAAAATTAAAAATAGTTAAGAAAGAAGTAGAGTCTAATAATCTTGCAAATGATAGCCTTTCAGAAGTTATAGATAAGGAAGGGTTAGGTAAGGATGATGTAGATATACTAAAAAAAATGGTGAAACATAATATACCATTGACTAGAGAAAATATAACTTTTGTTAAGAGTTTACTTCAATTTAATACAAAGATTAATATGGACAATAATGAGATTGATAATTTTATATTAAAGTATATTGATAGTAAAGGAATAAGTGGAGAAAGTGAACAAGGAAAACAAATAATAAATACTCTGAAAGAGTTTTTTGTTAATTTTAAGAATCTGAAGCCAGAAGAAATATTATTTTTCTTGGAGAATAATATTGAATTAACATCTGAAAATATAGAAAGCTTTAAAAAACTATTTAGTTCTAATGGAAATACACTAAAAGAATTTTTTGATAATATAAAAAATGATTTTGCTGGTATTGAAGTGGAAATGAAAGAATTAGAAGACAATACTTCAAATTCTAAAATTGAAGAAAAACATCTAGATAACTCTCTTAAGGCTTTAGGGGAAGAAATAAATAAAGATAAGTTAGGATATAATTCTTTAGTATCTAAGTTATATGATTCTAATGATATGTCAAAAGGAAAAGTAAGTATGTTGGCAGTTCTTAAGTCTATGACTGGTGGAGATGATAATTTATTAAGAGAGCCTATAAAAGATATTTTAATAGGAAAAAAAGAGCAGTTTACAACAAATGAATATAATATTGCTTTAGGTAAGATAAATAATTTATCAGATGAGGAATTTATAAATATAGTGAAAGATGTATTGGGGAAAAATGGAGAGCTAAAAGAGATTTCAAAGGATACTGTTAATATTGTTTTACGTAGTTTGTTTGGAAAAGATATAGAAGTGGGAGAAGCAGAATTAAGAAAGATACAAGATGTTATAGAATATAAATTTCAAGAACTTGAGTTAAATAATGAAGGGGTTAATGAAGATAAATTAATAGGTAATAATATTGTTAACAAGACGATAACTACCTTGGAACAAGAAGTTATTACAGGGGGGAACAAAAAAATATTATCTGCAAATGAGCTTATAAAAAATGATATTAACAAAAAGATAGATGGTATAAAGGACATAATAAAAGAACTTTTAGTAGCATCTAAGGGGGAAGGTGAAGGCGCAGAAAAAGTAATTCAATTACTTAAAAATAATATAAGTGAATTTAAATTGTTTAATACTATCAGTAATGAGTATTATTATTTAGATGTTCCAATTAATAGAGAAATGACTGAATATCCTTGTAAGTTAATTATCAAGGATAATAGAAAAGATGGCAAAAAGATTGATAGAACGGATGTTAAAATAGTGGTGACAGTAAAAACTGTTAATTTAGGAGTAGTAGATGGATTCTTGTCTGTAAAAGATAAAGGATTAGATGTTGAGTTAAAATGTGATAAAAATTATACTAAGGTTTTAGAACTATCAAAAAGTAAATTATTAAATGATTTGCAGAAATTAGGATTTAATATTAATATTAAAGTATCTATGAGAGAAGAAGATATAACCTTAGCTAGTTGTAGAGAGTTCTTTAACGATAAAGCTATGAATGGAATAGATATTAAGGTTTAGAATCTTGATTGACCAGATAGGGTTAAGGATATAATATAAAAGAGAATCATTTTAGGGGGATAACATGAAGCAAAGAAGAAAGGCCGCAGCTTTAACTTATGAACAAGGCTTTGATGCACCAGTTGTTAGTGCAGCAGGGGTAGGAGTAATAGCGGATAAAATAATAGAGAAAGCAGAATCAAATGATGTTCCTATTGTTTATAATAAAGAACTTACAGATCTTTTATGCAATGTAGATGTAGGTGAATATATTCCACCAGAGTTATACGATGCTGTAGCTCATGTTATTGCTTATATTACTGATTTAGATAAACTAATAGAAAGGTGATTACTTAATGGCAATTTATGCTATATCAGATTTACATTTAGCTTTCAGTTCAGATAAACCTATGGATATATTTGGTGAGAAGTGGGTGCAACATGATGAGAAAATAAAAAATAATTGGATAGAAAAAGTTACAGAGGATGATTTAATCCTAATTGCTGGAGATATATCTTGGGCTATGAATCCAAGTGAAAGTAAGGAAGATTTAGATTGGATTGATAAGTTACCTGGAAAAAAGATTATTTCCAAAGGGAACCATGATTATTGGTGGGGAAGTATAACAAAATTAAATAAATTATATGAGAACACCAAGTTTCTTCAAAATAACTTTTATGTATATGAAGATTATGCAATTTGCGGTACTAGAGGATGGGTATGTCCCGGTTCAGATAAATTTACATTGAAGGATAAAAAAATATATTTAAGAGAATTAGTTAGATTAAGATTATCTTTAGATGCAGCTAAAGGAGCTGGGTATCAAAAGTTTATAGTGATGTTACATTACCCTCCAACAAATGAGAAGTTTGAAGAGTCTGAAGTTCAAAAAATATTAAAAGAATATAACGTAGAGAAAGTAATTTATGGTCATTTGCATGGAGTAGCGCTATCACGTGTTTTAAATGGAAATATTGATGGAGTTGAATATATATTAACATCAGCAGATTTTATAAATTTTTCTCCTAAAAGGATATTATAAAAGAAGGTTTGAAATAAACCTTCTTTATTTATATATTTATATGTTTATATATTGTTATATTTATATGTTTATATATTTATATATTTATATATTTATATATTTATATATTTATATATTTATTCAGCAACTTTTTTTGCTAATGAATTTAAAGTTGAATTGAATTCTTCTATGTTACTTGTTTGAAGATCCATTGTTGCAGCAATTTCTTCAGCTAAGGCAGTATGTTCTTGAGAAATAGAATTTGCTTTTTCTACTGCAGTTAATACTTCTTCCTTTTGAGCTGAAGCCATAGCAAGGTTTTCTATACAATCATTAATTTCATTAGTAGCATCATCTATAGAAGATTTTATACATTGGAAGCTATCTTTGGTTTCACTTAAGGTTTCTTGTTGGATATTTATAGCTTCATTTCCTCTATTCATTGCTGTAGAAGCATTAAGTATATCCTTCTTAATTTCTTCAAGGATTTTAGTTATGCTTTGTACTGCTTGTTTAGAGTTATCTGCAAGCTTTCTAACTTCACCTGCAACTACTGAGAAGCCTTTACCAGCTTCCCCAGCCCTAGCAGCTTCTATAGCAGCATTTAGAGATAGTAAGTTAGTTTGTCCTGCTATTTGGCTAATAGAATCAGTAATTGTATTAACGGATTCTAACTTAGATACTAATTCGTTTACTGTTGAGCTTGATACAGTAAATGCACTTTGCAAGTCATTTAATGATGAATCTAATTTTTCAATAGAAGTTATACCTTTATTGGATAGTTCATCAGTATCATATACTTTAATTTGAACATTAGTTACATTATAAGCTAACTTTTCCATGTTATCACTGAAGTCTCTAAGTATTGTTGCAGCAGTATCAATCTCTTGACTTTGAGAAACAGTAGCGTTACTTAAAGTATTTACTGAATCAGTTACCTCGTTTATTGATGAAGCAATATTATTGCTTGTATTTCTTAAAGAATTAATTTCTTGTTTTACCTGATCTGTTATTACAGATGTAGTGTTTGATTCAGTAACAGTATTTTCAACCGGTACATTAGAAGTAGGTGTAGTTTTTTTATTTGTAAATAATCCCATAGTAATCCTCCCTTTATATCCCTGTAAAATGTATTATAACATAAAAAAGTCACAAAACTTGAAAATATTACAAAATTCTCAAGTTTAGTTACCTTTTATTGAATCTTTACCTGTCCTTGCAAGTTCTTTAACGCGATAAGAAGCACCAATTGTAGTGATTACTTTTGAATACCATTGGAGAGCTATATCATTATTATTTAATCTCCTATTCAAGTCCCCAATTAAATAAGTTAGGGAATCACGATCAAGCCCATACATAGGAAAGTTTTCATTAATATAAGCATTTTCAAATGCAGTTAATGCTTGTGAAAGATACTTTAATTCTTCTTGATTATTATTTAATAATCTATACATCCAAGATATTTTTATTAATATCATCCCTATTGTGCTGTTTTGCTTTTCCATAGATAAAGCAGTAATAAGAGCTAGCTTATACTTTTCAATAGCTAGTTCCGCAGTCATAACATCTGGATATATTCTAGGTTTCCATTTTGATGTTATATTTTTTAAAACTAAATCTTTTTGGTAACTTTTTATTTTTAGAAAATCTATTTTCATTGCTGAATATCCACAAGAGTTACATATCCAAACATCATAAAAATAAGGGTTAATACTTTTATATCGTATAAAAAAGTCACTATCTTTAGATAATATTCTTGGAGATTTAGACTTTACACATTTGATTTCAAATTTACTTGAACAAACAGGGCAAGTTATTGTTTTATCAAAAGTATGCTCTAGTATATCTAGTTGTTTCATTTACACACCTCTACATATTTCTATAATATATACTAAATTATAACATATTAAAAAATCTATTAAAGATAAAAGATTATCTACAATATTATAAGTTTTTGATATAATGTATCTGAAGGAATATACGAGGGTGATTTTATGGCTATTAATGATTGGAAAAGTTTTCTCATGCCCTATGAGCAAGCAGTAGAGGAATTAAAGGTAAAGCTGAAGAGTATAAGAAAAGAATATAGAAGAAAAAATGAATATTCCCCTATAGAGTTTGTAACAGGCAGAGTGAAAGAGGTATCTAGTATTTTAGAAAAAGTAAATAAATTTGGAATTCCTATAGATAGAGTAGCATATGAGCTAGAAGATATAGCAGGAATAAGAATAATGTGTCAGTTTGTTGATGATATAGACACTGTTGTACAAATACTACGTGGCAGAAGAGACATGCAGATATTATATGAAAAAGATTATGTAATGAATGTTAAGCCTAGTGGCTATAGAAGCTATCATATGATAATTAAGTATCCAGTAAATATGGCAAGTGGACCGGTAGAGATTTTAGCGGAATTTCAGATAAGAACTCTATCTATGAACTTTTGGGCAACAATTGAACATTCTTTAAATTATAAGTATAAACAACAAATACCTAAGGAATTAAAAGATAAACTAAAGAGTGCTGCAGATGCTGCTTTTAGACTTGATGAAGAAATGCTTGAAATTAAAGATGAAATTAAGGATGCTCAGAAGTTGTTTGAGGTTAAGTCAGATATTATATCTAATATTATGAGTGGTATTCTTACATTAACATCTTTAGGCAGAGGAGTAGAAGCAAGTAGGCATGAAAAGGCTTTAAATAAATTGATTGAGGATGGAGAAGTGTGGGAATTAAATAATCTTCTTTATGCTATAAAGAAAGATATAGAAAAGTATAGAGACAGTTAGAAAAAGTTATTGCAAATTTGCAATAACTTTTTATTTGTTAATCTTATTACTTGATAATAATTATTAAATAATATAAAATTATAATATATTATATTTTGGGAGAAAAGCAATGGAAGATAAAGTTTTATTAAAACAAGTAAAAGAAAATCCAATGATTATAGAAAATTTAGAAAATCCAAGTTACGAGATTTTGAAGGTAGCAGTTAAGAAAAGTGGAATTGCTATTAAGTTTATAGATAATCCATCCTTTGAATTAAAAAAGGAAGCAATAAAAAGCAATCCTTTATCAATAGAATATATGGAGAATTTAGAAGAAGAACTTCAAATAATGGCTGTAAAACTTCTTTGGAATTCACTAAAATTAATAGAAAATCCATCATATAAAGTTCAGGAAGAGGCTGTAAAGACAAAGGGATGGGCAATTCAATACATACAAGATCCAAGTGAGGAACTATGTATTGTTGCAGTTGAAAAAGATTATGATTCTATTAAATATATAAAAAATCCATCTGAAGAGGTGCAGCTAAGAGCTATTGATAATTACTGGGGAGCTATACGATTTATAAATAATCCTTCATTAAGAGTAAATAGGGAAGCTATAATTAAAAGTGAAGAAGCAATTCACTTTATAAACAATTATGATTTAGATGATTTGAAGATTTTTATTGGAGATAACATAAATATAGTAAAGTACCTTTATGAATCAATAGAACCTGAACTAGTAGTTGAAGTATTGGTGGAAAAGTTAGAAAAAGATGATATAGATGAAGAGTATATGAAAGACTTCTTAGATTTAGAGGTACTTGAAATGGATAAAGGTAAATTAGTATGGGAATTTGGTAGTAAGAGAGCTAAAAAGCTAGTGGTAGATCACATACTTTCAAAATAATCAGGAGGAAGAAAAAATGAAGTTTACAGAAGTATTAGACACAATTAAATTAGTAATAGAATCTAGAGAAGTACCTCTTGTTATAGGTGAAAGTGGAATAGGAAAAACGGCCTTAGCTCATAGAGTTGCTAAAGAATACAATTATCATCTAGTAACTATTGATGCTAACCTTTTAAAAGAAGGAGAAATTGGAGGGCTTCCAACAGTAATAAATGGATTTACTGTATATGCTACTCATCATAAATTAGCTGAAATAAGTGAAGCAGTTAAAAAGGGGGAGGAAGTATTACTATTTATAGATGAATTAAATAGATGTGACCATGCAGTTCAGCAAGAACTTATGAATTTAATTCTTAATAGAGAAATTAATGGATATAAATTAGATAAAGGCGTAAATATAATTGCTGCCATGAATCCATCTAACAGATATGAAGGTTTTTATGAAAGTGAATATCAAGTTGTAGATATGGATCCAGCTCAAGAGGATAGATTTGTTTGGCTACAAATGGAATCAGATATTAAAGAGTGGATAAAGTGGGGGATGAATAATGGAAATATACATCCTGATATAATTGAGTTTATATCTACATTCCCAGAATATCTTCATACACCAAACTCAAGAGAAAGCTTAAAGGCTACTCCAAGAAGCTGGGAGAGAATATCAAAGGCTTATAAGTTATATAAAGCTAAAGGTTCTAGCTATTCAATAAATACATTATTAAACGTAGTTAGAGGAAATGTAGGTGAAAGTATATCTACTGATTTTGCTAATTATATTTCTAATATTAAAAATCCATTAATATCAATGGAAGATTTATTTGATCATGAAGTTTTACCAGTTGAATTAAGAGCTGATTTATTAAATGAGTCCCATTCAAGACTATATATTTTAGCTAAAAATTGCTTAAACTATTTAGGAGATAACATGAAAGATTCAAGTATAGAATTATTCTCTGATTTATTAATGATATATCCTAGAGATTTAAGATTAGGAATAATGAAAGAAATAAAGAAGGATTATCCTAAATATTTATATGAAGAATTATTAGATTGTGATGGATTTATAGATGCTTTCTTTAATATTTATCTATAGTCTGAATAGGTGATAATATGACATTTATAGAAGAAAGAGATGCCTTGTTTAGCAAGGCGTTAAAAATTGAAAAAAATGAAGATATACGAGATGACTTTAAAAGAGAGTTTTTTGACCTTGTTGGAAAAGTAATAATAGATATGCTTAGTAGTGAAGACAACTTTTTTGGTGGCTTTATGATAAAGATTGAAAGAGAAATAAGAGTTGATATTACATGGCCATTAGCAACAATACCCAAAATAAATGGGTTTACTATGTACTTTAACCCATTACTATTTCTACAATGTGATAAAAAAGAAATGGCAGCTTTATTTAAACATGAAATATATCACATGATGTATATGCATTATGAAAGAGTAAATGATCTTAAAAATAAATATAGCAATGAAGTAATATCAATGGCTATAGATATTTCTATAAATCAGTTTGTAAAGAACATGCCAATGGAAGCTTATAGGATAGATAGAGTAAATAGAGAATTTAATATTGAATTAAAAGAAAATAGAAGTATTGAGGAGTATTCAAAAGAAATTCAGAAGGGTATTGAAGAACGAATAGAAAAGTTATCAAAGGATAAAAATAGTGATAGTTTAGCAAGGGAAGTAGATATTGCTAAGGCTCATGAAATTTGGGATAACATAGATGTAAGTGATAATAACGTAAAAGAAAATGTAAAAAAGATAGCTTTAAGTCTTAAAAGTAGTGGGAAACCAGATGAAATATTAAAGCTAATAAGTAAATTTGAAGAGAAAGAAGAATTATCATGGCAGAATATACTTAAGAGAATGATTCCTACTGTTAAATCGGGTTATAGAAAAACAATAACTAGAAGAGATAGAAGACAGCCCGATAGAATGGATTTAAGGGGAAAGCTTGCAAATCATATTCCTGAATTAATTATAGCTATAGATATTAGTGCTAGTATGACTGATGAAGATATAAGAAAGATAATGGTAGAAATATTAGCTATAGTAAGAAATAGAGAAGCTAAAATTACTGTAGTAGAATGTGATAATGAGATTAGAAGAATATATTCTTTAAGGTCTCCTAAGGATATAAAGCCAAGGTCAGAAAAGAATGGTTCAACTGAATTTTCTCCAGTTTTTCAATATATTAGAGAAAAGAATTTAGGGGATAGCATTGTCATATACTTTACTGATGGAGTTGGTGAAAAGGAATTAAAGGTTAGGCCATTAAATAAAAAAATTATTTGGGTGTTAACTGGAAATGAAGAATTTTCACTAAAGAATCCAGTAGGTGAAATACAAAGAATAAATAAAAAAAGCAAGGTAAATGAAGACAAAGTTTTTGCTTTAGATTTAGTAAGAGAAGTAGTAAGAGATATGAATAGAGAAACAACTTAGAAAGTAACTATGGTTAAAAGGGGAGATTTATGATAAAATTAAATAAAATAGGGGGGATATAATATGTTTAAGAGGGTCAGAAGACCAGGTGACTATATGTTATTTGTAGTTGTTATTTTATTGATAAGTTTTTTGGTAAACGTTTATATTTCTATAAATAATTATAAATTTAAATATAGGATTGGTAGAGAATCATATACAAATATAGAGAAGATTAAATCTACAAATAAAACTAATAATGAAATATTAAATAATGCTATAAAGGTTGGTTGCCTAGATAACATGGAATTGTTAAAATTATATAAAAACTATGGTGAGTTATCTGATAGTATGGTTAGCCTTTGGGATGAGTATTCTTTTTATGAAGAGAACATATCCATATTAGATTTTGGTAAGAAAAAGATAGATAAAAATAATGTAGTGTTTAATGATATATATGGAACTATAGAAGAATACTTTAGAAGTTTAATGGACGAAGAGATGAAAACTCAATCATATAAAGTTGAATTAACAGGAAAAACATTAGAAAACTTTAATTCTATCCTGATAATTTCTAACAATATAGATAGCTATTATAATGAATTTTATGATAAAAACTTATCTTCAGTAGATATAGAAGATAGGGAAAAAGCTATTATAAAAAAATATTACTGGATAGAGATATTAGAAGACATAAATGAAATTAATCAAAAGTACATAAATAGTGATTTTACATTTTAGAGAGCTTTAAGGCTCTCTTTTTTATTACCTTAAGTACGATGGTAATAGATATTTATATTTCTGTTACTTGGAGTACAGCGACGGAACAAGCAAAATAAATATCGGCCTCAGCTTTTATATAACATCTTAGAAATTCGATAAAAGTGTTAAGAATTTTGTATGGAGTAAAAAGGAAATTAGAATTAAAATGAAAACGTAATCAAGATTTCAAAAGATTTCAATTATGGATGGAGGGTAAAAAATGAGAAAGATTAAAAAATTACTTGCTATGGCTACAGCAACTTTAATGATTGGTGGCTTATTCGTTGGATGTGGAGGTAAAGATGGTGGAAGTACAGCATCTGGTGATCCAGTAAAGGTAGGAGTATTCCTATACAAGTTCGATGATACTTATATTTCAACAGTACGTCAAAGCTTACAAGAAATTCAAAAAGAAAATGAAGGTAAGGTTGAATTTGAATTTATTGATGGTAAGGGTGACCAATCAATACAAAACGATACTATAGATACAATACTACAAAAAGATATTGATTTATTAATGGTAAACCTTGTAGATACTGGTGCAGCACCAACAGTAATTAAGAAGATACAAGATGCAGGAAAACCAGTAGTTTTATTTAATAGAGAGCCGGCTACAGAGTCTATAAAAGCTTATGATAAAGCTGTATTTATAGGAACTAATGCACAAGAAGCAGGTGTTTTACAAGGTAAAATTCTTGCAGACCAATGGAAAGCTAATCCATCTTTAGATAAGAATGGTGATGGAGTAATGCAATATGTAATGCTTAAAGGTGAACCAGATAATCCAGAAGCTATTGCAAGAACTAAGTACTCTGTATCTACTATAAATGATGCTGGAATTAAGACAGAAGAATTAGCAAACCAAGTTTGTAACTGGCAACAAGATTTAGCTCAAAACAACATGGAAGCATGGTTATCAAGATATGGTAACGGAATTGAAGTGGTTATTGCTAATAATGATGGTATGGCTCAAGGTGCAATAGCAGCTCTTCAAGCAGCTGGATATAACAATGGTGATGCAGCTAAGACTATTCCTGTTGTAGGTGTTGATGCAACAGCAGCAGCTCAAGATTTGATAGCTAAAGGATTTATGACAGGTTCTGTTCTTCAAGATGCTCCAGCTATGGCAAAAGCTCTTTATGAATGTGGTATGAATTTAGCATCTGGTAAGAGTGCTACAGAAGGTACTGACTATAAGTTTGATGATACAGGTGTAGCAGTTCGTATTCCTTATCAAGAATATATAAAGAAGTAGTCTTTAAAGAAGTTAGTTAAAAGTTACACTATATTTTTAAAATATAGTGTAACTTATAAAATATGCAAAAAGAGTGGTGAAAGCAGTTATGGAAAAATCGAAGTATGTGTTAGAGATGATTGATATATGCAAAAGCTTTCCAGGGGTAAAGGCCTTAGACCATGCACAACTTAAGGTACGTCCTGGTACTGTACATGCCTTAATGGGCGAAAATGGTGCAGGTAAATCGACATTAATGAAATGTTTATTTGGTGTTTATATAGAAGATGAAGGTAAAATTCTTATAGATGGAGGAGAATGTAAGTTTTCAAATCCAAAGCAAGCGATGGAGAATGGTGTTTCAATGGTACACCAAGAATTAAATCAAGTTTTACAAAGAGATGTAATGGATAATATATGGCTTGGAAGATATCCAAGTAAAAATGGAATTGTAAGTCAGAAAATAATGTACGAAGAGACTAAAAAAATCTTCGATGATTTAGAGATAGATGTTGATCCAAGAGAAAAAATGGCCAAGCTTTCTGTTTCACAAAGACAAATGGTTGAAATAGCGAAAGCAGCTTCATATAATGCTAAGATTTTAGTACTTGATGAGCCTACTTCATCTCTTACTCAAGAAGAGGTTGATCATTTATTTAAAATAATGAATAAGCTTAAGGCAAAAGGGTGTGGTCTTATTTACATATCTCATAAGATGGAAGAAATTCTTCAAATTTCAGATGATGTTACAATTATGAGAGATGGAAAGTGGATAGACACGTTGCCAGCAAAAGAGCTAACAACAGATAAAATTATTAAATTAATGGTTGGTAGAGATTTAACTCATAGATTCCCTCCTAAAACTAATAAGCCAGGAGAAACAATATTAGAAGTTAAGAATCTTACAGGTGCATATCAGCCATCAGTAATTGATGCATCATTCAAGTTAAGAAAAGGAGAAATTTTGGGTGTTGCAGGTCTGGTTGGATCTAGAAGAACTGAGTTAATAGAAACTATATTTGGTATAGCTCATAAGAGTAGTGGGGAAATTTTACTACATGGAAAACCAGTAAATAATAAAGATTCAAGAGCAGCAATTAAAAATGGATTTGCATTATTAACCGAAGAAAGAAGAGCAACAGGTATATTTGGTGGCTTAGATATAAAGTTTAATGCAACAATAGCCAATATTGATAGTTATAGTAAGTTTGGTGTCTTAGATAATAAAAAAATGACAGAAGATACGAAGTGGACAATCGATAGTATGAAGGTTAAAACTCCAACTCAAAAAACTGCCATTAGAAGTTTATCTGGAGGTAATCAACAAAAGGTAATCATAGGTAGATGGCTATTAACCAATCCAGAAATATTATTGTTAGATGAGCCTACTAGAGGTATTGATGTAGGAGCTAAATACGAAATATATCAACTAATAATTGATTTGGCTAATAAAGGTAAAGGTGTAATTATGGTATCTTCAGAAATGCCTGAGTTATTAGGTATATGTGATAGAATTCTTGTAATGTCAAATGGAAAAGTTGCAGGAATAGAGGACACAGATAAATTAGATCAAGAAAAGATAATGACTTTAGCAGCTAAATATATTTAAGATTGAGGTGTAGAAGATGGAACAAGCAAAAATAAACAGAGAAAAGGTAACGAATTTTTTAGTTAATTATGCTTTATATATAGTTTTAGCAGCAATGATAGTATTCTTTATAATAAAGGAGCCATCATTTTTATCAATTAGCAACTTTACAAAGATTTTAAGCCAAGCATCAACTCGTGGTATCTTAGCACTAGGGGTTGCAGGACTTATAGTATTACAAGGTACAGACTTATCAGCAGGACGTATTTTAGGGCTAACAGCAATTGTATCAGCATCACTTTTACAATCTACGACTTATGCTGCAAGAATGTATCCTGATTTACCAGCATTACCATTAATACTACCATTATTAGCAGCAGTAATTATAGGTGGTATTTTTGGAGCAATTAATGGATTTGGTGTGGCTAAACTTAAAGTACATGCCTTCATTATTACATTAGGAACTCAGCTTATTGCTTATGGTATATCATGTCTATATATAGATAGACCTCCACTAGGAGCACAACCAGTTGCGAATTTAGATGAGAGATATACAAATTTTGTTAACGGATCAATTAAGTTAGGACCAATTGAACTTCCTTATTTAATAATATATTTAGCAGTTGTAGCAGGAATAATGTGGTTTATTTGGAATAAGACAAAGCTTGGTAAGAATATGTTTGCAATAGGTGGAAATCCAGAAGCAGCAGCCGTATCTGGTGTTAACTTAGCTAAGAATATAATGATAATATTCATAATTTCAGGTATTCTTTACGGTGTTGCTGGATTCTTGGAAGCAGGTAGAGCTGGTTCAACTACTACAGCTACTGGTTTAAACTATGAACTTGATGCTATAGCAGCCTGTGTTGTAGGTGGTGTGTCATTTACAGGTGGTGTAGGTACAATACCTGGAGTATTAATAGGTGCAGTACTTCTTCAAGTTATCAACTATGGTCTTAATTTCATTGGAGTTAATGCTTATTGGCAATTTATAATAAGAGGTTTAATTATTATAGTAGCAGTTTCATTGGACGTTAGAAAGTATCTAACTAAAAAGTAGGTGATAGTATGAGTAATGAAGTTACAGATGAAAATGTACCAGAAAAAGAAGTAAAAAAAGATTTTAGAGATTGCTTATATGGAAAGATAGATGTATCTGTTGAAAGCGTTGACAAATTTATAGTTGGAGTTCTAGTTCTTTTAGGGTTCTCAATATTATTTGGAGCAATATTTTAATAGATAGTAGAAGTAGAGGATTTTATATTCTCTACTTTTTGTCGTATAAAAATAAGTTTAATATAAAATTATTACGTTGAATATATATTAATGTGATGAGATAATATTTTCAGGTATAAAATGTATCAAAAGAAAAAATCTATCATAAATAGGAGGTAGGTTCATGAACTTGTATAAGGTATTGATAGTAGATGATGAGGAAGAAATAAGGCATGGAATAATAAAGAAGATTGATTGGGAGAAGTATGGATTTACAGTAGTAGGTGATGCTGAAAATGGAAAGGATGCCATAGATAAAGTTGAAAAGTTTCAGCCAGATATAATTATGACAGACATTAAGATGCCTTTTATGGATGGATTGGAATTGGGGGAATATGTATATAAGGAATCTCCATCAACTAAGATTATAATTTTTTCAGGCTCTGATGATTTAGAATATGCCCATAAAGCTATTAAAATAAATGTAGTTGAATATGTTTTGAAACCTATAAATTCTATAGAATTAATTGAGGTTTTAAAGAAGTTAAAGAATACTATGGATGAAGAGTATAATGAAAAAAAGAATTTTGAGAAGTTAAATAAATATTATCTTGAAAGTCTTCCAATAATGAAAGAAAAGTTTTTGGTTGGGACTATAGAGGGAAGAATAGAAGGTAACAGTTGGGTACAAGCCGGTAAGAAGGTTGGAGTAGAGTTTAATTTTCCATACTTTGCTATTGGTGTTCTATATAACGATAAACTTATAGTTAGTAATGAGCACAAAGAAAACGATTTTGTTGATATATCAATTAAACAAATAGTTGATGAGATATTGGTTAATTATTGTGAAACTATTAGTTTTATCTATTCTGGAAAGGTTATCATAATTAGTAATTTAGATAATAAAGATGGAATTATAAATTTGATTAATGGATTGAATGAAGTTTGTAAAAATTGTGAAAGAGTATTAGGGCAGAAAGTATCCGCCGGCATAGGACAGATAGTTAGAGAGTATGAGGGAATTAGATTTTCCTATAAAATGGCCAGAAATGCACTCCATTACAGAATGGTATTAGGAACAGGAAAAGCTATATATATTGAAGATGTGGAACCAGATAATTCAGTTCAACTTCAATTTGATGAAAATGATGAGAGAGAGCTATTAAATGTTATTAAGTTAAAATCGGGTGGAGAAATAAAGGACTCTATAAGCAACTTATTTTGTAGAATAGAAAAGCTGCTATTGCCTTTTAATAAGTACAAAATTTATTTTATAGAAATAACAACATCCTTATTAAAAGTGGTACAAGCTTACAATATTAAAGTGGAAGAGATTTTTGGGGAAGGTTTTAATTGTTATAGTCACTTAGATGATTTTAATTCTATAAATCAAGCTAAAGAGTGGTTTATAGAAAAATCAATAAGAATTAATAATTTAATTAAAAGAGAAAGAATGGATTCTTCCAAATTATTAATTGAAAAAGCAAAGGAATATATTAACCAAAATTATAGTAATCCTGAACTATCTGTTGAAGCTATTTGTTCTCAGCTACATGTTAGTCCAACCTATTTTTCTACTTTATTTAAAAAGGAGACTGGTAGTAATTTTATAAACTATCTAACAAGTATCAGATTAAATGAGGCTGTAAATTTACTTAATACAACAGACTATAAGTCATATATGATAGCAGAAAAAGTTGGATATACTGAAGCTAATTATTTTAGTTATGTATTTAAAAAGAAATTTGGAGTATCTCCCTCAAAGTATAGAAACGTTAAGTAGGTAATAACTATGAAGAAGATAAATTTATATAAAAACAAAAGTATACAATACATAATTTCCATATCATTCACAATAATTGCTGTAATAGGAATGATTACATTAGGTGAAATTTTATATATTAGATTTGTTAGATTAAATGAAGAAATAATATCTAAGAATAATAAAGCTATAGTTAATCAGGTAAATTTAAATTTAGATAGCTACCTAAGAAATATAATGAAAATATCTGATGGAATGTACTATAACGTAATTAAAAAAGTAGATTTTTCTAAAGATAGTATAGATAATGAATTGAATTTATTATATGAAACTAATAAAGATTTTCTTGTAAGCATAACGTTATTTTCAAAGTATGGAGAAATAGTAGCAGGATATCCTTTTAAGGAATTAAAAGAATCCATAGAGCCTAGAGATAACGCTTGGTTTATTAATGCTGTAAATAAAAAAGAAAATCTACATTTTTCTACGCCACATGTACAGAATCTTTTTGTAGATCCATCATATAGATATCGGTGGGTTGTTTCATTAAGTAGGGCTGTAGAGTTAACCTATAATGGTGAGACAAGCCAAGGTATATTATTAGTAGATATGAATTTTAGTGGGATAGAGCAAATATTTAAAAATATAGATATAAGTAAATCAGGATATGTTTATTTAGTAGATAGTAAGGGGGAGATAATTTATCATCCAAGGCAACAGCTTATCTATTCCAATTTGATGAATGAAAATAATGAGGAAGCTGTAAATTATGAAGATGGAACTATAGTAGAAAGTTTTAATGATGAAGAAAGAGTAGTTACAACAAAAACTGTTGGGTATACTGGGTGGAAGATAGTAGCAGTAACCCCTATGAAGGATATTACAGAAAATTATAGCCATATGAGAATATTTTTAGTTCTAATTATATTCTTTGGTGTATTAATATTAACAATAATAAATATAGTAGTATCATCTAGAATAGCAACTCCTATAAAAAGTTTAGAAAATAAAGTTAGAAAATTTGAAGAGGGTGTAAGAGATATTGATTTTTCTACATCAGGTTCATATGAAGTAAAACACCTAGGTAAAGCTATAAACTCAATGGTGGCTCAGATGAATTTACTCATGGATAATATAGTTAGAGAGCAAGAGTTAAAGAGAAAGACTGAACTAGATGCTCTTCAAGCGCAAATAAATCCTCATTTCCTTTATAACACATTAGATTCCATAGTGTGGATGGTAGAAGGGGAAAGGTATGAAGGAGCAGTAACTATGGTTACAGCATTAGCAAGATTTTTTAGAATAAGCTTAAGTAAAGGAAAGAATGTAATAAAGCTAAAGGATGAATTAGAGCATGTAAGCAATTATTTAACAATACAAAATATACGTTATAAGAATAAGTTTTCATATAAAATACAAGCTGAAGATGATGTTTTAGATTTAGCATGTATCAAATTGGTAGTACAACCGTTAGTAGAAAATGCTATATATCATGGTATGGAGTATATGGATGGGGATGGAGAGATAGATATTAAGGCTTATAGTGAAAATAATGAGGCTATTATTGAGGTGAGGGATAATGGACCTGGAATGACAGAAGATATTGTAGAATCATTGCTTAAAAAGGTACATGCTAGCAAAAAAGGCTCTGGTGTTGGAATAAGAAATGTTAATGAAAGAATAAAATTATATTTTGGATCTATATATGGACTAGAGATTAATAGTGAGCCAGATGAGGGAACCTCTATAAAAATACACATACCTATAATAAAGTATGATGACTATGAAAAGGGGGGAAACAAGAAAAATGAGTAAACAAAAGAAGAAGATATTTGTAATTTTTATAGGAATAGCAATAATACTATTTTTGTTTATTCTAGACTTTTTATTAAGACGTGATAATAGAGAAGTAATATATAATATTGCTTATATATCGGATACAAGCAAGAGTGAAGATATAAAAGTAATAGCAGAAGGCATAAATCAAGCTGCCAAAGACATGAGAGTAGAAGTTAAAAGTTATATTTTAGCTAATGATAATGAAGTAGAAGCTCAAATAGATTTAATAAAAAAAGAAGTTAGAAGTAAGGTGGATGCAATATTATTGGATCCATCAGATAGTAATAAGTTAACTGAGACGATTAAAGAAGTATATAAAGATGTTCCTATTGTCTTAATAAATTCTGAGATTACTGATTTTGAGAGTATGCCTATAATATCCTGTGATAATGAAGAAGTTGGTAAAGAGATTGCAGATGAAATTATTAGAAACGGAAATACAAGAAATAACATAGGAATAATAGTAACTAATAAAAATAAAAGTAATTTGCAGGATATGTACAGAGGATTTTTATCGGAAATGAACTATAGTAAAAATAATTGTAAAGAGTTAAATGTAGAGAGAAATATTGGTACTTTTGGTCAACAGATAAATAGTTTTATAAAGTCAGAAGATATAGATGTTTTAGTTACATTTGAAAGAGATATATTAGAAGAATTAGCTCAGATTAAAAAGGGAAATAAATTAGAGTTAGAGTTGTATGGAATGGGGAGAACAAACAAAATATTATCTTATTTAGAAGAAGATATCATTAATTCAGTTGCGGTACAAAATGAATTTAATTTAGGCTATTTGGGGGTAAAGATAGCTGTAGATAAACTAAATAATAAAGATACTAGTGGCAAAACAATAGACTTTTCTATTATTAATAAAAGTAATATGTATTGGAATGATAATCAAAAAATACTATTTCCTTTTATAAAATAGAAATAATATGGTTAGGATGGTATAAAGATGAGAAAGAGTATGAGAAGATTTATATTAGTATTATCAACTATTTATATGTATAGTTCATTAATTTCATGTAATAGCCGTAATAATGAAGAGGAAGATTTAAATGATATAAAAATAGGAATAAGCGTATATGAGCAAGATGACATTTTTATTTCTAGCATTATATCTAATATAGAAAATATAACAAAAGAAAAAAGAAGTGAGGGGAGTTATAGTATAACTTTAAATGTAGAGGATGCAAAGTCTAACCAATATAATCAAAATGAGCAAGTCGATATGTTTATTGATCAAGGATATGATGTAATGTGCATAAATCTTGTTGATAGAAGATCTGCGGCAACAATAATTAATAAAGCAAAAAATGCTAATATACCAGTTATCTTTTTTAACAGAGAGCCAGTAGAAGAAGATATGAATATGTGGAATAAAGTATATTATGTTGGTGCGCAAGCAGAACAATCAGGGATGATGCAGGGAGATATAGTAATAGAAAAATATAAAAATAATCCAAGTGATGTTGATAAGAATGGTGATGGAAAAATACAGTATGTTATGTTAGAGGGAGAGCAAGGACATCAAGATGCTTCAATAAGAACTGAATATAGCATAAAAAGATTAGTAGACAATGGAATTAAAGTAGAAAAGTTAGGTAGTGAGGTTGCTAATTGGTCAAGAACTGAAGCGTCAGAAAAAGTGGCCAGATGGATTGAAAAATATAACGATAAAGTAGAACTTATTATTAGTAATAATGATGATATGGCTTTAGGAGCAATAGATGTATTAAATAAGTCTAAAATTAAAAATAATATGCCTTTAATTGTAGGAGTAGATGGAATTAAGGATGCTCTTAAAGCAATAGATAATGGAGAAATGACAGGGACAGTAATTAGTGATGCCTATAAACAAGGTAAAGCTATATTTGATACTGCTTTGAGAGTGTCATCAGAAAGTATATTAGATAAGGATAACGGTATAGATGCAAGATATATAAGAATTCCACATGTAATTGTTACAAAAGAAAATGTAGGGGAATATATTAGATAGAGTAAAGGATGTTGCTAAAATTGCAACATCCTTTTTATGCTTAAATTAGTGACAACCGCCACCGCAGCTTCCACATCCGCTACCTTCTGGAGCGATTACTGGTTTTAATGAAAGTCCTCTACCTTGATTTTCTTCGCTTGAAACGATAATGAATCCACCGAATTCATCAACTAAGCTCTTTTCCATAATAAAAGTAATGTCGTTAACAACTTCTGTTACATCTGCATCTGTTGCTTCACTTACAGAAATATTAAAAACAGGACCGCTACATGCATATCCTCCTAAGTTGATTCTAATATTATAAGATTCAACTTTATTTTCGTCTAAGAATTCTTTAAATTCTTTATATGCTTCTTCGTTTATAGTTAGATTTTTCATTAACTTCACCTACTTATAATTTCTATTAATTGATAATATATATCACTACAACTAGTATAACATAACTTCAAATTTTTTCAAGAAGTTTTTATATTAATACTATTCATAGTTATTAGTTATGGTTATAATATTATCATGTATAGTTTAACTAATATGTAAAGTTATTATACTTGAAATACAAATAACTACAGCAAGGGGAATTGATTTAATGTTACCGTATAATAAAGAATTTATAATAGATAAAATAAAAGAGTATGAAGATAAAATAGATAGTGGAGCAATAGGGGGATTTGAAATTTTAAAAAGAGATTCTTTAAATGGTAAAGTTGAAGGATACTTATATACGAAAAATGATAATGTTATTGGACCAATACCAGAGTTAATAGGAGAAAATAAAAGAGTTTGGATGAGATTAAGTCCTAAAGAAATAGAAGGATCATATGAATTTATAAAGTTTGCAACTGGCAAAGTTGGTGTTGTAGGTTTAGGATTAGGATATGTAGCTCAGGAGTTAGCTAAAAAGCAAGATGTTGAAAAAGTAGTTGTGTATGAAATTAGTAAGGATGTAGTTGAGCTTTATAAAAGAAATTTTGGAGAAAATGAAAAGATAGAAATTATAGTAGGCGATGCATTCAATGCCTCAAAAGATAGTTTTGATTTCTTTTATACAGATATATATGAATATAAACTATCTATGCAGGTAGTAGAAGATTACATTAAGCTTAATAAATTACATGATATTAAAGAATATTCCTTCTTTGGGATGGAACACTTTTTATTGAGTTGTAAATATGATGAAATAGTTTGGGTATATGTACCAGAGACATGGATGGCTATGTGTAAGGATTTATCAGAAGCATTAGATCAATCAGGATATATTAAGTTCTATGAGCAGTTAGATGAAGAACTAGTAAGTAAGGTTTTAGCTGGATTTAAAGAAGTACTTAACCAAGGGATGGAATAGTTAATAGTAGAACAACCATTAGTTACGGCTATAATTAATGGTTGTTAGTACACAAAGATAAAAGAGTGTATCTAAATTTTTAGATACACTCTTTCAATTATTTAACAACTATATTAACTAATCTACCTTTTATAACAATTACCTTAACAACTGTTTTTCCTTCAGTATTTTGTTTAATAACGTCATCGTTTAAAGCAGCTGCTTTAATTCCTTCTTCATCAAGGTCAGAAGCAACATTTATTCTATTTTTTATCTTACCATTAATTTGTATAGCTATTTCTACTTCATCCTTAACTAAAGCCTTAGGATCAAAAGTCGGCCAAGCTTCATTAAATACTGATGTAGCGTTGCCAGCTAAGTTCCATTGTTCTTCAGAGAAGTGAGGAGCAAATGGTGCAAGTAATCTGATGAAGTCTAAGATAACTTCCTTTAAGAAATCAAGATTCTTAGTTTCTTCTTGCATGTATTTTGATAATGCATTTACGAATTCCATCATTCTTGCTATAGCTGTGTTAAATTGCATCTTATCTCCATCTTCAGAAACACCCTTTATTGCAGTATGTCTCCAGAAGTTTAGTTCTTTTTCAGCCTTATCTATAGAAGACTTACCATTTCCAGCTTTAATAGCTTCATTAGCAGAATCAAGAGTTCTTTCAATTCTATCTACGAATCTAGCAACAGACTTAATTCCGTCATCACTCCAAGCTCCGCCTTCTGTGTAAGCAAAACCAAACATTAGGTACATTCTAAATACATCAGAACCATGTTGCTTGATGTAATCATCAGGAGAAATTGTGTTTCCCTTAGATTTACTCATCTTTAGACCATCAGGTCCTAGGATTAATCCTTGGTGAGTAAGAGATGTAAATGGTTCATCAAATGTTAAATATCCCATATCTCTTAATGCCTTAGTTATGAATCTAGCATAAAGAAGGTGCATACAAGCATGTTCAGGACCACCAACATATTTATCAACTGGTAGCATTTTATTAATTATTTCGGGATCAAATGCTTTTTCTGAATTTTTGCTATCAGGATATCTTAAGTAGTACCAAGATGAACATACGAAAGTATCTAAAGTGTCACATTCTCTTGTAGCTTCTCCACCACATTGTGGACAAGTACACTTCTTAAATTCTTCACTCTTAGCAAGTGGTGATTTTCCATCTGGAGCAAATTCAACATCATAAGGTAACTTAACTGGAAGTTGATCTTCTGGGACTGGAACAGTTCCACATTTATCACAGTAGATCATAGGAATTGGAGCTCCCCAGTATCTTTGTCTTGAAACTAACCAATCTCTTAATCTAAAGTTAACCTTCATTGAACCTAAGTTTTGAGAAGCTAGTTTTTCAACTATCTTTTCCTTAGCTTCAGCTGTTTCTAATCCATCAAATTCACCTGAGTTAACTAAAACACCATGTTCGCAGTATGGAAGTTCAGTTTCTTCACCATTTTTAGCTGCAATAACTCTTTCAATTGGTAGATTAAACTTTGTAGCAAAAGCAAAGTCTCTTTCATCATGAGCTGGAACAGCCATAACTGCACCTGTACCATAAGTTGCAAGTACATAGTCAGAAATCCATATTGGAACTTCTCTACCATTGATTGGGTTAATAGCGTAAGAACCAGTGAATACCCCAGTTTTTTCTTTAGTGATTGATTGTCTTTCAATTTCACTTTGCTTAGCAGCAAGTTCTTTATATTCTTCAACAGCAGCCTTATTCTCATCAGCAGTAAGTTTATCTACTAGCTTATTTTCTGGAGCTAAAACAACATAAGTTACACCATTTAACGTATCAACTCTTGTAGTAAATACATCAAAGCTTAAATCAGAGTTTTTAACTTTGAAAGTAACTTCTGCACCAGTAGATCTACCAATCCAGTGCTTTTGCATAGCTACAGTTTTTTCAGGCCAATCTAAATCATCTAATTTATCTAATAATTCATCAGCATAATCAGTTATTTTTAAGAACCATTGAGTAAGTTCTTTCTTAGTAACTTCAGTATTACATCTTTCACAAGCACCATCAACAACTTGTTCGTTAGCTAAAACTGTATTACAAGATGGGCACCAGTTAACAGGTGCATTCTTTCTGTAAGCTAATCCTTTCTTATAAAGTTGAAGGAATAACCATTGAGTCCACTTATAATATTCTGGATCACAAGTCACTACTTCGCTTTCCCAGTTAAACATAGCTCCCATAGCCTTCAATTGTTCTTCCATAGTTTTTATATTCTTATAAGTTGAATCTTGAGGGTGAATACCGGTCTTTATTGCAAAGTTTTCAGCTGGTAAACCAAAGGCATCAAATCCCATTGGTTGGAATACATTATAACCTTGCATTCTCTTAAGTCTAGCCCAAGTATCAACTGGTCCATAGTTAAACCAGTGACCAGCATGTAACTGGCTACCTGAAGGATAAGAGAACATTTCTAAAGTATAAAGTTTCTTATCTAAATTTTCAGGATTAAACTTATATAATTCTTCTTTTTCCCATTTTTCTTGCCATTTTTTATCAACAGCAGTTCCGTAGTTTCCCATTAAAAAATCCTCCTTAAAATCTGTAATAAAAATAAAAACCCTTCATCTCTATATTAAGAGACGAAAGGTAAAATTTCCGTGGTACCACTCTTATTAGGATAAAAAAATATCCTCACTCAATAACTATATCGGGCTTACCCGTACTTGTTTTTACAAGTATGCTCATAGACAAGTTCCCAAGTTTACAACACTATTTTCCACCAACCAATAGCTCTCTAAAGTTATAATTAAATGGTACTACTTCTAATCAACGCACTAAAATATTCAATAGTATAAATAATTATATATTTTATATGAGTTAAAGTCAACTATAGTCTATTTATAGTGTAGCCTCTCTTTTCTAATTCTTTTAAAACGCTATCTTCACCAATAAAGTGCTTGCATCCAACAGCTATAGTATGATTTTTTCCATCTTCCACTAGCTTATCAATATTTTCTGCCATTTTTATATTTCTTTGAGTAACTAACGCATCATAGAATTCAGGAACTTCCTTCTTCATATTTGCAACATCTTCTTCTAGAAATTCTATATTCCCATCAACATATGCGTTAAAAGTATCTTTTAGATATTTAGTAGTTTCTTCTTTTTTTGTAGAATCAGCAACTGTTGATATAGTGGCTTTTACATCATCCCAAGTATATAAGTTATTCAATAAATCAAGTTGGAAGTCAACACTTTCAAGTTCATGAAGTTCAATACCTTTTTCTTGAGATTTTTTTATTAGTAGTTCATCAAAAGAAGTAGTATAATTTTCTCCTTGATACATAGTGCTTTCAAGTATAGATACTATACCAGCAGGAGTTAATACAGATAAAGCACTAATGTTCATATTAGATGGTGCCAATATTTCATTAACTTTTTTTATTTCATCCTCAGTCAATTGATTTTTAGCTGTTTTATCAGAAGTGTTTAGCAATTTATCTTGAGAAGCATTAACTTTAGCCATATCAGTAATATCAGCTTCTACAGATAGAACATCTGTATTTTTTAGTATTTTAGTTACCTTTTTATTAAAGAAGTTATGAGTACTAGGAGCAGGATGCATAGTACCAATTAAATTAATTGTTATATCCCCTTTAGTAGCAGTCCATAAATATCCTTCAGCTACAGGTGTTTTATCTCCACATCCAATTAAACCGACAAGTGTAAAAACACCTAGTAATAAAGTAGTAAATGGTTTTATAAGCTTTTTAGTAATCTTCATGTTATATTCCCCCTATAATCAAATCGATAAGTTTATTATACCAAATATTTACATGGGACACATGGTTTTATACATTCCCAAGTGTATTAAATAATACAAATATTACAAACAGATATTATAAAAAGTATAAGCTTAGACAAAGTTTTTCTTGGAATAGTATTTAGAACATTTAATTCTGGAGTTTTTACAAAATTTAAATCATCTATCATCTGAATTTCTTTTCCTTTATATTTATATTAAATAAAATAAACTTTTATATATGATATCCTTTAATATTTACATTGTATGAAAGTACTTTTGTATATACAGTCGTAAAAAATTAAGTGTGTTTCAAATTTTTATATTATATTAAGAAAAAGTTTATTCAAAACTTAAAAATGTAGTATATAATATATAAATAAAATCGTAGGGGGATAAAGATGAGTTGTTTAGGCAATATTATATGGATTATATTTGGAGGATTCTTTAATGCATTGGGATGGTTATTTGCAGGATTACTTTGGTGCTTAACTATAGTAGGAATACCAGTGGGATTGCAATGTTTTAAAATGGCAAGTTTACAATTTGCACCTTTTGGTAAAGAAGTAGTTACTGTAAGCGATAGTGCAGGAAATCTACTGTTGAATATATTATGGTTATTATTTGGTGGCTTAGCATTATGTATAGGTAATTTAATAAGTGCAGTTTTATTATGTGTAACTATTGTAGGAATACCATTTGCTGCACAATGTTTTAAGCTGGCAAAGTTATCATTAATGCCTTTTGGAAAAGAAATTAGATAAAATAAAAAATGGCTGTAGTACATATATTGCACTACAGCTATTTTTATTAATTATTATTATCTTGTAATTTTTTATATACGTAAAATGGTATTCCGATAAGCATTAATATAAACACCCACATTGCAGAAACAGATCCTGATCCATAGATTATATACAGTGAATATGCAAATGCTAATAAGGAAAAGAAGGCATGCTTTATAAATCTACCAAAGCTTAATCTATTTCCTGATTTATATGTAAGGATAATTTCAGCACAAGCACTTAAAGCATAGGCTGGAATAAATGATAAAGTTGCAAGATTTATCATAAAGTCGAAAGCTGAAGTTAAACTTGAAACATAATTAGCAATTAAAAGTATGTTAGTACAAAGTGAGGATATAAATAAAGCTACTACAGGAGTTTTAAACTTTGGATGTAATTTACTGAAGAATTTAGGAAATAATCCATCAGTACCGGCTGCATAAGCCATTCTTGCTGTTGTCATTATCCAACCTGAACAAGCTCCAGCGGCTGAAATGACTACTCCGATAGATATAAATGCTCCACCCCAAGTGCCTCCAGTTATATTGTTTATTATAGATGATAAAGGTGCATTAGATGAAGCAAGGTCTGCTTGGGATAATCCACCCATAGCTAAAATTGAAAGCAATAAGTACATAATAGAAGCAAAAATTGTTCCAATTACTGTACTTCTTCTAATATTAACTTCAGGATTTTTTATTTCACCACCTGAAACAACAGCACTTTCTAATCCAACAAATGACCATAAGGTAACAGCTATTGCAGGTGCAAGAGATTCTAATCCAGTAACCTCAGAAGAAGAATAAGTCTTAAGATATTCAGGGTTAAATCCAATTACAGCTATTATTAAGAATACAAGTATAACTAGTAATTTTAATGTAGTAGTAATTATTCCAATAATTCCAGCTTCTTTAACACCTTTATAATTTATATAGGTCATTATCCATAAGAATGCAGAAGAAACTAAAAAAGCAATTAATCCATTTGAAGATAGTATTGGAAAAAAAGGAGTTAAATATCTAATTATTGCTGTTATTATAGCAGCATTACCAATCCATGAACCAATCCAAAATGTCCAAGCTACTAAAAATGCAGTAAATTCCCCAAATGCTTTATGGGTATATACTATAGGACCACCTGTTGCAGGGTACTTGGTTCCTAAGTTAGCAAAAGAAAGAGCTAGCAGAACAGAACCTATTCCTGTAATTATCCAAGCAAGAATTGTTGTTGTTGGGTTTGCCACTTGAGCAAGACTTTGGGGGGAAGTAAAAATACCTGATCCCATCATATTTCCGACAACAATAGCTGTAGCTGCAGTTAGTCCAAGTTCTCTTTTTAAATTATTATCTTCCATATTTTTCTCCTTAGTTTAATATGATTAATTTATTAACAATAAAATTATATCTTCATATATAAAAGATGTCTATTAAAATAATTATTTGCAAAAAATAAGAATCCTATTATATAATAGGATAAAAATAGAAAAAAATAATGAAAAAAAGGTATTTACAAATAATAATTATTATTATATAATAACAAATGTAGAACAGAAGAGAATAAATATTAAGAAACAAAAGATGAATTTTAAAAGTTAATTAATGTTATATATATAGGAGGAGAATGATATGAAAAAATTTGTTTGTACAGTATGTGGATATGTTCATGAAGGAGAAAGCGCACCAGAAAAGTGCCCATTATGTGGAGTAGGACCAGAAAAGTTCATGGAACAATCAGAAGATATGGCATGGGCTGATGAGCACAGAATAGGAGTAGCTAAGGATATAGATCCAAGAGTTATAGAAGGATTACAAGCTAACTTTATGGGAGAATGTACAGAAGTAGGAATGTACTTAGCAATGTCAAGACAAGCTGATAGAGAAGGATTCCCAGAAGTTGCAGAAGCATATAAGAGAATAGCATTTGAAGAAGCAGAACACGCTGCAAAGTTCGCTGAATTATTAGGAGAAGTAGTAGTAGCAGATACTAAGACTAACTTACAAATGAGAGTTGATGCAGAACACGGAGCTTGCCAAGGTAAGAAAGATTTAGCTACATTAGCTAAGCAATTAAACCTAGATGCAATTCATGATACAGTACATGAAATGTGTAAAGATGAAGCTAGACATGGTCAAGCATTCAAGGGATTATTAAACAGATATTTTGGTTAATAAATAGAGAAAGATAGACGAACCAATCGTCTATCTTTTTTGATTTTAATAAGAAAATCCTTAACTTCAAATTAGAGTATTTCCTAAGAAGTTTAAAAAAGAATTTAAACCAACAATTGAAATTGAAAAAAGAAAAATAATATAAAAAATAACAAAAAACTATTTACAAGTAATAATTATTATTATATAATAAAAACTGTAGAGAATAACACAAAGATTTTATTAGATAAGATTAAAATATAAGGTTTAAAATATAGGAGGAGAAAAGATATGAAAAAATTTGTTTGTACAGTATGTGGATATGTTCATGAAGGAGAAAGCGCACCAGAAAAGTGCCCATTATGTGGAGTGGGACCAGAAAAGTTCATGGAACAATCAGAGGATATGGCATGGGCTGATGAGCACAGAGTAGGAGTAGCTAAGGATATAGATCCAAGAGTTATAGAAGGATTACAAGCTAACTTTATGGGAGAATGTACAGAAGTAGGAATGTACTTAGCAATGTCAAGACAAGCTGATAGAGAAGGATTCCCAGAAGTTGCAGAAGCATATAAGAGAATAGCATTTGAAGAAGCAGAACACGCTGCAAAGTTCGCTGAATTATTAGGAGAAGTAGTAGTAGCAGATACTAAGACTAACTTACAAATGAGAGTTGATGCAGAACACGGAGCTTGCCAAGGTAAGAAAGATTTAGCTACATTAGCTAAGCAATTAAACCTAGATGCAATTCATGATACAGTACATGAAATGTGTAAAGATGAAGCTAGACATGGTCAAGCATTCAAGGGATTATTAAACAGATATTTCGGTTAGTAAATAGAAAAATATCCTAGAAGATTAATCTTCTAGGATTTCTTTTATTGCAATTAAAACGACATCTTGATGAGTACGATGAATAAAATGATCAGATCCCTTAACAAATACCTGCTTACTCCGTGAAGACCAAGTGATCAAGTCTTTTTGGGTGTTAATCCAAGCTGCCTTTTCTTCTTTACTGAAGTTTTTTTCATTTTCTGCTGTGAGAATAATTAAAGGTATATCTCCAATAGACTGAGATTTATCTAATACTTTAGTACAATTAGAAGATAAGTTCTTAAGTTCTGTAATCATATCTTCGTTCCAAAAGTTTCTTATAAATAAAGCTTTTTTTATTCTATTTACTTCATCAGCCATATTATTAATCTGAAGCTTCTTTTTAAAATATGGAGTCAAAGTTAATAATCTTAAGATACCAGTATATTTTAAAATCTGTAAAAAGCGAATTGATACAATGCTTGTCTTTTTCTTGTGTTCTATGAACCAAGGGTTTAGCGCATCAATCATAACTATTCCTTTTACTTCATTAGGGTATAGTTGAGCAAAACGTAATGCCTCTAATCCTGCCATAGAGTGGGCAACTATTACATATGGGGGAGTATGACTTGCTGCTTTTAGAGATTGTCTTAAATTTTCAACAATGTCATCTATATTAGCATCATATTCTACATTGTCACTAAAACCATAGCCATACCGTTCAAATACTGCTGTTTTTGAGAACTTAGATACATTTTCTTGAAGTTTATAGTAATCACAATAAGGGCTGGTTACTCCAGAGCCTGATGTAAATACTACGGTATTATTTCCATTTCCTTTAGAAAATATATGAGTATTACCGGTGTTTAGCTTTATAATATCTCCAGGAGCTTTCAAATTTTTATTTTCAATAAAGGATAAGAGTTCCTCGCATATTAAACCTATAATTAATAAAATGACTAAAACTAAAAGAATGTATAATAAAATAATCATAATAAACCTCCTATATAATGTAATTTTAGTATACTTTTAATTTACAAAATATGTCAATAATATTAATGGAAAGTTTACATAAGTTATATATTTAAATTTGATTACTATATTCAAAAAAGATATAATTTTAATAATTAGTATAATTAGGAGGATAGAATTATTATGAAAATAGCAATTGCTATAGGTGTTCTTATTCTAGTGATGAATATAGTCTTTTCTTTTTCTCTTATTTTTATAGAAAGAAAAGATCCAACAACAACATGGGCATGGTTGTTAATAATGATATTACTTCCTGGAATAGGATTTATTATATATCTGCTTCTTGGTCAAAATCTTAGTAGAGAAAGATTGTTTAAAGAAAAAACAGTTCTTGATGAAAATAAAAGAAGGGAACTATCTATTCAGTTTACTGAGGCTAGTGAAGGTCATTCTGGAAACGATGAATATTTAGATTTAATGAGAATGAATTACAATCATTCAGGAGCTAAATATACTATAGGAAATGATATTGAAATATATTATGATGGAGAAGATAAATTTGCAAGATTATTAGAAGATTTAAGAGGTGCAAAGAAATACATACATATTCAATATTATATATTTAGAAAAGAAAGTATAGGCAGAGAGATAATAAAAATATTAGAGGAGAAGGCTGCTGAAGGTGTAGAAGTAAGATTTTTAGTTGATAGTATGGGCTCATATAAACTTACCAAAAGAAGTTTAAAAAAGTATATACTAAATGGAGGGAAGTTTGAAATATTCTTTCCAGGAATATTACCTCACATAAATACCCGTATTAACTATAGAAATCATAGAAAAGTTGTAGTTATTGATGGTGAATATGGTTATACTGGCGGCTTTAATGTTGGAAAAGAATATGTTAATTTAGATGAAAAAATAGGATTTTGGAGAGATACTCATGTAAGAATAAGAGGGGAAGCAGTAAATGATTTAAATGAAAGATTTCTTCTAGACTGGTGTTATGCTTCTGGAGAAAAAATAGATGATTTTACAGTATTTTATCCAAAGCATCCTTACAAAGATGGAGATAAAGGAATACAAGTAGTTACAAGTGGCCCTGACCATAAAGAAGAGTATATTAAGCATGCTTACATTAAAATGATTAATAATGCTAAAAGGAATATATATCTTCAAACTCCATATTTTGTTCCAGATGAACCTATGTTAGAAGCATTAAAGTTAGCGGCTTTATCAGGTGTAGATGTTAGAATAATAATACCAGGAAAGCCTGATCATATATTTATGAAATGGGCTGCAAGTGCGTATATAGGAGATATTATTGAAGCTGGTGGTAAGGTATATACCTATGAAAATGGATTTATACATTCTAAAACTATTGTTGTTGATGGGCAAGTAGCTAGTGTAGGAACAGCTAATATGGATATACGAAGTTTTAAGTTGAATTTTGAAGTTAATGTCTTTATATATAATGAAAATGTAGCAAGGGATATGGAAAATCAATTTTTTGTAGATATAAATGATTCAGAGCTAATTACTAAAACAGAATATAATGGAAGGAGCAACTGGCTTAAAATGAAAGAATCTATAATAAGATTACTTTCTCCAATTTTGTAAAAAAATATAAAAAAATATTGACACTGGAATTGAGTTTGATATAATTAATGAAAAAAGATACCGTGTTTTTCACATGGGATGGAGGATATTATGAAAGGAATTATAGAAGCATTAGTAGCAAAATTTTATAGCTTTATATACTTTATATTCTGGGGCTTTTACTTTAGCGCTGGCTACTTCTTCTGCAAAAAAATAAATAATTCTTTTCAAATGAGTATTTAATAATTTAAGTTAAGGTTGAATATTTTTTATATGTAATTATTAGAGAGAGCTCATTAAAGGCTCTCTTTTTTATTAAATAAAATTAAATATTATATATTTTAAGGGGGCAAAAACATGATAGTAATTTTAAAACCAAACACAGAGCAAAAAGAGATTGACAGATTAACAGAGGCTCTTAAAAACAAGGGAGTTGAGGTTAATCCTGTAGTAGGAAAAGATTTAATTATATTAGGGTTGGTTGGAGATACAAGTAGATTAGATCCTACACAAATTGAAGCAAATAGAAATGTAGAAAGAGTAATGCATGTAGCAGAGCCTTTCAAAAAAGCTAATAAAATGTTCCACCCTGAACCAACAATTGTTGATGTAAAAGGAAATAAGATAGGTGGAAAGAAGCTTGCTATGATAGCAGGGCCTTGCTCAGTTGAAACAGAAGAACAAATTTGTTCAATTGCTGAAGATGTTAAGAAATTAGGGGCAAATTTCTTAAGAGGTGGAGCATTCAAGCCTAGAACTTCACCATATTCATTCCAAGGATTAAAATATGATGGATTAGAATTACTAAAGATAGCTAGAGAAAAGACAGGACTTCCAATAGTAACGGAAATTATGTCACCATATGATATAGATGTATTTGAAGAGAACGTTGATGTCATTCAAGTTGGTGCGAGAAATATGCAAAACTTTGATCTTTTAAGGGAATTAGGAAAGACATCAAAAACTATTCTTTTGAAAAGAGGATTATCTGCAACTATAGAAGAATGGTTAATGTCAGCTGAATATATAATGGCTGGTGGAAATGAGAATATAGTTCTTTGCGAAAGAGGTATAAGAACATTTGAGACATATACTAGAAATACATTAGATTTAAGTGCTGTTCCAGCAGTTAAAAAGTTAAGTCACTTACCAGTTGTAATAGACCCAAGTCATGCAGCAGGAAAGTGGTGGATGGTAGACCCACTATCAAAAGCAGCAGTAGCTATAGGCGCAGATGGTTTAATAATTGAAGTACACAATGATCCAGCTAATGCATGGTGCGATGGACAACAATCAATTAAACCAGATGTATATGGTAACTTGCTAGAAGAGTTAAGAGTTATTGCTAAAGCAGTGGGAAGAGAAATTTAATTAGAAGGATGATTATAAGTGAAAAAAAAATTATTTGTTGATCTAAAAGAAAATAGCTATAACATCTTAATAGAAAAAGGATTGTTAAACAAGTTAGGTGAAGAACTTAAGAATATATATTTTGGTGAAAAGATATTTATAATTACAGATGAAAATGTAGATAAGTATTATGGTTCTAAGGTTAAAGATGAATTAGATAAGATCGGTTATAAAACTAGAAAAATGGTTTTAGCTCCAGGGGAGAAGACCAAGTCATTTAGCACATTACCAAGTATATATAATGAACTTTTAGATTTTAAGCTAACTAGAAAAGAACTTATAATTACTTTAGGTGGAGGCGTAATTGGAGACTTAGGAGGCTTTGCAGCCTCCACTTTCCTAAGAGGAGTTTCATTTATACAGATTCCTACATCTTTGCTTGCTCAAGTAGATAGTTCTGTAGGAGGTAAGGTTGCTGTAGACCTGGAAAAGGGAAAGAATTTAGTAGGAAGTTTTTATCAACCTAAAGCAGTTTTTATAGATCCTGATGTACTTAATACCTTGCCTGAAAAATTTTATAAAGATGGGATGGCAGAAGTAATTAAATACGGATGTATTAAGGATAGAGATTTCTTCTATATGCTTAAATCATTAAAATCAAGAGAAGAAGTTATGAATAATATAGAAGATATTTTATATAAATGTTGTTATATTAAAAAGTCTGTTGTAGAAAGAGATGAAAAAGATTTAGGAGAAAGAATGCTTTTAAATTTTGGTCATACCTTAGGTCATGCAATAGAAAAATATTATAATTTCACTGGATATAGTCATGGTGAAGCAGTGGCTATTGGAATGTATAATATTTCTTTAAAAAGCGAAGATGAGGGGATAACTGAAAAAGGTGTAGCTGAAGAAATAAAAGAAATTCTTATAAATTATGACCTTCCATATAAAGTTGATATTAAAGATAATAATAAGATTATAGATACTATTTCTTTAGATAAAAAGAATATAGGAAATGTTTTAAAGGTAATTTTATTAAAGAGTATAGGTGAAAGCATTATATATGATACAACATCAGATTTCTTTAAGGTGGTGAGATAGTGGCAGATATAAAGGTATATCCAAGTAGACTTAATGGAGAAGTGAAAATTCCACCATCAAAGAGTATGGCACATAGAGCCGTAATATGTGCGGCATTAGGAGATGGACTAAGTAAAATTAGTAATATAGATTATTCAGATGACATAATAGCAACTATAAATGGGATGAGAGCTTTAGGAGCTGTTATTGAGGAGAAAAATGAATGTTTAGAAGTAAGAGGGATTAACTCTAAAGAGTTAAGTGTTAATAGAGATTTTGAAAGGGTAGTGGACTGTAATGAGTCTGGATCTACATTAAGATTTTTAGTACCTATTTCTCTAGCATTTGAAGGTGTAACAAGATTTGTTGGAAGAGGGAATCTTGGAAAAAGACCGTTAAAGACGTACTATGATATTTTTGATAGTCAAGGCATAGAGTATAGCTATGTAAATGGTGTTTTAGATTTAGTTATATCGGGGAAATTAAGGGCAGGAACTTATGAAGTAGAAGGAAATATAAGCTCTCAGTTTATAACAGGTTTGCTATTTACATTACCATTACTAGATGGAGATTCTAAAATTTCTATTACAACAGAGCTAGAATCTAAAGGATATTTAGATTTAACTCTTTCTGCTATGAAGGACTTTGGCATAAAAGTTATAAATAATGAATATAAAGAATTTATTATTAAAGGTAATCAAAGGTATAGAAGTAGAGACTATAGAGTAGAGGGAGACTATTCTCAAGGTGCATTCTTTTTATCAGCCGATGCTTTAGGAAATGAGGTTACAATACTTGATCTTAAAGAGGATTCTCTTCAAGGTGATAGAGAAGTGGTTGATATATTAGAAAGAATGGGGGTAGTAATAGAAAAGACTAATTTAGGAATGAATGGACAAGTTAAGCATTTAAACTCTACATTAATTGATGCATCTCAATGTCCAGACATTATACCAGTATTATCAGCTGTGGCAGCATTAAGCAATGGGAAAACAGAAATTATTAATGCAGGAAGACTTAGAATTAAAGAATGTGATAGACTTGCAGCAGTTACACAGGAATTAAATAAATTGGGAGCTAAAGTTACTGAAAAGTCAGAGGGATTAATTATAGAAGGTGTTGGGGAACTAGAAGGTGGAGTAGAAGTTTGGAGTCATAAGGATCATAGAATAGCAATGACTTTAGCTATTGCTTCAACAAGATGTAAGGCTCCTATTATTATAAAAGACTATGAGTGTGTATCAAAATCATACCCACACTTTTTTGAAGATTTTAAGAAGCTAGGAGGAAGATTAGATGAGTGGCATATGGGGAAATAACATAAAGGTATCCATATTTGGAGAGTCTCATGGAAATGCTATAGGAATAACTATAGATGGTCTTCCTTCGGGAATAGAATTAGACTTAAATAAAGTAGATGATGAAATGAAGAGAAGAGCACCAGGTAGAAGCAAATTATCTACTCCTAGAAAAGAGGGTGATGTTCCTGAAATTTTAAGTGGTTTCTTTGAAGGCAAAACAACTGGGACACCTCTTTGTGGAATGATAAGAAATAGAGATACAAGATCAAAAGACTATGGGAAGTTAAAGGATTTAATGAGACCAGGTCATGCCGACTACACAGGTAATATAAGATACGCTGGTTTTAATGATTACAGAGGGGGAGGGCACTTCTCTGGAAGAATTACAGCACCTTTAGTATTTGCAGGAGCTATATGTAAACAAATATTAGAAGCTAAAGGGATATATATTGGTGCTCATGTAAAGAAAATTAAGAGTATAAGTGATGAATCATTTGATTATACCGACATATCTAGAGAACTATTAGATGAACTTAGGAAGAAAGAATTACCTTTATTAAAGCCTGAAAAGGAAGAGGAAATGAGAAAGGTTATTTTGGAAGCTAAATCTAATGGAGACTCAGTTGGAGGCGTAATTGAATGTGGTGTCATAGGAATAGAAGCAGGACTTGGTGATCCGTTCTTTGATTCAGTTGAATCAACATTATCGCATCTTTTATTCTCAGTTCCAGCAGTTAAAGGAGTAGAGTTTGGATTAGGTTTTGATATTGTTGAATTATATGGATCAGAAGCTAATGATGAGTTTTACTATAAAAATGAGGAAGTAAAAACAAGAAGTAACAATAATGGTGGAGTATTAGGAGGTATTACAAATGGTATGCCTATTATATTTAAATGTGCTATAAAGCCAACTGCATCTATAATAAAGGAGCAAAATACAATAAATATAAGAGAACATAAAAATGAATCTTTAATCATTGAAGGCAGGCATGATCCTTGCATAGTTCAAAGAGCTATACCCGTAGTTGAGGCTGTGTGTGCAATAGGAATTCTTGATTTAGTAAAGGGGCGATATGGATGGGAGCTTTAGATGACTATAGAAAAGAGATTGATGATATAGATAGAGAGCTTACTAGTTTGTTTGAAAAAAGAATGAACGTCGTACTTAATGTTGCTAAGTATAAAAAAGATAATAAATTAGAAGTTCTTCAAAAAGGAAGAGAAGCAGAAGTAATACAAAAAGCAGTAGATACATTAAATAATAAAGACTATTCAGATGAAGTAGTTAGATTTATGAATGCGACTATGGAAATAAGCAGAGGGCTGCAAAAAAGAAAAATCCAAGATGAGGAAAAGTTTAAGGATATAAATATAGAAAGAGAAAGTATTAATAAAAATAAGAAGGTGGGATTTCCAGGAGTAAGTGGTGCATTTACAGAAGAAGCTTTAATAAAGTTCTTTGGAGAAGAATGTGAAAGAGGTGCTTATGAAGAATTTGAAGATGTGTTTATTGCTCTTCAAAATAGAGAGGTAGATTATGGAATTATTCCTATAGAAAATTCTTCAACTGGAGGAATATCTGATACTTATGATTTGTTAAGAAAGTATGGATTCTATATTTTAGGTGAGGAATGCATTAGAATTGAACAGCACTTAGTAGGATTAGAAGGTTCTATAGTAGAAGAAATAGATGAAATATATTCCCATCCACAAGGTATTGAGCAAAGTAGTGAATTTTTAAAGCAGTATCATCATTGGAAACTTATACCTTTCCATAATACCGCAATAAGTGCAAAGCTTATTAAAGATCTTGGTGATAATACAAAGGCAGCCATTGCAAGTAAAAGAGCAGCTGATATTTATGGACTTAAAGTAATAAAAGAATGTATTAATAATCAAAAGGATAATTTTACAAGATTTATTGTTATATCAAGAGAGCTTAAGGTGGTAGAAGAGGCAAATAAGGTGAGTGTAGTCTTCTCACTTGAAAATGAAGCTGGAACATTATATAGATTATTAAGGCATTTTGCAGAAAATAATATTAACCTTATAAAGATAGAATCTAGACCAATGAAAGATACTTCCTGGAGATATTTCTTATACTTAGATTTCGAAGGAGATATAGAAGGTAAAGAAGTTAAGAATGCGCTAAGACTTATAGAAGAAAATTCAGCATACTTTAAATTGTTAGGTGCTTATGAAAGAAAAACTAACTAAGGAGTGTAGTATGGAGTTTTATGGTTTATTAGGAGAAAAGCTATCTCATAGTTTATCACCACAAATTCATAATAGAATATTTGATTTAATAGGAATTGAAGGGGCTTATAAACTATTCCCTATACCTAAGGATAAGGTGAAGAAGGTTGGAGAGAGTATAAAGATATTTGGAATAAGGGGTATGAATGTAACAATTCCTTATAAAAAAGAAATTATGGATCAGCTAGATTTTATATCGGATGAATCTAGAAAGATTGGGGCAGTAAATACTATAAGTTTGGAGAATGGAAAACTTTATGGTTATAATACAGATTATTATGGATTTGGCCTTATGCTAGATATTAGTAAAATTGAAGTTAAAGATAAAAGAGCAGTAGTACTAGGAACAGGTGGAGCTGCAAAAGCAGTTGTTACGTATCTTCAAGACAAAGGAGTAAAGGAACTATTTGTAGTAAGTAGAAATAAGATGAAGAATAATTGGAGTGGTGAAGTTAATCTAATAGATTATTCTGACTTACAGAGTTTAGAAGGTGACTTACTTATTAACACAACTCCAGTTGGTATGTATCCTAATGTAGGAAAATCTCCTGTGGGTGAAAATGTTATAAAAAGATTTGAAGCTATAGTTGATTTAATATATAACCCAAGAGAGACAGAATTGTTGAGGCTAGCTAAATTAAATGGTAAAAAAAGTTGTGATGGATTATATATGTTAGTAGGTCAAGCAGTGAAGGCACAAGAAATATGGCAAGACATGAATATAGATAATAAGGTAACAAATATTATTTATGAAGAACTTAATGGTGAATTCAACTAGAAAAGGAGAATTTTCATGAGTATGTTAAAGGATAGGGTATTTTTAATAGGAATGCCTGGGTGTGGAAAAACTACAATAGGTAAAGTACTTGCTAAAGAGCTAAATTATACATTTTATGATATGGATAAATATATAGTAGATATATCAGGAAAAGAAGTCCATGAATTGTTTAATGAAGGTGAAGAAGTATTTAGAAAGTGGGAGACAGAAGCTTGTAAAGAGCTTTCTAAAAAGAGAAATAGCATAATTTCTACTGGGGGTGGAGTGATAAAAACTTCCATAAATAGAGAAATACTAAGAAGTAATAGTTTAGTAGTGTTTATAGATAGACCTGTTGAAAATATTATTGGAGATGTAGACATAAATACAAGACCTTTATTAAAAAATGGAGCTGGTGAAGTTTATAAGCTATATGAAGAAAGATATGAATTATATAAAGAAACTTCACATATAAAAGTTTTAAATGATGGATTTATAAGAGATACCATTGATAATATTAAGAAAAGCCTTAATGGCAGAATCAAGGAGTAAAGTTATGAAGATTATGGTTATTAATGGTCCTAACTTAAATATGTTAGGTATAAGGGAAAAAAATATTTATGGAACAAAAGATTATAAAGATGTATGCAAATATATAGTGAATGAAGGTGAAAAAAGAGGTCACCAAGTAGAAATTTTTCAAAGTAATATAGAAGGCGAAATTATTAATTTTATTCAGAAAGCTTATTTTGAAAAATACGAAGGGATAGTAATAAATCCAGGCGCGTTTACTCACTATAGTTATGCCATTCATGATGCAATTAAAGGAGTGGACATACCAACTATTGAAGTACATTTATCTAATGTACATAAAAGAGAAGAATTTAGAAAGATTTCAGTTACTGCACCAGCATGTGTAGGTCAGATAGCTGGTTTTGGAGAAGTTGGATACATACTAGCAATTAATGCATTAGAAAGTATGTAAAAAAACTAATATGTAGGATAGTAGGATTGTTTTATACACCTTTGTGGCATTATAATTTATAATATGTAATTTAAATGAAGCAAAGGTGGTAGTAATAAATATGGTTAGTATAGGAGGAATAGATATGATTATTATAATGAACCCTAAATGTGGAGATGAACAAATTAACAAGGTGGTAAATATAGTTGAAGGAAAGGGGTTACAAACCAACCTTTCTAAGGGATCGACTTATTGCATAATAGGATGTGTTGGAGATACTGGAATATTAGATCCAGATAAGATGCTTAGAATTGATGGCGTTGATAAAGTATTGAAGGTACAAGAGCCATTTAAGAAAGCTAATAAATTATTTAAGCCAGAACCAACAATAGTCGATGTTAATGGAGTTAAAATTGGTGGAAGCCATTTGGGAATAATGGCAGGTCCTTGTTCTGTTGAAAGCGAAGAACAGATTGTAGAAGTAGCGAAGAGTGTTAAAGCATCAGGTGCAAACTTCTTAAGAGGTGGAGCTTTCAAGCCAAGAACATCACCTTATAGCTTTCAAGGTCTTGAGTTAGAGGGACTTAAGCTATTAAAGGTAGCTAAACAGGAGACTGGTCTTCAAATAGTAACAGAAATAATGTCTACAGATTATATTGATGATTTTGTAGAAAATGTAGATGTAATTCAAATAGGTGCAAGGAATATGCAAAATTTTGATTTATTGAAGCAAATAGGTAAAACTAATAAACCTATACTTTTAAAGAGAGGTTTATCAGCAACTATTGAAGAATGGTTAATGTCAGCTGAATATATAATGGCTGGTGGTAATGAAAATGTTATTCTTTGTGAAAGAGGAATAAGAACATTTGAAACATATACTAGGAATACTTTAGACTTAAGTGCAGTTCCAATGGTTAAGAGATTATCTCATTTACCTATTATAGTGGATCCAAGTCATGCAGGAGGATACTGGTATCTTGTGGAGCCACTTGCTAAAGCAGCTATTATGGCAGGAGCAGATGGATTAATGATTGAGGTTCATAATGATCCAGAAAATGCTTTAAGTGATGGTCAACAATCTATTAAGCCTGAAAGCTTTAAGAACTTAATGGATAAGGTTAAGGTTATAGCAAAGATGGAAGGTAAAGATATTTAATCTTATTAGGGGGATTATAGATGAATATTGTTATAGTAGGTCTTGGGGTAATTGGTGGTTCCTTTGCCATGGGACTAAAAGAGGCTGGATATAATAACGTATTTGGTGTCGATGTAGATGAACATACATTGACTAAGGCTAAAAGTCTAGGGCTAATAAAAGAAGGGTGCAAGACTGGAGAAAGTTTTTTTAAAGAAGCTGATTTGACCATACTAGCAATTTATCCTAAGTTAGTTAAGAAGTTTATTGAGGACAATAAGGAGAATTTCAAGCCTGGCTCTGTAATAACAGATGCAACTGGTATAAAAGAAATGTTTATAAAAGACATTATTGAAATTTTACCTAAAAATGTAGATTTTATTTTTGGACACCCTATGGCTGGTAGAGAAAAAAAGGGAATAGATTTTGCAACTAATGATGTGTTTAAAGGAGCAAATTATATAATAACTCCAATAGAAAGAAATAAAAAAGAAAATTTAGATTTAGTAGAAAATATAGCATTGAAAATGGGATTTAAAAGAGTAAAAAGGATAACTCCAGAATTTCATGATGAAATGATAGGTTTTACATCACAATTACCACATGCTATGGCTGTAGCTCTAATTAATAGTGATGAAGAAGGTAGAGATACAGGAAGTTTTATTGGGGATAGTTATAGGGATTTAACTCGTATTGCTAATATTAATGAAGAATTATGGAGCGAACTTTTCCTTGGAAATAAGAATAATTTGTTGAAAGCTATCAATAATTTTGAGTTAGAGTTAGATTTGATAAAAAAGGCTATACATGATAACGATAAAGAGACTCTTATGAAGTATTTTAGAAAATCTTCTGAAAGAAGAGAGAAACTTTAATGTATAATTATAAAATAAATAATGAATAACTTTGGTGAAAACTCCGCTTTTGCGGAGTTTTTATAAATAAAAAGAGAAATTGCATTAGCAATTTCTCTACCTTAATTATTCATTTTCTTCAATTAATTCATATATTGTTTTAGAAGTTGTATCTTCCATAGTATATCCTAATAACCTAACTATTCTTTTCAACTTTTCTTCTGAGTCAGTTTCTATTTCTATATATGGAAAGGGGCAGAATGTAGTATCGTTTATGTCAATTTCTACTAGTCCATCTTCTAATTGATAGCTTTCCCTATATTTCTTTATAGATTGATGTAATTTTAGTCCTAGTACTTCATACATTCCTTCTGCTGTTTTTTTATTATCTACTTCAAATTCATATTCTTCCATCTCTTTAAATTTACCTTGGGAAAGCATTTTTTTTGCTGTTATGTAAATAACTTCTTTATTATTTAATATATCAGATACAGTTCTAATTCTAGCATATCCTTTTTCAGCTAATAGTCTTCCGTCTTCAAAGTCATATATATCGTTTATTTGATTTTCAGCCTTAACTTTAAGAGCACCATTTTCAACAAGTGTGTTTCTAATGGCAGCTACATCAATTTTTATTATTCTAGTTTCTAGTTCTTTCATAATAATCTCTCCATTAAATTATTTTATTTACTATTATATCATATAGTTTTTCAAATTTAACAATTTCTAGTCTTGTATTTAACTTTAAAAGGAATTAGAATTTACATATTAAAATAGGATATAATAAAAACAAAGAATTTATTACATTTTTGTTAGGAGGATTTTATTATGGCTAAACATTTACACATAATGGCTGAAGAAGGAGCTATAGCAGAAACTGTATTATTACCAGGAGATCCATTGAGAGCAAAGTTTATAGCAGAAAATTATTTAGAAAATGCAAAGTGTTATAATGAAGTTAGAGGAATGTATGGATATACAGGAACATATAAAGGTAAAAGAGTTTCTGTACAAGGTACAGGTATGGGATTGCCATCTCATTCTATATATGTTAATGAGTTAATTAGATTTTATGGAGTTAAGAGATTAATAAGAATAGGTTCAGCAGGATCTATGAATGAAGATGTAAATGTTAGAGACATAGTTTTAGCGCAAAGTGCATCAACTAATTCAGGAATTAACAGAAGAAGATTTCATGGAATGGATTATGCTCCAACAGCTAGTTTTGATTTATTATTAGAAGCATATAATATTGCAAAAAGTAAGGGAGCAAATGTAAAGGTAGGGAATATATTATCATCTGATTTATTCTATGATGATACTGATGTATCCATAAAGCTATGGGCAGATTATGGATGTTTAGCAGTAGAGATGGAAAGTGCAGAATTATATACATTAGCTGCTAAGTATGGTGTAGAAGCTTTATCAATACTTACGATTTCAGATCATATTTTTAAGGGAGAGGAAACTACTCCAAAAGAAAGACAAGATAGCTTTACTGAAATGATGGAGATAGCATTAGAGTTAGCTAAATAGTATTTATAAATAAAAGGATATTTTGGGGGATTTATATGAGTAAAAAATGGAGAGAAGTTATTAGAAAAATTATTTTTGTTATTGCTTTGATAGTTTTTATATGGTCAGCTTATGAGCTATTTACTATTTTTAATGAGTATAGGAAAAATGCTAGTAGTTATAAGGATATTGAACAGTATGCTCCACAGGTAGTAGAGAATAATGATAATAATCCTAAAGATAAGGAAGATGTTAAAGCATATGTATTTAAGGAAGAAGATTATAATAAGCTTTATGAGATAAATAATGAATTTAAAGGATGGATTATGATACCTGGCACTAAAGTTAATTATCCAGTGCTTCAGGGAGAAGATAATGATTATTATCTTACTCATAACTTCAAGAAAGAATATAATGCTGGTGGAGGAATATTTATATCTTGTGATAATCCAGACCCTTTCAATGAAAAAAATACAATAATACATGGACATTATATGAAGGATAAGAGTATGTTTGGTTCACTTCATAGCTATAAGGATAGTGAATTTGCAAAATTAAATAATAAGTTTTATATAACTACAAAAGATGGAACTTTAGAGTATGAGATATTTTCAATATACATTGAGCAAGCAAATACTAATCCATATAGATTTAATTTTAGTTCAGATGAAGAGTATGTAAAGTATTTGAATGAACTTAAGAACAAGTCTATGCATAAACTTGTGGATTATGAACTTACAAGTGAGGATAAAATAGTAACTTTGTCAACATGTTCCTATGAACAAGAAAATAATAGGCTTTTAATCCATGGAAAACTAATAAATAAATAGATTTAAATATATAGTTTAAATAAAAAATGTAGAAAGTCGTAGGTGTTTCTACATTTTTTTATGTTCTAATTGTTAAATTCACGTTATAATATTGTTAGAAAAATTAAAAATGTATTAAGAATAAGTTAAAAAGAGCATTTTGAAGGAGAGATATTATAGTGGACAAGTTCAATATGATCATTGAATTATTTGGAGGATTAGGTTTATTTCTATTTGGTATGAAACTGATGGGAGATGGCCTAGAGAATGCAGCAGGAAATAAGTTGAAAAATATTCTGGAAAAGGTTACTAGTAACAAGTTTATTGGAGTATTAGTTGGAGCAGTTGTAACTGCTGTAATACAAAGTTCAAGTGCAACAACTGTAATGGTTGTAAGTTTTGTTAACGCTGGATTAATGACTTTAAGCCAAGCAACAGGAGTAATAATGGGTGCATGTATAGGAACTACTATAACAGCACAAATGGTTTCTTTTAATTTAAATCAATTAGCACCTATTTTCGTAGGTATTGGTGCAATAGCTCTATTATCAGTAAAGAAAAAGAAATCTAAAGATTTAGCTTCTATTGTATTAGGGTTTGGTATTTTGTTCTTAGGGATGGGTATAATGTCTGGTGCTATGAAGCCATTAACACAATCAGATGCCTTTAAGAATGTTGTTGAAGTAATGGGAAGTAATAGATTCTTAGGCGTTCTAGCAGGACTTGGAATGACAGCTATAGTTCAAAGTTCATCAGCCACTACAGGTATGCTTATAGCTCTTGCAACAACAGGTTCTATAGATATACATGTAGCCTTACCTATCATATTAGGATGCAATATAGGAACATGTGTAACAGCATTATTGGCTTCAGCTAGTGCTAATAAAAAAGCAAAGAAAGCTGCAATAATACATTTATTATTTAAGGTGATAGGTGTAATAATAGTATTACCATTCTTAAATTATCTTGCTATTATAGTTGAGTATATAAATCCTACAGATGTAGCAAGACAAGTTGCTAATGCACATACTATATTCAATGTTTCTGTAACATTAATCCTATTGCCATTAAGTGAGTATCTTATAAAGATTGTAGATGCTATGATGCCGGAGAATGAAGAGGATGAAGTAGAAACAGATAGATCAATATATCTTGATAAAAATTTACTAGAAACTCCTATATTAGCTATTGGACAAGCTTATAAAGAGACAGTTAGAATGGGTGAGATAGCAAAGAAGAATATTGAAGAGGCAATGGATGCACTTTTAAATAGTAATGAAGAAAAAGTAAAAGAGGTTTATAGGAGAGAAAAGGTAATAAATAATTTAGAACAAGAAATAACAGACTATCTTGTATTATTGTCATCACATGAATTACCAGAGAAGGACAGTAAAATATTAAGTGCTACATTCCACGTTATTAATGATATAGAGAGAATTGGAGATCATGCTGAGAACATAGCTGATATGGCAATTGAAAAGATGAATAAAGAAATATATTTTGGAGAAGAAGCTACTGAAGAAGTGGTATCAATGTATAATAAGACACTAGAGGCATTAACTTTAGCTATAGAGAGTTATAAGAATGAAGATAGTGAGGGTGCAAAAAGTATTTCTGTTATAGAAGAAAGAATAGATAAGTATGAAAAGAAGCTTAGAAATAATAATATTAAGAGATTAAATGAAAAATCATGTAATGCTAATTCTAGTACAATGTTCTTAGATTTAATAAGTAATTTAGAAAGAATAGGAGATCATTCTAATAATATTGCTGAAGCAATTATGTAGTTAAGACTCTTTACCTTGTTAATATAAATTTTCATTGTTAAAATAATAATGGAATAATAATAGAGGTGAAGATAATGGATTACGTTAATGACATAAATATAAATGAAGCTGTTATTCATATATTAGATAACAATAGCATAGAGCCTATCTTAAACGAATATAAGTTAGAGATGGAAGAAGATACATATAAATTTATATATAAACATATAGAGAAATGTTTTAATGATGAAGAATTAAAATATGCTAAATTTAATGAAGAGAGAAATATTGTTAAAGAAATTGGTCAAGATTATCTTAATGGAGAGAATAATGATTTAATTACTCTTTCTAAAGAATTGTCTAGGCAGTTATTTTCTATAATGAAGGGAAATGTAAATATACCTTCTTGTGATTTAATTGTGGCATCTATAATAACAGACCAAGGCCCTATGATTGCTATATTAAAGATGGATTATGTAAAGAATTTTACTCATGAAATAGAATTTGTTGATGATAAGATTGGAATTGGTATAGTTCCACAAGCAGCAGGTTTACCTGGAAGTGGTCAGAAGATACAAAAAGCAGCATTTATAAAACCTATAAAAGAAGAAGATACATATAATTTAATGGTGCTAGATAAACAGAAGAAGAGCAAAGAAGAAGATGAATATGGGGCTAATTATTTTATAAACAGCTTCTTAGGTTGTACTATTGTAGCTAATGAAAGGGATATGACTAAAACATTTTTAAAAGCTGCAGAAACATGGACTAGAAAAAACTTTTCTGAAGATGCTGTTACTGCAGAAAAGGTAAGAACGACTGTAAAGGGAAAACTTAAGGAAGAGGATATAGTTAACATAGATGAACTATCTCATGAATTGTTTAAGGATGAGCCAAAAGCAAAAGAAGAGTTCTGCACTTTTGTAAAAGCTCAAGGATTAAATGATGATGTTCAAGTAGATAAAACATGGGTAGAAAAGAAACTAAAAAGAGTAAGGCTTAAGATAGATAAGGATATAGATCTTTACATAAATGAAGAAGTGTATCATGATAATAATAGATTTGAAATTCAACGTAATGGAGATGGAAGTATAAACATGATAATAAAACATGTTATGAATTATATAGAAAAATAGGTACAAGGTACAAAAAGCTCGCCGAATGGCGAGCTTTTTTCCTTACCTTTTTACCTTAATTAGTTCATTATCTCAAAATCATCATTTGTTAATTTAAATATTTCTTGAGAACCTTCTGTTAAGTAAATCTTATGGTCCTTTGTGATAAAGATTGCTTCTGTATCAGGTTGTGAGTTTATAAATTCCAATCCTTTAGTTATTCCCATAGAAAAAACTGAAGTAGAAAGGGCATCGCCATCTATAGATTTATCACTAATTATAGTAACTCCAGCTATTTCATTATCATAAGGATATCCGCTTTCTGGAGATAAGATATGATGATATTTCACTCCGTCTTGTTCTATGAAACGTTCATATATTCCAGAGGTAACTATTGACTTATCTTTTACATTTATGGATCCTACTATTTCTCCACGAGTTTGATCAGGGTTTTGAATTCCTATTCTCCATAGTGTATTTTCAGATTTTTCGCCTAATGCATAGATATTTCCTCCTAAGTCGATAATAGCTTTTTCTACGCCTTCATCTTTTAGGGTTTGAGCAATAACATCTGCAGTATATCCTTTTGCTATTCCCCCTAAATCTATAATCATACCAGGTTTTTTTAAAAATACAGTTTTTTCAGAATCATTAATTTCTACATCTTTATAGTTTATGTATTTAAGGGTTCCTTTTATTTCATCAAGTGTAGGGACTTTTGCTTCTGGTAGTCCTATACTCCATAGTTTAACTAGGGGACCAATAGTTATATCAAAGGAGCCATTGGTAAGACTAGAGTATTCTAAACCTTTTTTTATTATATTATAAGTATCATCACTTACTTTTACAGGTTTTATTCCAGAGTTATTATTAACTTCATCTAGCTCAGTACCATCCATATTTATACTAACAAGTTGTTCTATTTTTTTTACTTCTTCAAAAGCCTTATCTATTATTTTTTCACTTTTATTATCATATAGGGTAACTGTTACAACAGTTCCCATGAAATATTCAGTTTTAGAAAGTGGTTTTGAATCATCTTTACTATTAGTACATCCGATAAGAGAAAAAATAAGAAAAATTCCTATTAATAAGCTGATTACTTTATTTCTATTTTTCATAAGTTACCTCCTAAGATTTATTATATTTAGTATTCCCAAAGATAATATAATATGTAGAAAAAAAGACCTTAGGGAATCCCTAAAGTCTTTGAATATGGATTAAACTATTCCACTATAGCCTTTTCAGTATTTCCAGCTGTAGCATTTTCGATAGCTTTAGCAGCTAATTTCTTGAAATTATTGCTTGAGCTTGTAGCACCAGTGAAAGCATCAACTTCTGCAGATTGCTTTTCAACGATAGCTTTTTCTAATGCTGGGAAAGCTTCTTCAGGGTTTGTAACCTTTCCGAATTCTTTCATCTTCTTGTTGTATTCTGCATCAGATTGCTTTGAAGCTCCTTCAGTGCTTATTTCATCATAGTCAGCAGCAACAATCTTACCATCTTTAACTTCTAAAGTTAAAGTTGACTTGTATCCGTTTTTATCAGCTGCAGCAGCTTCAACTTCGTACTTACCATCTTTCATTCCTTCTTCTTTGCTTCCGCATCCTGCTAAAACAGCAACAGAAAGCATTGTAGCAGCAACTAAGCTTAAAATTCTCTTTTTGTTCATGAGTAAAATCCCCCTTAAAAAAATAACATTTTTATATTACGTTAAAATTATGACAAGTGAATGTCGAAAAAGTTTTCAAATTCGACATTACTAGTTAATTATACACAAAAAACAAACTAATGGGTATTAAAATAAGTTATGGTACATTAATAATTCTTATAACAAATTTGATTTAATTAAAGAAAAAGGTAGTAATATCAATGGGTTTAGGGAATTTGTATAAAAAAGTAAAAATATAAGAGGTATATGATACTAGTTTATTCTTATAGACATACCATATAGAAATCTATAGAATCAGATTTGTTGTTTTGGTTAAGTTTTATTTTTAACAAAAAATTTATATATGAGGTGAAATTATGTCAGATAAGAAAAACATCCTTATATTAGGTGCTGGATATGGTGGAGTCCATGTAGCTAAAAAATTAGCAAAAAAATATAAGAAGAATAATAATGTAGAAATTACATTAATTGATAAGAATCCATTCCATACATTAATGACTGAATTACATGAAGTAGCAGGAGGAAGAGTTCATCCTGAATCAGTTCAAATTGAATTAAGTAAAATATTTGCTAGAACAAAGGTTAATGTTGTTACTGATTTAATAGAAAAAGTTGATACTGATAATAAAACAGTAAAAACTACAAATGGTAACTATACTTATGACTATCTAGTAGTAGGTACAGGAAGTGAACCAGCATTCTTTGGTGTTCCAGGAGTAAAAGAAAATGGATTTACTTTATGGTCATTTGAAGATGCTATGAAAATTAGACATCACGTTCAAAAAATGTTCAAGCTTGCAGCTAAAGAAAGAAATGAAGCTAAGAGAAAAGAAATGCTTACATTTGTAGTGGCTGGTTCTGGTTTCACAGGAATAGAAATGGCTGGAGAACTTTTAGAGTGGAAGACTAGATTAGCTAAAGAACATAATGTTGACGAAAATGAAGTAAGACTAATGGTTGTTGAAGCTATGGGAACTATTCTTAACATGTTAGATAGAAAACAAGCTGATAAGGCTGAAAAGTACATGGTTAAGAAGGGAATGACTATTCTTAAGAATAGCCCAATAGTTGAAGTTGCTCCAAATAAAATAGTGTTAAAGAGTGGAGAAGAAATCGAAACTAACACATTAATTTGGACATGCGGTATTCAAGCAAATGAAGAAGTTAAAGAATATGGGTTAGAAACTGCAAGAGCTGGTAGATTAGCTACTAACGAATTTATGCAAGCAGTTAATAAAGAAGAAGTATTCGTAGTTGGTGACTTAAACTACTATGAAGAAGAAGAAGGAAAAGGAACGCCTCAAATAGTTGAAGCTGCAATTCAAACTGGTGATGTTATCGCTAAGAATATAATAGCTTTAATGGATAAGAAGAAGGATTTAACTAAGTTTAAATCAAACTACCATGGATTTATGGTATCAATAGGTGGTAAGTACTGTGTTGCTAACTTAGCTGGAATCAAGCTTGCTGGATTCTTTGCAATGATAATGAAGCATTTAGTTAACTTACACTACTTATGGGGTGTTAACAATGTTAATGCTTGTTATCACTACCTACAACATGAATTCTTCTCAATGGAAGATAACAGATGCATAATGAGAGGTCATTTATCATCTAAGTCAAATAGATTATGGTTAGTACCATTAAGATTATATATTGGTGTACTTTGGTTATTAGAAGGTCTTAAGAAATTTGTTGGTGAAGGAACATGGGAAAATCATGGAATAAAAGCTTTATTTAATGGAAACATGGTTGGTGGAGACAGCTGGTTAAAGGCTGGAAACATTAAAATGCCATTTGCTTGGTTACAAACTGCTGCTGATTCAGGTGCTTCTGCATCAGGAGAAGCAACAACTGAATTTGCAACTCCAATATTAGAAAAAATGCCTAAGTTCTATGAAGCAATAATGCAAATATTTATACCAAACCCAGAAATAGCTGTTTGGTTCCAAAGAATCGTTGTTATAACTGAAATTGGTATAGGTTTATGCTTAATCGCAGGATTATTCACATTCTTAGCTTCAGGAGCATCTGCATTTATGGTATGTAACTTTGTTCTTTCAGCTATGGCAGGATGGGATATACTATGGTTCTTCTTCGGTTCAATTGCTTTAATGGGCGGAGCTGGTAGAACATTTGGATTAGATTATTATGTTATGCCATGGATAAATAAGATTGCTGGTAACTGGTGGTTAGGTAAGAGAGTTCCAGTTTATAAACAAAAATAGTAATTTGACATAAATAAGGATAGGATGGTAGATAACCATCCTTACCTTATTTTATTTTTGAAGTTATAATAAGATAGACAAGCCTATGTTATATAAATAACATAAGGATATAAAGGTGAGGATATTTTATGTTTAAAGATAAGAATATTTTTAAAAAATGGGATATTATAATAATAATTCTATTATTATTAGGATCATTTACACCTGAAATAATTTTGGGTGCAAAAATGAAAAAAGATTATAATATTACATACGCTGAAATTACTATAGGTGGCAAGCTATATAAAAAGGTAGCACTTACGGGACATAAGGGAGAAGAAACTATAGAAGTAAACACTAAGTGGGGTAATAATTTGATACTTGTAAAAGATGAGCAGATAGCAGTAGTAGATGCAGATTGTTCAGATCAGGTATGTTTAGAGCCAGGATTTATATCAAAACCAGGCCAAAGCATAGTATGCTTACCTCACAGAGTAATGGTACAAGTTATCGGAGAAAATGACGATGATATAATACTTTCATATTAGGAGAAAAAACAAATGAAGAGAAGTAGAAAAATTGTATATATAGGTCTATTAGTATCTCAAGCACTTGTTTTACATATTTTTGAAAATATGATTCCAGTACCCTTTGTTACTCCAGGGGCAAAACTTGGACTAGCCAATCTTGTGACAGTTTTAGCTTTATATACTTTAAGCAAAAAAGAAGCATTGTTGGTGCTATTTTTAAGATTAACTTTAGGGTCTATCTTTGGTGGAAGTCTTTCAGCATTTATGTACAGTGCTGCAGGTGGAATTTTAAGCTTTTTATCTATGGTTTTTATAAAAGAAGTATTTAAGGACAAGATAAGTATAATAGGTGTTAGTGCATCTGGTGCTGTATTTCATAATATTGGACAAATTTTAGTAGCTTCTGCAATTGTACATAATATAGGTGTTACACTATATTTACCGGTATTATCTATAGTTGGTATATTAACTGGAATATTTATAGGAATTACATCAAATTATTTAGTTGAACATTTAAAAAAAATACCATATTTCAAACAAGTTACATGAGGTAAATAGATATGGATAAGATTTGGGATAACTATGTTGAAGTAAAAAGAGAATTAGAAGACATAGTTGCTTTAATGAAGAAAGAAACAAAATGCAAAGATAAAGTTATAGAAAATTCTATAAAAGATTTAATTGAATCAGGCGGCAAAATGGTTAGACCAGCCTTTGTTATAATTGGATCTCACTTTGGTAATAGAGATAAGGAAAGAGTAAAAGCTTTAGGTGCTGTATTAGAATTATTTCATATGGCAACCTTAGTTCATGATGATGTTATAGATGATGCTAAGTTAAGAAGAGGTAATGAAACAGTTCAATCAAGGTATGGAAAAGATTATGCAGTTTATATAGGAGATTACCTATTCTGTGTATGTTTTAAGATATTAGCTAGCAATGCATCTTTAGCAAGCATAAAAATGGATTCTAAGTCAATGTCTAGAATTTGTATGGGTGAAGTTAATCAACTTAATTCTAGATTTTCTACTAAGTTGTCAGTAAAGGATTATTTAAGTAGAATATCAGGTAAAACCGCAGAATTATTCTCATTGTCTCTATATTTAGGAGCAGCTGAAAGTGGTTGTGAAAAAAAACTTGCTAAAAGATTATGGAATATAGGACATAATATTGGAATGGCATTTCAAATTATTGATGATGTTTTAGATTATGTAGGTAATGATGAGAGTATTAAGAAGTCAGCAGCAAATGATTTAAAGCAAGGTATTTTTACCATACCATTTATTTATGCTTATAATAATGATAAAGATGCTTTTAAGAAATACTTAGAAGCTGATTCTATAACTAATAATGAAGTAAAAGAAATAATTGAATTGGTAAAGCAAAATAATGGAGTAAATAAAGCGATAGATTTAGCTCAAAAGTATACGGACAAAGCTTTTAAAGATATAGATAAGCTGCCTGAAAATGAATATAAAGAGGTGCTAAGAGCACTTGCAGAAAAATTAATACTTAGAAAATATTAAAAGGATTCTTAAGATTTTAAGAATCCTTTTATTGTTGATATTAATTTGTTGATAAACAATTTTTCTCTCTTATAAAGTTGCTCTTCAAAGTTTATATACATTGAAAGAGGAAATTCTAAGCCTTCGATGTCAATAATTTTATATCCTAAATCTTTGTATACAGAATTATATATCCCATATGGGATTGCGGATATAGCCTGTATATTCTTAATTCCTATTATAGCAGATTGATAGGAATCAGTTGAAAATAGAATATTTAATAATTGAATATCATAATCTAAGTTTTCTAGTTTTGATGCAAGCATATCTCTAAATTTTAAGTTATCATTAACCATTATAAAAGGAGTATTCATAAACTTGTTAATGGTTAAGTTATCACTTTTAAATGTAGAGTCAGCTACAAAAACTATTCTATCTGAGTATATTTCCTTTGAAACTATAGAATTTATATTATTGTAATTATTGTATGATATATTTATATCTGAAATATTATGTATTATATTATTAGAATTATCTTCAGAAGATGTGATTTTTATAATATGATTTGGGAATGATCTTTTTATCTTACTTATAGCAGAAGGTATTAATGTAGATGTTAAGATATTTATCCCGTCAATATTAATGTGACTTTCTTGTGAATTTGAACTTTCAACTTCATATAGCATTTTCTCATAGGTATTCAATATAACTTTGCAATGTTTGTATACAATTTCACCCTCAGTTGTTAAGGTTACACCTTTATTACTTCTAATAAATAATTTGGCGTTTAAACTATCCTCAAGCTTTAAGAGCTGTTGACTTAAGGCTGATTGTGATATATGAGAGGATTTCGCTACTGTTGAAATACTCTTTGCTTTTGCAACTTCATAAAAGAATCTTAAGTTTTCTATATGCATAAAGACTCTCCTATAATATTTATTTTTCTTTAGTGTGTTTACTTATTATAATAAAAGTATTAGATAATGTAAAGAACTATGATGTAGAATAAGTTTATAATATAATTTAATAAGGGAGGTAGGAGAGTATGAAAAAGGTTAGATATTTTATTATTATTATTTTTATAGTATTAAGCATTTTTTTATTAAATAATATAAGAAGTAGTAATAAAGAGGAAAATATAAAAGGGAATATAGTGATTTGGGCAAATGAAGACACATATGATTATTTATGCGAATATGCTAATTTATTTATGGAATCATATGATAAAACTAAGATTGAAATATCGTTAATATATAGTAGTAATTATAAAGATAAGATATTATCTTCCATAAATGATAATTCAACTCCCGATATAATCCAATTATCCACTAATGAGTCTAGAAGGTTAATAAAAGAGAATGATTTAAGAAAATATATTTCAGAAGAAAAAGGTATAGTAGATAATTACTCAAGTAACTTCTCAGTTGCAAGAATTAAAGAGGCCAATGATAAGGAAGGATTGGTGGGAGTACCGTTAACATCAAGACCTTTAGCATTATATTTAAGAGAAGATATGTTGGCACAGTATGGGTATACATATGAAGATATCAATACCTGGGATGATTTAAAAAGAGTTGGTAAAGATATTTTAGAGAAAACCTCTGGAGAGGTAAGAATACTTAATGGAGTAGGTCAAGATTATGAAGATATAATTTCACTACTTGTAATGCAAGCAATGGAAGGGAGTAATGATAAAGGAAAGATAGAAGAACTAGTTAAAACTAAATTAAGTGAAATAAGCAATATTATGAACACAAAGGTAGATGGTAAGTTTTTAGCTAGAATATCATCAATAAATTCTATGAGAGAACTAACAGCTTTAGATGTTCCATGTGAGTGGACTGTTAATAATGCACCAGCTAAATTAAATGGAAGTAATAAATTTTATGTAGCAGAGGGATATAACTTATTAGTATTAAATGAATCTGAAGAAAATAGTGCTCTTATTAAGAGGTTTTTGGAGTTTTTAGCTACAAATACAGAAGAATCTATTAAGTATGTTAAAGAAGGTAAGTTTTTTTCCAGTTATTTGTCTACTTATAAAAATAAATCAATAGAAGAGTCAATAAAGAATTTTAGTGGAAAGAGCCCTCTAGTTGTTATGAGCAACATATATGAGAAGGCTCCTGAAATAAATGATTATGAAGTATATTTAGAAGTAAAAAATAAAATTTTAGGTCAATGATTTAAATATATCTCTATAGGCATCTAAAGTAGCATTAGCAGTTTGTCTCCATGAAAATTGGAGACTTCTTTTATACCCTTTTTCAGAAAGCTCCTCTTTTTTAGAATCATCATTTAATAGTTTTAGTAAATTATAACTAAGCTCATCTTTGTTAAAGGGATCAATTAATATAGCTGCATCCTTAGTAACTTCAGGAATAGAAGTTAAATTTGAAGTTATTACAGGGGTTTTGCAGCTCATGGCTTCTAAAGGAGGTAATCCAAATCCTTCATACAAGGAAGGGTATATAAAAGCTTCAGCACCACTATATAATATTGGTAATATTGAATCGTCTAAATAGCCAGTAAATAAAATGTGCTCCTGTAGACCTTCCTCTAGAACTATATCCCTTAAAATATTACCCTCATCTCTTATTGCACCCCCTAATAAAAGCTTATGAGGTTTCTTCAGGTCCTTTATAATTTTACCAAAGGATAATATTAATTCCTTAACGTTTTTTCTGGCACTAAATCCACCTAGATAGAGAATATAGGGGTCATTTATTTTTAAGTTTTTACTTATATAATTTTTGCATACATCCTTAGGTATAGGTTTAAAGTTTTCATTAGTAGCTAATGGGGTTACGTAGATTTTATCAGGAGATATATTAGGGAAGAATCTTAAAATATCTCTCTTAGAGTACTCTGATACAGTTAGTATACCTTTAGCTGATTCTATTATATTTGGCATATCTTTTAAGAATCTATTTAAGTAACCTCTTCCAACAGTTTCTGGCATTGTATATGGAATTAAATCATGTATTGTTACTACAACATCTAAGTCCCAGTTAAAAGGGTAGCCTATGCCATTTTGTGGGATGTGGAATAGGTCTATATCTTCCTTTTTCATTAGGTTAGGGGTGAAGTATGTTTCGTAAAATCCACCATATCTTCCAGAGGTATAAAAGAGCTTTGTGTTATCTCTTATAAATTTAGCATTCTTTTTTCCAGTCCAAATTAAATTAAATGTATCTTTAGTATTATTATTTATCATATTTATAATCAAATTCTTTGTATAAGTACCTATACCAGATCCTGAGTATAAGTTTACTCCTCTAGAATCAATACCTATTTTCATAAGGTCACCTCTATAAATTTTTATAGTATAAAGTATTAAAAGGAAATTGATTTGGTGAATGAAATCACACAGAAAAGATACCATACATATAATAAATAGAATTAATCCTTAGGTGAAGTGCATGAATGAGGAAGAGATAAAAAGAATTATCACCCTTAACTATAATTTGGACATTAAATCTATAGAAAAAGTTAAAAACACCTATAAAGTAAATGCAAAGGAGGGGATGTATTGTGTAAAAGTAATAAAATATCAATTCCCTCATTTTTATTTTATTTTATCAGCTATACTTCATCTTCAGCAAAGGGGATTTGATAAAATCCCAACTATTTTAAAGACTAAGGGAGATGAATATTATATTGAACTTTTAGGAAGATTTGCTTATTTAACAGAGTGGATTCCATCTAGAGAAAGTAATTATGATAATCCCATTGAGCTTGATTTAGTGGCACAGAAATTAGGTGAGCTACATGAGTGTAGCAAAGGTTTTACTATAACAGATAGTATGAAACCTAGAATAGGGTGGTTTTCTTGGTTAAAGGTTTTTGATACTAGAAAAGATGAAATGTTAGATTTTAAACATCGCATTAGCCAAAAAGCCCATAAATCTGACTTCGACAAGATATACTTAGAAAATATAGAGAGTGAAGTAAACAGAGCGGAGCAGAGTGTAAGGGAGTTATCTAAATTAAATTACTATGAACTTATGGAAAAGGAAATGTTTAAAAGAGGATTTTGTCATCATGATTATGCTAATCATAATGTCCTTATAGATAATAAGGGAGAAATAAATATTATTGATTTTGATTACTGTATTTTAGATACTCATATACATGATTTATCATCACTATTAATTAGAGCCATGAAAAATGGAAAGTGGGATAAAAATAAAGCAGAAAGAATAATTAATAATTACTGTAAGACATCTGGTTTGATAAAAGAGGAACTTCCATTAATGAAAGAGTTTATTAGGTTTCCTCAAGGCTTTTGGCAACTAGGTATACAAATGTATTGGGAACAACAGCCGTGGGAAGAGAAATTCTTTATTGAAAGGCTTCAGAAGTATCTAAATGATAGAGAAGAGAGAGAACAGTTTGTTGAAAGTTTTTTTTCTTAAAGGAGGGGGTTAGTATTAAAGAATTAACTCTAAAAGATTATTTGTTAGAAAATGATATTGTAGTTACAGAAGAATACTTCAGAGGATATAGAGGTGTTACAGAAGAGGATATTTCTTGTCAATTTATTGTGATTCAAAGTGTTCATAAGGTATTAGCAGGATATTATTGTAGTGGCCTTACTAGAATTAATAGTAGTATTGGTAAAAGAGTAGAGAGTATAAAAGTAATGCAAAAAAGATTAAATAAAGATATAGCTTTAAGAGGGGATATAAAAGAGATAAATTGTATGGATTTATTTATTTTGGAGAATGGAGAAAAGTTATTAAATAGAGTAGGTAAAGCTATTGAAGATTTGAATCAAATTGATTATTTAGGAATTATAAAAAGAAGTATGAAAAAAAATGAAATTTGCTTAGGAAGAGTGGATGAAGGAAACCTTAGAATAGTTGAAACAATTGAAGTTGGAAGCTTAAAAGGGGCAACCTATAATCTTGTTGAAGAAGATATTTATAATTATCTAAAAAGGATAAAGAGAAGAAATAAAAAGAGAGATTTAGATAAATATATTGATGAATATATAAGGTTATCTCATCTAAATAAGCATAGTAAGGATTATATTTCTATATTACTATCAATTCCATATGATAGTTTAAAGCAATGGTATAGATATAAATATAATAAGAAAAATCTACTTCCAGAAGAGTACTTAAAAAATATTAAAGCATCAATGGAGTATGAAATATAAAATAAGAGGTGAGAGAATGATTAGAGTTAGATATCCTGAAAAGAAGTATCTATCCACATATGATTTAAGTTTGGACTTTTTTGATGAATTAGGTTTAGAGGTTTTGGATGTTACACCTTTAAGAAAGGTATTTATTCTTCATACTGATGAAGGCAAAAAGATATTAAAGAAGATGGATTTAAGTAAAGAAAGAATTGATTTTATTAATATATGTTTGAAAAATATATATAAAGAATTTCCTTATGTGATATCTTTTAGAACCTTTGAAGATGGTAATGTATATAAGAAGTGGAAAGGTGATTACTATTTAATTATGGATCTTATTGAAGGCAGAGAGGTTACATTTACTAATCCTATAGAATATGAGATGAGCGGTAGATTATTAGGGGAAATGCATTTAGCCTCACAAGCTGGGCTTGTAAAAATAGAAGAAGAGCTGAACTGTAATGCAAAAGAATTAATGGAGGAAAGTTTAGTTAAGAAATTTAGTGATAGTTTAGAGGATATAAAGTATATAAAAAAACTGGTTAAATCATATAGGTTTAAAAATGAATTTGATAAAGAATTTTTAAAGGTAGTAGATGATTATATAAAAGAGATTGAAAGAGCTGCAGAATTATTATCTTTTAGTGTTTATAGCTCTTATAGGGAAAATAGTAAAAATATAGTGGTATGTCATAATGATTTAGCTGAGCATAATTTCTTGATTAAAGATGATGATATGTATTTAATTGATTTTGATTATTGCTCGATAGATCTTAGAATTATGGATTTAACGGATTTAATTTTAAAGGGGATAAAGAATGCTGCTTTTGACGTAGATAAGGCGGTAAATATAATAGAAGCATATAACGAAGTATGTCCTTTAGAAAAAGAGGAGTATAAATTTATTTATATATTACTTTCTTATCCAAGAGATTTTTATTCTATAGTTAGAGATTATTATCATAAACAAAAAGATTGGGATGAAGAAGTATTTATAAGTAGATTAAATAATAAGCTTATGAATGAGGAATTTAGACATGAATTTCTAGTTAAATATAAAGAAAAATATAAAGAGTTATTTTATTAAATAATTAATTTAAAAAGGAAGACTTTTACGTCTTCCTTTTTATTAACTCGTTTTTTAACGATGTTCATTATTAATCATTGTCTTATAGGCGTTAGTAGTTAATTGGGCGGTCTTTTGCCATGAGAAATTCATACTTCTCAATAATCCTTTCTTAACCATGGTAAGCATTAAAAGACTATCATTTAATACTCTTTCAATTGCATAGCTTAAATCATCAATATTGTAAGGATTAATTAGTAGAGCAGAATCATAGCAAACTTCTGGAATAGAAGTTATATTTGAGGCTATAACAGGTGTTCCACATGCCATAGCTTCAAGTGGTGGAAGACCAAAACCTTCATAAAGAGAAGGATATACTAAAACTTCAGCACCATTATAAAATATTGGTAGGTCTTCTAATGGAATAAAATCAGTAAATATAACATCATTTGAAATTCCTAAATCATCAGCCCTTTTTTGATATTTAGGATAGGAAAAGCCTTTATTGCCTGTAATGACTAATTTAGAATTTTTTCTTTTAGCAGGTGGGATTAAAGAAAAAGCTTCTATTAATCCTATAATATTTTTACGAGGACTAAATCCACCAACATAAAGAACAAAATTATCTTCTATACCATATTTATCTTTTATTATTTTTTTGCATTTACATTTACTTAGTGGTTTATAAATATCCTCGGCAGCTAAAGGGGTGACGAATATTTTTTCTTCAGGAAAATTAAATTCTTTAGCAATATCCTTTTTAGAAAATTCAGACACAGTTATTATACCTTCACATTGCTTAAGCATGTTGGGTAATTCATTATTAAATATTTTTAGGTATCTGTCACTTACAGTTTCAGGCATTCTTAAAGGAATTATATCATGTAATGTGATGGCCTTTAGGCAATTTATATTTTCTGAAAGTCCAACACCATTTTGAGGAACATGATAAAGCTCCATACTATGATCATCTAGGATATTAGGAACGCTAACTTCATCCCAAAAGTTTTCCTGTAAATTTGCTTTTACTGGTTCAACACGAAAATTATCATTTAAATTTTTTAAAGAAGAACCATCTGGCAAAAAAATTAGATAATCATTATCTTTGTCTACATTATTTAAGCTGGAAATAAGTTGATGAGTATAGGTGCCTATACCAGTCCCCCTGTACCATTTTGCGGCCCTGCCGTCTATGCCAATCTTCATGATGTATCCTTTCATAGTACTCTCGCTCTATTATATTAAAATGAGTTAAGTTTTGTTAATAAAAGAAATAAAAGGTACATATAAATATAAAGGAGGTGAGGACTATGATGAGAGAATTTGAAATAGAAAGACAGTTTGACATTAAAATTGAGGTATTAAAAGCAAACAAAGGAGTCTACTATTTAAGGACTAACAAAGGAGAAAGGTGTTTAAAAAAGATTAACTACGGGCCTCAAAAATTACTATTTGTATATGGTGCGAAAGAACATCTTATTAAAAATGGTTTTAATATGGTTGATAGATACTTCTTGAATATAGAAGGAGAACCTTATGCACTAGTTAATGAAGACTTATATACACTTTCTGAGTGGTTAGAAGGTAGGGAGTGTGACTTTCATAATGTGGAGGAAGTAAAGCTTGCAGCTAAGACATTAGCCACTATGCATGAAGCTTCTAAGGGATATGATCCTCCTGAAAACTCAAAGTTAAAAAGTGATTTAGGTCGTTGGCCACATCTAATGGAAAAAAGAATTAAGTCACTAGATAAAATGAGGGATATGATAAGAAAGAAAAATAACAAGAGTGAGTTTGACCTATTATACTTAAAATCTATGGAGTTTTACAAGGAAATGGGTAAAAAGGCGTTTGATACCTTACAAGGTTCAGCCTATTATGATTTATGTTCAGTAACAGAAAAAGAAAAGAGTTTTTGCCATCATGATTTTACCTATCATAATATAATCTTAGATGATAATAATGACGTTCATGTTATTGATTTCGATTTTTGTAAGCGTGAAGTTAGAACCTTTGACATATCTAATTTTATGATTAAAGTACTTAAAAGGGTTGATTGGGATATTAATTTTGCAAAAGCAATAGTTGAATCCTATAACTCTGTATCACCATTATCAAAAGAAGAATATCAGGTTTTATATGCATATTTACAATTTCCTCAAAGATATTGGAGATTAGCAAATAGGTACTATTACAATGAAGTGAATTGGGGACAAGGTACCTTTACTAATAAACTTCAAAGTATAATAAATGAAAAAGAAAAATATTTGAAGTTATTAGATGACTTTAAATCTGAATATGAGTTGTAAAAAAAGATGACCAGAAGGTCGTCTTTTTTTACGTTTTGAAAATATAAAAAGTTGCGAGTAGAAAAACCTTATGAATAAAGAGAGTGAGTAGTGAAAATATGCTAAGATATTGACCAGTGTCCAATTACTTAGGATAAAAATATATAAATATATAAATATAAAAATATATGAATATTAGAAATTATGATTATTTATTTTTATAAGCTTTTGGACAAAGGAACAGTTTCTTGTTTGCTTTCATATAATAGTAACAACAATAAAAGTGAGGAAGCTATGGTTATAGGAGATACAGTAGTTAGAAAATCTTATGATAGGGATATTACTTTTAAGGTAATTGATATTAGAGAAGAGAATGGAGAGCCAGTATATATTCTTAAAGGCATTAGCATAAGAATAATTGCTGATTCAAAAGCAGAGGATTTAGAGACGGTAAATGAAGATTATGTTGGAACACAAGAAAAAATACTTAATAGTAGAGTTTCAAAAGCAATTAAGAATGCAGTAGCTCTTAGAGGGGATGTGTTAACTAGAATGAGTAAATCCCCAAAACTCATGACCAGTAAGGAATTAATGTTTGGTAGGCCGGGTAAGATACTTCATGTGGATGGAGATAGTGAGTATATGGAGACTTGCTTAAAGGTATATAAACAATTGTCTTTGGATGCTGTTGGTAAAGCAATTAGTGAGAGGCAGCAACCAGAAGTTATTGTAGATCTTGTAAAAGAAATTAAACCAGACATAGTAGTACTTACTGGTCATGATGGTGTTTTAAAAAATGCAGATAACTATTTAGATGTGGAGTGCTATAGAAATTCCAAGTATTATATTGAAGCAGTGAAGGCTTTAAGAAATTATAATGCAAGTTACGATGAATTAGTTATTTTTGCAGGTGCATGCCAAAGTTGTTATGAATGTATGTTAGATGCTGGAGCTAATTTTGCATCTAGTCCTAATAGAGTATTAATTCACTGTTTGGATCCTGTGTTTGTATGTGAAAAGATAGCCTATACAAGAATTGATCAAGTTGTTTCTATAACTGATGTTATTGAAAACACAATTACTGGTATAAAGGGGATTGGAGGTTTACAAACTAGGGGCAAGTATAGGGAAGGATATCCTAAATCTCCATATATATAAACTAAATATATTTTAAAGTAAATTTGAATCTAGTTTATTAGATAATATAAAAGTTATCTTTAATGTTATATCTTTTTTAATTGATGCATAAAAATAGTCTTCTTTTAGAATAATATAAAAGTAAGTAAAAAAAATTACAAAATATATTGACAAATAGTGTTTAGAAATGATAAAATATTAAATTTCTATTGACATAAAACTGGAAAAGATGTATACTAAAGTCAGGAAAGAGGGTGTTTGAATGGAAAAGATTAAAACTATTGCTACCATTAAAAAAGACATCGAAAGGCACTTAGGTGAGAAGGTTACATTAAAGGCTAACGGTGGACGCAAAAAGATTTTAGTTAATGATGGAGTATTAGAAAGCGTTTATCCTAGCATTTTTGTAATTAGATTAGAAAGTGACACCCAAAGGACAGTGACATATAGTTATTCAGATGTGTTAACTAAGACAGTTCAATTGGTATTTCCAAGTTAACTAATAAACTTCGATTTTTAAATCGGAGTTTTTTTCTTTTGTTAACATTTTTAGATTAACTATATAAGAAGAGCATATTTCCAAGTGCGGTATAGATATAAATATAAATAAAAAAAGAAAGATGGTGGGTTTCCATCTTTCAACTATGGTATAAAAGGGTATTGAGAATTTATGAGAGGTTATATGGTCAATAACCAAGATAATATTACGACAAATAAAACTAATTGTCAACATAATTTTAGTGAAAAATACGAAAAAAATTTAATAAATAGACAGAATTCGATTACATTTATAAAGTTAAACATAAATTTAAATTTAAGTCATAAATCTCCCGTGTGAATTATATAAATAATAGTAGGTATTTTATGGGAGGGATAAAATGTCAAAGATAGATGTTATAAAAGAAAATGTTCAATTTCAACAATTGATAAGAGAAAATGGCTCAACATCAATATTGAAAGATGAGTATTTAATTCCTGATACTCATCCAGATGTACAACAGATTCTATCAGTAGAAGCTAGACCTGTTATTAGTAATAAAGAGGTTTTAGGGGATAAAGTCATGGTGGAAGGTAAGGTAGAATATTCAGTGCTTTACATTCCAAGAGAAGATAATATGATGGTTAATTCTGTGAGCTATGCTGAGAAGTTTACTAATTACTTGGACCTTGATGAAGGAGAACATAAAGTTATTTGTGAAGTAGAATGCAAGGTAGAACATATTGATGCTAATATTATGAATGAAAGAAAGATAGCTATTGAAGGCGTTATTGACCTAGACTGGAAAGTTTATAAAAGTGTTGAATTTGATTTCGTAAAAGACATAGAAGGTACTGAAGGTGTAGAAGTATTAAAAAATACAGAATCGATCAACAGGTTAGTAAGTAGCAAAGAGGTTGACCTTATAGGAAAATCAGTTCTAAGAGTTGGCATGGATAAACCACAAGTTTCAAAAATCCTTAAATGTTCTATGACCCTTCATAAAAGAGAGGTTAAAGTTGCAGAAGATAAGGTTTATTTAGGATGTTACTGTAAGTTAAACATATTATATTTAGGTGCTGATTCTAAAGAAATAGTAAGCCTACAAGATGATGTGTACCTTTCAAAAGAAGAAGAAATGGTTGGTGTACTATCTAATATGTTACCATCAGCTATTTATGAAATAAAGAATACTGATATAGGTCTAGAAGAAGATGACCTAGGCGAAACTAGAATAATGAATATTGAATTTTTGGTAAAATGTAGCATTAAGGTATTCTCTGATGAAGTATTAGAAATAATTAAAGACGCTTACTCTCCAAAATTCCCATTAGAACTTAGAAAAGATAGCTATGAAATAGGAGTTATTCATGGGTCTCAAGCTACAGAGGCTATAATAAAGGATAATATTACAGTAAAGGAAGGTGATTATAAGCCTGAATTTATTGTGGGAGCAACAGGAAGTATAATAGTTACAGACAAAAAAGTTACAGATGATAAGGTTACAGTAGAAGGCGTAATTAAGGCTAATGTTATATATAAGACAACAGATGAAGAGGTTGGCTATTCACAAATAAGTGGTGATATACCATTTACTGTTGTATTAGATATTAATGGAGCTAAAGAAGGTATGAAAGCAATAGTTAATAGTAATCTAGAAGCTATTGATGCATCTATAGAAGCCAATACAGTTGCCGTTAAAGCTACAATATCTGTAGGGGCTAAACTTTCCTATGAAGTAAATAAAGAATTTATTTCTGATGTAATTGAATTAGATGAAGAACCTAAAAAGAAAAAGGCTAGTATTACTATATATGTTGTTACAAAGGGAGATACTTTGTGGTCATTAGCAAAAAAATATAATACAACTGTGGATGCTATAGTTAAGATGAATTCCATAGAAAATCCAGACAGTATTGAAATTGGAGATAAGTTAATAATACCTGGACGAGCAATTTTTTAATACTTAAAACTAGAGTCAAAAGGTAGGTTAAAGGCATATAGGCTTTTAATCTGCCTTTTTTATGTCTAAGAAAGTAGAATGTATATTTTAGAATGGTATAGATGAAATTTTTATTTTATATACATTTTTGAATAATTACTTAGAGCAATGGAAACAATAACAAATGCATGATTTGAGGTGATCTAATGAATAAAAAATTAAGTGGAAATTTAATTATTATCGGAGGAGCTGAAGATAAAGAGGGTAGAAAAGAAATATTAAAAAAAGTATGTGAATGTATTAAGAAGGAAGATGATGATTTAGTTATTGCAACAGTTGCAACAGAATATCCAGAAGAAGCAGCAGAAAAATATAGAAAAGCATTTGGAGAGTTGGGAATTTTAAACATAGATATATTAGATATAAGTAAGAGAGAAGATGCATTTAAGAATGAGAATGTAGCCATGATAAAAGATGCATCATTAATTTTTTTTACAGGAGGAGACCAGCTTAGAATAACTAGTCTTATTGGAGGATCTCCAGTTTATGATGCTCTTAAGGAAGTGTCAGATAACGGAATATATATAGTCGGGACTTCAGCAGGAGCTTCTGTTATGAGCGATACTATGATAATAGAGGGAAATGATGAAGAAGCACCAAGAAAGTGTACATTAAAGATGTCTCCAGGGCTAGGCTTAATAAATAATGTAATAATTGATCAACATTTTGCTCAAAGAGGTAGAGTAGGAAGATTATTATCAGGAGTTGCTCAGAATCCAGAAGTGTTGGGGATAGGAATAGATGAAAATACAGCAATTATTGTTAATAAGAATGGAAATGTGGAAGTTATAGGAGAAGGGGCAGTATATTTTATAGATGGAAGCCAAATATCGTATACAAATGTATCAGAGCAATATTCTGAAGAGGTATTAAGCATATACAATGTTAAGCTTCATGTTTTAAAAGAAGGAAATAAATTTGATCTTGTTAGAAAGGTACCTTTTGAGGAGGATTTAATTAACAATGAAGATAATAAGTCAGAGAGTATTTGAAGGGAAAAATATATACTCTCATAAAAAATGTATTAGATTAGATGTTGATTTATGTGGTTATTCTGAAATTCCAAGTAGGAATATAGATGGGTTTAATGAAGGATTATTAAAAATTATTCCAGAGCTATATGAACATAGATGCGGAATTGATGAAGAACATGGATTTGTTAAAAGATTAAAAGAAGGAACATATCTTGCTCATATTTGTGAGCATATAATAATAGCTATTCAAAATAAGTTAGGAATAGAAGTTGCATATGGTAAGTCTAGAGAAATAAAAGGGGACATTTACTATATTATATTTCAATATGAATATAGGAATACAGCAGTGGAAGTAGCTAGATTAGCTATTGATATAATAAATTCTCTAATAGATAAGGAAGCTATAAATTACGAAGCAAGGTTTAAATTATTAAAAGAGTTTATGGTTAAGGAGAGTGTAGGCCCTAGCACACAGTCTATTTTGGATGCAGCTAAGAGGTATGGAATACCTTTCTTTGAACTCGGAGATAGTGGACTCTATCAAATAGGGTATGGAAAACAAGGAAGAATTATTGAGGCAACAATAGGTGCTAATACTAGTTGTGTTGCATCTGATATAGCATCTGATAAACTTCTTACTAAGGAGCTTTTAAAGAGACAAAATGTTCCTGTTACAGAAGGAGATAAAGTATGTAACATAATAGGGGTATTGAAAGAGGGAGAAAGAATAGGATATCCACTTGCTATAAAACCTAGATTTGGGAGTAAAGGTAGAGGCGTAATAATTAATATAAGAAATGAGAATGATTTAGTAAGACATTATAATTTGTTAAAAAATGAATTTGATGATCTATTGATAGAAAAGTATATTGAAGGTAATGACTATAGAATTTGTGTTGTTGATTATAATGTAGTGGCAGTCTCATTAAGAGTACCTCCTTTTGTAGTTGGAGATGGAGTTAATAATATAAAAGAGTTAATTAGAAAGCTTAATGATGACCCTAATAGAGGGTATGACCATGAAAAACCTTTAACTAAGGTAAAGATAGATAATCAAATAATAAATGAGTTAAATAACCAAGAGGTTACTTTGTCATCTGTGCCTGAAAAAGGAAAGAGAATATTCTTAAGAGCAAATGCAAATCTATCAACTGGTGGTATGGCTATAGATTGTACAGATGATATATGTGAAGAAAATAAAGAAATATGTATACGTGCTGCTAAAGCTATAGGATTAGATATATGTGGAGTTGATATTAAAACTGATGATATATCTAAACCTTTGTATGGTAGAGGAGCAGTTATGGAAGTAAATTCAGCTCCTGGAATAAGAATGCACTTGTATCCTAGTGAAGGAAAACCAAGAGATATAGGTGAAGCTATATTAAATATGCAATATAATGGAGTACCTAGTAATATACCTGTTATATCTATAACAGGTACTAATGGAAAAACGACAACTACTAGGTTGATATCTCATGTATTGCAACAAATGGGACATAAGGTGGGAATGACATCAACTGAAGGGATATATGTTGATGGGAAATGTATAGATAAAGGTGATGATACAGGATATAACAGTACTAAAACAATACTTGAAAACAAGGATGTAGAAGTTGCTGTATTGGAGGTTGCTAGAGGAGGGCTTATAAGAAAAGGGTTAGCCTATGATGTAGCGGATGTGGCTGTTATAACTAATATTACAGAAGACCATTTAGGAATTGATGATGTAAATGACATTGAACAATTAGCCTTTGTAAAAGCATTAGTAGGTGAAGCTGTTAAAGAGGATGGATATGTTGTCATTAATGCGGATGATAAATGGAGTAAAAATATATTAAGTAGATTTAAATCTAAAAAGATTTTCTTTTCTAAAGATAGCGATAATCCACTAATTATAGAAAATATAAAATCAGGTGGAATAGCTATATATATTAAAGATAATACCCTTACAGTTATGAATAATAATAGAGAGTATAAGATTTTAAATGTTAATAATATTCCAATAACATTAAATGGTGTACTTGATTATAACCTAGAAAATGTCATGGCAGCATGTGCAGCGCTTATAGGATTAGAAATTGATTACTGCATGATTGCTAAAGGCTTTAAATCTTTTAAGCTGAATGACAGTTGTAATGCTGGGAGGTTTAATATATATGATATAGATGGAGTAAGAGTTATTCTAGACTATGGCCATAATATTGATGGTTATAAGAGAGTGCTAAAAGCTTTATCTAACATAGATATAAAAAATAATTTAATAGGTGTTATTGGTGTGCCTGGAGATAGAACTAATAAGATGATGAAGGATATAGGTAAGCTATGTGGTGAATCTATGGATAGGGTTATTATAAAAGAGGATAAGGACAGAAGGGGAAGAGAGATAAATGAAGTTGCTAAGCTGATTGAAGAAGGTGTTAATGAAAGCAACTGCAAAGATTGTAGAGTAATTTTGAATGAGGTTGAGGCTCTTAGAAAGGCATTGAGTTCCAGTATTATAGGAGATACTATTATAGTATTTTACGAGGAGTTAGAGCCACTTGTAGAATTAATTAAAGAATATAAACATGAAGAGGATAATTTGAATTTAGCAAATCTCTAAATAGGATTATAAGAAATGGATCATTTTCGATTTAGAAAATGTCCATTTTTTGGATTTATGTATAAAACTTTAATATTTTTTTTCTATATGATAAAATTTATTTAATTATATATAGGAGAAAGGAAAGAAGCACATGAGAGAAAAGGCTTATGCGAAAGTTAATATTACCTTGGACGTTGTGGGGAAAAGAGAAGACGGATATCATTTGCTGAAAATGATAATGCAAAATATTGATATTTATGATGTTATAACAATAGAAAAAATAAAAAGTGGAATTGAAATTACATGTAATAAGCCTTATGTTCCAACAGATGAAAGAAATTTAGCATATAAAGCAGCTAAACTATTTAAAGATACATTTAATATTACGTCAGGGGTATCAATAAATATAAAAAAGAATATACCCGTAGCTGCAGGCCTTGCAGGTGGTAGTACAGACTGCGCAGCTGTATTAAAAATAATGAATAAGTTATTTCAAGTGAATGCAGATAATGAAAAACTAATGGAATTGGGAGTGAAATTAGGTGCAGATGTTCCTTATTGTATTGATGGTGGAACAGCTCTTTGTGAAGGTATAGGGGAAGTGTTAACTACTCTTAAACCATTTAAAAATCATATAATTGTTTTGGTTAAGCCACCATTTGGTGTTTCTACTAAAGAGGTATATAAGAATTTTGACTTAGGTAGAGTTAAAAATCATCCTGAAACTGATAAAGTTATTGCTTATATGAATGAAGATAACTTATATGAAGTAGCAAAAAATATGAAGAACTTACTAGAAAATGTAACATTAAAAAAACATAAGGTTATTTCTTCTATAAAATCAGAAATGGAGTCTTTAGGAGCTATAAAGGCAATGATGAGTGGTAGTGGGCCAACAGTTTTTGCATTCTTTGATGATATGATGAAAGCACAAAGATGTTATGATGAAATGAAAAAGAAATATAATGATACTTTTATAACAAGAACCGTATAAATGTGTATAAAAAATCTTCTTATGGCAACAATTTAAACCATAAGGAGGTTTTTTATTATGAAAAAGAGAATTACTTTAGTCTTGTTAATTATTTTATGTACAAGCATTATAAGTGGATGTACAAATTTAGACTATGATAAAGATGGACAAACTGTATATAATTATGAGGATGTAAAGGATACATTAATAAGGTTTCATGTAATAGCAAATAGTGATACTGATGAGGATCAGAGTTTAAAGCTAAAGGTTAGGGATGAGGTTATTAATTATTTATATCCATATTTGAAGGACTCTGATTCAATAGAAAAATCAAGAAGTATCCTTTTAGAAAATGAAAATAAGGTAAAAGAAATTGCCAATAAAGTAATAACTGATAATGGCTATAATTATAATGTTAAAATTGAGTTATCTCATGAGAATTTTCCAGAGAAGTCTTATGGTAATATAACTTTACCTCAAGGTCGATATGAAGCTTTTAGAATTATTATAGGAAGTGGACAAGGGAAGAACTGGTGGTGTGTTATGTTTCCACCTTTATGTTTTATAGATGTCACTAAAGGAAAGGTGGAAGAAGATAAGAGTAAGGAAACTTTAGATTCTCAAATATTAAGTGATAAGAAAACAGAGGAAACAGAAGAAGATAAACCTGTAATCAAGTTTAGGATAGTGGAGTTTTTTAAAAGTATATTTGGGTAAAATTACAATAAAAATAAATTACCACTTGATTAATAAATGTAATAATCATAAACTATAATTTGAATAAAGTTTTAGGAGGAAAAGAATATGACTAGAGCATTAGCAATGATTTCAGGTGGTTTGGATAGTATTCTAGCTGCAAAGTTAATAAAAGATCAAGGTATAGAAGTGATAGGAATATGCTTTAAATCATATTTCTTTAATGAAGAAAATGCAATAAAGATGACAAAGCAAATAGGAATCAGACTTGAGGTTGTAGATTTTTCAGAAGAGCAATTTGAAGTGGTGAAGAATCCAAAGCATGGATGGGGGAAAAATATGAATCCATGTATTGATTGTCATTCTTTAATGATGAAACATTCAGGAAGATTATTAGAAGAGTTTAATGCTGATTTTATAATAACTGGAGAAGTATTGAATCAAAGACCTATGTCTCAAAATAGACAAGCTTTAAATATAGTTAAAAAGGAATCAGGATTTTCAAATAAAATATTAAGACCATTATGTGCTTTGAACCTTGATCCAACAGAGATGGAGATTAATGGATTAGTTGATAGAGAAAAGTTATTAAAGATTTCTGGTAGAAGCAGAAAACCACAAATGGAATTAGCAGAAAAGTGGGGGATAAAGGAATATCCATCTCCTGCTGGTGGTTGTAAACTTACAGAACCTAACTATTCTCTTAGATTAAGAGATGCTTTAAATAGAAACGAAAATCTAACTCAAAAGGAGATAGATTTATTAAGATTTGGTAGACATTTTATATCTTCTAATAATGTTAAAATAATTGTTACTAGAACTGCAGAAGAAGGAACTGAAATAAAGAAAATATTAAGTAAGGAAGATTTAGTGTTTTTACCATCACATTTTAATGGAGCTATGGCAATAATTCATGGTGATGCAAAGGACGAAGATAAAGAGCTAGCATGTAAGTTAGTTTCAAGATATAGTAAAGGAAGAGATGAAGCTGAAGTGGATGTTAAGTTTGGAAACTTTGGTACTCCATTTAAAAATGAGTTGAGAGTAAAGCCAGCAACTGAAGAAGAAGTTTCTAAGTATTTGCTTTAATAGGAGGAACATATGGAAAAGAAAGCGATTATAAGTATAGTCAGTAATGCTAGTATGGAAGATGGAGACGTTATTGAAGTAGTTTCTCCAGGAAAGTACATAAAAATGGATAGCGGATATAAAGCTGTTTATGAAGAAACAGAGATATCTGGTATGGAAGGAACAACTACAATTTTAACAATAAAAGATAAGGAAGTATTATTAGAGAGGGAAGGAACAACTAGCACAAAGATGTTGTTTAATGAAAAGGAACCTTCAGTATCTTTATACAATACTCCTTATGGAATGATGGAAATAACAATTAACACAAAGAAATTAAACGTTGAAGTTAATGATAATGGGGGGAATATTAAAATAGACTATGATATGGCTATTGCAGGTCAAGAAGTTTTAACAACCTCTTTATCATTAAATGTAAGGGCTAATAAGTAAGGTAATATATATGGAGAAATTGTTTGTGCAATTTCTCTTTTTTAGTATCTAGACCAGTTATAAAATTTTAATTAACTTTTCTTTTTTATGACTTGGAGCTTGCGACGGAACGAGTAAAATAAATATTCACTCACCTTTTTTATTGACAAAAATATATAAAAGTCTTTTATAGTGATTAGTATTTATATTAAATGGAAATAATTTCTTATAGGTGATAATTGTAAGGGTGGTGTTTATTATGAGTTTAGAAGATAGGTATTTAAAAATATTACATGTAATATGTACGTATTATGGGATGAGTACAGATGATTTGATAAAGCTTCTAGAAGAAAGAGATAATAAATACTTACTATTATTATTACTAAAGAAATATAAATGTATGGATCAAGAAAAAGTTAAAGAAGTATTTAATGTTAAGAATAAAAGAACTATAACTAATAATGTGAGAAGAGCAGAGGAAAAATTATTAATAAATAGAGACTTTAGAAAAAAGTTTTTTGAAATGGAAGAAGACTTGTTAAAATAGCCATTAATGATATAATTATTTTATAATCGTAGATGCATATCTATTTTCATCTCAAGTGCATTCGAAATTATTTTCACTAAGTTATTAATAATTTTATATTTTTGGAGGTGTCAATTTGACCAAAGAACAATACGAGGATATGACTTTAGTAGAGTTAAAAGAAGTGGCTAAGTCATTAGAAATTAAGAACATATCAAAGTTAAAAAAGAGTGAACTTATAGATCAAATAATAGCAACAAAAGCTCATGCAATAAAAAAGGATGGGGTAGTTTTAAGAGAGAAGATTTCTCCTAAAAATAATGTTGTTAATAGTACTAATAGGGAAGAAGTAAGAAGTAGTGAGAAAAAAGAAGAGCTGAAAGCTATGATAAATGATTCTCATATGGCTAGAGGAATACTTGAAATATTAGAAAATAATAATTTTGGATTTTTAAGATGTAAAAATTATTTAACAAGTAGTGAAGATATATATGTTTCTCCATCCCAAATAAGAAGATTTAACCTGAAAACTGGAGATGAAGTTATTGGGAAGGTTAGAGAAGCTAAAGAGGGAGAAAAGTTTAAAGCTTTATTATACGTTGAAAAGGTAAATGGAGAACATCCTGAGAAGGCTATAGGAAGAAGAGCTTTTGAAAATTTAGTTCCAATATATCCAGCAGAAAGAATTAGATTAGAGGGAAGTAATCCTTTAGATTTATCATCTAGAATGATGGATATAATATGTCCTATCGGTAAAGGACAAAGAGGAATAATCGTAGCACCTCCTAAGGCAGGTAAAACTACACTTTTAAAAAAGATTGCTCAAAGTATAACTAATAATAACCCAGAAGTTGTATTGATAGTGTTACTTATAGATGAAAGGCCAGAAGAAGTTACTGATATGCAAAGAAGTATAAATGGAGAGGTAATTTATTCTACATTTGATGAAGAACCGCAAAATCATGCAAAAGTATCACAAATAGTTTTAGAAAGAGCTAAGAGAATAGTTGAGCAAGGTAAGGATGTCGTAATCCTATTGGATTCTTTAACAAGGTTATCAAGAGCATATAACTTAACTATTACTCCAACAGGAAGAACTTTATCAGGTGGGTTAGATCCAGGAGCATTAATTATGCCTAAGAAGTTCTTCGGAGCTGCTAGAAATATAGAAGGAGGCGGTAGCTTAACAATATTAGCTACAGCACTTGTTGATACAGGTTCAAGAATGGATGATATGATATTTGAAGAATTTAAGGGTACTGGTAATATGGAAGTACACTTAGATAGAAAGCTTCAAGAGAGAAGAATATTCCCTGCTATAGATATTTATAAGTCTGGTACAAGAAAAGAAGATCTATTATTAACAGATGAAGAAAAAGAAGTGGCATATTCAATTAGAAAAGTTATGTACAGAGATGGAAATATTGAGAATATAACAGAGAAGCTAATTAATATGTTATCCAAAACAAAAAACAATAAAGAATTTATACGTATATTTGAAAAAAGTGATATAGATAAGAAATAAAAAATAACTGGAAACTTAGTTTCCAGTTATTTTTTTTTCTATAAGATTGTTAGCTAAATCTACTATTGCTTTTATTGTATAGGTAGAAGCTAATTCTTTTAAATTTTTTTTAGCATCAATTAAATATTTAGGATTATCAATTAACATATCTATGAGATTATTAATTTCTTTAACATTATTTATATAATATGCATATCCATTAGATGTTAAAAATTCAGTATTCTCCATTTCTTGTCCAGGAATTGCAAATGGAATTATTAAAGGAAGATTTTTTACTATTGCTTCACTTACAGTAAGCCCACCAGGTTTTGAAATTATTAAATCTGAATATTCCATAAATGAAGCTATATCATTTGAAAAGCCTAAAATATGAAGTTTCTTATCTATATAAGTGTTTTGAGATTTCTTTAATAAAGAGTATTTTAGTTTTTTATTTTTTCCACATACAACTGTTATTCTTAATTTATGTTTATTATTTAAAAGCTCATCTAAGACATAAGATATATTTTTTAATCCCATACTGCCGCTCATTAATAATAAATTGAAGTACTCATCATCTTTAATTTCAGGTATCGTTTCATTTCTTTCAAAGAAACTTTCTCGTATAGGTATACCATAAGGAAAAATCTTTGAAGAATCTATACCCTGTTCTATAAGAGAGTTCTTAGTAAATTTACTACCAGTTATATAGGCATCAACAGATGGATGAATATATGTATAGTGTGCTTTGAAATCAGTAACCACAGAGATAAATGGTATCTTCATACCTTTTTTCTTTAATCTAGATATTATGTTAACGGTAAAAGGATGAGTACCAATTATTATATCAGGTTTTTTATCTTGAATGAGTTTGCTTAATTTTTTATCTGTTCCTCTAAAAACTAAAGGTAAAAACTTATATATAAATTTATGGTCAGTTAATTTATAAGCCCAGCCATATATCTTAGGAAACTTTGATGCAGATATTTCATAACCTTGAACTATAATGTCATTTAGAAACTTATTATTGCCTTCAAGGAAGTCATGCTTAATACATGTAAAGCCTTCAGATTCAAAAGTTTCTAATAATGAATTTGCAGCTTGATTATGCCCTTGACCTGTAGAAGTAGTTAAGATTAAAATTTTTTTCATTTAATTCACTCGCTTTTATCATGTTATATAATTCCTAGGTATAGTTTAACATGATTTATGTAAAAAATCTCAATGTTAAAGTAATTTTAAGAAAAAGAAAATGGGAAAGACTAGTAGTCTTTCCCATAATTTCTTACTTACCTTGGTTAAGGTTAAATCTCTTATTGAACTTGTCAACTCTTCCGCCGACGTTCACAGCCTTTTGCTTACCAGTGAAGAATGGGTGGCATTTAGAGCATATTTCTACTTTAAGTTCGTCTTTAACTGAACCTGTTGTAAAAGTATTTCCACATGCACACTTAACCACAGCGTCGTGGTGGTATTCAGGATGTATGCCTTCTCTCATTTATTTCACCTCTTTCGAAATTGTCCACTAAATATGAACATCTTAAATAACTATTAGAGTATATCACAAGGTATATTTCGAGTCAAGAAGAGGTAATTTTTAAAAGTACTTTTTAATCAATTTGTAAAATGCTATAATTTTTATAACAAAAGATAAGAGGAGAGATTATTTTAGATGAGTAAGTTATATTTTAGATATGGTGCTATGAATTCAGGTAAATCAACTCATTTAATGCAGGTGGCATATAACTATAAAGAAAGAGGAATGAGAGTTTTATTAATCAAACCTTCTACTGATAAAAAGGGTGGAGATAGACTTGTTTCTAGATTAGGTGTTGAAGTAAAGGTTGATATGATTGTAGATAAAGATACAAGTATTCTTAGTGAAGTTAAGGAGAATGTAGAATTAAGTGGAAAATTAGATTGTATATTGGTGGATGAGGTACAATTTATGAAAAAGTATCAAATAGATCAATTATTTGAGATAGCTGTTACCTTAGAAATTCCAGTAATATGCTATGGACTAAGAACCGACTTTAAGATGGAAGGTTTTGAAGGAAGTGAAAGACTTCTTTTAATTGCTCATAGTATAGAAGAAATGAAGACTATATGTAAATGTGGGAATAAAGCTTTATTAAATGGTAGAAAGATTAATGGAAAATTTGTTTTTTCAGGAGATCAAATAGCTATTGATACAGTAGATAATGTCGAATATGAATCTTTATGTGGACAATGCTACTATAAATATAAAAATGAAGAGAAGTAAGTGAGTGATAATATGAAAAGAAAAGATGTTGGGGGGCAAGCTGTTATTGAAGGAGTAATGATGAGAGGCTCTAAAGGAATGGCAATAGCAGTAAGAAAAGAAGATGGAGAGATTGATGTTAAAGTTGAAAAAGTAGTACCATTAACTAAAAAATATAAGTTCTTAAATATTCCACTTATAAGAGGGATATTTGTATTAGTTGATTCATTAAAAATAGGAATGGATTCTTTAAATCATTCAGCTTCATTTATTGAAGAGGATGAAGATTATGAACCAGAATCAAAATTTGAAAGGCTATTAGATAGGTTTGAAGGATGGCTTAGAAAAAAATATGGAGAAAAAGCTGAAGATATAATTATGAGTATAACAATGGGGATAGCATTTTTACTAGCTATTGGATTGTTTATAGGATTACCTACAGCTATAGCAACTATATTTAAAGGATTTGGTATTTCACCTATATTATTAAATTTAATAGAAGCTGCTATAAGGATATCAATCTTGATAATATATATATGGGGAATTGCAAAGTTAGATGATATGTATAGGGTATTTCAATATCATGGGGCAGAACATAAAACTATTTTTTGTTATGAGGCTGAAGAAGAACTTACAGTTGAAAATGTAAAGAGGTTTTCAAGATTTCATCCAAGATGTGGTACTAACTTTTTATTTTTAATTATGTTTGTAAGTGTGTTTATTTTCTCATTTACAGGATGGGGAGGATTTTTACAGAGGATAGTATTAAGGATATTATTAATACCAATTGTAGCTGGAATAACATATGAAATTATAAAGTGGTTAGGTAAAAGCAATGGTGTTATAGCTAGAATAATTTCTTATCCAGGACTAAAACTTCAGGGGTTAACAACAAGAGAACCAGATGATAAACAAATAGAAGTTGCAATAGCTTCATTAAAAGCAGCTGAAGGTATCGAAGAGAGGGAAAAGACAATAGGTGAGCTTTTAAATGAGGGGACTAAAATACTAGGAGATGCTGATATAGATACATCTAGATTAGATTCACAATTATTACTTGGAAAAGTTTTAGAAAAGGATAAATTATATTTGATTACAAATTCTACAGAAAAGGTATCAAATTCAAATAAGATAAAATATTTTAATTTAATAAAAAAACGTCAAGATAAAATGCCTGTTAGATATATACTAGGAGAATGTGATTTTATGGGGTTAGACTTTTATGTAGAAGAAGGAGTGCTTATCCCAAGAAGTGATACTGAAGTGCTGGTAGAAGAGGTTCTGAAATTAATTCCTATAAACAAAAAATTAGAAGTATGTGATTTATGCTCTGGAAGTGGCGCAATTGGAATTTCATTAGCCCATTATAGACCTGATATTAAAGTTGATGAGATAGATTTATATCCAGTTCCAGAAAAGGTGACTAAAAAGAATATAATAAGGAATAATTTAGAAGATAGGGTGAGCTTTATAAAGAGTGATTTATTAGATGAAGTAATAAAAGTAAATAAAAGATATAATATCATTGTTTCAAATCCTCCTTATATAAAAGAAGAGGAAATAGAAACACTAATGGAAGACGTAAAGGATTATGAACCTAAAACTGCTTTAAGTGGTGGAGATGATGGTCTTGTATTCTATAGAAAGATTGTAGAGCAAAGTAAAGAAACCTTATTAGAAGGTGGAATGCTTTGTTTTGAAATAGGATATGACCAAGGTGAAAGTGTAAAAAACTTGTTAGAAGAAAATAGATTTGTAGATGTTAAGGTGGTAAAGGACTTAGCAGGATTAGACAGAGTAGTATTAGGAAAGTTTGCTTGTTGAAAATAGCGAAGATTATATGATATAATACTAAAATGTGAAAAAATGAAGTACGGAGTGATATCATGTTATTAGATAAATTAGCTTTCATAGAAAATAAGTATGATGAATTATCTGTAAAGATAAGTGATCCATCAATAATGGCCAATCAAAATGAATGGAGAAAGCTTTGTAAAGAGCATGCCGAGTTAGAAATAATAGTTAATGCATATAGAAATTATAAACAAGTTACTGAGGATCTAGAGGCTAATAAAGAGATGTTAGCAGAAGAAAATGATAAAGAAATGAGAGAAATGCTTCAAGAAGAAATTTCTGATTTAACTGCTAGAGAAGAAGAATTAGAAAGAGAAATTCAAATTTTATTATTACCTAAGGATCCTAATGATGATAAGAACGTATTCGTCGAAATTAGAGGAGGTGCTGGTGGAGACGAAGCAGCTCTATTTGCAGCAAACCTATTTAGAATGTATACAAGATATGCAGAAAACAATAGATGGACTGTTGAATTAATGAGTGCTAATGAAACTGACATTGGTGGTTTTAAAGAAGTAGTATTCATGATTAAGGGTAACGGAGCATATTCAAAGCTTAAGTACGAAAGTGGAGTTCACAGAGTACAAAGGGTTCCAGATACTGAATCAAGTGGTAGAATTCATACATCAACTGCAACAGTTGCAGTTTTACCAGAAGTTGATGACGTAGAAATAGAAATTAACGAAAAAGATTTAAAGATAGACGTATTTAGAGCATCAGGAAACGGTGGACAATGCGTTAATACTACTGACTCAGCTGTAAGAATGACTCACTTACCAACAGGTTTAGTAGTTTCATGTCAAGATGAAAAGTCTCAGTTAAAGAATAAAGAAAAAGCTTTAAAAATATTAAGAGCTAGACTTTATGAACAAGCAGAAGCAGAAAGAAATGCAGGCATTGCTGAAGATAGAAAGAGTCAAGTTGGTACAGGGGATAGAAGTGAAAGAATAAGAACTTATAACTATCCTCAAGGTAGAGTTACAGATCACAGAATAGGATTAACTCTTTATAAGCTAGAGGCCTTCTTAAATGGTGATATAGATGAAGTGGTAAATGCACTTATAACTGCAGATCAAGCTGAAAAAATGAAACAAATGGGAAATACAGATATGTAATATTAAAGAAAGCCTTGCATTTAAAAATGTAGGGCTTTTATGCTAGTGGGGGATGGTATGAATATATATAAGGCAATAAAAAGAGAAAAGAAGTTCTTAAAAAAGTTTTATATTTTAATGATTGTTCTTGCTATTACTTTACCTATTATTCTATTTTTAACTGGACTTAATAATACATTTTATTTAAGTTATCTGTTATTTATTGAATTTCTTATATTTGTTGCTGTTATAAATAAAATGAATTATTATAAATTAGAATATAGTTGTAGCAATAATAAATTAAGATTTAAGAATGGATTGCTTTCAAATGAAAGTGTGATTTTGTGTGATAAGGTTGCTTTAGTACATACTGAAAAAATGGAAGAAGATATGGATATTATTATTGTAACTACAGTAAACTTTAAGAATAAGTCCTTAAAACCAATAGGTTCTATATTTTTAAAGAGATATCCTCTAGCATCTGAGGAATACAAGAGAATTAAAGAACTTCAGCCAGAGAACATATATTATTATCAAGTAATAAGAAGAGGCGGCCTTAAGAAGTATATGATTTTAGATACGATATATAAAAATTGTGTGAGAGCTACATATACTGATGAATGTATTCAGAATATAAAAATAGCAAGAGGACAAACTTTAGTGTAAAGAAGGAAGGAATAAACTTGGAAACAAAAGTAGCCATAGTTAATGATTTAGAAAATGATTTAATATACATAAAAGAAGCAGCAGAAGTAATAAAGTCTGGGGGGATTGTAGCATTTCCAACAGAAACAGTATATGGATTGGGAGCTAATGCTTTAGATGAGAATGGAGTTCAAAAAATATTTATTGCAAAAGGTAGACCTCAGGATAATCCTTTAATAATTCATGTTGCAAGTAAAGAAATAAGTGATTTGGTAGAAGAAGTTCCAAAGGTAGCAAAAAAGATAATGGATAAATTTTGGCCAGGACCAATAACTATTATAATGAAGAAAAAGAGTATAATTCCTAATGTAACTAGTGCTAATTTAAATACTATAGGGATAAGAATGCCAAGTAATGACATTGCACTGAAACTAATAGAACTTGCAAATACACCTATTGCAGCACCTTCTGCGAATATTAGTGGAAGACCAAGCCCTACGGATATTGAAAGATGTGTAGAAGATTTAATGGGAAGGGTAGACTATATTATTGGTGGAGAAAAGAGTGAAGTAGGAGTAGAATCAACTATAGTAGACTGCACAGTTACTCCTCCTATAGTATTAAGACCGGGTGGCATAACATTAGAGATGCTAAGAGAAATTGATCCTAATATAGAGATTGATAAAGCTATAATGCAAAAACCAAGCGAGGATTTTAAGCCAAAGGCCCCTGGAATGAAATACCGTCATTATGCACCAAATGCAAAAGTTAAAATTATAAAAGGAAATAGAAAAAAAACTGTTGAAAAAATTAATGAGATGGTACACAATTATATAGATGAAGGTAAAAAGGTTGGAATTCTATCTTCTAAGGAAAACTCGTCTTACTATAAATTGGGTGATGTACTAGTAGTTGGAAGTAAGGAAAATCTATCTGAAGTAGCTCAAAATTTATTTGAAGCACTAAGAAGTTTAGATGATAAAAAGGTTGATATAATTCTTGCAGAGGCTTATGAAGAAGAAGGTGTAGGCTTAGCTATAATGAATAGATTACAGAAATCTGCAGGTTTTGATATTATAAATGTTTAGTTGGAGGTAAATATGAAAGTTCTCTTTGTATGCACAGGAAATACTTGTAGAAGTCCTATAGCAGAAGCTGTTTTTAACAGCTTAAATACAGATGATAATATTACCTCAAATTCAGCTAGAATATCAATTATACCAGGAAGCAAGATAAGTAAGGAATCAGCTGAATTAATTTATAAAGGACTTAAACTTGATTTAAAAAATAAAAAAGCTAAACAAATAGAGAATGAATTACTAGAAGAATTATACTTAGTTTTAGCAATGACTAAGTATGTGAGAGATCATTTAATAAAATATTATAAGAATAAGATATTTATATTATCTGAGTATGTTGGCGTAGGGGATAAAATTAAAGCTCCTTACGGTGGCACAGTTTCTGTTTATAAAAACACTTACAATCAGATAAGAGAATCAGTATCTTTATTATTGTCAAAAATAAAGAAAGATTAAGGTATGTATATACCTATTCTTTCTTTTTTTATGAATATACATAGCAATGGAGGTGGCACTATGAAGATAGCTTTAGGAGCAGATCATGGTGGATTTGAATTAAAAGAGGAGATTATATCGTACCTAAAAGATAATGGGTATGATGTAGAGGATTATGGAACGTATTCTAAAGAGTCATGTGATTATCCTGACTATGCATTAAAGGCAGCAGAAGCTGTTGCATCAAAGGAATGTGATCTTGGAATTCTAATTTGTGGAACAGGAATAGGTATAAGCATTGCAGCTAATAAGGTTCCAGGAATAAGGGCGGCTTTATGCTCAGATACTTTTAGTGCACATGCAACAAGAGAGCATAATGATGCAAATATATTAGCTTTAGGTGCAAGAGTTGTTGGACCTGGATTAGCACTAGATATTGTAAAAACATTTTTAGGTGCTAAATTTGAAGGTGATAGACACTTAGCAAGAATAAATAAAATAACTGAGATTGAAAAAAAATATTATAAATAACTTGGAGGGATAAGAAATGAGTAAAGTAGTTGAAATCAATCATCCGCTAATACTACATAAGTTAGCATTTATTAGAAGTAAGGATACAGGGGCTAAAGACTTCAGACAATTAGTAAGTGAAGTTGCTATGTTAATGGGTTATGAAGTAACTAGAGATTTTAGCATGGAAGAAGTAGAAATTGAAACACCAATTTGCAAGACTAAATGTAAGATGTTAGCAGGTAAGAAGGTTGCTATAGTTCCTATATTAAGAGCTGGATTAGGTATGGTAGATGGAATGCTAAGTTTAATTCCAGCAGCTAAGGTTGGACATATAGGCTTATATAGAGATGAAGAAACTTTAAAGCCAGTTGAGTATTTCTGTAAGTTACCACAAGATATAGCTGAAAGAGAAGTAATAGTTGTTGACCCAATGCTAGCAACTGGAGGTTCTGCAGCTGATGCATTAACTTTATTAAAGGAAAGAGGAGCTAAGAATTTAAGACTTGCTTGTTTAATTTCATCTCCAGAAGGAATAAAAGCAGTACAAGAAGCACATCCAGATGTAGACATATACGTAGCTTCAATAGATGAACAATTAAATGAAAAAGGATATATAGTTCCTGGTCTTGGTGATGCGGGGGATAGACTATTTGGAACTAAATAGTTAGTAGATAATTAAATAGCTAAGGGGGAGAAATTGCTTTGCAATTTCTCTTTATTTTTGCTGTCTAGGAATATATAAAATCAAGGATTAAGTACTAAGGGAATATATATTTATTTTCTGTGACTTGGAGCTTGTCACGGAACAAGCAAAATAAATATTTACGCAACCTTTTTGTGAAAATATACAGTGATTTACAGAGATATTAAACTAATATATAATTTAATAAGAATATAAAAATTATATTTAGTAAATAAGGAGTAGGTTATGAGAAGAAGAGATAAGGATAATTATTATCTTGATATAGCGGAAACTGTGGCAGAAAGAGGGACATGCTTAAGGAGAAATTATGGATCTATAATAGTAAAAAATGATGAAATAATTTCTACTGGATATACTGGGGCACCAAGGGGAAGAAAGAATTGTATAGATATGCAAACTTGCATTAGGGAAAAATTAAATGTTAAAAGAGGCACTCATTACGAGTTGTGTAGAAGTGTACATAGTGAAGCTAATGCCATAATTAGTGCTTCAAGAAGAGATATGATTGGAGCAACATTATATTTAGTAGGTAAAGATGCTAATACTAAAGAGTATGTAAAAGATGCAAATTCTTGCTCGATGTGCAAAAGAATGATAATAAATTCAGGCATAGAAAATGTAATTATTAGAGATAGTAAAAGTGAGTATAGAGTTATAGATGTTTTATCATGGGTAGATGAGGATGATTCATTAGCAATAAGTAAAGAATTTGGATATTAACAATTATATTTGGAGGTAAGTGAATTGAAAAAGAAGATTATTACCATCTTTGGAACAAGACCAGAAGCCATTAAGATGGCACCGTTAGTTAAGGAATTAGAAAAAAGAGAAGAAATAGAATCTAAGGTATGTGTTACTGCACAACATAGAGAGATGTTAGACCAGGTTCTAGAGTATTTTGAGATTAAGCCAGATTTTGATTTGAATATAATGAAAAGTAAACAATCTTTAACTGGTATTACTAATAGAGTGCTTGAAGGATTAGAAGAGGTTTTTATAAAAGAAAAACCAGATATGATATTAGTTCATGGAGATACAACAACTACTTTTGCAGGTGCATTAGCAGCATTTTATCAACAAATAAAGGTTGGTCATGTTGAAGCAGGATTAAGAACTTTTGATAAGTACTTTCCATTTCCAGAAGAAATGAATAGAAAGCTAACAGGGTCATTAGCTGATTTACACTTTGCACCAACAAAGGGGTCAAAAAACAATCTTTTAAGAGAAGGTATAAGCGAAAATGATATCTATATTACAGGAAATACTGTAATAGATGCTATGCTTCATACGGTTAAGGAAGATTATAAATTTGAAAACGAAGAATTAAATAAAATAGATTATGTAAATAAGAAAGTAATAATGATAACTGCCCATAGAAGAGAAAATTGGGGAGAAGGAGTAGAGAATATCTGTACAGCATTAAATAAAATTGTAGAGGATAATAATGATGTGGAATTAGTTTATCTAGTACATTTAAATCCTGTAGTAAAAGATGTTGTTCATGAAAGATTAGGTGGAAACGATAGGATTCATTTATTGCCACCATTAGACACAAAAGAAACACATAATTTAATGAATAAGTGTTTTATGGTAATGACTGATTCAGGTGGATTACAAGAAGAAGCACCACACTTAGGAAAGCCGGTTTTAGTTCTTAGAGATGTTACAGAAAGACCAGAAGCAGTGGCATACGGTACAGTAAAATTAGTTGGGACAGATATAGATAAAATTGTAAGTGAAGCTAATGAATTAATTCAAATTAAAGAAGCTTATGAAAAAATGAGTAAATCAGTAAACCCATATGGTGATGGAAAGGCATCAGAGAGAATTGCAGATGCTATATTACGATATTTTGATTTAAGTGATAAAGAAGTAGAGGAATTTAAGAGGTAGTTTGTTTAAAATTTAACAAAATTTCCTTGAAAAATATGTGAAAAATGGTATAATTGTAATTGTGTTAATAGTTTAACAAAGATAAATGAGTTTTTTTGAATTTAGGAGGTATATGAAATGAGAGAAGTAGTTATTGCAAGTGCAGCAAGAACAGCTTTAGGTTCATTTGGTGGAACTTTAAAAGATGTTCCAGCAGCAGAATTAGGAGCTATAGTAATTAAGGAAGCAGTTAAGAGAGCAGGAATAAATCCAGAACAAGTTGAAGAAGTAGTAATGGGGAATGTTATTCAAGCAGGTCTAGGACAAAACGTAGCTAGACAAGCTACTTTAAAAGCTGGATTACCAAATGAAGTACCAGCTATGACAATAAATAAGGTTTGTGGTTCAGGTTTAAGAACTGTTGCATTAGCAGCACAAATGATTAAGGCAGGAGATGCTGATATCGTAGTTGCTGGTGGAATGGAAAATATGTCTGCGGCTCCATATGTTTTAGATAAAGCAAGATGGGGACAAAGAATGGGTGATGGAAAATTAGTTGATACAATGATAAAAGATGCTCTTTGGGATGCATTTAATAACTACCATATGGGAGTTACAGCTGAAAATATAGCTAAACAATGGGGATTAACTAGAGAAATGCAAGATGAATTTTCAGCATCTTCACAAGCTAAGGCAGAAGCAGCAATAAAGGCTGGAAAATTCAAAGATGAAATAGTTCCAGTTGTTATTCCACAAAGAAAAGGAGATCCAATAATATTTGATACTGATGAATTCCCAAGATTCGGAACAACTGTTGAAAAGTTAGCTAAATTAAAGCCAGCGTTTGTTAAAGATGGTACAGTTACAGCAGGTAATGCTTCAGGAATTAATGATGGGGCAGCTGCATTTGTTGTTATGAGTGCAGAAAAAGCAGCTGAATTAGGGGTTAAACCTTTAGCTAAGATTGTTTCTTATGGCTCTAAGGGACTAGATCCAGCAATAATGGGTTATGGACCATTCCATGCAACAAAGAAAGCATTAGAAGCAGCTAATTTAACTGTTGAAGATATGGATTTAATAGAAGCTAATGAAGCATTCGCAGCTCAAAGTTTAGCGGTTGCTAAAGACCTTAACTTTGATATGAGCAAGGTTAATGTAAATGGTGGAGCTATTGCTTTAGGACATCCAGTAGGAGCTTCAGGAGCTAGAATATTAACAACTTTACTTTATGAAATGGAAAAGAGAGATGCTAAGAGAGGTTTAGCTACACTTTGTATAGGTGGCGGAATGGGAACAGCTCTTATTGTTGAAAGAGTATAGTATACACATATTTTGAGGAATGTATTAGAGGTATTCTAATACATTCTTTTTGTATATAAGAAAGTTCAAAATATAACCATAATCTAGTATTTTTCGATATATATAAAGAAGTAAATTGTTAAAAACTTGAGCATTTTCTATTAAAAATATTGATGTATTAAATAATCATAGGAGTATTTCTAAAGAAAGCAACATTTATTTTAAATAAATAAATGAATAAATAGGAATAATCTATTTCAATATAATAATGAAAAGGTAGAGTAAATGGTAGTTAATACACTATAACTATGAATAAATTTAGAAAATATAATAAAATATTTAAACAAAGTATTAAATGAAAATGTTATCAAGTAAACTTGCATAACATTTAAATTTTCAGAATATTAAGACAAATGAATAATTATGAATAAATTTATGTATTATTGTTGAAAATAGGAAGACTATCGATGTTTGTTAAGAGAATGGCTAATATTACATGTATAAATTCAAAATTTAAACAATTTTAAGTTTATTTAAGTAAAAATAAGGTTTTCTTAAAGTTTATAGTGGGGCTATAATACATAAGGGTAAGCGAGAGGGGAGTGCTCAATGAGTAAAGAGATGAATAACTTGGAACGAAAAATCACAAAATATGATATGCTAGTTGGTTTATTTATGTCTTTAATTATTAGCTTAGTATTTTCGTTTAAGCCTGCAATAGTTTTTTTCTTGGGTGTAATAGTTGGAATGCTAAATTATTTGGCAATATCATTCTCTACTAAAAGGTGGCTTCATAAAAATAAAATATTAATCTTAACAACATCTATTCTTAGAGTTCTTTTAGTATTAATAGTTATATTACCATTTATCCACAATATTATACTAGTATTGTCATATTTAGTTGGAATAATACTAGACCAAGGAATAAGACTTTATTGTACATTAACAGTGGAAGGAAGTGTTTAGGTTGGAATCAGTAGCACCTATCTTTTCCTTTAATATCGGAGGTTTCCCCATAAACATTACAAGAGACATAATTGTTCAATGGGCGGTAATTCTGATTTTAGGAATCGCAGCCTATATTTTAACAAGAAATCTTAAAAGGGTGCCAGATAAGAGACAGGTAGTATTAGAAACCCTATATACTACTATAGAAGGACTTGTTAAAAATAATATGGGCGAAAGTTATGTGGGATATATTCCTTATGTTGGAACTTTAGTTATATATTTACTAGTTCTTAACTTGATGGGAATAATAGGAATCGCGCCACCAACTCAAAACTTAAGCGTTACCTTAGGACTTGGGTTAACATCATTCTTAGTTATTAACTATACAGCAATTAAGAGAAATGGTGTGTGGGGTTATACAAAAGGCTTGGGAGAACCATTCTTAATGATGCTTCCATTAAATATTATGGAAAGAGTAATGTTGCCAATATCATTGGCCCTTAGACTTTTTGGTAATATGATGGCAGCTACTATGCTTATAGAAATGATCTATGAAGCTTTAGGTTCAATAGGAATGCTAGCTCAAATAGGAGCACCAATTATAGCACATGGATACTTTGATTTATTTGATGGAAGCATTCAAATGCTAGTATTCACAATGCTAACAATAATAAATATTAAAATGACAGCAGAACATCATTAGAATGTAATTTTGAAGGAGGAAATTTAAATGGATTTATCAGTAATTGCAGCAGGTATCGCTGTATTATCAGGAATTGGAGCAGGTATAGGAATTGGTATAGCAACAGGAAAGGCAACAGAATCAATTGCAAGACAACCAGAAGCAGCAGGTAAGATTCAAAGTGCTTTAATATTAGGTGCAGGTCTTTCAGAAGCAACAGCTATTTACGGGTTAATAGTAGCTATCATGTTAATAGTTATAAAATAGTTTAAGAAGAGTTGATATTATTGACTCCGAAGGGAGGCTGAGAGAATATGGATATAGATCCATCAGTTCTATTAATGACGTTAATAAACTTTTTTATTTTAGTACTAATACTTAAACACTTCTTTTGGGAAAAAATTCGTATTGCTATACAAGACAGAGAAGATTTTATACAAGAACAATTGTCAAATGCAGAGGATGAATCTCAAAAGGCAAGATTATATTTAATAGAAAATGAACGAATTCTTAAGTCTTCTAAAGAAGAAGGTAAGAAGATAATAGAGAAGAAAAAACAAAAAGCTAATAAAGTATATAGTGAAATTGTAGATGATGCTAATAAAGAAGCTAAGGCTATAGTTGATAGAGCAAGGTTAGAAATAGAAAGAGAAAAAGAAAAAGCTCAATATGAAATAAAGAAACAAGTAGTTAATTTAGCAATTGAATTATCTACAAAGGCTCTAGAAGAAAAGCTTGAAGATAGTACTCAAAGGGAATTAATAGGCGATTTTATAACTAAGGTAGGTAGTTAAATATGTATGAATATTTAGATAGGAGATATGCCTTAGCATTATATGAAGTAGCCAAAGAAAAAGACAAAGTAGATGAGTATATTAATGACCTTAGAGAAATTTGTGACTTAATAGAAAATAATAAGGATTTTTATGAGGTTGTAAAACATCCTCAAATAAGTACTAAAAATAAAAAGAGAACATTTATAAATATTTTTAAAGGAAAAATAGATGAAGAATTACTTTCATTTCTATTGATACTTATAGAGAAAGATAGAATATTGTACTTAAGAGAAAAGCTTAACGAAATGGAAAAGATTGATCTTGAGAGAAAAAATATTCTATCAGCAGTGGTGAAGACGGCAGTACCATTATTAGAGAGTGAAATTTCTAATTTACAAGAAAAACTTGAAAAGCAGTATAATAAGAAAATTATTATGACTACAGAAATAGATAAGAGTCTTCTAGGTGGAGTATACGTAAGAGTTGGAAATGATGTTATTGATGGAACAATAAAATCTAAACTAGAGGAAATGAAAGACATAATGCTTAAGAGAGAATAGAGGTGAGTCCATGAATATAAAACCAGAAGAAATTACTTCAATTATAAAAAAAGAAATTGAAAGATATGAAAAGCATATTCAAAAAGTAGATTCTGGTACAATAATCCAAGTTGGTGATGGTATCGCTAGAGTATATGGATTAGATGATTGTATGGAAGGGGAATTATTAGAGTTCCCTAATAATGTATATGGTATGGCTCTTAACCTTGAACAAGACAATGTAGGTTGTGTTCTACTAGGGTCAGAAGAAGGAATCAAAGAAGGAGATATAGTAAAGAGAACTGATAGAATAGTTCAAGTTCCAGTTGGTGAAGAATTAATAGGAAGAGTTGTTGATTCATTAGGTAATCCTATTGATGGAAAAGGACCTATAAAAACTAGTAATACTAGAGCAATGGAAATTCCAGCTCCATCTATTATTGACAGAAGTTCAGTTAATGAACCACTACAAACTGGTATTAAAGCTATAGATTCTATGATTCCGATAGGTAAGGGACAAAGAGAACTTATAATTGGAGATAGACAAACAGGAAAGACTGCTATAGGGATTGATACAATTATAAATCAAAAAGGTAAAGATGTTATTTGTATCTATGTTGCTATAGGTCAAAAACAATCTACAGTTGCTCATATAGTTAATACATTAACTGAAATGGGAGCTATGGACTATACAATAATAGTAAGTTCTACAGCATCAGATACAGCACCATTACAATATTTAGCACCATATGCTGGATGTAGTATGGGTGAGTATTTTATGCATCAAGGTAAGGACGTACTAATTATTTATGATGATTTATCTAAGCATGCAGTTGCTTATAGAACAATGTCATTACTTCTTAGAAGACCACCAGGAAGAGAAGCATATCCTGGAGATGTATTCTATATTCATTCAAGATTGTTAGAAAGAGCAGCTAAGTTGTCAGCTGAAAATGGAGGAGGATCACTAACAGCTCTTCCTATAATAGAAACGTTAGCAGGGGATGTTACAGCATATATTCCAACTAATGTAATTTCAATTACAGATGGTCAAATTTTCTTAGAATCAGATTTATTTAATCAAGGTCAAAGACCAGCAGTAAATGCAGGTATTTCTGTATCAAGAGTTGGTGGTAATGCTCAAATTAAAGCAATGAAGCAAGTTTCAGGTACTTTAAGATTAGAATTGGCGCAATATAGAGAACTTGCAGCATTCTCTCAATTTGGATCGGATTTAGATAGAGATGCTAAGAGAAGGCTTGAAAAAGGTAAGAGATTAATTGAAGTATTAAAGCAAGATCAGTACGAACCAATGGCTGTTGAAAAGCAAATTGTTATTTTATATGCAACAGTTAATGACTTCCTTTCAGATATAAAAGTTAGTGATATAAGAAAGTTTGAGAAAAGTTTCTTAGAATATATGGATACTCATCAAAGAGAATTATTAAAGAAAATAGTAACAGAAAAAGTTTTAACTGATGAAATAAAGAAAACATTAGAAGAAACAATCGTTGAATATAAAAAGATATTTTTACAAGAGGCATAGCTTTTAAAAGCTATGCAATTCTTTAGGAGGTGGAATAATGGGAGCAGCTGGACTTATAGAGATAAAGAGAAGATTAAAGTCCGTAGAAAGTACCAAGAAAATAACAAATGCAATGGGACTTGTTGCCACTTCTAAATTAAGAAAATGTAGAAAAGAGTTATCTATAAATGAGCAATATCTAGAAATAGCTGAAAAAACCATGAAGTCTTTAGCAAGAATATCAGAAGAAAAACTTACTACTTCATATTTTGATGGAAATGATGGTAATTATAAGCTTTATATAATAATCACTTCTGATACTGGATTATGTGCTGGATACAATAATAATGTAGTTGCTTTTTTAGATAGCTTAATCAAGGATGATAAGGATAATTGCAAAATAATTAGTGTAGGTAGTAAGGGAATATCTTATTTAAGAAGGAACGGATTAGAAACTATAGATGAATATGTTGATATCCCTGATATACCAACTATAAAAGAAGTTAAATTAGTTTATGAAAAAGCTTTAAAGCTTTTTGTTTCAGCTGAAGTTTCAGAGGTTAATGTTGTATATACAGAATTTATATCTCCTATAAAACAAGAAGTTAAGAGCGAAAAACTATTGCCTGTTGAAAGAGCAGTAGGAGAGGTAGGAGAACAAATAGTAGAACCTGATTTAAAAACTGTTCTTACAGATTCTTTAGATATATATCTAAAAGGAAAGCTAAGGGCTTTAATGTTAAGTGCAAAATGCAGTGAACAAAGTGCTAGAATGCAAGCTATGGATGGAGCAACAAGCAATGCAAATGATATAATTCAAGAACTTAATATAAGATATAATAGAATTAGACAAAGCATGATTACTCAAGAAATTTCAGAAATAGTTGGAGGAGCAGAAGCACAAAAATAGTAAGGAGGTATATTAGATGCCTGGCAAGATAGGAAAAGTGGTTCAAGTAATAGGACCAGTAGTTGATATAAAGTTTAATTCAGACTCTCTTCCTAATTTATATAATGCTATTCATATAAATATGGGAGAAGATGTATTAGTAGCTGAAGTTGAGCAACATATGGGAGATGATATAGTAAGAGCCATAGCAATGGAAGCTACTGAAGGACTAAGAAGAGGTATGGAAGCTGTAGATACTGGTAGACCAATAGCAGTTCCAGTTGGTGAAGAAGTACTAGGAAGACTATTTAATGTTTTAGGAAAAACTATGGATAATGCTGGAGATGTAAATGCAAAAGAAGAATATCCAATCCACAGACCAGCTCCTAGCTTCAAAGATCAATCAGTTGAACCAGAAATGTTTGAAACAGGAATAAAGGTTATTGACTTACTAGCTCCTTATCAAAAAGGTGGAAAAATAGGTCTTTTTGGTGGAGCAGGTGTAGGAAAAACTGTTCTTATTCAAGAGCTTATTAATAATATAGCTAAAGAACATGGTGGATTATCTGTATTCACAGGTGTTGGTGAAAGATCAAGAGAAGGTAATGATTTATACCATGAAATGAAGGATTCAGGGGTTATAGAAAAGACTGCATTAGTGTTTGGTCAAATGAATGAACCACCTGGAGCAAGAATGAGAGTAGCTTTAACAGGACTTACAATGGCTGAATATTTTAGAGATAAAGGCCAAGATGTACTGTTATTTATAGATAATATATTTAGATTTACACAAGCGGGTTCAGAAGTATCAGCTTTATTAGGAAGAATACCATCAGCTGTTGGATATCAACCAACTCTTGCAACTGAAATGGGTGCTCTTCAAGAAAGAATTACATCTACTACTAATGGGTCTATAACATCAGTTCAAGCAGTATATGTTCCAGCAGATGACCTTACTGACCCAGCACCAGCTACTACTTTTGCTCACTTAGATGCAACAACAGTTTTATCAAGAAGTATTTCAGAATTAGGTATTTACCCAGCTGTTGATCCATTAGAATCATCTTCAAGAATTCTAGATCCGAGAGTTGTTGGTAAAGAGCATTATGAAGTGGCAATGGATGTAAAGAATATACTTGAAAGATATAAGGAATTACAAGATATAATTGCTATTTTAGGTGTGGATGAATTATCAGATGAAGATAAAGCAGTAGTTTCAAGAGCAAGAAGAATTCAAAGATTCTTATCACAACCATTTACAGTAGCAGAACAATTTACGGGAATGACAGGTAAGTATGTTCCAATAAAAGAAACTGTAAGAGGGTTTAAGGAAATTTTAGATGGAAAATATGATGATATACCAGAATCAGCATTCTTATTTGTTGGTACTATAGAAGAAGCTCTTGAAAAAGCTAAAACATTAGGATAAGAGGTGGAGGAAAATGGCCAAAACCTTTATATTAAAAATTTTAACTCCTAGTAAGATGGTTGTAAACGAAGAGGTAGAAAAAGTATTTGTAAATACAATTAATGGTATGGTTGAGTTTCTACCTAATCATGCACCTATTATAATGAGTACAGTACCAAGTGTTACTGTGTTTTATGATAAAGTAGGAAATAAGAAAGAGCTATTTACATCTAGAGGAGTAATTAATTTAAGCAATAATGAAATAATGTTTTGTAGTGATGCAGCAGAATTAGTTGAAGATATTGATTTAGCTAGAGCAGAAGAAGCAAAAGGAAGAGCTGAAGAAAGATTAAAAGATTCATCTAAGTTTGATGTTGCAAGAGCACAGGCAGCATTAATTAGAGCAAATATAAGAATAGGTTTAAAAAAGCATTCAATTTAATGAATGCTTTTTTTTATGTAAAAAATTATATTTTTTTGACAATCTTTCACAAAAAAATACGACTTTTATATACTAATAGTAAATAAAGTAATTGTATAAAAAATGGAATAAATGACCATAATTATGAAGGAAAGGTGGGGGTATATGTGAAGGTTAGAGTATGCCTTGTATTAAGTTTCCTTTTTTCTGTTATTTTTATTAGTGCTTTTCCTATAGTTAGTTGGTCATGTAATGATTTTTATTCTATTGAAAAATTAATAAAAGAAGAAAGTACCTTTGTAGAAAGTGGCGTGAAGATAGAATATGAAAGCAATATTTCACTAGAAGATACTTTAAGTTTAATACAAAAGAAAATAAAAAAGCATTATAGTTCAAGTGTTTCTGAAATAACTAATGATGGTATTTCTATAAAGTGCAATAATATAGAAATAAATATTATTGTTTATGAAAATAAGGGAAAAACATTAGTAGATGCGGTAATAACTAATTTTAGTAAAGACAAAAAGTTATTAAATTTAATACAAGATTTATCACAATTACAAGTTAATACTTCAAGTAAACCTAGATATTTTAAATATATAAAGGGAAAAATAAATAATACAGAAGAAGGATTAGATATTATTAATAAAGTACAAAACATAAAAGACATAAATGCCCTAGATATCCATAATGGTTATGTTGGAACAGCTAAATTACAAGATGGAGAAAGGGTCAATTTTGCAGTAAGTAACTACGATAAAGGGACTTACTTAGTTATTGGTACACCAATAATTTTTTCAACATACTAATAAGTCATTATGGAGGAGAATATGGAAAAGATAGTAGTTAAAGGTGGAAAGAAACTAAGTGGTGAGGTAAACATAAGCGCAGCGAAGAATTCGGTTTTGCCTATAATTGCAGCAACAATTCTTTCAAAAGAGAATATTGAATTAGAAAATATACCTATGCTAGAAGACGTTTTGGTTATATGTAACCTACTTAGTGGTTTAAATTGCGATTTAGAAATAATGGATGAAAAGATAAAAATAAATACAAGTAAATTGATTCCTGTTGATGCTAATAGTGAATTAATAAGGAAAATGAGAGCTTCATTTCTAATAATGGGTCCTATGTTAGCAAGGTTTGGTTATTGCAAATTATCACTTCCAGGAGGATGCAATATAGGTAGTAGACCTATTGATCTTCATTTGAAAGGCTTTAAAGCCTTAGGAGCTGAAATAAATATTGGACATGGATATGTAGAAGCTAAGGTAGATAGATTAAAAGGAAATAGAATTTATTTAGATTTCCCTTCAGTTGGAGCAACTGAGAATATAATTATGGCTGCTGTATTAGCAGAAGGAACAACTATAATTGAAAATGCTGCAGAAGAACCTGAAATATGGGATTTAGCAGAATTTTTAAACTCAATGGGAGCTAATATAGTCGGTGCTGGTACAGGAAAGATTACAATAGAAGGTGTAGATCATTTAGGTGGCATTAAATATAAACCAATATATGATAGAATTGAAGCTGGCACATTTATGATAAGTGCTGCAATAACAAACAGTAGAATTAAAATTAATGGTATAAATGGAGAACATTTAAGACCATTAATAGAAAAGTTAAAAGAGTGTGGAATTAACTTTGAAGAATTAGGAGAATCTGTAATAGTTGATGGAACAGGTCCTAAGAAGCCTGTAGATATTAAAACTTTACCTTATCCAGGGTTCCCTACAGATATGCAACCTCAAATGATGAGCTTGCTATGCTTAATTGAGGGGTCTAGCATAGTAACAGAAACTATATTTGAGAATAGATTTATGCATGTAGCAGAGCTTACTAGAATGGGAGCTAAAATAAAAATAGATGGTAGAACAGCTTTTATTGAAGGTGTTAACAAACTAACTGGATGTGAGGTTAAAGCTACAGACTTAAGAGCAGGAGCTGCTATGATATTGGTTGGATTAGTAGCTGAAGGAACAACAGAAATAGGAGATATTTATCATATAGATAGAGGTTATCAAGATATTGAAAAGAAATTCAGAGGTCTTGGAGCTGATATTGAAAGAATTAAGTATTAAAAAGGAATTATAATTTTTTTATAAAGAAGCTATATCGTTAAGATGTAGCTTCTTTTATGCAAAAATATATAAATATATATTCTTATGTATATATTAGAAAATAATAAAGCTTATTGAGAGTAGTGATAAGTAAAATTATGTAAGCATATAATTAAAGGAAATTATTTTTTAGGAGGGAGAAATGAATTATAATGGTGCGAAAAATGAATTTAAAGTTATTTCTTATATAAGCATATTTATAATTTCCTTTACAATAATAATTTGTAGTATATTCATTGCATCTCCATTTAAACGTACAAGCTCTTTTGAACTTAGCGATGATACTATAAAGTATGTTAAAGATGAAGGGGTAATAGTTAAGGGCGATGATAAAGTAAAGGTATATAATACTATCACAGGAAAGGTAGAAGAAATAAGTTTAGAAGATTATATAGTTGGAGTAGTAGCTGCAGAAATGCCTGCAGAATTTAATGAAGAGGCAATAAAGGCTCAATCTATAGCAGCTAGAACTTTTTATTTTTCTAAGAGAATTTCTCCTTGTAAATCAGCTAAAGAGCATGGAGCAGAAATTTGTTCATCAACTCACTGTCAGGCATATATGAGTAAGGATGAAAGAATGCAGAAGTGGGAAAGTGCGAAAGCAGAAACTTATTGGGAGAAGATTGTTAGCTCTGTTAAAGCTACAGAGGGTGAGGTTATGATATATGGCGATGAGATAGTTAAGTATCCTCAATTCTTTGCTATAAGTGGAGGTAAGACAGAGGATTCCTTAGAAGTGTTCTCAGGAGATATTCCTTATTTAAAATCAGTAGATAGTTCTTGGGATGAAGATGCTACAAAATATAGTACAACAAAGGAAATTGGATTTGATGAATTTGTAAATACAATAAATAAAACATATAAGGATTCTGGAGTTACAAAAACAAATTTAAAAGATAAGGTAAAGATAGAGTCTAGAACTAATGCGGAGTATGTAAAAAGTATAGCATTAGGAGAAAAAACAATTTCGGGAATTGATTTTAGAAAATTATTTGATCTTAGGTCATCAAATTTTACAATAGAGTATGGTAATGATGTGGTTAAAATTAATTGTAAAGGCTATGGGCATGGAGTTGGAATGAGCCAATGGGGAGCAAACTTTATGGGCAAGGACGGAAAGAATTATAAAGATATATTAAAACATTATTATTCAGGAATAGAAATTGAAAAAATAGTATATAAATAGCGATTAAAAACTTTTAATAAGGTAAGGATATAAGATAAGTCAAAGGCTTATTTTATATCCTTATTTTTTTAAAATAAAAATAAATAAAATATGGATAATATGTATTATTTTATACAAAAAGGAAACAATAGAAAAAGGAGGTGTTTATATGGACAAAAATAATTTACAAAAGGTAAAAGATTTTTTTAGGAAGGAGGGTTTTTACGTAGTACTTTTCCTATGTTTGTGTATTATCACAACACTTGGAACTGTATATTTTAAGAAATCACGTAATTTACAAACAGATCCTAAAAAAGAAGAGAATAATAAAGAAATTTCGTTGAATGTTGATGATAAAGATGTAAGTAATAACATGCAAAATGCAGAAAGAGTGGAGAGTACAACTAATAAGAATACCGAAAAGACTACTGCTGTATCAAATACTACGGAAGTGAAATTTGTTAATCCAATCTCAGGAACTTTAATTAGAGAGTTTAAGACAACTCCTCAAATTATTGATGATGAAGGAAATCAACGTGTTTTATCTGGAGTAAATATTAAATCTAAGATAGGTTCGGAAGTAAAAGCAGCAGCAGAAGGTGTTGTAGAAACAGTAGGTGTTGGCGATGTTGAAGAAGGAACAAGAGTTGTTATCAAGCATGCTAATGGATTAAAGACTGTTTATGCTAATCTTGATCCTAAAGTTAATGTTAAGGCTGGAGATAAGGTAACATCAAGCACTGTTATCGGTAAAGTTGGAAATACTGTAAAGATATTTGGAGATAAGTTTGGTGAATTTTTAAATATACAAGTAATAAATTCACAAGGAAAACAAGTAGATCCATTAAAGTATTTTTCATATAAGCTAAAGTAATTTGTTAGAAATAATATTAATCAGTCATTCCTTGAAAAAGGAATGACTGGTCAATAATTAAAAAGAATAAAGAAATAAAAAATGAAGGAGGTAGCATTTTGAAAGACTATATTGAAGAAAGAGTTCTTGAGGTAGCACAATATATAATTGATTCAAAAGCTACTATTAGGAAAACTGCTAAAGTTTTTGGAGTAAGTAAAAGTACAATTCATAAAGATATGACAGAGAGATTACCAAAAATAAATCCAATTATTGCAGAAAAAACTCATAGTATTTTAGAACTTAATAAAGCAGAAAGACATATTAGAGGCGGAAAAGCCACTAAATTAAAGTATAAAGCTATTGAATGATAGGAATATTCCATATATAATAAAGAATAGGCAGAATTTTGAAGAAATTGTTATCTAAATGTAATTTTTATATATGGGAGTGAAAAAAATGTGGTTTTGGAGATCAGGGGTAGAGCTGGGAATAGACTTAGGTACAGCTACTGTGCTTGTTTATGAAAAAGGTAAAGGTATTATATTAAAAGAACCATCAGTTGTTGCTATAAACAAAATTAATAATAAGGTATTGGCTGTTGGGGAAGAAGCAAGAAAGATGATTGGAAGAACACCAGGAAATATAGTAGCAGTTCGTCCATTAAGAGACGGGGTTATTTCTGATTATGATGTAACTGAAAAAATGTTAAAGGCATTTATAGTTAAAGCTGTTGGTAAGAAAAATATGGTTGCTCCTAAGGTAATGGTTTGCATTCCTTCACAGGCTACAGAAGTAGAGAGAAGAGCCGTAATAGATGCAGCAAGAAATTCCGGAGCAAAGAGAGTTAATCTGATAGAAGAGCCTTTAGCAGCAGCAATTGGTGCAGGATTAGATATAACAAAGCCAAATGGATCAATGGTAGTTGATATTGGTGGGGGGACATGTGATATAGCTATAATTTCTCTTGGTGGTATCGTTGTTAAATCATCAATAAAGAGTGCTGGAGATAAATTTGATGAAGCTATCATAAAGTATGTAAGAAGTAAACATAAAATTATGATAGGAGAAAAGACTGCAGAAGAATTAAAGGTTACAATAGGTTCAGCCTTTAAAGGGGGCAGAAATTTAACTTCAAGTATGAAGGGTAGAAATTTAGTTACTGGTTTACCAGATGAGGTAGAAATAACAACTGAAGAAATTCGACAAGCATTACAAGAACCTGTTACTTTAATAGTAGAGGCTGTAAAAGCAGTGTTAGAAAAAACTCCTCCAGAATTAGCGGCAGATATTATAGAAAAGGGAATCCTTTTAACTGGTGGAGGTGCTTTATTAGACGGATTAGACAAGCTTATTGAATTTGAAACTGGAGTAAGTGCTATAGTTGCAGCTGACTCAGTTGAATGTGTTGCAGAAGGAACTGGAAAGGTTCTTGCTTATTTTGATAAGTTGGATAATAACTTGAATAATCAAGAAGTAATTTTAATAGAGTAACATAAAAAGTGAGAAGCTTTATAGAGTTTCTCACTTTTTATATATAAGAAAATTATTATGTTTTTAAATTTATTCCTTTGTTTAAATAATATGCATGTATAATTCCTCTTGAAATAACTTTGGCCATATCTAGAACTAGAGATAAGCGAATAGATCTAGAAGAAAAGAAGTCAGCATTATCACTTGAGTCTATTATACCTATTATAGAGGCCATACCTACATCAGGAAGTGTCTTTCCTACTCCTTTTCCAGGATGTATAGCATAGTCTCTAGTATGAATTTCACCTATTGATTTATTTTCACCTAAACAAGCATCAATACCGATTATGCAAGCATCAGGGTGTAATTTATTTATCTCTTCCAATCGTTTATCTATATTTAAAGCATGAATGGGATTTGATATAGTACCATAGATTGGTAAAGGAAAGAGATTCTCTTCTAATATAGTACCAACTAAAGGTCCTAAACAATCTCCAATACATTTATCAGTTCCTATACAAACTATAGCTGTATTATCCTTTATAAAATCTTTTATTCCTTCTGCAATTTCATAATAAGCAAGTGCAGATCTATAATGAACCTTCCTTTTATTCAAGCCATAACACCCCCTTCAATAATATATGAGTGGGAGTTAATAAATAGTATATAAGAATAAAAAAATGCTAAGTGGCAATAAATCAAATATGAAGGGAGTGAAAAAAATGAAAAAAGTTTTTGTTGGATTAGTAATTTTTTTGGCAAGTTTTATTACTATATATACTATTTTTATATGGGAACCAAAGTCAGTAGCAGATATTGTGAACTTAGGTGGAGTTACAAATGAAGATGTTAAAAGTGAAAATGATGAAAAAGAAGTGGAGAGCAAGAAAAAAGAGGAAAGTAAAGAAGTATCTGTTGATGTAAATCCTATATTAAAGGTAAGTGTAGAGGATATATATAATGAAATGCCTAGGAAAGATTATGAAGAACTAAAAAAGGTTATTACAACAATGTCAACAAGTGATATAGGTATGATAGAAGATGCTATAAATAGTGAAGATAAGGAAAGTGGAATTACAAATGCTATATCAGTTTTAAAGACTAGATTAAGTAGCGAGGATTATGAGAAAATAAAGAGTATATTATCTCCATATGTAAATTTTAATAATATCAAAGAAAATGTGTAGAAAAAACGGATGTAATATTAAATGAGAGTAAAACCGATAGATGTAGAGTAAATTAAGGATAATCTTGATATATGCATTCATTTGAGAGTTGAAATATAAGAGCATAGAATATATACTAACTATTGTTGATTCGGTGCTTACAGCATTTGAAGAAAACTAAAAATTGGAGGAGTTCCCGAGTGGCCAAAGGGGGCAGACTGTAAATCTGTTGCGATTCGCTTCGATGGTTCGAATCCGTCCTCCTCCACCATTTAAATGGGCGCATAGCTCAGCTGGGAGAGCACCTGCCTTACAAGCAGGGGGTCACAGGTTCGATCCCTGTTGTGCCCACCATTTAAAACTTAAAAAATAAATATAATATGCTGGCATGGCTCAACGGTAGAGCAGCTGACTTGTAATCAGCAGGTTGTAGGTTCGATTCCTATTGCCAGCTCCAAATGGAGGAGTTCCCGAGTGGCCAAAGGGGGCAGACTGTAAATCTGTTGCGATTCGCTTCGATGGTTCGAATCCGTCCTCCTCCACCATTTAAATGGGCGCATAGCTCAGCTGGGAGAGCACCTGCCTTACAAGCAGGGGGTCACAGGTTCGATCCCTGTTGTGCCCACCATTTAAAATTTAAAAAATAAATATAATATGCTGGCATGGCTCAACGGTAGAGCAGCTGACTTGTAATCAGCAGGTTGTAGGTTCGATTCCTATTGCCAGCTCCAAATGGAGGAGTTCCCGAGTGGCCAAAGGGGGCAGACTGTAAATCTGTTGCGATTCGCTTCGATGGTTCGAATCCGTCCTCCTCCACCATTTAAAAGCAAGTTTACTTGCTTTTTTTAATGTCTATAAAAGTATAAAATTCTAATAGTATGAGAGGGGTGGATATTTATTTCCGTGTGACTTGGAGTTTTGTGACGGAACAAGTAAAATAAATATCTACTCCACATTTTTTATTCCTTAAAAGTTGATAATGTGTATTAAGTTAATAAAATCTGTGGATAGAAAAAAAGCTTCTGTGGATAAAAGTTGAAATTATATAATAAATACTATTGAGTTTAAAAAAATAATATGTTACAATAAGTTTGCAAAAATTAAATAAAAAACTCTTATCAAGAGAGGTGGAGGGAAAGGGCCCGATGAAACCCGGCAACCTGTTATATTACAAGGTGCCAATTCCTGTAGATTTTTTATCTACGAGATGAGAGAGATTATATAGTAAAGTCTCTTCTTATCGAAGGGTTTTTTTATTGCCTAAAAACATTTGGAAGGAGAAGACAAATTATGAAAAGATTATTTACATCAGAGTCAGTAACAGAAGGACATCCAGATAAAATATGTGATCAAATATCTGATGCAGTGTTAGATGCGATTTTATCAAAGGATCCAAATGCAAGAGTAGCATGTGAAACATGTACAACAACAGGATTAGTAATGGTAATGGGGGAAATAACAACAAATTGTTATGTTGACATTCCTAAAGTTGTTAGAGAAACAATAAGAGAAATAGGTTATGATAGAGCTAAGTATGGATTTGACTGTGATACATGTGCAGTTATGACTACTATAGATGAACAATCAGCTGATATAGCAATGGGAGTAGATGAAGCTTTAGAATCTAAAAAGGGTGATAAGGATGATGTTGAAGCAGTAGGTGCTGGAGACCAAGGTATGATGTTTGGTTTTGCAACAAATGAAACTCCAGAATTTATGCCACTACCAATAGCTATGGCTCACAGACTTTCTAGAAGACTTACTGAAGTTAGAAAGAATGGAACACTAGATTATTTAAGACCAGATGGTAAAACACAAGTAACAGTTGAATATGAAAATAACACAGCTAAGAGAATAGATGCAATAGTTATTTCTACTCAACATGGTGAAGAAGTTACTTTAGAACAAATAGAAAAAGATTTAATGGAATACGTAATAAGAGAAGTGGTTCCAGCTGAATTATTAGATGAAAACACTAAATATTATATAAATCCTACTGGAAGATTCGTTGTAGGGGGGCCTCAAGGAGATTCGGGATTAACAGGAAGAAAGATAATAGTTGATACTTATGGAGGAATGGGAAGACACGGTGGTGGAGCATTCTCAGGAAAAGATCCAACAAAGGTTGATAGATCAGCAGCGTATGCAGCAAGATGGGTTGCTAAAAACTTAGTAGCCGCTGGCCTTGCAGATAAGCTTGAAATACAATTAGCTTATGCTATAGGTGTTGCAAAGCCAGTATCAATAGAAGTTGAGACATTTGGAACTGGAAAAGTTGATGAAGAAACTATAATTAATATAGTTGAAAAGGTATTTGACTTAAGACCAGGTGCAATAATTAAAGAGTTAGATTTAAGAAGACCAATCTATAAGCAAACTGCTGCTTATGGACATTTTGGAAGAACAGACTTAAATCTTCCATGGGAACAATTAAACAAGGTTGAAGAAATTAAAAAATTATTATAGAAAAAAGACTTATTGCAATAATTTGCAATAAGTCTTTTTATTATTTATTATAAACTTTTTTTCCCTTAACGAAAACTTTTTGAATTTCTATATCTTCATTAAATAATATAAGGTCAGCATCATAACCTTCTTTTATCAAACCTTTATGATCTTCAACATGACAGTGTTTTGCACCATTGTAAGTAGCCATTCTTACAACTTCATTTAAAGGATAATTTGAGTTGCTATATATATTCTTAACAGCTTTATCAAGAGTAAGAACAGAACCAGCTAAAGTTCCATCTAATAATCTTGCAGCACCATTTTTAACTATAACATCTTGACCACCTAAAGAATATTGGCCATCTGGCATACCACAAGCTTCCATAGCATCACTAACTAATAAAACTTTATCAGTTCCCTTTTGCTTATAGGCTGTTCTTAAAGCAGGGTAAGAAATATGGATACCATCAGAAATTGTTTCTGTAGTTATATCAGTATCGAATGTAGCACCTACAACACCTGGTTCTCTATGAGTAAAAGGAGTCATTGCGTTGTAAAGGTGAGTTGAGTGGCATGCACCACATTTTATTCCCTCTATAGCTTCATCATAAGTAGCTTTTGTGTGCCCCATAGATACTGTAACACCATTGTCAGAAAGATACTTTATTAATTCTTTTGCACCTTCAACTTCAGGAGCCATTGTGATAGATACAACAGCATCACCATAGTCACCAACTATTTTGTTATAGTTTTCTACTGATGGCGCAAGTAAGAAGTTTGGATTTTGAGCACCAATTGCTTTTGGGCTTATGAAAGGTCCTTCTAAGTGAGCTCCTAATACATTAGCACCTTCAGTTCCTTCTTCTTTAAGCTTTTTAATAACTTTCATAGATTTTCTGATATCTTCAGCAGCAACTGTCATTGTAGTTGGTGTAAAAGATGTTGTACCATGTTCAACTATTGTTTTTGCAATTGTATTTATAGATTCAACAGTACCATCCATGGTATCGCAACCACCAGCACCGTGAATATGAACATCAATAAATCCTGGTGAAAGGTATAAACCTTCAGCATCTATAACTTCTGTATCGTTAACGTTAGAAGGGTTAATTTCTTTAATCTTTCCGTTTTCAATTAGTACAGAACCTTTTTCAATTTTGTCTAAATAAATAATATTACAATTTTTTATTAGCATTAAAACACCTCCATCAATTTTTAGAAACTTTATAATCCTATGATATAATTATAATATATATAGTCAAGAATAAAAATAAGTTTATTGGATATGGAGAGATAATATGGAAGTCTTAGAAGGCTTTGTTGAAGTAATACTTTTTAAAAGTGGTGATACAGGATATGTAGTATCTAAAATTAATATAGAGAATAAGCCTATAACAGCTGTAGGAACAATTCCTTACTTAAGAGAAGGTCAACATGTAAAGTTAACTGGTACTTGGATAATGCATAAACAATTTGGTAAACAGTTTAGTATTAGTAAATGTGAAGAGATTATGCCAACTACAATAGATGGTTTAGAGAAGTATTTATCATCTGGAATAATTAGAGGAATTGGTCCTGTTACAGCAAAAAAAATCATTGACCATTTTGGTGAAGAGGCCATGGATATATTAGATAATAATATTGAAAGAATAAAAGAGATTGATGGTATTGGAGAAAAGAAATTTAGCATTATCTATGAATCATATTTAGAACAACATGATTTAAAAGATATAATGATATATTTTCAAGGCTTTGGCATAACTCATGGGCAGTGTTTAAAAATATATAAAAGATTTGGACCTAATGCTAAAGAAATTGTTCAGAAGGACCCCTATATTCTTTGTAGAGAAATAAAAGGAATAGGTTTTGCTACAGCAGATAGAATTGGGTCAATGATAGGAATAAATAGAGAGTCTGATTCTAGAATAAAGAGTGGAATAGACTTCGTAATAAATAGATTCTGTGCTGCTGGAAATACATATATGCCTAAGAATAAGGTTATAGAAGAAACTAAAGAACTTTTATTGGTTAAGGAAGAACTAATAGAAGGAAATATATATAATGCATTTTTAGAGAAAAAGCTAATAGTACAAAAAATAAATGATATAGAATGTGTATTTATACCTATATTTTATTATAGTGAATTAGGTATAACAGAAAGAATAGCAAGGTTATCAATTCAAAACTATCAAACTATAAATACAGATATAGAATTTGAAATTTCTTTGTTTGAAAAGAAAAGTGGTATTAACTTTGCAGACTCTCAGAAGGAAGCTATTATTGGAGCTTTTACTGATGGAATAGAAATAATAACTGGAGGTCCAGGAACAGGTAAAACAACAATTATAAAAAGCATAATTGAAATTTATGAAAATGAGGGAATGAAAGTACTTTTAGCAGCCCCAACAGGAAGAGCGGCTAAGAGAATGACTGAATCAACTGGAAGAGAAGCAAAAACCATACATAGATTATTAGATATAGGGGCTGGGGATGAGGATACACCTTTAGATGATGAATCAGATGAACCCTTAGATGGAGATGTAGTAATAATAGATGAAGCTTCTATGATAGATATATTTTTAATGCACAGCTTATTAAAATCCATAAGAGTTGGAACAAGGCTTATTATAGTGGGAGACGTTGATCAATTACCATCAGTAGGGCCTGGAAATGTATTAAAGGATTTAATAAATAGTGGTTTAATCAAGGTTGTTAGATTAAAAGAAATATTTAGACAGGGAGCCGAGAGTTTAATTATCACTAATGCACATAGAATAAATAATGGAGAGATGCCATATTTGAATCAAAAGAATAAAGATTTTTATTTTTTAAAGGAAGAGAATATAGATAATATACTTTCTGTTACTTTAGACTTAGTTAATAGGAGATTGCCAAACTTCAATAAGTCATGGGATAGAAGAAGAGATATTCAAGTTTTAAGTCCTATGAAAAAAGGAGTTTTAGGAATAATAAATTTGAATGAAAAAATACAAGAAATATTAAATCCACCCTCAAAGGATAAAAAAGAGAAAAAGATAAAGAATCTTGTTCTTAGAGAAGGGGATAAGGTTATGCAAACTAAGAATAATTACTTAATAAAGTGGACTTCTATAAGTGACAAGGGAGATCTTGATGGTGAAGGTGTATTTAATGGAGATATGGGATTTATTCAAAGTATTGATAACGAAAGAGGAAGTATTACAGTAATATTTGATGACGAAAAAAAGGTAATATACGATGCTGAAAATATTGATGAATTAGAATTGGCTTATGCAATTACAATACATAAAAGTCAAGGAAGTGAATTTAAGGTTGTAATTATTCCATCATTTATGGGATCACCTTTCTTGATGAATAGAAATTTAATATATACTGGAATAACCAGAGCAAAGGATCTAGTAACAGTGGTTGGATATCCAAGGGCACTTCAATACATGGTTACAAACACTAATAGTACTGAGAGATATTCATCACTAGAGAACAGAATAAAAGATTTACTTAATAGTGATGTAATAGAATAAAAAAAGAGAGGGTAATATGGTTATATTTAATAAAAATATATCAGAAGAGATAGTAGATATTTCTAGAAGAATATATAGTTGGTATAAAAGTGGTATAAAAACTTTATCTATAAGTACATGTCCTTTTAATACAAATACAATTTTTGTAGATATAGTAAGCTATTTTATTTCCATGAGAAAGAAAGTTTTATATATATCAGATGAAGGGTATCAAGAAAAGAAACTATTAGATGGATTAAGTAATAAGTATAAACATATGACTTATTGTAAATTAGAAAGTGGTCTTGGAGAATGCGATATTAACTTTGTAAAGTATAAACATATAAAGGATATAGAAGGAAAATACGATTTAGTTATTTTAGATGATATATCAAATTTTTCTACTATAGATAATAGAAAGTTAAGAGATATTTATAACTTTATAATTAGCAAGTCAGAAAGAATAATAGTATATTCCTTAGAAGAGGTAACTATGTTAGGAGATAAAATAGAATGTACTCCTATAGTTACTAAAAAGCCATTTATAGAGCCTAGAGTTATAAATACTAGAATTGATTTAAATAAGGATATTCCATATATTTTATATGATTATATAAAATGGTTTAAGGATAATAAAAGAAATTTAGTCATATATGTTCCTAATAGTGAAGCTTTAGAAAATGTATATGAATATTATTTAAATAAGCTTAAATTAAATAAGGTTCAAATAAAAAAAGTATACAAAGATAAAAGTAATAAGATAAATGTTTTAAAAGTAAAAGATAAGGCAACATTTATAATAACAGATTTTAAGGAGATATCTTTAGAGGGGACTAACATTGGAGATGCTATAGTACTATTTGCAGATAGTAATGAGTATAGCTATAAACAACTTATGTATATATGTGGTCAAATATCAAAAACATTAAGTAAAACTTCAGAGATATTATTTATAGCAAATGAAGTAAATAATACTATAGATAGGGTTAGGGATGTATCTAGAGATTTTAATAAGATGTTATGGGAAAAAGGATTATAAAGGTTTTATCAATAATAAAAAGAAGTTTATTGGAAATAATTTATCCAAGGGATAGTAAGTGTATAGTATGTGGTGAAGAAAATACCTATGGTTTATGTCATAAATGTAAATTTTCAATTACATATTGTGATAATGGGGAGCTTTGTCTTGGATATTATAAAGGTGTATTAAAGGAATTAATATTAAAGTTTAAATTTAAGGGAAGATTTGATGCAGGAGAAGAACTAATTAAGCTAGTTGAGGAAAGACTGGTTAATTTTATAGAAAAGGATTATATAATAACATATATTCCTATAGGAAAAGAAAGTCTTAAGATAAGAGGTTTTAACCAATGTGAGTATTTAGCTAAGGAATTAGGATTAAGAAATAATTTTACCATATTAAATACTTTAAAAAGGGTGAAAGATAACAAGATACAGAAGACTTTAAAAAGAGAAGAGCGATTAAAAAATATTAAAGGTGTATTTGAAGTTATTAATAGAGAAGAAGTAAAAGGAAAGAAATTTATAATATTGGATGATGTAATTACAACAGGTGCAACTCTTCATGAAGCAGAGCGAGTATTAAAAGAAGCAGGGGTTGTTCAAATAAAATTGTTGACTATGGCAAAATCGTATGTATAATATTAATGTAAGCTAGGTCTGTGGTTGAAAGTCGAGGCTAGTCGCAGGCAAAACGATCCACGTAACTCAAACAAAGTTTTGATGAGCATGGTGCGGTATAGAAGTAAGTCCTACCAATTTTAATTGAGAGGGTTAGTAGTGAGAGGGTAATTCTGGGTAGCGAAATCTCCAGTAGGCGAGTGTGGGGGCAAAGACCAGGTCAGCTAGCTTAACAAGAGTAGTAGTGATGCTGCTCTTTTTTTATTGCCTGAAAAAGTTAAGAATGTAAGAGAGAATAAAGATAAAATAGATAAGATAGATAATAAGGATAAGGTGGAAATTTTGATATAGTAAAGTTTGTGAAAAATGGGCAAGCTGATTGCAGTGGTTTCTTAGCTAAACCTATTGAAATAATTAGTTAATTGTCCAATATGAACTTTTGTATCTTCAATAAAAATGCTGTTAGCAGAGTTTTGAGTATAATTATTTATTAGATAATTAGTGCATTATGTCAAATGATAAAATGTATACATATTTTGCAAAAAAAAGAGGAATATTAAGATAGTTGAAGTAGTATGATTGAAGTAAGAGAATATTCTGAAAATTTAAAGTTGCTATATTTTCAGATGTTATGTAAAATTAAAATATAAAAAACAACTTAATAAAGGTCTAAAGAATCATAATAATTATGAGAGGGGCTGGGCTTATGAAAGTGACAGTAATAGCAAAAAATATTGAATTAACACCTGCGTTAAAGGAAATGGTAGAAAAAAAGATTTCTAAGCTAGAAAAGTATTTTGGACCTAATGTAGAAGCAAGAGCTACATTAAGTGTACAAAAGAATAGACAAAGAGTAGAAGTGACAATTCCATTTAACGGGGTTATTCTAAGAGGAGAAGAAGTCACAGACGACATGTATAAGTCAATTGACCTTGTAGAAGAGAAGCTTGTAAGACAAATAAGAAAACAAAGAACCAAGCTTTCTAGAAAGAATAATTCAGGGTCATTAAGGTATCCAGAATTTAATTCGCTAGAATTTAAGAATGAAGATACTGATGAAGATACCTCAAGAATTGTAAAGACTAAGTCTTTCAATGTAAAACCAATGTCTGCGGATGAAGCTGTACTACAAATGGAATTATTAGGACATAGCTTCTTTGTATATCAAGATGCTGATACAAACAACGTAAGTGTTGTTTATAAAAGAAAAGATGGAAATTATGGTTTAATAGAACCAGAATATAAATAAAGCGTGTATACTCCATAGGGTTAAGGAGAAATCCAAAGGCTCTATGGAGTTTTTGCATTTATGTTAATAAATAGTTATAATTGTTGTATATATATAAGTTACAATGGTATAATTTATAAATATAGAAATTAGAATATGAAATTATATAGTAACGTTATTAATAATATAGTTGAAAGGATGAAATTATGGGACTTTTTGGAGGATTGTTCAAGTCATACAGTGAAAGAGAAGTTAATAGAATAAAACCTATTGTTGATAAGATTGAAGCTTTAGATGGGTCAATGTCTAAGTTAACAGATGAAGAATTAAAGAATAAAACTGTTGAGTTTAAAGAGAGATTAGCAAATGGAGAAACTCTTGATGATATACTAGTAGAAGCTTTTGCAACTGTTAGAGAGGCATCTTGGAGAGTTCTTCAAATGAAACATTATAGAGAGCAACTTATTGGGGGAATTGTACTTCACCAAGGAAGAATTGCGGAAATGAAAACTGGTGAAGGTAAAACCTTAGTTGCTACATTACCTGCGTATTTAAATGCCTTATCTGGAAATGGAGTTCACATAATAACAGTTAATGATTATCTTGCAAAAAGAGATATGGAGTGGATGGGACAAATCTACAACTTTTTAGGTTTAACTACAGGTGTTATTGTTCATGAACTTACAAATGACCAAAGAAGAGAGGCATATGGTTCTGATATTACTTACGGAACAAATAATGAATTTGGTTTTGACTACTTAAGAGATAACATGGTTATTTACAAAGAGGAAAGAGTACAAAGACAACTTAACTTCTGTATAGTGGATGAGGTTGACTCTATTCTTATCGATGAAGCTAGAACACCACTTATAATTTCAGGAGCAGGTGAAAAATCAACTGAATTCTATAAAGTAGCAGATTACTTTGTAAAGACTTTAAGAGAAGAAGAAGATTATACAATAGATGAAGAAGCTAATGCAGTTATGTTAACTGATGCAGGTGTAGAAAAAGCAGAAAGAGCATTTAAGCTAGATAACTATGCAGATGCTGACAATATGGCTCTTCAACACTATGTAACTCAAGCCTTAAAAGCTAACTACTCTATGAGAAGAGATAAGGATTACATGGTTAAGGATGGAGAAGTTATCATAGTTGATGAATTTACAGGAAGACTTATGGAAGGTAGAAGATATTCAGATGGTCTTCATCAAGCTATTGAAGCTAAAGAAGGAGTTAAGATTGCAAGAGAATCTAAGACTTTAGCTACAATTACATTCCAAAATTACTTTAGAATGTATAATAAATTATCAGGTATGACAGGTACAGCGTTAACAGAAGAAAATGAATTTAGAGAAATTTATGGACTAGATGTTATAGTTGTTCCAACACATAGACCAGTACAAAGAGTAGATAATGCAGACCTTGTATTTAAAAATGAAAAAGGTAAGTTTAATGCAATAGTTGAGGATATAATAGAAACTCATAAGACAGGTCAACCAATTCTTGTTGGTACTGTAAGTATTGAAAAGTCAGAAGAATTATCAAAAATACTTAAAAAGAGAGGAATTCCTCACCAAGTATTAAATGCTAAGTATCATGAACAAGAAGCAGAAATCATATCCCATGCAGGTGAGTTAGGGATGGTAACTATAGCTACTAACATGGCTGGTAGAGGTACTGATATTAAGCTTGGAGAAGGTGTAGTTGAAGTTGGTGGTCTTAAGATCATTGGTACTGCAAGACATGAGTCTAGAAGAATTGATAACCAATTAAGAGGGCGTTCAGGAAGACAAGGAGATCCAGGTTCTTCTACATTCTATATATCATTAGATGATGACTTAATGAGAATCTTTGGTTCTGATAAGATTCAAGCAGTTGTTGATAAGATAGGATTAGAAGAAGATGATGCTATAGAAAATAAGATAATTACTAAGCAAATAGAAAATGCTCAAAAGAAGGTTGAAGGTAATAACTTTAACATAAGAAAAACATTATTAGGATATGATGATGTTATGAATATGCAAAGAGAAGTTATCTACAAGCAAAGAGCACAAGTTTTAGAAGGCGAAGACTTAAAGGATCAAATTCTAAATATGACTTCAGATGTCATCTCAAATGCCGTATTAAGCCACTTAAATGGTGTTGAGGGTGACGATGTTGAAGTTGAAATGAAGAAGCTTATAGCATATTTAGATGATATATGTGTTCCAGATAACAGAGTAACTGTTGAAGAATTAATGAAGATTACTAATGATGAAATCATTGAAAAGTATAAGAATATAGCAACTGAAATTTACAATGGAAAAGAAGAAGAATTTGGTTCTGAAAAGATGAGAGAAATTGAAAGAGTAATTCTTCTTAGAACAGTTGATTCAAAGTGGATGAATCATATTGATAACATGGACCACTTAAAGCAAGGTATGGGATTAAGAGCATTTAAGCAACAAGATCCTGTTCAAGCTTATCAAATGGAAGGTAGTCAAATGTTTGATGAAATGATTCAAGGAATCAAAACTGATACAGTTAAATATATCTTCCATGTTCAAATGGAAAAGGCTCCAGAAAGAGAAAGAGTAGCTAAGGAAACTTCAGCTGTTCATGCAGGAGCTGATGGGGATTCAAAGTCAACAAAGAGAGAGCCTGTAAGAAAGAAAATAGAAATTGGTAGAAATGAACCATGTCCATGTGGTAGTGGTAAAAAGTATAAGAACTGCTGTGGAAGAGAAGCATAGAATATGTATAGGCTAACCATTTGATGGTTAGCCTTTTTAATAGTGAAGGAGATGATTATATGATAATTGAGCTAGAAAAGGAAATGAGTAAGGTTCCTAGCTTAAAAGAGACTATAGAGGAAATGGGGGCTTCACTTTGACAAGGAAGCTTTAGAAAAACAATTAAAAGAATTAGAACTTCAAATGCAGGAAAATGGATTTTGGGATGATATAAAAAGGGCAGAAGAAGTTACAAAAGAAAGTAAAAGAATTAAAGATAAAGTTTCTAGACATGATGATTTTGTAAGAAGAGTTGAGGATATAGATGTTCTTTATGAGCTTATGGAAGAGGATGATGAAGAGTCAGCACAAGAAATAATCTCTGAAGTAAGGGAATTGGAAAAGGAACTTTATCAATATAAAATAGAGATATTATTATCAGGAGAATATGACGGTAATGATGCCATCTTAACTTTGCATGCAGGAGTAGGAGGTTCAGATGCTAATGATTGGACTGAAATGCTTCTTAGAATGTATATAAGATGGTGTGAAAAGAAAGGGTATAAGGTTGAAACTTTAGACTTATTAGAAGGTGATGAAGCTGGTATAAAGAGCGTTACCCTAAGAGTTAAAGGTGAGAATGCCTATGGATATTTAAAAGCTGAAAAAGGCGTTCATAGACTTGTAAGAATATCTCCTTTTAATGCTAATGGTAAGAGACAAACATCCTTTGCTTCACTTGAAGTATTACCAGAGCTTACAAAAGAACAAGATATTGATATAAAGTCGGATGACTTAAAGATAGATACTTATAGATCAGGTGGAGCTGGTGGTCAACACGTTAATAAAACAGAATCAGCAGTAAGAATAACTCATATTCCAACTGGAATAGTTGTACAATGCCAAAATGAAAGAAGTCAATTTGCTAATAGAGATACTGCTATGGCTATGTTAAAGGCAAAGTTAATAGAGTTAAAAGAAAGAGCACATAAAGAAAAAATAGAAGACTTAACTGGAGATTTAAAGGATATGGGATGGGGAAGTCAAATAAGATCTTATGTATTCCATCCTTATAGCATGGTTAAGGATCATAGAACTAATGTGGAAACATCAAATGTTAATGGAGTTATGGATGGAGATATTGATTTGTTTATAAATTCATATCTTTCAAGTAGTAAATAAACTCAGATAAACTAAGGAGGCTATATATGAGAAGGGTGAATGGCGTAATATTTGATATGGATGGTCTTATTTTTGATACAGAAAGACTATCATTTAATGCATGGAGAGATATTTGTGCAGAAATAGGATATGAGATGGATAGAGCTTTCTACTGTACTTTAATTGGAAGAAATCTTAAGGGATTTGGAAAGCTTATGATAGAAAAATTCGGTGAAGATTTTCCGCTAGAAAGCTTATATGAGAAAAAGATAAAGCATCAAATGAAGGCTATTGAAAAAGATGGTATACCACTAAAAAGAGGAATTCATGAACTTTTAAATTACCTTAAGGAGAATGGGTATAAGGTTGCTGTTGCTACTTCTACTTCAAGAGATAGAGCAGAGTATTTACTTAAATTAGGCGGTGTATTAGAAAAAGCAGATTATGTTATCTGTGGGGATGAAGTTGTAAATTCTAAGCCAGACCCAGAGATATTCTTAAAAGCTGCAGAAAAGCTAGGAGTAGAACCAAAAGAGTGTATGGTTCTAGAGGATTCGGGTGCTGGAATAGAGGCAGCTTATAGTGCAGGAATGTTAGGAGTAAATATTCCAGATATGAAGGAGCCAGATGAAAATATGAAATCTAAATCATATAGAATATGCGAAAGTTTATTAGATGTAATTGATATATTAGAAAATGTTTAGTATTGATAGTGTATTAGAGATTTTAGGACAATATAGAGAATTTGCAATTTTTATATCAATAATAATTAGTATTATAATTGCTTTACTAGGAGTAGTTCCATCCATATTTGTAACTGGAGCTAATATTATATTTTTTGGACCAATTTGGGGATTTATAATATCCTTACTTGGTGAAAGTATAGGGGGATATATAAGCTTTAAAGTTTATAGGTTAGGTTTAAAAAAAAGTATTACCTCTATATTAGGAAAGTATAGGTTAGTTGATAATTTAGTAAAGAGTAAAGGGTGGAAAGCTGGTGTTCTTATTTTTGAAGGAAGATTAATACCATTTATTCCTTCAGGATTTATAACTTTAGGAGCAGCATTAAGCAGTGTAAATTCATTTATATTTGTTGTAACAACTTTTTTAGGAAAGATACCTTCAATAGCCTTAGAGGCTTTGGTAAGTTATGAATTCATAAATACAAATGAAGGTAGTATTAAACTTATAATTACTATAATTGCTTTAATTCTATTATGGTTAACTATTAAAAAAGGAAATAACAGTTAAAGGGAAGTTATCAAGAGATGACTTCTTTTTTATTTAACAAATTTGCATAGTATTTACCTATATTAAAAGTTTATAAAAGATATTAATATTTTGTGGTAAAATATGTTTATAGGAGAGGGTGTTATGAGAAAAGCAGTAGAATTATTAATGAAGAATTTTATGTTGACAGTAGATATGCTAGAACCTATTAGAAGAGGGAGTGCAAAGATTCTTTATTTATCTTCGAAAGGAATATTGATATATGAAAAGGTCTCTAAAGCTTATATGATGTATGCATCAGATGAAAAGATAACTAAAAATATAGTTAATATAATTCCTAAAGACGCTGAATTGATAGTTGGTCATAAGGAGTTAGATTTTAGGTTGTTAGAAGATAGATTTAAGTTTGATGAAAAGATGGTGTGTTTTAATGTAGTATATAAGAAGGAAGAACCAATTGATATTGGAAATTCAGAAGTGACAGTAAAGCTATTATCAAAAGATTATGCTTATAAAGTTAGTGAAGTATATTCTAAATCTACAACTGTATTAGATGGATATATAGAAGATAGAATAAGAAATGAGGCAGTATATGGAGCTTTTATTGATGGAGATTTATGTGGTTTTATTGGTTATCATAAAGAAGGCTCAATAGGTATGCTTGAGGTGTTACCTGAATATAGGGGAAGGGGTATAGCATTAAGACTTCAGGCTGTAGCTACAAACAAAAGAATAAAGTCTGGAGCTTATGCTTATGGACAAGTTATAGAAGATAACATTAAGTCTTTAAATTTACAGAAGAAATTAGGCTATGACATATCAGATGATAAAGTATACTGGTTGATTAAATAGTTATAGGGGGGATATAAGTGTTTGAAGATATTAATAGAGAACTAAGAGAATGTAAGGATAATATTTTATTAAAGGAAACTTTAGAAGAAAAATTAGTTACTTTAGAAGATACCTACTATAGAAAGAATAAGGTATTAGAGGGGTTAGAAGAAAAGCTGAATAAAGAGTTTAAGGATGTAGAGAAATTCAATAAAATATCAGTGGCTAATATAATAAGTACTATATTTAATTATAGGGAAGAAAAGTTATACAAGGAAGAGCAAGAATATTTAGAGGCAAAGTTAAGATACGAAGAATATAGAGTTACTGTTGAAGAGTTAAAGAATGATTTAGAAACTACAAAAAGTAGAATAAAATCTATTAGTAATTATGAGGAAAGATATGAAGAGCTTATTCAAGAAAAGTCAGAGCTATTAAAGGGAATAGACTTAAATAAGAGGTTAGAGATTGAAGAAATAGAAGCTTCAATAAACAGATATGTAAAAGAAGGTATAGAGATAAAAGAAGCAATAGATGAAGCTATTAATTGTGATTTTACAGTTAATTCTGCATTAAAATATCTTAATGATGCATCAGGGTTGGCAACTTGGGATGTATTAGGTGGAGGAGCTATTACATCTATTATGAAACATGATGCTGTTAACTCAGCTAAAAAAGAAATAGAGAGATTAGGTTATGCTATAACAAAGCTAGAAAAAGAGCTAAGTGATATTAATATGATAAGTATATCAGGAAATTTTAATAATATAGAATCAAGTTATTTGGTAGATGTATTCTTTGATAATATATTTACAGATATAAGTGTAAGTAACAAAATAGATTCATCTTTAGGTAGCGTGAGAAATGTAAAAAATAAATTAGATAGATGTAAAGAAGAATTATATGAAAAAGAGAAAAATAATAACAAAGAAGTTATTAAGCTTAGAGAAAAGTATAAAGAATTAGTAGAAAGTTATATATAAGTTTGAATATCAGAAAGAGAGAAGTTTTTAAATTTCTCTTTTTTTGCTGTATAGGAAAAATAAAATAAATATCAACCCAACCTTTGTGTGTGGTAACAGATTGGTAAATATCTTATATAAAAATAATCTTAAATTATTGATAGATTTAGAATACATATATTGTAAAATAAAACAAAAATAGTATAATTATAAAATAGAAAAATAAACATGTACTAGCTTAATTGCTATTCATCATTAAAAATTATCATTACTTAATTTAAGTAATGTTTATATATAAATATTATTAATGGGGAGGTAATTATGAGGGGGAAAAACAAGAAGTTCTTATCATTGCTTACGGCTATTGCGTTAGGAACTACTATGATTCTCGGTAATGGAGTTAAGATTAGTGCTAAAGAAGATTTAGCATCAAAACTTAAATCTGAGTTATTAAAACAGATGAGAGAATCACAAGGAGAACTTTCAGAGCATAGCAAAGGCCAAAGTGAATTTGGAAAAGACTTTGATGAGAATGGCAATAAGCTAGACGAAAATGAGGAGATTAGAGTTATAGTTCAGTTAAAAGATTCGCCTGCTATTATTTCAGAATCTAATGGTTATGATTCTAATGTAAAAACTAAGGAAAACACAGTTAAAGGTGCCCAACAAAGTGTTATAAAGAAGGTAGAAGCAATAACAGGAACAAAGGTGAAAAGAAGCTTTGGATATTTAGTTAATGGTTTCTCAATAAGTACTACAAGGAAAAATGTAAATAAAATTAGAGCTATATCAGAAGTTAAGTCTGTAACTGAGGTTAGAAGATATTATCCAACCATGGCATATGCAGATGAGATAACAGGAGCTACTGGTGTATGGAATGAATTAGGTTATAAGGGTGAAGGAATGGTAGTGTCCATAATTGATAGTGGTATTGATTATAGGCATAAGGATTTAAAGGTTACAAATAATGATGTTAAGTTAACACAAAGTAATATGAATACTGCTATTGAACAACTTGATTACGGTAAGTACTTTACCAATAAGATTCCATATGGATATAACTATGCAGACGGAAATAATGACATTATTGATGTTGGAGCTGCAGGAGAACATGGTATGCATGTAGCTGGAATTGTGGGAGCTAACGGATCCTCAGATGAAGTAGAAGGATTAATGGGTGTTAAGGGGGTTGCCCCAGAGGCACAACTTCTAGCAATGAAGGTATTTTCTAATAATCCTGAAATAAAAGGAGCATATGATGATGATATAATTGCTGCTATTGAAGACTCTGTTAAATTAGGAGCAGATGTAATTAACATGAGCTTAGGATCAGATGCAGGTTTTAGTGATCCTGATGATCCACAAGAAGTAGCCATAAAGAATGCTACAGATAAGGGTGTTTTATGTGTAATATCAGCTGGTAATGCACAAGTATCTACAAGTTCAAGCTCATGGGAACAACCTCATAACTTATTTGGAACTATTGATACAGGTTTAATAGGTTCTCCATCAACAGCTTCTGATGCTTTATCAGTTGCATCCATGGAAAATACATCAGCAATAGGGCCAGCATTAACTTATACAACAATTGGCAATGCTACTGGAAAAGTTCAATATTCAAAGGTAAGTGGATGCAAGTATGATTCATTATCTAATAACCATGAATTAGTTTATTGTGGTATAGGTAGCGAAAGTGATTGTACAAACTCAGATGGTAAAATAGCTTTAATTATTAGGGGAGATATAAGTTTTTCAGAAAAATATAACAATGCTATAAATGCAGGTGCTTCGGCAGTTATTATATATAACCATGCAGATGGTGGAAATGAAACTATCTCTATGGCAGTTGATAATGTTGTGGCTGATAAACCTATATTTAGTGTAGGATATTCAGATGGTGAAAAGTTAAAATCTCTAATAACATCAGGGGATAGTACAATAAAGTTTGAGCAAGGTGGAGCGTTATCAAGCGAAAATATAGATAAGGGTGATATGTCTCAATTTACTTCATGGGGCCCAACATCAAGCCTAGAATTTAAGCCTGAAATAACTGCACCAGGTGGAGATATTTATTCTCTTGCAAATAATAATAGTTATCAAAGTATGAGTGGTACATCTATGGCAGCACCACATACTTCAGGTGCTCAAGCATTAATTATTCAGGGCGTTAAAGCTAATGGACTAAATTTATCAGGAAGAGATTTAGTTACATTTGCAAAGAATACTGCAATGAATACATCAGTTCCTATGACTGACAAGTATGGAAATGGAACAATTCCTTATTCTCCAAGAAGACAAGGAGCTGGGCTTTTACAAATAAGAAATGCAATAAATAATAAGGTAATAGTTACTAATTCTAATAGACAAGCATCTGTAGCGTTAAAGGAAATTGGAAATAATACAAGCTTTACCTTAAATTTAAAGAATTATGGAAATGAAGAGATAACTTATTCTATTCCAGAAGTTAAGGTATATAGTGAGGTAACTGATGAAGTTGGATATATTCATGAAGTTGAACTTGAAGGTGCTTCAATAACTTTTGATAAGTCATCAGTAACAGTACCAGCGAATGGAACTGCTACAGTAATTTGCAATTTAAATCTTTCATCAGTTGTTACAGCACAAAAGTTTGTTGAAGGATTTGTAAAATTTGTAGGTAATGAAAATGTACCTTCTTTAGTAATGCCATTTATGGGCTTCTATGGAGATTGGTCTGCTGAAAAAATAGTAGATGATCCTGAATACACTGATGGATCAACTTCTAGTATTACTGCAGAAACAGCTTTAATTGGAGTTTCCGGTGAAAATTTATCTTATATTGGAGCAGTTAGCAATGGACAATATACAGTATTTGATAAGAGTAAGATGGCCTTCTCTCCTAATAATGATGGTACTTTAGATGAAGTAATGCCATATTTATATATGCTTAGAAATTCTAAAGAACTTAAGATTCAAGTTTTAGATCAAAATGGAGATATTTTATCTGAAATATATAAAGAAAATAATGTTAGGAAGAATCTTCTTGAAGAATATATTAATGGAACTAGTGGTCCTAAGCTAGTTAGTGAAGGAGCTTGGGATGGAACATTATATAATATGAATACTGGTAGATATGAAAATGTTGAAGACGGTAATTATTATATTAGAGTAGTTAATAAAGTTGATTTACCAAATGCAACACCTCAAAATTTAGATATGCCAATTATGGTAGATACAGTTGCTCCAGAAATAGATATTCTTGGAGTTGAGAGTATTGCAAGTGATAATAATAGTGTTAACTATGTTTTAAAATGGAAGTCTAATGATGAAGCTTCAGGATTAAGTGATATTTTCGTAGTTATAATTGGAGATAAAATGCTTGTATTATCTGAAGATAATATAAGTAAAGATTCTAATGGTAACTACTATGCTATAATTCCTTTTGCACTTGAAACTACTAATGATGTAGTAGTTGCTACAATGGATAATGCAGGTAACTTTGGATTAGATGAAGAGGTTATTTCAAATGTTACAAATGCAGATGTTAAATTTACTAATATATCTAATGGCATGATTATTTCAGCAGATATGTTAGCTGATGGTAAGTATATTGTAAATGGTTTAGCTAATGATTCAGTGGGAGTTTTAAAGATAAATGGTGAAGATGTAGAAATAGAAAATAATAGATTTAATTACCCATTATCAGTAGCTGAGGGAGTTAATGAAGTCAGTCTATATGCAGAAGATAGGGACGGAAATACTATAGTTAGAACAAGCATACTAGCATTATTAGATACTATTGCACCAGATCTTTCTGTTACACCTGATATAGGAGCTGTATCACCTTACTATACAACTAAAGAAGATTCTATAAATCTTCAGGTATCAGTTTCTGAAATGAATGAGTTTACTGGAAATTATGTTGGGGCATATCTAGGAGTTAATAGTGAAGATTTACAACCTATATCTTTAGATGAAAATGGAAAAGGAAGCGTGGAAGTGAATCTTACAGATGGATTAAATGGTATATCTATAATAGCAGCAGATGCAGCTGGAAATATATCTTATAAAGATATGGTTATTTCTAAGTATAGTGAAGATAATAATTTATCAGTTGAATTCTATAATTTAGAAGCATTTAATATTATTTCAGCTCAATTAACAGAAAATGATTTTTATACAATTGAAGGTAAGTTAAATAATAAACCTGGAGTCTTTAAGATTTCTGGAGAAGATGTAACTGTAAAGGATGATTTAACATTTGAATTTAAGCAAAAACTAGAACAAGGCACAAATAGGATTAATGTTTATTTGGAAGATAAGGATGGAAAAGTTATTGTTAATAAGAACTATAAAGTTCTTTATGATTCAAAGGCACCATCAGTATCATTTGCTTTAAATATTAGAGATGATAATAAAGTTTACACTAATAATGAAAACTTTACTCTAAAAGGAAAAGTTACCGATAATTTACATGGATATTCCCTATATATAAATGGTGAAGCAGTATTAACTTTAGATCAAATGTTTGTAGAGGGTGAAGATAAATTACAAAGAGAGTTCTCTAAGGATATAAAATTACAACAAGGTGTTAATAATGTATTAGTTGAAGTTGTTGATATGATAGGCAATAGTGTTACTCAATATATTCCTGTTATTTTAGATAAGGAAGCTCCAGTAAAGCCTTCTATAAACTTAAGCACTACAGAATTAACCAATAAACCTGTTAATGTAACAATTAGTTCTAATGAAACTCAAATTGATAAGATTGAATACAGTTTTGATGGAGAAAATTATACTGAATATAACGGACAATTCTCAGTAGGTATATCTTCTAAGGTATATGCAAGAGTAACTGATTATGCAGGTAATGTAAGTGAAGTTGCATTAGCTGAGGTTAAGATAGATACTGAAGCTCCACAAGTAAACATTACAAATATAGGTGAAGGACAAGAATTCACAAAATCAGTAACACCTAATGTTGTTTGTAATGATGAAGAAGCTACAATTACTCTTTTATTAAATGGAAATTCATATGATGGAGAGGAAATTATAGCTGAAGGAGAATATATTTTAGAGGCTTATGCTACAGATAAGGCTGGAAATAAATCTTTAGTTGTTACAAGACACTTTAAGATTGTTTCAGAGTCTGGTGTAATAACCCCACCTAGTGGAGGAGATACAGATAATCCAAGTAAGCCTGGAGATTCAACAAAACCTGGTAATACAAATAATACTGGTGGAACTACAAATAATACTCAAGGAACACCATCAAAAACTGGGGACAGTAATTCAATGACAGTGGTAATAGTACTTGTTGCTTTAATGCTATGCTCTGGAGCAGCAATAGTATTTATTAAGAAGAAAAAGAAAGTAGAATAAAAGGAAGCTACCTTGGGTAGCTTCTTTTTTGTGGGATTATGTTTATGTATTTATATATTCACATATTTATATATTTGTGGATAAAAATGGTATAATTATTTTGGAGGTGTAGTATGGAGAATTTAGGCACAGTAACATTAGAAACTAATCGATTAATTTTAAGAAAATTTAACATAGATGATGGAGAAGTTATGTTTCATAATTGGGCAAGTGATAGTGAGGTTACTAAGTATTTGATGTGGCCTGCCCATAATAGTTTAGATATATCTAAAGAATATATAAAGTCTTTAATAAGTAATTATAGTGATCCCAGAACCTATGATTGGGGGATAGAGCTAAAAGAAATTGGTCAGGTAATTGGTTCAATTGGGGTAGTTAGATTGAATGAAGAAGTAGGAAGTGCTCATATAGGATATTGTATTGGAAGACGTTGGTGGAATAAAGGAATTACTTCTGAAGCCTTTTTAGCAGTTATAAAATTTTTAACAGAAGAGGTTGGAATAAATAGAATAGAGGCAAGACATGATCCGAGGAATACAAACTCTGGCAAGGTTATGGAGAAGTGCGGTTTAAAGTATGAAGGGATTCTTAGACAATCCGATATAAATAATCAGGGGATTTGTGATGCAGCATGGTATTCCTTATTGAAAGAAGATTATAAAATGACATAGGAAAATATAAAATCAAAGATAATAATTTTATAATTTCCTTACCTTTAGTAGAAAGGGAATAGATATTTATTTTTCTGTGACTTAGAACTTGCGACGGGACAAGAAAAATAAATATCCACTCCACCTTTTTTAAGTACTTAAATCTTCATCTTTTATTACAATATGTTTTAATTTAACTAATCCAATAAGTAATAAGGCAATAGAAGTTAAGGCAAAAAGGATTAGTGTTTTTGAGTTATAGAAAATTAATATTATATTATTGTAAGCATAATCTATTGTCTTGCACTCTACAACTTCATAGACTTGAGAGATTCCTCTAGTTGATATTTTGTCTACAGTATCATTTGGAGTGTGGATATTGGTGGTATTAGAATGAGATAATGTTAATGAGTCAAAGCCATCGTTACAGAAACTAGCATGATCACTTGAATCTTGATAAGTAACCTTATTTTCAATATCAAAGTTATTACATATTTCAATTAAGCTATCTATTAAAGGAGTAGTTTTATCAAGGTTAGATGCACTACTCATCATAGTTATTGGATAATCTTCACATCCTACCATATCAAAATTGATTATTTCTGCACCACTTAATTCATCCTTATATTTATCTGCAAAAGCCTTAGAACCAAGTAGACCAAATTCTTCTGCATTTAAAGCAACAAATATAATATCACGTTCAGGAAGTCTTAAAGTGGAAAAGGTTTTTGCTAGTTCAAATAAAAAAGCTGTACCTGATGCATTATCTAAAGCTCCAGAATAAACTGTTCCTAAACTATCGGCACCTAAATGGTCAAAGTGTGCAGTAAATACTAAAGGAGGTAGGTCTTTCGATGTGCCTTCTATCATACCACAAACGTTGTATATAGTTTTTTCTTCAACCTTATATGGCAAACTTACATCTAAGGTATATCCCATTCTTATACCATCTAGTATTGCGTTAAAAGTATCAATATTTATCTCTATAACAAAAGAATATGGAGCCTCATTCCAAAAAGAGCTTCTAAAGGAGGATTCTTTATTTAAGTTAGAGGTAAAAAAGTATGTTTCATTATTTTTATGAAATGCAAATCCGCTTTTATAGATGTCATACTTATCATTCTTTGTAAATTGAATAGAGGTTGTTTTGAAATTAAGCATGTCCTCTTTGAATTCATCACCTAATTTAAATTCTTGCACAACAGATTCACCTGCCAACAATTTAAGAGTAGGGGTACCTCCTGTGAAAATAGGAGCATTTACATTAAAACTTTGTTTATATTCATTATTTAAAGGTTTAAGATTAAGTTCTTTAAATAGTCCTTCTATTTCATTTGCAACTCTTTCATTTTCAGAGCTTCCAGAAAGTCTTCCTTTAAGTTCTTCTGAAGAAAGATATTCTATATTTTTTTTTACATTTGAAGGATTGAAGTTGTAGTAACTACTTTTGAAAAATATACAAACTATGAGTCCAGTTAAGGAAAGTAAGGTGGCAATGCTGTAAATAATTTTTTTCATAATAAAACCCCGAATTAATAGTTATTCATTTAATACTATTAATTCAGGGGCAATATTATGATTATGTTAGTCTGGTCTTTTATAGAGCATATCCATTAATGCGTAAACAACTGTAAGTAATAGTGCGGCATATATAACCATATTTAATTTTCCGTAAGTAATTCTAAGAACTATTCCTACAGTGATTGCAGTTAAAATTAAATAGTTTATAAATTTATTTAATCCAGATTTGCTTGTACATATTACAGATGTAGAAGAAAAAACTATTAAAACAATTGTTATAAAAGCTAGGGAACTTCCTAAAACATTATTAAATTCTATTATTTTAAAATAATCTAATACTAAGAGGCTTATTAAAAAAAGTAATGCTAGAGAGATTATTTTTTGTATCATTTTATTCATAAAATCACCTACTGTAAAATATTTACAAATTATATTATATCAGAAGGTTACATAATATAAAAGGATAAGTTCTACTTTATTTTTCTGTAAATTTTATTGTTTATTAACATTGTGTTAAATTTTTACATACAATATAATATTTACATAAGAACGTTTGTTATTAAATATTAAAAGGTGGGGTGCTGTATGAAAAAGATTTTAACTATAGCATTAGTTGCAGTGGGTATGCTAGGAATTTGCTTCTTTATTTCTGAAGGAAGTAGTGAGTTAAAGGGTACTTATATAAGTAGTAATAAGGATAATAATTATATAGTGCAAATAACTGTTGATAAAGAATCTAATACTTTTGTTGAATATATCGATCAAAGAGAGGTTGATAGGGGAACTATTCATAAAAATACTAATAGTAATTATACCTTTAAAAGCAATAAACAAGAGTTTGAAGTAGTGTTAAAAGATAATAATAGTTTTGATGTTTTGATAGGTAAAATTAATGGAGCTGAACCAATTACACTTAAGAACTCAACTGATGTAAATACCTATTTTTCAACAAACTTTGGAGATGAAGAGAAATATAATAACTTAATATCTTCTAGATAAGAATGTGATGATAAAAGGGCTGTATCAGAATAAATTTGATACAATCTGATAAAAAGAAAGAAGGGGATGTATCATCATTTTAAAGAAGATATTGCTTTATTTGGAGAAATGCGATTTAAGGTTTATCGTCTATCAATAGCATAGTCAAAAATCTTCCCTAATGGAGATGAAGATACACCAAATGAAGATGGATTAAACATATGATAGTTACCGAAAACTATTATTTATTGTAGAAAATGGTTTAGGGGCTAAAGACATAGTTGAAGAAGATGGTTCAATAAATGATGATTATCGTATTGAATATATAAGATAGCATATTAAAGCTATGCATGATGCCATTGAATTAGATGGAATAGAGTTATTAGGATATACAACTTGGGGATGCATTGACTTAGTTTCAGCATCTACTGGTGAAATGTTTAAACTTTATGGATTTATATATGTAGATAGAGATGATGAAGGAAATAGTACATTAGAAAGAAGAAAGAAAAAATTATTTGATTGGTATAAGAGAGTTATTAAAATAAAAGGTGAAGATTTAGGTTAATATAATTTTAAATATGTAGTGGGAATAGGATTTTCAAGTCAAGGATTAGAATTGTCCATTATGTCAATATTTAATGCACAGAATAGGTGGGCTACTATAGAACTAATGATGTTTTATAGCAGTCCTTTTTTATAAAAGTAATTAGAGTTACTTAGATTAATTGTAATCTGTAAACATACACATTATAATTACTTTAGGGAGGATGATGAAAATGAGAATGATTACGCCCGTTAGTTCTATTTTATTAAGATATATTAACAATGGTCACAAGAAAGATAATAATTACGATATTGCTAAAGCAATGTTAGATAATTTTAATGATATTCCTAGAATGACAATACATGATCTTGCTGATCGATGTTATGTTTCACCAGCATCTATTTCTAGGTTTATAAGAAATATTGGATATGATAGTTATACTAGTTTTAAAAAAGAGTGTAGGGAATCTTTTGGAATAGATGTAGATTATTCAAAAGATATCTCAAATTCATTGCCAAATGAAATAGAAGAAGTGTTTACCAAATATACTGAAAGTGTAAAAGAAAATATTGCATATACCTTAGAAAATATAGATGTTGATCAGATGAATAGAATTAGTGAACTTATTTATAAATCAAATGATATTGCTTTATTTGGGTTAGAGTTTGCAACATTACTAGGACAGCATTTTCAAATTAAGATGGCTAGTATGAATAAATTTGTTAAAATAGGAATTACATATGATGAGCAAAAGGAAATTGCTGAGTCTTTAAGTGATGGATCACTTGTATTTATTATTTCATTAGAGGGAGGGTACTTCTATAGGGGGGATGAGGTATTTAATTTTTTAAAGAAAAAAAATGTTACTATTGTAGCGATAACTATGAATAATAATTCAAAGTTATTAAGAGATGTAGATGAAATATTAGTATGTAATAAAGATAATAGCAGTACTCAAGGAAGAATAACTTTATTATATATGATAGAGCTAATTCTAATGAATTACTGTATAAACTATAAAAATTTAAATAAATAATTTCAGGTTATGAAAAAGACCAAGCAATTTTGTAATTGCTTGGTCTTTTATGATGGTAAAAAAAACGATTACCTATGATAAATTATAGTTGTAATAATTACGGAGGTGGAACTAAATATGAAAAAAATATATAAAAATATGCCAAAGGATTTTTTATGGGGGGCATCTACAAGTGCATTTCAGGTAGAAGGCGGATATGGTGAGGGTGGAAAAGGAATATCAACAACTGATGTTAGAAATGTTCCAGAGGGAATAGCCGATTCTAAGATTGCATCAGATCATTATCATCATTATGAAGAAGATGTTAAGTTAATGAAGGAATTAGGGATTAATATATATCGTTTTTCATTCTGTTGGGCAAGAATTATGCCAGATGGGTGGAATGTAAATGAAGAGGGATTGGAGTTTTATGATGATTTAATAAATAGATGTATAGAAAATAATATTATTCCTTTCCCAACATTATATCATTTTGAGATGCCACAAAAATTAGTTGAGGAGTTTGGCGGTTGGAAGTCAAGAAAGTGTATTGATGCATTTGAAAAGTATGCAAAAGTTTGTTTTGAAAGATTTAAGGATAGGGTTAAGTACTGGGGAACTATAAATGAACAGTTAATAGTAAGTGCTGCAAGCGATTTAAATGGAAATCATGAAAGTGACCAAAATCAAAAAATGAAAAACATGTACCAGATGAGCTATAATATGTCAGTTGCAGAAAAGAAAGCAATTAAAGCTATAAGAGAAATCATACCAGAAGCTTTAGTAGGTCCTGTTTGTTCTATGCAAGTAATATATCCTAGAACTTCTGCACCAGAAGATATTATTGCAGCAAATGATGCAGAAGATATGCTACAAAATATATTCTTAGATATGAGTGTAAAAGGTAAGTATCCAAAGCGTTGTGAAAACTATCTAAAACTTAAAAATTATTATCCAGAAACAATGGAAGAAGATAAAGAACTATTAGAAAAATATGTACCAGACTTTATAGGGGTAAATTATTATGCAAGTACATGCATTAGAGTAAGAGAAGAAGGAGAAGACGTTTCTAAGCTACCACCATTCTTTAGAAATGAATTATTTACTTTAGGTAATAATGAATTCTTACAAAAAACAAGATGGATGGAATTTGGAATAGATCCAAGTGGTCTTTATTTAGGAATGAGAAAGATGTATGAACGTTATAATCTTCCAATGATGGTTACTGAAAATGGAATGGCTTATTCTGAAGAGTTGGTAGATGGAAAGGTACATGATGAATATAGAATCGAATATTTAAAAGCCCACATAGAACAATGTCAAAGGTTAGTTGAAGAGGGGTATCCGTTATTAGGATATTGTCCATGGTCATTATTAGATCTAGTTAGTTCACATCAAGGATTTTCTAAGAGATATGGATTAATTTTTGTAGATAGAACTGATATAGATATTAAAGAATGTAGAAGAATTCCAAAGGATAGTTATTATTGGTATAAAAATGTTATAGCTAATAATGGTATTTACTTTGAGTAAAAGAGAGAGGTAATTATGATTAAAGTAAAGTTTAATGATAATTGGAAATACGCTGATTTTGGAAAGTGTAAAGATATATTTGATAGTGAACCAGATTTTCATGATATTAAACTCCCGCATGATGCTATGAGGGATAATGAGCGTACTGAAGATAATATAAATGGAAATACAACAGGATTTTGTTCAGGTGGTTCTTATGTATATATAAAAAAATACTATGTAGATAGCAAGTTAAAAGGTAAGTATATAAAACTTGAATTTGAGGGAGTTTACATGAATGCAATGGTGTATGTAAATGGAACTTTTGCAGGAAAATGTCCTAATGGATATGTAAATTTTTACGTAGATATAACTAATTTCTTAAACTATGATGAAGAGAATGAGATTAAGGTTGTAGTAAAAACAGATATGGAACTTTGCTCTAGATGGTATAGTGGAAGTGGTATTTATAGAGATGTTAATATTCTTATAGGAAATCCATTAAGAATAAAAGAAGATGGAGTAAAGATAACTACGTCATCAGTTTCTAAAGAAGGGTCTATTATAAATATATCAACTGATATTAGATATGATGGTATAGGCTATACTGAAGCTACAGCAAAAATAAATATTATGGATAGGTATGATAATGTAGTTATTAGTGAAGTATATCCATTTAGTATTTATGGTAATACAGAAACAACATTAAGAAATAGATTATTCCTAGAAGATTGCCATTTGTGGGATTTAGATAATCCATACCTATATAAAATAGAGGTTGAAATAATAAAAGACGATGAAAGTCTAGATAAACATATTGATACATTTGGTATAAGAAAAATAGAGGTTGACTCAAAAAATGGTTTTAGAATTAACGGTCAATCTATAAATTTAAGGGGTGGATGTATTCATCATGATAATGGAGTATTAGGAAGTGCGTCATTTTATGATGCAGAGAAGAGAAGAATTTCATTAATGAAAAAAGCAGGCTTCAATGCTGTTAGAATGGCTCATAACCCATGTTCAAAACATTTATTAAAAGTTTGTGATGAGGAAGGAATTCTAATTTTAGAGGAAATATTTGATGTTTGGAATCACTCAAAGGCTGATCATGATTCATCTTTATTCTTTGAAGAGTGGTGGAAATACGATATAGATGCTATAGTAAATAAAAACTATAATCATCCATCTGTATTTATGTACAATATAGGAAATGAAATTCAGGATATTGGTACAGGACATGGTTCTATAAAAAACAGAGAGATAGCTGAATACTTAAGAAAGCTTGATAATACTAGATTTGTAGGAAATGCAATAAATGGGATGTTCGCGGCTATGGGGAAAATGGATTTGATTCTAAAAGATATCATTAAACAAGAAGATGATGATAAACCTAAGGCAGCTGGTGATGTAAATGATTTTATGACTATACTAGATAAGTTTATGCCTGAAATCATTAGTCATGATATTGTTAGTGAGTCAATTGAGAAATCATGCTTTGGTGTTGATATATGTGGATATAATTATATGGATAGCAGGTACATGATTGATGGAAAGAAGTATCCTAATAGAGTAATTGTAGGCTCAGAAACTAGACCTAATGCCATAGCAAACAACTGGAGCATGGTAAAAAAACTTCCATATTTAATTGGAGATTTTGTATGGTGTGGATGGGATTATATTGGTGAATCAGGAGTTGGAAAAGTAGATTATAACTTTGAAAAGTCAAAAGGCATATATGGTCCATTTCCGTGGTATTTAGCTAATGTTGGAGATTTTGATATATGTGGTAACCGTAGACCGCAATCATACTATAGAGAAATTGTTTGGGGACTAAGAAATGACCCATATATAGCAGTGATAAATCCAAAATATTATGAATGTAAAGCCGCTGTTACTAACTGGAGTTGGAGTGATAGCATAAATAGTTGGACTTGGCATGGATATGAGGACAAACCTATAGAAATTGAAGTATATTCAAATGCAGACGAGGTAGAATTATACATTAATGGTAAGAGTATTGATAAGAAGATTGTTGGAGAAGAAAAACCATACATGGCAATTTTCAAAACTATTTATAAAGAAGGAGAAATAGTTGCTAAATCATATAAGGATGGGATTTTAACGGGAGAATGTAAATTAAAGTCTAGCAAGAAAGCTACAAAGTTCTTAGTTGAAATAAGCAAATATTCATTAAGCTACAAAGAAGATGAGTTGTCATATTTAAATATAAGTATAGTTGATGATCATGAGATTTGTGATACTTTCAATGAACATAAAGTGAAAGTTCAAGTACATGGCGGTGGAGATCTTATTGGATTTGGCAGTTCAGATCCTAAGAGTTTAGAATACTTTAACGAGGCAGAGAGAACAACTTATAACGGAAAGGTGTTAGCTATTATTAGAAGAAATATAAGTAATGAAGATATAGTCGTTAATATCGCTAGTAACAATATAGATGAAATGAATATTGTTCTAGAGGGAAAGAAGTAATTTCAAATTTTGAAAAAACACTATATAAATTGAAAAATTGTAAGTATTTTTGAAGACGAATATTTAAATTATTGGTGATATGATAAAAATGTAATCAAGAAAACATTTACAAATAAAATCCGGGAGGGGTTATTATGAAAAAATTTATTCAATTTATGGAAGACAAGTTCGTTCCATTAGCAAATAAGATATCAAACAATCTTTATCTAAAGACTATTAGTAATGGTTCGATGAATCTTCTTGGAATTATAATGTTAGGTTCTTTATTTACAGTAATAACTAGTATTGCTTGGGAACCATACCAAAACTTTTTAGCTTCCACATGGATAGGAACACTATTATCTTATGTTCCTGATTTTACAATTGATTTATTAGCATTATATATGGCATTTTCTGTTGCTTATAATGGAGCAAAGATTTTTGGCATTGAAAAATCTGCTCTTAACTCAGGACTTATATCAGTAGTATCATTTCTACTATTAACACCGCTAAATACAACAGCTTTAGAAGGAGCGACTTTTCTAGATGTTAGTTATTTAGGAGCAAAGGGAGTATTTGCAGCACTAATAGTAGCAGTAATCACTGTTAAGGTAATGCAATTTTTTGTTACAAGAAATATAGTAATAAAAATGCCAGAGGGTGTACCAACAAGAGTTACAGAATCATTTACTTCATTAATTCCAGCTGTAGTAATAGTACTACTATTTGGACTGGCTAAGATAGGATTTGCTGCTACAGAATATGAAACAGCAAATGGATTTATTTATACCATATTACAAGCTCCATTACAATCATTAACAGGTAGTTTACCAGCATTTTTATGTTTAATTCTTATAGCACAACTATTATGGTTTTTTGGTATCCATGGTTCTATGACAGTATTGCCAATTTTATTCCCTATATTCTTAGGATACTTAGCTGAAAATACAGCAGCAGTAGAAGCTGGATTAACAGCTCCAAATCCGATTAATTTTGGTTTATATGATTTAGCATGTCTTGGAGGGTGTGGTGCTACTATAGGGCTTGTTATAGTAATGTTCTTCTTCTCGAAAAGTAAGAGATATAAGGCATTTTCTAAAGTTGTATTACCATGTGGGTTATTTAGTGTTAATGAGCCAGTTATATTTGGAATGCCTTTAATGTTAAATGTAATGATGTTAATTCCATTTTTAATTACACCTGTAATAATTGTATCTTTAGGATACTTTTTAATTCAAATTGGAATTATTACACCTACAATTGGTGTTTTAGGGGCTGGATCACTTCCACCAGTAATCCATGGTATAGTACAAGGAAGTTTATCATTTGGTATTTTTGAGATATTTGCAACAATAATATCAATGGCAATATACTATCCATTCTTTAAGGTTCTTGATAATCAAGCATTAAAAGAGGAAATGGATGAAATAGCAGAATAGATTTATTACAAGAAGGATTCGTAATTGCGAATCCTTTTTATTTTGGATAATATTTGTTTTTCAAGATTAGAAAATTAGCTATTTAAAGTGAAATTTATCCTAGTGTATTGAGGTGTGATTCCACAGTACTAGATGATACTATACAAGTAAAGAAGGAGTTATATAAGGAGAGGAAAGTTTTATGATTAGATTAGATAAAAAACCGTTTAATTTACATGAAGAAGATATAAATTGGGTAGTAAATACTCTTGCTAATATGACACTTGAAGAAAAGGTTGGACAATTGTTTTGCATAGCAGGTTCTTTAGAAGAAGAAAAAGATATAAAAGAATTTCTTGAAAAATATAAACCGGGTGGCATGATGTATAGACCGCAAAAGGGAGAAAAGATAAAAGCTATTCATAATTATATTCAGAAAAATTCGAAAGTGCCATTACTACTTTCAGCTAATTTAGAAGCAGGGGGGAATGGTATAGCTACAGATGGAACATATTTTGGAAAGCAGATGCAAGTAGCTGCAACAGATGATATTGATATGGCATATAAGCTTGGAAAGGTATGTGGAGTAGAAGGAAAAACTGTGGGATGTAATTGGACTTTTTCTCCTATAGTTGATATTGATATAAATTATAGAAATCCTATAACTAATGTTAGAACCTTTGGTAGTGATGTTGATAGGATAATAAAAATGTCTAAAGCATATATGTCTGCAGTTAATGAAAGTGGTCTAGCTGTATCTATAAAGCACTTTCCGGGAGATGGGGTAGATGAAAGAGATCAACATTTATTAAGCTCAGTTAATTCACTATCTGTTGAGGAATGGGATAATTCATATGGAAGAATATATAAGGAATTAATAAATGAGGGTGCTCAAACTATAATGGTAGGACATATTTTAATGCCTGAGTATAGCAAGAAACTTAATCCATCATTAAAGGATGAAGAAATAATGCCAGCGACATTATCAAAGGAGTTATTAAATGGTTTATTAAGAGAAAAACTAGGTTTTAACGGATTAATTGTTACAGATGCAACCCCAATGATAGGATTTAATGTGGCTGAAAGAAGAGAATATGCAGTTCCAAAGGCAATTGCTTCAGGGTGTGATATGTTCTTATTTAATAAAAATATAGAAGAAGATTTTAATTTTATGATGTCTGGAATTAAAAGGGGTATTTTAAGTGAAGCAAGAGTAGATGAGGCAGTTACAAGAATTTTAGCAACAAAGGCGTCATTAGGATTGCATAAATCAACTCTAATTGAAGAAAATTTAGATGAAGAACTTAAGAAGTTAAAAAGCTATGAGCATGAAATGTGGGCAAAAGAATGTGCCGATAAATCAGTTACTTTAGTAAAAGATACACAAGGTTTACTTCCTATAACACCTGAAAAATATAAGAGAATAAGATTATATATCTTAGGGGAAAGTAGAGAGGGTGGATTTAAAGATGGTGATAGTGCAACTTACTCGATAAAGGACAAGCTTGAGAAAAAAGGTTTTTTAGTAGATGTTTATAATGATGAGAATTTAGATTTTAGAGAAATATTTAATGGCGGAATTGAAGATTTAAAATCTAAATATGATTTAGCTTTATATGTTGCAAATGTTGAAACTGCAAGTAATCAAACTACAGTTAGAATAGACTGGATTCATTTAATGGCTGCTAATGCACCTTGGTTTGTCAAAGATATACCAACTATGTTTATATCCCTAGCAAACCCATATCATTTAGTGGATGTTCCTATGATAAAAACATTTATTAATGGGTATTCAGCTAGTGAATATGTTATTGATTCAGTAGTAGAAAAAATAACTGGTGAGTCTGAGTTTAAAGGAGTAAACCCAGTAGATCCATTTTGTAATATATGGGGAGCAAGATTTTAAAATTATAAAGGAGTATACAATGATTGAATGTGTAATTTTTGATTTAGATGGAGTAATAGTATCAACAGATGAATACCACTATAAAGCATGGAAAGCTATTGCTGATGAAGAAGGAATTTATTTTGATAAAAATATAAATCAGCGTCTTCGTGGAGTTTCTAGAATGGAAAGTTTAGATATAATTGTAGAAAATAGTAGTAGGGAATACTCTAAAGAAGAGAAATTAAAGATGTCTGAAAAGAAAAATAAATTATACCAAGAATTATTAAAGCAAATCACTGAAAAGGACCTTTCCGAAGAGGTTAAAGAAACTTTAGAGAAGTTAAGAAAAATGAATATTAAATTAGCAATAGGGTCATCTAGTAAAAATACGAAGCTTATATTAAATCAGGTAGGGTTAGGAGAATATTTTGATGCTATAAGTGATGGGACAATGATAGAATATTCTAAACCTCATCCAGAAGTGTTTATAAAAGCAGCACAATTATTAAATATAAATTGTAAAAAGTGTTTAGTAGTAGAAGATGCGGAGGCTGGTTGTATTGCAGCTAAAAGTGCAAGTATGTATGTAGCGGGTATATATTCAGCTAGTGATTGTAAATTTGCTGATTATAGTATAAAGAATTTTAAAGATATAATTGAATTCATATAGATATAAAAAGGTTTATAGGTTCTTAAAATATAAGAATTTATAAATCTTTTCTAATATAAATATAATTAGTATTTTATTGGTATAAGAAAGTTATTGAAACAAATGGTGAAAATTTAGGTTAATATAAATAGAACTGCAAAAAAGTTGATAATACTTTATAGCAGTTCTTTTTATAGTTCTAACATTATAGTTGCAATATAAAATTACATATATGGAATGAATTGCATAAAACTGTTAAAATATAAGTGTGAGAATAAATAAATAAAAATTTGAGAGGAAAGAATTATGGAACCATTGTTTAAAGTAGAAACAGAATGTAATTTTGAGGAATATAAAAGATTTTATAGAGCTATAATGAATAAAATAAATAAGCTTCCAGTACTTATTGCAGTTATGATGGGCATGTTATTTTTACTAGCCTGTTTAAAGAAGGATTTAGTTTATGTATTTATTGCTATACTTGTTCCAATAACATTTAGGGTTATAGAAGTAATTATAGCTAAGAAGGTGTATGAGTCTAATAAGATGTTAAAGGACATAACCCTAAATTATGAGTTTTATGAAGAGTATTTTGAACAAAAGAATACAGTAGGTAATACAAAGGTTGTATATGATAAGATATATATGATAGTTGAAACAGATACGAACTTCTATATTATGATAGCTAGAAATCAGGGGTATATTGTAAATAAAGGTAATTGTTCACAAGAATTTATTGGATTTATAAGAAAAATAAGGAGTTAAATTAAAATATTTATATTATTGTAATTTATATTATGATAATAGTAAAGTAGCCAATGATTAAAAGGAGATGAAAGTAATGTTAAGTAAAAATTTATTAAATGAGCTTAATGAGCAAGTTAATTTCGAGTTTTATTCTTCTTATATTTATCTTGCGATGGCAGGTTACTGTGAATCAATAGATTTAGTTGGGGTTGCAAACTTCTTTAGAGTGCAAGCTAAAGAGGAGCTAGATCATGCAATGAAACTATATGATTATGTTTATCAAAAAAATGGTCATATTGAGTTAAAAGCAATTGAAAAACCAGAAGCAGACTATGATGGAATGATTAATGTATTCGAAAGAGCATATGAACATGAGCAGCTTATTACGAGAAAGATATATGCTTTAGCTGATATTGCTCATGAAGAAAGAGAGCATGCTACAATGAGCTTACTTAAATGGTTTATAGATGAACAAGTAGAGGAAGAAAACAATTTTAATAACTTACTTAGGAAGATAAGAAGAGTAGAAGATAACCCAGCAGGATTATACTTAATGGATGATGAACTTGCAAAGAGAGTATATATTAATACAACAGCAAATGCATAAGATATAGAATAATCCCTACTATGATTGATATAAGTCAATCATAGTAGGGGTTTTTTATAATTATTGTAAGATTTAATTATAATAGTCGTTATAAATAGTATAGGCCTCAATAAGGGAGTTAGCTTATGAAAATAGATGAAAAGAATTATTTAAAACAGCTCTGTAATAAAAATGAAAAAGCCTTAGAGTATGTTATAGATAACTATTCTGCTATTGTAAATGTAGTAATAAGAAATGTATTAAGATCTTTCGAGAATGAAGGTTTAATAGAAGAATGTATTTCAGATGTATTCTTTAGTGCTTTGGATAATATACATAAATTTAAAGGAGATGACAATAACTTCAAAAATTGGATAGATGGAATTAATAAGTATAAGGCTATAGATTATTATAGAAAATATAGCCATGAGAAATATAGAACTAGTGATATAGAAAACCATGTTATACAAGATAAGATTTTAATAGGGAATATATAATTCATGAAATTGAGACTAGTAAGGTGATGGGTTTAATTAATCTTCTTAAGGAACCAGATAAAAGTATATTTATTATGAAGTTTTTAGCTGCTATGACCCTCATGGTCAATAAAAAGTTTTTTATGATTTTTGAACAGTGCAAATGAAAATATGGTAGGCTGGTGATTCAAAACACAACAGTAATTTAAGAAAGTCAGTTTGACTTTCTTCATTTCTGGAGAAAATTAATATGGATTTATTAAAGTTACCAATATATACTTTTTGTTGTGGATTTTTGGTATGGAGGAAACATTTGTGAAGAAAGTATTTATTGGGATTGATGTAGGGAAATTTAAAAATAGTATTAGTATTGTAGATAGTGAAGGAAATTCAATTGTAAAAAAAGGACTCAGTATTGAAAATGACTATTATGGATTTGCTAAACTAGAGGAGAAAATAGATTTAATTATGAATAATTATGGTTTTACTTATGAGGATTGTATAGCAGGTGTTGAATCAACAGGACATTATTGGTTTAATCTTAGAGATTATTTAAAAGATATCGGAATTGAAACAGTAATGATAAAAACAGATTCAGTAAAGCATAGAAGGGCATTAGAGGAAGGGCAGAAAGGGAAAAATGATACATTAGATGCTAGGGTCATAGCAAGTTGTCTTAGAAATGGTAATTATGTTTATATAAGAGATAATGAAAGAGAATTAAGAGCGTTGCAAAAGCTGACACGTATGAGAAATGATATAAGTGATGAAGTAGTAGCATTAAAGAATAAAATACATAGATGTATAGATATATGCAATCCGGTATTTTTTAAGATTTTTGAAAACTTGAATAGTAAAACAGGAGTAGCACTAATAAAGCTATATCCTTCACCACAAGATATAATAAATGTTGAACTAGATAATATTAAAAAAGAGTTGGGTGAAATTGTAGACAAACCTAATATGAGAATGGTGAGTTTATATAAGGAAGAGTGTGAAATTTGGAGTGGGCTAATTAAAGAGCCTTCATATGCTGAAAAAGTAGAGATGATAGCTTACATAGATAAATTTTTATTACAGAATGAATCTAAGGAGCATTTGGATAAGCAAATAAAAGAAATAGCAAAAAATATAATTCCTTTATATTCAGAGTTTGAGGAGATAAAAGGTATTCCATTAATACAGTTAATATCGGTTTTAAGTGAAATAGGGGATATTAGAAATTTTAAAAATACAAGATCAATATTAGCATTTTTGGGGTTGAGCTTAAAAGGAAACGCTTCGGGAAAATACATAGGTGAACGAAAAATAAATAAAGCTGGTTCACGTATAGTTAGAAAACATCTATTTAATATAATGGATACTTTAGTAAAACATAATGAGTATTTTAGAATAGCCTATTGTTATTACAAGTCATATAATCATAAGAACCCAACAAAGAAAAGGTCAATGCAAATTGCAGTAATGTGTAAGTTTGTTAGAGTAATGTATGGAATGTTAAAATATAATACCCCTTTTGATTATAAAGAGATGTTAAAAGGATACTATTTTGGTGATTGTAATATTAAAGTGTTTAAAGAAGAATTTGAAGGAGAAAAGAGAAGTAAAAAAATAGAGAATTATAAATTAGCATATAGTATATTTATAAATTATAGTTAATTCCTAAATGTGGTAGTAAATAATAGGTAAGAGAAGATAATTTAAGAAAAGGTTAGAGAAGATATCGTTAATAATAAGGAATATTGAATTTGAGTATGACAATCGAATGATATATAATTAAATCGTAATGTAGGTGGGCTATAATACTTAGAGCATTAAATTGACTCGGAAAGCAAGAATTAATCACATTACACCATAGTATAACATGCGGATTAGGTGTTTTAGTAAAGCATTTATGTTTATACGGAGAAACAGGAGTGTTAGCAGTTATACATAATTATAATAGTGTAAAAGCATACGATTTAATTATTCGTCTAGGCTTTTGCACTATTTTTTTTAAAGAAAGTGTTAAGGTCTATTTGTTATGCAATTAAATATATATTGAGTAGTTATATATTTTTTTATTGAGTATGAGAATAGTATAAAAAAATAAGTGTAATGAAATTCTAAGAAAAAGTGAGTATATTAAAAATAATCACGTTTAATTGAAGGAGTATTATAGCATTTAGTAACCATAGCAGAGCCTGTACCAAGCATGTTTATCTTTTCCATTAACACTTTCTCCTTTGCAGTATAAATAATAATTATTATAAAGAGAGCAAGAAAAAATAACAAGAAAGAAAAAAGTAATTTCAATAATATTGAAAAAAATGATATTATAGGATAGTAAAAGGGTTTAAAGGGGGAAGAATATATGGATTATCCAAAGATGATACTTTTTGACTATGGACAGACTCTTATTGAAGAAGAAAAATTTAATAGGTTAGAAGGATTAAATGTTCTTTTAGGTAAAGCAACTAAGAATCCTAATAATATTAGTGCAGAGGAAGTATTTGATTTTTATACTGAACTAAATATTGAAATTGGAAGAGAAGGTGATGGCAAAAAGTTTTTTAATAGTATAGAGGTCCATAATTACTGTTTTCAAAATTATTTGTATGATTATTTTGGAATTGAGTTTAATCTTACTCAAAATGAGATAGATAGAATATTCTGGGATGCTTCAGCACCAGGAAGACCAGTAGAGAATATTGAACTTTTATTAAACTTTTTACATGAAAAAGGAATAAGAACTGGAGTTATTAGTAATTTAAGCTATAGTGGAGAAACCTTGAAAAATAGGATAAATGCCCTTCTTCCTAATAATCATTTTGAGTTTATTATTGCATCAAGTGAATATATGTTTAAGAAACCTCATAAAAGAATTTTTGAATTAGCACTTAGGAAGGCTAATTTAGAGAGTAAGGATGTATGGTTTTGTGGAGATAATGTAATTGCTGATGTTGAAGGAGCTAGTTTAAGTGGCATAAAACCTATATGGTTTAAAGGAGCACTTAGGGAAGAAAAATATACACCAATGGTTGATTATATAGAAATTAATAATTGGATAGAGCTTAAGAAGTTATTAGAAGAGTAACTATTATTTTCAAAAGGAATAAAAAAGCATATAATAGAAAAATACTATTAATATAGAGGTAAATCTTAGGAGGAAAAAATGGTAAGTATTGAAGAAAGATTAGCCAAGGAATTAGAACTAAAGCTTGGAGTAGTAAATAATGTAGTAGAAATGCTAGATGAAGGAAACACAGTTCCTTTCATAGCTCGTTACAGAAAAGAAAAAACAGGTGGACTTTCAGATGAAGTTTTAAGAAAGTTTTCTGAAAGATTAACTTATTTAAGGAATTTAGATGAGAGAAAGGCTGATGTTTCTAGGCTTATAGAGGAGCAAGGAAAGTTAACTGAAGAAATAACAGAAGCATTAGGTAAAGCTGAAACTTTAACTGAAGTGGAAGATATATATAGACCATATAAGCCAAAGAAGAGAACAAGAGCAACTATAGCTAAAGAGAAGGGATTAGAACCATTAGCTAATCTTATATTAGAAGGTGCATTCAAAGGAGATTTACTTCAGGAAGCTTCTAAGTATATAGATGAAGAAAAGGGAGTTGAAAAAGCAGAAGATGCAGTATCAGGTGCCTTAGATATAATTGCAGAAGGAATTTCAGAAGAAGCTAAGTACAGAAAGTTCATAAGAGAATTAGTAATGAGAGAAGGGTTAATAGAGTCTAAAGGATCTTCAGAAGAAACAACTCCTTATGAAATGTACTATGACTATAGTGAAGAGGTTAGAAAGATACCTCCACATAGAATATTAGCTATTAATAGAGGAGAAAAAGAGAAGATTCTTTCTGTTAAGATAACAATTGGAGAAGATAAGATTATATCTTACTTAGAAAGAGAAATTCTTAAGGGAAACGAAGTTTCAGATGAGCAGTTAAAGTTAGCAATTAGAGATGCTTACAAGAGATTAATATTCCCTTCAATAGAAAGAGAAATAAGAAGTGAATTAACTGATAAGGGTGAAGAAGGAGCAATTTTAATTTTTAAGGAAAACCTTAAGGCTTTACTTATGCAAGCTCCTATTAAAGGAAAAACTGTTATGGGATATGACCCTGGATTTAGAACAGGATGTAAGATAGCAGTATTAGATAGTACAGGTAAATTTCTTGAAAATGTAGCAGTGTATCCAACAGTTCCAAGGAGAGATATTATAGGAACTAAGAAGACATTAAAGGAATTAATATATAAATATGATATAGATGTTATTTCTTTAGGAAATGGTACAGCATCAAGAGAATCTGAAGAAGTTATTGCAGAAATGATTTCTGAAATTAAGAAAGAAAGTGGAAAAGAAGTAGCTTATGTTATAGTTTCAGAGGCAGGAGCTTCAGTTTATTCAGCATCAGAACTTGCAACTAAGGAATATCCTGATTTAGATGTTACTGTAAGAGGAGCAATATCCATAGGTAGAAGATTACAAGATCCTATGGCAGAACTTGTTAAAATTGATCCTAAAGCAATAGGAGTTGGTCAATATCAACATGATGTTACTCAAAAAAGGTTAGAGGAATCTTTAAAAGGTGTTGTTGAAGATTCAGTAAATAAGGTTGGGGTAGACTTAAATACAGCAACTCCAAGTCTTTTAACATATGTTTCAGGTATAAATGCAGCTATAGCTAAGAATATAGTTGATTATAGAGATGAACAAGGTGGATTTAAGGCAAGAAAAGAACTTTTAAAAGTTAAGAGATTAGGTCAAAAGGCATATGAACAATGTGCTGGTTTCTTAAGAGTTCAAGAAAGTAAAGAACCTTTAGATAACACTGCTGTTCACCCAGAATCATATAAGGAAGCTAAGGAACTTATAAAGTTACTGGGATATACTAGTGAAGATTTAAAGAACAATAAGCTTTCTGATATTGAGGATAGAGTTGCAGAAAAGGGCTTAAAGAATATAGAAAAAGAATTAGAAATTGGTGAAATGACATTAAAGGATATAATTAAAGAACTTCAAAAGCCAGGTAGAGACCCAAGAGATGAAATGCCAAAACCTATTTTAAAGACTGGTGTAATTAACCTTGAGGACTTACAATCAGGCATGGTTCTTATGGGAACTGTAAGAAATGTTTCTGATTTTGGTGCCTTTGTTGATATTGGAGTTCACCAAGATGGATTAGTTCATAAGAGCCAAATGGCTAATAGATTTGTAAAGCATCCACTTGATATTGTTAAGGTTGGAGATGTAATAAAGGTTAGAGTAATGGAAGTAGATACAAAGAGACATAGAATTGCTTTAACTATGAAAGATATTAAGGAAGATGAGTAGAATATAATGTTTAGAGAGAAGTCTAAGGAGACTTCTCTCTTGTGGTTGTATAAAAAAATATAGTAATAACTTGAATATGCTTGTACATATATGTATAATATATTTGTAAATTAAATAAATCTTCAGGGCGGGGCGTAATTCCCCACCGGCGGTAAAGCCCGCGAGCTATTTTTAGCAGATTCGGTGAAACTCCGAGGCCGACAGTATAGTCTGGATGAAAGAAGGTAACGTATTAGGATTTAGTAGAGCTAGCTCTATAATAAGTGTGTTTTTTGTGGCCCTGATAATTATTATCAGGGATTTTTTATTTTTTAATTATGTTTTTATGCAATAAAATGTATAAATAGTTTTCCGGAGGCTATATTAAATATGATTAAAAAGCTAAATTCTAATAAGCTACCCCAGAAGATTAACTTTTGGGAGGGGAAGGGAAAATGAATACTTCAAAAAATCTTAGTAAATTTGTTAAAATTGCATTACTTAGTGCAATTGCAGTGGTAATTATGCTTTTTGAAATACCACTAATACCATTATTTCCATGGTTAAAGATGGACTTAAGTGAGTTGCCAGTTCTTATAGGAGCTTTTGCTTTTGGACCAATGTCAGGTGTTATTATAGAAGGTTTAAAAATACTTTTAAATCTATTAATTACAGGAACTGGAACAGGTTTTGTAGGGGAACTTGCAAACTTCATAATAGGTGTATCTTTTGTAGTACCAGCAGCAATGATTTATCATAGAAATAAAAGTAAGAAGAGTGCTATTATTGGAATGATAGTTGGTGGACTATTTATGGAGGTAGCAGGAATTTTTGCAAATATATACTTGTTACTGCCTGTTTTTGGTATGTCAGGAAAGATTGATATAACTCAATATGTAATGGTAGGTTTAATACCATTTAACGGACTAAAAGCTATTTTGGTATCAGCAATAACTATGTTAGTATATAAGAAATTATCTATAAGTATATTTAAAGTTGATCCTGGTTTTGATAAATCTAAAGAATTAGGAAAAGAAAATTAGGGAAAATGCAAAGGGCTGTATTGTTTATACAGTCCTTAAATTATTAAAAAAACTATGTTTTTTAATAATTTAGTACTATTTTAAAAAGCTTCCACTAGAAAGCCACTTACTTTTTTGTGAAAGTAATTTTGCTATTTCTAATGCTTCCTCACGATTTTCTGCTGTACCACTTATAACAACTCCATTTTTACCTGACCAACTTTGTGAATGTGACTTTACTGGAGTATTTACCCCAATTAAAACTTTATCAAAATCGGATGTTGATATTAAAAATCCTAAAGAATTTATATTTGATGGATTATCCTTGTCTACATATATTAAGCTACCAATTCCATCATCAAAGGTAATATTTAGAGGAAATGAATTATTGGTAAAGCCATAAAGATCAATAATAATATCCCCTTTGAATATATCTTTTTTAGTAGATAACTGCTGTAAGTTCCTTTTATAGATATAGTGGTTTTTTCTGAATAATCTTCATTATCTATGTTCCATTGCACACCATTTACTACAAGGTCAATATTTTTCTTTAGTGGTATTGAATATAAGGCTATAAATACTACTATTAAGGTAGAAATAACCAAAGCTAATATTTTAATTTTCAAAAGTAAGCCCCCTTTTTATATAGATATACATATATTGAAAAATAAAAAAGTGAAAAAGGATAGAAAATGTTTAAAGTTTTCGTTTTAAAGAAATAATTATTAGTTTAAGTTTCCAAACTGTTTAAAAACTCGCAAAATAATGATAAAGTTTTACTATAATTAAAAAAATATGTATTAATGTAAGGGATGAATGAATATGAGGTTAATAGTAAATGCTGATGATTTTGGTATATCAAAAGCGATTAATTTAGGGATTATTGAAGCGTATAATGAGGGAATTGTAAAATCTACTACTTTAATGTGCAACATGGAAGCTGTAGATCATGCAGTTAAATTAGCAAATGAAAATCCGGGGATAGGGGTTGGAATACACTTCGTTTTAACTGCTGGAAAACCTTTAGCTCAGGGAGTAGATTCATTAGTGGATGAAGAAGGGAAATTTATAAAGAGTGAAGGAATTGAAGAAAAAGCAAAAAAAGATGATATAAGAAAAGAACTAGAGTGTCAGTTTAATAAATTTTTATCTTATGGAATAAAGCCAACACATATAGATACTCATCATCATGTTCATAGGATAAAGAAAGTTTTTGAAGTGGTTAAAGAAATTGCTATTAAAAATAATTTGCCAGTTAGATTAATGGGTGAAACTTATGATAGTATGTATAAAGGAATAAAATCTACAAGCAAGTTTAGTGAATTATTTTATGAAAAAGAAATGGTTACTGAAGATAACTTAATTAGATTACTAGAAGAATATAAAGATTTTGAAACAGTTGAGCTTATGTCTCATCCAGGATATTTGGATCAAAATATATTAAATAGGACTTCATACGCAATAGAAAGAACTATTGAATTGGAGACATTAGTAAGTAGAAAGGTAAAAGAATATATTAAGGAAAATAATATAGAACTAATAAGTTTTAGTCAATTATAGAGAGGAGTATGCAAATACTCCTATTTTTTTATTATTTCCTAGGAAATTATTACGAATAAGTTACAAAAAAATAAAAAAAAATAATGTAAAATGGTATGAATTAAAGTATAATTAAAGGTAATAAGGATTATTTTGTCAAGGAAGGCGTTTAAATATGGAAAAGAGAAGAGTTTTGAGGTTTGTTGCAGCAGCATCTGCTGTTACAGGTGGAGTTACTTTAACAGGCAATGTTGTAAGTGCATCACCATTACCAAGCGATAACAATACTAATGGACAATCTATTTTAAGTAATCAAAGAAGTATAGAAAAAGGACAAGTAAATAGTGATGTTACTTTAAACTTAAGAGTTAGATCTGATGCAAATACATCATCGTCTATTTTAGGGTACTTAAAGGCAGGAGATACTTTTGAGATAACGGGAGAAAAGGGGAATTGGTACAAGATTAACTTTAATGGAAAGAGTGGATATGTATCAAAGGATTACACTCATAAATTATCTAATTCTAATGATAATACTACATCCGCATCTAAGGGAAAGGCAGTAAATTTAGGGAATTCTACTTTAAGAATAAGACAATCAGCAAGTACATCTTCTGCTATTTTAGGAAGCCTTAGAGAGGGTGAAACATTTGATATAATAGCTAAAAGTGGACAATGGTATAATATTAAAACAGCAGGAATAGTTGGTTTTGTCCATGGAGATTATGTACAAGTTATAGAAAATAATTCACCAAATACATCAACAAATCCATCACCTGGAGTAACAGTTACAAAAGGACAGGTTTATGGGGTAGAAGGAAGTAACTTAAGAGTTAGAACAGCACCAAGCTTAAGTGCATCTACTTTTGGATATCTTCTAAATGGAGAAGTAGTTGAAATAACTGGAGAGAGTGGAAATTGGTATGCTATTAAGTATAAGGGTGAAACCGGTTATTGCTCTAAGGATTATGTAAAGAAAATTAGTAATAGTACATCAGATAATAATTCAAATGGTTCTACTAACACAACGCCAAGTACACCAAACACACCAACTACTTTTAAAGGTGAAGTGATAAATGCAGATGCTGGGTTAAGAGTAAGAGCGGGAGCGTCAACTAGTTCATCAATACTTGGACATATTTATACTGGTACTAAAGTAGATGTTATAGGTGAAAGTGGTAGTTGGTATAAAATAAATTATAACGGTAAAGAAGCTTACGCAAGTAAGGATTACATAAAGAAGGTTACAGATAGTAATTCAAATAATAATAATAATAACAGTGATTCCCAAGTTACATCTAAAAAGGGAGAAGTAATAAATGCAAGTGCTGGATTAAGAGTAAGATCGGAAGCAAATACTAATTCTTTAATACTTGGATATCTTTATACAGGAGACAAAGTAGATATAACAGGTGAAAGTGGAAACTGGTATAAGGTAAATTACAATGGAAAGACGGCTTACGTAAGTAAGGAATATGTTAAAGAAGTTAGCGAAGGAAGTTCTAATTCAGGTGGAAGCGATTCACCAGTAATTGAGAATAAAAGAGGTAAAGTGTATAATACTGGAGGTTCAGGCTTAACTGTAAGAACTGAAGCTACTACAAGTTCTTTAGCGTTAGGATATCTACTTGAAGGTCAAGTTGTTGAGATAACTGGAACATCAGGAGATTGGTATAAAATTATCTTTAATGGTAAGTCTGGGTATGTGAGCTCAAAGTATATAAAGATAGTTGAAGATTTAACTGAAGATGAAAGCAGTTCAATTTATGAAAAGGCTTTTGCTGCTATGAAGGCTCAACTAGGTAGCCCATATGTATGGGGAGGCTCAGGGGAGTATTTAACAACAGCATCATTAAACTCTTTAAAAGCAAAATTTCCAAATGAGACTGCCAAAGGATGGTATGTAAGAGCTGAAAGATATGTAGATAAGGGTTATAGATCATTTGACTGTTCAGGTCTTATGCAATGGGGATTTAGACAAGCTGGTGTTGTAATAGGAAGAACTACTTGGGCTCAAATAGGTGAAGGAAGAGAAGTATCTTTGAGTGACATAAAGCCAGGAGATTTACTTTTCTATTCAAGCTTAGATCACGTTGGTATGTATATAGGAGATGGTAAGTGGATAGAGTCTCCAAACACAAATGCCGATGTAAGAATAGTTGATGTCCCATGGAGTAGAGTTACAAGAGCAAGAAGAATAATTGAATAATAAGCTTTCATTAGAGAGCTTTTATAATAAGTAAGAGGAATCGTTTTTAGATTTCTCTTTCTTATTATAAGCTATTAAAAATTGAAATTTGGTAAACATATAAATGGTGTTTGTAATAATAAGATAGAGAATTTACCAAGCAGATAAAAATAAATAAGAATGAGCCTAGATTAAATAATGATTTAGGTTCATTCTTATTTATTTGGAAAATATGCAATTAAGATGCATATATAAATAGTTTTCCTATAATAATCATATTATTAAATATATATTAAAGTAATAAAAAGGGATGTCATTATGAAAGAGAAGAAAAGAAGCTGTTGGAACTATTTTAGCGAAGATTCACCTGATTTCATAGTTGAGTATAGAGGAAATTTTAAGGAGGAGATTGATAGAGTTGATTATGCCTGTGGAGATGAAATTACAAAAAACCTAGGTGTAGTATCTACTGCTTATGAAAATATAGAACGGTTAAAAAAGGATGTACCATCAATTATCTTTATAGAGATAAGGGCCCCATATGTACTACAAGAGATGGCTCCTAATGATATAGAAGGAGTTGTGGAAATTAAGAAAAATCCTTATTTGGCACTAAGAGGTGGTGGAGTTTTAGTAGGCATAGTTGATACTGGAATAGATTACTTAAATAATGAATTTATTAGGGAAGACGGAAGAACAAGAATATTAAGTATATGGGATCAAAGTATTCAAGGTTCATCTAGTAAAGATGTGTTTATAGGAAGAGTATTCTCAGAAGAGGATATAAATAATGCCATTAATCTTTTTAAAAGTGGTGGAGATCCATATAGTATAGTCCCAACTAAAGATGAGGTTGGTCACGGAACAAAGGTCGCTAGTATAATAGGTGCTAGGGGATATGACGAAGAAGTAGAAGGAATAGCACCTGATTGTGAGTATGTAGTAGTAAAGCTTTTTGAATCTTTATATTATAGAAAAATGTTAATAGAAAATGGAGTTGAATATAAGCCAATCTATAATGAATCTGAAATATTAGCAGGAATAGAATATCTAAAGAATTATTCAATAAAGTCAAAAAAACCTATGGTGATTTGTATACCATTAGGAACAACAGAAGGGTCACATGATGGAAATAATTTATTATCTAGATATATAACTTCAATTGGGAATATAAGAGGAATAGTAGTTGTAGCTGGAGTTGGAAATGAAGGGGCATCAAGCACCCATGTATCTGCTAATTTAGCAAGTGTAGGTGATACTAAGGAATTTGAACTAAAGATTCCTAAAGAGATTAAAACTCTATCTATAGGTGCTTGGGTTAAAAGACCCAATAAGGCATCGGTTAATATAATTTCGCCAACAGGAGAAGCCTCAAGATTTATACAGCCTAAGATTGGTAAAAAGGAGCAGGTGAAATTCATTTTTACTAATACAACATTAGAAGTATACCACTTTGCACCAGAGCGTTTCACGGGACATCAATTAGTTATAATGTATTTTAATAGTATAAAAGCAGGACTATGGAAGTTACAATTTAAAGGTGAATATGTTATTGATGGAAGAATAGATATTTGGTTACCCCCAAAAGAAATGTTACCTCAAGGGACAATATTTTTGACTCCAGATCCATATACTACATTAACTATTCCTTCTACAGCAAGAAAAGTAGTTACACCTAGTTTTTATAATAGTATAAACGATACTTTTGTATCTGATTCTGGAAGGGGATTTAATAGTAATAATCTAGTTAATCCTGATATTACTGCACCAGGTATAAATATTAGAACAACATCAGTTGATGGGAAAAAGTCAACATTGTCTGGAAGTTCAGCAGCAACTGCTTTAACTAGTGGAGTTTGTGCATTATTGCTCCAATGGGGAATTATAGAGGGGAATGATAAGACGATGTATTCAACTAAAGTAAGAACATATTTGATGTACGGTGCAGATAGAAGTTTAAATATTGAGTATCCAAGCAGGGAAATTGGATTTGGAAAGTTAAACTTATTGGGAACATTTCAATTTATTAGTGGCGTGTATACAAGCACTGGTAATAGAAGCAGTAATGGAGAAAAAGAATTTTATATAGGAAGTCTATTTATAAGACTACCATGAGTTAAGAGGTGATTAAGATAGGAAATATATATAATACACCTAAAAAGGTTTTTGATACTGAGACTTACTTAAATATTGTAGTTCAGTATCAGGGTAATATAGTTGAAGAGGTTTCTAAAAATCCAGATTATTATGTAACTGTTATAAACGATAAATATGCAATATTATCTTTTAAGTCAGATAAAAGTAGTAATTTTGATGAAAGTAGTAATTTAGAAAAAATAAAATTTGATTCAATTGTTTATATAAAAGAGCCTGAATTTTATACATTACAAAGTATATCTCCTATTGATGCTGCTCAAATACGTTCGTTTCAAATTTCTCAAACTTTAAGCTTAACTGGAAAAGGGGTATTAGTAGGGATTATAGATACAGGTATAGATTATTTATCTGAAGATTTTATGGATGAATACGGAAAAACAAGATTGCATTGTATTTGGGATCAAACTGTTAAGTCAGAGAAAGAAGATACTAGAATTCCAGGTGGAACTGTTTATTTTTCTGATAAAATAAATGAAGCAATTAATTTATGGAGAAAAGGTGGCGACCCTTATGAAATAGTACCAAGTAGAGACGAAGTTGGACATGGTACTTCTATGAGTAGTATTATTGCTGCAAGAGGTAGTAAACATAGACTAAAGGGAGTGGTTCCTGAGTGTAATTTAGCAGTTGTAAAGCTTGCAGAAGATAAAATAGCTGAAAAGAAATTTAAAGCTGAGGTACCTGTATATAATATAACTTCATTATTTACTGCCATACAGTATTTGTATGATCATGCTCAAAATGAAAAAATGCCATTAGTATTATATTTACCATTAGGGACTAATTCGGGAAATCATAAGGGAAATGGGGTTTTAGAAGAGTTTATTGAAGATATGTCAATGAATAGAGGAGTTATATTTGTAACTGGAGTTGGAAATGAAGGCTCTGCAAGAGGGCATGTGTCCGGAAAATTATCATATTCGGGAGAAAAAAGTTCAATTCAATTAGATGTAGTTGAAGATATGGATTTTTTATCAGTAGAGTTTTGGATAGATTCACCTAATATAATGACAATTGAAGTTATTTCACCATCAGGAGAAAATACTGGTATAACACCATCAATTATAAATTCTAAAGATTACTATACATTTATTTTTGAAAATACATCTATAGCAGTTAAGTATTATATTCCAGAAGAGTTATCAGGAGATGAATTAATAAGTATTAAGTTTAAAAATATAAAAAAGGGCATATGGTTATTTAGATTAACTGGTCAATTTATAACTGATGGAATATACAATGGATGGCTTTTACAAAGTGGAATTATTAATTCTAAAGCTTTTTTTAATCCTTCTGACCCATATGGAACAATTATGAATCCTGCATCATCAAAGTATATTGTAACAGCAGCGGTTTATAATCAAAATAATAATAATTTGGTAAATTTTTCAGGGGTTGCTAATAAGTATGATTATATTGATAGAATAGATTTAGCAGCAGGTGGTATTAGTACTTTAGCCTTATATCCTGGTGGAAAAGAGATATATGTAAGTGGTAGTAGTGTTGCGGCAGCAGTGTTAGCAGGGGCATGTGCATTGTTGTTAGAATGGGGAATAATAGAGGGAAATGATCCATATATATATTCGCAGACTATAAAAACCTATATAATTAGAGGGGCATCAAAAAGACCAGGTGATATTTATCCTAATCCACAATTAGGATATGGCTTATTAAATCTTCTAGGTATATTTCAGAATATGACTTGAATTTTAGTAATATATTATTTAAATCAAAAGGAAGTTGTATTATTTACAACTTCCTTTTTAAATCTAAATTGTTTGTATTAAACAGCGAATATTCCGAAGAATCCTCCAATGATACCAATTAAAAGTAGAAGACCTATACAAGCAACAGGGCTCCATTTTCTCTTTTTAATTAAGTAGTATAGCATTAGTGTTAATCCTAATGGAATTATTTTTGGTAATACACCATCTAATATACTTTGGATAACGATTGGTTTATCACCATTTGCTATTTCTATTGCTAATGATGTAGCACCATAGTTAGAAGTTAAAGCACCAACTATAAATACACCTAACATAGAAGCAGAACGAGTAAATTCTTTAGCGTTCTTAGTTAATATATCAATTGCCTTAGAGCCTAAGTTGTAAGACCAATGCATTAACCAATATCTGGCTATAAATTGAACTACGTTAAATATTAATAAGAATAGTATAGGACCAGCTAAAGATCCACCTATTGCCATATTAGCAGTAATACCAGCTGTAATTGGAACTAGTGTATACCAGAAGATAGCATCTCCAATACCACCTAAAGGTCCCATTGCAGCAACACGGACAGCACGAATAGTAGCTGTATCAGCCTTTTGTTGCTCTAATGATAATATAATACCCATAACGAAAGTAACTAAGAATGGGTGAGTATTAAAGAAATCTAAATTATGTGTCATTGACTTAGAAAGGTCATCTTTATTAGTATGGATTTTCTCTAATCCAGGTAATATACCATATAACCATCCAGCAGCTTGCATTCTTTCGTAGTTGAATGAAGCTTGCAAGAATAATGAACGCCAAACCATCTTATTAAGCGTTTTCTTATCAAGCTTTGGAGCAGGAGTCAAATCTTTATATAATGTGTTATTAGATTCCATCTTCGTCATCGCCTCCTCTTACAGATATTTCACCAGCAGTAGATTTAATTTTTACATTAGTTTGGAAGTCATAGATAGCTACAGCTATACCGATAAATGCGATTAGTAATAATGCTGAACCAGATAATGATTCTATGCTACCTATGATGGTTGCAAGTGCAAATCCACCAAAGTAAATTCCCCATAGGTCTTTAGATAACATGATACGTAAAAGAATAGCAAATCCAACGTAACGCATCATTCCACCAGCAGCACTAAGTCCATCCATGAACCAAGAGTATTTATCTGATAAGTTTGATAATGTAGTACCTAATGCACTACCGCCTAATAAACCAGCTACAACTACAACAGCAAAGAATAATCCTAAAGCAGCCATTGCACCGTAGTTTAATTTTTCAATTCCCTTTGTATCAGCGTTTTCAGCATATTTATCTGCTTTTGACATTAATGGTGACATTAATGTGAATACGAAAGTAACACAATATTGTCCTATTAAAGAGAATGGAACAGCTAGTCCAACAGCGGCAGCTGGTTCTAACTTAGATGAAATGGCAAATATAACAGCCATTATTCCTCCGATAACTGCATTTGGTGGTTGAGCACCTCCAACTGGCATGTTACCTATTGTCATTAATTGATAAGTACCACCTACAATAAGTCCTGTTTGTAAATCTCCAAGTATTGCACCGATAACAGCACCAGATACAATTGGTTGATATAATGATTCCAAGAAGTTGAATTGGTCAATACCTGCTATAAAAGCAAATAATGCAACCAGAAGAATTTGTACAACATTAAAATCCATATGACATTCTCCTTTCTAAAATTTATTTAAATATCTTTTCGATATTTTCTGAGTTTTCAGTAGGAACTCTTCTAATTTCAAGTTCTACTCCTAATTCTTTTAATTTTCTAAATGCTTCTACGTCTTTGTCATCTACAGCAACAGATCCTGCAACTTGTCTCTTTCCTTGAGACATATGCATATTACCAATGTTAACCTTTTTTATTGGAACTCCGCCTTCAACTAAAGTTAGAACATCAGAAGGAGTTTCACATACAATAAAAATAAGTTGTTTAGCACTAGCTTTATGGATTGTGCTTATTGTTTTTTCTAGTGTCCAGTAACGAGTTGCAGCATAGGCTGGAGCAGCCATATCCATTAACCCTTGTCTAAGCTTGTCCCCAGCTACAACATCATTGGCTACTAAAATTAAATTTGCTCCAATAGAGCCACACCATTGTGTTGCAACTTGTCCGTGAATTAATCTGTTATCGATTCTTGTTAAAATAATATTTGGCATATTTTCACCTCCATTAATTAGTTTGTAAAAAGTTATCTACTCTTTGATAATAATTATAGGAGAAAGATTAAAAGGAATCTTTACACTTTTTGGTATATATTTTATTTTTTTTAGTAACGTTTACAAATATAAAGTTTGGAAGTATAATCTTATAAAAGTATATAGAAATTTAATAAAATTATATTTTGTAATAAAATGGAGTGTGTTAACATAAGAATAGATAGTTGAAGAAAATATTAAGTTTGTAGTTTTTAGGAATACACTGGTAAGAAAATTTAAAACTTATGTTGGGGAAGTATGGGAATTTATTAAAGGATATTGTAGATATATTTAATAGAGAGGTGATTTATTATGTATAATAAAACATCAAGTCCTCAATTTAGAAAGTACGGTTCTATTTATGATGAGACTAAAAACGTACAAAGTGATGACTTAATACGAAAAAAGATTGTGACAAGTGATAGGGTGATTTCTAGCTTATATAATTTTTCTGAACCAGTATATATTGAAGTGATAGAGGGAATTGCATCAATATTAATAAGTGATTCAAGTAATGGGGAATTTAAGCTTTTTGCAATTCATAGAAATTTAGAAATAAAAGCAAATATGTTTTTTAACATAATTCCTTTAACAGAGCAAACTACATTTAACTTAGTAATACATTCTAACTATAATCTTAATATTGAGTTTTTAAATCCACCATATGTATATAATAGGATTTTATCAACAATAAATATTCCTGAAATTATAGCTTATTATTATACTATTAAGAGCCCCAATTATAAGTTTAAGGGTGAGAGTCATAATGTATATGAGCTTACATTTGTTGATAATGGTATATTAGATACATCAATTGATAATGTGGATTATACTTTGAATCCCTATGATTTAATAATTTATGGTAAGAACCAATTTCATACACAAACAGTAAATAGTGATTCATCATGTTCCTATTTAACTGTTATGTTTAATATGGAATGCGAAGATGATAGCCTAATTTGTAATAAAGTTTTTCATTGTAGAAAGGAACTTTACAAAGCTATAAGAGTTTTTTCAAAAAATATATCATCTACCATACCATATTCAGAGAATTTAATTTTAAGTAATTTTCATGAGATAATTATTAGGTTATTTCAATATGATTATTTAGGAGAAGAACAGTCCAAGCTACCTACTGAAGTGCAGCAGCATTTTCAGGATGAATTATTAGAAGGAATAGTAGATTATATTAACAAGATGGTTTGTGAGCCAATCACAGTAGAGGAACTTTGTAGCAAGTTTTCAGTATCAAGATCATCACTGCAAACTTTGTTCAAAAATAATTTAGATACATCTCCTAAAAAATATATTAATGATTTAAAATTATCAAAGAGTAAACAATTAATAAAAGAAAATAAATATACTATTAGTGAAATAGCATTTATGCTAGGGTTTAATTCGATACATTATTTTTCTAGGGCTTTTACACAACATTATGAAATGAGTCCTAGTGAATATGCACAAACAGTGTTTAAATAGTATATAAGGTTATTTATACCTCTAGAATAAAAAAATAAAATTACATCTGTTTTCTTGATTGCATACATTTGCAAAAGCTAGAAAACGCTAAAAAATCGACGGCTTTACAGCCGTCGATTTTTTATATAGTACCTTGAATTGCATATCTAGATACTGTTATTATTACATTTTTAGCAACCTCAACTTCAACAGTTTCTTTTCCTACCCTAACTAATTTTCCATAAACCCCACCACAGAACATTACCTTCATTCCAGGCTTTAAATCTACATGTAGATCATTAAGTTCTAAACGTCTTTTCTTTACATTTTTTGCTGATATAAAGAATAGTATTAGAGCAGCAATACCAGCTAATACAGCAATAGTTATACAGGTCCAAGCAACAACTTCCCAGTTTATCATTACTAAATCCCACCTTCACAATCAATATCTTCATGAACTATAAACTCAAATTTAACAACCCCAGATTTACCAACTTCTAGAGCTGTTTCAGATAAAGAAGATAAGTCATCTATAATATCTTTTGTCATAGAAATTTCAAGAGCCATAGGTAGGTTTGTCCCACCTATTACCTCCATTGGCTTTTCTATTTTTGTTTTTAGTTCAACTAAAGTTTTAAATGGTGAACCTCCAGCCAAATCACTAAGAGCTAGAATGCTATCACAGTTATCTAAATTTTTTAAAGCATTAAGATACTTGTCCATTAAACTTTCAGTTGAATCTGTTTCTATAAAATCAACATATTCAATGTTGGAAGTCTCTCCAGCTATTAATTTTAATGATGTACGAAGACCAGATGCAAAATTTCCATGACCACTAATTATTAATCCTACCATAGTAATCCTCTCCTATACTAAATTATACTTTAGATTATATCCATATACTAAATGCAAGTATATGGATATAAAGTAACACCTTTAACTACACGATTTACTTCTCCTGATGGACAAGGATTGTCTGGAGTTAACCCAATAGATAAAGATTTTAATACTGCTAATGTTTGAGCAAATGTAATATAAGCTAATCCTAATTCAACATTATTTACATGAGATTTAATATTGTAAGGAATTATGTAATCAGCTAAGAAGGCTAATTCATCAGAAGGATTGTTAGCGATTATAACTAACTGATTATTCTTTCTTTGATTACTTATTTCTTTTATTAAATCTAATTCATATTTATAAGTATGTTTATCATCACTTACATATACAACTGTTAATGTGGAATCATTTATTATAGATTTTGGTCCATGTCTAAAGCCTAACGGAGTATCGAATACTGAAACTGTTTTTCCAGCAGTTAATTCAAGCATCTTTAATGATGATTCTTGAGATATTCCCTTTAAGGTATTGCTTCCTAAGTAAACTATTCTTTCAAAATTGTATTCATCTATTATTCTTTTAGCTACGTCATATCCATTATTTAAGAATTTTTCAACAGATGAACATATATCATTTATTACTTTTGTTTTTTCGTTTAATTTGTCAAGATTAAAACAAAGATATGCAGCTAAATACATATTAGAAAAACTTGATGTCATAGCAAAAGATTGATCATGTGTTTCATCAGTAAGATTTATTGCATAGCAATTATCTAACTCTTCTGCTATTTTCGATAAGGCACCATTTTTATTACAAGTAATAAATAAATTATAAAGATTTTTGCAAACGGCACTAGCAGCTTGTACTGCACCTATAGACTCTGGTGAATTGCCTGAACGACCAAAGCTTATTAATAAAGTTGGTTTGTTTTTTGATAAATAATTTTCTGGAGATGCAACTATGTCAGTTGTTCCATAAGATTTTACTTTATTATTTAGTTCCTTATTTAAATAAGGATACAATGAATTTCCAATAAATTCACTGGTACCTGCGCCAGTTAATATAACATCGAAGTCATCGCATTTAATAACTTGATCTATAAAAGCTTTTATTGAGTCTTTACTTTCTGTAATTTGAGATAATGTTTTTTCCCATGTTTTAGGTTGTTGATAAATTTCATTTAATGTATTAGTTGAAGAAGTTTGATTCATTTCTTCTTCATTGATATTGAAAATGTTCATATACATCCCCCTTTTTATTTTGAATATAGTTTTATTAATTTTAATTATAGTTGAGAGTTTTTTTTATACAATGCAAGTACTGAAAGATATAATATGTATGCTAAAAAGTGCAAATATTCGATGAATAAACCTAGGTATAATAGAGGTAAAGTGGGATAAGGAGGGAATAGGATGTTAATACAAAGTAAAAGGGTTTGGATAGCAGATCAATTTATTCCAGCCCAAATTGAAATTGATGATAATAAAATAACGGATATTTATAACTATAATGAAAAAGCTGGAGCTTTTGATTATGGAGATAAAAGAATTCTTCCAGGTTTTATAGATATTCATTGCCATGGGGCCTATGGATTTGATACTAATGATGCTAATGCTCAAGGACTTAGAAAGTGGACAAAGGAGATAGTAAATGAAGGGGTGACTTCAATATTACCTACAACAATAACTCAAAGCAAAGAAGTTCTTACTAATGCTTTAGCTAATGTGGCAAAAGTTGTAGAAGAGGGGTATGAAGGCGCAGAAATATTAGGAATACATTTTGAGGGACCATATCTTGATATGGAGTATAAGGGAGCTCAGCCCAAGGAGTATATTACTAAGCCTACAATTAAGGAGTTTCAATATTATCAAAAGGTGGCAAAAGGACTAATAAAATATGTAACTTTAGCTCCAGAAGTAGATGATGAACATGAATTAACTGAGTACTTATTTAAAAATGGAGTGGTAGTTAGTATGGGGCATTCAGCAGCTACATATGAAGAAGCAATAATGGGATTTGCACATGGTGCAAGGTCTCAAACACATGTGTATAATGGCATGACTCCATTTAATCATAGAAAAAACGGACTGGTTGGAGCAGCCTATAGAGTTAAGGGAATGTATGGAGAAGTAATTTGCGATGGAAATCATTCAACTGTAGCAGCATTATATAATTTCTTTAATGCTAAGGGACCAGATTACGGGATTATGGTTACTGATGCTCTAATGGCAAAAGGATTTGAACCAGGTACTAGATTTATGTTTGGTGGAAATGAAATTGAAATATATGAAGATGGTAGTGCTCATTTAGTTGAAACAAAGGGGTTAGCAGGTTCAACATTAAGAATGAATGAAGGTCTTAGAATATTAGTTGAAGATGCTATGGTTCCTTTTAATTATGCTATTAATGCATGCACAATTAATCCTGCAAAGTGTTTAAGGGTAGATAATCATAAGGGCAGAATTGGTGTTGGGTATGATAGTGATTTAGTAGTGCTTAATGATGATTACTCAGTACATCAAACATATTGTCTTGGAAAGGTGATGTTGTAATGAGAAAGAACACATCTAGCTTAGCTGGTCCTAATATTTACTTAGATAGATATGGAAATGCTGTTTATTACAATATTTTTAATAAGACAGCCTATCTTGTAGATAAGAATAGTGAACAAAAATTTAGGCTGATTTATTATAGATATTCGCTAATTGTAATTGTTCTTGTTTTATTGGGAGATTATTTTAAGTCATTAGAAAATACTCTTTTAGTAGGTATTGGAGCAATAGTATTAAGCGAAATATATTTCAGAGGATTCTTTCTTAATAAATTGAAGGTAGTAAAAAACTTTAATAAAGAAAATAAGACTTCTAAGTTATATCAAATAATAAACAGTAAAGAAAAAGATAAGGCAGTTATGAAGGCATGTGCATATGTGCTTTTTGGAATTCTTATTGTTATAAATGCAATACAACAAAATTTTAATTTTATATTTATAGCTTTAAGCGCATTAGTTGCGATATATAGTGTGTATTCAGCAGTAATTAATATGATTGCTTTTTCAAAGATGAAAAAGTTATAGGTTTGGAAGGAGATTTATTATGGAATTAACTACAACAAAAAAGATTTTAAAAGAAGCTCAAGAGGGGCATTATGCAATAGGAGCATTTAATGTTGAAAATATGGAAATGGTAATGGCGGTTATTAGTGCAGCTGAGGAAATGAATGCTCCAGTTATTATGCAAACTACTCCATCTACAGTAAAGTATGCGGGACTTGATTATTTCTTAGCAAATGTTAGGGTGGCAGCTAGCAAAGCAAAGGTGCCAGTAGTTATGCATCTAGATCATGGATCAAGCTTTGAATTAGCTTCACAAGCTTATAGATCAGGATATACTTCCATTATGATAGATGGATCTCATAGTGATTTTGAGAGTAACATAGAAATATCTAAATCAGTTGTAGATATGTGCAAGCCTTCAGGTATAGCAGTTGAAGCTGAGCTTGGTAAAGTTGGAGGAAAAGAAGATGACTTAGATGGTGGTGATGGTGATGCATATACAGACCCACTTCAAGCTAAGGAATTTGTTGAAAGAACAGGTGTTGATTCACTAGCAGTTGCAATTGGTACTGCTCATGGAATGTATAAGGGTGAACCTCACCTAGATTTAGATAGATTATCGGAAATAAGAAAAGTTGTATCAGTTCCACTTGTATTACATGGTGGATCAGGAATTCCAGATGAAAAGGTACAAGAATCTATTAGAAGAGGAATTTGTAAGGTTAATTATGCAACAGAACTTAGAATAGCTTTTACAAATGGAGTTAATAAATATCTTGCAGAAAAACCTGATACAATAGACCCTAAAAAATATAATAAGGCTGGAATGGAAGAAGTCAAAGCTTTTGTAAAAGAAAAAATAAGAGTATGTGGATGTGAGAATAAAGCATAGATAGTAATTAAGCCTCTAATAATAATTTATATATATTTTCTTGATAGGTTATTAGGATAAACTTATTAGAAATAATTAAGGAAAGAAATTCATTTGCGATTTCTTTCCTTTTATTTTGCTTATTTAGGTTATCCTCAATAGAGGACTGAACATAATTATGAGTTGGGTTTTACATTTTCATTAATAAGTTTCATAAAAGTATTTGGAGTTACTACACTAACTTTTGGATTTTGATTTAATTTATTAACCACATTATTAACGTTATCCATAGTATTACTCCATACATGAACGTAAACAAAGGAGTAGGAGTTAGGGTTTTTTATGTCTGTGTAGCCTAATTTAATTCTTTTATTAATATTATCAATAAGGTTAGTTTCACTTTCTAATCCCCGCCAAAGTAAATCTCGACAGGAAACTATGGGTTTATTATTAGACCATAGTATCTTACCTTCATAGCTATTATTTTTATAATAGTTAAGATATAAAAGCCCATGGATATTATCATGGCAGGTGTATTTATCCCAGATATTTGTTTTATATAAAGCTTCATCATCTAATATAAGAACATAATTTTGATCTACCTTTTTCATATATTCACTTAGTTTATTAGTATAACTATCTAATTTGTTTATAGGAAATTTGCTAGGATACATATATCCGTTACCAGATGGTGAGTTTACAAAGTTATCAAAGTATTTAGAAGAACCTGCACTCTCATAGTACTTATGGAAAACTGTTGGTGCTAAGTAGTAAAGTGATTTATTTATAGACCAACCTAAATTGAAATCTCCTCTATAGGGGGAACCAAACCAATTTTTTGAACTATAATTGCTTCCAAGCATCCATTGCTGATTATCACCATCAGACATAATAAATGTAACATAATGAACTCCATCTTCCCCTTTAAAGTTACTCTCTTGCTTTTGTTTTCGTGGGACAGAAGGATAAGAGCTTAGTACAGAAAGATTATAAGACCAATCAGCAGCAGTCACATCTATTCCATACTTAGAAGCTATGGTTACGTTAGTATGTTCATCAGGTCCCCAACCTAAACAGTGACCATTATCATCCATGGATTTAAAAATTGACTCTCTAAATGAGAAGTCATTTACATTATCCTCATAAAAAACTAGTGATTTTGATGTTATAGCATAATCTCTTAAGGCCATGGGTTTATCTGGAGATATTTCTATAACTGTAGAATGATTTAATCCTGAATTCCAAAGGGTATTGAATGCCCAATATTTATCTGTATCTCTACAATCTTTAACTAACTTTGTTAAGCCTTGTTCTTTTACCTTCTCTTCTAGAGATTCATCAATAGCAAGGGAATTTTTTAATGAAGCAAGGGAGCAGGCGTTATTTATAGAGGGCGGATTGAAAGTTGTATATAAAATATACCCATTTACATATGATTTAAAAGTTTTTAATAACTTCCAAGGATCTTTTATTACTTTGTATTTAACATTGTAGTTTTTCTTTAAATCCTCAAGCCATAGTTTGTAATCAGGCTCAGAATCACTAAGTATATAAATTTGTTCATTGGATTTAGAAGAAACTATTCCTTGAAGGGTAGTAATCATTGTTTGTTCTGCCTTAGTCATATCATTTTCAGAAATAATATAAAGTTTTTTTGGTATAATTGAATTTTTAATATAAGAACCAGAATTATCTATAATAGAGTGGTTAAAGGTTTGTATATAGGGATTAAATTTATGGTAAATAGGTTCAATGAAGTAGATTAGTGTTAAAAGAATAGTAGAAAATATTTTTAGATATTTTTTCATATGCAAACACATCCTATGATAATGATTTATATTTATTAGGATTAGTTAATTAAAAAGGAGATATTCATTAGTAAGAAAAATGTTAAAATTTATTGAGTTTTTTTAAAAATAATGATAATATTCATTTGTAATTAAAATTTAATAGGCAAATTTAGGGAAACCTAAAGACGCAAAGCTATAGGGACTAAGGTTAATAACTACGTCAGCCAGTTGCCAAAGAGTACATTATACTTTTTGTTTCTAAGGTTAATTAGTATCAGTGCTTTTATTTGTTATGCACAAATACTGATTTATGAGGATAATACAGAGCTACTCTTTTAGAGTAGCTTTTTTTAATGTACTTCTGAGGGGGATAATAATCAGGAGGGGAACAAATGAATAAAAGAAAAATTGCAGCCATAATGGCCACAGCAGTAATTCTTAATTTCTCAGCACCGTCAATACAGGTTTTAGCTGATGAAATATCAAGTAATTTAACTTTAACGGAGGGTGTTCAATCTACGAAAGCAACCATAAGTAAATTTGAATTACTAAATAGTAGTAATATAGCTGCTTATGATGAAGTGTTCAAAATGGATAACTCAAACATTGATACTATAGCTACTAATGGAGGTAACTATAATAGTGCTTCTGCTGTTGAAAAAGCTATAGATGGAGATTTTAGTACGCATTGGGAAACAGGAAAACAAAATAGCTCTGATTTTACAAATGAAGTAGTATTTAAGTTTAAAGAATTAACAGATTTAAACAGAATAGTGTATGCAGCAAGACAATCTTCAGCTAAAGGTAAGGGTTTTGCTAAAGAGATTGAAATCTATGGATCAATTACGGATGAAGAGGATGATTTTAGATTAATAAGTGGTGGTGAATACACAGGTTCTACTGGAGATGTTGTAGAAATTAGATTTAATAAAACAACATTTAAAAGAATAAAATTTGTATTTAAAGAGGCTAATCAAAATTGGGCTTCAGCATCAGAATTTATATTTTATAAGGAAGATAAATTAAGTGATAAAATGAAGACTTTATTTACTGATGATACAATGAGTAAAGTTAACGAAGAGTTTAATACTATAGAAAAGATAAGTGCGTTAGAAGAAGAGGCAAAAAAACATCCTCTGTATAGTATTTTTAAAGAAGATATAGAAAATGCAAAAATACTTTTGGAAGAAAATAAAATTGAACCTTCAACTGTAAAGGTTTCAAGGTTAGAAGCCTATCATAATGGAAAAGATTCTGAGTATAGTAAATTTTATAGAATGCCTAACTCTAATATAGTTAATGTAAGTGCAAATGGAGGAGTTTATCCAACTACTAAGCTAGAATATATGTTAGATGATAATCCAGATACACATTGGGAAACAAGAACTAATAATACTGAGAATTTTACAAATGAAGTAATATTCACATTGGATAAACCGGAAGTTTTAAATAGAATTGCATTTTTAGCAAGAGATAATAGAAAGGGATTCCCAGAAAAGTTTGAAATATACGCTTCAGAAACAACAAAGGGTGATACTTTCCAGTTGGTAGCAACAGGAAGTGCACAAAGTACAAATGATTTCTTGGAATTTAAATTTCAACCAACTAAATTTAAAAGAATAAAATTTAAATTTGTAAAGGCTTATATAGATAGACCATTTGTAGCTGAGTTTAGATTTTATAAAGAAGATAAAGTAAGTGATAAGATAGCAAATTTATTTACTGATGCTACAATGAGTAAAGTTAGCGAGGAGTTCAATACAATAGAAAAGCTAGATGCTTTAGAAAATGAAGCTAAAGATCATCCTCTTTATGAAGAGTTTAAAGAATATATAGAGAATGCTGAAATACTTTTACAAGAAAATAGAATTGAGGCAACAACAGCAATTACCAAAAGATTTGAAGAGTATTCTAACGGCGAATATTCAAGTTTCTTTAAAATGGATAATAGCAATATAAAAGGAATCAAAAACAATGGAAGGCATTATGCTTCACAAGTAATAGCTAATGCTATAGATGACAATTTAGATACTTATTGGGAAACAAACACCTATAATACAAATGAATTTACAAATGAAGTTGAGGTAGAATTTAAGGAAGTTATAGAATTAAATAGAATAGTATATGGAGCAAGAAAATCTGATAATAAGGGATTTGCTAAGGAATTTGAGATATATGCTTCTACAACATCTGCAGGGGAGACATATCAACTTGTAGCAACTGGTAAGCATGACAAAGTGTCTGGATTAGTTGAAGCAAAGTTCAATCCAACTAAGTTTAAAAGAGTTAAATTTAAGTTTAAAAATTCAGATCAAAATTGGGCTACATTATCAGAAATAGCGTTTTATAAACAAGATAAAGTCGCTGATAAGGTTGAAAGCTTATTTACTAATGGATTAATGAATAAATTATCAGAAGATTTTAATACTGAAGAAAAATTACAGGCTTTAAAAGATGAAACTAATGGACATCCTTTGGAAAGTACATTTAGAGACTCATTTGAAATAGCTAATAAAATACTAAATGGTAAATTAGAAACTGTAAAAGTTATTACAGCGGAGCAACATGGAGATATGGTAGCTCATGCTAATAAAAATTTAAAATTCGGATTTGGTAATAATAATCAACCAACAGGAATATCTGCAAAACCAGGTGATGAAATAACAGTTTATGTAGATGCCGACCCAAGTCAACCAATGCCAAAGTTAGCCTTTTCTCAACAAGAAGGAAGCTTTGCTAACTGGATGAGAACAGTTAATTTAAATGCAGGTAAAAATGTAATAACTGTTCCTGATATAGCAATTGATAGTTGGTATAATCATGATGTAACTAGAGGGGGATCGATATATATAATAAACCCATATACTCCTGAAGAGCAATCAAAAGCTCCAGTTATAAGATTTGAATCTGGGAATAAATATCCATTCCTTACTGAAAATACTAATGTGGATGAATTTAAGGACTTTCTAATAGAGTATAAGAAAGCTATAGATGAGGATATAGCTAAAAATTCTAACGTATTAGATAGAGAGGTATTAGATGTTTTCGAATTTGTAAGTGATCATATAGTGTGGACAGGTACTGCTACAGGTGCATATGAAGCATATATAGAACAAGGTGCAAATCCACTAGATACAGTAAATCGTTACAATAATCATATGAAAGAGCTTTTTAGATACTATGGACTAGATGGTAGAAATGAGCAAAATGATCCTAAATTCATTAGAGAAAATGTTAGATTAGCACAACCTTTTGGATATATGTATGCATACACAAATCATATAGGAGTACAAGGTGATGTAATGACAGGCTTACTAGTCGGTGATCCAGGCTGGGGATTAAATCATGAGATAGGCCATAGAATGGATGTAAGTGCAAGATTATATGGAGAAGTTACAAATAATATGTTACCTATGTATATGTCTGCATATTACAATAACATAGATAATAGAATACCATATGAAAATGAAGTCTATAAGAATGTTATAAGTGAAAATTCTAATAGGTATTCAGAAGGTGAACTTGCAGAAAACTTAGCAGTATTTTGGCAGTTAGAAATGTATAAGCCAGGTTATTGGGGAGAATTAAATAGTATATATAGAGAAAGAAATGTTAATTTAGGTAATGAAAATCCAGATAATGCAAAAATGCAATATTTAGTTAAATTCTCTTCAGAAGTTGTAGGAGAAGATTTAAGCGAATATTTTGCTAGACATGGATTTGAGGTTAATGATGAAACTAGAGAAGAAACTAGTCAATATCCAAGACCAGATAAAAAGATATGGTATCTAAATAATAGTAAAATTAATTATAAAGGAAATGGATTTACTCAAGAAACTGATTTAGATGTTACATTAAGTAGAGTAGAAAATGGAATTAAGTTAGGATTTAGCGTAAATAATAATGTTAAATCAGATTTACTAGGATATGAAATATTTAGAGATGGTGAATTAATAGGATTTACTTCAACAAGTTCCTTTGTAGATACTAATGCAGATATGACTAAAAACTCTAGGTATGAAGTAATACCTTATGATATTAATTTAGGAACAGGTGATGCTGTTTCAATATATTCATTTGCACCAAGTATAAGCATTCAACAAGGTAAAATAACTTTAGAATTAAGAGAAGAGTTTGATCCTATGGCTTATATTAAAGGATTAAGCTATGAAGGAAATGATATAACTTCTAGGGTAGAAGTTACACATAATGTAGATATTAGCAAGAGGGGAATATATCAACTTAAGTATAAGTTAGAAGATGAAGGAATAGTATCAGAAAAGCTTGTAGAAGTTGAGGTGGTAAGTGATTATGAATACTTATCTGATGAAGAGTGGGTATCTGTAGAAACTCAATGGGGAACTCCAAGAAGAAACTTGAATATAAAAGGTAGAGTAAATGGAGATGTGAAAGACTTTGAAAAAGGATTTGGAATACATGCAAATGGCACAATAACTTATGATTTATCAGGTAAGGAATATGATAACTTTGAAGTTTTACTTGGAGTTGATGGTGGAATTTCAGCACAAAATCATTCTAGTTTAAAATTTGAAATAATAGGTGATGGAAATGTTCTAGCTAATACTGAAGTTTTAAAGCATGCTGATAATATGGTATATGTAAATGTACCGGTTAATGGTGTAGAACAATTAGTAATAAAGGTTGCTGATGCTGGAAATGGAAATACTTCAGACCATGGAGTAATAGCTAATCCTAAATTAACTACTAATAATGCAAAACCAGTTATTAAAGTTGAAGATAAAATTTATAAATTAGGTGAAGATGTTGATTTTATGTCAGGCATTGAAGCAATTGATGCTGAAGATTATGATTTAACTTCTTCAGTTAAAATAGTTTCAAATAATTATGAAGAAGGTAAGATCGGGAGATTTGAAGTTGTTTATAGAGTAACAGATAGTGATAACAACACAGTAGATAAGAAAGCATATGTTACAATATACGAAGATTTCATAGTAAATAAATCTAAGTTTGGTCAATTTGATAGATTAAATGAGTATAATGAAGAATTCAAGATACCAGTAGCTTCAGTAACTAATAATGGAGGTAATTACCCTCATAGTTTTATAGATTATGCTATTGATGGTAATCCCAATACACACTGGGAAACTTACAGACAAAACAGTGATACCTTTAAGAATGAAGTTATATTTGATTTAGGTGAAAGTAAGGAAATAAGTAGAGTATCCTATAAAGCGAGAAATGGTGGAAAAGGATTCGCTAGAAAATTTGAAATATATATTTCTAATGAAGCAGAAGGCAATGACTTTATATTAGCAGGGAAAGGTGAGTATACTGGAAATGTTAATGATGTTATTGACTTCAAAATTAATAAAACTACAGCAAGAAGAGTAATGTTTAAATTTATAGAAGCTAATCAAAATTGGGCTAGTATAGGTGAAGTAGCCTTCTATAAAGAGGATACTTTAGCTGATAAGGTAAACAGCTTATTTACTGATAACAGTAAGACAGAAGTAACTGAAAGCTATAATACTTTAGATAATGTACAAGCTTTAAGAGAAGAAGTTAAAGAACATCCAGCAGCTAACTTATTTGAAGAAGATTTGGTGAAGGCTGAAGAAATTATAAGGGCTAAGTTCCCAACAATAGATGTTGAAGATATAACTTATATTAAATTAAACAGTGAGTTTGACTTAAGTTCTGGCGTTACTGCAAATGACCAGGAAGATGGTAATATAACTAACAAGGTTACTATATATAAGAGGGACTTTAATGTAAGTAGACCAGGGAAGTATACTTTAACTTACTCTGTAACAGATAATGATGGAAATATAATAACTAAAGATAGGAAAGTTGTGGTTTATAGTGAAAGTAATTATTTATCTGATTTAGACTGGGCATCTGCAGTATCAGGATGGAAGAAGGTAAATAAAGATTCAGCAGTTAATTTAAGTGAAAAAATAAAGCTTAATGTTAATGGTGAAATAAAAGAATTTGATAAGGGTATAGGAGCTGCAACAAATGCAGAAATAGTATATGAATTAGATGGAAATTATACTAATTTCTCAACGTATTTAGGTACTGATAAAAACTATGATGATAATAGGACTACTATAATATTTAAAATATTTGCAGATGGAGAAGAGGTTTATTCTTCAGATGTAATAAGAAAAGATAGTGAAGCAGAATTTGTGAATCTAGATGTTACAGGAGTAAAAGAACTTAAGCTAGTAGCAGATGATGCAGATAAAAATGGTCTTGGAGATTTTGCTTCATGGGCAGACCCTAAAGTGTATACTACAAATGCAAAGCCAGAATTAACTATACCAAAATCCTTATCAACTAAGCTTGGAGATGAAATAAATTTAAATGAAGCGTATAGTGCAATAGATACTGAGGATGGAGATATAACTGATAAGGTTGAAGTATCTGGAAAAGTAAACTTTAATAAAACAGGAAAGTATCCAATAACTTATAAAGTAACTGATAGTGATGGTAATAAAGTAGTTAAAACTAGAACTATAGCAGTAGTTGATATGAATGATTATAGCTACTTAACAGACTATGACTGGAACGCTGCTCAATATAACTATACTGTACCTAAAAAGGACATATCTATAAGTGGTAATACTTTAAGATTAACAGATGAAAATGGAGAAGAAGTATCATTTGAAAGAGGGGTAGGGGCTCACTCAACTTCAACAATAACATATGATTTAACAGATAAAGATTATGTATACTTTAGTTCATATGTAGGTGTAGATAGAGGCATGTATAATACAGTAGGATCAGTTTCGTTTGAAGTATATATAGATGGCGAGAAGAAATTCGATAGTGGATTAATGACTTCAAAGGAACCAATGAAGTATTTAGAAGTTGATATAAATGGAGCTAAAGAATTGAAACTTGTAGTAACTGATGGTGGAAATGGAAATGGATCAGATCATGGTACTTGGGGAGATTCTAAACTTCATTTTGCAAAGGATGCACAAGGAAATTATGAAGAGTTAGAGTCATTAGTAAATGAAGTTAAGAATTATGAGCAAGATATATATAGTGAAGAATCTTTTAAAGTATTGCAAGAAGCTTTAAAGAAAGCTGAGGAGATGTTAGCAGATAAAATAAGCATTCAAGATGAAATAAAGTTAATGGTTGATGAATTAAAAATATCTATATCTAACTTAGAGGAGAGAGTAGATTTAAATGAGATTATAACTATTAAAGATAAGTCTTTAAAAGATAGTATCAAGAGAGAACTTAAGTTATCAAGTGATAATATAACTATTGGTGATATGTATAAATTAACAAGGTTATCAGTAGTAGGTTCATGGATTTCAAGTTTAGAAGGCTTACAATATGCTAAAAACTTAGAGGAACTAGATATATCATATAATGAAATTAAGGATTTATCACCACTTAAAAATCTTAAAAAGTTAACTAATTTAAATGGAAATCCTCAAATAATAACAGAGGGGATGCTTTATGCAAAAGATAATACAATAACTTTAGATTATAGGGTTTTAAACAGAAATGGTGAGAGATTAAAACCAAGAGAAATAATTATAAGAAGTAATAAAACTTTTGAAGTTGTCGATTTAACTTTAGAAGAATTAGTAGATGAAAATGGAGTTATTTTTTTTGATGTTTCAAACCTTGATAAAGCTGTTTATAGTATGTATATAGTATATGAAGATAAAGTGGATAACTTCTTATCTCAATCGCTTTATATGTTTGATGTAAAATAGTAAATATACAATACTACTTAGATTATATAAGTTGGATTGTAGTTAATTATGGTATGAATTAAAAAAGTGACTTCTTCGCTAAAGGGTGGAGAGGCCACTTTTTTTATGATATTATAAGGTGAAAAATGAAGAAAATTAAAAGAAACGAAGGAGGAATATTGTTAATGGGAATAAAAAGTTTTTTTAGGCTAGTAGAGATTCAAACAAAGGTTGCAAGTGTAATTCCATATATTTTAGGTACAGTTTTTGCATTATATAAATTTGATAATTTTAATGTAAAACAAGCAGTGTTATTCTTTTTATCAATGATAGTTTTTGATATGACTACTACAGCAATAAACAATTATGTAGATTATACGAAAGCTATTAAAAAAGAAGGGTTCGGATATGAAGAGCATAATGCTATAACTAAGTATGGATTAAAGCCAAAAAGAGTTTTTGGAATTATAATAACAATGCTGATAATATCAGCTACTTTAGGAATAATGTTATTTTTAAATACTGATATAGCAATTCTTATAATAGGAGTAGTATGCTTTGGTATAGGTATATTTTATTCATTTGGTCCTATTCCAATTTCAAGAACTCCATTTGGTGAAATATTTTCAGGTCTAACAATGGGGTTCTTTATAACATTTCTAGCGATATATATACATATATTTGATCAAGGTGTATTAAACATTAATATAAGTAATTGGAGCTTAAGCATATTAATTGATATGAAAATGATAATGTCTATATTCATAATTACTATTCCAGCAATTACAGGCATATCAAATATAATGTTAGCAAATAATATTTGTGATATAGATGATGACTTCGTAAATAGAAGATTTACATTGCCAATATACATAGGTAAAGAAAAAGCGTTAAAATTATTTAGAGCATTATATTACATAGGATTTATAGGTATAGTTGTTGGTATTGTTCTTGGAATTTTACCAACAGTATCAATACTGGCGTTAGTAGCTATAAAGCCTGTTAATGTAAATATCAAAAGATTTTTCGAACTACAAACAAAAAAGGATACTTTTGTATTAGCCGTTAAGAACTTTGTAATAACTAATGTTATTTATATAGTTACTATAATTATAGGATGCCTAATTTAAAATAAATGTTGCTATTTGGAAAAGAACATGATATACTAAATAAGTAGCAAAGATGCTAACAAAAAAAGTTTTATATAGATAGATAGTTTCTCGAAAATTAGAGATTATTATATCCATGTACATTCTTTAATTTTTAGGAGGAATATTTATGACAGATAAGACATTAGTATGTAGAGATTGTGGAAGTGAATTCGTATTTTCAGTAGGAGAACAAGAATTCTACAAAGAAAAAGGATTCGAAAATGAACCAACAAGATGCGTAGCTTGTAGAAGAGCTAAAAAAGAACAAAATAGAAGATAATTTTAGATTTTTCAGGTTGTAGTTAAAACTACAACCTTTTTTGTTTTTTATAAAATTATAATTATAGTTAAAATCACTAACTTTATTTAATCTATTCCTTTTCCTTATTTTTATCTACTCCACATGGAACCCAAGGATAATCAGGATTTCTTGGATCACATGGCTTTGATGTATCAACCTTCTTTTCTTCTTCTAAAACTTGACCGTAAAAATTAGATTCATTTAAAGTTTCTTTATCTTTCATAAAAAACATCTCCATTCATATAAAATCTCAATATATTATTTCTTTAATAATATTATATTCAAAAGAATAGTGATTCATTAATAATTATAAAGTTTATAAAATACTTGTATTTATGAAGAGCTAAGTTATATCTTATTCCATAGAATTATCACTTTAGTTAATATATATGACCTTCATTTTAATGGAGGTTTTATAATGATTGGTATAAATGCTTAAATTACTACAAAGACTAAATTAAGAAATTTAATGAAATGGAGTTGTATAGTGGATATGAAGAAAGTTCAATCAACTTGTAATTATTGTTCAATAGCTTGTAACATTGACTTCAATATAGAAGATAATGAAATAGTCTCTGTAGTACCAACACAAGGATATCCAGTAAATAATGGTTTCTGTTGTATTAAGGGATTAAACTTAGATAAACAAAATACTAAATATCCTAATCCTGTTTATCCTTTAGTAAGAGGTAAAGATGGAGAGATGGAACAAATATCTTGGGATGAAGCATTTAAGGTAATGGCTTCTAAAATAAAAGAACTTCAGGATAAGTACGGCAGAGAAAGTGTAGCATTTATAAGTACAGGTCAGCTTACAACAGAAGAAATGGCTTTGTTAGGTCATATAGGTAGAAACTATCTTGGAATGAATGGTGATGGTAATACACGACTATGTATGGCTACTTCAGTAGTTGCACATAAGCAAAGTTATGGTTTTGACGCGCCACCATATACTTTTGATGATTTAGAATTATCAGATACTTTAATATTCATTGGAGCAAATCCAGTTGTAGCTCATCCTATCCTTTGGACTAGAGTTAGAAATAACAAGAATAATCCAAAGATAATTGTAATAGATCCAAGACAATCAGAAACTGCAATTAGAGCAGATGAATGGATAGATATTAAGCCAAAAGCAGATTTAAGATTACTTTATACATTAGCTAATTATCTTATAGAAAAAGATTGGATAGATAAAGATTATATAGAAAAGTATACAGAAGATTTTGAAGGCTTTAAGGAGCATGTTAAAAAGTATACTTTAGATGAAGTAGAAGAAAAAACAGGAATATCAAAGGGAAGAGTTGAGAAGTTAGCAGAAACAATTCATAAAGGAAAGAGAGTATCTTTCTGGTGGACTATGGGGGTAAATCAGTCTTATCAAGCAGTTAGAACAGCACAAGCAATAATTAATCTTGCAATTATGACTGGAAATATTGGAAGACCAGGAACAGGGGCTAACTCTATAACTGGTCAATGTAATGCTATGGGATCAAGATTGTTTAGTAATACCACAGGTTTTTATGGTGGTGGAGATTATGATGATGAGAATAGAAGAGAGGAGATATCTAAAGCTTTAGATATGCCTGAAGAAATGCTTCCAACAAAACCAACAATTCCATATGATCAAATAATAGAAAGATGTATTACTGGAGAAATAAAGGGATTATGGATTGTTGCTACTAATCCAATAGTTTCATGGACTAATAGTAGAAAGTTTAGAGAAGCCACTGAACATTTAGAGTTCTTTGTTGTTCAAGATATTTATGATAATACTGAAAGTGTTAAGATGTGCCATTTATTATTACCTTCTCAATCTGGACTTAAGAAAGAGGGAGTTTTAATAAATAGTGAAAGACGTTTATCAAGGGTGGTTCCAGCTTTAAGAAAGGAAGAGAATGAATATACTGATTATGATATCTTCTTAGGAGTAGGTAAGGCTCTAGGTATGGGAAAATATCTAGATAAGTGGAAAACACCTGAAGATGCCTTTAATACAATAAGGGAATGTACTAAGGGAATGCCTTGTGATTTCACAGGAATTGAGTATGATATGTTAAAAGACGGTGATGGAATTCAATGGCCATTTAAAAAGGGTGATGAATTAAAGAGTAATCAAAGAAGACTATATGAAGATAATAAGTTCTTTACTCCTAGTGGAAAAGCTAAGTTTATATATGAAGAAGTAGCAGAAGAAAATCCAAAGCCAAGTGAAGATTATCCATACTATTTTAATACTGGAAGAGGAACCGTTGGTCAATGGCATACGCAAACAAGAACTAATGAGATTGAATTTGTAACTGCAATAGTTCCAGGAGAAGCTTATATAAATATTCATCCAGAATTAGCAGAAGAGTATGGAATTAAAGAGAATGATAAGGTTATTGTAAATTCACAAAATGGAGAAAGTGCTACATTTATAGCAAAGCTTTCTAGGACAGTTAAGAAAAATCATATATATGCGCCAATGCATTACATTGAATGTAATAAGATTACTCCATCAGTTTATGATCCTTATTCAAAGGAGCCTTCATATAAATTTATTCATGTAAATATTAAGAAGGCAATATAGGAGGGGATAATAAATGAAAAGAATAAAAATAGATAGGAAGAAATGTATTGGATGTTTAACATGTACTACAGCCTGTATTGTTTCCCATGGAGGACATGATACAAGAAATAGAATAGCTATTAATAGTGATGGAAGATATTCTCCTATTTTTTGTAGACATTGTGATAGACCAGAATGTGTTTATACCTGTATGTCTGGTGCTATGAGTAGGGATAATGAAACAGGATATGTTTTATATGATGAATCAAGATGTGCACATTGTTTTATGTGTATAATGGCATGTCCTTATGGAGTTCTAAAAACTGATGCTAGAACAAATCACGTTATTATGAAGTGTGATATGTGTAGGAATACAGAAGAAAAATATCCTCAATGTGTTGCAAGGTGTCCTACAAATGCTATTACTTTAGAGGAGGTACAAGAAATATGAGGTGTGTAGTAGTTGGTGCTTCGGCGGCTGGAATTAGCTGTGCAAAGACTTTAAGAGAATTAAATAAAGATGTTGAAATTACGTTGATTTCTAAGGATGAGCATGTGGTTTCTAGATGTATATTACATCATTATATTGAAGATGTTAGAAGTATCGACGATTTGAATTTTGCTCCTTATGACTTCTTTAAAGTTTATGGTGTTAAGTGGATTAAAGGTAGAGAAGTAACAAAAATAGATCCAAAGGAGCATAAGCTTAGTTTAGACAATGGTGAAGAGGTTGAGTATGATAAAGTATGTCTTGCAACAGGTTCATCATCTTTTATGCCTCCTATTGAAAATCTAAGAGAAGCAAAAAATGTTGTAGGTCTTAGAAATTTAGAAGATGCTATTTTGATAAAAGATTTATTACCTAATATTAAGGATGTTATAGTTTTAGGTGGAGGATTAGTAGGAATAGATGCAATAGCAGGTTTGCTAAAGTATGATGTAAAAATTCATTTGGTAGAAATGGGAGATAGAATTCTTCCCCTTCAATTAGATCATTATGCAGCAGATGCTTATAACAAAAGGTTAGAAGAAAGAGGAGTAGACTTAAGATTTGGTGTAAGAGCTGAGAAACTTATAGTTGATGAAGATAATAATCCAAAGGAACTTGAGTTGAATACAGGAGATAAAGTCCCTTGTGATTTAGTAATTGTAGCAACTGGGGTTAGATCAAATGTAGGTTTTATAAAGGATGCAGGGATAGACTGTGATAAGTTTGGGTTAGTTATAAATGAAAAAGGTGAAACAGATACTAAAGATGTTTATGGTGCAGGTGATGTTACTGGACGAAACCCTATATGGCCAACTGCTGTTAAGGAAGGAATAATTGCTGCTAGCAATATGATTGGAAGGGAATTATTTATGACAGACTTTTTTGGAAGCAAAAATACTATGAATATATGTAATTTAGCTACAATGTCTTTAGGGACAGTAATTAAACCTGATGATAGCTATGAAGAAGTTATTGATATTGAAGGCGAAGATTATAAGAAGATAATTCACAAAGAAGGAAAGATTTATGGTGCTATCATTCAAGGTGATTTATCTTATTCTGGTGTTTTAACCCAACTTATTAAAGAGAAAATAGATGTATCTAGAGTCAAGAAACCTTTATTTGATATTGATTATGCAGACTTTTTTAATATAAAAGAGAATCTTGAATTTACTTATTAAAAGTTGAGCCTACAATTAAAGAAATAATATTGTGTTAAAAGGGAAGTTGTTAATAGCAATTTCTCTTTTTTTATGAATAGAAATATATCAGAGAAATAATTTGGGGGAATTGGAATATGAGCAAGTATCAAAATGATTTAAATAGAGTACCTGTGGCAATAATTATTGAAGATGGGGTAGAGGAAGTAGAAAGATATATAAAAGAAAAAGTAATAGATTTTGGAGGAGAAGTTATTAAGGAAGGTAATTTATATAATAACTTTAATGCAACTATTATTTATACATCTAATTTGGCTAAAGTAAGAAAAGAAGTAATTAATAAAAATTTCCATCAAGTCTTTTGGAAGAACGATTTAAGTAAAACTGACAATATATTTATAGCTTTTGATTCAAAGAGATATATTTTAGGACTTAGCGGATGTTTAAATGCCCTAAAAAAAACTATAGATAAAAACTTAGAAAGTATGATAAATCAAATTAAATTAATAAAGGATGGTAAACATGTTGATAAAAAGGACTGCAATTATTCTATGTGGGGGAAAAAGTAGTAAGGGATATAAAAACAAAGCTTTTTTAAGGATAGGAGAGAAAAAGTTTTTGGACATTATTATAGAGAAAATATCAAACTTTGATGAAATTATAATTTCGTGTAGCAATAAAAAAATATTTAGTAATTATAGTGGCGTATCCAAAATAGTTGAAGATGATATTCAAGAGATAGGTCCGATTTCAGGAATGTACAAATCTTTAAATGAAAGCAGAAACAGCAAAGTCTTAATGCTTTCAAGTGATATGCCATTGGTAAGGGAAGAATATATAAAAAAACTGGGTACATATGAATTTGACGAAGATGCTTTAATAACTTTTACTAATGGTTCATCCCAACCTCTTTGTGGAGTTTATGATAAAAAAGTAAATGATATAATAAAATCTTCAATTGAAAAGAAAAATTATTCAGTTAAAGAATTATTAAAGTATATAAGTGTTAGATATATATTTCCTAAGGAGAGTACTTTCTTTGGAGATGTCAACAATTTGGAAGATTATATAGATATTTGCTCTAAGAGTATGCAAATGAAAGAAATTAGGAATAATAGCTGATTTATAGTGAGATAATAGATATGTAACAGAGATAGTGATAAAAAATTAACATTTACAAAAAGCTGTTTAGGATATACAATTAAGGAGAATTATTATTAATAGAAATAAATTATCCAAGGAGGGGAAACAATGAAAGTTGTAGTTGTAGGTTGTACTCATGCTGGCACAGCAACAGTAGTTAATTTAAAGGAAATGCATCCAGAATGTGATGTTACTATATATGAAAGAAATGATAATATTTCTTTTCTTTCTTGTGGAATAGCGTTACAAGTTGGAGGAGTAATAGCTGAACCGGAGAAGTTATTTTATAACTCTCCAGAAAATTTAGCTAAGTCCGGTGTAGTAACTAAAATGAAACATGATGTATTAGATATAGATTTTGATAATAAAAAATTAAGGGTTAAGAATTTATTAAATGGAGAAGAATTTGAAGATTACTATGATAAGTTAGTTCTAACTATAGGATCATGGCCAATAGTACCTAAGTTTGAGGGTGGAGATTTAGAAAATATAGTTTTATGTAAGAATCATGACCATGCAGAAGTTATTGTTAAAAAGACAGAACATGCTAAAAATGTAGTTGTTATTGGTGCCGGATATATAGGTGTTGAACTTGCTGAGGCTTTTGAATTAAAGGGAAAGAAGGTTACTTTAATAGATGCTGAAGAAAGAATAATGGCAAAATACTTAGATAAGGAATTCACAGATATAGCTGAAAATGAATTTAAGTCTAAAGGGGTTAAATTAGTTCTTGGAGAAAAGGTTGCAAGATTTGAAGGAGAGAATGGTAAAGTTCAAAAAGTTGTAACTGATAAGGGAAGCTATGAAGGAGATTTAGTAGTACTTTGTATTGGATTTGCACCAGCAACTAAGCTTATTCAAGGTAAATTAGATACATTAAAGAATGGTGCAATAATAATTGATGAATATATGAGAACAAGTAGAGAAGATGTATTTGCAGCTGGTGATTGCTGTGTTGTTAAATATAATCCTGCTAATGAAGAAAGATATATTCCTCTAGCTACAAATGCTGTTAGAATGGGGACTTTAGTAGCAAAAAATATTGAGAAACCTACACTTAAGTATATGGGGACTCAAGGAACTTCAGGTATAAAAATATATGACCAATGTATTGCATCTACTGGAATGACAGAAGAAGTAGCTAAGGCTACAACTAATTTTAATATTGCGTCTGTTTCAATTAAAGAGAATTACAGACCAGAGTTTATGCCTACTTTTGAAGATGCAATGGTTAAGCTTGTATATAACAAAGATACAAGGGAAATATTGGGAGGTCAAATTATATCAAAGATTGATTTAACACAAATGATGAACACTTTATCAGTTGTAATTCAAAATAAAATGACAGTTGAAGAGTTAGCAATGACTGATTTCTTCTTCCAACCGCACTTTAATAAACCGTGGAGCTTATTAAATGCTATTGCATTAAAAGCTTTATAGAATAAAAAATGGCTAAGATAAAAATCTTAGCCATTTTTTGTTATAATTAAAAAAAAGAAAGAGGGGACTATTTATGATTAGGGAAGTGAAGTTAAGTGATGCAAAGGCGATAGTTGATATATACAATTACTATATATTAAATACTAATATAACCTTTGAAGAAAAACAGTTAACTGTGGATGATATGGAAGAAAGAATAATTGAAAAGACGGTTAAGCATCCTTGGATTGTTTATGAAATGAATGGACAAGTTATTGGATATGCATACTTAAGTGGATGGCATAGTAGATCTGCTTATAGATATTCAAATGAAGCGTCTATTTATTTAGATAGGAATGAAAAGGGGCATGGTATAGGAAAAAAACTGTTTGCCAACTTATTAGAAGTTTCTAAAGACTATGGTGTACATACTATTGTTTCAGGAATAACAATTCCTAATGCAGAAAGTATATCGCTTCATGAAAAGTTTGGATTTAAAAAGATAGCAGAGTTTAAGGAAATAGGATTTAAAAATAATAAGTGGTTAAACGTTGGATATTGGCAAAAGATTTTATAGGAAAGTGGTGATGATAAAAAGAGAGCTTCAATTAGCTCTCTTTTTTAATATATTACGCTAGGAATCTAAATGTCCTATTACGCTATATTATAATCAAATTATATAATTAAAAACTATAAAAAACAATAATAAATAATAAAAAACAATAAAAAATAATAAAAATTGATAAAGTGTGATATAATTAAGTTAATACATTCAAGGGGATGATTAGATGTTTTTAGAAGAACGTTATGATAAAATTGTCAAAATGGTTGAAGATAAAGGAAGGATGTCTGTTAAAGATCTATCTTCAATTTTTAAAGTGACAGAAGATTGTATCCGTAAAGATTTAAGAGAGCTAGAAAAGCGTGGTAAAGTAAAAAGGGTTCACGGAGGAGCCATAACAAATAGAAGCCATAATGATATTAAACATATAAATGAGAGAAAAGAAATAAATAGTGGTAAAAAGCAAGAGATAGCTAAAAGAGCATTTAATGAGATAGAAGATGGGGACATTGTATTTTTAGATGTTTCTTCAATAAATCTAGAGCTTGCGAAAATAATTGGGAGTGGTTCTAAAAAAGTAATTGTAGTATCTAATATGCCACAGGTAGCAGCCGTATTAAATGATAGCAAAGATAATATTACTTTGATTATAGTAGGTGGAGAATTTAATAAAAAGGTTGGGGCAATGATTGGAGCTTTTACCAACCAATATATTAGTCAGTTTACCTTTGATAAGTCCTTTGTAGGGGTTTGTGGAATAAATGAAGATACAGGTTGGGTGAGTACATTAAATATGGAGGACGGAGCTACAAAGAAAACAATAATAGATAATTCTAATAAGAGCTATTTAGTTATGGAAGAAGAGAAGTATAACTATGATGAATTCTATAAATTTGCTAAATTAGATGATGTTTCAGGAATAATAACTGAAGAGAGAATTATTTATAAATTTTAATAAAATAGTATTAAAATTTATCCTCCTAATATGCTCAGGACAAATATCAATTAATTTAATTATATCAAAGACTATGAAAAAGTAACTTCTACTTTCTCCTAAAAGCGAAGTTACTTTTTCAATTTATAAGATTTAATTTATATAATATTCTTTTGGTATTGAAAGCCTATTTTTTGTATATTATCATTATTTATCTAATAAATAGAATCTAAAATCCATTTAAGAAATGATTATATAGATGGCTACAACACTTTTCTGTTTTTTAGTAAACAAATTCCTTGAGTCATAGTTCCCATAGGACAATATACACACCATGATCTAGGTTTAAATAAGACCATAGTTATTAAACCTAATATAGTTGAAGTTGCCATAACACTATAGAACCCAAAAGCAAATTGAGCAATCCAAGGAGTTACGAAGGAAACATTTCCCCAGTTCCAAGGAAGTTTAAATGTCCATAAAATTGTTATAGCTTCTTTCAAAGAGGAAGTGCCCTGGAATACTAAATAAGTATTAAATAGCATGTTCATAAACATTGTTAAGAAGAATATTAAAAATCCATATCTAAACCATTTGGCTTTTAGAAATTTTGGAATAGGTTTAATTCTGGATAGTTTAAACTTTGTTCCAAGTAAATTTAAAAGTTGTCCTCTTCCACAGTATTTATTACAATAAGTCTTTTCTCCACCAGATAGCGACATAATTATAGGTATAAAGAAGCATAATAATCCAAGCCAAGCAAATAGAATGTTAAATATTCCAAGAATTAAATATATAGATGAAAGTATCCACATATAGTCATACCAGTATTTTTTCTGCTTTTTCATTAATTTACCTCCAAGTTAGTTATTTCAATTATTGAAGCGGGACATATTATTTCGCATTTACCACATCCAACACATTTGGATAAATTAACTTCTGCATAAATTCCTTTAAAGATTGAAATAGCATTTAATGGACAATGTTTTTCACACTGACCACAAGCTACACAGTAACTTTTGTCTACAACTGCTTTCCTTTTTAACATAAAACTCTCCCCTCAATATTAATTTTTTTTATAATACTTAAAAGAAAAAATACCTTCTGTGATAAAGTCACATAAAAAAAGTCTAGTTTGGAATATAACAGGAGTATAAGATAAATTTAAAAGGAGAAATAAAAGTATGTTTTCGTTATTTGGGAAAAAAGATTTTAAAAGTGTTAATGTTAATGATTTAGATAATATGTTAGGAAAAATAAATTTAATTGATATTAGAGAACCTTATGAAGTTAAAACGAGAAGCTTAAAGGGTTCAAAAAATATACCAATGAATAATTTATTAAAAAATCCTGAAAAGTATTTAAATAAAGAAAAAGAGTATTACATTATGTGTCAATCAGGAATGAGAAGCAGTAGAACTTCAAATATTTTAAGTAAACAAGGATACAAAATTATAAATGTTTCTGGCGGTATAGGATCATATGTAGGAACAAAAATAAAATAGGGGGAATATTAAGATGAAAAAGAAGATATTAATTGTTGGAGGAGTAGCAGGGGGAGCATCAGCAGCAGCAAGATTAAGAAGATTAGGTGAAGAAGACGATATTATAATGTTTGAAAGAGGGCCTCATGTATCATTTTCAAATTGTTCTTTACCATATTATTTAAGTGGCAAAGTAGATAGTAGTGAAAAGTTAGTAATGATGAGCCCTGAAAAATTTAAAAAGCAATATAAGATAGAGGCAAGGGTTAACAATGAAGTTATAGATATAGATAGAGAAAAGAAAGAGGTATTAGTTAGAAACGTATTAACAGGAGAGGAATATACTGAAAGTTATGACAAGCTAATTTTATCTCCAGGTGCTAAACCAATTGTACCCAAAATAGAGGGAATAGATAAGGTTAAGATATTTTCTATAAGAAATGTTGTAGACATAGAATATTTAAATAGATATATAAAGGAAAATAATCTTAAAAATATTGCTGTAATAGGAGGAGGCTTCATAGGAGTAGAGGTGGCAGAAAATCTTAATGAAGATGGTTTTAATGTTACATTAATTGAAGCATTACCCCAAATTTTAAAGCCTTTTGACTATGATATGGTTCAAATATTCCATAAAGAAATGATGGACAAAGGAGTAGATTTAGTCTTAGGAGATAAGGTAAGTAGCTTTGAGAATAATAAGGTAATATTAGAGTCTGGAAAAGCTATTGATACAGAAGCTGTTGTTATGGCCATTGGAGTGGCTCCAGATGTTGAATTAGCAACTAATGCTGGATTATTACTTGGTGAAACAGGAGCTATTAGAGTTGATGAAGATTATAGAACTAATGATAAAGATATTTATGCAGTAGGAGATGCTGTAGAAGTATTTAATCCATTAACAGAGAAGGTGAGCAAAATATCTTTAGCAGGACCAGCGCTGGTTGAAGCTAGAATTGCAGCAGACCATATTAATGGAAGAGAAACAAATAATAATGGATTTATAGGTTCATCTGCAATAAAGGTGTTTGATTATAGTGGAGCGTCTACAGGGTTAAGTGAAGGATTAATTAAAGCCTTAGATATGAATATTGATTATGAGGTTGTAAGAATAATAGCTAATGATAAGGTTGGAATTATGCCAGATAATTCTCCAGTACATTTTAAATTATTATTTGAAAAACCTACAGGAAGAGTTTTAGGTGCACAAGCTATAGGAAAAGGAGATGTAGTAAAGAGAGTTGATATTATAGCAACTACAATTGCTTTTGGTGGAACTGTAAAAGAACTTAAGAACTTAAATTTATGCTATGCACCACCTTTTGGAACAGCTAAGGATGTAGTAAATTATGCTGGATATGTTGGATCAAACTTATTAGATGAAGAGTTTAAACAAGTTCAAATTACCCAAATGAGAGATTTATTAAAGAATGAAGAGTTTATTATAGATGTCAGAGAAAAGGGAGAGTATGAAAGAGGCCATATAAAAGGTGTTAAAAACATTCCATTTAGTGAAATAAGAGATAGATTAGATGAAATACCAAAGGATAGACCAGTTTATCTTCACTGTAGGACAGGACAAAGAAGTTATAATGTAGCTCTATTGCTTCAAAGCTTAGGTTATAAAGAGGTATATAATGTAGCAGGAAGCTTTTTGGCATTAAGTTTCTATGATTACTTTAATGATAAGACAACTGGTAGAGAAAAGATAGTTACTGAATATAATTTTAGTTAATTATTTCATATGAAAATAGGAGGTTATCTTTATAACTTCCTATTTGTCTTTATTTAAATTTATTATAGTAATTGATCCACGAGAAAGTTTAACCATTCCTTCTTTTTCAAAGTATTTAAGCATTCTAGAAACAACTTCTCTTGCTGTTCCTAAGTCATTAGCTATACTTTCATGGGTAATTTTTATAGTTTTTTCACTAAAACCTTCAAGGTATTTTATTAGTCTTTTATCAAAACTAGAAAATACAATATCTTGCATAATCCACATAACTTCAGAAAATCTTGATTGAGTTAAGTCTAGGATATATTTATTAAGGGACATATTATTTTTTGAAAGCATCTCTAAGTAATGACTAGGTAATACTATGGCTTCAGTATCTTCTAGAGCATCTATGTTTACATCAAAATGTATGTTTTTAAAAATGCAAGAAGCTGATAATATACAAGAATCGCTTTTTTGAAGCTTATATAAGGTTATTTCTTTACCTTCATCAGAAGTTAGAAAGGCTCTAAGAGTTCCACTAACTACAGTTATAAAGCCATTACAATCTCTATCAGAAAAATTAAGAGAATTATCTTTGGAATATTTTATAAGAATAGCTTTAGAGTTAAAGAGTTCTTTATCTTCTTTGGTTAACTTACTATAAAATTGTGTATGTTTTTCTAAAAAGTCTATATCAAATTTATTTAACATTATATTATCTCCTAATATTTAGCTAATGTAATTATATGAGTAAATAAGGAAAAACTCAAGTATGAGGTTTGATATTTAATATTAAAAACTAGGATTGTATAGTAATTAAAGTTATAATACAAATAGAGGGGGATGGGAAATGGTTAAAAACATAATTTTTGATTTGGGTAATGTAGTTCTTAAATATGATAATTTAGCGTATTTGAAAAGTAAAATTGAAGATAATGACAAAATAGACAAGCTACGTGATATCATATTTGGAGGTGTAGAGTGGATTATGCTAGATGAAGGGACAATAACAGAGGAAACTGCTATTGAACAAATTTGTATAAATAATCCTGAGTTAGAAAAGGACGTTAGAAAAGTTTTTGACAATTGGTATTCCTTGTTAGAGCCAATAGAGTCAACAGTAGAAATAATTAGTGAGTTAAAAGAAAAAGGATATAATTTGTTCTTTCTATCTAATTTTCATGGTAAAGCATTTCAAATTGTAGCTGAAGAATATAAGTTTTTTAGATTATTTGATGGTGGAGTAGTATCTTATAGAGAGAAAATAATTAAACCAAATTTAGAGATATATAGAAGATTATTAGATAGATATAACCTAAATCCTGAAGAATGTATATTTATTGATGATGTAAATGAAAATGTTATTGCTGGAGAACAAGTTGGGATAAAAGGAATTCATCTTAAAGATGTAAGTATTTTAAGAGAAGAACTAGAAAAATATTTAGTGGAATGATTAGGAGAAATGGCTGGGCCATTTCTCTTTTTGGTTATTGAAGATAATAAAGATAAGGATAGAATTCTGCTAGTGCTAGAATTTCTACAATATCTGTATTATCTTCAGTATTATAATTATCCTAAAAAACTCCATTTAAGTGAGTTCATATTAATCCTTATTATTTTTATTATCTATATAATTCCAAAAAATTATCTATACCACATTATAATAGCATCTTCGTTATTGTCTTTATAATATTTCTTACGTATACCTTCTTCTTTGAAATTATATTTTTTATAAAGATTTTGTGCAGTGGTGTTTGAAGCTCTAACTTCTAAAGTAAGAGAGTTACAACCCCAATTTTTACAGTGTTCTATTAAAGAAGAGAGAAGTATGCTACCAATTCCTTTTTTTCTAAAGTTTGGGTGTACAGCAATATTGGTAATATGCCCTTCGTCAACAATTGTCCAAACACCAGCAAAACCAATAACCTTATTATTTCCTTTGGCAACAAGGTATTTAGCTAAAGGATTAGAAAGTTCCTTTTTAAAAGATTCTTTACTCCAAGATTCCTTTAAAGATAAAGAGCTAACTTCTAAAACAGCTTCTAAATCACACTCTTCCATTAAAGTAATAGATATATTACTCACTCATTCTCATCCTCTTTTCTAATTCTCTTTCAGCTTGAGGTTTCTTTAAATAAACAGGAGCAGAGTTTGGATTATCCTTAAATCCTTGTTTTAAAAGATTAAGACCTAACTCACCTATAGATGAAGCTCTAGTTAAGCTTACATGGTTAGGTGCAAATTTTGCATTAGGGAAGTTTTCTTTAATATATTCCTTATGCTTAAGTAATCCGTCACCAGTAAATATAACTTCTTCATTTTTTTCTTTTAGCATTTCTAAAAGATCAGTAAGTTCCATAGGGGTTGGTTCCATTATATTTTTAAATTCGCCATCTTCATTTTTATAAAGAGCAGTATAAACATTCTCCCTTAATGCATCCATAATTGGACAAATTATTCCATTAAAGTAAGAAAGGCTATAAGCTAACCCATCAAGAGAAGAAAGACTTATATAAGGCTTATTTGCTCCAAAACTTAATCCCTTAACTGTAGCCATACCTATTCTTAAACCTGTAAATGAACCAGGCCCTTTAGAAACAACAAATCCATCAAGATCATTTATTGTTAATTCACAATCCTTTAAAAGATTTTCAATCATAGGCATTAATAAGACGGAATGTTCCCTCTTATCATTAATAACATATTCACCTAATAAAGTACCATCATTAAGTAGTGCAACAGTAGCTACCTTAGATGAAGAGTCTATACTTAAAACTATCATATTTTTAGCTCCTTTACGTAATCATATCTATCTCCATAAGGGGTGATTTTAATATTTCTAAAATCTTCTCCTTTAGATAAGTCCTTTGAAATGTGTATATGTATGTATTCTCTTGGTAATATTTCCTCTATGTAGTTAGCCCATTCTATAATAGAAACAGCATCTGAGAAAATATAATCATCAAATCCTATTGCATAAATTTCATCAGGGTCGCTAACTCTATAAACGTCAAAATGATTTAATTTTAAACGGCCACTTTCATATTCATTTACAATAGTAAATGTTGGACTAGTTATGTTTTCGTTTATATCAAGACCTTTAGCTATCCCTTTTGTTATGTGAGTTTTACCTGTACCAAGGTCACCAGTTAAGCAAACAATATCACCAGGATTTAAAAGTTTACCTAAGTTGAAACCAATTTTGGTAGTTTCATCTATACTTTTTATTTCAAAAATCATATATAAAATCCCTTTCAAAAACTATTCTATCTTATTATTCTATCCAAAAAGGAGATAAAAGAAAAGTGTTTATGCCCTTACCACATATTAAAGGTTGAAAATTTTTTGAGGAAAGTGTAAAATTTTTTTTATATGAACAGAAAATTTGTAGTAATTTTGTATACATTTAAATTTCATATGTTGATATAATATGTAATAGGGAATTAACTGGTAAAGGCCAGGGGGTGATATTATTGAAGAGAGTTACCTTTGGAATGTTATTAATAACATTTCTATTATTTTTGGGGATAGGAGTTTCTTCTAATCCACTAATAGCAAATACTGTTGATAGAGAAGATACAAGCAGAGATGTTTATTTAAATATTATCACTTGTAATAAGATACAATATGAAATGGTAAAAGATATTGTTGGAAATAAGCATAATGTTGAATATATGTTTAATGATGAACAAGCATCTAAGGATTTTAAATATACAGATGAAACCATAAGTAATATTTCAAATATGGATTTGTTCTTTTATAATGGAAATATAATGGAACCTTGGCATGATGAGTTGATTTCAAGTCTTAATAAGGGCAACTTAGGAATTATTAATTCTTCTAGAGGTATTAGAACAATTAATCTTACAGGAGAAAACTCGGGTAAGGAAAATCCGTATTATATGGTTGGATATGATGAGTATAAGATAGCATTATATAATATAAAAGTTGCTATTCAGGAGAAAGATCCGAAAAATAGGGAGCTTTATGAAGAGAATTACAATAAGGTTATTAAGAGTATAGATGAAGTATTAAAAACATATGATGATAAAAAGTCAGTTGTAAAGGAATATAGTTATATTGCTTTAGATGATAAGCTAGATTATTTCTATAGAAATATAGGTATATCTCCAATAAAACTTAATGGTAAAACTATAGACGATGTTATTAAGGAAAATAGGATAGATCCAGCTAAGGTAATAGTTTTAAAAGATAAGGAAACAGTTACTGAAGATATAAATTTTAATATTATTGAATTGAATGGATATAGTGGAGCTAATTCAGCTAGAAAAGTATTATTGGATAATTATAATGTATTTTATAATTATTTTTCGGTTAAAGAGAATAATGATGGGCATGAATAGATTTTATTCATGCTTTATTTTTATAAGTTCAAGATGTAAAAGTTATGAAAGGTTATATAATCATTTAATAATTCAGAAAGAAATATTTTTTGAACAAAAAAGTTGATTTTTAAATAATATTATTATATAATCAAACTTGTCTCAAAGGGGTATGGCTCAACGGTAGAGTAGTGGTCTCCAAAACCATTGGTTGTGGGTTCAAATCCTACTGCCCCTGCCACAAAGATCGTAAGCGAAATGCTTACGGTTTTTTTATTTTGTTATTATTGTAAGTATTTAATGAAAGAAATTATTAAATTATGTTGAAGACTAGGATAAAATAAGTATCCTAGTTTTCTATTTTTTCATAAAAGGATAAAAAACTATTATTGTGTGATAATTAATCTTATCTTGGTGAAAGTTATATATATGTAATTATTGTTACAATTTAATTACAAAAACAAAATTATAAGAATGAAAAAATATCGATTTTATAAATATTTATATAAAAAAGTTACAGAGTGTTAAATGGGTATTGTTGTAACTATTAATAAAATAAACAATAACGCTTACATAGTAAAAATGTATAAATTACAAATATAAGCAAAAGTTGACTAAATATTCTATATAAATATAATTAATACTGATAAACTAAAGGAGGATGAAGATTTAGATGGAGGAGATCCGAGAAGAATTAGGTATAATTGTTGGGGACCTATACATCAAATATGGAGGGACAGAAGAAATTTTAAAATTAAATAGTATTTTAGATACTCTTGTATTATTAGAGATGAAAAAAATTAATAAGGACATTTGTGAGCTACAGACATCCGTTTAAGATATTGGTTTAGAGTTAGTTAGTGGATACAATCTATTGACTAGCTCATTTTTTTATATAATAATTAAGTTGATAATATTACAGGCTAAGTATTTAATAGTGTTTATAATAAAAAACGTAGAGTTTTTTAGATAGGATGAAAAGGAGAATTTATATGGAAGTTAGAGAGGCAATTAACGAAGATTTAAATGAAATAATAGCTATTGAAGAAGAGTGCTTTCCAGAATCAGAATCAGCAAAGGAAGAGGATATTAGAAAAAGATTTTTTGCATTCAAAGAAAATTTTTTTGTAGCTATTGAAGATGGTGAAGTAGTAGGCTTTATTAATGGATGTACTACAAATTCACCAGAGTTACCTGACGAATTGTATCATGATACTTCCCTTCATAATCCCAATGGCGCATATCAAACCGTATTTGGATTAGATGTATTACCTAAGTATCGCAGAAACGGCATTGCAGAAAATTTACTAAATTACTTTATACAAATTTCAAAGGCACGTGGGAAGAAGGGCATTGTACTTACTTGTAAAGATTACTTAGTGCATTATTATAAAAAGTTTGGATTTGAGCATAAAGGTGTTTCAGCTTCCTCACATGGAGGAGCTAAGTGGAATGATATGGTATTAATTTTTTAATTTTCTTACCTTTAGTACGAGTGGGGTGGATATTTGTTTCAATGTGACTTGGACCGTAGTAACGGGACAAGCAAAATAAATATCCACCCCATCTTTTTATTTATTAAATAAAAAATGAATTAAATATATGAAATGGTACAAGATAAATTGTAATGGGTTTTAATCTATAAGTAATAAGGAGGAAAAAAAGTGAAATACAGAGTAAGGAGATCTTTATTATTTTCTTTAGGTATGCTTATTTTAACCTTTATGTTTGGTGCAAGTGTTCCTAGTGTTAAAGTTTTTAATATAGAGGATCAGACTTATAATGAAGACTATGCTAATAAAAAAATTATATATCTAACCTTTGATGATGGACCAAGTTCTAAGGTAACAGATGGGGTGTTAGAGGTATTAAAAGAAAGGGATGTAAAAGCAACATTTTTTCTTATTGGAAATCAAATAAAAGATAAAGAAGATGTAGTAAAAAGAATTTATAATGAGGGGCATGGTATAGGTTTGCATACATATAATCATAAATTTAAGTATGTTTATCGTAATGAGGATACATTTATAAAAGAGATGGTTGAATGTAGGAATGAGATAAATAGAGTAGTTGGGATTTCTCCTAATATAATTAGATTTCCAGGAGGAAGCTACAAACACTTAAGTAAACAGTTTTTATCCAAGTTGCATGATAATAACTTTAAAGTTTATGATTGGAACTTAGATAATACAGATGGAATGAATCAAAAACTTGATCCTAATGTTTTGTATAAGAAGGCTATTAAGGGAAGTGAAAATTTACATCCTATAATATTACTAATGCATTGCACAGATATGAATAAAAATACTTACAAGGCTCTTCCAGATATAATAGATTATTATAAAAATGAAGGGTATCAATTTAGAGTTATAGATGAAAACACACCAGAGATGTATTTTAGGATTAAATAATATAAAAAGAAAGTACCACATTATTAAAGAATAAAGTGGACCCTAAGTCAAGGTCACAATAAAAAAGTTAAGAAGCTAATAAAAGATGATTTCTAAATTGTTTATGGGGCATCTTTTTTTAGCTACATTGATATCTATAGTTATTGTAATATTAAATATAGTTATCTATAGAATAAATTACATCCTCAAGCATTTTATAACTGCTAAAATCAATTTTATCTTTCATATGTCCCCAAAATGATTCTTGTGGAGCATTATCCCAACAGTTTCTAAGACGGGACATAGATTGTCTTAATTTATTTTTCTTCAATAGTCTATGGAATTTAGGACTTGTGTAATGTACACCTTGATCTGAATGAATAAATGCATTCTTATGTAAATTGTTTTTATGTTTTGATATTAATTTATCTATTGTAGTTGTTGCGATATCAAGAGTTATTGAATTTGAGACGTGATAAGCAAGTATTTCGTTGCTACTACTATCTTTGATGGTAGACAAATAAGCCATATGATTATCTCCATATGGTATGTATGTAATATCAGTTAATAATACTTTACCAGGTATACCTTGTTTGAAGTTACGTTCTAATAAGTTTGGAATAACCCTATGTTCATTTGTTGCTTTTGGCATTCGGCGATACGGATTAGCTTTTCTTATCGGATATTTAATATCATATTTTCTAATTATACGTTGAATTTTCTTTCTACTATAAATAATAGAAAACTCACCTTCTAAAAGAATCTTTATTGAACGAAATCCTTTCTTATAATCTTTGTATTTTGAAGCTTTAAGTATATTATTTTTAGCTTCTAGATATTTAAGTTCTCTATCTTCTTTCTTATCCAAAGTATTTAAATAATTATAATATCCCGAACGTGAAATATTTAGAAGGTTGAAAAAATAGGAGACCATATTTTTAAAACCATTGCTAGATATAGTCTAATTTATTAATTTAAAAGTTTCGTTGCTATTTAATTTTATTCTGTTGTTTACCAGTCTCCTTTCTGTCACGTCTAATTTTTTAGAATTTCTACCTGCTCTTCTAATAGTTTGATTCTAGCTTCTTCATCAAATGTTATTTTGCTCATTTCGTATTCCTCCAAGATATTAATATTATAAATAAAAAGGCACCTATAAACGAGGCGCTTTTTTTCAAAGTGTACTGCTTACAGGTACCATTTTATAATATGTGGTACGTTTTATTAACTAATTTACATTCTTGATTTTAAATAAAGTATTACACCTAATATTGAAACTAAGCTTTCAGTAATAGGAAAGGCTAGCCACACACCAGTTATGTCTGCTAATGCAGATAGTAGAAAAGCCATAGGAATTATAACAATTAATCCCCTTAATAAAGAAATAATTTGAGCTAAAAAGGCTTTTTCCATAGAAGTAAAAAACATAGGTAGAATAATATTAAATCCTACAAATATTATAGCTATAAAATAAATTTTTAAGCCATTTGTTGCAATACTCTGTAGTACAAGGTTATTTTCACTATTAAATATTTTAGCAATTGGGTCTGCTAAGAAAAATATAATTAGATAGATTATGCATGAAATAATAGACATAGTTATCATTGCATATTTAAATATTAATTTAATATTTTTTATATCATTATGTCCATAAAATTTGCTTATAAGTGGTTGAATTCCTTGGGCAATACCAGTATATACTGCTATAACTACAAGAGATAAATTTGCAACTATTCCATATGCAGCAACACCTGCGTTACCTATGAGATTAAGTATGATCATATTAAAAACAATGATTACAATTCCAGAAGAGACCTCTGTAACTAACGATGGAAAACCTAATGATAAAGTATTGAGTGACATCTTAATGCTAGGTTTTATTTTTATAAAATGAAATTGATTTTTTTTCTTTATACGGTGTAGGGATAGTATAAGTATACTAATTATAGGAGCTAGTCCTGTTGCAAATACAGCTCCAAATATTCCAAGTTGTAATGGAAATATAAATATATAATCTAAAATTATATTAGATAAGCTTCCACCTAGCATTGCATACATTGATAAATTTGGATTGTTATCATTTCTTATGAAGCAAATTAGTACATCATTTATAATGAAAGCAGGAGCAAATATAAGGATGCATTTTAAATATATATTTGTCATTTTAAAAACATCAGAATCTGATCCTAAAACAGTAGTTAAAGATTTAGAAAGAAAAATACCAACTAGTACAAATACAATAGATATAACAGTGGCTAAATAGAAAGTGTTTGTGAATATGGTATTTGCATTTTTTCTTTCTTTATTACTTTTAAAAATTGAATATTTTGTGGCACCACCTATTCCTAACATTAAACCGCTTCCGTGAATAAAGCTATATACAGGTATAGCCAAGTTAAGTGCTGTTAAACCATTTCTGCCTAATCCTTTTGAAACAAAAAAGGTATCTGCTAGTATATAGCATGATAAGCCAATCATACCTAAAACATTTAATGTACAGTAGCGGCTGAATTCCTTAAGTTGAGATTTATTTTCCATATAGACCTCCCCAAAAATAAAGCGCCAGAATATCCTATCTCCAAAGGCCTAAGGATAGGATAGCTGACGCTTAACATATTTACCCGGCGGCAAATATGTATCTTGTATTTACTTACCAGAAATTGTAACATAACATTTAAAAAATGGCAATGTAATCTAGGTGATTTATCTTTGTACAAAATAAAAGTTCTTATATTTTTGTATTTATATATTTATTTGGTAGAAGTCATAAAAAGTTTGAGAGTTAGTCTTAAAGTTATATTATTGATAGTAAAATTACTAGAGTAAAAGCAGAGGAAAGTAGTAAATAATTTTATAGTTAAGGAGCGTTGCTTAAAAGATATGTATTAATAAAAAAGTTGGATGGTAAATAATATAATTAACCATCCACTATGTTAAGTATTTTTATAAACTTTTTAAAAAGTTAGCTATATATTCTTTTGATTTAAAGTTATCTGGTGTATTTAAGTATGTATTCTCTAGTAAGAGCGAAACAGAATTAACTAAAAGAGTATTTGTAGTAAATTTAAAATCTAAAAAATTATTCTTATAATTAACAAGTAAAAATTCATTTTTCTTGCACCAACAGTAGAATAAATTATTATTCAATTTAGATGTATCAGGAATAAGACAAAAGTTACAAGAGTCAGTACTGAATAAATAATCTATTAAACAAGAAATATGTTTTTTAAATTGTCTTTTGGTAAGGATCAGTTTTGGCACTAGCTCTGACATACTTTCATATATAATAGTTTCCTTGTTTGAAAACTCTATAAGATCATTAATAGAATAAAAATCTATAGCGAGAAGGTTAGAATTCTTATATAATGAATTCTTAATAGATTTAAAACAATTGAAATGAAATTCTATATCTTTTTCGTTATCAACTGAATTACAAAGTATTTCGTAATATAGTTCATCGTTCATTATATATGGTATTGGAAAGGAGCTATAGTTATAATGAGTATTTTTAATAGAATCCTTATTAGGTAATTGAATGCTATTAACCTCAAATTTATCTAAAACTTCAGAAATATTTATGTTGTAAAAGGTTGGATATGATCTGGAAAGTATATTTTTACTCCATCCTGTATAAAATTTTATGCTAATTGGATCCTTAAATAAAGCACTATAAAACTGTGTTTCATTGCCAACTATTTGGTTTGAAGACATAAATACTCCATTATGTTCCGTTATGTGAAAAGAATAATTGTAATAGTTATCAAGAGAATCAACAAAATATGAAAAATTACAATTTTTATGATTTATTAATGAAAATAAATATAATCCTAGCGTTGAGCTACTACTATTTGAATATACAAAGTTCAAATGACAGCCCATATCTAAAAGCATTAAAGTTTTTTTTAACCATTCATTTCTGAAATATTTATTATTCATCATTAAATCTAATGACTTACAAAATACAAATAATAAATTTTGAGGTTTCCCATATGAAATAGATGAATTTAGAAAATTAAGAATTCCTAAAAGTGCGTTCTTTTCATCATCATAAATTGATATATTAGCTGAATATATAGAACCATTGTTAATAGAATTATCAATAATTTGTTGGTAGTTACTAATATCGTCAAAGATAAATTTTTTTGTTGAAGCTATTAATGAAGAAGTATTACCTAATAAATTATTAGGTGTGTGATAAATTGATGAAAATAATTTCTCAAGGAATTCGATTTCTAGCTCTCTATTTCTTTCAATTAAATAATCAATAGCATTATCAAAGTAAGCAGCATTAGTATCTATTTTTCTTGAACCATTTTTCCATTTACTTACTAAGCTTCTATCTACATTTAGAGCTTGTGCCATTTTCGATGGAGAAATTTTCAAGCTTTTTAATAAGTAACTAAATCCATTAGAATACATTTTATCTCCTCCATTTTCAAAATAATTAAGAGTATATTATAAGATAGCTTACAGATATTATCAATATGTATATATAGTAATTGGTAAAACACTTTTTGGGTTAACATAAATAAGAATATCGGGATAGTAATAATAATATATTTGTATTCACAAAGTGTCACAGTGAATAAAAATGACAAAGGTTTAATGAAAAGTTTATTTTTAATATAATTTAATAAGTATGACAATTGATTAATAAGTTTGTTTTATTTTGGAAAGTTGGTTTGTTTACATAAGGAGAGTATTATGAAAGACTTTAATTTATTTTATATAGATGATTGTAAAATTAATCATGATGTTATTGCTTCATTTTTAAAGAATATAGATATTAATATAGAATACTTTTATGATGCAATATCAGCTCTAAAGTGTGTGAATTTGAAAAAAACTGATATTATTATTGTTGATTATATCATGCCTAAAATGAATGGACTAGAATTTATTAAGAATGTTAGAAGTTTAGATAAAAAGGTACCTATTATTTTAATTACTGCTGCTAGTGATGAGTCTATAAAGTTAAAAGCACTAGAAAGTGGAGCTACAGAGTTTTTATACTTACCATTTAATAAATATGAATTTATTATGAGAATAAAAAATTTATTAGAGTTAATAAAGTATCAAAGAAGGGTTGAAAACAAAGCTTCCATATTAGCTCGTGGAATAAAAGAAGCTACTGCAAGTATTATGGAGCGCGAAAAAGAAACCTTAGAAGTATTAGTAGAAACAGCTAAAAAAAAGGATTCGGATACGGGAAACCATGTAGTAAGGGTAGCTAAATATTCAAAATTATTAGCTAGGGTATTAGGTATGAGTGAAGAAGAGCAAGAAGAAATATATTATGCAGCACAGCTACATGATTTAGGTAAGATTGGAATAAGTGACCAAATAATAAATAAAAGATGTCAATTAACATTAGAAGAGTTTGAAATAATGAAAACTCATACAATAATAGGATATGATATATTAAAAAATCGTAGCAGTAAATATTTAAAAAAAGGAAGTATAGTAGCTTTATCTCATCATGAAAGATACGATGGGTTAGGGTATCCAAATGGATTAAAGGGAAATGAGATACCTATTGAGGGAAGAATAGTAGCTATAGCAGATGTATTTGATGCATTATTAATGAAACGAAGTTATAAGAATAGTTGGTCTATTGAAGAGGCAATAGATTATATAAAAGGGAAAAGTGGAACTCAGTTTGATCCTTATTTAGTTGATAGATATATAGATAATATTGAAGAGATAAGGAGAATTAGTTATGAATTTAAGGATTAAATCCAATAATTATTGGACGAAAGAAATTTTTTTTATTGGAGTCTTTTCAATTCTAATACTAATTTCTATATTCTATATATTACTAGTAAAGTTAAATTTAAATCTTAATCGAAAAAAATATATAAGGTCTATATCTGAAGCACAGCTTAGTATAGTAGAAAATAAACTTGAGACAAGCATTAAATCACTATATCTTTTATCAGATTTTATAGATATATATAGTCAGGAAACTAATAAAGATAAAAAAAATAAATTATTGAAGGATATATTAATAGATACTAAATTTTATGATATTGGATTTATTAATTTCAATGGAAATATAGTAACTGCTAATAATAGCGATATTAAAAGCAAAAGGTTTTTCAATGAGATTATAAATGGAAAAAAATATGATTTTGAATATGCATTTGATGAAGAAATTAATGAATATATATTTTACATAGCTGTACCTGTATATGAAGGAGAAAAGTTTACGGGAGTTCTTTTTGCTAAAGAGATAGTTAGTGAAATAGAAGGATATGAAAGTTATGAGGAAGATGTTAGTGAATTAGATAGATATATTATTCATTCAGATGGAACTATTATTTATAGAGATGATTTTAGTAGTTTTGAAACTGGAGAAAATTTATTTGATGAATTAAAGAACTATAATAAGGTTAATGAAGTTTTAGATATACAAGATAAAATAAAAGATAAGCAAAGTACAACTAACTTATTAAATTATATGGATAAAACTCAAATTCTAAGTATTTATCCTGTTAAATTGACAGAAGATTTTTATTCTATTATATCTATTGATTCTAAATCTATTGAGAACAGTGTTATTGGTATTGAAAAAGTAAGTTTTATTTTAATAATACTATTTTTATTTTTAATAGGATTTAGTTTATTTATATTACTAATATATAGGGAAAAAAATAAAGAATTAAAAGAAGAAAATTATAGAAAGAAAAGATTCTTATCTAATATTAGTCATGAGATAAGAACACCAATGAATGGAGTTATTGGTTCTGTAGAACTAGCTTTAAAGAACAAAGATAATCAACAAAAATTACAGTATTATTTGAATAATACACTAATTGCATCTAATAATTTATTAAACTTATTTGATGATTTATTAACCATGACTAAAGGAAAATTAGGTGAACTTAGACTATATGAGGAATGTGTAAGTGTTAGAGAAATAATTCAAAAGGTAAACTCAATAGTTTTACCAATTTTAGAGCAAAAGAAAAAAAGATATACCATAGATATAAGTTCTTTAGAGGATATTAGCGTAATATGTGATGAAAACAAGATAGTACAGATATTAATTAATTTAATTATTAATTCGTCAAAGTTTACTGAAGAGAATGGAGAAATCCATTTATCTATTCAACTTAAAAAAGTTAAATCTAATAACATCGGCCAATTTGTATTTTCAGTAGAGGATAATGGAATAGGAATGACAAAAGAATTTATGCATAAGATGTTTCTTCCTTTCACTCAAGCAGATGAGTTCAATTCTAAACATAATGGTGGAGCAGGTTTAGGTTTATCAATAACAAAATCAATTGTGGATTTAATGGGGGGAGAAATTGAAGTAGAAAGTGAATTAGCCCATGGAACTAGATTTGATATTACATTACCATTAAAAATTGTAGATTCTAATTTTATAAATGCAGGTTGTTACAAAAATTTTTCTAATATAGGACAAGGCAAAAGAGTACTACTTGCTGAAGATGATGAGATAAGTAGAATTATAGAATGTGAACTTTTAAATAGTCTGGGGTTTGAGGTTGATGCTGCTATTAATGGAAAAGAGGCATATAAAAAGTTTATTGATTCAGATAAGGATTATTATGATCTTATATTAATTGACCATATAATGCCAGAAATGAATGGTTATGAGTGCTGTAATAAAATACGTAATAGCAATCATTGGAATGCAGAAAGTATTATAATACTTGCTATGACTGCAGGTTCATTAAATAAAAGTGAGAAATTAATTAGTAAATCTGGGGTAAATGATTCTTTAACTAAGCCAATTAATAAGAATTTATTTATAGAAAAGTTAGAAAAAGTTTTTTAATAAACATTTAGGTATAATTGAGGGGAATGAATAATGAAATTTAGATTTATATGTTATACAGATGCAATGATAAGATTACAAGGAGATAATGTACTGTTTTTTAATTTGTTGAAAAAGTTTAGTGAGAGTTATGTGGAGTATATAAAGAGGATAGAATTTTTAATTAATAATTCAGATTATATGGAGGCATATGAAGTTGTGCATTTAATTAAGGGAACTGCTGCTAATTTAAGTATGAAAAGTTTAGAGGTGGTAAGTGAAAAACTTTGTTATGCGTTAAGTGATGCAGATGAAGTTGCTATTGAAAGTTATTTAGTTAAGTTTAAAAGAGAGTTCCAGTATGTTTTGGATGAAATAAAGGAGTATTTAAGTGTTGGAGGTGACTTATGAAGAATGTTTTGTTTTTGCTAAATAACTTACATGGGTATGTACATATAATTCGTGAATTAATGGACTCTAATATTAATGTTAATATAATTAGCGCTTATAATACTCAGATTATTTCAGCTTTACCTAAGGATTTTTATGAAATAATAATTGTTGAAGATATTAATGAAAATAATTTTTCGCTTAACTGTGCCAAATTATTAAAAAGAACATGTAAAGAAAGTGATATAATACTAATTTCTGATAATAAGGAAGCTTACTTAGATACAGAAATATTAAAAATAATATCTAAAAAGTTTTTCTTAGAGAGGTATAGAAAAGTATTAGAGTCATGTAAAGTTAAATTAGTAGAGAATATTAATAATTCTAAGATAGAAGTTAATAAATCCATTGAAGAAAATAAGAATATTATTATAGTTGATGATGATTCAATCTCATTAGCTATATTAGATAATATTCTAACTATAGAAGGATATAATGTAGAGCATTTTGACTCAGCAAATGATGCTATAAGATATATAAGTTTTATTGAAAATAGTAAAAAGAAAGTAGATTTATTTATATTAGACTTAATTATGCCTAATATAGATGGTTTTAAACTATTAAAGAAAATACGAGAATATAATAATTTTAGAAATATTCCAATATTAATTGTGTCATCAATAAGTGATAAAAGAGTGGTAGCGCAAGCGGCTAAATATGGGGTAAGTGGATATATATTAAAACCGTTTAATAGAATTGATGTTAAAAGGAAAGTAAAGTCTGTAATATATCAATAGATTTAATAAAAGGGGTAGTTTAATACTACTCCTTTTATAGTAAGTATATAAATGATATAATCTCTATGTAAATATTTACTTTGTGTTTATAGCAAAAGATAATAGGGGGTAATAATATGAGGGAAAAAACTAGCGAAGATAGTATCTATAATTTTATTACTAACGTCTGTAGAGAACAGGAAAGAAAAAATGGAATTATAACTGGTTGTGATACCAATTATATTGCAGAGGGTATGAAGTTAAAAAGGTCCAATGTAAGTGCCGTTTTAAATAAGTTATGTAGAGAAGAGAAACTAATAAAAATAAAAGGGAAACCTGTTATCTATAAAATAACTGAAGAATCATTAATTGAAAATAAGTTAGATAAAATTCATGTAGATGAAGTTTCTGTATTTGATGAATTAATTGGAAGTGAAGAAAGTTTAAAGGGATGTATTTTACAAGCTAAAGCAGCTATAATGTATCCCCCAAGGGGATTACATACTTTGTTGCTTGGAGAAACAGGGGTAGGGAAGACACTATTTGCAGAAACAATATATAAGTATGCTAAATCAACTAAAGTATTAGATGAAGAAGCTCCTTTCATTTCTTTTAACTGTGCTGATTATGCAAACAATCCTCAATTATTACTCTCTTATTTATTTGGTGTAAAAAAAGGAACATATACAGGAGCGAATGAAGATAGAAAGGGGATTGTAGAAAAGGCAAATGGAGGAATACTATTTTTAGATGAAATTCATAGATTACCTCCAGAAGGGCAAGAAGTTTTATTCTATCTAATTGATAAGGGGGAGTACCGTCCTTTAGGAGAGGTAGAAAAATATAAAAAGGTTGATTTGCTAATTATATGTGCAACAACTGAAAAGAAAGAGAAAGTTTTATTAAGTACATTTAGTAGAAGAATACCTATGACTATTGCCATACCATCTCTTACAGAAAGAACATATAAAGAAAGATTTAAGTTAATAAGTGAATCATTTTATATGGAAGCAAAGAGAGTTAATAGAGAGGTAGTAGTAACGCCTGAAGCTATAAAAAGCCTTTTATTATACAATTGTACAGGAAATGTTGGACAACTTATGAATGATATTCAGCTTGGTTGTGCTAATGCCTTTTTAAGCAGTATGGTAAATAGAAATAAAGAGATAGTAGTAGATATTAATCAATTCCCTAATCATGTAAAGATGGGAATATTAAATTATAAATCAAATAAAAAAGAAATAGATAAAATAGTTATTGAAAAGAGTTTATTTAAGTTTACAAGGGATAGAGAAAAGCCAATTGAAACTATAAGAGAATCGGAAGATAGTCTTATTACATTATATAACAATCTCGAAAATCGTATGGAACAGCTTAAGAATAGAGGCTTAAATAAAAATGATATATATATGATTATGAGCATGGATATAGATAAATATTTTAAAAATTATATATATAAAATTTCTACAGATATTAATAAAGAAGAAATATCTAAGATTGTAGATGGTGTTCTTATAAAGATGGTAGAAGATTTTATGGAATGTGTAGGAATAAGATTAAAGAGGGTATTCACAAAGCAAATATTTTATAGTCTGTGTCTTCATATTAGTACTTCTATTGAAAGAATTAAGCAAGGAAGATTTATTGTTAATCATAAGTTACAAGAAATACAAACAAATCATAGTAAAGAATTTGAAATATCCTTAGAGTTGGCGCACAACATAGAAAAGGTATATGAGATTAGTATTCCTAAGGATGAGGTTGCTTTTATAACAATGTTTATAACTGAAGAATATACCAATAGTAATGAATATATAGATAATAAGCCAAGAGTGCTTATTGCTATGCATGGAGAGAGTACAGCAACATCTATGAAAAATGTTGTTAATAGGTTACTTGGGAGCAATAATACTTATTCGTATGATATGGATTTAGATAAATCTACAAAGGAAGCTTATGAAGAGATAAAAGAAATAGTTAGAAATATCGATGAAGGTTCAGGAGTAATTCTTTTAGTTGATATGGGATCTTTAGATAGGTTCGGAGATTTAATTTATAGTGAAACTGGAATAAAGGTTAAAGTGATAAATATGGTAAGTACTCTTATTGCCATAGAAGTTGCAAGAAAAGCACTGATCAATAATGATATTGAAGAAATATATAGGGAAACTATTGATAATATTAAATATACATTTAGCTATGATGATACAAATTATAATAGGCATGAATATAAGAAAGAGAATATAATAGTTACTTTGTGCATTACTGGCGAAGGCGCTGCAGTTAAGCTTAAGAGCATGATAGAAAATAATAAGGTAGTTAATGATAAAAACATTGATATTTATGCTATGTCTATACTAGATAGAGAAGATATGTTAATTAAGATAAAAAGACTTTCTAATGAAAAAAATATTATAGCTATTGTAGGGAGTATAAATCCAGATATATATGGAATACCATTTGTTCCATCAAGTGAATTATTTAGTAATAAAGGATTTAATAAAATAGAAAAACTTATTGATATGGAGTCTTCTAAGTTTACATCTGTAAATAAAGATAAAGATGATGCAGAAGATATGTGTGGCAAAATAATTGAGGCATTTAAAGGTGAAATAAAAACTTATGATTTAGCTTCTACTAAAGATGAGCTAATTCAATTTATTTATAATGTCGAAGAAAAGTTTGGATTAACTCTGAATTTAGATACCATAGTAGGTGCCATAATGCATATGATATCTAGCATTGATAGAATTAAACTTGGGGAACATGTGGAAAAGTATATAGCTATAGATAAACTTTCAATAGATAAAGAAGAGATAAGTAAAATAAAAGAAATTTTAAAGCCCATAGAAAAGAAATGTGATATGGAATTTGTTGATGATGAAATTTATTATGTATACACATTAATTAAAAACCTATAGTATATGTGTATAAAATAATGTGTATATTTAAAATTGTGATGTGTATATTTAGGGGTTAATCAGTATAATTAGGAAAGCATGTGAAATTAATAAAAAATATTAATATTTAGAGATGTTGTAAATACAAGGGTTACAGCATCTTTTTTTATTTTTATATAAGAAAAATAAAGCAGTAGAAGTGTATGGCATGGATATTGCTATATAAAAGTAATGTAAATGATATCATTAACGTTTGGTTTGGAGGAATTATAAATGAAAATTTTATTGGTTTGTGCAGCTGGAATGTCTACAAGTTTAGTAAAGAAAAAAATTGTTGCTGCTTTTGGTCCAGAAGAAGAAGGATGGACAATAAATGCAGAAGCATATGAAAAACTAGAATCAGTAATAAAAGATTACGATGCTATATTACTAGGACCACAAATTGCTTATAAAAAAGATCAACTTTTAGAAATAGCTAACAATTACAATAAGCCACTTAGTACAATAAGCCCAGTTGATTATGGTATGGGCAATGGAGCTAATATATTAAAACAAATTAAGAAAATGATTAATAAATAGTCTTATATGATAGGAGGAAATAGAAATGAATAGTTTTATGGAAAAATTAGAAAATGGGTTGAATAAATATTTAATGCCATTAGCAGACAAAATAAATAGAAATAAAGTAATGACAGCAATTAAAGAAGGGATGATGTCTTCATTACCTGTAACGCTAATAGCATCAGTAGCACTTATCTTAAGTAATTTTCCATTCTTAAGTGATTTTGCACCAAGCGTAGATGCTATATTAAAGAAGATATTTGCACCTATAAGTCCTGTTACATTGGGGTTACTAGCAATATATGTAATTGTAGGTACAGCAAGAAGTTATTCCAAGCAAAAAGATATAGATCCACTTTATGGTATTATGTGTGCTTTAGCTTCATTTTTATTAGTAACTCCATTTACAGCAGTTTCAGATGTAGTTGTAAATGGTGAAACTATTAAAGGGGCAATTGTAAATGGACTTATTCCAACTAATGTATTAGGAGCATCAGGTGTGTTCCCAGCATTATTAATTACTTTTATATCAATAAGCGTTTTAGCATATCTGCATAACAAAGATTTTACAATAAAAATGCCAGACTCAGTTCCTGAAAATGTAGCAAAACCATTCTTATCAATTATTCCATTTGGTGGTGCTATATTAGTTGCACTTGCTATTAGATTAATATTTGAAATGACTTCATTTGGTACATTACAAAACTGTGTTGATACAATTATTACAAAACCATTCTTAAGTTTTGGTAATAACATATGGGTATTCTTATTTATACTTATCGTAGCTCAAGTACTTTGGTTCTTTGGAATTCATGGAACAAACTTAGTTTTAAATACTGTATGGCAACCAATTGCAATGGTAGCAATGGCAGCAAATTTAGAAGCATTTAATGCAGGAGAACCATTACCATATGTTTTAACAGCAGCATTTACTTGTTTTACAGGACAAGCTAAATTATCAGAAATAGTTGCTTTATGTGTTGTAGGTAAGTCAAAACAATCAAAGACTATAGGTAAATTATCATTAGTACCAGCACTATTCAATATACACGAGCCATTTGTATTTGGTTTACCAGTAATCATGAATACTACATTAATGCTTCCATGGATATTTGTTGAAGCACTACAAGCGGGATTAGCATATTTATTAGTAATTTTAACAGGAGCAATTCCAATATTCCAAGCACCATGGACTTGTCCTCCAATTATACAACAATTAATTGCAACTAACTTTAATCCTTGGTCTGTAGTTATAACAATAGCAACTTTTGCATTAGGATTTGTTATATGGATACCATTCATGAAATTATTAGATAAGCAATACTTAGCAGCTGAAAAAGAACAAGAAACTTCAGGAGACTCTGTATAACCGCAAAACTGTTTAGAACAAGGAGAAAATATAATGGATCAAGAATTAATAGCACTAAATTTAATATCAAACTCTGGAACAGCAAGAACAAAGGCATTTGAAGCACTTCACAAGGCAAGAGAAGGAAAATATGAAGAAGCTAAAATTTTATTAAAAGAATCTGAAGAAAGTTCTTTACTTGCCCATAATGCACAAACCGAGTTATTACAAGCAGAGGCGAATGGAGATAATTCTAATTACAGTATTATTATGGTTCATGCTCAAGATCATTTAATGACATCCATTTTAGCTAAAGAGTTAATAGAAGAGATGGTAACAATGTATAAAGAATTGAAAAAATAAAATAACTTTAAGGGGTAGAACTACATTTCAAAAAATTTAATGTAATTTCTATTCCTTAAAAGGCTATATAAATAAATATTTAAGGCGGTGTAGCAATGAATAAAGTAGAATTACAAAAAATATTTGATGATTTAACATTAAAAGAAAAAATATATCAATTAGTTCAATTATCAGGAGAATTTTTCAAGTCAGACACTTTAGCAGTAGGGCCAAAACAAAAGTTAGGTATAGATCAAGAAGTAGTAGATAATGTGGGATCAATATTTAATGTATTTGGAGCAGAGCAATTAATAAAGATACAAAAAGAATATTTAGAAAAGAGCAGACATAAAATTCCACTATTATTTATGGCTGATATTATAAATGGCTATAAGACAACTTATCCAATACCACTTGCTTTAGGATGTACATGGAATCCCGAATTAGTAAAAGAAGGTATGAGTAATACAGCAGAAGAAGCAGCAGTTACAGGAATTCACATAACATTTTCACCTATGGTTGACTTGGTTAGAGATGCTAGATGGGGAAGAGTAATGGAGTCTACAGGTGAAGATAATTATTTAAACTGTGAATTTGCAAAAGCATTTGTTGAAGGATATCAAGGGGATTTAAATCCAGATAAAAATATAGCATCTTGCGTAAAACATTTTGCAGCTTATGGAGCACCAGAAGGTGGTAGGGAATACAATACCGTTGATATGTCTGAAAGAAGATTAAGAGAAGATTATCTGCCAGCTTATAAAGCAGCTGTTGATAGCGGATGTGAGCTTGTTATGACATCATTTAACACAGTTGATGGTATACCAGCATCAGGCAATAAGTGGCTTATGAGAGATGTGTTAAGAGAAGAATGGGGCTTTAATGGAGTAATAATTTCAGACTATGCTGCAATTCAAGAACTTATAGCTCACGGAGTTGCAGAAGATGATAGAGAAGCAGCAAAGCTTGGAATAGAAGCTGGTGTTGATATAGATATGAAGACACCTGTTTATTCAAATCAGCTTGAAGGTTTAGTTAAAGATGGGGTTATTAGCGAAGAATTTATTGATGAAGCAGTATGGCGTATTTTAAATCTTAAAAATAAGCTAGGTTTATTTGAAAATCCATATAGAGGAGCAAATATTGATAAAGAAAAAGAAGTAATCTTATCACCAGAAAAACGTAAGCTTGCTAGAAAGATTTCAGGAGAATCAATAGTATTACTTGAGAATAATGGTGTATTACCACTTTCAAAGGATAAAAAGGTTGCTGTTATAGGGCCATATGGTGAAAGTAGAGTGTTGTCTGGTTCATGGGCTATTAACAGTAATCCAAAGGATGTTATTACTCTTATGGATGCAGTAAAGGAAAAGGTATCAGAAGAGAATTTCACTTATGCAAAAGGATGTGAAATGATTGAAGATAAGTCTATATTAGGTGGATTTGGTAGAGCTGTAGAAGAAGAAAAAATAGAAGTTGATCCACAAAAAGATATGGATGAAGCAATTGAAGCTGCTAAGAAATCTGATATTGTTATTATGGCTTTAGGTGAACATCCTCTTCAAAGTGGAGAAGGCGGAAGTAGAACAGAATTATCTCTAGAAAAGATACAGCTAGATTTATTAGAAAAAGTAAAAGAGTTAGGAAAGCCAGTGGTCTTAGTTGTATTTAATGGAAGACCACTTGTGTTAACTGATGTAGTAGGGAAAGTTGATGCAATTGTAGAAGCATGGTTTCCAGGAACAGAAGGGGGAAATGCAGTTGCAGATGTTATATTTGGAGATGTGAATCCATCAGGAAAATTAACTATGAGCTTCCCAAGGAGAGTAGGGCAAGCACCTCTTTACTATAATGAATTTAATACAGGGAGACCAGTAAAAACTTCTATTCACAATTCAAGATTTACTTCTAGATATATAGATGTAGAAAACAGTCCATTATATCCATTTGGATATGGATTATCTTACACTAAATATGAGTATGGGGATATTAACTTAAATTCAGATAAACTAACTAATGATAGTGAAATAATAGCTACTATAAAGGTAAAAAATGTAGGTAGCGTGGCAGGATTAGAAACAGTTCAATTATATATTCAAGATATAAAGGGTAGCGTAGTAAGACCAGTTAAGGAACTTAAAGGATTTATGAAGGTTGAGCTACAACCAGGTGAAGAGAAAGAGTTTAAATTCACAATAAATGAAGAAATGCTAAGATTCTATACTGCTAGTATGGAATTTAAATCAGAACCAGGAAAGTTCAAACTATATATAGGATGTAATTCATCAGAAGTTAAAGAAACTAACTTTGAACTACTTTAATTAAGGGGGAGTTAATATGAGTTTTCCAGAAGGATTTTTATGGGGAGGAGCAACAGCTGCAAACCAATGTGAAGGAGCATATAACGAAGGTGGAAGAGGACTAGCAAATGTGGATATAACACCACATGGAAAGAATCGTTTTAAGGTTATGCTAGGTTTAGATAATACATTAGACTTTCATGAAGGAGAATACTATCCAGCTAAGGTTGGTATAGATATGTACCATCATTTTAAAGAAGATATAGCTTTATTTGGAGAAATGGGCTTTAAGGTTTATAGAATGTCTATAGCTTGGTCAAGAATTTTCCCAAATGGAGATGAAGAAACTCCTAATGAAGAAGGGCTAAAATTCTATGAAGACCTATTTAAAGAATGTCATAAATACGGAATTGAGCCTTTAGTTACAATAACACATTTTGACTGCCCTATTCATCTAATTAAGAAATATGGTGGTTGGAAAAATAGAAAGCTTGTAGGCTTCTATGAAAATTTATGTAGAGTTTTATTTACAAGATATAAAGGATTAGTAAAGTATTGGTTAACTTTCAATGAAATAAATATGATACTTCATGCACCATTTATGGGAGCAGGATTATTAATTGAGAATAAAGAAACAGAAATGAAGGATAAATATCAAGCTATTCATCATGAGCTAGTGGCAAGTGCTTTAGCAACAAAGATAGCTCATGAAATTGATCCTAATAATATGGTTGGATGTATGCTTGCTGCAGGAAACACTTATCCTTATACTTGTAAACCAGAGGATGTATGGAAGGCAATGGAAAAGGATAGAGAAGGTTATTTCTTTATAGATGTACAAGCAAGGGGACAGTATCCTAATTATGCTCTAAAGAAGATGAAAAGAGAAGATACTATGCCTGCAATGGAAGAAGGAGATTTAGAGCTATTAAAGAATAATACTGTAGACTTTGTATCATTCTCATACTATTCAAGTAAAGTTGCAAGTACTGAAGAAATGGCTCCAACCACTGAGGGAAATGTATTTGCATCTGTTAAAAATCCATATTTAAGTGCTAGCGAGTGGGGGTGGCAAATAGATCCACTTGGATTAAGAATTACATTAAATTCTATTTACGATAGATATCAAAAGCCATTATTTATTGTAGAAAATGGATTAGGGGCTAAAGATGTAATTGAAGAGGATGGGGCAATTAATGATGATTATCGTATTGAATATATAAGAGAGCACATTAAAGCTATGCATGATGCCATTGAAATAGATGGAGTAGAACTACTTGGATATACAACTTGGGGATGTATTGACTTAGTTTCAGCTTCTACTGGAGAAATGTCAAAACGATATGGTTTTATATATGTAGATAGAGATGATGAAGGAAATGGAACATTAGAAAGAAGAAAGAAAAAATCTTTTGATTGGTATAAAGAAGTTATTTCATCAAATGGTGAAAGCTTAGAATAATATAGAAAGTAGTTCATAAGTTCTTAAGCTTATGAGCTACTTTTTTATTAGATATGTTCTTATATTTATGTTAGCAATGCTAAAAAGTTTGGGAGTTAATTTATATTTAATTTTCGAGTTATATTACATAATAAATGTAATGAGAATGATGTAATATGGGTATAGGAAATGGAAAAGTTATTAATATATAAACACTAAAAAAAGTCGGGGAAATATTTCTAATATATTGTTAAAAATGAACAAAAATAGTATAATAATGTATAATGAAAATTGTTGCAAGGTGTACATATGATTGAAAAGATAACTAAAAGTATAATATGTTATATATCAAAGGATAATAGTTTTATTACAGATCAATTGGAAGAAATAGAATATAACTTAAAAGTTTTTTTATATGAAATAACTAAGATTGTTTTTGAAATTATATTATTTTATATTATTGGATATGGTAAGGAAGCTATTACTATAATTTTTGTTATGGTAATTACAAAACCATTTATAGGAGGATATCATGAAGATTCTCAGATTAAGTGTTTTATTGCAACACTTATAATAGAATTGTTAATAATAATTTTGGCTATAAATAATGAGTTGGATTTGACTAGTAAGTTAGTTTTAGGTGGAATAAATATATTTTGTGTTTATCATAGAGCGCCTGTTATTAATGATAAGATGCCCATGAAGAAGAAAGAGAATATAAGAAGAAATAGAAGGATTGGAGTTTTTAATGTATTAATTTTAACTCTTTTAACACTTATATTTTTTAGTGCAAGGGTATCTTCAATAATAATGTGGACAATTACTATACAAATAATGTTAATGTTTAATAAAAGAATAAATTAATATTTAGAAAGGAGGTGTTATTATGAAATTAAGAAAGAGCTTAGGGTGTCTAATTTTATTTCTATCAGCTGTGTTTACAATAAATACAGCATCTATGTTTGGTATAGCTGCAGAAGAAATGCCAGAATCTATGAGAAATAAGAGATAGAAGGTTTAGGAGAGATTAATTTTGACTTTAATTATAGCTGATGTAATAAATAGTGTTTTTCAAGCAATGGTATTTGTAATAGTGCCAAATTCTTGTGTTGAAAATAATCATAAAAATAAAAAGAATAAACTTATTTTAGCTGTAGTTTTAGTTTCCTTAGGGTTGCAAATAGTAATGGAATGTATAGGAAACTCAAGTGTAAGTATTATTATGACCCATTTAGCACCGTTTTTTATAGTATGGATGTTCTATAGAGAAGATGGAGTTAGCGTAGCAATATCTTATAATATTTTATATTTAATATGCGGATTAATGGCTTTATTTAGTAGTTTTTTCTGTGAGATTATTAAATCCCAATTTCCAATAGAATATATAGAGATAAGTGCTTTATTATGTGTATATAGTATAAATTGCATATTTATTTTGTTAATTTTAATAAATAAGAATATATTTTATAAGATATATAGAACAATAAAAACAAGAAATATATCTATTGTATTTCTTATTTTGTTAACGTTTTTTTTAGATCTACTTCTAATTTTTACTAAAGTTATAAATTCTAGCAAAGAAGTTATATATACAAGTTGTGTATTAATAATAATAGTATTAGTTTTTATAGGAGCAACATTATATTTTGCAGTAATAGAAAGAAGAGCAAGAGAAATCGAGAAATTAAATAATGCTTTAGAAGGAAGAATAGAAGAGTTAAGAAAAGTAAAGCATGACTATGGGGCACAAATTTCATATCTTTATGGATTGCATTTAATGAAGCGTTACGAAAGAGCAGGAGAGCTATTAAAAGATATAATTAATGGACATAATAGTATAAATGATGCAATAGAAATATCAAATAATTCAGATTCAGTAATATCTATTATTACTAAGGGAATTAAGCACAATGGCATAAATATAATATTAGATGAGCAGGCAGATTTGAATAACATAGATATAACAGAACTTGAACTACAAAGAGTGTTATCAAATATTATTAGCAATGCGGTTACTGCAATGGATGGACAAGGTACGTTGGCTATTAGAACATATGAAAATTTTAATGATATAATAATATGTGTTAGAAATAATGGCCCTATGATTGGAAATATAATTATAGATAAAATATTTGAATCTGGCTTTTCTACTAAAAAGAATATTAATAAAGAACATGGATTTGGATTAGCTATAGTTAAAGAAACAGTAGAAAAATGTAATGGAAAAATATCAGTAACTAGTGATATTGAAAAAACAGAATTTATTATAATATTACCAAGAAAAAAGGTGTAACTTAGAAAAGAGAATCTAATGCAGGATTCTCTTTTTTGTTTATGAATAAAGTTGTGTTAATTTTACAATATTAAAAAAGTTTATTAAGTATATGTGAATTTTAAAAAATGATATAGAAAACAAAATATTTATGTCGGAAAAGATATGTTTTTGTTGACATAAGCTGCTATAAATGGTATTAATGAAGTGCAAACGATATAACAAGTTTAGGGGGATAGATTTTGATTTTAAATATAACGGACATAATAAACAGCATTCTTCAAGCAGTTGTATTTGTAATATTGCCTAATTATTGCGTAAAGGATAGATATAAAAGTAAAAAGGGTAGAAGTATATTAGCTGTTAGTTCAGTATGGCTAGGATTACAAATAGTAATGAAATTTATGGGTAACTCAAGCATAAGTATTATAATGAGTCATTTAGTACCTTTTGTTATTGTATTGATGTTTTACAGAAGGGATAAAATTAGTGTAACCATATCCTATAGTATTTTGTATTTAGTAGGTGGATTATCAGCCTTAATTAGTAGTAAGCTTTATTGGGCATATATTCAGCCTATGTTGCCTAAAGAGTATATAGAACTAGGAGTAGTGGTGTTTATATACGGTATAAATTATATACTTTTTTTATTAATTCTTATGAACAAGAAAATATTCTATAAATTATATAGAACAATTAAAAGTAGAAATATATCAATTATATTTTTAGTTTTATTGACAGTATTTTTAGATTTACTTCTATCTTTTGATAAGATAGTTAATTGGAGTGATGACCCTATATATAGAGGTTATGTATTTGCAATAATAGTATTAACTTTTGCAGGTGCAACATTGTATTTTGCTTCAATAGAAAAAAGGTCAAGGGAGATAAAAAAGTTAAATGATTCATTAGAAGAAAGAATAAAAGAACTAAATAAGATAAAACATGATTATGGAGCACAAATTTCATATTTATATGGATTACATTTAATGAAGCGTTATGAAAGAGCAGGAGAGTTATTAAAGGATATAATTAATGGACATAATAGTATAGATACAGCAATAGAAGTATCAAATAATTCAGATTCAGTAATAGCCATAATTACTAAAGGAATTAGACAAACAGGTATTAAGGTTATATTAGATGAAAATGCAGATTTAAATGATATTGAAATGGCAGAGTTTGAATTACAAAAAGTTCTTTCTAATATTATTAGTAATGCTGTAACAGCAATGAATGGACAAGGTATATTAGCTATTAGAACATTTGAAAAATTTAATGATATAGTTATATGTATTCAAAATAATGGACCTATGATAGAAGATGAAGTAATAGATAAAATTTTTCAATCAGGATTTTCTACTAAGGATAATTCTAATAAAGAGCATGGGTTTGGGTTAGCCATAGTTAAAGAAACTATAGAGAAATGCAAAGGTAAAATATCAGTAACTAGTGATATTGAAAAAACAGAGTTTATTATAACTATACCAAGAAAAGATAAATAAGTTTATTGGAAATCGCTTTGCGATTTCTTTTTTTGTATATAAAAGTATAAAATTTTAATTGCCTACAAATTAAAGGAGTTATTATAATTTCTTTACAGTTAGTATGAGAGGGATGGATATTTGTTTCTATGTGACTTGGAGTACAGCGACGGAACAAGCAAAATAAATATCTACCCCACCTTTTTTATTTGAGAAGATATTTAATAAAGTTATATAAAAATAGTGTAAGATTTAATTAGGATATTCGTTATTAATAGTAGAGGCCTCTTGAAAGGAGTTTTTGTATGAAAATAAATGAAGAAAATTATTTAATAGAGCTCTGTAAGAAAAATGAAAAGGCATTAGAGTACATCATAGACAAATACTCTGCTATTGTAAACGGAGTTGTAAGAAAGGTATTACTTCCTTTAGAAAACAATGGGTTAATAGAGGAATGTATATCAGATATTTTCTTTAGTGTTTGGAATAACATAGGCAAGTTTAGTGGAGAAAATGAAAAATTTAAAAATTGGATAGCAGGAATTAGTAAGTACAAGGCTATTGATTATTATAGAAAGTATAGTAATGAAAAGTATAAGACAAGTGATATAGACAAGCATAATTTACAGGATAGTCAGTCTATAGAGGAAGATATAATTATAGGAATTGAAACTAGAAAGGTATTGGATTTAATAAACTTTCTTAAAGAGCCAGATAAAAGTATATTTGTTATGAAGTTTCTATTTGGATATAGTTCTAGAAAAATATCAGAAAAGTTAGATATAGGGGAAGGGACTATAAACACTAAGGTGAGTAGGGCAAGGAAGAGGCTTAGAGCTAAGTATACTACTTTAGAGGAGGTAGAAAATTATGAGTAATGATAATGATATATATAAAGTGTTAAATGATATAGAATTTGATATAACCTCAGAAATGGAAATACCTATGGATGATATTCAAAAGAAAAGGCTTAAGAAGCAATTAAAGAACAGAGTAAGTAGTACAAGAATGTCAAAGAGATTAAAGATTGCTTTAGTAGCTAGTTTAGCAGTTGTATTTATGTTGGTTTCACCAATGGGAAGGAATGTAGTAGCTAAGATAAAAGAAGCTTTATTTTTTAATCCAGGTTTAGGATTAGTTAGTACAAGTGAGGAAGTATACGTATTAAAGGAGCCTATAGTAACTAAAATTGATGGAAAAGAAGTTTTGATAAAGAGTGTAATTAGCAAAGAGAATGAAGTAACCATAGGGATTTGGATAGAATATGATTTTAATAACTCAAAAATAGAAGAAGAAAAGTATATAAATTCTTTAAAGGATAAGTTCAGTATAAGACTTCCTAATGGAGAGTTAGTAAAAACAGAGATGTATTCAATAGGAAGTGGTGGCATAAGGAGTTCTTTTAATCAAAGCTATAAAACTGAAGGGATGGTTAAAGAGTTTACTTTGGTAAGTGATAATAAAGATGTTATTAGTATTTCATTAGTAGAAGAAGATAAGTTATATAAATATAGTGATGTTGGAGGAAATAGTAAAGATAGTGGAATTATGATTGGAGGTAATAAGTATATTTTTGAAGAAAATACTTATATATCTCTATGGAATAAGGAAGATATTAATATTCAATCTAATATTTTTTATCCTAAAGATTACTTTTCAATTTCAGACGATAAAGGTAAAGCTTATAATGTAAATTCTTCTAACTACTCAGGACAAGGAAATGAGTTTGTAATAGGCGGAGAAGTAAAATCAAATTTAAATATTAATATAAATAGAGTAGAGGTAGACTATAACTTAGTAAATATGCCAAAGATAAAAGTTAAGATTCCTGAAAAAGGAGAAACAATAGAGGTAAATAAAGAGATTTATTTAGAAGATATAGACGAAAAAATTTTATTGAAGTCCATAAAAGGAACAGAAGAATCAGTAGAACTATATTTTGATGTACATAAGTTTAAAAAGGAAGATTCACAGATATTCTTATTAAATGCGAATTTCCGCAATCATGGTTGTAGTGGTTCAGCAGATGGTTCCCCTATAATTATGAATTTTGATTATGAAGACTTAAAACTATCAGAAAGAATAACTGGAAGGTTAGATTTCCAGATTGGTGGAGTAGATTTATATAAGGATGGAGATTGGAACTTTAAAATAAGATAAGGTTAATTAGTAGTAGTCTACAAAATAAATAATAGGCTACTATTTTTTTATAATCTTTTCTTAATTACCATAGTTATATAGAATATACATATGGAGATTTTGTGGAATAATTTGGAGTTTTTAGAAAAGAGTTGTAACATTATATATCTTTATCCGTTATATAAGTGAGGGGTGGTGGTGATTATTGAGAGGCAAGTATTAGATACTTTGTATAAAAAATATTCAAATCAAATTTATCTTTATATATATTCCCTCTGTAAGGATAATCTATTGGCACAGGATTTATGCAAGACACCTTTTTTAAGGCATTAATATCGATGGAGAGTAGTGATGAAGATATTTTACATTGGTTATATAAGGTTGCTAGAAATCTTTATATTGATCAGTGGCGAAAAAGGAAAAGATATATTGTTCAAGGAATCGAAAATATTGATATCTACAATGAAGATGATGTAATAGATAAATTACTAGTTGAAGAGCAAAAGATGATATTATATAAAGCTATATTAAAGCTTTCTATCAAGGAAAAAGAAGTAGTAGAGTTGTATTATTTTAGTGAATTGAACCAACAAGATATTAGCAATCAGCTTGGAATGTCGCCAGGAAATATAAGAGTAACCTTACACAGATCAAAGCTTAAGCTAAAGAAAATAATTACTGACCATAAGGATCTATAAAGTTAGGGAGGAGGATTTTATGGGGGATAAGGATATATTGAAAAAGTATAAAAGTGGAGAGTTAAATGAAGGGGAAAAAGCTAAAATAGAAGAAGAGATAGAAAAAGTTGAAGCTATAAATGAATATTTGAATGATAAAATTGATGAAGAATTATTTGGAACAAATAAAGTAGAAGAATATAATTTAGATGAAATGGGAAAAGAGCAAGATGAACTAACTATTAATATAAACAAAGCTATTAATAATAAGTTAAAAAAATATGCAATAATAGTAGCAAGTTCAGTAGTTACTTTTATTATGTTTATATATATTATCTTATCACCAATTATGAATTTAATATTCTATAATCCAGCTAAGGAGATTAAAGTGAATAATGGCTCTATTAATCAAATAGCTATACCTATATTTGCATATATGGATTTACATTCTGTGGATAGAGGATTTATTTATAAGCCCAAAATTGAAAAAGAGGGCTTTGGTAAGTATCAGATTACGTTAGAAACGCAACTAGATTCACATTTTGAAAAAAGAACAGCAACAATAAAAAGAGGAAGATTAGTAAATGAAGGTGATTATGGTTTTTTATATCTTGGAAGTGGAATGAAATGGGGAACATTTTCTTTTAATAGACAGGTAGGAAGTGATTATAAAAGTGAAGATAGAGCAAGGGAAATATTTGATGATTTAAAACCAACAACTAAAGTAAAGGTGGCTATTTCTTTTAAAAATAATATTACTGTAAAAGAGTTGTGTGATTATATGAAAAAGTATGATAAGGTAGGCTTCTTCTATGCACCAGTAAAAATAAGTGAAGTTGGCTATCAAGGGTACACTGGAATTACACTAGGCAGATCAGGATATGGAATGACTAATTTTTATGATAAAGAAAAATATCCATACCTTGATTTATTACAGTATGATGGTGTTGATATACCTCCAGAGATTTACGAAGAACACTTTATGACATTACTAAATTATATGAATGACCAAAAGAAGTTTAATAAGGTTATTAGAAGTTATTTTGATTATGAAAGTATAGTATCCTATGTAGAGCAGTATGGAATATATAGCTATGGGGTAGTGGTAAAGGGAACAGTAGAGGAAGTTAAGAAGCTTATGGAAGATGAAAATTATGATGATATTTTTGTTCTAGATACCTGGTTAACAAGTTATACAAATTAGAAAAAAGCATGGCTATAATTAGTCATGCTTTTTATTGTAAATTAATTATTCTTAACTAATTTAATTTCTTTACCAATAGCCATACATTTAGAATTATTTCCATGACCGATATCCTCAGTTTTAACTATAGGCATATTTTTATCATTAACAATTTCTTTAACTAATTCCTCAATAGTAGGATTATAATTATTTTTCTCCATTTCAGTAAAAGTTCCAAGTATAATTCCGTTAATTTCTTTAAATGCTCCCATAAGCTTTAACTGAGTTAAAAAAGTTCTCATTTTAGCAACATCTCCACCAAGACTTTCAAGTAAAAGTATTTTACCTTTGAAGTTAGGCATATATTTAGTTCCAGCTAGTTTTAAAGTACATCTAATATTACCTCCAATAACTATGCCCTCCATAGATTCTCCTTGAATCCATCTATAATCAATATTAAATAGATCATTATTAGAATCTTTAATAAAGTTACTAAATCTATTTAAGTTTTCCTTGTTAGCGACAATATGCCTAACTTGATAAAGGTAAGAAGTGTCACCAACTTGGGAATATATACTGTTTAAAATTACTGATAAATCACTATATCCTATAAAAGGCTTAGGATTATTTTTTATAATGTCAAAATCTATATACTCCAAAACTTCGTTAGCTAAGTCCCCACCAGAAACATCAAAAATTGCATCAATCGAAGAATCTTTATATAGTTTCATTAATTCTTTTCCACGTTCCTTGCCACTACCACTAGAAAGCCCATCATCTTTAACATAAATAGCTGAAGATAGGATTACATTTAACCCAAGAGAGCTAAGAATATCTAAAAGTTTATCTAGTGTAGGTCTTGCACTTTCTTGAAGACCATTTGAACAGCTTATTATTGCTACATTTTTCATTAAATTCACCTTCTTATAAAAGTTTTTATTCTATAATATCATAGTTTGTCATTTATCCTATATTTTTATTGATAGAATATTAATTAATTGTATAATAGAACTATAATTTACAATCATTGGGGAGGACTGAAAATGAGTAATTTAAATAATTTAAGAGAAGTCATGAAAAAAGAAAATGTAGATTATTACATAATTCCAAGTGGTGATTCACATCAAAGTGAATATGTTCCAGAGTACTATAAAGGAAGGGCTTATGTATCAGGATTCACAGGTTCTGCTGGTACTTTATTAGTTGGGATAGAAGAAAGTTATTTATGGACTGATGGAAGATACTTTATTCAAGCAGAAAAAGAACTTAATGGTTCAGGAATTAAGCTTATGAAGATGAATATACCTGGTTATCCAAGTTTAATTGAGTGGATAAAGAATAATGTTAAAGAAGGAAAAAATTTAGCTTTTGATGGAAGTACAATCTCTACTAATGAGTATAAAAATTATAAAGAATTGTCAGAAAAAAATGGATTTAATATAAAGATGGATAAGGACTTTTTAAATGAGATTTGGAGTGATAGACCAGAACTTTCAAAAGAAAAGATATTTATCCATGATATAAAATATTGTGGAAGATGTACTAGTGAAAAGTTACAAGAAGTGAGAGATGAAATGAAAAAACTAGAGGGAGAAAACTATGTAATTGCCTCCTTAGATGATATAGCTTGGCTATTTAATATAAGAGGGAATGATATAGCTTATAATCCTGTAGCTTTAGCTTATGCTTTAATAAGTGATAATGAAGCAGTGCTTTATATTGATGAGGAAAAGGTAGCTAATGATGATAAGAGAAGATTAGAAGCACAAGGTGTAACTCTAAAGCCATATAATGATATTTATAAAGATATAAAGAATGTAACTGAATCTATTATTATTGATGGTGCTAAAGTTAATGGAAAACTTTATTATTTAATTTCAGAAGATGTGAAAATAATAGAAAACTTAAATATTACAACATCTCTTAAGGCAGTTAAGAATGAAGTTGAAATAAAGAACATGGAAGTTTCTCAAGTGAGAGATGGAGTAGCCATGGTTAAGTTTATTAAATGGCTTAAAGAGAATGTAGGAAAAATAAATATGACTGAGATATCAGCATCAGATAAGCTTGAAGAAATAAGAGCTAAGGGAGAGTACTTTAAGGGATTGAGCTTTAATACAATAGCTGGTTATAAAGACCATGCAGCAATGATGCATTATTCAGCTACAGAAGAAAGCCAATATGAATTAAATAGTGAAGGAATGCTACTTATAGACTCAGGAGCTCAATATTTAGATGGAACTACTGATATAACAAGAACATTTATATTAGGATCAATAACTGAAGAAGAGAAGAGAGATTTTACTTTAGTATTAAAATCTCACATAGCCCTAGCTACAACTATTTTCTTAAAGGGTACTAATGGATGTAACCTAGATGCTATAGCTAGAAGACCATTATGGAAGTATGGTATGGATTATAAATGTGGAACAGGTCATGGTGTTGGATTCTTTTTAAATGTTCATGAAGGACCTCAAGGAATAAGGCCTTTTTGTAATACTATAGCACTTGAGCCAGGTATGATACTTACAAATGAACCAGGAGTTTATAAGGAAAATAAACATGGAATAAGAACAGAAAATACTCTATTAGTTACTAAAGCATTTAAGAATGATGAAATGGGAGAATTCTATAAGTTTGATACTATTTCATATTGCCCAATTGACTTAGAAGGGGTAGATGTTTCTTTATTAGATGAAGAAGAAAGAGAATGGTTAAACAATTATCATAGAACTGTTTATGAAAAGTTAAGTCCATATTTAACTGAAGAAGAAAAGAAGTTTTTAGAAAAGGAAACAAGAAGTATTTAAATAATAGAGATTAAAAAGAGAAATCCGTGAGGATTTCTTTTTTTATAAGTTTATCTTATGGAATAATAGAAAACAAATAATTGTTACCTTAATTCTATATTAAATTACTATTTATTTTTTTTTAAGTGGAATAAATTAATGTATAATTAAATAAGTGGAAATAATAAGGAAAAGTAGGGGGATTATGAATAAATCAAGTAGTGAAAAAAATAAAAATAAAAAAAGAATTTTATTCTTTATAGGCTGTATAGTTGTAGGTTTTTTGGGAGGAGTTTTTCTTGGAAAAACAATAAGTCTTAAGAGTATAGGCTTTAGACCAATTGATTTTTTTATAATATTAATATCTTTGTATGTGTGGATGTTTATATCAATTAATATTCATGAATTTGGTCATTTTATTTTTGGTAAAAAAGCGAAATATAAGTTGATTGGATATTCAATTGCTTGTTTTAATTGGTTTTACGAAAATGGGAAAGTAAAATTTTATTTGAAATTTAATAAAGAAATTGGTGGACTATGCTGCATGATGCCAACTAAAGAGAGTACTAGAAAGGATCATCTTTTATTTATTTCTGGAGGAGTTATTTTTAATTTTATAAGTATATTACTTATGTTGTGTGGATTGTTTTTAATGCCTTCTGGAAAAGTGCTATTAAAAGGAATATTAATTACAGGAATAGTTGTAACTAGCTTGTTAGCTATAATTAACTTTGTTCCAATAAAATCTGTAGGAATAGCTACCGATGGTAATATTCTTTGGAGTATTTTAAGAAATGAACCTTCAGGACAAATTTACTTAAAAATTTTAGACGTAACTAATAAATTAAGGTTCGGAGTGAGTTTTAAAGACTTAGATTTAAACTTTGATATTAAAAGCAGTGAAAAAGTAGATGTGACAACAATACAAATAGTGTTATATGAATATTTTAAAGCTTTGGATTTAGACAATATAGAAGAAGTGAAAAACAACATAGAGTTTTTGGAAAATCATATTGATATTATTCCAGAGTACTCAAGACCAGGATTTTATAACGAATTTATATATTACTATTCTGCAATAGAATTAAGAGAAGAAAAAGCAAAAGAATATTTTACGAAAGCTAAAAAATTATTACTTAATGATAAAGATATCAATGGTAGAAGAACTTTAGCGTCATATAAGCTGTTTATTGAAAATGATTATGAGGAAGCAAAAATATGTTGTTTTGATGGATTATCAGTAAAGGATAAGTTCCCATTTAAGGGACAAGCGTTATTGGAAGAGAAACTTATTATGAAAATATTAAATAAAGTTAATGGGGGGAATAATAATGAATAACAAAAAGTATATTTTGGGGATTGCTTTAATTGTAATAGGTATATTAGGAATAGTAGACAAAATATTTAATATAAGGTTGTTTACTATGGAAACTTTATGGCCAATCTTTTTGCTAGTACCAGGATTGTCTTTTGAAGTGGCCTATTTTGCAAATAGGAAAAGCCCAGGAATGTTAGTGCCAGGAGGGATTCTAACTACATTAGGATTACTTTTCCTATTTGAAGAGATAACTAGATGGCGCTTTTCAGCTTATACTTGGCCAATTTATACTTTAGCTGTAGCAATAGGTTTATTTCAATTATATTTGTATGGTGGGAAACAAAAGGCTTTATTGATTCCTATTTGTATATTATCATTTGTTACCTTTGGTGCATTTTTTTCTATGATATTTGGAAATGTATTTCATTGGATGAATAGATCTTTAGTGTTTCCTATAATACTAGTTGCAATTGGATTATATATGGTTTTTTATAATAAAAAAGAAGAGGAAGAATAGAGAATTTAAAGATTTTAATACAGTGATTTCATAGCATTAATATTTGTCCACTACAGATAATATAAGTGTAATCAAAATTGAGGAGGGATATATTATGAGCGAACATAATTGTCACTGTCATCATGATAAGAATCATGAACATCATTGCCATCACAACCATGGAGCAGATGATTTAAACTGTAACAGAGGAAGCATGGTAAATATCTGTAACTGTGGATGCGGACATGGAAAAGATGAAAAACCAAATCCAAAGAGTGCTACAAATAATCAATGGTCTTAAAGGCTGGTGATTAGAGTGAGTGAAAAAAAGTGTAAAAGCTGTTCAAGTCAGCAAGAATTAGAAAAAAAGAGAAATGGTAACGCTAAGAAAAATCATAAATAAAATAAAAGCTACAAAACAATCTGTTTTGTAGCTTTTACTTTATGAAAATTTATCTTTTTGCATAGTAAGTTATATTATTATCTCTATGTTTATTTATTGAATATTCATAAGGTCTTCCATTAGTTAAATAGCCTGTATTTTCAATTTGAAGGGCTAAAGAATCCTCTGGTAATTGCAAATATTCACAATCTTTTTTAGAAAGCTTTATAGCACTAATATTTTTAATAGCATGACTTACTTCGTAATCAAAGGAGTTTTCTACATAATGAAGTAAACTATGTAAACAGTCCTCTTCCTTTAAGTCTGGTAAAAGAGAATAAGGAATAAATGTTTCCTCTGTATGTGATGGAGTTGTAGAAACGTATCTTATTCTAATGATAGACCAAACTTTAGCCCCTTCATCCAACTTTAACATGTTACATATCTCAGGCGTAGCTATTTCTAATTTGAATTTTACCACTTTAGATGTAACGGAACTTTCTCCATATAATTCAAGTAAAGATGAAAAGTTTAAACTGTGATTAGATGGTAAGGAGTTTATGTAAGTTGGACCACCATGAATTCTTCTTAAATATCCTCTTTCAATTAGATTTTCAGTAACTTTTCTAATAGTATGTCTATTACAGTTATATTTTATAGCTAATTGACTTTCTGATGGCATTCGTTCATCAACTTTATATTTTCCTAAGGTAATGTCTTCTATTATATCTCTTATTATTTCCTTACTTTTCAACAAAACCACCTCATAAATGCTAAATGTTTCATATTTAATTTTATCATTAGTAAAATTTATTGTATAGACAAATAGTTACTGTGGAATAAAAATTGTATAGAATAAAATTAAAGAAAGGGCAGGAGGTAATGGCATGGAAAAGAAATTTATATTTCCAGAAAATTTTTTGTGGGGGTCAGCAACATCTGGACCACAATCAGAAGGGCGTTTTAATAAAAAACATGATAGTGTGTTTGATTATTGGTATGATATAGAACCAGATGCTTTTTTTGATAAAGTAGGACCAAACGTTGCATCTAATTTTTATAATAGCTATAAAGAAGATCTAGCTATGATAAAGGAAATTGGATTAAATTCTTTTAGAACATCAATCCAATGGACTAGATTAATAAAAGATTTTGAAACTGCAGAAGTTGATGAAGATGGTGTAAGATTCTATAACGATATGATAGACGAATGTTTAAAGAATGGACTTACTCCAATTATGAATTTACATCACTTTGACTTACCTGTTGAATTATACAAAAAGTATGGTGGATGGGAATCAAAGCATGTAGTTGACTTATTTGTTAAATTTGCAGAAAAGGCATTTGAGTTATTTGGAGATAGAATAAAGTATTGGACTACATTCAATGAACCAATAGTAGTTGTTGAAGGTCAATATTTATATAAATTCCACTATCCATGTTTAGTAGATGGTAAAAAAGCTGTTCAAGTTATGTTTAATATAAATCTTGCATCAGCAAAGGCTATTGAAGCTTATAGAAAAGGTGGATATAACAAGGATGGAGGAAAGATTGGAATAGTACTTAATTTAACTCCTTCATATCCAAGATCAGAAAGTAAGGAAGATTTAGCTGCAGCTAAATTTGCAGATGATTTCTTTAACAATTCTTTCTTAGATCCAGCTATAAAAGGTAAGTTCCCAGAATATTTAGTTGAAAAACTTACAGAAGATAAGGTTTTATGGGAAGCTACAGAGGAAGAAATGGCTATAATAAAGAACAACACTATAGATTTCTTAGGTGTTAACTATTATCAACCAAGAAGAGTTAAGTCTAAGGAAGAAGCATATGACGAAACTTTAGGTTGGATGCCAGATAAGTATTTTGATAACTACATTATGCCAGGTAGAAGAATGAATCCATATAGAGGATGGGAAATCTACCCTGAAGCAATGCATGATATAGCTATGAATTTAAAGAATAATTACAACAACATTCCTTGGTACATTTCTGAAAATGGAATGGGCGTAGAGGGTGAAGATAGATATAAAAATGAAGATGGAATAATAGAGGATGATTATAGAATCGACTTTATTAAAGAGCATTTAGAGCACCTTCATAGAGGAATAGAAGAAGGATCAAACTGTTTTGGTTACCATACATGGACACCAATAGACTGCTGGTCATGGTTAAATGCCTATAAAAACAGATATGGATACATTTCAGTTGATTTAGATACACAAAAGAAGACAATTAAGAAGTCTGGAAGATGGATTAAAGAAGTAACTGAAAATAATGGATTTTAAGAAGTACTAGAGAAAAAAATTAAGGTACTAGAGAAAAATTAAATTAGATACTATAGATAAAGCTGCCTGAAAAGGCAGTTTTTTTATTATATACTTAAGTATTTTGTAAGAAATAGATTAGGAGGTTATGTGCTAAAATGAGGAATATAAAGTAAAAGTGGAGGGGCTTATGGAAAAGAATAACGAGATAAATATTAAGGATAAGTTTCTTAAGAATGTATGTAAAATTTGCGGAATTACTTGTAGCATTATCAGCCACATTTCTTATATTTATATGGATAAAGATAAAAACAAAATATAAATTAATTAAATTATTTTCTAATCTTATTTGTACATTAGCAGTTATTATATTTATGATTGGGCTAATACTTATAAGCATAATGTATACTCATGAGCATAAAGATAATGGACTAATAGCAAGAGTACACACTGGTATTCATTATACAAATGTGTATTTTTTTGAAGATATAAATATTTTTATTATGAAAGAGTCTAGTAGAGAAGAAGAAATGTATGATGGAAGCTATGATAGATATGCTAGTGATAATTAGATTACTTAATTATCATTATTATGCAAAGAATATTTACAATTAGTAGTACTGGTACGCCAATAGTAAATTTCTTATGCTTAGTTTTATGTCTAAATGTATACATACCTATAAGAATTCCAAGTGCACCACCTATTAGGGCAGTAAGCATTAGTGTATTCTCACTAATCCTCCATTTATTTTTTACAGCTTTTCTTTTATCTAAAAACATTAATATAATTCCTATTAGATTGATTGAAATAATATAATTAGCTAACAATTTAAACATAATTCACCTCTACAAATAATTCTAAAAATATCATACCATAACCTTCCAGATAAAATAAATAAAAAAAAAATAATTTTCTTACAACAATCGACAAACTTTTCGGAAGAAATATGATAACGTTATAATTGAAGGTAGGGGAATTAATATAAATATATTAATAACTTTCAATTAGAAGTATAAAAGAAGAATGAGAGAGAATAAGGGAAAAGTTCTTATAGATAAAACTATAAGAATTTTTTGTTTATAGAAATAAAAAATAACAAGCTTTAGAGGCTTGTTATTTTTTAATATAGGGGGATTCATATGGGTGTGTGTTCCATATGAATTTTATAATTTATGATTTCATTAATATTATGGACAAGTTCACAGGTTTTATTCATAAAAATAAGAAATAAATAAAGTTGTTAATAAAATAGGATAATTAGGATTAATTAATAAAAGTTATTATTTATAATTGACTGTTTAAAAAATGAGGAGTATTATGAAATTAATAAAAGTGGAATAAAGGAGGAATATTTTATGAAGCTTATAAAGGATTTAGTTGTAAGTGTAAATGATAGAATTCTGTTCATTATTGGTGGTTTATTATGGACTTTTGCTGGAGCAAGAATTTTTACTTTAGGGTATGGAGATTTATTTAATAATTCGCAGAATCCATTTAGTTATATATTAGGAACTATAATTGTATATATACTTTTTTATAATTTTATTTTTTCTAAGATGGTTAAAAAACATCTAAAAAGAATAATAGATAGTGCAAAAGAGAAGTATTGTATTTTTTCATTTTTTGATATTAAAGGATATGTAATTATGGCTATTATGATAGCTGGGGGAATAACAATAAGAAGTTCAGGAATTATTAATCCTGTCTATTTAGGAAGTTTCTATTTAGGTTTAGGTGGAGCTCTGGCTACTTCTGGAGTAATGTACTTCTTATCAGGGATAAATTATGAAAGAACATTAGCAACATTTAAATAGAATCTTTTGAGGGGGTAAGCGTACTAAGGTACGCTTTTTTTATTCTTTAGGAAATTATAGCTATTATTAAATTCTGGATAACTTCAGCAATTTAGGGATATGTTAACTCATTTTTTAATTACCTTTAGTAGGAGTGGGGGGGGATATTTGTTTTGATGTGACTTAGAGCTTACGACGGAACGAGCAAAATAAATATCCCCCACATTTTTTATTATGAAGATATATTGTTATTAAGTATTATTTGTATTACAATATATAATACAAAATGGAGGCGATAACATGATAATTAATTTAAACATGAATAGTGATGTACCTATTTATGTTCAGCTAAGAAATGAAATAGTTATGGGAATAGGACGTGGGGAACTAAAGAGAGGGGAAAGTCTTCCAACAGTACGCCAAATGGCAGCTGATATAGGTGTAAATACAATGACAGTAAATAAAGCGTATAAGATATTAAAGGATGAAGGATATATTGAAATTGATCGTAGACATGGTGCTAAGGTTAATCCAAGTATTAACTTATCTTTTGAATTTAAAGAAAAACTAGAAAGTGAATTAGAATTACTAGTAGCCGAATCAGTTCTTAAAGGAATAAGTAAAGAGGAATTTTTAAATATGTTCAATTCAGTTTTTGCAGGTATGAAGGGAATTGTAAATAATTAGGGGGGGATTTGTGATATTTATTTTTTTATTTAGTGGATTAATAATTTTATTTACTATGTATTTTATAAATTTATCTGCCACAAAGCCTAATAACAATGTAGTAATTGGTGTAACCTTACCATATATGCAGCTAAAAGATGAAAAGGTATTAGAAATAATTAATAGATTTAAGAAAGAAAATAAATACCTAATGCTTGCTTCTGCAGTATTAATTATTCCAATGATATTTATAAAAAAATGTGATTCTTTTATAATAATATATTTTTTTATATGGACATTTTCACTAATTGGACTTTCGGACTTACTAATTAAAAAGTATATTAAGATACTTATGGGGGTGAAAAGAAGTAATAATTGGTATGTTGGAGAGAAGAATATAATTAGAATTGATACGAAAGTAACTAATTTAAAGGACAATATGCCAATATCAATATTATGGTTTATTCCTTCTGTAGTACTTTCTATTTTATATGTTATAAGAGCTTTTTTTAAGAGGGAGAGTATAGGAAATATTACAGTATATATAGCTTTAATAGGGTTATTAGTAATATTGATCTTTATGTTTTTATATAATAAGTATAGTAATATGAGAACCAATGTATACAGCAATAATACAGAAGTTAATATGTTGTGTAATAGAATTTACAAAAAGAAGTGGTCACTTTGTTGGATTGTAGTATCAACATGTAATAGTATAACTTTGGCTTTAATAATTGAAGGAATAATAGTAGAGACAAGCTTAGGATTTATATTATGTATAATAGGAATGTGGCTTACAATTTTTTCAGTAATTATAATAATATGCACTTCAATAAATATAAAAGAAAGTATAAATAAAGTTGTATATGCATCAGAGGACAGGTTATTTACTGATACAGATGAGTATTGGGAAGAAGGATACTATTGCAACCCTCATGATAACAGAATTATGGTTGAAAAGCGTATAGGAGTAGGAATGTGCTTCAACTTAGGAAATAAAAAGGGAAGAATTTTAAATTATGTCGGGAACATATTTGTAGTAATTCTTGTTGTAGGTATATGTCTATATTTATTAAGATTTGATATTAGTGGATTTAAGATGAATATAAATAATAATGTGATAAAAATAGAGGCACCATCTTATGAAATAGAATTTAATATTAATGATGTGGAAGGCGTGGAATTAATTAACGAAATGCCTAAAGCCACTATTAAGACTAATGGGATAGGAGGGAGCCACTATAGCATTGGATATTTTAAATTAGAGGGATATGGTAATACACCTATATATATTTATAGAAATAGCTCTCCTTATTTAAAAATTAAGTTAAAGGATACCTATGTGTTTATAAATGGGGAAAAGCCAGATATAACAAAAGAGTATTACGGAGAAATTAAGGAAGCAATAAAAAGATGAACTACCTTTGATAGTAGTTCATCTTTTTATTTGCAGTATAATAATAAAGAAATATATATTTAATACTTACTGTTTTTATGTATAATTAAATAAATTTATGAGTTAGATAAATAGTAATTTAAAGGGTGGATTTAATTATGTCAATTATATTAGATGAATTTGATTATATAAATAGTATAGAGAAAACAGGGGATTTCACTAATGATGCATGTGAGCTTCTTGAAATAAATAATAAGAATCATACTAAAAAACATGTATTAGAAGTTGCTAAAACAAGTTTAAAGTTAGCTGATAGGTTTCTGCTAGATTCTGAAATATGTTATAAATCAGCGTTACTACATGATATTAGTTCAATAATAAAGCCAAAGGATATGATTGTGATAGCAAATGAAAATAATATGTGGTTGGATATTTCTGAACAAAAATATCCTTTTTTGTTACATCAAAGAATTTCTAAGTTAATAGCATTTCACTATTTTGATATTACAGAAAAAAATATATTATCTTCAATTGAATGTCATACTACATTAAGAAGTAAACCTAGTAAATATGAAATGATCTTATTTCTTGCTGATAAAATATCGTGGGATCAAGATGGAAAACCACCGTATATAGATATTATAGAAGATGGATTAAGTATATCATTAGAAAATGCATGTAAAAATTATATTAACTATGTATATGAGAATAATATGCTTTTATGTCCGCATAAATGGATGAATGAGGCACATAGGTATTTTGCAAGTATATGATAATTTCTAAATTGTAGGATTTAATTTCATATAAAGGAACAATCGTTAAGAAATAATGGATTAAAAGGACCGATAACTCGGTCCTTTTAAAATAATATTATTTTCTTCTAAATGTATTTCCAATTTTATCTTTTAATACTTTAAATGCTTCATTAAATTTCTTAGAACTAGCACTTGGATATGCTTTTATAATTTGTTTATGAAAGAAGTTGACTTTTTCAGCATATTTATCATATTCAACCTTTAATGAAGATAACTTTTCCTTTATTAGGCTTAAATCAGTAGAAGATAATGAAGAAGTCTTTTCCTTTATTTGGTTACTTAGTGTTTCCATTTCTTCTCTTATTTTTGTCATAAATTTTAATATCCTGTTTAAATCAAGTACGTTATAAGTAGAATATACAAAATCAAATATAAAAATTATTGAAGCTATAATTGATAAAACAATTATAGTTGTATTTCCTAAGTTGGATATAAGATTGGATATGGGAGCATGTATAATATAAACAACAAACAATGTTAAAACTCCCCAGAATAAGGAGCTAACTAAACAAATTCTACCTTTATAATTAAATTTATCATCAGTGTAATCCCAATATTTAATTTTAAATATTGTTTCCATTAGCCATCCAGTAAAATATTCAAGAATTGTAGTAGATATTAAACCAGCTATATAAACAAGAATAGGATGATTTATTAATGGGAGAGAGACAAATAAAATTAATATTGTGCCTGTACCGTAAATAGGTAAAAAAGGACCTTTTAAAAACCCTCTATTTATAAATCTTTTTTCTCTAGTTGAAACTATTGTTGATTCAACGCACCATCCTAAAAAACAATATATAAAAAATAGTAATATCCATTGAAATAAATTATAAGTATACATAAGATTATTTCCTTCCTAAAAAAAGTGTATTAATTAAATTATATCATTAGAAATAGGATAAAAATAACAAAAATATTAAAAAAATAATGTAAAGCATGCTTGACATAGATGAAGGAAAAGATTAGAATAAAGGTAAAGGAAACTTTACATTTGTGTAGTTTTTGAAGTAAAGTGAGCTTTACATCAAGTGCTTTGTTGGAGGTGTTTATGAAAAATAAAATTAAGGAGTTAAGAGAAGAAGCTAAATTAACTCAGCAGGAATTAGGAGAAAAGTTAACAGTATCAAGACAAACAATAATATCTTTAGAAAATGGAAAGTATAATCCATCAATAATACTAGCGTTTAAGATAGCTAACATTTTTGGAAGGTCCATTGAAGAAATATTTATTTATGAAGAGGAATAGGAGGAGAGTGTATGTCAATTACAAATAAAAATAGAATTCAAGGGATAATTTTAATCTTGGTAGGAGTAAGTTTACTAATTGTCCACAAAATTCAAGGAGATGCTTTAGTTCATGAAGAATTAGTTTTTGGCTTTGGAATAGGATGTTTATCTGGTGGAGTTGCAGCTTTTTTAGGAACTTTCCTATTTAAGAAGGGAAAATATAATGAAAATTATAAAATTCAAGAAAAGGATGAAAGACTTCATCAAATATGGGATAAGGCTGGATATAGTGCATATAATCTATCATATTTAGTAGTTTTATTTATGTGTATTTTAGTATCAATATTTGAAATGTCAGCAATATCTATACTAATAGCCTTATTAGTAATTATGCCAGTAGCCCATATAGGATTTACCTACTACTATAATAAAAAAATATAGTATTTATTTAGTAGATCAACTACAAGGGGGACTAAGTTAAAACTATCTTTAGAGCAGTTAATGTGTGGTATAATTATCCTATTAAGTTTATTTTAGGAGGATGAGTGTATGGCAGATAAAAGGTTAAATAAGTTAGCAAAGCTGTTAGTTAACTACTCAACAGAAGTAAAACCAGGAGATTTGGTATTTGTATCAGCAGATGAAGTATGTACACCATGGGTGACAGAAGTAATAAAAGAAGCTACTAAAGCTGGGGCATATGTTGAATATAAATTAAGTTCACAAGAAGCTCGTGAGATGCAACTTAAATATTCAAATGATGAGCAATTAAGACGTGGTGATCTTATAATGGAGACAATACTTGAAAAAGCAGATGTATGGTTAAGTGCATGGGGAGGAAGAAATACTAGGGCATTTACTAATATGGACGCAGAAATATTAAAAAAATCTCAAGAGGGAGCAAAAAAGTGGAGAAGATTCTACTCAGATAGAATGGGTAGTGGTGAATTAAGATGGTGTGGTACACAATATCCAACTCAATCTGATGCCCAAGAAGCTTCTATGAGCTTTTCAGAGTATGAGGACTTTGTATATGGGGCAGGTTTACTTGAGGTTGATGATCCAGTAGCAGAGTGGAAGAGAATAAGTGCAGAGCAAGAAAGATGGGTTAAATATTTAGATACAAAGAGTGAAATTCATATAGTATCTGAAGGAACTGATATAAAAGTAAATGTTAAGGGAAGGAAGTGGATAAATTGTGATGGTAAGGCTAACTTCCCAGATGGAGAAATATTTACATCACCTGTAGAAGATGGAGTAAATGGATATATTACTTTTTCCTTCCCAGGAATTTATGCGGGAAAAGAAGTTGAAGGTATTAAGCTAATAGTTAAGGATGGAAAAGTAATTGAAGCTACTGCTAAGAAGGGGGAAGATTTACTTAAAAGCCTTATATCTATAGATGAAGGAGCTAGTAGGTTTGGAGAAGTAGCTATAGGTACTAACTATGGAATTAAGAACTTTACAAGGAATATGCTATTTGATGAAAAGATAGGTGGAACTGTTCATATGGCAATTGGAGATTCTATGGAAGAGGCAGGAGGAAAGAATAAGTCTTCAATTCATTGGGATATGCTATGTGATATGAGGAATTGTGGGAGAATTTATGCTGATGGTGAACTTTTCTATGAGAATGGGAAGTTTATTGATGAGATATTAATTAAGCATAATTTATAATATATTAAATAAAATAAAGGGAGGTGTTAATTCATCTCCTTTCTTATCTTTAGAAAAAATTAATAAACTTAAGTTTAAATATGTGATAGGATATTAAAAAGGGAACAATAACAGGTGTAAGGGGTTTATTAATGAAAAAAGAAAAGATTAATAAAATAAAGTTTACTATTTTTATTGCTTTTATAGTATGTATATTAGTTTGTGTTTTACTAAATTGGAATACTATTAAACATTTGAAAATTCATAAATTACTTAAGTATCTTGAAGGTATAGGTCCTGTAGCAATGCTTGTATATTTAGGAATGCATATTATAAAGCCTTTCCTTATAGTAATACCATCAAATATTTTAGCCTTAGGAGCAGGAATTGTATTTGGTCCAATAAAGGGATTTCTATTAACTATGTTTGGATTTTTTTTATCTGGAACAGTAGCTTTTTATATTTCTAGATTTTTAGGTAAGGACTTTGTTGAAAGTATCATTGGTGGGAAGTTAATGAAGTTAGATAACAATATGGAAAAGAACGGGTTTAAAATTTTATTTTTACTTAGATTGCCACCAGTGCTTCCATATGATCCATTAAGTTATGCTTGTGGTCTTACAAAGATAAAGTATTGGGACTTTATAATTGCTTCCGTAATAGGAGTTATACCAGAAACTATATGTTATTCAATAATAGGAAGGGAAGCACACAATCCATTATCACCAAAATTTTTGATTCCTATTTCAGTTTTAATAGTAGCAGTTGTAGGATCAAAGTTTATAATGGACAAAAGACATAAGATAAGTTAGACAGGTTAAAAAGATGATGATGAGAAATCGATAGACGATTTCTTTTTTTATGGAATTATAATTGACACTAACTTTTGGTAACTTCAACATTTTAATGTTATTTATATTTATTATATAAACTGTAAATAGCTTAAATATATAAATATAAGAATATATAAATAAGTAAAATTAGAAAAGAAATTTCTATATATTTTTGAAAAGGTTTTTCTTTAATAAGATAGAATTATATTAATAGCATAGTTGATCTACATGAAGTTAGGTATGCAAAAGATATATGGAAGAAACAATAAGAATAAAGCATAGGGGATGATAATTATTATGAGGAAAATTAAATTTGGAATTATAGGGACAAGTAATATATCTCATTGGTTTTTAGATGGAGCTAAAGAGTGTAAGGATTTTGAGTTAGTTGGAGTTTATTCAAGAAGTTTAAGTAAGGCAAAAGAATTTGGTAAACAGTACGGAGCTAAAATCTTTTTTGATAACTTAGAAGAGATGGCAAAGTGTGAAGAGATAGATGCAATATATATAGCGTCTCCTAATGCTATTCATGCATCACAGGCAATCTTGTGCATGAATAATAAGAAACATGTTTTAGTTGAAAAAGCCTTTGGATCTAATGTAAAAGAAGTTTTAGACATGATTAAGGCATCAAGAGAAAATGATGTTCTTCTTATGGAAGCAATGAAGACAGTACAAATGCCAAACTTCAAGATACTTAAAGATAATTTATACAAGATTGGTAAGGTGAGAAAGTACTTTGGTAGCTACTGCCAGTACTCTTCTAGATATGATAAATATAAAGCTGGAATTACAGAAAATACTTTTAAAAGAGAATTATCTAATGGAGCATTAATGGATATAGGGGTTTATACAATCTATCCAATGGTAGCCTTATTTGGAAAGCCTAATTCTATTAAGGCTGATGCTTATATGCTTAAAACAGGTGTAGATGGAGAAGGTTCTATAGTTTTCAATTATGATGAGATGATGGGAACTGTTCAGTATTCTAAGATATCAAACTCATATATTCCTTCAGAAATTCAAGGAGAAGGGGGAAGTATAATTATTGAACAAATTAATAGCTTTAATAAGATTATTATAAGGTATAGAGATGGTAGGGAAGAAGTAATTTCAAATGAGCAATTTGAAAAAGAAAGTATGTTTTATGAGGTGGAAGAGTTTATAAAGATTATTAAAGAAGGAAAGAGAGAGTCGGAAATTAATTCACATGAAAACTCAGTTAATACTATGAAGATCATGGATGAAGTAAGAAAACAGATAGGCTTAGTTTATCTAGCAGATTAATGTTAAAGAAGAGGTTGCCTAAAGCAACCCCTTTTTCTATGCATTTAATAAATCTTGTTTTAATTCATTCATAATATCTTTTACAGTAGAAATTTTATCTATTTTATATGCATTTTCTCCACAGAAGATTAAACCTTCATTTAAATTACCACGTACTGCTTGTATAAGAGCTTTACTTATACAGTATGGAGTTATTGCTGGATTACATGGAGCAAGACACTGATAACATTTTGTTATTTTAATTCTTTCTTTTCTTGTATGTTCGACAAATGGGTTTAATATAGCGCGTCCAGGCATACCAACGGGACTATTAACTATTGATATGTCTTCTTTTTTTGCATTAACATAAGCTTTTTTAAATGCTTCAGAAGCATCACATTCCTCTGTAGCAACAAATCTTGTAGCCATTTGCACACCATTGGCACCAAGTTTTAAGTATTTAGCTATATCATTACCGTCAAATATACCTCCAGCTACAATTACAGGTATATCTTTATTATACTTTTCTCTATACTTTTTTACTTCTTCAACTATTTGCACTACATTATTATCAAAATTTGCATCTTCAAGCTCAAGTTTATCTTTAGAGTATCCTAAGTGTCCACCTGCTTTAGGACCTTCTACAATTACCATATCGGCAGTGATATTGTCGTGCTTATCCCATAACTTTAAAAGAACTTTAGCAGACTTAGGAGTTCCAACTATAGGAGCAATTTTTACAGTGCTTCCCTTTGTTAGCTTTGGGAGCATAGTTGGAAGACCAGCACCAGATATGATAATATCAATACCAGCTTCAATTGCAGCATTAACATGTTCAGCATATTCCTTTGTAGCAACCATTATATTTACCCCTAGGATACCGTTTTTACATTTTTCTTTTGCTAATTTTATCTCTTCTTTTAATGCTTTTAAGTTACACTCTAAAGCATTATCTTCAAAGTTTTTATCTCTAAATCCAATTTGAGCAGCTGAAATAACACCTATTCCACCTGCGTTTGTTACGGCAGAAGCAAGATTTGAAAGTGATATTCCAATTCCCATTCCACCTTGAATTATAGGAAGAGGAACTGATAAATTTCCTATTTTTAATGGATTAAATTTCATAATATAATAACCTCCCAATAAATCTACAATCAAATATTTTGATAATCAAATAATTATAATTATTATAGTTTAAATTATTGACATATACAATATTTTTATAAAATATTTATTATTATAATTTGTTGACAGTAGTTAATTATCATGATAAAATTAACTTCGTTATAGGGGTATGGCTCAACGGTAGAGTAGTGGTCTCCAAAACCATTGGTTGTGGGTTCAAATCCTACTGCCCCTGCCACAAAAAGACTTAATGAATTTTCATTAAGTCTTTTTTTGTCTAGGAAATTAAATATGAAGGTACATTCTTTCTATAAATTTTTTATCTAAAATTAAAAATTATTTCTAAAAAAATTTTTGAAGATAGTTGCTAATTATAAATCTAGAGGCAATTCTAATAAGAAACTCCCTAAGCAAATTAATTAACATAGTTATACAAGAAGTAGTGGAACATTTATGAGATTTTACATATTTTAATAAAAAGGGGGTATATTTTTATGGAAAGTAGAAATTCAAATAATTTCAGAGGTATAGATGTGAGTAACTGGCAAGGTGATATTGACTTTGCTAAAGTTAAGCAAAGTGGAATTGAAATAGTATATATGAAAGCCTCTGAAGGTATAAATTTTGTTGATAAAAAATTAAATCAAAATTATTCTAGAGCAAAAGCTCAAGGTTTGAAGATTGGATTTTACCATTACTTTAGACCATCTTTAGATTCAAAGGCACAAGCAAGACATTTTGCTAATACAATTAGTGGCAAGGTATCTGATTGTAAATTAGCATTGGATCTTGAAGTTGCTGATAATTTTAGTAAGAGTGCATTAACAGATAAAGCATTAACATTTATAAATGAACTTAAAAGTTTAACAGGTTTAGATATAGTTGTATATACCTACACTTATTTTGCTAGGACGAATATTGATTCAAGATTGGGAGTTTATCCGCTTTGGATAGCTCACTATGGAGTTTCAACCCCAGGTAGCAATCCAATATGGAACAGTTGGGTAGGATTCCAATATAGTTCTACTGGCAGTGTTCCAGGTATATCAGGAAATTGTGATATGAATGAATTTAAAAATGGAATCCTTTTAAATTCTTCATCAGTTCCGCATGAACCAGAAAATAATTATGTAACTTATACAGTAAAGGCTGGAGATACTTTATCTGGAATTGCTACTATGTATGGAACAACTTATCAGGAGCTAGCTAAATTAAATGGTATTAGTGACCCTAATAAAATTTATGTTGGACAAGTTATTAAAATAATAAAAGGAACAAGTTCTTCTGGTGGAAATGTTTCATCTGCTACAATCTCAGTAGGTTCACGGGTAAAAATTATAGGATCTAATTATGCTACAGGTCAAGTTATACCAGCTTGGGTTAAAAATAATGTTTATACTGTGCAACAAATATCAGAAAATAAGGCTTTAATAAAAGAGATAACAAGCTGGGTTTATATAAATGACTTAGTGTTAGTTTCGGGTGGGTCATTAGCTCCTGTATACTACACTGTTAAATATGGAGATACTTTGTCTGGAATAGCAGCTATATATGGAACAACGTACCAAAAGCTTGCTGGATTAAATGGAATTTCCAATCCTAACAAGATATATGCAGGACAGAAAATAAGGGTGAAATAAACTAAAAATGGGTATTTTACCGTTTATTAATTCGTATAGTTAAGTGCTAGATGGACAATATAATAGTGTAAGATGAATTGAGTAGTAACTCAATAAATCTTAATAAAAATACCTTAAGCTGAGGAGGGATCAATATGTCAAACAAAGCATTAGTTCCAGAATCTAAATTAGGACTAAACAGATTCAAAAACGAGGTTGCACAAGAGTTAGGAGTTCCATTTTCAGATTATAATGGAGACTTAACTTCAAGACAATGTGGTTCCGTAGGTGGCGAAATGGTAAAAAGAATGGTAGAAGAATACGAAAGTAGATTATAAAAGCACCTACTGACTAACTTTAGAAGGACAGAATTACCAATGGAAATTACACCGCCAGAAAAATTTGCTTAACACGTATTCATCTACCGGGAGAATGACAATAGTCATTCTCCTTTTATTTTATAGTTTTATAAATTGAATTTAATAAGCTTTTAGTATTAGTTAAGTATTACATATCATTATGTCTATTTGTACATCAATAGTTAATATACAAGCTCTCCATTCATCACTTTTATTAGAGTCTTCTTTTTATCTTACCACTAAAATTGAAACTTATATTTTAGCATGGAAAATAATTCTATGTGAATAGATGATACATAATATTCCTTATAAACATAAAATGTGGTAAAATGAGAACAAAAGTTCGATTGATTTGAAGGTGATTATATGAAAAAGATAAAAATAGTTCATACAGGTGATTTACATTTTGATACTCCTTTTAAAGATGTGGGAGAAAGTCAAAGTAGAATAAATAAAGAAGAATTAAAAGAGGTCTTTAGGAATATTATCTACTTTTGCAAGGAAAAAGCTGTGGATATTTTGCTATTAGCAGGGGATATATTTGATAATTTTACGTTAAATAGAGAAACTTTGTATTTTATTGAGCAATCATTAAGAGAAATCCATGAAATTAAAGTTTTTATAAGTCCAGGAAACCATGATCCATACGGAGACAAGTCTTTTTATAAATTAATAAATTGGCCCAACAATGTTTATATTTTTAAAGGTGATTTAGAAAAGGTATATTTAGAGGATTTAGATATAAATGTATGGGGGTATGGATTTAGAGAAAAGTATATTAGAGAATCTGCACTTAAAGATTTTTCAGAGCCTTCAGATAAAATAAATATTATGGTTTTACATGGGGAAATTTCAAGTTCCAATAGAGGGAATGAATATAATCCAATTACTTTTGATGATATAAGAAATAGTGGGATGGATTATATTGCGTTAGGCCATAGGCATAATTTTAGTGGTATAAACAAGGAAGGGCAAACCTTTTATGCCTATAGTGGATGTCCACAAGGTAGAGGCTTTGATGAATTAGGAGATAAGGGAATTATATATGGATATGTATCTAAAGGAACTGTAGATTTAGAATTTGTAAAAACATCTAAAAGAAATTATATTGAGGAGCATATAGATATTTCAGATTGTTTTGGATATGAAGAAGTTAAGAAAAGTATTATAGATTCTATTAAAGAAAGTGATAGAAAGCATAATTTATATAAAATAGTTCTTGAAGGAGAAATATCTCCAGACTTTTCAATAGACGAGGAATTGCTTAGGGAAAGATTAGGACTAGATTTTTATTATTGTAAGATAGTTGATAAAACCAGAGTAAAATATAATATTAAAGAGATTACAAAGGGATATTCAGTTAAATCTCTATTTGTAAAGAAAATAATGAATTTAATAGATTCAGCAGAGACAGAAGAAGATAAAGAAGTACTAATGATGGCACTTAAAGTAGGATTATCAAGCCTATCTGAAGGGCAGGTGAATATGAATGATTATTAAAGAGTTAAAAATAGATTCCTTTGGTGGAGTAGAAAATAAGATTATACATTTAAGTAAGGGCTTAAACTTAGTTTATGGTGAAAATGAAGCAGGTAAAAGTACCATAGAAGAATTTATAAAGGTAATGTTATATGGTTTTCCTCAAAAAAGAGGTAAGGGCGATGGAGATAGAAAGAGATATTTACCCTTCAAGGGTGGCGGAATAAGAGGAGAGCTCACCCTTGAGCAAGATGGAAGAGAATATATTATAAAAAGGATGTTTGCATTAACTAAAAAAGAAGATACTTGTGAAGTTTTAGATGCTTTAACAGGAGAAGTTGCAAGAAATATTAATATAGAAGAGCCAGGAAAAAGTTTTTTAGGAGTAAATAGATCAACCTTTGAAAAAACACTATTTATTAGTCAGCTTGGGGTGTCTTTTGGAAAAGATAAAGAAGAGGAAATAATGGAGAGAATAACATCTCTATTTGGTTGTGCAGAGGAGGAGGTTCCAGCTGCTAAGGCACTGTCTAAGATAGAGGGAATAAAGAAAGAATTAACTACATCTAGAGGAGTAGGTGCTTTAGATGGGTTAAAAAAGAAGTATTCCTCATTATTAGAAGAAAGGTATGAGGGGTACAACATAGCAGAGCAAAATTTAAATTGGGAAAATGAACTTTTACTAGAGAAGGAGAAAAGAAAAACATTAAATGATGAGGTAACAAAGCTTGAGTTATATAAAAAGTATTTAAAAAAGGTGAAACTTCATAAGGAATACAAGGATATAAGTGAGTACTTAAAGAAGTCGGAAGAACTTAAAAGAGAAGAAAGGGCCTTGGGAAACCTAATAGATGAGGATTTTATTGATGATCTTAAGGAGGATAATAGGCTTTATTTAGGGCTAATAGATAAGAGAGAAGAGCTTAAGGAAGTAGTAGAAGAAATAAAAGGGCAATTTAACTACAATAAAGAGAAGCTAGATAAATATAAGTTTTTAGAAATGTTTGATGATAACATTAAGGAAAAACTTATAAATCTTAAATATGAACAACAAAACTTAGAAGCTAAAATAAGCTCAATGAAAGCTTTAGAAGAATCCTTGGCTGAAGATGAAGGGGAGCTTTTAAAGAGAAGGGCTGTAATGAAAAACCTCCATGAAATGAGAGAATACATAGAGGAAATAGAGGAAGTGCTATCATCTTATGAAGATAAGCTAAAAGAAATAAAAGATATTCTTCAACAAAATAATATTCCTAAAAATTTAGATATAAAACTTAAGAAAAGTATGAGTAATATGTATTTAGGTGGGATTCTAGGGGGGATAGGTATAGTATTATCCTTTTTTGGAATACCTTTAATGATTTTAGGCATATTATTAATTTGCTTAGGAGCTTTTTTAGGGGTTAAAGGTTTTACTGAAGGTAATACCATTAAAGGAAAGAAGAATGCATCTAAAAGGGTAGAAGCTTTAACAAAGGAAATAGATTCAATAGAATTAAGCTTAGATAGATACATGGAAAAAGTTGATGCAAAAGACTATGGAGATTTAATAACTGCTATAAGAAGATTTAATTCTTACAAGGAATATGAAGAAAGATTGTTACTTAGAATCGAAGAAAAGAAAAAAATGATAAATGAAGAGGGACTTCTTCAAGATAAGAATAGGTATAAGAAGAATTGTGAGATGATTTCATCAATAGAAAGACTATCCTCCTCTAAAGATTTAGATGAGGTGCTAGAAAAGGTAAATATTTTTGAAAGTTTGTCCATTACAAAAGAAAAGCTAGAAGAGGACCTGAACATAAAAACTGAACTTTTAAATGAGCTAAGTTCTAATATAGAAGTTCAAGAGGAAAAGCTTAGAGAAAAGCTAAAGACCATGGATTTAGACCTAGGAAATTTATTAGATATAGAGCTATATATAAAGGAATATAAGGAAAAGCTTAAAAAGAGAGCTGAAATTCATAGTAATATACTGTCTATTGAGGAAACTTATAAGGTATTACTAAAGGATAGAAATATTGCTGAGATTAAAGAAGAACTAAAGAGCATAGTTAATGATGAAAATGAATATTCTTTTGAATCAGAAGATGAGATTGAAAGGGAAGAAAAGAAAAAGTCAAGGGAATTAATAGATTGTGAAAAAAGAATAAAGGATCTTGAAAATAATATAGCTACTAGACTTATAGGAAAAAGAGATTTAGTAAAGATAGAAGAAGAAATACAAACTGTAGAGGGGGAAGTTAGAAAGGGTGATAAAAAAGTTAAGGCTTTAGATATAGCTATGGAAACTTTAAAAGAGTCCTTTAATGAAATTAGAAGAGAGGTAGGCCCTGAAATTAATAGAAGGATATTGGATAACTTTAAAAAATTATCTCTTAATAAATATGAGGATGTTAAGCTTGGCGATAATTATGAGATGCTTGTTAGAGATAAAGATAATCTCTTTAAAGGGAATTATTTAAGTAATGGAGCATATGACCAACTTTACTTATCCTTAAGATTAGCTTTTATAGATATGTTATTTAGTCATGAAGAATGTCCTATAATTTTAGATGATGCTTTTATTCAATATGATGATACTAGAAGAAAGAAGGCCATTGAGCTAATTTATAATAAAATAAAAGGCCAGGGAATAATATTTACTTGCCAGCAAAAAGAGAAAGAAATATTAGATGAGATCTGTTGTAAATATAATTTAATAAGTTTATAAGAATATGCACATAATTAGCGTTTAATCATATATAAGAATAGAACGGAAAGATTTAGGTTATCAGTAATACTGTTAACCTAATTTTTTTTGCAATTTCCTTACCTTTAGTACGAGGGGAATAAATATCTATGAACTATGCGACTGAATAAGCAAAATAAATATCAATACAATGTTTTTTAGTTATATTGGCAATAATAGATATATGTGGTTCTCTTATTGACAAAAAATAGATGAGAGTATACAATAAAAAATGCAAATGCAAATCATATGCAATAAGGGGTGCGAAATGAAAAAGTTATTAGTAAAACTATCAGTGCTAATGATACTTCCAGTTATGTTAATTGGATGCTCAACTAAAAGTGGTAATGATAATGAACAAAGTGAAAAAGTTAATGTTATGGTTTCTATTAGTCCTTTAAAGGAATTTGCTGAAAGAATAGGTGGAGACAAGATAGAAGTTAGTACTCTTGTTCCTGAAAATGCAGAACCTCATGATATGGATTTTGGACCAAAAGATCTAGAAAAGCTAATGAAAAGCCAAGTATTTGTTTACAATGGATTAGGCATGGAACATTGGTTAGAGAATGTTGAAGGACAAATTGATAAAGATAAAGTTAAAATGGTAGATAGTAGTACTGGTGCTGATGTTAGAGTTATAGATGGAAAACAAGACCCGCATTTATGGTTAAGTTTAAGAGAAGCAACAGTTCAAAGTAACAACATAAAAAATGCATTAATAGAAGTAGACCCGGAAAATAAAGATTTCTATGAAGAAAACTATAATAAATTTAAGGATGAACTTGATTCATTATATAATGAATATAAGGATAAGTTTGCTTCAAAGACTCAAAAATATTTTATGACTAGTCATGCAGCTTTTGGATACCTTTGTAGAGACTTTGGATTAACAGAAAATTCACTTCACGATATATTTGGTGAAGGAGAGGTAACAGCAAAGAAGAATGCTGGAGCAATTAATTATTGCAAAGAAAAAGGGATAACAGTTATATTTTCAGAAGGAAGCGAAACTCAAAAGGAAGCAGAAACTATAGCCAATGAAATTGGTGGAAAGGTTGAGCCGATATATAGCTTAGAAACTAAGGTTGAAGGAAAAAGTTATATTGAAGCAATGAGATATAACCTTGAAACAATATATAATTCACTTAAATAGTTAATAATAAATATATATAAAAGAGAAATTGCAATGCAATTTCTCTTTTAAATTATTATAGAAAAGGTTGTTGTAAATATTGGAAAAAGAATGATGTTATGGTATCTTTAAATAAATTGAAGTTTTAACATTAGAGTAAGTTTTAAGTCTACTTAAGGATTAGGCTTAACTGTTTAAAGAAATATTTAATGTTATTAGATAAAAGAATGAAGTGAGGGATTAGATGAGCAGAGCAGAAAACTTTTATAAAGAAAAAATAAATAGTGCAAAAGATAAGATAAATATTTTAGATAAGTCTATATCTTATATTGGCTGGGGGAGATTAGCAATTGTATTAGTTGGGATTGCTGCAGGATATAAGTTATATAAATCAAGTAATTTTTTAAATCTTATTTTAGTAGAGTTATTAATTTTAGCGCTATTTATTCTAGTAGCTATAATACATGGTAAAAAAATTAATGAAAGAAATAAATTAAACATTTTATTAGAGATAAATGAAAAAGGTTTAAATAGATTAAATGGAAAATATAAAGAAGATGAGGATAAGGGAGAAGAATTAATTGAAGAGGGGCATCCATTTTGTGAAGATTTAGATGTTTTTGGAAATAATTCATTATTCCAGATGGTAAATACCACAAGAACTAAGAGTGGGCGTAAAAAGTTAAAGGAAATATTACTTCTTAAGAACTTACCTTCTAAAGAGGTTGTAAATAAAAAGCAGAAAGCAATAAAAGAATTAGGAGAAAAGGTTGAATGGAGACAAAAACTTTATATAGATGGTACTTTTAAGAAAAATAAGGGTGAAGAGCTTGAAGAGTTAATAAAGTGGGGAAAGACACCTTCTGAAACAAGCTCTGTAAAACTGATAATTGCAGGGATATTTATAGTAGTTACATTAGCTTTAATAATAGCATGTACATTTAAAATATTACCTTTTAGTATAGTTATTTTAGATTTAATGATTAATTACGTTGTTATTAAAATGCTAACAAAGGATATGAACCATGTAATGGAGTTATTTCATTCTATTAAAAATAGTGTAAGAGCTTATTCTAATATATTAAATTTAATAGAAAAAGAAGAGTTTATAAGTGAGTATTTAAATGAAACTAAAGCTAAACTTACTATAGGAGGGGAATCTTCTTGCAGTAAGGAAATGAATAGATTAGCTGATCTTTTAGATTGGGTTGGAGACTCAATGGCAAATGCATATTATTTTATTTTAAATGTCTTTGTATTTGCAGATGTATTTATATTATTTAACTTAGATAAATGGAAAGAAAAGAATGGGGATTCTATAGAAAAGTGGCTTGAGGTTATGGGAGAATTTGATGCTCTATCAAGTATATCTAACATAAGCTTTGACCATGAGGATTGGTGTTTTGGAAATATTACTGAAAAAGAAATAAAGGGCGTTAATATGGCTCATCCTTTAATTGGCGATAGAGCAGTTGCAAACACATATGAATTAGTGACTCCAAAGCAAATAACATTGATTACTGGGTCAAATATGTCTGGTAAAAGTACATTCTTAAGAACTGTAGGAATAAATCTTTTACTAACTTATATTGGCGCACCAGCTTGTGCAAATGAATTTAGTTGTCCTATTATGAATATTTACACATGTATGAGAACAAAGGATAACTTAGAGGAAAGTATATCTTCTTTCTATGCAGAGATTTTAAGAATAAAGCTTATTATAGATGCTTGTAAAAGAGGAGAAGAGGTATTTGTATTACTTGATGAAATATTTAAGGGAACTAACTCTAAGGATAGACACATAGGTGCTACTGTTTTAATAAAACAGTTAATATCCAATGGAGCTAGAGGTCTTGTTTCAACACATGACTTAGAACTATGTGATTTAGAAGAAGAGATGAAGGAAGTAGAAAACTACAATTTTAGAGAATACTATAAAGATAATAAAATTCAGTTTGATTATAAGCTTAGAAAAGGTAAGAGTAATACACAAAATGCTGTATATCTAATGAGGCTGGCTGGTATAGATTTTTGAAAATAATTCACTTTATTCCAATAAGAAAGTGGTTAGAAAATCTGACAAGCTGTTAGGATTATGTTACAATAAAGTTGTAATGAAAAAGTTTTACTTAATATGAAGGGGAGAGTTATGAATATAGCGTTTTTTCTTACACCAAAGAATGAAGTAGTGTGTGAAAGTTGTGAAGCAACCATGAGACAGGTAATGGAGAAGATGGAGCATCACGGTTATACAGCTATTCCATTAATAGATAAGAGTGGAAAGTATGTTGGAACTCTTACAGAAGGTGACCTTTTATGGAAATTAAAGAATACACCTGATTTAAATTTTAAAAACACAGAATGTGTTAAAGTAAAAGAGATAGATAGAAGAGTATCTCATAAGAGTGTATCAATCAATTCAGATATAGAAAATTTAATTAATTTAGCAATAAATCAAAATTTTGTTCCAGTTGTAGATGACAATGGAATATTTATTGGGATTATAAAGAGAAGTGATATAATTAATTATTGCTATAATGAAATAAAAAAATAGTTAAGAGTTTTAGAAGAGGAATCGCAAGACGATTCCTCTTTTTTATAATTAATAGGAAAATAAAAATTATTGAATAAATATATTAAGGTATTGACAAAATAGAATTGGAGTATTAATATCAAATCATACCCCCTACCCAGGGGGTGGAGGAGGTAAAAGATGAATTCTGATAAACAAAAAGCGTTACAAACACTAAAAACCTGTAGGGGACAAGTTGAAGCAATAATTAAAATGTTGGAAGACGAAAGGTATTGTATAGATATTTCAAATCAAATAATTGCAGCTCAAGGATTATTAAAAAAAGCAAATAAGTTAATTCTTACGCAGCATATGCATCATTGCTTAAAAGAGGCTGCAAGCAATGAGGATGAAAGAGATATAAAGATTGAGGAAGTTGTGGGGATTGTAAATAAGCTTATTGATAAGTAGTTTTAATAGGAGGAGTATAGCTTATGAAAAAAGATTTTAAGGTTACAGGTATGACTTGTGCAGCTTGTTCAAGTAGAGTTGAAAGAGTTTTAAGCAAGATGGAGGGAGTTACTAAGGCTGAAGTTAACTTAGCAACTGAAGACCTTCACATAGATTATGATGATTCGAAACTGAAGATTCAGGACATTATAGGAAAAATAGAAAAAGCAGGTTATGGAGCTTATGAAGTAAAAGAAGATACAAAGATTGATGACACAGATAAAGAAGATGCTATTAATTCTTTAAAGAAAAGATTTGTGCTTTCGTTAGTTTTTGCGGTTCCATTACTTTATATATCAATGGGACACATGATGGGGGCACCCCTACCTAGTATTATAGATCCTATGAAGAATGCAATGAACTTTGCATTAATTCAATTGATTTTAGTTATACCAGTAATGATAGTAGGTAGAAAATTCTTTATTGGTGGATTTAAAAACATAGTTCATTTAAGTCCAAATATGGATTCATTAATTGCAATTGGTACATCAGCAGCATTTCTTTATGGAATATATGCAATAGTAAAAATTGCTGGTGGAGATACTCATTTTTCAATGGATCTATACTTTGAATCAGGAGCAACGATTTTAACTTTAATTACTTTAGGTAAATATCTAGAGGCAAAGACAAAAGGAAAGACATCAGAAGCAATTAAAAAGCTTATGGGATTAGCTCCAAAGAAAGCAACAATAATTGTAGATGGTGTAGAAAAAGTTATTTCCATTGATGAAGTTAAGGTTGGAGATGTAATTTTAGTAAAGCCAGGAGAAAAGCTTCCTGTAGATGGTGAGATTGTTGAGGGAACAACTACTATAGATGAATCAATGCTTACAGGAGAAAGTATTCCAATAGATAAGAATATTGGAGATAAGGTTTTTGGAGCAAGTATAAATAAATTTGGTATGTTTAAATATAAGGCTACAAAGGTTGGAAAGGATACTGCATTAGCTCAAATAATAAAGCTTGTGGAACAGGCACAAGGATCAAAAGCACCTATAGCTAAAATGGCAGATATTATTTCTGGATACTTTGTACCAACAGTAATAACATTAGCAGTTATCTCAAGTATTGTCTGGGCAATAAGTGGTAAGGGGCTAGAATTCTCGCTAACAATATTTATAGCAGTACTAGTTATAGCCTGCCCATGTGCTTTAGGATTAGCTACTCCAACAGCAATAATGGTTGGAACAGGTAAGGGTGCAGAAAATGGTATCTTAATTAAAAGTGGAGTTGCATTAGAAGGAGCTCATAAAATTAATACTGTTGTATTTGATAAGACAGGTACAATTACAGAAGGTAAACCAAAGGTTACAGATATAATAACTAAGGGGTTAAGTGAAGATGAATTATTAAGATATGCTTCTTCAGCAGAAAAAGGATCTGAGCATCCATTAGGAGAAGCTATAGTTGTAGCAGGTGTAGAAAGAGGATTAGAGTTATTTGAAATAGAATCCTTTAAATCTGTACCAGGAGAAGGTATAGTTACTTTAATTAATGATAAAAATATTCTTATTGGTAACAATAAGTTAATGAAAAATAACAATATAGATATAAATTCAGTAGAAAATGATGTTAAGTTATTAGCATCTCAAGGAAAGACACCAATGTATATGGTTATAGATGGGACTTTAGCTGGAGTTATTGCAGTGGCAGATACATTAAAAGCAAATAGTAAAAAAGCAGTTGAAGCACTTCATAAACTTGGGATTGAAGTAGTTATGCTAACTGGTGATAATGAAAAGACAGCACAAGCTATTGCTAAGGAAGTGGGAATAGATAAGGTTGTTTCAGATGTATTACCAGGAGATAAGGCAAATGAAGTTAAGAGACTTCAAGATGAAGGAAAGAATGTTGCTATGGTTGGTGATGGAATAAATGATGCTCCAGCACTTGCAATGGCCAATATAGGTATAGCAATTGGATCAGGTACAGATGTAGCTATAGAATCAGCTGATATTGTTTTAATGAGAAGCGATATTCTAGATGTTGTTGGAGCTATCCAGTTAAGTAAGGCAACAATAAAGAATATTAAAGAAAACTTAGGATGGGCATTTGGTTATAATACTTTAGGAATACCAGTAGCTATGGGGATTTTATATGCCTTCGGAGGCCCACTTCTTAACCCAATGATAGCTGCATTTGCTATGAGTTTTAGTTCAGTATCAGTATTATTAAATGCTTTAAGATTAAAAAGATTTAAACCTAAATTTTAATAGAATATAAATATTTTTTGGAGGGATTTATTATGGCAAAGTTTAAAATTGAAATGAATGGAATGTCTTGTATGCATTGTGTAGGACATGTGAAAAATGCATTTGAAGATTGTGGAAAAGTTAGAGGTATGGATGTAGAAATAAATAAAGCTGTAATCGAAGGAGATTTAACAGAAGAAGAAATTAAAGACATCATTGAAGATGAAGGATATGATGTTGTGAAGATAGAAAAGATTGATTAAAAAGCTGCCTTAGGGCAGTTTTTTGTTAATAAGGATAATTAAAATAATAAGGATAAGGATGAAATTCTGTAACAAGTCTCTAGAACTTCTAAAATAAATTGAAGAGAGAAATTGCTCAAGCAATTTCTCCTCCTAATCTTTTTTATCTCTATTAACTATTAAAGTCCTGATTTATATTTTTCTAATTCAGCATCTAGGTCAACGTCACCTAATTCTTCAAATTCACTATCAAAGTTATCAAGGTTTTTTAATTCTCCAAGACCATTAGCCATAGCTTCTTCTCTAGCAATCTTTCTTTCAATATTATCAATATTAATAGAATTGGTTTTAGTTTCAACATTTGCTAAAACTTCATTAACCTTCTTAGAAGCTTTTGCTGTAGAGTACCTTGCAGCAGCTTCGTCCCTATAGCTCCTTGTCTTTTCAAGTTCTTCTTCTAAAGCTCTTAAGTTTTTCTTTAGAGCATCTGCTTGAGCTTTAGAAGTATTATAGGTAGTTACTAAAGATTCATACTTTTTATCAGCATCTACCTTCTTTGCTAATGCTCTCTTGGCTAAATCTTCATTATTCTTAGAAAGAGCTAGTTTAACTTTTGAATCATAATCAACAGATTCATTTTTAGCTGCGTTCATTTTCTTTTCAATTTCATGAACATTACCTAAAACTTGAGCAGAGTTTAATTTAGCTTTGCTTAATTGTTCTTCCATATCTTTAATTTTTTGATCTAGTAATTCAATTGGATTTTCCATTTCATCTAAAGTTGAGTTTACTTTTCCTTTAATCATGTTTGACATCCTGTTAAAAATACCCATAACATAACCTCCTAATTTTATTAGTATTCAATTTAAATATCAAGTACATTATATTGTCAAAATAATATTATAACTAAATTATAGTGGTAAAAAATTGAAATAGCAAAGGCGAAATTAACCTATAAAAGGAGAAAAGAGTTAAGTGAGGATAAGTGGTATTTAATAACTCTTTATACCGTAATTTATCTTGATATAGCTTTATAATTCATTTTTTACCTATTTTCTATATTATACCATAAACTTATTTGGGGTAAATATATAATATAATGTATATGCTACTTGTATTAGCAATAACAATAATATAGAATTTAAATTGGATTAAAATTGTATTTTAGGGAGTGATTTATATGACTAATGAAACAAACATGAATAGCATGAGTGAGTTTTTAAATGATTATGATGTTAAGAGAATAAGAGAAGGAGAAATCCTTGATGGTAAGGTTATAGAAGTAAATGATAAGGAAGTAATAGTTAATATAAATTATGCTTTTGATGGAGTTATATCTAAAGAAGAATTAACTTATGAAGGAAAAAGTCCTGAAGAAGTTGTAAAGAAGGGTGATGAGTTTAAAGTATACGTTTTATCGCCTAATGATGGAGAAGGATATGTGTTACTTTCAAGAGTTAAGGCTTTAGCAGTTACTGAAAGAGAAGAATTAAAGAAAGCATTTAAATCAGGAGAATTGATAAGTGTAAATGTTAAGGAAGCTGTAAAAGGTGGCGTTGTAGCTTATTATGGTGGAGTTAGAATATTTATTCCAGGTTCTCAGTTAGGTAGAGGAAGAGTTGAGTCTTCAGATGTAGTAGGAAAGACTCTTGAAGTTAAGTTAATAGAATTAGATTTAAGAAATAGAAAAGTTGTTGCTTCTAGAAGAGTAATAGAAGAAGAGCAGTACCAAATAGAAAAGAAAAGAATGTGGGCTTCTGTTAATGAAGGAGAAAAGAGAACAGGTGTTGTAACAAAGATAGCTAAGTTTGGAGCATTTGTTGATATTGGTGGAGTTCAAGGTTTAGTTCATATAAATGATTTAGCTTGGGGAAGAGTTAAGAGAGTTGAAGATGTAGTTAAGGTTGGAGACCAAGTTGAAGTATTTGTTGGTGAAGTAGATAGAGAAAAAGAAAGGTTAGCTTTAGTTTTAAAGGATGTTAATAGTGAACCATGGAAGGTTCATGGAAGTTCTATAAAAGATGGAGCTGTAATGGAAGGGAAAGTAGTTAGACTAACTAATTTTGGAGCTTTCGTAGAGGTTTTACCTGGAGTTGAAGGATTAGTTCATATTACAGAAATAACTGATGAAAACATAGCTAAAGCAAGTGATGTGTTAACAGTAGGACAAAATGTTAAGGTTAAAGTTCTAAGTGTGAATAAAGAAGATAAGAAGTTAAGCTTAAGCATTAAAGAAGCTGTTGAAAGAAATAAAGAATACATGAAGTATAATGATAGTGACGAAGGATTAAGTTTAGGAGATTTATTTAAAGATCTTAAGTTCTAATTAATTAAACAAAAATATGGAGAAATCATATAGAGATTTCTCCATATTTTTTACTGTGTAGAAAGGTATAAAATTTTAACCAGCTATTCAAGTATAATAATTTTATAAATTCCTTATTTTTAGTACGATTGAGGTGGATATTTGTTTCCATGTGACTTAGAGCGAAGTGACGGAACAAGCAAAAAAATATCCACTTCACCTTTTTTATTGACAAAAAGTGTGAAAAGGAATATATTATAAGTAGGTACTATGTATTACATAGTACCTACTTTTTACAAGAACTACTATGTTATACAAAGTAGGAGAAGGGATAGATTTACTATGCAAGATAAATCTCAATTATTAAAGGGTGTTTTAGAAGGATGTATATTGAAAATTGTAAAGCATAAAAAGGAAACTTACGGATATGAAGTGGTAACAGAATTAAGGACCTTTGGTTTTGGTCAATGTACAGAAGGAACGGTTTATCCATTATTGACAAGATTAGAAAAAAGAAAAAGTTTAGCTTCACAAAAGAAGGAATCTCCACTTGGGCCTCAGAGGAAATATTATTCATTGACTGAAGAAGGAGAACAAGAACTTGAAGAGTTTACAAGAATCTGGGGTGAGTTTAAGGGGTTTGTTGATGGAATATTTAAGTATTATGAAGGGAAGTAGGATTGATGAATAAGTTAGACAAACAAATAAAAGTAAACTATAGCAATATGCTGAAGATAGACAAGAGATATCAGGATTTAGTTACAAATATAGTATGTTATTTAAGAGGTAAATTAAATAGTGTTGATGCAGAAGAAGCAATTAATGATGTAAATGATATTTTATTAGGGGCTCAGTCTAGGGGAGAGGATCTAGAGGTATTAGTTGGAGATTATGAGGAGTTTTGCGATAATATAATAGATGCGTATAGGGGAAGTGACAAGTGGTATTCTCTAAAATCATATTTCTATGACTTTGGAGGGATTTCCATATATATGCTAGTGTTCTTTATGGCATTAGATATTATTTCAAGCATACCTACTGTTAAACCACTAACTATATCTAATATTTTAAATATGAAATATACAATATCATTAGCACCGTTTATATCCCTTATAATTGCACTTGTTTTTTCTATTGGTATAGTAAAATATATATGTACTCATCCAGGGGGAAATGAAAAGGGAAATAAGAAGGAAGCTATAATGTCTTTTATAATTATTTTTATTGTATTATCAGCTATGGTGGCATCAACTTTTTTCTTTAGAAAGATAGAGATATATACTTTTAGTAATATACCAGTAATAATTATTATAGCCTTTTTAGTATGCATAGCTGTTATAGGAGCTAATGTTATTGAATTCATAAAGGCTAGAAGAATGGATAAGGTATCTAATAAATAAATATAAAAATAAATAAATATATAAATATATAAATATAAGCTATAGAGTGGTGTTACCTATAGCTTATATTTAATTTTTCTATCAAGATCAGATATATAATCTTCATATTATTCTACCTGTGTTACAGATAAATTCACAACTCTAATTATTAATTTTAAAATAAAAAACGTACAGGTTAGTAAGCAGGACTTATGTTCCACTTAGCAAACTGTACGTTAAATATATAAACGTTATATCATTTATAAAAATTTCAATGTAAGAAAAAAATGGAATTTGGTAGTAATCTAATCTCTATAGCTTTTCTATTTTTAACATATTTGTTCCGCCAGTTTGGGTTGTTGGCATTCCAGCAGCAACAATAATATCGTCTCCTGGATTAGCAAAGTCAACTTCAACGGCTTTGTTTTTAGCTTCGGTAAGAATTTCATCTGTTGTATTAAACATTTCACACTTAAGAGGTAAAACACCAAAGTTTAATGCAAGATTTCTTCTAACCTCTTCAAAAGGAGTAATAGCTATTATAGGACATTGAGGTCTATATTTTGATAAAAGTCTAGCAGTAGAACCACTTTTGGTAGCTGCGACTATTGTTTTAGCATTTAGTACAAAGGATGTTCTACAGGCTGAGTAACTTATAGCATCTGCATAAGAAGATGTTGTAGGATCAATATTTCTATTAAGCAAATGGTCATACTCTAGGTTTTCTTCGGCTTCAATAGCTATTCTAGACATTGTTTCGGCAGCTTCAACTGGGAAGCTACCAGAAGCACTTTCTCCAGATAGCATTATGGCATCTGTACCATCAAATATTGCATTGCATATATCAGATGCTTCAGCTCTTGTTGGAAGAGAGTTTCTTATCATAGAATCTAACATTTGAGTAGCTGTAATAACTATCTTACCTGCAGTATTACACTTTTTTATTATTTTCTTTTGAATTATTGGCACTCTTTCTATAGGTATCTCTACTCCCATATCACCTCTAGCAACCATAACTCCATCAGTTACTTCAATTATTGAATCTATATTATCTACACCTTCTTGGCTTTCAATCTTAGCAATAATTTTAATGTTTTCACCATTATTTTCTTTAAGAACTTTTCTAACTTCTAATATATCACTTGCTTTTCTAATAAATGACGCAGCGATGAAATCTACACCCATCTTACATCCAAATATAATATCATCTATATCTTTTTCTGTAATAGAAGGAAGTTGTATTTTTACATTAGGGACATTTACTCCCTTATGATTTTTAATCATACCTCCCACTAAAACTTTACACTTAATTTCTTTTCCAATTACATCTGTTATTTCGAACTTTAATAATCCATCATCTACTAATATACTACCTCCAACCTTAACGTCTTTATATAAAGTTTCATAAGAGATAGAGCAGCGCTTATCATCTCCTAGAAGTTCTTCTCCACATACAAATGAGAACTCTTGACCATTTTTTAATTCAATACCATCATTTACAAAATTATGAGTTCTAATTTTAGGACCCTTAATATCAAGAATTATTGCAGTTGAGGAGTTCATTTCCTCCCTTAATTTTTTTATAAGATTAATTTTTTCTTTATGGGTTTCATGAGTACCATGAGAAAAGTTTAGTCTTGCAGCACTCATACCAATTTTAATAAATTTTCTTAAAGTTTCTTCATTGTCGCTAGCAGGCCCGATAGTAAAAATCATTTTAGTTTTTTGCATTTGAGATTCCTCCTAAAAAATAATGTTTTTTGTCAAAATTATTATGTGCAAACATTAAAAAAGTAAGTAATGTTTATTTATTTTGCACATAATTAAAATAAGAAAATAATTTTATGATATACTGTAGATGTTTATAGTATAATTTTAACATATTATATCTGAAAAGGAGTCAAAATAATGGAAATTTTACAAAACTTACAACCTTATGAAGTATTTAAATATTTTGAAGAGATATCTAATATCCCAAGAGGATCAGGTAATGAAAAAGCTATAAGTGATTACTTAGTTAACTTTGGTAAGAATCTTGGATTAGAAACAATTCAAGATAAAGCCTTAAATGTAATAATTAAAAAACCTGCAACTAAGGGATATGAAAATGCACCTACAGTTATAATCCAAGGTCATATGGATATGGTGTGCGAAAAGAATAAGGATACAGAACATGATTTTACTAAGGATCCTATAAAGCTAGTTGTTAAGGGTGATGAAATATATGCAGATGGAACTACTTTAGGGGCAGATAATGGTATTGCAGTAGCTTATGCTCTGGCAGTTCTTGCAGATAATTCAATAGAACATCCAGCTATAGAAGTTCTTTTAACTACAGATGAAGAAACAGGTATGACTGGTGCTATGAACATAAATAAAGATGACATACAAGGAAAAATTCTTCTTAATATTGATAGTGAAGAAGAAGGGTATTTACTAGTAAGTTGTGCTGGTGGAATAAGAACTAAATCTTCTTTAGATATCACTTGGGAAACTTTAAATGATGAAAAGATATTTGAAATATCAGTAAGAGGATTAAAAGGTGGGCATTCAGGTTCAGATATCCATGAATGGAGAGGTAACTCTAATAAACTTATGGGTAGAGTGTTAAAGGACTTATTAGAAAAGATAGATTATAAAATAGTATCTATTAATGGTGGTTCTAAGAATAATGCTATCCCAAGAGAAGCAGATGGAATAATAGCTATAAAGTCAGCAGATGAAGAAAAGCTAGTAAGAATAGTTGAAACATGGGATAAGGTATTTAAAAAGGAATTAGAAGCACAAGATCCAGGAGTTTCTTTAACTGTTAAGGAAGTTTCTGTAGAAAGCAAGAAGGCATTTAATAAAGAAACTACTGAAAAGGCTGTAAATTTATTATTTGTTTATCCTAATGGAGTAAATACAATGAGTCGTAACATAGATGGTTTAGTTGAAAGTTCAACCAATATAGGTATACTTACAACTACTGACTCAGAAGTTATTTTTGATAGTGCTGTTAGAAGTTCAGTACCATCTTTAAGAGCTGATATAGAAGAGAAGATTAAGACAATTACTGAGTTAGCTGGAGCTAAGTATTCTGCTAATGATGGATATCCAGGCTGGGAATATAAAGCGGATTCTAAAATAAGAGAGATTTGCAAAGATGTATATAAGAAGATGTATGGTGATGAGCCTGTAGTTTATGCCTTACATGCTGGAGTTGAATGTGGTTTATTTGAAGAAATCCTTGGTGACTTAGATATGATAAGCTTCGGACCTAACATAAGAGGAGCTCATACTCCAGAAGAACATTTATCTATTTCTTCTACTAAGAAGGTGTGGGAATACTTATTAGAAGTATTAAAGGCTATTAAATAAGGTTAAGCAAAATAAATGAGATAATAATGATAATTAAGATAGGGAAGAAACTGCTTTTGGCAGTTTTTTTCTTTTGTTAATAGAGAAGAGTGTGGACAAGGTGAAAAGGCAAATAAAGAATTGCTGAATATTTAAATTTATGATTTAGCAATATGGAGGCAATCAATGAGTGAGAAAAAACTTTAATATGTTAATTATTTGTATTAATTAATAATTAGTATTGATTGATTAACATATTATGGGTATAATATGAATTATAGTAATGAAATTCAAGGAGGAATAGAAGATGGATATTAAAGATAAAGTGTTAGACGTTTTAAATAATTCAGATGAACCTTTAAAGGGAGGACAAATTGCAGAAATATCTGGATTAGATAAGAAGGATGTAGATAAGGCAATTAAGGTTCTTAAGTCGGAAGAAAAGATAATATCTCCAAAGAGATGCTTTTATGCAGCTAATAAATAGGAATTAGAATAGGGACTATCTATTGATGGTCTCTTTTTTCTGTCTGGGAAAATATAAAATTTTAATTAACTATAAGTCAAAGGTGCTATTACAGTTTTATAACATTTTTTGTCTAAAACTATGGATAACTATTAATTAAAGGAAGGGAATATAAACTCTCTGTAGAATTATTATATTTAAGTGATTTAATGGGAGGGGAGTTAATTGGTAGATATTGATTTTGAATTTAAGGATTATATAGTATCCAGTGTAGAGGAAGATGGGCTAGAAGAATTAAATAATTGGATAAAAATAAATAATAGTGAAGATCATACTTGCTATTCATTAGATAGTCAAATGTTTTATAGAAGATTTTTGGAATATTATGTAACAGAAAATGAATTCTTTTTAGAAATATACAAAAATAATGAGCTAGTTGGAGTGTTTAAAGGAAGATTAGAGTTAGAAAATAAGAAAGAATTATTTATATGGCTTTTCATAATAAAAAAAGAATTAAGAAATGAAGGTTACGGTTCTGAAATTGTTGAAGGAGTCATAGAATATTTTATGAGACTATATACAATAGATACTATAAAAGTTGGAGTCGTACAAAACAATTTAGAGGGCATTTCCTTTTGGAATAGTAAAGGATTCAAAGTAGAAAGGATGACTAAAGATTTTTTTCAGGACGAAGAAGAGAATGGAAGAAATCTTGTTATTATGCAAAGACAATAATATGTAAATAAAGTGGCTTGACTATTTTGGAATAAATTACTATAATTAAAAAGTAGGGTGAGGGAAACGTCCTATAAATGTGTGTGAAAATGTTTACTAAAACTATTGTGGGAAGTGAAACTTTCTTAAAGGAAGGGGAGTATCTATGATTTCAAAAAGAAAGATACTTACTAAGGCTGTAGCTATTACAGTTGTATGTGCAGCAGTTGCAATGGTAGGTGCAGAAAGTATAAGCGCAGATACAAGTGCAAAGACAAAACAGGGTGTAGTACTTAAGACAAGTGAACTTAAGGTTAATAAAGTAATTGTGTCACCTAAAAAGGTTGAAGAACAAAATACCGTACAACCTTCAAGATCATCAAACACAACAGGTAAGAAAAATACAAGTTCTTCTATAAACAGAGGAGTGAACAAGTCATCAAGCCAAGTAGCAAATTATGCTTATAACTTCTTAGGAAGACCATACGTATATGGTGCAAATGGACCAAATGCATTTGATTGTTCTGGCTTTACAAGTTATGTATATAGACATTTTGGGGTTAGTTTACCACGTACAGCTAGCTCACAATTTAGTGCAGGAAGTGCAGTGTCAAGAAATAATTTAGCGCCTGGAGACTTAGTGTTCTTCAATACAGTAGGATACTTAGGTCATGTTGGTTTATACATTGGTGGCGGTGATTTTATACATGCAGCATCAAGTGGTAGGGTGAAAATAAGCTCACTTAGTGAGGGATACTACAGAACAAGATATGCAGGGGCAAGAAGAGTATTTTAATTTTTAGTGTATGAATATATAAGGTCTCTACTTAAATTTATTTTAAGTAGAGATTTTTTTTATTCTTTAGGAAAATATAAAGATTTACTCTGTTATAGAATCAAAGATATTATTACAATTTCATATTTAAAAATATAAGGTTAAGGATAATAATTTTATAATTTCATTACTTTAAGTACGAATATTTATCCTTTTTAATTAATATACATAATATTAAAAAAGTAAGGGGGTAGAATATGAGATACACAAGATATGACTATAAGAAGAAGGGTGGAGGAGGCTTTTTTTTATGGATTCTATTAATCATTATTTTAGCAGTAGCTATAGGAATTACTATATTCAAAATGTTTTTTAGTGATGGGGAAATAAGTAATCCATTGAAAGTGCCAAATAAAAATCAGCAAGAAGAAGGCGTTAATACAGATGCGGATAGTAATATATTTAAAGTAATTCAATGTGGATTGTTTTCTAAAGAGGAAAATGCCAATAGCGCCTTAACAACATTACCTTCTTCTATGACTGGATTTGTAATTCAGGAGGAAGGTAAGTTCAAAGTTATGGCTGGTATCTATATTGATGAAGAAAGTGCAAAAAAAACAGAAGAGCTAACTAAAGCATCAATTAATAACTTTACTATTAAGTGCTCTATACCAAAGGACTCTTCAGAAAAAAAGATAGAGGCACAAATAATAGAGGGATACTTGCAGATAATAAATAAGTTTGAAGAAAGTGACGTGAAATCAGTAAAAACGGTTGATTTTAAAAAGTGGACAGAAGAAACAGCGGCAAATATAAAAAGTCCTAGTGAAGAAGTTCAAAACTTGGTAAAAGTTATTAAAGAATTACCTGATGAATATACTAAAAAGGATGTTAAAGCATCTAAGGATTTCTTATATAAATTGCTCATAAAATATCGAGTATAGTAAAATCTTAAGAATAAATTAAAATGCATTAGAATTAAATGAACATACTTGTTTATAAGTATATATAATGATAAACTATATTAGGTGTAGTAATGCTTACAACCATTTACTACACCTAAGATTTTATAAAAAATGCAAAAAAAAATATGTCTATAAAATGATAAAAATGGCAATACTATTTGATAGTATACTTTAGGAGTGAGAAAATTGAAGATAGTATTAGCTTCAGCTTCTGAAAGAAGACAAGAATTATTATCTAGATTAGTTGAAGAATTCGAAGTTATTATAAGTAATTTTGATGAAAATAAGGTTGTTTTTAAAGGAAATGTAAAAGAATATGTAGAAAATATAGCTTTAGGTAAAGCTATAGATGTACAAAAGAGTATACATGAAGACGCAATTATAATAGCAGCAGATACAATCGTAACTTTAGATAATAAAATTTTAGGTAAGCCTAAAGATGGGACAGAGGCTTTTAGTATGCTTAAAGATTTAAGCGAAAGAACACATAATGTTTATTCTGGAATTGTATTAATAAATACAAAGACAGGGAAAATTATAAAAGATTCCTTATGTACTGAAGTGAAGTTTTCAAAGCTTAAGGATGAAGAGATAATTAAATACATAGAGAGCAAAGAACCATTCGATAAAGCAGGAGCATATGGAATTCAAGGTAAGGGTGGTATTTTTGTAGAAGAAATTAAAGGATGTTACTATAATGTTGTAGGTCTTCCTTTAAATAAGCTTAAAAGTATGATGGATAAAATAGTATAAGGGGTGGGGAATCTAATTTAAGAGGAGTGTGTAAATGGACAACAATCTTAAGATTTTAGATTTACCATTAAGTGAAAGACCTCTAGAGAAATTACTTTCTTTAGGAGCGGAAAGTCTAAATAATTCAGAGTTATTAGCAATAATATTAAGATGTGGCGTTAAAGGAGAAAATGTTCTTTCTTTAAGTCAAAGAATATTATGTGAGTTACAAGGCTTAGACGGTATTATGAATGCATCATACGACGAAATAACTTCAATAACAGGAATAAAAAAGGTTAAGGCATCACAGATATTAGCTGTAGCTGAACTTTTTAAAAGATTTAATACTCTAAAAAGTAATAGAATTGAAGTTGGAATATCAACTCCAAAGGATATATATAAATTACTTATGAATGAAATGAGTTATTTAAATCAGGAAGTTTTAAAGTTAGTAGTATTAAATACTAAGAATAAAATTATAAAAGTCAAGGATGTATTTAAAGGTAGCTTAAACACATCTATAGTACATCCAAGAGAAATTTATTCGGAAGCTATAAGATGTGGTGGAGCTTCAATCATAATATGTCATAATCATCCATCAGGAGACTCTACTCCTAGCAAGGAAGATATTAACATAACCGCAAGGATAAAAGAGTGTGGTAAAATAATAGGAATAGAATTATTAGATCATATTATTATTGGAAATAATGAATATACAAGTTTAAAAGAAAAAGGAATTATATAACTGAAAGGGGAAAAATACAATGGGATTTTTTGGAACAAGTAAAGACATGGGAATAGATTTAGGTACTGCGAATACTCTTGTTTTTGTAAAAGGAAAGGGAGTAGTTTTAAGAGAGCCTTCAGTTGTTGCTATAAATAATTTAACAAAGAAGCCTTTAGCAGTAGGTGCTGAAGCTAAACTTATGATTGGTAGAACACCAGGGAACATAGTTGCAATAAGACCTTTAAAGGATGGAGTTATAGCTGACTTTGATGTTGCTCACACTATGATTAAATCATTAATTGAAAAGGCTGCTAGTAAGAGTGGATTTAAAGCACCTAGAATTATAGTATGCTATCCATCAGGAGTAACAGAAGTAGAAAAGAGAGCTATTGAAGAAGCAACAAAGCTTGCAGGAGCAAGAGATGTTATCTTAATGGAAGAGCCAATGGCAGCAGCTATAGGAGCTGGACTTCCAGTAAGTGAACCAACAGGAAGTATGATAGTAGATATTGGTGGAGGAACTACTGAAGTAGCTATTATATCTCTTGGAGGTATTGTAACTAGTAAGTCATTAAGAGTTGCTGGAGACGAATTAGATCAAGCAGTTATAGCTTATATTAAGAAAGAGTATAACCTTATGATAGGTGAAAGAACTGCAGAGCAAGTAAAGATGGAAATTGGATCTGCTTACAAAGTAGAAGATGAAGATAGAATAATTGAAATTAAGGGAAGAGACTTAATAACAGGTCTTCCAAAGATTATTGAAGTTTCAGAGTCTCAAATAAGAGAAGCTCTTAAAGAACCTGTATATGCAATAATTGAGTCTATTAAAACAACATTAGAAAAAACTCCACCAGAACTTGCAGCTGATATTATGGAAAAAGGAATAATGCTTGCAGGTGGAGGAGCTTTATTAAAGGGATTAGATGTGTTAATTGGAAAAGAAACAAATATGCCTGTTCATATAGCGGAATCACCTCTTGACTGTGTAGTTCTAGGGGCAGGAAAAGCTCTAGAGGATTTCGACAAAATAAGTAGAGAAGAAAGATAGAGCATAATATATGAAGCTTCTTAAGAACAAACTGACAGTAACTATTATAGTGCTGTCAGTTGCATTTTTAGGGTTAATTACCCTTACTGTTAGTAGAGAAGATAAAGGATTTGAAAGTGGAGCAGGCAGCACTTTAAATCCAGTTCAAAAAGTTGCATACGGTTTTAATAGAGGTGTAAAAGATTTTGTTGACTTCTTTTTAAATTTTTCAGATGTTAGAGATGAAAATAAAGAATTAAAGAAAGAAAATGATAAGCTTAAGGCCGAAATAGACGAGTATTCTAAATTGAAAGAAGAAAATGAAAGACTTCAAAAGGTCTTAAATTTTAAAGATGAAAAGAATAACTATGATTATATAGGGACTAATATAATAGGAATTAGTGGCGATAGTATATTAAATGGATACATTGTCGATAGAGGAAAAGACGATGGAATAGAAAAAGGAATGGTAGTAATTTCAGCTGATGGTCTTGTGGGACAAGTTTCTTCTGTAGGGAAAAATTGGGCTATTGTGCAATGTATAGTAAACGAAAATGTAAAGGTTGCTGTTATGGTAGACAGCACTAGAGAAAACACAGGAATACTACAAGGCTACAAAGATTATTTTAATAATAATTTAGCTAAGGTTCTTAATCTTCCGATAGATTCAGAAGTAAAAGAAGGAGATGTTATAGTTACTTCAGGACTAGGAGGATATTATCCAAAAGAAATTAAAATTGGTGAAGTAGTTTCTGTTGAAGAAGATAGGGTTAGAGTAATGAAGAGTGCTATAGTAAAACCTTATGTTGATTTTAATAAAATAGAGGAATTATTTATAGTGGCTCCAAAAGATAAAAGAGAAATAAAATATGACTAAGAGGTGTGAGATATGAGGAGATTTATAATAGTATTAATATCAATAATATTATTGATATTAGATAATTCATTGTTACCCTTTATATCTATAAAAGGTATATATCCAAGTCTCTTGTTTATATTTGCAATAGCCTATTCTATAATTAATGGAAAAAAAGAAGCAGTATTTATAGGAGTAATAAGTGGATTATTACAAGATATATTCTTTTTTAATGGATTTGGAATTAATGCATTAGTCAATATGTTATGTTGTCTTTTTGCAGGATTAGTTGGTGAAGGTATATGGAGAAATAAGAAACTTATTCCTGTAGGAACTATGTTTGTAACTACTTCATTAAGAGTGTTTGGAATCTTTATTATAATGTATTTATTAAAAATTAAAGTAGATGTGTTAAGAGGTATTTTTGCTGGACTTTACAATTCTATAATTATGTTTTTTGCTTATCCTTTATTTTATAAGTTTTTATATAATGATGAGGAAAAAACAAAGTGGAGGTTTAAATGATAGTTAATAAACCCAATAAGAAAAAACAATTATCAAGATATTCTGTCTTACTAATAATTATGGGAATTATATTTACAGTGATGACAGTAAAGCTTCTTTATATTCAAGTATATAAACATGATGATTATAAGGAAAAGGCGGATACAACATCAACAAAATTTGTATCAGAAAAGGCGCCAAGAGGAATTATATACGACCAAGATGGAAATGTTCTAGCTACAAATAAGCAAACTTATTCAATAAGCTATACGTCTACAGATTTATCAAACAAACAATTCTTTACTACTATGGATGAAGTTTTTAAGATACTTAAGGATAATGGGAAGACTTTTGAAGATACTCTCATATTAAAGTTAAATGATAAAAATCAGTGGTATTTGGAATATAAAAATAGTGATGATGATTTAATTAGGATAGAAGATTTAAGATTTAAGAAGGATAGAAATTTTGATGCTGAAGTACAGAAGAAATTATATCCTGACGTTGATGAGCTTAGTGATGAACAAAAAGCTAAAATAGATGAGGAGTTAGTTAAAATTACACCTCAACAAATCTATTATAAGCTTGTTAAGGATTATGGATTAATTAGTTTAATATATCCAAATCCTACAAAAGAAGAGGAAGATATGATTAAAAACATGTCTGGAGAAGAAATTGCAAAAGTTGTATCTGAAAAATATAGTCTTACACAACAAAGAGATTATATTGTAATAAAAGATGCATTAAAAATGAGAAGTTATAGTGGATATAAATCTGTAACAATTGCAAGCAATATAGAAAAAGATATATACTTCAATATTATGCAAAGACTTAATGACTTACCAGGTATTGATGTTGTTCAAGAGCCAATTAGATATTATCCATATAAAAATACTGCATCATCAGTATTAGGATATTTATCTTCTATAGATACATCTCAAAAAGAGAATTATGAGCTAAGAGGATACGATGCATCTTCAGACCTTATTGGTATTTCAGGAATAGAAGCAGCCTTTGAAGAACAATTAAAAGGTGTAAAAGGTGGGACTACAGTAAAAGTAAATTCTACAGGTAGAGTAACTGAGGAGTTATTTAAGCTAGAATCTTACCCAGGAAATAATGTTCATTTGACAATTGATAAAGATGTTCAATATGCTGCAGAGCAAGCATTAAAAGATAAGATGGAAGAGATTAAAGCAAAGAATAATGGTGAGTTTAACACAGCTAATAGAGGAGCTGTAGTAGCAGTTGAAGTGAAAACTGGAAGAATACTAGCATCTGCATCATATCCAGATTTTGATCCTAATTTATTTGCTATACCAGGACAGCTTACTACTGATGAGTATAAAAAGTATTTTAATCCGGATCTTGAGGCATTTGGAAAAGAACTGATAAAAACTAAAAACTTGAAGGATGTTACAGTAGATGATTTATTTCCAGACTATGGAGATGGTAAAGGAAGAAGAGATATATACGATTTATATCCTAGATCTTTCTTTAACTATGCAACACAAGGTTTATTACCACCAGGATCTATTTTTAAGCCTTTAACTGCAGTTGCTGGTTTAGAAGAAGGGGTTGTAAATCCAGATACAATAATCTATGATAAAGGAAAGTTTACTGAGCATTCAGATGTATATGGAAGCTTTCAACCAGAGTGTTTAATATATACTACTAGGCATCAAACTCATGGAGCTGTAGACGTAGGAAAAGCACTAGAAGTTTCATGTAACTACTATTTTTATGAAATTGCTTATAGATTATATCAAAAAGCAGGTGGTGGTGTTAATGCTATGGACACTATTGCAAGATATGCATGGAAGTTTGGTCTTGGATATGATGTTAATAGTAAAACTGAGAGAGGAACTGGTATAGAAATAGAAGAAAGAATTGGGCAAGTATATAGTTTTGATGCATATAAGGAAAATGCAATATATTATGCTAAGTTTGATTTGGCAGCAGCTTTAGAGAGTGGTTCATATGAGAATATGTATAATTTTATTCCTTTTGATTATTCATATAGGGATGAAGATAGCGAAAAAGTTTATAATGCTAAAAAGAGTTTAAAAGATAAAGTGGAATCTGCATTTTGGAAGTTAGGTACTGATGAAGAAATAACTAGCAATGAAGAACTTGCAAAAACTTTAGTAGACGATATTAAAACTATAATGAAAAATTCAGATGTATATAAGAAAAATGTAGAGGAATATAAATCTAAAGGTAAAACTTATAATGAAGCAGCTCAAGCAAATACTATAGCAGAAATTATTGCTAGATTTATAATAAATGATAGAGGTACTGTTATAAAGTCTCCAGCTCAAGAAGTAAACTCATCTATAGGTCAAGGTATGAATAACTTTACCCCTATGGAACTTGCTGGGTATATTGCAACTTTAGCTAATGGTGGAACAAGATATAAACTTCATTTTGTTGATAAAATAACCACACCAGATGGTAAGGTGGTTCAAGAATTTCCATCAGAGGTAGTAGAAAAGATAGATATGAAACAATCTACTATAGATGCAATTAGAGATGGTATGAGAAGAGCAAACAATGAAGATGGAGGAACAGCAGCAGCTGCATTTAGAGGATTCCCAATAGAAACAGGTGGTAAAACAGGTACAGCTGATTTTAGGGATAATCAATCTGATATAGGAAGAGCACCTTATGCAACATATGTCAGTTTTGCACCATTAAATGATCCTGAAATAGCGTTTGTAGGGGTTATTTATGATGGAGGACATGGATATTATACTGCGTCAGTAGCTCGTGCTGTTTATGAGGCATATTTTAAAGATAGATTACCAGAGGGATATACTTCTGAAAGTTATCAAAAATATGTAGTAGGAGCTCCAGCGGACAATAAGTCAAGTAATTAATTTTAATAAGAAACATTTAAAGGAGAAATCACGTTATGATTTCTCCTTTTTTTATCGTAATTAAATATTACCAGTTTCAGCAAATTTATGATAATGTCTACAAAATCATAATATTTAATGATATAATAAAATAGATTTCTTATAATAAGAAGGAATGCAATATTTTTTGTTGAATTATATAAGTGCTAGTAATTGGTGGAGGGTAGCCAATGGGAAATGATAGAATAATTATAAAAGGAAATAAAGAAGGATTAAATGCAATAATAAATATAGATAAGTTTGGCAACTTTGAAGAGATGTTAGATGCATTAATAGAAAAACTTTCAAAAGGAAAGAAGTTCTATAAAGGATCAACTTTATGCATAACAACAAAGCTTTCCTCTTTAACAGAAAAAGATGTAGAAAGTTTAAAAGTTGTTTTGTTTGAAGAGATTGGTATAAAGGATATAGTGTTTGAAGATAAGGATATAAAGGATAAAGAATCGGAATCAAAAATATTTAATGGAGTTTATGAAGGAAGAACTAAGTTCATTAGAAAGACTGTAAGAGGTGGACAATGTGTTGACTTTCAAGGAAACATTGTAATTGTTGGAGATGTAAATAGTGGTGCCGAAGTATATGCAGGGGGCAATATAATTGTTCTTGGTAGTATAAAAGGAAATGTGTATGCAGGAGTTGGAGGAAATAGAAAAGCTATAATAGCAGCATTTGCACTTCAACCTGAAATTTTAAAAATAGGAGATATAATAACAATTTCTCCAGATGATTTTGAAAAGCCTAAATATCCAGAGGTGGCAAAAGTAAAAGATGATGCCATAATTGTTGAACCGTATTTAACTAATAAGTATATATATTAAAGTGTGGAGGGATTCGTAAATGGGAGTATCGATAGTAATAACATCAGGAAAAGGTGGCGTTGGAAAAACAACAACAACAGCTAACCTAGGTACAGCATTAGCTGCATTAGGGAATAAAGTTGTAGTTGTTGATGGTGATACAGGATTAAGAAATTTAGATGTGTTAATGGGATTAGAGAATAGAATAGTATATACAATTGTTGATGCTATAGAGGGAAGATGTAGATTAAAACAAGCTTTAATTAAAGATAAGAGATTTCAAAATCTATTCTTACTTCCAACAGCACAAACAAAGGACAAGGATGATATTAGTCCACAACAAATGTTAAAGTTAGTTAATGAATTAAAGAAGGATTTTGACTATATTCTTATAGATTCACCAGCAGGAATTGAGCAAGGTTTCGAAAATGCTGTAATTGGAGCTGATAGAGCAATAGTTGTAGTAAATCCAGAAATTACTTCAGTAAGAGATGCTGATAGAGTAATTGGTAAGCTTGATGCAAAAGGATTAGAAGATCATGGAGTAATAGTAAACAGACTAAATTATGAAATGACTAGAAGAGGGGACATGTTAGATGTTTCAGATATAATTGAAACTCTATCAGTAAAGCTTGTTGGGGTTGTTCCAGATGACAAAAATATTACTGTGTCAACTAATAAGGGGGAACCAATTGTTTTAGAAGAAAAAGCTTATGCAGGTGAAGCGTTTAGAAATATAGCAAAGAGAATTACAGGGGAAGATGTTCCTATAATGGATTTACAAGAAAATTCGGCAGGATTCTTTGGATCTTTAAAGAAGTTATTTGGACGTAAATAAAGGAGGGACTGAGAATATGGGACTTTTTGATGGTTTTTCAGCAAAAATTAAACCCAAAGAGGTTGCAAAAGATAGACTAAGATTAATACTTATTCATGATAGAGGAGATATTCCTGGAGAAACCTTAGATAAAATGAGAGATGAAATATTAGAAGTATTATCTAAATATATAGAAATCCAATCAGATGACGTAGAAATTTCTGTTACTAAGAGTGAGTGTATTGAAGGAGATGCCCCTTCGTCTTTAGTAGCTAATATTCCTATTAAAGCTGTAAGAGGAAGATAGAAGAATTTCGAGCTTTGCTCGAAGTTCTTCTTATTTTTGGTAGAAAAAAATTAATATTTTCTTATATTTTGTCATATTATATTTATTTTATAGAGAAAAAGGCAATAATAATATATAATTATGTTTGTAATCTCTGAAAGTATGGAGGTGTAACATTGGAGAGAAGAGATAGAATTTTAAGTAGATATAAATTAGATTTTAAGCTTATTAGAGAGATAGATAAGGGACTACTATTTTCAGCTATAGCACTTATGCTGTATGGAATGCTTAACATATACTTATGTACAAAGGGCGATGTAGCACCATTCTTTTTTGTAAAGAAACAATTTATGTGGTTTATTATATCTATGGTTGCTTTATATTTTTTAGTGGCAGTAGATTATTCTGTTATCTATAGATATGTACCTGTTTTTTATTGGGGTTCAGTTATTTTGCTATTATGTGTATGGATCCCTGGGATTGGTGTTAAGGTTAATGGAGCTAGGGGGTGGATTAATATAGGAATATCGAATCTTCAGCCTGCAGAGCTGGCCAAGTTTGGTATTATTTTAATGGTAGCCAAACTCTTAGAGGAAATGGACTATGAGGTTAATAACTTAAGAAATATAATTAAGATAGGTATTTACTGTATGATACCAGTAAGCTTGATTCTTATTCAACCAGATATGGGAATGACAATGGTTTGTTTCTTTATAGTTTTAGGTATGTTATTTATTGCAGGGTTAGATAGACGTATAATAATAGGTGGATTCTCTGCATTACTTATTGGAGTAGTTGTTTTATGGAATTCAGGATTAATATTACCTCACCAAAAGGCAAGAATAACAGCTTTTATGAATCCAGAAACAGATACATCAGCTCAAGGATATCAGTTAAATCAATCTTTAATTGGTATTGGATCAGGAGGGGTTGTAGGAACAAGACCATCATTAGATCCAGAGGTTTCTCCTGGATATGCAGGTACTCATGTTCCGGAAATTCAAACAGACTTTATATTTGCAGCTATAGGAGAACAATGGGGATTTTTAGGAGCCATGCTGTTATTATTACTGTATGGAATACTAATTACTAAAATGATTAACATAGCAAGAAAAGCAAAGGATAGATTTGCATCATTAGTTTGTATTGGACTAGTATCCTATTTCTTATTTGCCATAACTCAAAACATAGGTATGACAATAGGACTTATTCCTATAACAGGTATTACATTACCACTTATAAGTTATGGAGGAAGTTCTTTGCTTACAACAACAATGGCTGTAGGACTAGTTCTAAACATAGGTATGAGAAAGAAAAAGATACATTTCTAAGAATTTAGGGGGATGAGATTATGAGAGTGGCATTAATTGCTCATGATAAGAAAAAGGAAGAAATAATTAACTTTGCAAAGAAGCATAAGGATATTTTGAAAAATCATGAACTTGTAGCGACGGGAACTACAGGATTAAAAATTAATGAGGCTACAGGATTAAAAGTTCATAGATATTTATCAGGACCATATGGTGGTGACCAGCAAATAGGTGGAAGTTTAGCTGAAGGAGACATAGATTTAGTAATCTTTTTAAGAGATCCTTTAACAGCTCAACCACATGAACCAGATGTTTCAGCATTAATTAGAATCTGTGATGTCCATAAGGTACCAGTTGCAACTAACATAGGAACAGCAGAAATTCTAATAAATGAGTTAGCAAAAAGATAGTTAAAAGAGAAATTGCTTAGCAATTTCTCTTTTTTAATGCTATAAATTAAATAATTATTACAGTTTTAGAAGTAATATGGATATTGGGGGTCTTTAAATATATAATTAAGCTAGTAAAATTATGGAGATGAGAAAATGCTGAATACTAATAGGGTTATACAAAGATATAAATTGGACAGTAGATTTGCTAAAGAGATTGACAAGGGGATATTAATATCAATGTTATTATTAATAATGTTTGGGATACTAAATATATATTTATGTACTAAGGGAGAAGTTTTTCCTGTACTTGGGCCATTTTATTTTACTAAGAGACAAATTATATGGTTTTTAATTTCTATGGTAGCTCTTTACATAATATTAACTGTAGATTACAGAGTTATTTATAATTATATTCCTATAATTTATTGGGCATCAGTAATATTATTACTGATGGTATGGATACCTAAGGTGGGTGTTGAAGTTAATGGAGCAAGAGGATGGATAGATTTAAAAATTTGTCTGTTCCAACCATCTGAAATAGCTAAGTATGGAATTATATTGATGGTAGCCAAGCTATTAAATGAGATGGATTATAAGATTAATGATATAAGAAATTTACTTAGATTAGGGGTTTATATAGCAGTTCCAGTATTCTTTATATTGTTACAAAGGGATATGGGAATGACAATGGTATGTTTTTTTATAGTGCTTGGAATGTTTTTTATAGCAGGTTTAGATAAGAGAGTTATAATTGGAGGCTTATCCGTTTTAGCTATAGGAATTGTATTTGTTTGGTACTCAGGATTACTTGGAGGATATAGGGCTGATAGAATAAATTCTTTCTTAAATCCAGAGGAATATGCAGATGATTTATCATATCAATATACTCAAGGAGTTATAGGAATTGGAGCAGGGGGATTAACTGGAATTGATAAATCCTTTGATTCTGATATTGATCCTGGATATGCAGGAACTAATGTACCAGAAATACAAACAGATTTTATATTTTCAGCCATAGCAGAGCAATGGGGTTTTATTGGAGGAGTATTTGTTTTACTTTTATATGGAGTGTTAATTACAAAGATGATAGTAATTTCAAGAAATTGTGGAGATAGATTTGCATCTATAGTTTGTGTTGGAGTTATATCTTATTTTATGTTTGCAGTTACACAAAATATAGGTATGACTATAGGGCTTTTGCCTATAACAGGTATAACGTTGCCTTTAATAAGTTATGGAGGTAGCTCTTTATTAACTACTGTAATTGGTGTAGCAATGGTCTTAAATATTTCTATGAGAAAGAAAAAGATACTTTTTTAAAATGGAAATTGCTTAAGCAATTTCTTTTTTTTAATGTCTAGGAAAGTATAAAATTTCAATTGGCTATAACTCAAAGGTATTATTATAATTTCATATTAAAAAAATATAAAATCAAGGATAGTAAGTTTATAATTTCCTTACCTTTAGTAGGCGTGGAGTGGATATTTGTTTTGATGTGACTTGGAGCGTAGCGACGGAACAAACAAAATAAATATCCACTCCACATTTTTTATTAAAAGTTATTAAACTTTTCTCTAAAAAATTGAGTTAAATTATGACATAGGAATATTAACCATATAGTGAAAATATAATTTATTAGTAAAACTACTAGGAGGAAAGAGATGGGAGAGTACAAGTCGCAATACGAGAAATACTATAAAAACTTAAGGAATAAGGTACCGGGGAAAACACCTAAACCAGCTTCTTCTTATGATTATTTAGGAAGAGGAAAAAGTAGTAATAATAGAATAGAAAATAGGTTTGTAAAAAAGTTTATTTTTCAACTTGCTGGAGCCTTAATCCTTTTGATGATTTTTATGGGAATAAGGGTGATTCCTATAGAGGGTGCAAAAGAAGCGTATATTGTAACTAGAGAAGCTTTAGATAAGAATTTTGATGTTGAAGAAGCAGTAATGGCCATGAATATACCTGGGGTGGAGGATTATAAAGAAAACATTTTAGACTATATAGATAATTTTAAGAGTTTTGTAACAGGTGATAAAACTCTTAAAGAAGATATAAAGGATAACTATGTAATACCAGTAGTAGGGACAGTATCTCATTTATCAGGTGAAAATGTAGGAATTATAATACAGACAGATAGTGAAATGGATGTTATTGCAAGCTTTGATGGAAAGATAAGAGAAATTAAGGAAGATGGAGATGAAAAACATATAATAGTTGACCATGGAAATGGTATAGAGACATACTATGGATTAATTTCTACCGTTGATGTTAAAGAAGGAGATAAGGTAGAAAAGGGACAGTTAATAGGTAAAACAGGGGTGTTAGACTCTGAAGGAACTAAAGGAATAGTATATAAGATAAGTTATATGGGGGTTGAAAAAGATCCAGTAGAAATGATGGATTTTTCATCCTTAAAGAGCGTTTAGTTGTTAGCAATCCTTAGGAGTTTTAAATGGACAGAAAAAGAAAGAAGCTAATATTAGAATTTATATTCTTATTAGTAATTTGTACTTTAAATAAGCAAATGTTGGTTGGTTTTATATGGGTTATACTGCATGAGGCAGTTCATATCTTAGTAGCAAATAATTTTGGGCTAAGATTAAGTAGTTTTAAAATTCATATAACAGGGGCAGGAACAGAGATAGATGATATCGATGATTTATCAGAAAATAGAAAACTGATTTTATATGTTTCTGGACCCCTGTTTAACTTTGTTTCAGCAATGGTATTAATATTTTTAAAGAGTGAATATGGATTAAATGTTGAAAGTAGCATATGGATAAATCTTGGGTTACTCTTCTTTAACATGTTGCCAGCGTATCCTTTAGATGGTGTAAGAATATATGAGATACTTTTAAGTAAGAAAATCTTATATAAAAAAGCAAAGAAACTTTTAGTAAGAGCTAGTTTTATGGTAGCTGCATTTATTATGATAGGTTTCTTATTAACAATATACATACATAAGGTCAATATTAGTTTGCTTTTAGCATCAGTTTTATTAACATATACAACCTTCTTAGAGAACGAAAAAACTATTTATATAATTATGGGAAGTATAGTAAGAAAGAGTAGAAGGTTAATTAGTGATGGGTATATAGAGAATAAAAGTATTTCTGTCTATTACAAGAGAGATTTAATTAAGGTTTTAAGCCTAGTAGATAGGAATAAGTTTAATTCTTTTTTTGTTTTAGATGATGATATGAGACTTTTAGGAATAATTTATGAAGACGAACTTATAAAGACCTTGAAGGAAAGTGGTAACATGACCCTTGAGGAACTATTAGTAAGTAAAAAGAATAAAAAAGATTAGAAAGAGAAGTTGCTTTGCAATTTCTCTATTTTTTTTTGTAAGTTCTCCTAATTGACAGATTATTTATATAACTACTATATTGGATTGATTAAAAATTGAAGTGTTGACAAAAACTGTATAAAGGGTGTATATTGTGAATATATGGTATACACACTTAAGGAGGTGTATGAGTGAAAATAATTTTAGATTATACAAGTGATTTGCCGATGTATGAACAAGTAGTAAAAGGAATAAAGGATTTAATTATAGATGGTAGTCTAAAGGAAAACGATTTACTACCTTCTGTTAGGAAGCTATCTCAGGAGCTTAATGTTAGTACTATTACTATAAAAAGGGCTTATTTAGAATTAGAGAAGGCCGGAATAACATATTCTGTTTCGGGGGTAGGCACCTTTGTGAGAGTTAAGGATAATGAAGAATTAATTAATGAAAATAAAGAAAAGTTATTTTGTGAACTTGATGATATAGTAGGGAAATTATTAGATGGTAAGTGTACAAAAGAAGAGATAATTAAAAGGGTTAATAAGATTTTGAGGGGGAATTGAAATTATGGAGAATTTATTAGAGATTAAGGATTTAAGTATTGAGTTTAAGGATTTTTCTTTGAAAAATGTATCATTTTGTGTTCCAAGAGGAACAGTTTTAGGATTTATAGGTCAAAATGGTGCTGGAAAAACCACTACATTAAAGCTTATTCTAAACAGTTATAAAAGGGCTTCAGGGGAAATAAGAGTTCTAGGAAAAGATAATATTAAAGATGAGGTTTTTGTAAAGAACAATATAGGTTATGTACCAGCAGAAAGTTATCTTATAGAGAATAAAACAATTGAAGAACATGAAGAAACCTTTGAGTTTTTCTACGATAAGTGGGATCACAAGGTTTATATGGAGTATATAAAGAAGTTTGGTATAGATATGAATAAAAAGTGTGGAGATTTATCTACTGGTATGAAGACAAAAGCTATGTTAGCTTTAGCATTAGCACATGACCCTCAAATCTTAATTTTAGATGAGCCAACATCAGGGTTAGATCCAGTAGCAAGGCTAGAATTTCTTGATATGCTTAGAGATTTTGTAGGAGATGGGGAGAAATCTGTTATTTTATCAACTCACATTACCTCTGATTTAGATAAGGTAGCAGACTATATAGCATTAATTCATGAAGGAAGAGTTTTAGAATTTGATTCTATGGATAATATCCAAGAAAGTTTTGCTATAGTTAAGGGAGATTTATCTGAGATTGTTGGCTATGAAGATGACTTTATAGGTATAAAAAAGTGGGATAATTCCTTTGAGGGGTTAATTAAAAGAGAAAAATTAGTAGGAGAATTAAAGAATTTAAGAACTATAGTTCCTAATATAGAAAATTTCTTATCATTTCATATTTGGGGTAATAAGAAATGAAGAGAAGATTTAAGAGAATAGCCTTAATGATGGATTTTGTAACTGATGGAAATAAGAATATTGTATCCTTTGTCTGTTTATTTATAGTATGCCTTTTGGGAATGATGTTTTTTAAAATGCAGTTTGATTCAATTGCTTATGATATTCAGCATGAATTCATTATAAATAATAGTTTTATATTAAATAATTTACTTCGTATGTATTCACCATTTGCTGGTGTTCTTGTATCAATTATACAATGGGCTCTACCTACACAAAAAAACAATAACAAGTTATCAAAAATATTTGAAATTCTTCCTGCTAAAAAAGGAGAAATATTTCTTGAAGGAGTTATTAATTTATTATTGGTTTCAATATCAATTCTTGTATTATATTTTAGCTTATATGCTATTGATATAAATAACTTTTATGGAATGGGTATAAGAGGAATGTTATGTGTAATTATGATTTTAATATTTATATATCTAACTTTTATAAATATAACTAGATTCTTTAGAAATGAGAAGCCATATAAAAGAGTAAAAATAATTGGTTTTATATTGGTACTTTTAATTTATTTAATTCCAGCATTATTTAGTTTAATTAATTATGAAGATGAAATTAATAATATAGTAAATACAATTCATGGAAGTAGTTTTGTTCAAACCTTAGGTAATAAGAGCGTTGGTGTTATTGTAGGGGCAGTATTGTTTAGTATTTATTTTATATTTAACTATTGGTATGTAAAAAGACAGGTATATAAGTACTAAATTTCATAAAAAGTTACCCAATAAGGTGATTAATAATATCTGATTTGGAGGGGGCAAAGTGAAGGATAGAATTAAGAGAGTGTTATATACTATGAATTTATCTATGGATGGCAAGGGGAGAACAAGTATTAATTTATATCTAATACTTTATTTAATTTTAAGCATTGTAAGTATGAAAGTTATTAAATATACCTTTAAGAATATTTATGAGTTTTCATTATTTTCAGAAGTATATGCAGAAAATTTCAATGTTTTAGTTGAGGCTGTAGATATTATTTCTTTAATATCTACAAGTGTTTTCTTTGTAGTATTCTGGGTTTTGCCAAAGCAAAAGTATGAGTGTCAAATAACTAAAATGAGTACATTTCTACCTATAAATAAAGAAGAGTTGGTAATAAGTAGATTTTTAAGCTTTGGATATGCATTTTTATTATTACTAATTCCTTATATAGGTATGTTTAATATTAAGATGGAAAATTCTTTGATTATAGAAGTAAGGGGAATAATAGCAGCTTTTATAATAATGGCACTGTTATTTTTTACAGTAAAAAACATTGCTAGATTTTTAAAGAGAGGTATAGGGGAAAAGTTAGTAAATATATTTGGACTTATTTTAATGTTAACCCCTTATTTGATTCCCTTAATAATATTCGAAATTACAGGTGATGAAAGTATTTTTTATATTTTTAACTCATCTTTTAATAATAGATTTATTAAAAGTCTTGGGGGAAGTGAAAGTGGGCTATGGTTAGGATTAGCAATCATTATATTAATATTTATTTTTAACTATTGGTATGTAAGAAGACAGGTATATAAAGAGGGGTGAATAAATAGTGAGTTTATTAAAAATATACATTACATTAGCAAAGAAAGGTTTTCTACCTAGTCCATTGCTTGGAATAATGGGATTTGCACTAGTGTTATTTATAAATAATTCAGGGTTAGAATTAGTTGTAGTAATGTTTCCATTAGTAATTGCACTTTTAATTACAGAAAAAGAATATAATTTATTATTTACCCTTCCTATGAAAACACAGGATATTTTAAAACTTAAATATATAAATTCATATGTTCAGGTAATATTAGGGTTTATTTTAGGGGGAGTGGGATTAGCATATAAGGGAGAACTTGAACTAGGATATTTTATATATAAATTATCAGTTGTAATAATAGAATTAAATATTTTATTGTTTTTAAATTCAGATAGGGGATTGAGAAATAATAAAGAAGATGGAGCATTATTAATTCCAGCATTAATGGTAATGATAGCTATCGTATTTTATTACTTAGGAATAGAAAGCGATAAATTCAATATAGTAGATAAGTCAATAATGTATAGTGCAGGCATAGTAATAGCTGTTTTTAGTTGTTTTAATTCATATAAAAAATCTAATGCTATAGTTTATGGTGAGGGGGAAATAAACTATGAGGAAGTATCTTAGTTTAGATTATTACAAGGGAATAAGTGGGGATTTAAGAGCAAGTATATTAACTAATATAGGAAATTTGTTTATATGTATTTGTATAGTTTTTATAGGGATGAGGAGTTTAGAACCTTGGGAAAATGAATATATTATTCAATTTAATTTTAGTGGAGTTCTACTTATATTGCTTAGCATTTCATTAAACATAGGGGATAGACCTGTATTTGGTAGAAAGAGCAAAATATCAGAAGTTTTACCTATAACGGATAGAGATTATTTTATTGTAAATTTTATAGGAATGTTAATTAATATTGGAACAGTTATTTCATCTATAGGAATGTTATTCTTATTTAAATCTGGAGATGAGATGCCTGGATTAAAAGGAATAATAATTTTATATTCTATATTTGTAGTGTATTTAATAACTAAAAAAAATATCCATAAAAGCCTAGGTAAAGATTGTAAGAGAATAAAAATTCTTAATAGATTACTACTTATCCTATTATTTGTGTTGAATATTATAATAATTATAGATATAGGAGTTCCACAAGTTGATATTATAAATGTTAGAGCTAATGAAATACTGCAAACCTTAAGCTCCATGGCAATACCAGAGTTTTTTGGAAGTAGGGGATCTGCAGCTATAGTAGTTATGGGCATTATACTTTACTCTGTTTATTATAGTTACACCTATATAGTTAATGAAAAAAAGGGGAAAAAGTATTTTAATCCTTATTTTCTAGGAGTAGTTTCAGGTGGATTAAAAAATGGAGTAGTTTTTTATATAGTTGAATTTTTTTGTATAGGGGCATCTTTTCTTGTAGGATGGATTAAGGTTATAGATGTCTTAAGCAGTTCTAATCCTTTAATGGAAAATATATTTAACGCGTATATGTTTGTTGTACTTTGTGCTGTTCTAGTTTTGCTGGTTGAATATAGTCAATATAGGGAGAATTTAAAATTTCAAGGTGAAAAGATAAGAGATTATTTACCTATAAAGAAGGAAGATATACAAATTGGTATCTTTATAAGACAACTGTTAGTTTTAGTAGGTTTTTCACCTATAATTATAGTTATGTATGTAATTCAATCAAGTAATGCTTTAGTAATAGGGGCAAGAGGATTATATGTATCTTTTATAATAATGGCATTTATTTTAAATATATTTATGGTAATTAGAGATGTAAAGATTAGTGAAAAAGCTGTTTCAATAATAATGAGAGTAATTATATTTATTGGAATAATATTGGGGGTTAATGGAGGCGGTGATGGGATAAAATTAATATCATATAAGCTAATATCTACGAAGGTATTTCAATTTTTTGGGGGATATTCTGTAGGGGCAATACTTATCCCTATAGTTTTAATTTTATATTGTTATATAAATTATATATACATTACTAGAAAGAACAGAATTTAGTTGCTTTAATTATATATATGGTGGTAAGCTATAAAAGAAAACATTTTCAAAGGCGATGGAGGTTATATAAATGAAGCAAATAAAAATAGCTAATACAGATATGGAAGTATCGCAAATATCTTTAGGGTGTATGAGAATAGCAGGTCTTACTAACAATGAGGTTGAAAGATTAGTAAAGACTGCATTAGATGAAGGAATAAATTACTTTGATCATGCTGATATATATGGAAAAGGGAAGTCTGAAGAAATTTTTTCAGAAGCTATAGGAATGAATAGTTCTTTAAGAGAAAAGATGTTCATTCAATCAAAGTGTGGAATAAATCAAAAGGATGGCAACTATGATTTTTCTAAGGAGTATATTTTAGAATCAGTAGATGGAATTTTAAAAAGACTAAAAACTGATTATTTAGATGCTCTTTTACTTCATAGACCAGATGCTTTAGTAGAGCCAGAAGAAGTGGCAGAGGCGTTTAATATATTAAAGAACTCTGGAAAAGTAAGAAACTTTGGGGTTTCTAACCATAATTCACTTCAAATAGAATTATTACAAAAGTACTTAGATCAAAAGATTGTCTTTAACCAACTTCAATTAAGTGTTACTAACTCAGGAATGATTAGAACAGGACTAAATGTCAATATGGAAAATGAAGCAGGAATAAATAGAGATGGAAGTGTTCTTGATTATTGTAGATTAAATGATATTACAATACAAACATGGTCACCATTCCAGTATGGATTCTTTGAAGGAGTTTTCTTAAATAATGATAAGTTCCCAGAGTTAAATAAGACAATTGATGAAATTGCAGCTAGATATGGGGTTTCAAATACAACAATAGCTATGGCTTGGATTTTAAGACATCCAGCTAAGATGCAAGGTATAGCAGGTACTACAAATGTAGAAAGATTAAAGGAAATTTGTAAGGCATCAGATATAGTTCTTACAAGGAAAGAATGGTACGATATATTTAAGGCAGCAGGAAATACACTTCCTTAAGATAATAAGGTAAGAATAGTTAATATAGATAAGGTGGAGAAATTGCTATGCAGTTTCTCTTTTTTTTATAATTTTGCTAATTTCATTACTTTTAAATATATACATGATAATTAAATATTGTAGACTTAACTCTCTAAATGAAAATATGAAATTTGTACGTAGTAATATTAAGGAGTGGGAGAAATATGAGTAAGAGAAAAACAATTTTTCTTATAATAGTTCTTATAGTATCAATTTCTCTTAATATATTGCTTGGAATTGCTATAAATGATAAAAAGAAGATATCTTCAAAAAGATTAATTGATAACTTTGATTATTTAGGCAAGATGTGTAAGGGGATTAGAGATGAGTGTGAGTATCCAGATAATTTAGAGCTAAATACAAGAGTTTCAGTAGAAAATATAGAAAGTTATATAAAAGAAGTGGGCGTAAAAAGTTTTGGTGGGGATGAATTAAATATATATGAAGCTATAACGGCAGATATTATAGATGGTATATATAATAAAAAGATGGAAGGCATGAATTTACTAATTGAACAATTAAATTTAATAAACAAATATTTGGATGAAAATAAGGATGAGTTTATTGAACATCCTAGAAGGCTAGAAAAGGAAATAAAAGAAGAGGGGAGTTTCTTATTTAACAATCTTAAAGCAATAGAATAATAAAATACTTTTTAAAGAACGTAAGAAGAAAGATTCCATCACGAATAATTATAGAAAAAAATAAGTTGATTAGAATAATATTAATAATAAAGATAAGGATAGGTTCTGCTTAGGCAGAATTTTTTGTTTGGATTTAGGTCCATATTTATATATTTATATATTTGTTTCTTTTTATATTTAAAACAATATTTGAATATGTATTTTTTGTATTTTAAATTTTATAGAAATTGAATCGAAAATTTGCTTTAAAGAATTTTGGAATCTTTCTTATCCAAATTATACGCTGTCTTATTTTTCTTTTTGAAAGCCACTAAGCTTTATGATAGAATTAGAAGATATGAAATAAATTATGTAAATAAACTTAGGAGGATCTATTAATGAATAAAATAACAGATCACATTCTATGTAAAGTAGAAAAGCCTGCTAGATATGTAGGTGGAGAATTAAATGAAATAATTAAAAATCCAGAAGAAGTAGATATTAGATTTGCATTCTGTTTTCCAGATGTTTATGAAGTGGGGATGTCTCACTTAGGAACAAGAATACTATATCATACTATAAATGAAAGAAAAGATACATACTGTGAAAGAGTATTTGCTCCATGGCCAGATATGGAAGAGCAATTAAGAAAGAATAATATATCTCTATGTACATTAGAAACTAAAACTCCATTAAAAGAGTTTGATATATTAGGTTTCACTCTTCAATATGAGATGAGTTATACAAACATATTAAATATGCTTGATATGTCAGGGGTAACTATAAGAGCAGAAGAAAGAGGAGAAGATGAACCTTTAGTTATGGCAGGGGGACCTTGTGCCTACAACCCAGAACCGTTAGTTGGAATAGTTGATTTCTTTGAAATTGGTGAAGGTGAAGAAATGATGGATGATGTACTTGAGGTTTATGCCAAGTACAAGAAAGGAAAGTGGGACAAAAAGGCTTTCCTAAGAGAGATATCAAAGATTGGAGGTATATATGTACCTTCACTTTATGATGTGGAATACAATGAAGATGGAACAATAAAGAGCTTTAAGCCAAAGTATGATGATGTTCCAGCAGTTGTTAAAAAGAGAATAATAAATAACTTTGATAGAGTATCATTCCCAGAAAACATGATAGTGCCTTATACAGAAATTGTTCACGATAGAATAGTTCTTGAAACCTTCAGAGGTTGTACAAATGGATGTAGATTCTGTCAAGCTGGTATGATTTATAGACCAGTTAGAGAAAAATCAAAGGAAACTTTAGTAAAGCAAGCTAGAAATATGCTTAAGAGTACAGGATATCAAGAAGTTTCACTTTCTTCATTAAGTACATGTGATTACTCTGATATTGAAGGACTTATCCATGATTTAATGGAAGAGCATGAAAAGGATAAGGTTGCAATTGCCCTACCTTCTATTAGAGTTGATGCTTTCTCAGTAGATTTAATTAAAGAAATCCAAAAGGTTAAGAAAACAGGATTAACATTTGCTCCTGAAGCTGGATCTCAAAGAATGAGAGACATAATTAACAAGGGGTTAACTGAAGAAAGAATATTAGAAGCTACTAGAAATGCTTTTGAATCAGGATGGAACAAGATTAAGCTTTATTTCATAATTGGGTTGCCATATGAAACATTAGAAGATTGTGCTGGTATTGGTGATTTAGCAGGAAAGATGGCTGATGAATATTTTGCACTTCCAAAGAATGTGAGAGCTAAGGGACTTAGTATTACAGTAAGTACATCTATATTAGTTCCAAAGCCATTTACGCCATTCCAATGGGCACCAATGGCTAGATTAGAAGAAGTAGATGAAAAGATAAATGCAGTTAAAGGTTCAATAAAATCAAGAAGCATTCACTACAACTACCATGAGCAAAAAACTTCATATATGGAAGCTGTATTTGCAAGGGGAGATAGAAGACTTAGTGAAGTATTAATTAAAGCATTTGAAAAGGGTGCTAAGTTTGATGGATGGTCTGAATACTTCAGCTTTGATATATGGAAAGAAGCATTAGCAGAGTGTAATGTTGATGGAGATTTCTTTGCTTATAGAGAAAGAGGATACGATGAAATACTTCCTTGGGACTTTATAGATATTGGAGTTACAAGAAAGTATCTTGAAAGAGAAAACGAAAAGGCTAAAAAGGCAGAGCTTACTCAAAACTGTAGAAAAGGATGTACAGGATGTGGAGTAAATGTAAACTTCAAAGAAGGAGAGTGTTTTGAGGGTGCGATACTTAATAAAGTATACTAAAGAAAGTAATATAAAATTTATTTCTCACTTAGATATAATGAGAACAATACAAAAGGTTGTAAGAAGAGCTGAATTACCAGTTAAATATTCACAAGGATTTAATCCGCATATGGCTTTATCTATAGCTCAACCTTTAGGTGTTGGAGTATATTCAAGTGGTGAATATATGGATTTAATCTTAGTTGAAGAGATGGATGTACAAGAAATTATAGATAGATTAAATGAAAAATCAGCTTCAGGAATTAAGTTTATGACAGCAACTCAAATTCCACCAACTGAGCCAAATGAGAAGAAGATGCCACAAGCTATGGCTATGATAGATGCTTGTAGATATACTATAAAGATAAACTATACAAGTGTTGAAGACCTTGAAGAGGAAGTTAAGGCTTTATTTGAAAAGAATGAATGGATTACTTTAAAGAAGAGTAAAAAGGCTGAAAAAGAAGTTAATATTAAAGAATTCATCTATGAATTTAAATTCTGGGTTAAGGATGAAGCTTTAGTTATAAATACTGTAGTTAAGTCAGGAAGTAGAGAACATTTATCAGCAGATTTATTAGCTAAATACATTAAAGAACATACCTCTAATGTAGATGAAGAGGCTTTTGTAGATATAAAGAGAGAAGAAATGTATTTTGAAAAGGGTAATAAGTTAGTACCACTATATAACTGTGTATAGGAAGTGTTAATTATATGAAAGAGATATTTATAGAAAGAAGAGAGAATATCCTAAGAATTGCCATTAGGCAAAATGGTAAATTACAAGAGTGTATTGTAGAAGAGGAAAATGGTGAACCAGTAATAGGTGAAATCTATAAGGGAAGAGTGAAAAATATAGTTTCTGCAACTAACTCCATATTTGTAGATTTAGGATTAAATAAGGAAGGGTATCTTTATTATAGTAATGAACTTAAAGCTAGAGGCATTAAGAAGGGTGAAGAAATCATAGTTGAAATTCTAAAGGAGCCTATTAATGATAAGGGTGCTAAAATAAGTGTAAAGTTTGGTATTCCATCAAAGTATTTAGTACTTGAAAGTGATGGATATGGAATAGAGTTCTCTAAAAGATTCAAGGATGAGGTTAAAAAAGAGCTTATCCTTGCTGAATTAGAGGAAATAGAAAATGGAAAGCTTATAGTTAGAACAGAAGCAGCTAATGTTAGTATTGAAGAACTTAAGCATGAAAGAAAAGTACTTCTTAATGAGTATGAAGATATACAAAGAAAAGCTAAGTATTCTTCTAATTTAGGTAAGCTTTATGGAGAAAATCTTTCTTTAATCAAGGTGCTAAGAGATAAAATTTCTGTGGATCCTGTTAAAGTTATCTTGGATAATAAAGAGGATTATGAATTTGCAAAGAATTATCTTAAAGATGATGAAAATGCAAAAATAGTATTGTATACAGATACTAGAGCCTTATTTGATGCATATGAGATTGAAAAAGAATTATTAAAGCTTAGGCATAATAAAGTTGTGCTTCCTTGTGGTGGATCAATTGTTATTGATAAAACTGAAGCTATGTATGTTATTGATGTTAACACTGGCAAAAATATTAAGGAAAGAAACTTTGAGAAGACTATATTAGAAACCAATGTGGAAGCAGCTAAAGAGATTGGTAGACAAATCTTACTTAGAAATTTAAGTGGAATAATAGTAATAGATTTTATAGATTTAAGAGATAAAGCTCATAAGTCTATAGTTATGAGAGAGCTTAAAGAAGCGCTTAAGGATGATGGTGGAAACGTAAAAATATTCCCATTTACTGAATTAAACCTGGTACAAATTGCTCGTAAGAGAATAGGTAAAAGCGTTTATGAGTATATGGAAGAATCATGTACTTTATGCAAAGGAAGTGGAAGATTATTAAAGCTATCATATCTTGAAGGATTAATTAGAAATGATATTCTTAGATTTTACAGTGAAAATGGAATTAATGATTTCTTTATAGAGATTAATAAAACTTATGAGGATATGATAAAAGGAGATATGCTATCTTTCTTAAAAGAAATAGATGGGTTAGATAAAGGGATATATTTAAACTATATTGATGAAGTTGAAGGATACACTTTAGAACCATTAATATTTAAGAATCAGAAAGCTAACGTAAGTAAGTACCTTATTAAGAACTAACAGGATTAAGAAGAAGCTACCGTAAGGTGGTTTCTTTTTTATTTTTCGGGAAATTAAATTGTGTGTAACTTCATGATTTGGATATTATTTGAAGTTGTTTTTTATAAAGAAAAAAATATGTGGTAAATATTGTAAAAGAATTTGTAATAGTTTACAATATATATGTAAATATAATTTATAATATGTGGGAGGTACTTTAATGAAGAAAAACTTTTTAAAAGTATTTGTGGCATCTGTAGCAGGTTTTACATTATTAGCTGGAAGTATGTTAGCTGTTCCAACTAAAGCTGCTACACAAGAAAAGGAATACAGGAATGTAGGGTATGTATTCCAGAGAAATTGTGACATTGATACATTGGATGTTACAAAGATTACTCACTTAAACTATTCCTTTGGTCTTATTTACAATAGGGAATATGAAGAACTTGGAGATGAAACTAACCCAGATGTAAAAGTTCCACATGAATTTGATGACAGTTTACTACACACAATTTATTTACCTGAAAAGGTAGCAAGTGACCTTTCAAGAATTGATGTCTTAAAAGGAAAAAATCCTGATTTAAAGGTTTTATTGTCTGTTGGTGGATGGGAATGTAGAGGTTTCTCAGATGCAGCAGCAACAGAGGAAGGAAGAAAGACTTTTGCTCAATCTTGTAAGAATGTTATTGATGAATATGGACTAGCTGGAATAGATCTAGATTGGGAATATCCTGTTAATGGTGGATGGGGAGTAATAAAATCTAGACCAGAAGATAAACAAAACTTTACTTTACTTTTAAAAGAAGTAAGAAATGCTATAGGTGATGATAAGCTATTAACAATAGCTGGTTCTGCAAATGTTAATTTTTCAAATGGTGGTTGGACAGAGTTCCAAGATGTAATTCCTTTGTTAGATTATATAAACATTATGACATATGACTTTAGATATGGTTCATGTTATTTTGATTCAGCTTTATATGCTTCAAAGACATGGAAAACTGAATTTGATTATGATGATTACAATACTGATATGGCAGTTAAATTATATTTAGAAAATGGATGTCCATCTGAAAAGATAAATATTGGATTATCCTTTAGTGCTGGCATACCACAATTGGTTAGTGATAAATTAGATGGCGAATTAAGTTTTATAAAAGATGCCCTTATAAGAGCTGGATTCCCAATGGATGAAACTGATCCAACACCAGTTCTATCAGCAGTTAAGAATTTAAAGGAATCAGATGGATTCTATAAATATTGGGATAATGATGCTAAAGCTATGTATGTAACATATAAGCATACAGATGGAAAAGAATATTTTGTTATGAGCTTTATTGAACCACAAGGGCTTTCTGCAAAAACTCAATATGTTAAAGATAATAATTTAGGTGGAACTATGTTCTGGGAATTTAGTGCTGACTATGATAATTCTTTAGTTGCACAAATAGCAAAGGAACTTAATATTAATGGCTTTGGAGAAGAAGTAGTACCTACAGAACCAAAACCAGAAGTAAAACCTGAAACAAAGCCTGGTGAAGGTGAATTAGTTAAGACTGGAGATATGACTCCTATATTAAGTCTTATAGGTTTATCAGGAGCATCACTAGGTGTTGCAACTGTAATGTTTAGAAAAAGAAGAGCAAAATAAGATTATAGAAAGATCCCGTCATATAAATATGACGGGGATTTCTTTATATATTAAATTGCAATCCATAAAGCAGGTACATTGCTAGGTTCCCATCCATTTAGTGAAGTGTGAGGTTGAATACATTTATATTCTTTACCTGCATAAGTTACTATATCTCCAACCTTATAGGTTGTATAAGATTCCCAAGTAGGAGTCTCTACTTCATATTTTGGAACATTAACTGTTATTTCATTTGAGTTAATAGAGGAGTTTTCATAGTACAGCACTACATTATAGTTATAAATTCCTTCAGGCTTGTTAGATATAGATTTAGTTATTATTTGAGTATTTTCATTTAAAGAAAGATTACCTGAAGCAATTTCAGTGTTATTTTCAAATAACTTATAAGAAGTAGCTAAGTTATTATCAGGAATTTCTATGGAAATTGTATAATTTCCATTTTTACATTCACTATTAGATATAGTGGCTGCTTTTAAAGCGGGTGGAGTTGGAGCTTTTACAGTAACTGTTACTTCGTTTGAATTTACAGAACTAGCAGAGTCTGATAATTCAATTTTATATTTATAAGTTCCATCAGCTTTATTTTTAACTTCATAATTTATAGAGGCTTCTTTGGATTGGCCAGCAACTAAAGTGCCAGATGATATTACCTTTGAATCTTCTAATATTTTATAGGATGTAGCAGTGTTGTAAGCAGGAACTTTAGCACTTAAAGTAAATCTACCATTTTGTACAGAACTAGCGGATAAAGTAGGCGCTTTAAGTGTATTTGTTTGTGGTGCTAAAGAATCAAAGTACTTTCGAAAATGATTTGACCATGAATAAGAAGCATATTTGTCCCAATTTATTGACCATGTCATAAGTCCCCTTAAGTTAGGATGAGCATTTTTTACAGTATAACTACCAACAGTACCACCATTCATCAATGTTGTAATTGCCTTTTCAACTTCACTATTTGAAACCCATCCATTACCTGCATAAGATGAAGTAGGTACCCCTATAACTACTTGATCCTCTCTTAAAGCAGGGAAGAAGTAATTAGGGTCTTTATTAACATTAAATCCTGTTAAAAGCATATCTGCTAATGAAACATAGAATTCAGCAGAGCCCATAGTTTGGGATTTATCATTTAAGTCGTTTATAGCACCTGAGTTATAGTATTGAACTTGAAGCCAGTCTAAAGAATCACGAAGTGCATAAATAACAGGTAGGTATGAACCAGCTCTAGAATCAACATAACTATTTAAACCACCATAGTAAGTATATCCTAATTGAACAAAGAAAGTTTCGGGAGCCATAGTAAGCATAAAGTTATCACCATATTTAGCTTTTAATTCTTTTAAAGCGCTAATTAGGTTTACAATAACTGGAGTAGTAGGATTTTTAAAGTCTTTGTCACCTGGGTCAAGATATAAAGAATGACCTTCAAAATCTATGTCTAATCCGTCTAATCCATAAGTGTCAATTATATTAGATACAGAACTTACAAATTTATCTCTTGCAGTAGCATCTTTTAATTGAACTTGGCCGTTTTGACCACCAATTGAAAGTAATACTTTCTTTCCTTTACTTTGTAGATATTTTACATCAGATTTAAATTCTTCTTCTGTAGCATTAAAAGGTTTAAATTGGATATCTCCAGAAGTTACAGATGTAGGTTCACCAAAGGATAAATTAATTACATCCCAGTTATCAGAAACATCTCTTAGTTTTATTGTACCTGAACCGTTTTCAAAGTTGTGCCAGTAACCAACTAATACATGTTTAGGAACAGAAGATGTTGAAGCAGAGGTAAGTGTAGCTGGAATTAGAGTTAAGAAAAGAGCAACTGAAAGAGTTATAGAAATAAGAAATTTCACATTTGAATTAAGAAATTTTTTAAACATAAAGCAACCCCTTATCTTTATATGATTATCAATAAAACATATTTAGTGATATCTAAAAATATTACTAAATATATATCTTTTATAAGTTCACAAAAAATCAATAATTGTAGAAGCATAAAAATCTAATTTATTTAGTACAAATATAGTGAATTGACTAGTGGGAATATTTAAAATAGCTAGCTAATACGAATAGCTGTCTTAGAATACATATTAAAAAAATATGAAAAATTAAAAAGGGAGAGGGTATATTATGACTAGAAAGTGTAAAAAACTAGTATCAATTTTTGCTGCTGTATTACTATTTGTATCAATTATTCCTATTAAGGCAGTTAGTGCAGCACAAAGCTTAGGAGAGAGGTTACTTGTGGGATATTGGCATAACTTTGATAATGGCACAGGAATTATTAACTTGAGGGATGTGTCAGATAAATGGGATGTTATAAACGTAGCTTTTGGAGAAACATATAGTGATAGAGCTGTAGTTGAATTTACACCTTGTTATGATGAAGAACAGTTTATTTCAGATGTTCAGTACATTAAGAGCAAAGGTAAAAAAGTTATTTTATCAATAGGTGGACAAAATGGTGTAGTATTACTACCAGATGCAACAGCTAAAGAAAAATTTGTTAAGTCAATATGTGGTTTAGTAGATAAATATGGCTTTGATGGTTTGGATATAGACTTAGAATCCGGTATATCATTACAAGCATCAGATACAGATTTCAAGAATCCTAAAACACCACAAATAGTTAATCTTATTTCAGGTGTAAGGGAAATATCTGATAAATATGGATCAAACTTTATTATAAGTATGGCTCCAGAAACAGCTTATGTTCAAGGTGGAATTACTGCTTATGGAAATATTTGGGGAGCTTATCTTCCAATAATATATGGATTAAGAGACAAATTAACTTATATACATGTACAACATTATAATGCTGGTGGTAATCAAGGATTAGATGGTGTCACATATACACAAGGAACAGCAGATTATGAAGTAGCAATGGCAGAAATGCTTTTATATGGATTTCCTATAGCAGGTAATAGTAATAATATGTTCCCAGCTTTAAGAGAAGACCAAGTTATGATTGGATTGCCAGCAACTCAGGCTGCTGCACCAAGTGGTGGATATATAAATCCAACAGAAATGAAGAAAGCATTAGATTATTTAATTAAAGGTGTATCATATGGTGGAAGTTATAAGTTAGCTAATGGTAAAGGATATCCAGGATTCAGAGGTTTAATGACATGGTCTATTAATTGGGATGCTAAAAATAATTTTGAGTTTTCTAATAATTATAGAGATTACTTTGATAAACTAACTCCAGTTCAAAATACATTAAAGGCTGCAACTCTTTCTGTTAGCAATATTAATAATGGAAGTTATACATTAACAGATACAGTACCATCAAGAAATACTGCAACAAGTTATAAGATTCTAGAGGGGACAATGGAAATTTCTACAGGAACATTAACAGCAGGAAATTCTCAAGATACTATAATTACAAAGAGTTTAAGCAATAAAGAAAATGGACAATATGAATATACTGTGGTTTTAAATGATGGCACTAATTCTGTAGCATCAAATAAGGTAGTAGTAAAGGTAGAACCTCAACCAGAACTTACATTAAAAGCTGCAACATTATCAGCTAGCGCTGTTAATAATGGAAATTATACTCTATCAGCTATAGTTCCTGAATATAATAAGGCAACAAGTTATAAAATTCTTGAAGGAAGTATAGAAGTAGCTTCAGGTACATTAAATGCTGGTAATAGTGAACAAGTAACTCTTACAAAAAAAATCACAAATAAAGAGATTGGTAGCTATAATTACACAGTTGTTCTTTATGAAGGAGCAAATTCTGTTATATCAAATAAAGTAACTGTTGTAGTAGAAAACTACACACCAGAGGTCCAAGCTTGGGCAGCTTATGTAGCATATAAAAATGGTGATATAGTAAGTTATAATGGAAGCAATTATGTTTGTAGACAGGCTAACACATCTTTACCAGGATGGGAGCCAACTAATGTAGCAGCATTATGGCAAAAACAATAGTTTGAATTTTAAACTCGTCATGTTTCATGGCGAGTTTTTTTGTTTTATAAGATAAAGGTTTGCCATACAATTATTATTTAGTTTAGCTTATTATTAGTATTTCCAATTTGATATTTATATTTGGTAATATGTTAATTAAATTGAATTATAGAGGAAAGTAAAGAATATTATAGATATAAGTTAGAGTTTCAAGGAAAGTATGATTAAGCGGTAAAATGGTATGATGAAAGACTTAGAGAAGAGTAGGTTTATATGGTGTGGGGGAGTGATGCATATGAGTAGTTATGAGCAAATTAAAGGATTAACAGATAATATAAAACTTAATAAGGACAAGGTGTTTGAAGAGATATATAAATCTAGATAAATTTAAAGGGAACTCCTCTATTATACTTGGATATATAAGATAACTATTAATACTTGTTTTTCTTACTTAAAGAAAAATGGGAAGATAGTTAAAGAAGAGCTTGATAGTAACATTCCTAATGAAGAGTTTATTGAAGAAATAGTTTTAAATAAGTATTCTAGGGAAAAATAAGAGGGTGGTTATTTAATACTCCTATTCTTATTATCCCAATTATCTTGATTAACTTTATTATCCCAATTCACTTTGTTTTTTCAACTATTATAAACTTACTTTTTGCTTTACAATATTTTTAAATTATGATAGACTAGTACAGTAAACCGCACACGCACAGGTTTTTTTATAAACAAAACATAATAGTTTTGTACCTATAGTGGCGAGACCGTTATGAGGAGGTGTTTTTAATGTACGCAGTAGTAAAGACAGGTGGAAAACAATACAGAGTTCAAGAAGGAGACGTTCTTTTCGTTGAAAAGCTAGACGTTGCTGTTGATTCAACAGTTGAATTAACTGAAGTACTTGCTGTTGGAGGAGAAACTTTAAAGGTTGGAGCTCCATTAGTAGAAGGTGCTAAGGTTGTTGCTAAAGTATTAGCTCAAGGTAAGGCTAAGAAGGTAACAGTTTTCAAGTATAAGAGAAAGAAAGACTACAGAAGAAAGAATGGTCATAGACAACCTTATACTAAGTTAGTAGTAGAAAAGATCGAAGCTTAATTCTTATGATAGAAATTAGGATTGAATCTAAAAACGAAAACATAATGTCCTTTAGAATTAATAATCATGCTCTAATTGGGAGAGAAGCTATTTTAGCTGGAGATGCTTACGATATGGTTTGTAACTCAGTTTCAGTTTTATCTCAAAGTGTGGTTATAGGTTTAGATGAAGTGTTAAAACTTAATGTAAACTATGAAATAAGGGATGGATATCTTGCCCTAGATCTTAATGGGTTCACCCAAGAAGAAATAGAGCAATCTCAAGTTCTTTTAAGAACCTTTGAGAAAAGCATTGAGAGTACAATCTTAAGCTTGGATGAAATGTTTGGTAGTAAGAAACGTAGAGAATATATTACTTTAATTAAAGAGGAGGTGTAATCCATGCTAAAAATGAACCTTCAATTATTTGCCCACAAAAAAGGGGTAGGTAGCTCAAAGAACGGAAGAGACTCAGAATCTAAGAGATTAGGTGTTAAGTCTGCTGACGGTGAATTCGTGCTTGCTGGAAATATACTAGTAAGACAAAGAGGAACTAAGATTCACCCAGGTCTAAACGTAGGTAAAGGTGGAGATGACACTTTATTTGCTAAGATCGATGGTGTTGTTAGATTCGAAAGAGTGGGAAGAGACAAGAAGAGAGCTTCTGTTTACCCAGTTGACGTTGAAGCAATAGCTGAATAATTTGTTAAATAAAGCACCCTGGTTCAGGGTGCTTTTTTTAAGTAATATGCACATAAAGATAATTTTGTAATATTTGTTTAATTTATTATATATATGTTCATGTTATAATAAAGTGATAAATAAGAAACAATAGATAAATAAAGAAGATTTTACATAAGGATAGGTGAGATTATGTTCATAGATAAAGCCAAGATATTTGTAAGGTCTGGTAAGGGTGGTAATGGTTCTGTTTCCTTCAGAAGAGAAAAGTATGTCCCATTAGGTGGACCAGATGGAGGAGATGGAGGAAAAGGTGGAAGTATTGTATTTAAAGTAGATACTGGAATCACTACTCTTCTTGATTTTAAATATAGAAAGAAGTTTATAGCAGAAGATGGAGAAGCGGGTTCAACATCAAAATGTTATGGTAAAAATGGAGAAGATCTTTATATAACTGTTCCAATGGGAACTATTATTAGAGAAGCTGAAACAAATAAGGTAATTGCTGACCTTTCACATAAGGATGATGTATTTGTTCTTTTAAGAGGTGGTAAGGGTGGAAAAGGAAACGCTAAGTTTGCTACGCCTACAAGACAGGCACCACACTTTGCTGAACCAGGAATGCCTGGAGAAGAAATGCAAATTGTATTAGAACTTAAACTTTTAGCTGACGTTGGGTTATTAGGTTTTCCTAATGTAGGTAAGTCAACTTTCCTTTCAATGACTACAGCAGCTAAGCCGAAGATAGCAAACTATCACTTTACAACTTTAAAACCCAATTTAGGTGTTGTTGCAGCTGATGGAGTAGAACCATTTGTTATGGCAGATATTCCAGGTATTATAGAAGGTGCATCAGAAGGTGTTGGTTTAGGGTTAGAGTTCTTAAGACATATTGAAAGAACTAGATTATTAATACATGTGGTTGATATATCAGGAATAGAAGGTAGAGACCCATTTGAAGACTTTGTAAAGATTAATGAAGAACTTAAGAATTACTCAGTTAAGCTTTGGGATAGACCTCAAATTGTTGTAGCTAATAAGACTGACATGTTATATGACGAAGAAGTTTTTGAAAACTTCAAAAAGAAGGTACAAGAATTAGGCTTTGATAAGGTATTTAAAATGTCAGCAGCTACAAGAGATGGTGTTGATGATGTTATTAAGGAAGCAGCTAGAATGCTTAAGGAAATTCCAATAACTGAACTTGAAATAGCTGAAGATGAAAGATATATACCAGAAGAAAAGAAATTTACTTATGAAATTAGAGTTGAAGAAGGTGAAGAATACGATACTTATTATGTATTTGGAAGCTTCGTAGATAGATTATTAAGTGCAGTAAACGTACATGATGCAGACTCATTAAGATACTTCCATAAAGTATTAAAGAATAAGGGAGTACTTGATGAATTAAGAGAAATGGGTATTCAAGACGGAGATATGGTTAACTTAAATGACTTTGAATTTGAGTACTTAATGTAATTTAGGAGGAACATAAATGTTAACAGGAAAGCAAAGAGCTTATTTAAGAGGCTTAGCTAACGATATGCAACCTATATTTCAAATAGGTAAAAATGGAATTGAAGAAACTTTTTTAAAGCAAGTTGAAGAAGCTTTAGAAAAGAGAGAATTAATAAAAATAAAGGTTCTTGAAAACAGTGGACTTGAAACAAGAGAAGCTTCTGACTACATCTGTGAGAAGATTAAGGCAGAAGGAATTCAAGCAATTGGAAGTAAGATTGTTTTATATAAGAAATCTAAGAAAAATCCTAAAATTGAAATTCCAGTAGTAAAGAAGAAATAATATGTGTAGGGTGGGTATAATTGGAGGAACCTTTGATCCTATACATTTAGCCCATATCTATATAGCTGAGGAAGCAAAAAAGAAGTTAAACTTAGATAAAGTTATTTTTATGCCAGCGGGAATACAGCCTCTGAAAACCGATAAAAAGGTAACAGAGGCATCCTTAAGGCTAGAAATGGTACAAAAGGCTATAGAGGGTAAGATAGGTTTTGAGGTCTCTGACTATGAAATAAAAAAAGAAGGAAAAAGTTATACATATAAGACTTTAGAGCATTTCTATAAAGAGTATAAAGATTTATACTTTATAACAGGAGCAGACTGTCTTTTAGATATTGATAAGTGGAAAGAGATAGAGAAAATATTTTCACTATGCAAATTTGTTGTATTTACTAGACCAGGTTATAACAATAATGAGTTAGTAAATAAAAAGAGATTTGTAGAAGAGAAATATAATGGGGATATTATTCTTTTAGAAGTACCAGGAATTCATATTTCTTCTACAGAAATAAGAGAGAAAATAATTAATAATGAAAAGGTAGATGATATTTTACCTGCAGTTGTGTTAGATATAATAAAAGAAAAAGGTTTATATAGGGAGCATTAAAATGGTTTTTATGAATGAGGCTTATGATTATATTAAAGGTTGTCTTAATGAAAAAAGATTCATTCATACTTTAGGGGTGGTTTCTGTAGCTAAAAAGTTAGCAGTATTAAATGGGGTATCTGAAGAAAAGGCTGAGCTTGCAGCACTTTGTCATGATATAGCTAAATATACCCATAAAGATGAAATGATAGAGCTTATGGAAGAAAACAACATAGTTCTTACAGAGGATGAAAAAGTTACTCTTGAATTGTGGCATAGTATAGTAGGGCCAATAGTAGCAAAAAAAGCTTTGGGGATAGAAGATGAAGATGTATTAAATGCTATACGATGGCATACTACTGGAAGAGAAAATATGTCAAAGTTAGAGAAAATAATTTATATAGCAGATATGATAGAACCTTCAAGGAATTTTCATGGAGTAGAGGAAATAAGAGAAGCAACATTGAAAGATTTAGATAATGGTGTCTTGTTAGGTCTTACGCATACAATAAAGTTTTTGCTATCTAAAGATTCTCCTATTGATATTAATACTGTAAAAGCAAGAAATTGCTTGATTATTAATAGGGGGTAGAGGGGGAGAAAAATGTCAAGAGATAGAAGGGAACCAGAGGCAATAAGAAGAAAGAAACAAAGAAGAAGAACTCCACAAGAAATAGAAGAACTGAGAAAAAGAAGAAAAAATGATGAAATGAGACAGCTTCAAGAATATGGAGAAGTTAAAATAAAAAAAAGAAGACCAATTGAAGATGATAAAGGACCAAGAAGCAAAAAGAAACGAAAGAAAACATCTAAAAAGAAGAAGGTTTTAATAGGAATTTTATCTGTATTTATTATTATACTAGCTATTGTGGTTATCTCTATAGGTAGTTTGTTGGGGAAAATAAAAGGTGGCAATATAGGCGAAGCTGTAACGCCTGCACCAGATGAAGCAGTTAATGTTCTTGTTCTTGGGCTTGATATAGGTGATCCAAATCAAACCAATAATTATGAGATTAAAAGAACTGATACTATAATGGTGGCACAGTATGATCCAAAGAAAAAGGATTTAGATTTGGTATCTATACCTAGAGATACGTTAATTACTGAAAATGGACGTAATTATAAGATAAATGCAGCATACCAAAAAGGTGAAACCAAGGTTAAAAGTTTGGTAGAAGATTTACTAGGCATACAAATAAATTATACTGTTAAGATAGACTATAATGCCTTTAGACAATTTATTGATGCTATAGGTGGAATTGAGATGGAGATAGAAAGAGACATGTATTATGATGATCCAAGTCAAGATCTTCATATAAGTTTTAAAGGTGGAACAGTAGAACATTTAGATGGTAAAAAAGCAGAAGAGTTTTTTAGATGGAGAAAGAATAATGACGGAACTGGATTAGCTACTGGTGATATAGGTAGAATAGAAAATCAACATAAATTTATACAAAAAGTAGTTGAAAAGTGTACAGGACCTTCAATAGTACTAAAAGTTCCAGATATAATTAATGCAATAGGATCAAATATTCAAACTAATATGCCAACAGGCAAGCTTTTATCTTATGCACTAGATGTTGTTAAAGTAGACCCATCTACAGTTAAGATGTGGACTGTAGAAGGAGATTTTAAGACTATAGGTGGCCAGTCTTATGTAGTGTTCAATAAAAGCTATAATCAAGAGTTGTTAAAAGCCCTTCATAATACAGGTGACACAACTGTAGATAAAACTAAGTTAGGAGTACTTATATTAAATGGTACAAAGATTAATGGCTTAGCTGGTGAAGTAAAATCAAAGCTAGAGTTAACTGGATGGACTGTAGTTGATGTTGGAAATGGAAATCCTACAACTAAAAGTATAATAAATACTGATAATGAAGAACTTAAAAAAGCTCTTAATAAGGATTTGCCTACAATAACTAAGTCTGATAAGAAATTGGAAGATATAAAATACGAACAATATGATGCTGTTATCATACTTGGAGAGGACTATAAAAAACTAGGAGAGTAGAATGAGTACTTTAGAAAAAAAGGTTTCAAAAGAATATGAAGGGGCTACTATTAGAGAGTTTCTAAAGGAAGATTTGGGGTTGTCTAGTAGATTAATAAGAAGATCTGCTATAGAGAAAAGAATATTAGTTAATAAAAAAGAAGTAAGAATGAGATATATTGTTCACACTGGAGATTTAGTTCAAATAAATCTCCAAAGTGATGAAAGTCAAAATATAACTCCGGAAAAAATGGACTTAGATATAGTATATGAGGATGAGGATATTCTAGTTATTAATAAAAAGCCATATATGGTAGTTCATCCTACAAAAACTTATCAAAGTGGTACCTTAGCCAATGGTGTATTATTTTATTTTAAAGAAACTAATCAAAACTGTATTGTAAGATTAGTTAGTAGACTTGATATGAATACATCAGGATTAATAATAATTGCTAAGAATCAATTTGCTCATATGGCTTTATCTAAAGAAATGGAAGAAAATAATTTAGAAAAGAGATATCTTGCAATAGTTCACGGAAATCTTAAAGAAAAAGAAGGAACTATAGATGCACCTATATATAGACCTGATGGTGAAGAGTTTGGAACCATGAGAATAGTTGATGAAAGAGGGCAAAGAAGTATAACTCACTATAAGGTGATTGAAAGCTTTAAAGATGCTGACTTAGTAGAATGTTTACTTGAAACAGGTAGAACTCATCAAATAAGGGTTCATATGAAACATTTAGGGCATCCTATATATGGAGACACCCTTTACGGGTTTGAAGGAGATGAGGAGCTAATACCAAGGCAAGCTCTTCACGCTTATGGATTAGATTTTAAGTCTCCAAAGACTAAAGAAACATTATCTTTAAGAGCAAAATTACCAGATGATATGGAAAGCTTATTAAAAAAAGTGGGAAGGTAAATTACCTTCTCACTTTTTTCTATTTATAATTTTTTCCCATTTATTCATAAATTTTTTCTTTTTAGTTCTTCTTCTATGTACTGATATTAATAATATAATAAGAATTATCAAGGCTGTTCCTAAAGTTATTAACAATACTTTATTTTCATTTAAAAAATCTATTAAAGCTAATTTGTTAGTGTAATCTCTATCTATTCCACTAATTAAATCTATAGTTTTAAATGTCTTACCATCAATATTGACTTTTGCAGTAGTAATAACTCCTCCCTTTTTCAAGCTCATTTTAGTCAACTTGTTAGGAAGTGTATATTCGAGAGAAGAATTAAGCTTATCACTTGTACCGTTTTTAGTTGTATAATAAACATCTTCATTAGCTAAAACGGGAATAGAAGAATTGTTATCTAAGGCAACTTCAGTAATAACTTCTCCCTTTTTATAAACTTCATTTTTAGTGAAGTTATTATATCCATAATTAAATATTGTTTTTGCATCTGAATAAACTTTTTCTATACTTTCACCCTTTAAGAATGAAGCTATTAATCTATGTCCATCTTTTTCAGAAGCAATAATATTTGTAAATCTTGCATCAGATGTATATCCTCTTTTTGCAGATAGTGAATATTCATAAAAATACTTTGAATTTTTTAATAATATAGAATTATGATTATTTAACCATCTTTCATAGCCATCTAAGTTACTAGGTGGTAGTTGAAGCATTACTGTTCTAGTCATCTCAATAAACTTAGGATTTTTAATTGCCTCCCTCATAAAAAGGGCCAAGTCATTAGGTGTTGTATAATGATTTTCATCTGGTAAACCACTAGGATTTGTGAAGTGACTATTATTAGCTCCAATGGCTTTTGCAAAATCATTCATTTTTTTAGCAAAAGCTTCTTTAGAACCAGCATCAAACTCAGCTAATGCTTCTGCACAGTCATTACCAGATTCAAGTAAAAGTCCTAATAATAAATGTTCAAGAGTAATTTTCTCACCTTCTCTTAAACCTATGGAACTTCCATCAGCAAAGGGAGGATTTTTTCCAACAGTTACAACTGTGTCTAAATTGTCATATTCATTTAGTATAATTGTTGCAGTTATTATTTTTGTTGTCGATGCAGGATAGTATTTTTTATCACCATTTTTAGAAAATAGTATTTGTCCTGTATCAGCATCTAGCAAAGTTACACCTTCACTAGTTAAATATGGGCTACTTTCAGCGTAAACGATGTTACATGGTAAAAATAATAAACTGAATATAAGAATTATCATTAACATTGATAAAGATCTTTTTATATATGTAAATAAATTATTCATTTAGTACCTCTCAAAAAACAATAATATAATATATTCTAACAAAATTTTTAAATTAATTCTACAAAATTAATAAAAGTAGAATATATTAGGTTAAATATAGAGTTTTTGTTAATAATCATAAGAGAATATTAAAGGCATGAGGTGTTTTATGAAGAAAAAGTATACAGCTGTGGGGATTATAACTATCGTTGTTATGGTAAGTTTCTATGCTTTATTTACATATGTTAAATCTGGCAAAGATCAGTTGAAGAAGAATGAGACTGAAAGTATGTTTGTTGAAGAGGATGAAGGGGAGGCTATTGAACTGAAAAATAAGCAAATAGTAGTAGATGTAAAGGGAGGTGTTAAAAGGCCTAATATTTATAGATTAGATGAGGGGAGTATAGTAGAAGATGCAATTAAGATTGCTGGAGGTACTACAAGTGAGGCTGACTTGATTAAAATAAATAGAGCAGAAAAGTTGTCAGATAATCAAGAGGTTATAATCCCTATAAAGGGACAAGATGAAAGTGAGTCTTTTGTAAGTTCTGCTTCAAGCAGTAGCGGAAAAGTAAATATTAATACAGCTAATGAAACTGAATTAGATTCTTTACCAGGGATTGGACCTGCAAAAGCAGTAGAAATTATAAAATATAGAGAGGAAAATGGAAAATTTAAATCTATTGAGGAAATAAAAAACATAAAAGGCATAGGAGAAGCATCTTTTGAGAAATTAAAAGATAGTATAAAAGTATGATATTTGTTTTAAAATAGGCGTTTTAATGATATAATTAATCCGTATTAAGAGATCAAAAAATGTTTATATATAGGGGTTCATAGGAGGAGAAATAATGTCTAAAAAAATAATAGCTCTTATTTTAGGGACTATGATGACAGTATCATTAGTAGGGTGTAGTAATAGGGAGAGTAAAGAAGACAATACAAAAACATTTGCTATTGAAAATGATGAGAAATATTCAAATTTGGATGGAGAATGGTCTAAGGATATAACATTAAAAATTTTTGATGAGAAGTTTGATAAGCTTTTTGGTGAAGTAAGGGATAAGTGTAAAATGTACGGCTTAACTTTTAATGAAAAAGGTGAAGAAAGCGTAAAGCAAGAAAAGGGTAGAACTGTAAGTAAGAAGTACTTATATCTTGATAATGAAAAGCCAGAGAAAAATCGTCTTGAAAGCTTATATTTTGGAAGAAAGCTATTTGGGGATGATTTATCATCAGGTCAAATAACACTTAAGTTATCTTTAAATTTTGATGGAGAAGGTGCTTTAAGTGGTGAAAATAAATTTGATTTTGGAGATACATCTTTAGCATCTTATGCTGAGTTTATGACTGGAGAAAAAGATAGAGATTATTCTAAAATTAATGAAGAAATTATAAAGATATTAAAGAGTGATAGTGGTGAAGGGGTTTATCAAAACACTATAAATGGTTTATATGAAGAATATACTATAAATAAAGAATACTTAGTATATACTTTAGAAACTAAGGAACTGCAATTTGTAAAAGAAGGTTCAGAGGAAAATATAGATGCAGCAACTACTACTAATTAATGAATTTGAGGAGGAAAAGTTTTGTTAAAGAAGATTTTTGCAGGAGTTTTAGATGAAATGATAATCTTTGGTGTGTCAGCCTTAGGATTATTAGTAGTGGAAGGTGTTTTAAGAATATTTGGGTTCACAATGGTGACAACAGAGATTTTCTTAATAATTAACATGTTTGTAATTAATGCCTTATATTTCCCTTTATTAGAAGGTGGAAAGTATGGTACAACTATAGGAAAGAGAATACTTAAGTTAGATAATCATAATGAAGAAGTAAAAAATGATGATATTGTAGCTGATACTATAGAAGAAGTTGTTTCTGATGATGCTACAGAGGAAGTTGGAGAAGAAAACGAACAATAGGAGTTGAACATGAGAAAAGGCAGCGAAATACTAGTAAAAATAGATAAGACAGAATTTCCTTCTATAGGTATTGGAACTGAGGGAGATAGAAAGATTTATGTTAAGAATACATTCCCAGGTCAAGTGGTTAAGGGAAGAGTAAAGAAGAAAAAAGCTGATTATGCAGAAGTAAAAGCTTTAGAAGTTGTTGAAAGAGCTGAATATGAAATAGAGCCTAAATGTCCTCACTTTGGTATTTGTGGAGGGTGCTCATCACAAAACTTATCTTATGATAAACAATTAAGGTTATTAAGTGATGAGGTAAAAGAATTATTTATAAATGCAGATGTTCCTACAGGAAATTATGAAGGGGTTACTGGAAGTAAGGATCAGTGGGAATATAGAAATAAGATGGAATTCACTTTTGGAGATATGGAAAAGGGTGGAGAACTGACTCTTGGAATGCATATAAAGAATAAATCATTTGGAATTATAAATGTTCATGAATGTAAAATAGTTGATGAAGATTTTAGAACTATAATAAACCTTACAGTTAATTACTTTAGAAAGCAAGATTTACCTTACTATAGAGTAATGAAGAGAGAGGGATATTTAAGACATTTAGTTATAAGAAAAGCTAAGAATACAGGGGAGCTTATGGTTAACCTAGTAACTACAACTCAAATAGATTTTAATTTAGATGAGTATGTAGAAATACTAAAGAATGCTAAGTATGAAGGAAAATTAGTTTCTATTATCCATACAGAAAACAACTCCTTCTCAGATGCAGTTGTGCCTGAAAAGGTAAATGTTCTTTATGGTATAGATCATATTCAAGAAGAATTATTAGGGCTAAAGTTTAATATATCACCATTCTCATTCTTCCAAACTAATACTAAGGGTGCAGAAAGTCTTTATAGTATTGTTAGAGAATATATGGGAGATGCTGATAATAAAGTTGTTTTCGACCTTTACTGTGGAACTGGGACTATAGGTCAAATAGTTGCACCAAATGCTAAAAAGGTAGTTGGAATTGAACTTATAGAAGAGGCTGTTGAAGCTGCCAAGGAAAATGCTAAACTTAATGGATTAGATAATTGTGAGTTTATTGCTGGTGACGTTGCTGTAACAATTAAAAATGTTAAGGATAAACCAGATATAATTATATTGGATCCACCAAGAAGCGGGGTTCATCCAAAGGCATTAGAATATGTTATTAAGTTTAATGCTAAGGAAATAATATATGTATCTTGTAATCCTAAGACATTAGTTACTGATTTAAAGGTACTAATTGATGCTGGATATGAGGTTATAAAGACTAGAGTTAAGGATATGTTCCCTAACACCCCACATGGTGAAGTAATAATAAAACTTGTAAGAAAGCTTTAGCTGACTTAACAAGTTTTAAGGATATTACTTTTGCAGGGGCTTACCAAGAATAGGAATGTAGTGAACTATGATTGGAACGAAGCTACTGCTGAGGTTGGTTGTTAAGTTTACGAAGGCAAAATATAATGATTGATATTGAGGGCTTAGAGTAATCTAGGCCTTTTTATTTTTAAGAAAAGGATTGCAAAGGTTAAATTGTTGTGATATTATAAAATCAATAAGAATAGAAATTAGGATGGTAATTGTTTTAATGCAAGCTAGACCTATTTATAAGCAGTGTGGGGATACTATACTCATTTTGCTTATAGATGGGTTTTTTTGTTTTGGAGGATAGTAATATGATAATACATAGAATACTTAATAATAATGTTATAATCACTCTTGATAAAGATGAAAAAGAGTGCGTTGTTTGTGGAAAGGGTATTGCTTTTAAAAAGAAAATTGGTGATGAAGTTGATAGTAAGGAAGTTAATAAAGTTTTCGTTTTGAAAGATCAAGGAATGAATGAAAAGTTTAAGCAGTTATTATTAAATATACCCCTAGACCATGTTAAACTTGCAGACGAAATAATACATTTAGCAGAAACAAAGTTAGGAAAAAGATTGAATGATAGCTTAATAATATCGTTAAGTGATCATATATATACTGCTATTTCTCGTTATTTAGAAGGAATTAGTATGAAGAGCGCTATGATTTGGGATATCAAACGTTTTTATGAAGATGAGTTTGAAATTGGTATGAATGCACTAGATATGATTGAAGAGTTATTTAAGGTAAGATTACCTGATGATGAGGCTGGGTTTATTGCTTTGCATATTGTGAATGCAGAAATGGATGAAAGCAATATGGAGCAAATTATTGATATAACTCGTATTATGCAAGAGATATCTAACATTGTTAAATATTATTTTAGAGTTGAATTTGATACTAATTCAGTTTATTATTATCGTTTTATTACACATCTTAAGTTTTTTGCTCAAAGACTAATTTTAGGAAAAACAATTGATGACGAAAGTAATGATGGATTATTAGATGTTGTTAAAATAAAATATCATACTTCATATAAGTGTGTAGGAAAAATTAATGATTATATAAAAAGTAAGTATAATTATGAGCTATCTCCTGAAGAGCAATTGTATCTTACAATTCATATTGAACGTGTCATTTATAAAACTAAACTTTAATTAAGTTAATATGCCTTTATAGGTATTTAAATATCAATATACTAGTAGAAATGGATGTGATTAATGGCTGTATTATTATGTTAAAACTTATTTTTTGTTTGGATGGTAACATTAAGTTGGCTAAACCTTCAGTTTTTGAATGTTAAGAAAAAATGGAGGCAAAGAAAAAAATGGGAAAATACTCAAAATTAGCAGAGGATATTATTAAAAATGTCGGTGGAAAAGAAAATATTATAGACTTAAAGCATTGTATTACACGCTTACGTTTTAATCTAAAAGATGAAAGTATTGCAAATGATGATGTTTTGAAGAACATGGATGGCGTAATTACTGTTATGAAAGCCATGGGACAATATATGGTGGTTATTGGTGAACATGTACCTCATGTATATGCTGAAGTTTGTGAAAAGATTGGAATGCAAGCTTATGGTGGAAAAGAAGGAACAGAGGTTGAAGAAAAAAAAGCAAGCTTGTTTAATCGTGTTTTAAGTGTAGTTATGGGTGGAATGGGACCTTGCTTAAACATGATTTGTGCTAGTGGTATTGTTAAGGGACTAACAACTTTATTAACTTTTTTAGGAGTTGTTACACCTGAAGATGGGGTTTACCTTTTATTGATGGCAATTGGAGATGCGATATTCTTCTTCTTACCATTAATGCTTGGTTACAATGTGGCTAAGAAATTAAAAATGGATCCTTACTTAGGTTTCCTTATTGGTGCTATTATGTGTTATCCAGCAATTAATGGTGTAGATATTAATTTATTTGGACATGTATTTAATGCTACTTACACTGGAACATTTTTACCAGTTGTATTTATGATTGCTGCAGCGGCACCTTTAGAAAGATTTTTCAAAAAATATGTGCCAGAACTTGTTCGTAATTTTATTGTACCAGTACTTGTATTAGTAATTGTTGTTCCTATAGGATTCGTTTTAATTGGACCTATTGCAAATTTAATTGGTGTAGGAATTAATACTGGAATTAACTCATTACTTAAAGTTAGCCCAATAGTTGCAGGGACTCTTTTAGCTGGATTCTATCAAGTGTTCGTATTATTTGGTGTTCATGGAGTATTATTCATGTTCCCATTTATGGATTTAATGCAAGGTATACCTAGTCAATTAATGGCGTATACATTCTTCTCATGTTTTGCTCAAATTGGTGTCGTTTTAGCGATTTATATAAGAACTAAAGATAAGAAGTTAAAATCAATTGCTCTTCCAGCATTTATTTCAGGAATATTTGGTGTTACTGAACCAGCTATTTATGGAGTAACATTACCACGTATTAAGATGTTTGTTATTTCTTGTATTGGTGCAGCTACTTCTGCTATTGTAGTTTACCTTACTAATATTATGATGTATACATATACAGGTATGGGAGTTATAGGGTTATTAGGGCTATTAAATCCTAAAGGACCACAAATATTACCACTTATCATAGCTGTAGCAGTTCCGTTTATTATTTCTTTTGTATTAGCTTATTTAATGTTTAAAGATGATAAAATTGAAGAAAAATCAGATAATAAAGTTCAAAGATCAACACAAGAAGTTGTTTTTGCCCCAGCTAAAGGTTCTATATCACCATTAAAGGAATCTGCTGATGAGGCGTTTGCATGTGAAGTATTAGGAAAAGGTATTTTAATTAATCCTACTGAAGGGAAAATAGTTGCACCTTTTGATGGAACAGTTCGTACATTATTCCCTACAAAACATGCTATTGGAATTGTATCAGAAGATGGCTGTGAAGTGCTTATTCACATTGGATATAATACTGTTCAATTAGAAGGAAAGTATTTCAATAGCTTTATAGAGCAAGGTGACGTAGTTAAAAAGGGAGATTTATTAGTAACTTTTGATATGGAACAGCTTAAAAAGGAAGGGTATAGTGTAGAAACACCTATTATCATTACTAATACTGACAATTATTTAGATATTATAGAAACAACTAAGAATAGTGTAGAGGCTGGAGATGAGCTTCTTACAGTTGTACATTAGGAGGGATATAACATGAGTTTTCCAAAAGATTTTTATTGGGGTGGTGCTACTGCTGCCAATCAATGTGAAGGTGCCTATAATGTAGATGGAAGAGGACTAGCAAAAACAGATGTTACAACTGCTGGAACAGCTACTACGCCACGTGGTGTAACTTATCGTTTACCAAGTGGTGAAACAGGACTAGCACCTCAATTTACACCATATCCAAAAGATGCAAAGGGTGTAATTTTAGATGGGTATTATTATCCTAACCATAATGCAATTGATTTCTATCATCATTATAAAGAAGATATTGCTCTATTTGCAGAAATGGGATTTAAAATGTTTCGTATGTCTATTTCATGGTCAAGAATATTTCCAAATGGAATAGAAGAAGAGCCAAATAAAAAAGGTCTTGATTTTTATCGTGATGTATTTGAAGAACTTAAAAAATATAATATTGAACCTTTAGTTACAATTTCTCATTATGATACACCACTTTATTTAGAAGAAGAATTAGATGGATGGAAAAATCGTAAACTTATTTCACTATTTGATAGATATACTGAAGTATTATTTAATGAATATAAAGGATTAGTTAAATATTGGCTAACATTTAATGAAATAAATAGCCTTCTAATGTTCAAAGATTTTATTCCTAACATGTCAAAGGAGGATATAGCGAATAATTATCAAGCGTTACATAATCAGTTTGTTGCAAGTGCAAGAGCTGTACAACGTGCACATTCTATTGATCCAGAATACAAAGTAGGATGTATGATAGCTGGAGCATGTTCGTATCCATTAACATGTGCTCCAGAAGATGTATTAAAAAATCAAAAGAAGATGCAGGATAGTTTTTATTACTGTGGAGACGTTATGGTACGTGGAGAATATCCTGTATTTGCAAAGAGATTATGGAAAGAAGATAATGTTAATCTAGAATATACAGAAGAGGATATTAAAGATTTAAAAGAAGGAAAAGTTGACTTCTTTAGCTTCTCTTATTACTCAACAACTTGTACTTCAGCCGATAAAAATGTGGCTAAGGATGGATTAGGTAATTTTAGTCTTGGTTCAAAAAATCCATATATCCAATATTCTGAATGGGGATGGGGAATGGATCCTATAGGTTTACGTTATTATTTAAATGAAATCTATAATCGTTATGAAATTCCAGTTATGGTTGTTGAAAATGGGCTAGGAGCTATAGATGAACTAACAGAAGATAAAAAAGTACATGATCAATATCGTATTGAATACCTAAGAGAACATATTAAAGCAATGGAAGGTGCCTTAGAAGATGGGGTTGATTTAATTGCATATACTCCTTGGGGATGTATTGATTTAATTAGTGCTTCTACTGGAGAAATGAAAAAGCGTTATGGTTTCATTTATGTAGACCTTGATAATGAAGGTAATGGAACAATGAAAAGATATAAAAAGGATTCGTTTGAGTGGTATAAGAAGGTTATATCTTCTAATGGAGAAGAATTAGGCTTATAAAATAATTAAAGGAAAGGAAGTCTATTATGAGTGTTATTCATAATGGGCTTCTTTATTTTTTGAGTTGATCTTTTAGATGAACTATTTTTTTATGTTCAAAAATAGAATGAAAAGTTATCCTTAGGTTTAGGAAATATATGTAAAATTCTCATTTTTAGAATAAGGTAAAAATGGGCAAAATTGTAGTAATATATTAATGAAAACATATACAAAAATTAAAAAAGGAGGGAGAATATGGTTGTCAATAATTTCAAAAGACTAAGAGGTAAGATAGCAGCGGTATTAGCCATAGTATTTTGCCTTAGTTTAGTATCTATTCCTGAGGTGTCAATAAATGCACAAGAGACTAAACAGGAAACACAAATGAGAGTTGAAATACTATCTCCAAGAGTTAACGAAGATGGTACCGTAACTTTTAGTGTTAAGTATGAAGGGGATACCCTTTATTTAGCAGGGGATATGACTAGTTGGGAATCAGGACAAGAATCCATGACTAAGGGCGATGATGGTGTATTTAGATATACTACAGAAGTACCTTTAGCACCAGGAAGATATCAATACAAATATAAGCCTAATAGTAACAATTGGGAGGGGTCTTTCACCCAAGAATATTCACCAGATGGAAACTCTATTTTAGTTATTAAAGCTTTAGGTGTTACAAAAAATGACGATAATACAGTAACTTTTAGGGTTAAGTATGATTCTGAAGAGCTTTATATAGCTGGAACTATGAATGGTTGGAATCCTACTGCTAGACCAATGACTAAAGGAACAGATGGAGTTTTTGAAGTAACATTAGAGCTTGGTGTTGGTATTCATCAATATAAGTATGTTACAGGAGATACTTGGTTTAAGGATCCTAACAACCCTAATGAAACTGCAGAGGGAAACTCTGTAGTAGAAATAAAAGGGAGCCTACAAAGTCCTGTAATAAATGGGGATGGTACAGTAACCTTTAGAGTAAATCATGATAGTGAACAAGTAAAGCTTGCAGGAAGCATGACAAATTGGGCTTCTAATGCAATCACAATGCAAAAGAGTAAGGATGGAAGTTTTTATACTACTTTAGCATTAGAACCTGGACAAGTATATGAATACAAGTTCTTTGATGAAAATAATAACTGGTTCACTGATCCTTCAAATGAGAACACTTCAAATGGTAACTCAGTAGTAACAGTACCAACATATACAATAGAACAAGGCACAGATGGAAAATATAAAATAACGATAAATACTAAGTATGATGGAGACGAATTATATTTAATAGGTTCATTCCCACAAGTAGACTGGAATGTAAGTAAAGAAGTCAAAATGACAAAAGGAGAGAATGGTATTTTCTCAACAACATTAGAAGTTCCAGAAGGTAAATATGTATATAAATTTAAACCTCATAGTGGCAATGATTGGTCAGATGCTTTCTTAGATTCAGGTAACCAAGTAATATCTGATGGTAACTCTGCAATTTATGTTGGGGAAGAAAGTAAAGTAGAAAATAAGTATGTAGAGTTTAAGTATGTAAAACCAGATAAAGATTTTGAAGATTGGAATATATGGATGTGGTCGGCAGGCTTTGATGGAATGCAAAAGAACTTCTCTTCTTTTGATGGAGATACTGCTACAGCAAGATTCTTAGTTCCAGAGGGCGCATCTACAATAAGTTTTATTATTAGAAAAGGGGAGTGGGTAGAAAAGGATCCATTTGGAAGTGATAGAAATATAACTTTAGATCCTAAATCTAATATTACAAAGGTAACAGTAGCAAGTGGAGAAAAAGATTATTTCCAAGTACCATCAATTGAGAATGCAGAAGTTAATATAAATGATAAGTCTATATTATTTAGATATAGGGATAGGAATTTATATTTTAATAATGCACAGGATCAAATTGAAAGTGTTAAGGTAAAAGTTGAAGATGAAAATGGTAACTCTAACTTATATGATATGCCTTATGATTCTACCAACCAATACTTTGAGTATAGGCTTAACAATATTCAAGAAGGAAGATATGAATATACCTTTATAGTAGATGGAGAAGAGGCTAAATCAGGTGTTGTAGACTTAAAGTTATATTATATTAACGGAGTAGCTGAAGTATCACCTAAAGAAGTTGATTATGATCAAAACACAGTAGTTAAGGTTACTTTAGATGAAGATGTAAGCAAAGATAATATAAAAGAAATTTATATGGATTTATCAGAAGTTGGTGGATCTAATAAAGTTCCTATGGATTTAGCTTTATTAAATAATAATGTTATTAGCCAAACTATCGGGGTAAAAGATGTTGTAACATCAGGTGATAAAAGTATAACAATAGTAGTAGTTGATAAGAATGGACAAGAACACGAAATTGAAACAACCCTAACTGTAAAATCAAAAACAGCTATAGGCGATGAAGATTTTGGATTTGATGAAGCAAGAATTTATTTTACTGTAACAGATAGATTCTTCAATGGTGATGAAAGTAATGATGATCCAAATGGAAACAACTATGATAAGAGCAATCCATTTACTTACCATGGGGGGGACTTAAAGGGATTAACTGAAAAGATTCCATACTTAAAGGATTTAGGTATAAATACTATTTGGATTACTCCAATTGTAGAAAATACAGATTTTAATCAACAATTTTCTTCAGATGGAAATCAATATTCTTACCATGGATACTGGGCGAAGAATTTTGAAAACTTAGATCCACATTTAGGCACAATGGATGATTTAAAAACATTAATAGATACAGCTCATGATAGTGATATAAAGCTTATGGTTGATGTAGTTTTAAACCATGCAGGTTACGGAATGAATAAAGAAGAAGGAAATAGTGGTGCTAATAATTATCCTACTAATGAGGATAGAAGATTATTTGAAAACATGTTTAGGGATGTTGCAGGAAATGACTTCGAAACTCAAGAAGTATCAGGTTTACCTGATTTTAGAACTGAAGATTCAGAAGTAAGAGAAACTCTTGTAAACTGGCAAAAATCTTGGATTGAAAAATCAAAGACTAATAAAGGTAATACTATTGATTACTTTAGAATTGATACAGTTAAACATGTAGAGGGAGCTACTTGGAAATCATTGAAAAACAGCGTAACAGAGATAGATCCTAACTTTAAGATGATAGGTGAATATTATGGAGCTGATGTAGATTCAACATTTAACAAGTTAGAAAATGGTGAAATGGATGCATTATTAGACTTCCAATATAAGAATAAAGCTAGGGATTTTGTGAATGGAAAGATAACAGAAACAACTGACTACTTAAATTCTAGAGCAGATAAGATTAGTAATACTTATCTTTTAGGGCAATTTTTAAGTAGCCATGATGAGGATGGATTCCTTACAACTGTAGACTATAATTTAGGAAAGCAAATGATAGGTGCAGCTATTCAGATAACTGATAAAGGTATTCCAGTAATTTATTATGGTGAAGAGTTAGGCATGACTGGTAAGAACGGAATGGAATTAGGTGATGCTAACAGATATGATATGGATTTTTCTAGATTAGAAGATCCTGAATATGCAAAAGTTTATAATCATTATAAGAAATTATTAAATATAAGAAAGGATAACTCTCTAGTATTTTCTAAAGGTGATAGAGTAACTATTGCCGGCGGCGATGAAGATAAGTTTAGTGCATTTAGTAGAGCTTATAACGGTGAATCTGTAGTTACAGTTCTAAATATTGATGAGGTGGAACAGGAACGCTCTATAGATGTTCCATATGAGGCAGGAACTGTACTTGTTGATCGTTATAACAATAAGGAATATAAGGTTAATGAAAATGGAGTAGTAAATGTGGCGATACCGGCTATGAGTGAGGGGGGAACAGTTATATTAACAACTAAAAAGACATCTAGTGATTCAGATAATGGAAATGTAAATAATGGAGTTAACAAAGATGAAAGTGGGGATACTGTTAAGACTGGTGATTCTTTAAAGATGGAAGGAGTTATATTCCTAGTAGCCTTAATGTTTACTTCATTAGGAGCTATTACTATTATTAAAAACAAAAAGAAAGTAGCTAAATAATAAAAGAGGATGTATCAAAATTTATTTTGATACATCCTTTTTAAAATATTTTATTATCTTATCCCATGAACATGAATGTATGACAAGTAAATACTGAAGCAACTTGCATGAAGCATAGTAAGCTTCCTACTATAATTCCAGGAATATAAGGATTATTACAATATTTAAATATACGACGTAATACAAGTATAGCTATTGGGAATACAGGTATTGCATTAATCATATATGTGAATGTAAATGTTGATCCAAATATATTTTGCTGTACCCCTGTCTTAGCAAATAAATAGTATCCAACAAATGTGATTACAAGTGCAGGGATCATATTCATAAATGCAAAGAATAAATCATTTAACCATGTAGGCTCTTTACCAATTTTTGAGTAGTATGCAGAATTTATTGCAATACTAACAGCGATACCAAACAATAAATAGAATGGTAGGTAAGTAAAGAATAAGTATAAGTGATCTAAAGGTAATTCACGCATTCCCCATAGATAATAACGTAAATCTATTTGGAATATATATTGTGCAATATACACAACAGCTAGTACACTTAATATTCCTATGATAGCTAATAATATTGACTTTATAACATCAATAAATGGAATTCTTACACCCCATTGCTTTAAAGTATCTCCTTCTTTTCTTCCATATAAGAAGTAAGAACCAAAAGAAGTAAATAACATGAAAAGTCCATTAGCCAATGCCCATAAAGCATATATATTACTTGTTTGTTGTGGCAATTGATTTGTTACAAAGTATCCTAATCCTTTATTAAAGATTAAAGATATACTTATGAAAGCAAATGCACAGTTAAGAATGGTTAATGACCAGAACCAAATTTTCCCTTTCTTATTTGGGGCAGGACGTAATTGTTTATTATCTTCAGCTTTTAAGCTAGAGAAGAATTTTGTCTTTGTTAATACTGCAATTGTAAATATACATATAGCTAAGGCACCAGCAAGTCCTAAAATAGATGCGATACTATAGAATTTCCAAATTTGCATACTACCAAGTTTATATTGTGGAGCTTCTAATGTTTCTTGGAAAAAGTCCACTACTGATGCTACAGCACCACTACCACCTTGTGGCTTTGGATGAATTTCGTTAGCTTTTGTAATACGACGAATTACTTGTTTACCATTTATATCAGTTGAGTATGTATGTCCAGGAAGTACTTCATCACCTGGGAATGCAGATGGTGCTTGTCCAAAACTAGCGAAGGATTTAGCTTCATTAGAACCTAAGAACTCTTGAGCTGATATTATTTTTCCAGTATCATCTTGAGTACTGAAATAAACATGGTCGTAGAATGTATAGTAAAGACCTACACTACGGTCTCCATATACGTTTGCCCAGTTTCCTTCAAAATCTTTAAAAGTAGGGTTACTTGCAATAAGGTATACTGAAGAGATTAATTTATTAGGGCCCATATTATCTAAAGTAACACTAATATTTGTAGCATTCCCACCCATTGAATGACCCACTATACCTATTTGGTTTGAATCAACATAATCTAAATCGCTTGCATATCTTACAGCAGAGTAGATTCCATATCCTTCTGTGTTGATATCAGTGAAGAATGTTTCATAAGAGGTTATATCAGAACCACCATGGTTTAACATATCAGGTGTTATAACAACGAATCCACGACGAGATAATTCTAATGCATATTGAGCATAACATTCTTTTGTTGTTGATAAACCATGAGCAAATACAACAGCAGGAGCTTTATTTTCTGATGTTGCATTTTTGGGACTATAAACACGAATACTAACATTATTACCAGATCGTGTTTGTATTGTTGTAGTTTCAATTCTTACTTTTCCAAAGTTACTTAGAAGTAAGTTAGAACTAATTAAACAAAATAGAGTGAAAATTAATGAGAAAATTAGTCCGCGTTTAGCTATAAATTTCTTTTTCATATGTTTCTCCCTTCACATAAATGAAAATTTGATCTTAAGTTAATAAATAATTTAACTGTACGTGATTATTATAATAGGCAAACGATTTCATTTGTATCATTATTGTGTTCAGTTTATATGACAATGTTGTTGTGGTAACAAGAATATACTTTTCAAATATGATAAAACTTTTTATAATAACGTTATCAAAGGGGGGATATTATGAATCAGAAACTAGAAATCATTGATTACCCAAATATAAAAAATATGAATTTGTTTGTGGTGGAAGTTGATTATCGCGAGCCCCATCTTCACCCTGAAGTAGAGATGTTATTTGTTTTTAAAGGTAGCCCTATTTTTATTATTAATGATGAACAATTTCAATTTCATCCGGGGGATGTTATTTTACTTAATAGTAATGATAAGCATGAAATAATTTCACAGGAGGAAGCATCAATATTTTTATGTTTGCAAATATTACCTAAGTATTTTGAAGGATATTTTCCCCAAATTAGTCATGTGGTTTTTACTGATCATTGTAGATATGATATCAAGCATAATTTATTGATTTATACTTTTTTAAAGCTTGGAGAAGTTTATATAGAAAAGCCACAATATTATCAAATAAACTGTGCAAGTATGATTAATATTATGTATTTCTATTTATTAAATCAATATTCAAAATATGAATTAAATACTGATTATAATGGAGCAATTTGTCACAATAAATTACGTTTAAGTAGGATTACAAGGTATATAGAAGAACATTATAATGAAAAAATATCATTACAGGATATTGCAGATAGAGAAGGATTATCTGTATACTTTTTATCCCATTTTATTAGGGAACATTTAAAGCAGAATTTTCAGGATTATCTAACTTTTGTAAGATTTAATCATGCAAGAGACATGATTCTTACTACTAATATGAAGTTAATAGATATTTGCTATCATTGTGGGTTTTCAGATTATCGTTATATGAACCAAGCTTTTAAAAGATATTGTAATTCTACACCAAAAGAATTTAAAAATCGTTCATCTACTACAATGGTAAAAAAGCCATCATCAGGCGGAAATAATCAAATAATATATAGTGAAGAAGATGCACTATATATTATTAGAAGGGCTTTTCAAGATTTTAATTTATTTGAACCTAATATATAGTTAGTCATAGAGTAAAGAGAAGGAAATGTCAGATATATTAAATATACCTACATTTCCTTTTTATATTTTAGTATTTAGATATTCTTGTATTTGTTTCTAAATTCTAAAGGGGTAATATTTTCTTTTTTCTTAAAAACTGTATTAAAATAATTTTGGTTTGAATAACCAATAGATAATGCAATATCTGCAATATTCATATCTGTACTTACTAAAAGGTCTTTACCTTTTTCTATTCTTCGTTCGTTTAAGTATCCTATAACAGTTTTATTTTTAGTTTTCTTAAATACATTACACAAATAAGTTTTATTAAGAGTTAATTCTTTAGATATTACATCTAAATTAATATCCTGAGAATAGTGAGAATCAATATATTTAATAGCTTTTGTTACATTAAGATTATGTTTTTCTTCCTCTATCTCTATATTTACATAAAGCAGTTCTATTAAATGAGGGAGGCAATGAATGGGTTTGTATTGGATATTTTCTTTATTATTCTTATCTGTAGAATAGGGACCAATTACATAAAATCCATAAGAATAGTTGTTAGGGATTATAGGACATATTGTAATAAAAATATTATGTTGTCTATTAACATTTATAATGTTTTTTTCCTTTCTAATTCTTTCTAGAATTTTGTGAATATCAGCATTAACAGGATTACCTAATGAAAATAGTAAATTTCCATTTTCATTGTAAGCTTCAATATTAAGATGAGTACAATTGTGGAAGTTATCTATATTCTCTTTTGCTTTATCTAATAAAGTTATCATTTATTTTCCTCCAAAAGTTTTGCCTAAATATTTTATAAAAAAACAAAATATTTTATAAGACAGAGAATGATAAACTTGATATTATTAATGAGAATCATTATCAAGAAATATCAATTGAATTATATCAATATACATAGAGTTTGTCAAAGTATCATTTAGAGGTGAACAGATGAAAAAGAAATATTTAGTTCTTATATTAATTATACTATCGGTATTATCTATATTCGTAGGGGTAACTGATATTAAATTAACAGATATATTTGCTTTAGAGAGCACAAAAATAGAAATATTATTAACAAGTAGAGTTCCAAGGTTAGTAAGTATAGTAGTTGCAGGTATTGGATTAAGTATAAGTGGTCTTATAATGCAACAGATAAGCAGAAACAAATTTGTTTCTCCTACAACTGCTGCAACTGTAGACTTTGCAAAGCTTGGTATATTAGCATCTATGCTGGTATTTTCGTCTGCAACAACAATGCAAAAGATGATTATATCATTTTCCTTCTCTTTAGTAGGTACAATGATATTTATGAAAATGACAAAGGCAATAAAATTTAAAAATATAATTTTTATACCTTTGTTAGGGATGATGCTAGGGAAAGTAGTAAATTCTATAACTACATTTTTTGCTTATAAGTATGATTTGATTCAAAATCTTTCCTCATGGATGGAAGGTGACTTATCTATGATAATGAAAGGGAATTATGAATTATTGTACTTAAGTATACCTGTAGTTGTAATTGCATTCCTTTATGCAAATAAGTTTACTGTGGCAGGAATGGGAGAAGATTTTGCAACTAATTTAGGGTTAAAGTACAATTCAGTAGTTAATATCGGACTAATTATAGTAGCTGTAATTTCAGCAGTAACAATTATTACTGTAGGAAATATTCCTTTTCTTGGGTTAATAGTTCCAAACATAGTTAGTCTTTATCTAGGAGATAACCTGAAAAATTCCTTATACCATACAGCATTACTTGGACCTATATTCCTTTTAGCTTGTGATATATTTGGAAGAATAGTAATATTCCCATTTGAAATATCTATAGGAACAACAGTGGGAGTTATCGGAAGTGCAATATTCCTTTATATGATAATAAGGAGGTCTGGAAATGAAGCATAAGAAATTACTTTTAGGATTAGGAATAGCAGCAACAATATTAGTAGCAATCTTTTTATTCATAGGATTAAATGCAAATAATTTTGATTATGCTTTATCAAGACGTATACCTAAAATTATAGCAATGATATTAGTTGGTATATCAATAGGGTTTTCATCTTTAGTATTCCAAACAATTACTAATAATAGAATTTTAACTCCTAGTATATTGGGACTAGATTCATTATATGTGCTTTTGCAAACAACCCTAATATTTATTCTAGGGTCAGGTTCAGGAGTAGTAAATGGGAAGAATGCAAACTTTGTTATATCAATAATAGTAATGATTATATTCTCTTCACTAATATATAAATTCTTATTTAGAAAAAATAGTAACAATATATTCTCACTATTATTAATAGGGGTTATATGTGGAACATTATTTGAAAGCTTAACAACGTTTATGCAAGTATTAATTGATCCATTAGAGTTTCAAATGGTACAGGACAAAATGATGGCAAGCTTTAATAATATAAATACTGAAATATTGCTATTATCAACTGTAGCAATAGCGCTTTGTATAGTTTTCAGTATAGATTTCTTAAAAAAATTAGATGTTATGTCTTTAGGAAGAGATGAAGCGATAAACCTGGGAGTTGATTATGATAAGATTACTAAGAAGATGCTTGTAGTTATAGTAATACTTACATCAGTATCTACAGCATTAGTAGGTCCTATAACATTCTTAGGACTTCTAGTAGTAAATATAGCTAGACAACTTGTTAAGACATATAAGCATAGTGAACTTGGAATAGCTACAGGGTTTATTAGCGTAATAGCTTTAATAGGTGGACAACTTATAGTTGAAAGAATATTAAACTATGGAATGACAATAGGAGTAATAATCAACTTTATAGGAGGAATCTATTTCATTTATCTTGTAATGAAGGAGAGAGCAAAATGATAGAGGTAAAAGGAATTACAAAGAAATATGGAAAAAAGAATGTTGTAGACAATGTTTCTTTAAAAATAGAAGAAGGAAAAATAACTTCATTTATAGGTCCTAATGGGGCAGGTAAAAGTACCTTGCTTTCAATAATAAGCAGACTTATCAAAAGGGATGCAGGTGAAGTTTTAATAGATGGTAAAGAAATATTAGAATGGGATAATAAAGAGCTTGCTAAGAAAGTTTCTATATTAAAGCAATCTAATAATATAAATATAAAGCTTACTATTAGAGAATTAGTTAGCTTTGGAAGATTTCCTTATTGCCAAGGAAATTTAAAGGATGAAGATATTCAATTTGTGGACAAGGCAATTAAATATATGCAGCTTAAGGATATTGAAGATAAGTACTTAGATGAACTAAGTGGTGGTCAAAGACAAAGAGCATATATTGCCATGGTAATAGCTCAAAACAGTGATTATATCTTACTAGATGAGCCATTAAATAATTTAGATATGAAGCATTCAGTTGAGATTATGAAGATATTAAGAAGATTAACTGATGAGCTTGGAAAAACAGTTATTATAGTAATACACGATATTAACTTTGCATCCTGCTATTCAGACTATATTGTAGCTTTAAAGGATGGAAAAGTAGTTAAGGATGGTCCTACAGATGAAACAATTAAAAAGGAAGAACTTGAAAGTATTTATGAAATAAAATTTGATATTCAAAATATAGATAACAGAAAAATATGTGTATATTTTTAAATAAAAAGGAGAGATAAAAATGAGTAAAAAGACAATAATTTCAATGATAGTTATTATATCAGTTATATTTGGTATTTATGGTGTTACTAAATTTGCAGGAAATGGTGTTTCAGCAGATGGAGAGAAGATTAAAATCACTCATAAATTAGGAGAAACAGAAGTAACAAAGAATCCTTCAAGAGTTATAGTTTTTGACTATGGTATAGCAGATGCTTTAAATACTTTAGATGTAGAGATAATAGGTTTACCAAAATCAAATTTACCAAGTCTTTTAAGCAAATATGAAGATGGTAAGTACGAAAATGTAGGAAGTTTAAAAGAACCTGATATGGAAAAAGTTTATGAATTAAAGCCAGATTTAATAATAATGTCAGGAAGATTAGAATCATACTATGAAGAATTAAATAAGATAGCTCCAACAATTTATTTAGGAGTTGATAATACTGATTATTTAGGTTCTTTCAAAAAGAATATGGAAACTTTAGGACAAATATTTGATAAAGAAAAAGAAGTTAAAACTCAGGTTGCTAAGGTTGAAGAAGCTATAGGTAAGGTTAATGAAAAAGCAGAAGGTGTAAATGCATTAATAGCTTTAGCTAATGATAATGCATTTAGCGTATATGGAGAAGGATCAAGATTTGGAATAATTCACAAGGAGTTTGGAATTGAAGCGGTTGATAAGACTATAGAATCATCAACACATGGACAAAAGGCTTCATTTGAATACATTTTAGATAAAAATCCAGATTATTTATTTGTAATAGATAGAGCAGCTGTAACAGGTGGAAATACTTCAGCGAAGGAAATGTTTGATAATGAAATTATAAAGAAAACTGATGCATATAAGAATGGGAATATAGTATATTTAGATGCTGATGTTTGGTACACAATAAGTGGTGGTATTGAATCAACACAAAAGATGGTTGATGAAGTGTTAGAGGCTTTAAAGTAAATGAATTATGAAAAAGGAGAAATTGATAAGCAATTTCTCCTTTTTTTGTTCTTAAATTCCATAAAAAGGATTAGAATATAAGTGAATTTAAATACAAAGGGGGATGAAGCATGTTATCATATAGATATTTATTTGATATTGCTCTAATTTTATTAAGTACAAAAGTGTTAGGAATAGTAACAAAGAAATTCCAAATGCCGCAGGTTGTAGGGGCTTTATTAGCTGGATTAGTATTAGGACCAGCTGTATTTAATGTAATTACAGAAACTGATTTTATAAAACAAATAGCAGAACTTGGAGTTATAGTAATTATGTTTACAGCTGGATTATCTACGGATATTAATGAACTAAAAAGTACTGGAAAAGCTTCTTTTATAATTGCCTTATGTGGAGTTATTCTACCTCTTATAGGGGGAACTGCAGTAGCCTATATTTTTAATATGGGGGAATTCGCAAGTATTGCTGGAAATGAATTAATAGAGAATATATTTATAGGAATAATATTAACTGCTACATCAGTAAGTATAACTGTAGAAACTTTAAAGGAGCTTGGCAAGCTTAATAGCAGAACAGGAAATGCTATATTAGGAGCGGCTTTAATTGATGATATATTAGGCATAATTGCATTAACTATAGTTACAAGTTTTAATGATGCAAGTGTAAGCGTAATTTTAGTATTAATAAAGATAATATTATTTTTTGCTGTTGCTGGAGTATCAGGGTACATTTTTTATAAATGCTTTGATAAATTTGTAAATAGATATGATAGTGATATGAGAAGATTTGTTATAGCAGCCTTTGTATTTTGCTTATTGTTATCATTTGTAGCAGAAAGATTCTTTGGAGTCGCAGATATAACAGGAGCTTTTATAGCTGGACTTGTTTTGTCAAATAATAAAGAGACAAGTTATATAAATGCAAGGTTTGAGACTTTATCTTATATGTTACTTTCGCCAATATTCTTTGCAAGCATTGGGTTAAAGGTGTCATTAAGTAAAATGTCCTCGGGAATAATTCTATTTACTATTTGTATAGTTGGTATAGGAATAATAACAAAGATTATAGGATGTGGACTTGGAGCAAAGTTATGCAGGTTTAACAATAAAGAAGCATTACAAGTTGGTATTGGAATGGTAGCTAGAGGTGAGGTGGCTTTAGTTGTAGCTAATAAAGGAATATCTATGGGGATTATGAATCCTGTATTTTTAGCTCCAATAATTATTTTAGTGGTGGTTTGTGCTATAGCAACGCCTATAATATTAAAAATAGTTTATAAAGAAAAAAATATATAAATATGGTATTAATGAGAAGGAAACTTTGTTGTTACCGGCTTTTAAGTTAATGGATATTAATAATGAAGGGAGGAGGAGCAGTGAAAATTAAAAGAAAAATATTTTTAGTTGCTATTGTTTTTATTTTTATCATTATAATACTTCTATGTGGAAGTAAAACACAATTGAATTCAGAAAAGATATCAAATATTAGAATACAAGCGTTACCATCTCCACCTAAGTTTAAAGATATTGATAAGAAAGAAGATATAGAAAAGATAGTAACATTTCTTAATGATTTACCTAAAGAAGAGGTTAAGGATGATGGGAGAAATGGATGGCAATTCTTTATAGAAGTAAATGAGATTGGTAGTACTAATTATGTTTCTTTTGTAGGTGATAGATTGTATATTGATAAGAATTGCTACAAGATAGATGATAAAGCTTTAAATGAGTTTAGAGAACTTTATGACTCGTTCCAATATGAAGAAAAGAGTTATAAGGAATGGTAGAGAGGCAAGATAAAAATGATAAACAGAATAATAGTTTTAAAAATGATTCTGAAAATAAAAATTCCTGCACAAGCAGGAATTTTTATTATATTGCATTATATTTATCTTCGTCTAGCATCCCTTCTGACTTGGCAACAACTACTGCTGTAGCTGAATCACCAACAACATTTAAGGATGTAACTAACATTTCTACAGGTCTATTTATTGCTAAGATTAATGAGTATGCAAGCAATGCAGCATCATTATTGTATCCCATTCCAGTTAATACAGTAAATAGTATTATTGCACCAGCACCAGGGGCAGCAGGTGTACCTATTGAGGCTATAAGAGCAAGTAACCCTATAACAATTATGTTTCCAATAGTTACTTCATATCCAGCACTTGATGCTATAAATATAGCAGCTATAATTTGCATTATTGCAGTTCCGTTCATATTTATAGTCATTCCTAGTGGTAATGTAAATGAAGCTATTTCATCACTAACACCTAATTCCTCAACAGTTGTTTTTGTGTTAAGTGGTAAAGTTGCAGCTGATGAAGATGTAGAAAATCCAAATAAAGCAACTTTAGATATCTTCTTAACAAAAGTGATTGGATTTAGCTTAGCAGCCAGTGCTACAAAAATAGCATAGCCAAGTGTTAAGAATAGTAATAAGGCTAATACTGTTGTTATTACATAAGCTAAGGCTGGTTTCAAGTGATCAACACCATATATTGCGAAAGTTCTAGTTATTAGTACGAATATAGCAATAGGTCCAAATTTAGTTATAATAAAGCTTAAGAATACAGTAATTATATTATTTACATCTTCTAGTAACTTCTTTAATACTTGAATTTGATCACCTAAGTGGTTTATGCAAAGACCAGTAACCACAGCTAAGAAAACAACAGCTAAGATGCTACCATTTTGAGAGAAAGTTGCAGCTATGTTATTTGGTATAGCTTTTACTATAACTAATAACGGGTTAGAACCAGCGCTTCCAGCTTGAGAAGTTAAGTTATCTATACTTACATTAAATAATCCCATCTTATTTGCAGCAAATCCAAAGATTCCAGCTAATATAAGAGCAAATAATGATGTAACTAAGAATCCTAATATTGTTTTATAAGATATACGGCCAAGTTTTTTAGTGTCACTAACTTTACACATAGCTAAAGCTATTGAAGTAAATACCATTGGGACAATTACAAGTTGTAATGAGTTTACAAATAGTTGTCCTGCTATATAGAATAATCCTAGAGCATTTTGAGATCCTTCGGCAGATATATCTTGGAATAATAAGTTGTTTATTGTAGTCCATAAATCAATATTTCCATTGCTTAATAAGCTCTCTCTTAATAATATAAATCCAGTACCAGCAATTAAACCTAGAATTAAAGATATTGCCATTTGAATAGCTAGTTTGTTTGAGTTTTGTTTTTTCATAGTATCCTCCATAATAATTCCGAATATATAGGATACCAGATATATAAAAACGCCCTAATACCAATTAAGATACTAAGGCGTATAAAATACATAAATAATGTAATACTTCCTTATTAGTCTCACAGGACTAGTTTAAAGGTATCCTACGTTTTAGAAGTATACAGTATAAGAATGTATTCGTCAATATTCTACAAAATATTATTATCTAACAGAAAGCATTCTTTACATCAATAAGAGCTGCATCTGTTTTTTTAGAAGCAAATACGAGTATTTCTATTGATTCTTGTAAGCATTTTATAGCATGTTTTTGATCTTTATTTAAATGGCATTCATGAAGTAAACAATCAAGGTCCTTATATAGACATTGAAGCTTGTCTGTATCATTTCCAATGCTATAAAGAGCTGATGACATAGCTGTTAAAATACTATTCAACTTTTTGTTAGAACATTCCTTACATTTACAGCAATCATTTGTTCCTTTTTTAAAGCTATCAAAATCATTGTACTTGTAAGAGTTTATACTATTTTGCTTTTTTAAATATTTATCCATGTTAAAGTTGTTATAAGGCAAATTATATTCATCTACAGGAGTATCATAAGTTTCATAAATTTCGCATGGTTTGTAAATATCACAAGGTTTTGGAGAATCACATGGTTCGCAGTGCTTAGAAGGTTCACATGGATCACAGAATTCATTTATATCATAGTTATCATATATAGTTTTTTCTTCTTCAAACTCTTTTATAAAGTTATTGTTTATATAGTTTTTCATAATACACCTCAATCTCTAAACTTTTGTAAAATTAAATCTCAATATTATAATATGTGTTGACATATAAAATGTGAGAAAAGTGAAAAAGCACATTTTAAGAAAAATATAGAAAATATACAATAATGTGCTATAATAATATTGTTAATGGGGTATAGCCAAGTGGTAAGGCATCAGATTCTGACTCTGAGTATGGTCGGTTCGAATCCGACTACCCTAGCCACATATAAAAGATTATCCAAGTTTATAAGGATAGTCTTTTTTATTTTTAAGAAAATATATCTTAAAAAGATTGAGAATGAGAGTTTAATATTATTTAGCTTAAATAATTATAAATAAAGTTAGTATTTATTTAATATAAATAAATACGTAGAAGAGTTAAGAAAATTGAGATGATAAAGTTAGTATAATATACTGTAAGTGAAAGCAAAAGAAAAGTCTCCATTAGCAATTGACTTATATAGAAATAGGTTGTTATAGCGAGGGATTAAGCTTTTTTTTAATATAAACTTTATTTTTGAGGAGTTTTAATCTTTTTTATAAGATTTACAATATTTGATAATATTTATGATTCATGATAAGATTTAATCACTATATTAAAAAAAGGAGAAATGAAATATGGAAAGTGATCCCGACCCTGCTAATATTGCTGGACAGCTCATATTGTTAGCAGTATTAACAGCAGTAAATGCTTTCTTTGCAGCAGCAGAGATGGCAATTGTATCAATTAATAAAACAAAAATGAAAATGTTAGCTAATGAAGGTAATAAAAAGGCTAACACAATATGCAAATTAGTAGAGGAACCAACAAAGTTCTTGTCTACAATTCAAGTTGCAATAACACTATCTGGATTTTTTGCTAGTGCATCTGCAGCAACAGGTATTTCAACAGTGGTAGGTAAGATGTTAACAGACATGAATATACCTTATGGTGAACAAATATCTTTTGTAGGTGTAACAATAATTTTATCTTATTTCACACTTGTATTTGGTGAACTTTTCCCTAAGAGATTAGCCATAAAAAAAGCAGACAAGCTTTCTATGGTAGTTGTAAATCCTATTCTTTTTATTTCTAAGGCAGTAGCACCTTTTGTTAAGATACTATCAGTATCAACAAATATTTTGGTAAAGCTGTTTGGATTGGATAGTGATGACTCAGAGGAAAGAGTAACAAAGGAAGAAATTAAGTCTCTTGTAGAAACAGGAGAGGAACATGGTGCAATTAATGAAAGCGAAAAAGAAATGATAGAAAGTGTGTTTGAATTTGATGACAAAATAGCTGAAAAGGTTATGACACCAAGAACAGAGGTATATTGTATAGATATAAATGAACCTCTTGAAGAATATTTGGACGAGCTTTTACAAAAGAGATTTGCTAGAATACCTGTCTATGAAGATGAAATTGATAATATCATTGGAGTATTATATATGAAAGACTTCATGATAGAAGCTAGAAATAAAGGCTTTGAAAATGTAAATATACAGGATATATTGCAAGAACCTTATTTTGTGCCAGAGTGTAAGCCAATTAGACATTTATTTAGAGACTTACAGGACATTAAACGTCATATAGCAATAATTGTAGATGAGTATGGTGGATTCTCAGGTATCATAACTGTTGAAGATTTAGTTGAAGAAATTGTTGGAGATATAAATGATGAGGATGATGAAGAGGAATTTGGAATAAGAAAAGTTGGAGAGAATTGTTATTTAGTAGATGGTACTACTCAATTAGATGAATTAAATGAAAATTTAAACATTGATGTAAAGTCTGATGAGTTGGATACTTTAAATGGATTCTTAATTAACTTAATTGGAAAAATTCCTTTAGAAGATGAAGAAAAAGAAATAAAGTATAACAATATTGTTTTTAAAATAGATGAAGTGTCTGATAAGAAAATTGAAAAGGTAAGAATATGTCTCTAGGTTATTCCTAGAGATTTTTTATTTAATATAGTTTATAATTACTACAGGAGGAGATTCATATGATGAACAAGAGAAAAATATTAGGCATAGTTGTAGTGCTTGTAATAGGAATGATTATTTTCACTGTTTTAAGTAGTAAAAATAGCATAAGTACTGAAGAAAAATTGTCACAAATTGAATCTGAAAGAAAACCTGATAATTATATTCCTGCAAGTATAAAGATAAAAGCAAAAGATTTTACTGTTTATGCAGAAAATAAAGAAAAGATTAATATAGAAAAATATATTGGAAGTAAACCAATGGTGATAGTTTTTTGGGCATCATGGTGTATTGATTGTAGAGAAAATCTAATAAGAATTGAAGCTGCTAAAGAAAAGTATTATAAAGAAGATGTAGAATTCATTGTTGTTAATATCACTGATGGAGAGCGTGAGACAAAGGAAACAGCAGATACATACTTAAAGTTTAATAATATTTCACTAGATACTTATTATGATTATGATTTAAGTGCTTATAAAGCGTATAATTTAAATACATTACCAAGAATGATGTTTGTAGATAAGAATGGGATAATAGTCCAAGATAGAAAGGTATCTATAGATGAAAAAGGTTTAGATTTATCTATTAAAAACCTTATTAGTCCAGAAGAATAACTAAAGAGAAGGAAGGTTACAAATGAAAAAGAAATTAATTATTTTATTTAGTTTATTATTTTCACTATTTTTATTTATATCATGTAGTAAAGATACAGAAGAAAATAATAAAAGTGAAGTAGAACAAAGTGAATCATTAGAACAAGAAAATAATCTTGATGTAGCAAGTTATAGTGTTAAAACCATTAATAATAATGATATTTCCATGCTATATACAGGGATGACTTTAAGTCCAGTAATAACTGTTGGTGAAGTAAGTGATAGGCCTTTTAACATTGAGATTACTGATATAGATGAAGCTTATGACATTGGAAATGATGGAAATATAGAATTAATAAATTCTGAAACAGGAGATTTTATAAGTTTTACTAGGGATGATAAAGGAAACTATAAGATATCGGCCAAATTAGAAAAGGATATTGAATATGGTATATTATTAAATAAAAGATTAGTGGGTGCTGTAAGGGTTGTAGAAGATTTAAACAGTATAGATAAGGAAGCTTTATATAATGATATTTCTACAAGGTTAAGTTGTGGATTATCATAAGTTAATTAAGGGAATCTAAAATGTTAGGTTCCTTTTTCTTTCGGATTTCTTAAGAATTATAAATAGTCTTTTGTAATCTTTAAGTCCTATTATAAGAATATAGGATTAAAGATATCTAATAAAATTTCTAATATGATAAAATAGTTAGTAAGTTTTAAAGTTGGAGGAAAATATGAAAGGGTATAATGTTTTAGTGGTTGATGATGATAAAGCAATAGTTGAAGCTATAGAAATCTATCTTAGAGGAGAAGGATATAATATTTTCAAAGCTTATGATGGTGCTGAAGCTTTAGAAGTAATAAAGGAAGAAGAGATACACCTTGTCATAATGGATATTATGATGCCAAAGATGGATGGAACAAGGGCTACTCTTAAAATAAGAGAAGAAAAAGAGATACCAATAATCATGCTTTCAGCAAAGTCAGAGGATACTGATAAAATATTAGGACTTAATATTGGAGCTGATGATTATGTAACAAAGCCTTTTAATCCCTTAGAATTAATTGCAAGGGTAAATTCTCAAATAAGAAGATATACAAGGTTTTCACCTTTAAAGGAAAACAATGATGTTATAAAAATTGGTGCTATAGAGCTTAATAAGAGGAGTAAGGTTGTTTTGAGAGATGGAGAGATAGCAAAGTTAACCCCATTAGAATTTAAAATTCTTTCATTGTTAATGGATAACCCAGGAAGAGTATTTTCTATTGAAGAAATTTATGAAAGGGTATGGAATGAAGTAGCCTTTAATGTAGACACAGTAACAGTGCATATTAGAAGAATAAGAGAAAAGATAGAAATTAATCCTAAAGAACCTAGATATTTAAAGGTGGTGTGGGGAATTGGATATAAATTTGAAAAAGATCACAGGGGATAAATTAAACTTTAAGATTCTATTACTATCAATATTAGTTGCGCTAACACCAGTGCTATATACATACCTTTTTAATAGCTTACAATTTAAAAGTATGTATGAAAGATTTGACGTATCAAATTACTATAATGAATTTTATAATGGATTGGTAGAGGTATCTGATATATATATAGATATTGATAGAAATATAAATGAAGATGGAATACAGAAATATTTAGAGATAAATAATACTAACACAACTGCAGAAGGTAAAAATAGGGAAGAACTAATTAATATAATAAATAGCAAGTATAATAACTTTTTTAACAAGTTTATAAAGAATTCCAATTTTGAATTCTTTGTAGATAGAGGGGATGGAACTTCATTTACTACAAGTACTTATACAAATATTAAAGATTTCATAGAAGATTCTAGGAATGGATATGATTATGTTGTGTTATTTGGAAAAAATTCAAGTAATCAACAAGGTACAGAAGTGTCTAAGTCAATGAAAACTTTAGCTGGATATAATGAGTTTAGAAGTAAGTATGATATTTGCATAAGGGTACCTAAAAATTTAGAAAAAGAGGATGTACTTTATTACGCCAAGGAGGATATAAAAAAATATAAGAAGACAGCAGTGATATGGGGCGTGGGATTAGCTCTAGATTGTATACTAACAATAGGATTGTTTATAAATATATTAAAGAATAAAAATAAAGCTTTTAATAATATATTTATTAAGTTATATGGAAGTTTTTTTACAGAGTTAAAACTAATTTTTATGATTTTACTTGGAGTATTTTTGTATTATATATGTTGGAAAACCCAGTGGTATTTCCTGGGAAGGATTATAGTACTAACCATAATTGGTGGATTATTATTATATTTAAACTTAGCATATATTTTAAAGCTTATATTTATAGACAAGGATAATGCATCAAAAGAACTTAAAAATAAATCTTTTTTATTAAAAATATATAAAGCAATATTAAGACTTTTTGGTTTTATACGTGAAAGCTTTGTTTATAAATATACAGCAATTACAATTATATCATTTATTTTTGTAATAGTAGTGTTTGTTGGAGTTGCATGCTTTATAACATTTCCTTTAAGCTATTGGATATATGAACCTTTTTATAGTGCCTTAGTAGTGGTATTTATACTTATGGCAATAGGTGTAATAGGCTATGTATTAGTAATAGGAAAGGAAGTAAATAAGCTTAAAAAAACTACTAGTAATATTGTAAAAGGAAATTACAAAAATGAGTTATTAGTGAGTGGACCCCATATATTAAGGGAAATATCTAAGGACTTATCTAATATACAAGAAGGATTAGAATCAGCTATAGATAATGCTGTAAAAAGTGAAAGAATGAAAGGAGAGCTTATAACCAATGTATCTCATGATTTGAAAACTCCTTTAACTTCTATAATTAATTATGTTGACTTATTAAGCAAAGATAATATTTCAGATGAAGAGAGAAAAAAATATATAGGGGTGCTTAAAGAGAAATCCCAAAGATTAAAGGTATTAATTGAAGATTTATTTGAAGCTTCTAAGGCAGCCTCAGGGGCTATTGAATTAGATATAGTAGAATTAGATCCAATAGCTCTTTTAAGGCAAACTATAGGAGAACTTGAGGATAAGATTGAGTCTTCAAACCTTCAAGTTATTAAGAATATACCAGAAGAAAAATTACTAATATTAGCTGATGGTAAGAAAACATTTAGAGTATTTCAAAACTTACTTTCTAATATTATTAAATATTCTATGAAGGGATCTAGAGTATATATAGATGTAGAGCAAGATGAAGATTATGTTAAAATAATATTTAAAAATATATCAGAAAGTCCATTAAATGTGGAAGCTGAAGAATTAATGGAAAGATTTAAGCGAGGGGATGTTTCAAGGACTACAGAGGGATCAGGACTTGGTCTTTCAATTGCTAAAAGCTTGGTAGAATTACAGGATGGAGAATTTAATATTGAGATTGATGGAGACTTATTTAAAGCCATAGTAAAGCTTAAAAATATAAGAGATAGTATTTAGTGAAATTAAGAAACCCTATTTTGTCTAGGATTTCTTTTTTAACTTTCACTCCAATGTATCTTTTATTTAAGTCTATTTATATAAAAGGTTAAATCATTTTGATTTAGGCAAAAGCAAGGAAATTTCATTCCGTAGTTGCCCCATATAGTAATTGGAATTTCAGTAAAGTAGAATGTTATAAAAAAGTTTTCTCTAGTAGAAAGTCTAGTTAAAAAAGGGATTAATCTTATGTGTTCTACTTTGAAGTAATTACTATAGTTTTCAATAGTTAAGTTAGCTTTAAGCAGTTTTCTATCTTCTTCTGGAACAAGATTAACTAAGTTTTCTTTATCTTCTTCTGATAGTTTATCAAGATAAAAATCTATATAACAAAAAGAATTGTTTAATTTAAATATTTTTAGGATATAGTCAATCATTTCATCTTCACCTGAATATACATTTTTAGGTTCTAAAGTAAAGTTTGGAAAAGTATCTAGTCCATCTAATATATTTGGGAATTTTATTATTACATTCTTGTGAAATTCCTCTGAAGTTACAGATATTAGAATATCATTCATAGAATAATCTCCTTAAAATTAATTGTGAATTAGTAATATTATAAAAATACTACAAATTAGTGTCAATATTAAATAACTTTTATTTATAAAGTAAGTAATAAATTATTATAAAAATGCTTATTACTAAATAGAGAATACTTTTATATGGAGGAGATGTATATATGAGAGTAAAGGATAAGGTCATAATTGTTACAGGAGCATCACGAGGTATTGGGTATGCAGTGGCTGATAAGTTGTTATCAGAAGGTGCAAAACTTGTAGCTTGTGCATCAAATCAAAAGAATGCAGACAAGGCAGTAGTAGCATTAAAAGGTAGCCATCCTAATGCTATGATACTTGGAATTGGTGTAAATAATAATGAATCAAAAGAAATTGAGAAAGCAGTTAAAAAGGTACATGAGACATTTGGAAAGATTGATGTACTTATAAATAATGCAGGTATTACAACAGATGTATCTTTTTTTGATATGACAGAAGAGGATTTTGTAAATGTTATGAATATTAATGTTACTGGAATATTTAGATGGTGTAAGGCTGTAGCCCCAATAATGAAGGATAATGATGGAGGCAGTATAATAAATACATCATCTATGGTTGCAACCTTTGGACAAAGGAGTGGATGTTCATATGCAGCTTCTAAAGCTGCAGTAAATGGGTTAACCAAATCACTTGCAAAGGAACTTGGACAATATGGAATAAGAGTTAATGCAGTAGCCCCTGGAGTAACTAAAACAGACATGGTTGCATCTATACCTGATAAATTTATAGATTCATTAGCAGCAATGACTCCTCTTGGAAGAGTTGGAACTCCAGAAGAATTAGCAGGAGCATATGTTTATTTATCTTCTGATGAAAGTACTTTTACAAATGGAACAATAATTGGTGTTGATGGTGGCTTGGTAATGTAGATATAATATAAGCAAGACTTTATTTAAGTCTTGCTTATATTATATAGAGGTGTTTACTATGAATAATAGATATTTAATAGGAGATGTAGCTAAGTATTTATCATTATCTAGGGATACATTAAGGTATTATGATAAGTTAGGTATAGTTTCTCCTAAAAAAGATGAAGGTAATGGATATAGATATTACAACATGGATGACATAATTACATTATCTTATGTAATGATATTAAAAGATGTTGGAATTTCCTTAGATGATATAAAAGAAATGATTTATAACTATAGTTTAAAAGATATGAGATTAGGAATTTTAAATCAGGAGAAGGTAATAGATAAAAAAATAGAAGAACTTATGAATATAAAAACTAAAATAAGAAATTTTAATAATTGGTGTATAACAGCAGAAAATTATTTGAATAAGTTTGAAATTAGGGAATGTCCTAAGTTTTTATATACTATGGAACAAGTGGAAATTAAAGAATCAAAGTTAATGGACGCTATTGAAAAACTTAGAAGTAATAGTTATATAAAAGAAACTGTTTTTTCTATGTTAATTAATAAAGATGTACTTTTTAGTAGTGAAATAAAAGATGAGCACTTTTATTCGGGAGGAAGTGGTATTGTAGAAGAAGAGTATGTTAGTGATTTTAAAGTATTTCCAAGTAGGAAGTGTTTACATACAGTTATAGAAATTACATGTGATCAATGGGATAGTGAGCTTGTAAAAATAAAAGATTATATTCATAATGAAGGTTTAATAGTAGAAGATAATCTTCTTTGTAGAGCAATAGCATTTGAAAATAAAGATGGATTTCCAAAAGATTTTTATGAAATTTGGATTCCAGTAGCTTGACCTTGGAGTAACTCCAAGGTTTATTATTTTTTAATGAAGAAAGGAGATATCTTATATGAATGAATTAAATTTAGGAACAGAAAAAATAAAAAAGTTATTTTATAAGTATGCTATACCAAGTGTAATAAGTAGTATTATATTTTCAATTTATATTGTTATAGATGGTATTTTTGTAGGAAGAGTAGTAGGTCCACAAGGCTTAGCAATGGTTAATATAGCAATGCCAATATTTAGTATGGCTTTAGCTTTAGGTATAATGGTTTCAGTTGGAGGAAACACTGTAGTAAGTATTGAACTTGGAGAAGGTAGGAAAGAAGATGCTAGAGAAAGCTTTAGTTTAGGATTTTTTTCTCTTATTGTTATAAGTTCAGTTATAGGAATAATTATATTTTTATTTAGATATAGAGTTGCTACAGCTTTAGGTGCAACACCTTCATTAATGAAGGGGGTAATTGAATATTTAGTTATTCTTTGTTTATGTGTACCATTCTTTACTGGTGGAAGTTATTTAGCAGCAGGAATTAGAACAATGGGTATGCCAACGTTTTCCATGTTTTGTACTGTTTTAGGATCAGTTTTAAATATAATTTTAGACTATGTTTTTGTAGTGCTTTGGGGCTGGGGTGTTGCAGGTGCTGCCTTGGCGTCGGGAATAGCATTTTTTATTTCATTCCTTTTAGCTTTTATAAAAATTCAATCTAAGGATTCGATTTTAAAGTTAAAAAAATGCAAAATAAATTTAAGAAAGATTGGAAGGTTCTTTTATAATGGATCTTCAGAAGCTTTAACTGAAGTGGCAGTAGCATTTACTACTTTTATTTTTAATATAGTATTAATGAGAAAAATTGGAGAAATGGGAGTATCTGCTTTCTCAATAATTCAGTATATAGCTTCTCTTGTAGTAGCAGTTTATTTAGGAATAGCTAATGGTATAACACCTATTATAAGTTATAACTATGGAGCAAAAAAAGGAGAAAGAATAAATGAACTAATAAAATATGCATCAAAGGTTATGGTAATACTAGGTATAATATGTACAGGATTTTTATTTTTTGGAGGAGAAACACTAATATCTTTCTTTGTAAGTAATGATAAAATATTATTAGAGACTACTTCACTTGCTTGTAAAATTTATTCTTTAGCATTTTTAGTAAGTGGCTTGAATATTTTGGCATCGTCCTATTTTACAGCTTTAGAGGACGCTAAAACATCAGCTATAATTTCCTTTTTAAGAGGTATAGCACTAATATTTATAGGGATTATAGTTTTACCTGCTATAATGGGTGATTCAGGAATATGGCTTACTGTAGCTTTTAGTGAGTTTTTAACATTATTAATTGCTCTAGTTTTATTAAAAAAATCAAAAAGTAAATTAATTCAATTATAAAAATTTGGATGTGGTATATCATGAAAATTCTAGTTATGGAAATAAAAATACGAGTATCTTGGGTTCAGAGCTTAAAGGAAAAGCGTATGATAGTTAATAGTATTACTCAAAGGTTAAAAAATAAATTTAACATTTCTGTAGGAGAGATGTTTCATCAAGATAATCATAAAATAATAGGAATTGCTCTATCAAAAGTATGTAGTACTAATGCTATAGTAGACACAACAAAAGAAAAAGTTATAAGTTTTATAGAAGAAAACTGTGATGGAGAAATAATAGAAATATTTGATGAGACAATAGAATATTAAGTTAAAAGGTGTATGAGCTAAAGTGCTTATACACCTTTTATCAGAATAGTAAAAAAATACAGGGTGCAATAGATTTTAACTCTGCTATAATAGAGAAGGATATTTTATGTAAGGAGTAAAAGATGAGGTTAAGAATAGGGGAATTAAAAGATTTAGATTTGATTTATAGCATAAAATGTAAAGCACTAAAACATTATAAAGATTTTGGAATAAGTTGGAATGAAAATTATCCAACAAGAGATACATTTAAGAGTGATATAGATAAAAGGGAATTATTTGTACTAGAAAAAAATAAAAATGAAATTTTAGGAATAGTTGTCATCAATAGAACAGAGGAAAAGGCATACGATGATTTGCCATGGACTTTTAATGATGATTATGTTGTGTTACATAGAGTATTAGTAAACCCTGCTTTTTCTGGAAAGGGATATGGCAAATATTTAATACAGAAGGTTTTAGAATATGCTAAAGAAGATGGAATTAAAGCAATAAGATTAGATACTAATACTAAAAATATACTTGGACAAAAGTTGTACAAGTCTCAGGGGTTTAACATAGTAGGAGAAATTTCTTTGCCAGATAAAGATGGAAGTTTTTATTGCTTAGAAAAAATATTGGAATAACTTTCAAAAATATATTGACAATATTAAAGGATTGGAATATATTATTAAACAAGAAGTAAATAATTAGAAAATAAAATATAATATCTTATCCAGAGTGGTGGAGGGACTGGCCCTGTGAAACCCAGCAACCGATTAAGTGGCTCATTTTCCATTTAGAATACGGTGCTAATTCCTGCAGCAATTTTTTATATTTTGCTGATAGATAAGAGAATAAATTAGGCTTAGTGAATTCATGCACTAGAGATTTATTCTCTAGTGCATTTATTTTTATATTAAAAAAGAGGGAGGGGACATTATTATGATAGAAATTAAAAATGTATGTAAAAGTTTTGGACAAGCAGAGGTATTAAAAGATATAGCAATAAGCATAAAGGAAGGGGAGATTTACGGAATTATAGGCCATAGTGGTGCTGGTAAATCAACGCTTTTAAGATGTATAAATGGATTAGAGTCCTATGATGAAGGAAGTATTAAAGTCATGGGAGAAGAAGTCTCAGGCTTAGGGGCTAAAAAGCTTAGAGAGTTTAGAAAAAATTTGGGGATGATATTCCAAAACTTTAACTTACTTAAAAGGAAAACTGTATATAAGAATGTTTCTCTTCCTCTTGAAGTTTGGGGCTACGATAAAGAGTATATAGATAAGAGAGTGAATGAATTATTAGATTTGGTGGGATTAGGAGACAAGGCAAAAAGTAAGCCTGCATCATTAAGTGGTGGGCAAAAACAAAGGGTTGCAATTGCAAGAGCATTAGCTTTAGAGCCAAAGATTCTTTTGTGTGACGAAGCTACATCTGCTTTAGATCCTAAAATAACTAAAGATATTTTAGCACTTCTATCTAAAATAAATAAGGAATTAGGAATAACAATAGTTATAGTAACTCACCAAATGGAAGTTGTTAAAGAAGTTTGTGAAAGAGTGGCATTGATAGATGGTGGAATAGTTAAGGCTGAGGGAAGAGCAGAAGACTTATTCTTAAAGCCAGGAGCATCATTAAAGAAATTCCTTGGTGAAGAGGATGAGACAACCTTACCTGATGAAGGAATAAATATAAGAATTTTCTTCCCATCAGATTGTTCAGAAAATGCACTTATAACAAGAATGGCTAGGGAAGCAAATGTAGATTTCTCAATAGTTTGGGGAAAACTTGAAAAGTTCAGGGAAAATGTACTTGGAAGTTTAGTTATAAATATTGAGGAAAAGGACAAAGAAACAATATTTAATTATTTAAAGAGCAAAAATATAGAATGGGAGGTAATATAGCATGGGTGAATTATTATTAGAAGCATTTGGACAAACATTAGTGATGGTTGTACCATCAACAATATTCTCTGTAATATTTGGTTTTATAATTGCAATAGTACTTGTAGTAACAGATAGCAATGGTCTAAGGTCTAACAAAGCAATATATAAATGCATAGATGCAATAGTAAATGTATTAAGAGGTTTTCCATTCGTAATATTAATGGTTGCTATAATACCTTTTACAAGAGCAATAATGGGAACATCTCTTGGAGAGAAAGCAGCTATAGTGCCATTAACAATTGCAGCAGCACCTTTTGTAGCAAGAATATTTGAATCTGCTTTAAAAGAAGTAGATCCAGGAGTTATAGAGGCTGCAAAATCCTTTGGTTCAAGTAATTCTCAAATTATATTCAAGGTAATGCTAAAAGAGGCTATACCATCAATTCTATCAGGTATAACACTTACAGTTATAAATCTTATAGGATATTCAGCAATGGCAGGTGCTCTAGGGGCAGGGGGCCTTGGTAACTTAGGAATAAGATATGGATTCCAAAGATTCCAAACGGATGTAATGATTGTTACAGTAATTGTGTTGATTGTAGTAGTACAAGCTCTTCAAAGCTTAGGAAACTATTTTTATAAAAAATTATCAAGATAAATAAAAGGGGGATTTTAATATGAAAAAGACAAAATTATTATCATTAGTATTAGCAGGAGCATTAACATTAGGTTTAGTTGGGTGCGGGGGCAGCACAGAAAAGAAGGAAGATGACAAGGTTATAAAAATAGGGGTTACATCTGTACCACATGAAGAGATAGTTAATGCAATTAAAGCTTTAGTAGAAGAAAAAGGTTATACTTTAAAAATAACACCATTTGATGATTATAATACACCAAATACAGCTGTTTATGAAGGAGAATTAGATGCAAACTACTTCCAACATATTGCATTCTTAAATGAAACAAACGAAGCAAAGGGATATGATCTAGTAAATGTTGCAGAAATCCACATAGAGCCAATGACTTTATACTCTAAGACTGCAAAGAGTTTAGATGAAATAAAGGATGGAGACACAATAGCTATTCCCAATGATGCAACTAACGAAGCAAGAGCATTAAGAGTTCTTGAAGATGCGGGGCTAATAAAGGTAAAGGCAGGAGAATTAGTTACTCCAAAGGATATAACTGAAAATCCAAAGAACTTAAAGTTTAAAGAATTGGCTGCAGAACAACTACCACGACTTTTAGATGAAGTTACAGCTGCTGTTATTAATGGTAACTATGCATTACAAGCTAATTTAGATGCGACCAAAGAAGGATTATATACTGAGGATAAGAACAGAGAAGATATAAATACTAAGAGAAATGTTTTGGTTGTTAAGGAAGCTAATAAGGATTCTGAAAAGACTAAAGTATTAAAAGAGGCTTTAACTTCTGATGAATGTAAGAAATTTATAGAAGAAAAGTATAAGGGAGCTGTAATTCCTGTATTCTAATATAATGAATGATTTGAGAAGAGAAATCGCTTAGCGGTTTCTCTTTTTTGGTGAGAATAAAAAGATATAAGCGTTGCTAATATTCACTAAATAACTATTTTCTAAATAGAATAGTATTAGGACAAAGTATTATCAATTTTTAGGAGGAAGGTATTTGGGTAGATGGATAATTGATGCTGGGCATGGTGGAAAAGACAATGGAGCTATTGGACCTGGTGGAAGAAGAGAAAAGAATATATCTTTAGATGCTGCATTAGAGGCAAAAAGAGTATTAGAGCTAAATGGTGAAGAGGTATTTTTAATAAGATCAAATGACATATATATGGAATTAAAAGAAAGAGTTACTTATGCAAACGGTTGGGGAGGAGATTATTACATTAGTTTTCATATGAATTTTAGTGATTCAGATTCAATTGAGGGTACAGAGGTATTTATTAAAAAAGATAATTCTAAATCAAAAGAGTTTGGTGAGTATTTACTAGGTAAGATGGTAAAGGGTTTTAAAAGTGAAAATAGAGGGCTATCAGAAATAGATTATGGTGTGTTAAATAGCATAAATATACCAGGAGCTGTATGCTTAGGAGATTATATTTCTAATAGGCAGGTAGAGAGAAATTTTAATGCAGAGTATTTTGGAAGAGTAGTAGCTAATGCCTGTGTTCAGCTTGTTGGAAAAATACCTAAAGAAGAAGGGAAAAAGAATAAAGGGATAAAGAAAGAAGTAACCAAAGATTATGGATGGAGAGTGTGTGTAGGTGTCTATGAAGACTTTGAGGAAGCTAAAAGGGTTGTACAAGATATTCAAGCTAGAGGAGTTTCTAATGTTTATATAATCCCTTATATAGGAAAAAGTAAATAGTTTATATAAAAAAATGAAAGGAATCCAGCTATTGCTGGATTCCAACATTTTTAAATTACTCTCCAAGATATGCACTCTTTATACTATCATCTTCTAATAATTCTTTAGCATCTCCACTTAAGACAATCTTACCTGTTTCAAGTACATAAGCTCTATCTGCAATGGAAAGAGCCATATTTGCATTTTGTTCTACTAGAAGAATAGTAGTACCTGACTTATTGATTTCAACTATTGTGTTAAATATATCTTTAACAACAAGAGGTGCAAGTCCCATAGAAGGTTCATCAAGAATTAACATTTCAGGTCTGTTCATTAATGCTCTTCCTATAGCAAGCATTTGTTGTTCTCCACCTGAAAGTGTACCAGCTTGTTGCTTTTCTCTTTCCTTAAGTCTTGGAAATTTAGAAAATACCATTTCCATATCTTTTTGAATTTCTTTATCTTTTCTTAAATAAGCACCAAGTTCAAGGTTTTCTAGAACAGTAAGATTTGCAAATATCTTTCTTCCTTCTGGTACATGAGATAGTCCTAAAGATACTATTTTATGAGCAGGAACCTTGTTAATAGGGGAAGCTTTGTAGGAGATAGTTCCACTTTTAATGGGTTCAAGTCCTGATATTGCTCTTAAAGTAGAAGTTTTACCTGCACCATTTGCGCCTATTAAAGTAACAATCTCACCTTTTTTTACATCTAAAGAAAGATCTTTTAATGCATGAATACCACCGTAGTATAAGTTTATATTGTCAATTTTAAGCATTTTAAGCCCCCTCTCCAAGATAAGCTTCAATTACCTTAGGATTATTTTTTATTTCACTTGGAGTTCCTTCAGCTATCTTTTTACCATAGTCAAGAACTACAACTTTGTCACAAATACCCATTACTAGCTTCATATCATGTTCAATTAATAGAACTGATATGTGGAATTCATTTTTTATCCAATTAATTAATTCCATAAGTTCTGCTGTTTCTTGAGGATTCATACCTGCAGCAGGCTCATCAAGAAGTATTAGCGAAGGCTTAGCAGCAAGGGCTCTTACAATTTCAAGCCTTCTTTGTTCACCATAAGAAAGATTTTTTGCAAATTCATCCTTTTTTTCAGCTAGATTAAATGCTTTTAATAATTCTAGCGATTTTTTTTCAATTTCAGCCTCCTCCTTTTTAAATTTAGGAGTTCTAAGAATAGAATCAAGTAGATTATATTTAATTCTAAAGTTAAAGCTGATTTTTACATTATCTATTACAGAAAGGCTTGAAAATAGTCTTATATTTTGAAAGGTTCTACAAATTTTCTTTTGAGTAATATCGTATGGCTTAAGACCTTCAATATTTTCTCCAAGGTATATAATAGTGCCATTAGTAGGAGCATAAACTCCAGTTAACATATTGAAAACGGTAGTTTTACCTGCACCATTAGGTCCAATTAATCCAACAACTTGTTTATCTTCGATTGAAAGGTTAAAGTCTGAAACAGCTTTAAGTCCTCCAAATTCTATAGATAGGTCTTTTACATCTAACATATTTTAAGCCTCCTTTCTAGCTTCAATATCTTTAATTTCCTTGGTATTTTTTAATTTAAATATTTTTAATGATAATTCTTTGTCACCAAGTAACCCTTGAGGTCTAAATATCATTAAGATTATAAGGGCTAGTGGGTAAATAATCATTCTATAATCCTGTAGTCCTCTTAATAGCTCGGGTAAGAATGTTAAAATACCTGTAGAAATAATAGAGCCTGATAAAGATCCCATACCTCCAAAAACAACAAATGTTAAATAATCAATTGATTTAACAAAGTCAAAGGAAGTTGGTTGAAGATACCCCATATAATGAGCGTATAATCCACCAGCAAGTCCTGCAAAGAAAGCTCCTATAATGAAAGCAGTCATTTTATACTTGAAGGCATTAACTCCCATAGATTCAGCTGCAATTTCATTTTCACGTACAGCTAACATTGCACGCCCTTGAGATGAGTGGATTATGTTATAAATAATTATTACTGTAAGTGCCATGACCCAGAAACTTATTGAAATAGTTGTTTTTGTAGGGATTCCAGTAAATCCTCTAGCACCACCTACATAATCAATATTCATAATTATTACTCTAATGATTTCACAGAAAGCTAAAGTAGTAATTGCAAAATAGTCTCCTGTAAGTCTTAATGTTGGAAAACCAATCAAAGCAGCAAAGAAAGCAGATACTATTGCACCAACTATAATCGCTAAGAAGAAAGGTAAGTTAGCTTTAGTACTTATAATTGCAGAAATATAAGCACCTATGGCCATAAAACCAGCATGTCCCAAACAAAGCTGACCAGTAAAGCCTACAATTAAATTAAGTGATACAGCTAAAATTATATTTATAAACGTTAAAAGAATAATTCCTTCATAGTAAGCACCTATTACTCCTGTTTTTAATAAGGTAAATAGGATACCGTAAACAAGTAGTATTACACCAAATATTAATAATGATTTTTTTTCTGATAATTTTTTCATTTATATCACCTACACTTTCTCTCTTGTTACCTTACCAAGTAAGCCAGAAGGTTTAATTAATAAAATAACAATTAGAATACCAAAAACTATTGCATCTGAAAAAGTAGTAGATATATATGCCTTTGAAAGTGTTTCTAATAAGCCAATAGATAATCCTCCTAGTAAAGCACCAGGTATACTTCCTATTCCTCCAAGTACTGCTGCAACAAAGGCTTTTAGACCAGGCATAACACCCATATAAGGAGTTATGCTAGGATAGGATATTGCTACTAGAACACCAGCTATACCAGCTAGAGCAGAACCAATAGCAAAAGTTAGTGATATTGTATTGTTAACGTTTATTCCCATCAAAGATGCAGCCTCTATATCAAAGGAAGCTGCTCTCATTGCCTTTCCAACCTTAGTTTTAAAAACAATAAATTGAAGGAGAAGTACAAGGATTGCAGATACAGCAAACATAAGTAGTGTCTTCCATTCTATATGAAGTGCACCTATTTCTAAGTAACCAGCTTTAATTAGGTCTGGAAATGGTTTTGGATTAGCACCAACTAAAACTCTCATACTATTTTGTAATAACAAAGAAACACCTATTGCAGTAATAAGTAATGTTATTCTTGGTGAGTTTCTTAGTGGCTTATATGCTACTTTCTCAATTATAATACCAGCTAGTGCAGATGCAGCCATTGCAGCTAATAACGTAGGTACTAGTGGTAAATTTAGTGTGGTAGCACAATAGAAGCCTGCAAAGGCTCCTATCATGTATATTTCACCATGGGCAAAGTTTATTAATTGAATTATTCCATATACCATTGTGTAACCTAAAGCTAGGAGTGCATATACGCTACCTAAAGCTAAGCCATTAATCAATTGTTGTAAAAATTCCATAGTAACTCCTCCTTTAGTTAAGTATTATATTAAGGATTAACCTTATCATTTAATTCCTTCTTGTCTCCATTAATTTTTATAATAGCTGCGCTCTTAACGGCTGATCTTTCTTCATTAAATTTTATATTTCCAGTTACGCTATTAATTTCCATTCCGGCTAAAGCATCTCTTATTGCAGTTCCATCTGTACTATTTGCTTTTTCTATAGCTTTAACTAAAATTTTAGCTGTATCATAAGAAAGAGCAGCAAAGCAGTCTGGAGTTTTGTTATATTTCTTAGTATAAGAATCAACGAAGCTCTTTACATTTTCATCAGTATCTTCAGCATAGTAGTGGTTAATGTATATAGCACCATCTACAGCAGTTCCACCAATTTTAGTTAATTCTTCAGATTCCCATCCGTCTCCACCTAAGAATTGAGAAGTTATGCCCATATCTCTAGCTTGTTTAGCTATTAAACCAACAACGTTGTAGTAATCAGGCAATACAATAACCTCTGGATTAGCAGATTTTATTTTAGTAAGTTGTGCTTTAAAGTCTGTTTCTTTATCACTACTATAAGATAAGAATTCTACTACTTGTCCACCATTTTTCTCTAAAGTTTCTTTATATGCATTTGCAATTCCTTTTGAATAGTCAGAAGAGGAATTGTATAAAACGGCAGCAGTAGTCTTTCCTAGCTTTTCCTTAGTGTATTTAGCTAATATCTCACCTTGGAATGAATCTACAAAACATCCTCTAAACATGAAATCTCCACCTACATTAGTTATTGTTGGTTCAGTTCCAGTAGGTGTAATCATAGGAATCTTTTTATTTGTTGAATTAGGTGCTATTGCTAAAGTAGTACCAGATGTAACTCCTCCAAGAATTGCACAAACTCCATCTTTATCAACTAATTTGTTAAATGCTGAAGCAGCTACAGTATTATCACTTTGATCATCTTCAAAAATGAATTCAACTTTCTTGCCATTTATACCTCCAGCTGCATTAATCTCTTCAGCTAAAAGATCTGCCCCTTCTTTAACTGATATACCGTAAGTTGAGTTTGGACCAGATAAAGGCCCTATTCCTCCTATTTTTATAACCTCTGAGTCAGCCCCGCCTTCAGAGTTACCTCCACATCCTGCAAGTACTGAGAAAGCCATAGCAGACGCTAAAATTCCACAAAGTAATTTCTTTTTCATAATAAGTCCCCCTTTAATATTTAATTCTTAAATAATAACAAAAATGATTAATAAATTATTATTGAGATTTAATAAATAGTATCAATATAATATCATACAAAGTAAAATATTACAATATTGTTATTTAATATTTTATAACAAATATAATAAAAAGTTCCATAAACATAAATAATTTGTAAATGTAAATGTTATCTTGAAGTTTAATAAAAAAATTTCCTGATAATTAAATAAAAATGAATAATATACGTCTTACTAATGTAGCTGTGATAAAATCCTTAATAAGGGGATGAGTATGTCCATATTTAGTAGTAGGAAAAGAGAAAAGATATTAGAAAACTACTTAGAGTCGAATAGCGATAAACTATATAGGCTTGCTTTTGTATATGTTAAAAATAAAAATGAATCCTTAGATATTCTTCAAGACTCTATAGTTAAAGCGTACAAAAATATTAATAAGATTAAAGATATGAAAGCATTAGAAAAGTGGATTAATAAAATATTAATTAATACAGCTTTGGACTATTTAAGGAAAAGGTCAAGGATTGTCTATTGTGATGATATATTTAAGAATATTGAATTAATAGAAGATAATAACAGTGAATTAATAGAATCTGTGGATAACTTACCTGAAGATTTAAAAACTGTGATTATTTTAAAATATTTTCATGGCTACACCATAAATGAAGTAAGTGAGATTTTAGAGATATCTGTTCCAACTGTAAAGAATAGACTTCATAAAGCACTTAATTTTCTTAGAAAAGAATTTAAGGAGGGTAGTTATGAGTAAGAATATTTTTGAAGAGGAAAAAAGAAATTATGAGAATATAGAAATCCCTGAAGAATTAAACTTTAGAGTTAAAAAAGCTATAATTATAGGGAAAAAGGAAAGATTGAAAAAACGTATATACAATGTAGGAAAAAGTGTGGCTGCATTATTTATAATTTTCGTTGCAAGTGTAAATATATCAGCTACAGCAGCAGAAGCATTCAGTTCAATACCAGGATTTAAAAAGTTAGTGGAATTAGTTAGATTCAATGGTGGTGATGATGGTTTTGAAAATGCTGTGGAGTTTGGATTGGTTCAAAGTATTAATTATTCTGAAGAAAAGAATGGTATTAAATTTAAATTAAATAGTTTATCAGGAGATTATAAAAGGCTTTGGATCAATTATGAAATTGAAGATATAGATAAGTATGATGTTGATATAATGGTAAAACCTGATTATCCTATATCAAAGCAACTGTCAGTGGCTCAAGGAATTTTTAATATAAATGATAATTATTTTGAAACTACATTTAATGAGTTTCCATATGAAATAACATTTGAATTCAGGGTATACAAAAAAGGAGAAGGTGGATATTTAACAAGTTATGAGCCTATTTCAACATTTATAGTGCCAGTAAAGTTAGATGAAGCTTTCAATGTAGACATTAAAGAGTTTGATAGCAAAGCAGAACCATTAAAATTAGATGTTGGAACTATAAAATTTGTAAAGTTTGAAATAAGTAAAACTAGAACAGTTCTTAAATTTAAGTTTAATAGTAATTATTATGATAGTCTTATGTTCTTGCAGTGTAAAATAATTGATAAAGATAATAAGGTGTACGTGACAAGTAGTGTATCTATGAATAGTGAAATTCAATATGGTTATATGGAGTTCAATGGTGAAATTCCTTTTGATAAAAAGGAATTAATTATGAAGTTTGATGAAATTTATGTTCATCCAAAAGAAAAAGTAAAATTAAAGGTAGATATAAATAATAAAACAATAGATGAAAATTCATTTGGAATAGAAGTGGATAGCATTGATGGAAGTTATGTAATACTTAGAAGCAAAGTTGTAGAAGACTTTTCTATAGTGAGAGAAATTGAAGATGGTATAAGTGTTAATGGCGGGAATAAAGAGGGTGACTATGTTTATAATAATATAAGTATTTATGAAGCTAAAGAAGGTTTTGAAATATATAGTGTAATCTTTAAAGATGAAAGAGAAGTGAAATTAAAAATTAGTGAATGAAGAAGCTGCGAAAGCAGTTTCTTTTATTTTTATGAAGAAAAGAATGTAAGAACTTTTAAAGGTAAGAAGATAAGGAGTAAATAAATCGTCAGTGGAGGGATGAGAGTTCTATTCTTTATTTTGTATAGTCATTAATACATTAAGATGTATAAGTACTATACATTATAAAAACAATATTAATAATAAAAATAATATTATTTTTATAAATAAGATATCTTATAAAAGAATTTTTCTAAGAGAAATTCTTTTATGTCATAAAAATATAAGAACTTAAGAACTTTACAATATATAAATATGCTAAAACAATTCGAGAAAGAAGCAATAGTCTTTTGATAAGAAAGAGAAGCTTATGGAATTAGAAGTTTTCTGAAAGAAAATTATATTTAACTTTATTATTCTAATTATCTTGATTAACTAAAAAAGCTTTGCATCAGCAAAGCTTTTTCCAAATATCTATTTCTTCTTTCTTTAAGGTTTCTTTTTCTAAAAGTTCAATAGAGAACTTCTCTAATAATTCTTTATTATTATTTAGAAGTTTTAAAGTGTCATCATATAAAGAGTTAATTAAATCCTTACATTCTTCTATAACCTTTGTGCTATATCCAGATGCCATTGATCCTAAGGAAGAAAGTTTTAATAAGCCCAAGGTTTCTCCCATTCCATATTCACTAATCATTCCCATAGCAATGTTAGTAGCGTTGTTTAAATCACTAGAAGCACCAGTTGTTATTTTTTCTTTTCCAAAGATAATTTCTTCAGCAGCACGCCCACCAAGCATAACCATTATCTTTTTCTTTAAATAATCAGCTCTTTGGTAATTAGTATCTTCTGGTATAGTTAATGTGTATCCTCCAGCACCTTTAGTAGTTGGAATTATGGATATCTTTGAAACCTCATCTTCAGGTAATAATAATAATGATGTTAAAGCATGTCCAACTTCGTGGTAAGAAGTAAGTAATAGATCAGATGCTTTTAAGTGTGATCTCTCAAGTTTTTCATGTCCTGCTAGAACTATTGAATATGCTTTATCTATATGAGTTTCAGTTATACACTCAGAATTATCCTTAGCAGCAAGTATTGCAGCTTCATTAATTAAATTTTCTAGCTTAGCACCAGAAAAATAAGATGTCTTCTTTGCAATATCTTTAATGTTTAAATCAATATGAGGCTTATTGCTTAAATGAAGATTTATTATTTTTTCTCTTGCAGAAACATCTGGGAGAGCTACTTCTATATGCCTATCAAATCTACCAGGTCTAAGTAAAGCTTGGTCTAAAATATCTAATCTATTTGTAGCTGCCATTACAATTACACCTTCACTTTCTCCAAAGCCAGACATTTCTGTTAATAGAGCATTAAGGGTTTGATCCCTTTCATCATTTCCGCCAGCAGTTTTACCACCATCTCTATTTTTACCTATAGCATCTATCTCGTCTATAAAGATTACTGCTTTTCCGTGACTTCTTGCTTTTTTAAATAGATTTCTAATTCTAGCGGCACCAACACCCACATATACTTGCACAAAGTCTGATCCGCTTAAAGCATAGAAAGGTACTTTAGCTTCACCAGCAACAGCCTTAGCAAGAAGAGTTTTTCCTGTACCAGGATCACCATAAAGAATAACCCCTTTAGGCATTCTTGCACCATAACTTTTATATTTTTCAGGATTAGATAGAAAATCAACTATTTCCTTTAAACTTTCCTTTGCCTCCTCATTTCCAGCAACATCTTTAAAGCTTAGAGCTTTGCTACTATCTTCACTAAAATCTGTTAACTCTATTGATGTAGCAGAGGACATTCCTTTAGATTTATTTGTACTCATAAAAACTAGTGTTATTATTGAGCCTAGCAATAAAAGACCAGCAAAGGTTTTTGTAACATTTATATTATTATTCTCATTTATAGAGATATTCTTACTTAATAGTTCTTCCTTTAAAGTAGGACTATTAGGATTGTCAGTCTTATAGCTTGTCCCATCTTTTAAATAAATAGTCATATAGGGGTTATTGCTTAAAGCAACTTTTAATACTTGGTTTAATTCTAAATCAGATTTAAAAGTATTATATGACTTATTATTTTTTGTATTAAAATTTACTGATGAGAAGAGTAGTATACCTAATGATAATATTGAAGTTATTATTGGAATTATAATATAATTTTTCTTTTGTTTATTCATTGGGTACCTCCAAAATATATTTATACTACTATTATAAATATTTTGAATATTATGTCTAATTAAAATCATAACATTTACCAATGTAAGTTATGGTATGTATTAAAGAAGGAAAGTTATTTTACAACTGATGAAATAAAGGGTAAAATATAAAAAGATTAGTAATATTGGAGGAAATACTATATGAAAATTTCAGGTGTACAAGCCCAATTGATTGGATCAGATATACTTAGTATAATTAATGAGTTTGTTAAGGTTGATGGATTAGAATTAAAGGAAGTAACAATAGATAATGCTATTAATATAAAAGGAACTTTTAAAAAAGGGGTTTCTATTGATTTTGCAGGACAGTTAACAATAGAAAAGGTAGAAAATTCAATAGTTACTGCTAAATTTTCAAAGTTAAAACTTATGAAATTGGGATTCTTTAGGCCTATAAGAAGTTTAGCGTTAAAAATAGGATTAGGACAATTAAAGATAATTGGAATAGATGCAACAAAAGATAGAGTTATACTAGATATTAAAAAGTTGCTTAAGGATATTCCGTATGTAGATATAGATTTAAAAGCACTTTATATAAAAGGACAAGCGCTTCATGCAGAAGTAGAGAATATAAATATATCTTTAATGGGTAATATTATTAAAGTAGAAGAACCAGAAGTAATTACAGAATATGCGGATGAGGTTGAAGAACCTGTAAATAAGGTGGCTGATTACTATACTTTAGGTAGAGACAAACTTCAGGAAAAGTTACCTGATGGAGCAAAGAAGATTTCAGATTATATATTTGTAGTTCCTGATATTGTTGCATTAATTTGCAGAATGCTTAAAGATAGTAGGGTACCAATAAAAACAAAGTTAGTTGTTTCTGCATCTTTAGCTTATGTAATTTTTCCTACAGATTTAATACCTGATAAAATACCTTTTATAGGAAAGATAGATGAAATTGCAGTTGTATTTTTTGCTTTAAATAGAATAGCAACAGATGTTCCAACAAAGGTTATTCTAGAAAATTGGGCAGGTAAGGATGAACTTGTTTTAGTGCTTAAAAATGGTCTAGAATATGTTACTAACTTTACTGGTGCAAAGAATGTAGAAAAGCTTTATAATGTGGTAGAAGAATTAAGTACGTTATAGAAAGGAATAATACTATGTCAAAATATTATTCAATATATAGAGGTAAGTCTGGAATTCCAATGATAGTTAGAACATGGGATGAATGTAAAGAAGAAGTAATAGGATGTAAGGGAGCAATATATAAAAGTTTTAAAAGTGAAAAGGAAGCAATAGACTTTTTAGCTTTAAATTCTGAAGGAAAGCCTAAAACAGTAAAGAATAAAAATAAGGCGGAAGTTGATTCAGATATAGATAATTCAGGACTTGTTGTTTATGTAGATGGTAGTTTCTCTTTAGAAAAAGAGAATTATTCTTATGGATTTATAGCTATCGATAATGGAGAAGAAGTTTTTGAAGATTGTGGAGTTGGGGAAGATAAAGACTCTGTTTCATTAAGAAATGTTGCAGGGGAAGTTTTAGGTTCTTTAAAAGCTACAGAGTTTGCTATAAATAAAGGATATGAAAAAGTTACTATAGTATATGATTATAAAGGTGTAGAATGTTGGGCCTTAGGCACTTGGAAAAGAAATAAAGAATTAACACAAGCTTATCATGAAAAGATGCAAAATAATATGAAAAAGATTGATATAAAATTTGTTAAGGTAAAGGGGCACAGTGGTGATAAGTACAATGATATTGCTGATAAATTAGCTAAAAAAGCATTGGGAATTATTGCATAGGTTAAAATATACTAAAGTACACACTCTATATTATGAGAAATATTATTTTATTAAAGAGGTGTGTACATATGGGAAGATATATTAGTGGAATGGTAGCTGGATTAGCTGTTGGAGCAACTATAGGAATGATAGTAATGCCTCAACTAGATAGAAAAACTCAAAAAAAAATTAAAAAAGCAGGATGTAAGTTATTAGATTTTGCTGAAGATTCCTATGGGGATATAATAGATTTCATTAATTAATAATATGAGAAAGAGAAGTTGATTTACAACTTCTCTTTTTTATGTACGCCCAGCATGGATGTACACTAATCGGTGAAAGTCCGTAACGGGGACTGATAGTGCCAACTGTATAGCTTAAGACAAGGGTGCCTATCGTGAGGTAGAATCTGAAGGAAGTCGGCGGCAAACCTTTGGTCTGAGGAACACGAATCACATGAGGCTTAATTTAGTGGGTAAGCTTGCCTAACAAAGCAAAGCCCAATAACTATCCGAAAACTAATTAAGTAAATGTGGCAGATAGATGAATGGAAAGTGTACGTTTTTACCTGGGGAGGTCTGATAATACATCAATAAGTAGATGAAATTTCGAAATTGATAACCTATATAGTGATGTATAGCTGAATTATCAGAAGTCAGTAGACGGCATAGTACTTTCTCTAATCGCGATAGCAAAGGGAAGGACTGAACATTAGAAGGTTTACAACTTTGATAAATCTAAGAATTATGGAGAGTGCAGAAATTTCCATAAGGAATCTGACTGTGGAGGTAGAAATGGAAGTTCAAGATAAACAGAAGGCGCAGAGTAAAACTGTAGATTTATTAAATAGAGAAAGCGTAAAAGATGAGTTATTTGATGCTAATAGGTTACTTGAAGATGTGCTTGAAAGAAATAATATGCTTAAAGCAATGTATAGAGTAATTATAAATAAAGGTAGTTATGGAATTGATGGTATGAAAGCCGATGAACTTTGAGAGCATGTCAAAAAGACTTGGGTTACAGTTAAAGCTAAACTGCTAGAGGGAAAATATAATCCATCTCCAGTAAGGAGAGTAGAAATTCCAAAGCCTGATGGAGGAGTAAGATTACTTGGAATACCAACAGTACAGGATAGAATGATTCAACAAGCTATTGCCCAAATACTTAGTAAATTATACGAGCCTACTTTCTCTGAAAGTAGTTTCGGATTCAGATCTAATAGAGGTGCAAAGAATGCTATTAAACAATCAGAAACATATATAAATCAAGGATATAAATGGGTTGTAGATATGGAATTAGAAAAATTCTTTGATAAAGTGAACCATAACATACTAATGGGGAAACTTGAAAAGAAAATTAAAGATAAAAGACTTCTGAAACTTATAAGAAAATATCTAGAAAGTGGAGTTCTTATAAATGGAATTAAAGTATCAAGTGAAGAAGGAACGGCACAAGGTGGGCCACTTAGCCCATTGTTAGCAATTATAATTTTAGACGATGTTGGTAAGGAACTTGAGAAAAGAGGGCATAAGTTTTGTAGATATGCCGATGATTGCAATATATATGTCAAGAGTAAAAGAGCAGGTTTGAGGGTAATGGATTCTATAACAAGAATCATTGAAAATGAACGTAAATTAAAAGTAAATAAAGATAAGAGTGCAGTTGATGTTGTAAGTAAAAGAAAGTTTTTAGGGTTTTCATTTTATTTCATTAAAGGTGTAGCCAAAATAAGAATACATGAGAAATGAATTAAAATATTCAAAGAGAAGGTAAAATCCATAACTAATAGAAACAGAGGAATCTCTATGGATTTAAGATTACTTAAATTAAATGCTTCTATTAAAGGATGGATTAATTATTTTGGAATAGCTAACGCTAAGCGGAAGCTGTTGGAACTAGATATAGAAATTTAGTGAAATTAGGAATCGATAACTGGAAGGCATGGGAATATGCCAATATAAGAAAAGACCACTGGAAAATCTCCGGTAGCCCAATTCTAAGTAAATCGCTTCATAATAAATATCCATTAAATTCTAGTGAACCGCCGTATACCGAACGGTACGTATGGTGGTGTGAGAGGATACTGAATAAAATAATTATTTAGTTCCTACTCGATTGTCTAGGAAAGTAAGAAATTTCGATTTGCTATAAATCAAAGGTATTATCACATCTTAATATTAAAAATTATAGATAATAATTTCCTTACTTTTAGTAGGAAGGAGATAGACGTTTATTTTTCGTGATTTGGAGCTTGCGACGGAAAGAGAAAAATAAATATCCACACTGCCTTCTTTATTGATAGAATGTTTTAAAGTTAATATAAGGATATTCGACAAAATTTTAAATGAAGCAGAGATTACCTATATATTAATAAAAGTATATATATAGTAAGAGAAAATAGAAATATTTATATAAATTTTTAGTATTTATTAAAGAAGTAGCAAATAAAATAAGAAAAAAACCCTAATAAAGTTACAAGTTGTTGTTTTCTTTTGCAAATTTATGGTATAATTTATGTAAAATTGATTTATTTATATCGTGATATCAATACTATTAAAAAGGAAGAGTGCAATATGGAAATTCTATCGTTAGGGGAAAAAATTAAAAGAAGAAGAAAAGAATTGAATATGACTTTAAAAGATTTAGCAAAAGATAGAATTACTCCGGGGCAAATAAGTCTTGTAGAGTCTGGTCGTTCTAATCCTTCTATGGACTTATTAGAGTATTTAGCTAATAGCTTGAATACTACAGTGGAGTATTTGATGGAGTCGGAAGAGAGTCAAGCTGAAAAAATATGTACATATTATGAGCAAGTTGCAGAGTCGTATATTTTAAGTGGAGATTATGTTACAGGGGAAAAATATATTGAGAATGCTCTGTATTATGCAGAAAGGTATAATTTAGAATACAGAAAAGCTAGAATATTATTCTTAAGAGCAGAAATTCATATTTCAAAGGGTGAGCTTGCAGTTGCACAGCAGTTCTTTTTATCATCTAATGTAATTTTTATAAAAAACAATGAATATGAAGAGATAGTTAAAACATTTTTAAAGTTAGGAAAAATTACTTTAGAGTTAAATGCATATCATTCTGCTAATAGTTATTTAAAGCAAGCAGAAAAGGTATATTTAGATAATAATATAGGTAATGATTTCTTATTGGGAGAAGTATATTACAATATGTCAAAAACTTACTATATTATTGAAGACTTACAAAAAGCAATGGATTATGCTTTTTTAGCAAAAGAAAAGTTTGATCAAATTCACAATAAAAAAGAGTACGCAAAAACACTTCTACTTTTATCAGAAGAATATAATAGAAGAGGTGATTTAAACAATGCTATAAAGTATTCCACAAAAACATTAGAGGTATATCATGAAATAAATGATCTTAAAAGTGTTTCTGATATAGAAAATAACCTAGGAAAATTATTTTATAACTTTGAAAATATTGAAGAATCTTTCAAGCACTATGAAATGGCTAGAGAAATTAGAACTAGAAATAATGATGACAGCTTAATAGAGACATTAATTAACATATGTAAAAATTATCTTAAGATAAAAGAAATAGATAAATGTGAAAAGCAATTAGAAGAAATATATCACATATTAAAAGATGATGATATAGATGGACGCATCGAATGCAACTTAATAAAATACAGAGTTTATACAATAAAAGATGAACTTAGCGAAGCTGAAGATGTTTTAGTTAATACGTACAAGCTTTCTAAAAATACAGATAAATTAAGAAAAGCAGGAGAGTTAGCAATAATGGTTGGGAAATTCTATATAGATCATAAGAATGATACTCAAGCAGCTAAATATCTTGATGAAGGGGTTAGCATATTTAAAGAATTAGGTATATTACAAAACTAATATTAAATGGGTGATTAAGATGGAGATATTATCTACTGGGGAAAAAATTAAAAGATCAAGGATTTATAAGGGAATAACGCTAAAGGAACTTTGTGGGGATAAAATTTCTATTTCTAAAATGAGCTGTATTGAAAATGGTAAGGTGAAAGCAGATAGTGAAATTATAAAGTATGTGGCTGATAAAATTGGGGTAGATTATGATTATTTAATTCAAGATGTATACGAACAAATATTAAACAATCTTAATTCAATAAAGAAGTCTACGAAAAAAGATTTGATATTTGAGGACAATATAAGGCATAACCTAGAGTATGCAATTGAATATGCATATTATGACTTAGCCTTTGAATTAATACATATAGTTTTCTCCTATTATTTAGAGGAAAATAAATGGGAGAAAATTCAGCTGATAATTTCACAATATTATGATCTATATCAAAGAACTAATACAGAAAGCAATACAGTAACTTATTTTAGAGATATGGCACAATATCTATTCCAAAATAGAGAGTATACTGAGGCGATAACTTATTATGGTAGGCTTAGAGAAATTATTTCTGAAAATGGAATTAAAGAAAAAAATACATATGCTTTTATTGCCTACAATGAAGGGATTTGTTATTGGAAGCTAAATAATTATGAAAAAGCTTACAAATTCCTATGTGAAGCAATAAAATATATTGATAGTATAAAAGACGATATAAATAAAGGGAAAATATATCATGCCTATGCTTTAATCTGCATAAAGTTAGGTCATAGTGAAGCAGAGGGGTACATAGAAAAAGCTTTTCAATGTCAAAAGGATAATCCTATATTAGTTGCAACTTCAAAAGGTGATTATGGTGAAGCATATTTTACTGCAGGTAATAGAAAAAAAGCTATATCAGAAATTGAAGAGGGAATTAAGCTATTTCCTAAACACAGCAAAGAAAAGTATGTTGAGTTTTTAAGTGAATGCATAAATGTTTTTCTTAATAATAAGGAGTATGAAAAAGCATATGATTTGTCAGATGAGTCTTTAGACTTAGCAATAGAGACTGACAATATTAGGTTGATTGAAAAGGCTTATTCTTTAAAGGGAAAAGTTTTACAAAAAGAAAATAGATATAGAGAATCAGAAAGATATATGAATTTGGCATTAGATTCATTGTTTAAGTTTGGTACTAAAAAAGAAAGACATGATAGATATTTAGAAATGGCTAATATGTACTATAAATTAGGCGAAGTTAGAGATGCAATTAAATATTTTACATTAGCAATGAGCAAGGAAAAAAGTATATAAATTAAAAAGGGGGCATTCGGAAAGAATGCCCTTTTATTAGTTAAAAGAGATAAAAAACTTTTTGTACAAGTTTTATTCTTATCTTTATTATTCTTATTATCTTAATTAACTTTCATTATTTTTTTGTTGGTTTAATTAATATAAGTGTTGCTCCATATCCTTTTAGTTTAGTTATTATATTTAAAACAGGACTCTTTTTAGCATACTTAAATTCAATTTTTGGAAAAGATGCTTTTGAAAGTATCTCCATTTCTTCTTTGTTTAGTCGCTCAGGTTTACCCATAGATACCCAGTAGTCATATGAAGAACCCACCTTTTGATTTATTTCATAGAAGGTTATTCTAGAGTCGCTAGGTACATTAAATAAGTTTAAAGAAATTTTTCTTTCAGCAGACTTTAATTTTGAACTGTTTTTAAATAAGTCATCTATGTTTTCATTATAGGTATATAAAAGAATACTATATGTATCTCTATCTTTGGTTACTATATATCCATCATCCTTTGCTACAACATTTCCACTTAATTTGCTTAGTAGATAATATGCATAGTAGGAAGGTTTACGTATATCCATATCATTAATTATCCCAGATGCTCCTATAAAAACTTCATTATTTAAGTAAATTTCTTTTTCAATAACATCAAAAGCCCTAAGAAAACTTAAATCTTTATGGGTAAATATACTACTATGAATTATATAAGGTAGCATATATGCTGTATCATAAATAGGATTTAATTCTTTAAATGGAACAAACTCTTCTTCTAGTAAACTAAATTTACTATTATTAAAATATTTTCTTAGTTCCTCTTTTATCTCTAGAGAAAGAGTTGAGTTTAATTGAAATTTTACATCAGATAAATAATAGTATTCTATTTCTGAGAAATAAGAATGGAAGCTTTCTATAGTGTGAATATAGTCTTCTATTTCAAAATCATAATTATCGATAACTATAAGAGGTTTCAGTTCAATTGATGCCATAAACTCTAATACAGTTTTAACTCTGTTCCAATTTATAAAGTCACTACTCTTAAATATTCCCATATTATTATGGAAAAAATATTCTATCCTTCCGTATTCAAAATGAATTTCATTTTGAAGAGATTCAAGAATATCCTTATTATCTTCAATCATTAAATCAAAAATATCTCCAAGACTAATAATTTCTCTAAATTTATCACTATATTTTTCGATGTTGTTATTTATGTCTACATCAATAGTCCAAAGTTTATTTTCGTAATTAAATCTTTCATAGTTTTCTAAATAAGTAGATAAAATATCAATAGAATCTTCAAGTGGAAGAAGGGTAATGTCCTTCATTTTTTCTAAAGTAGCTTCATCAAACTTATTTTTTCTTCTAAATTGAAGAGGGGTACAGTTATAATAGCTTTTAAAGTGCTTATTAAAGTACCTAGTATGTGAAAATCCAACCTCTTCAGAAATTTCATATATACTCATATCTGTATCTAAAAGTAGCTTAACTGATTCTTCAACTCTAGTTAGGTTTATAAGGTCAGTAAAGCTATATCCAGTTACATTTTTTATTTCATGTGAAAGATAGTGGGGGCTTAAAAACTCTTTTTTAGCAATAGCTTGAAGAGTAATATTATTATTGTAGTTATTAAAAATATATTTTGAAATTCTATGATATCTTTCAAGTTGCTCTTTGTTATCTTTTAGCTCTTCTTGGTCATAGATTAAGTAATGAAAATTATTTATTAGGTGGAAGAGTAAGTCTATTAAAATAGATTCTATCTCTTCATCATAATTTTCAACCTTTTGAACTGACTCACAAAGTAGTTTTGCAAGTAATGTTCTAAATATAATGTATTCTTCACCTTCTTGAGCTCCTAAATCTGATGTATTTGTATAAAAATAAATATTTTTAATATCTTTATAGTACTTTTCAAAAAAGCTTTGGTCTATATGAAATAGTAGGATTTTATTATCCTCATTAGAATAAAGTCTATGAGATTCATCAACATTTATTATTTCTAGTTCATTTTCATAAAGTTCAAAGTTATCTGTATCTATAGATATATTTATTTTTCCTTTTAACACATAGACTATTTCAATGGCATTATGCCAATGTAGAGGATATTCTTTGATAGTAGCATAAGTAATTTGTATTGGTAGGTCCGAGTTATATGTAACATACTCTTTCCTCATAAGCTTCACCTCATAAAAATTGTAATTAATAAAATTATATCAAAAAGAACAAAAAAATAAAATATAACTTTGACTTTCTTTGACTTTTGTATTATTATAAAAATATAGAAAAGAATATTAAAAGGAGATTAAAGGAGGAAAGATTTATGAATGTTGATAAAATGACAATAAGAGTTCAACAAGCATTAAATGATGCTAATTTAATTGCTGTTAAGTATAATCATCAACAAATAGAAGTAATACATCTTTTTGCTGCTCTTGTAGAACAAGAGGATGGATTAATTCCTAATATTCTAACAAAGATGAATGTTGATGTAAGAGGTTTAAAGAGTACGTTAAACAGAACTTTAGATAATATGCCTAAAGTTTTAGGTGAAGGTGCTAATAGTTCAGGAGTATATATAACTAGAAAAGTTGAGGAAGTTTTAATAAAAGCAGAAGAACTTGCTAAAAAGTTTGAAGATTCTTATATAAGTGTTGAACATTTGATGTTAGCTATTCTAGATAAAGAAAAGTCAGGAGCTGTAGGAGATATTTTAAAATCTTATAGCATTACTGAAAAGAACTTTATGAAAGTTTTAAGTGAAGTTAGAGGAAGTCAAAGAGTAGAGACAAATGACCCAGAAGGAACTTATGATGCTTTAGCAAAGTATGGTACAAATTTAGTTGAGTTAGCTAAAAAGCATAAATTAGATCCTGTAATAGGAAGAGATGAAGAAATTAGAAGGGCAGTTAGAATTCTTTCTAGAAGGACTAAGAATAATCCAGTGTTAATTGGTGAACCTGGTGTAGGTAAAACTGCTATTGTAGAAGGATTAGCTGAAAGAATAGTAAGAGGAGATGTGCCAGAAGGATTAAAGGATAAGATAATTTTCTCATTAGATATGGGTTCTTTAATTGCTGGTGCAAAATATAGAGGAGAATTTGAAGAAAGATTAAAGGCTGTTTTAAAGGAAGTACAAAATAGTGAAGGTAGAATAATTTTATTTATAGATGAAATTCATACAATAGTTGGTGCTGGTAAAACAGATGGAGCAATGGATGCTGGCAATCTAATTAAGCCTTTACTTGCAAGAGGTGAACTTCACTGTATTGGTGCAACCACTTTTGATGAATATAGACAATACATCGAAAAAGATAAGGCTCTTGAAAGAAGATTCCAACCTGTCATTGTAGATGAACCATCAGTAGATGATACAATTTCAATATTAAGAGGATTAAAAGAAAAATTTGAAATTCACCATGGAATCAGAATTCATGACTCTGCTATAGTTGCAGCTGCGAAATTATCTAATAGATATATTCAAGATAGATATTTACCAGATAAGGCTATAGACTTAATTGATGAAGCAGGTTCTATGATAAGGTCAGAAATTGACTCTTTACCAACTGAGTTAGATGTTATAAGAAGAAAAGTATTCCAGTTAGAAATTGAAAAAGAAGCTCTAGAAAAAGAAAAAGATGAAGGTTCTAAAAAGAGATTAGAAGCTTTAACTAAGGAGTTAGCTGAATTAAAAGAAAAGAATGATGAAATGACAGCTAAATATGAGAAAGAAAAAGAGCATATAACATCTTTAAAAGACTTAAAGACTAAACTTGATGAAGCACGTGGTGATCTTGAAAGATATGAAAGAGAATATGATTATAACAAGGTTGCCGAAATTAGATATTCTGTTATTCCTAAGATAGAAGAAGAAATAAAAGCTAAGGAATATGAAGTTAAAGAAAACTATGAAGGTGCATTATTAAAAGAAGAGGTTACAGAAGAAGAAATTTCTGAAGTTCTTTCAAAATGGACTGGAATTCCTGTAAGCAATCTTCTTGAGGGAGAAAGAGAAAAGTTGTTAAGATTGGACTCTGAATTACAAAGAAGAGTTATAGGTCAAGATGCAGCAGTTGAAGCAGTATCTAATGCTATATTAAGAGCAAGAGCAGGCCTTAAAGATGTAAATAAGCCAATTGGTTCATTTATCTTCTTAGGACCAACAGGTGTAGGTAAAACAGAATTGGCTAAAACTTTGGCTAGAACTATGTTTGATAGTGAAGATGCTATGATAAGAATTGATATGTCTGAATATATGGAGAAACATGCTGTATCTAGATTAGTTGGAGCGCCTCCAGGATATGTTGGATATGAACAAGGTGGTCAGCTAACAGAAGCTGTTAGAAGAAAACCATATAGTGTACTATTATTTGATGAAATTGAAAAGGCACATGAAGATGTATTTAATATGTTCCTTCAAATTTTAGATGATGGTAGATTAACGGATAATAAAGGTAAAACTGTAGATTTTAAAAATACAATTATAATAATGACTTCAAATATTGGTTCTCAATATTTATTAGATAACCAAGGTGATGAAATAACTGATGAAAGTAAAGATAAAGTTATGGCTTCTTTAAGAAATAAGTTTAAACCAGAATTCTTAAACAGAGTTGATGATATTATTATGTTTAAGCCTTTATCAGAAGAAGGAATTAAGAAGATAATTGATATATTCTTAGATGAAGTAAGAGCAAGACTTGTTGATAAGAATATAAAACTAGAAGTAACAGATGAAGCTAAGAGTATTTTAGCAAAAGAAGGATATGATCCAGTATATGGTGCAAGACCACTTAAGAGATATATCCAAAATACCCTTGAAAATAACTTGGCTAGAAGAATTATTAAAGGTGATGTTCATTATGGTTCAACTGTAGTTGTAGATGGACAAAACAATGAATTGACACTTTATACAAGGGAAAAATAGCTTGTATACAAAACCTCCTTTAGGCAGAAAATAAGAATAGGTAGTAGGTAAGAAGGTACTAGGTAAAAAATTATAAGATTAAAAGGTATTAAACTAAGTTTTGGTTTGTACTTAGCATTATGTATTTTACCTTGTACCTCGTACCTTGTACCTTACTTGTTACAAGGAGGTTTTTTATTATGGATTACATTACGCCTTTTAATAATTATATAGTGGTTTCTCAGACAGGAGATGTTACTGGTTTTGTAGAACTTTCAAATGCACGTGGGTATATAACTACACTTTATTTAGAAAGACTTTTATCCATATCTCATTTTGGAAAGTATTCTTACTTTGATATGACACAAGAAAGGGACATGGAAGATTCGGGTTTAATAGCTGGTGTATACGAAGGAGAAGCATATATTTATAATTTAGATGAGTTTATAGAAAAGATTAGAGAGAGTGCAATGTTCCAAGATGAAAAGGATGAGCTGATTTCAAAGCTTTTAGAAAAAGAGATAAAAATGAATATTAGAGATTATGCAATAGAGCATCTATTAACTGAAGTTGAACAAAAGTGGACAGTATAAATAAAGTAATTTCGCCACGTTTTAGAGAAGAAATTTATTTTTCAGCCATACCACAGTTTCCAAGATTGCTTTTAGTATTTTGTAGTGGCACTATATTCTAATAATTTTTAGACGTTAAAAAGGATTACGGATAATCCGTAATCCTTTTTAAGTTTTATTTTTGGTTAATTATTTTAACCCTTGTTCGTATTGTTGAACCATTCTCTTAACCATTTCTCCACCAACGCTACCGCATTGCTTTGAAGTTAAGTTTCCGTTGTAATCTGTGAATGGAACTCCCATTGCACCTGCAACTTCATTCTTGAAATTGTTTAATCCTTGTTTTGCTTCTGGAACTAAAGCTCTGTTATTATTGTTTGACATACAAATTCCTCCTTTAACGGTACAATATTTTTTGCTAAGCTTTATTTGCTTTGCACTATTATTGTGTGTAAAGTAGTTTTATATAAACTATGAAGTGAGAGGCAAAGAAGGAAAAAAGTACAAACTATACTTGTACAAAAGTTGGATATAATATATATATAATGCATATTTTTAGAACTCAAGGTTCTGTGTTCATAGGGCTTTATCACTTAAAAATGGTTATATTTTTCTAGATATTAAAAAAGTTTGTGGAGAAGTATCCACAAACTTTTTATTTTATATAATATTTCAAACAATTATAAGTTAATTAATAAAATCTATACTACTTGTTATAACCATTATAAAATTATCTTCTTTTATTTAATTTAAATAAAGCTAAACATACAGGTACTACAATCATAACGGCTACTATACATTCAGGAATTCCGTTAGATACTGCAATAGTTCCTAGTGCACCTGCAACAGCTGCTGAACTAATTTCTTTTAAAGTTGCAAACTGTTCCATAGCAAGTATATATGTTAATCCTAAAACACCAGCTGTATTAGTAATTGTACCAGCTATAGCTGCTAGAATTAGACCTAACTTTTCTTTATTAAACTTTTCTTTCATTATCTTGAAAACATAATAAGATACAATACCAATTAAAACTCTTGGAATTATTGCTATTATTGGATTCATAAATATTGGTGATAAAAGTACTGGTTGACTCATATTTAGATACATAGAAAATAGACCAAATATTAAACCAACAATTCCACCAATAATAGGTCCTTCAACAATTCCACCAATTATTACAGGTAAATGTTGAATAGTAATTTTCATCCAAGGTGTTGGAATCATACCAAAACCTGTAAGTCCCATAAACATTGATATTCCCGAAAGCATACCAATTACCACTAATTGTCTAGTTCCAAATTTTTTATTTACATACAATCTTTCCATTTTAATTCCCCCGTTCTTATTCCTTTTGGATATAATTCGGCAAATAGTAAGTATAGATTTAATGTTCAGTTTCTTAAAAAAGAATACCGACGATTTTAATTTTAGCACGATATATAAATTTTGCAATACACTTTTGTTAATTCATTAACAAAAAATGAAAAAGTAGGATTTTATTTAAAGTGAATATAATAAAAGACATTATCATTATTGAATTGAATTAAGAGCTGTTATACAATGAATATAACAGAAGTTAGGGTGGTGAAAAAATGTTTCTAAGAATCGATTTAGAGTCAGAAGAACCTATTTATCTTCAAATAAGAAATGAAGTAATTAAGGGAATAGCTAAAGGAGAAATAGTAGAGGGAGATGAACTTCCTTCAGTTAGAGCTTTAGCAGAAGAAATTGGGGTTAATATGCATACAGTAAATAAAAGCTATGCACTTTTAAAGGAAGATGGATATGTAAGGATGGATAGAAGAAAAGGTGCAGTAATTTCCTTTTCTTTAGATGATAGTAATAGAAAGTTTATAAGAAATATGGAAAAGGATATGGAGCTGATGGTAGCTCAATGTATAAATAGAGGAATAAGTGAAGAAGAAGCGAAGAAAAACATAGAAGAATTATTTAAGAAGTTTAATTCTTAGGGGGTGACATTGATGGATTTATTTATAGGATATTTAACTTTAGTTTTAGTAGTAGGTATGTTATTTTTCCAAGGTCTTTTTGTTGAGAAGTTTTCTAATAACGGAATAATATATGGAATTAGAGTTCCAGAAGAATATAAGAATTTAGAGGCAATAAATTATATTAAGAAAAGATATAGAAAAAGATATTTAGTTACAATGACTATTTTATGCTCTATTTTATTTTCTATAATTTATATATATGATAAGGCCTTTTTGTTATTTTTAGGGGTTATAATATTTTTGGTAACTAATTATACTATTTATTATTTCTCATGGAAAGAAATGAAGGAATTAAAAAGAAAATTTGATTTTAATTCTTGTGGCAATAATATATTAGTAGTTGATATGAATATAAAAAAGAAAGACATAAAAACTAATGAACCCTTATCAGTAAAGTATTATTGGGGATATGGAATAATTATTTTAATGACTTTACTTTTTACAGTAGTATTTTATAAGGATTTACCACATACTTTTCCAACACATTTCAATGGAAAAGGCATGGCAGATAGTTTTGCTGTTAAAGGTACATTAAAGGGGTACTTAGGGGTATTGTCTCTTCCGTTAACTCAAATAGGAATGACAATAATGTTTATATTCCTTCATAGGTATACAATAAGCTCCAAGAAAATAATAAATAGTGGAACTGCTAAGGGAACATTGGAACAGCAAAATAAGTTTAGAAGATATGCAGCTGTATTCTTATATGTAATGGGACTTGATACAATAATAATGTTTTTTGCTATGCAAATTGCCATATTAAAAGGATTAGAAATGAAATTAATTGTAGGTGTATTTGGAACGATAACAACATTAATAGGCATTATAGGAGTAGCTATATTAATATACATTGGTCAAGGTGGGAAAAATATAAAGGTTAAAGATGAGGGAGAAATAATTTATCGAGATGATGATAGATTCTATAAGATAGGACTGTTTTATTATAATAAGCAAGATCCAGCTATTATGATACAAAAGAGAGTTGGAATAGGATATGACTTAAACTATGGAAATCCAATATCAAAAATATTAGCTATAATAGTGGGAATAATTCTTATAGGTACTGTGATTTGTTTATTTATTAATGATCAAAGTATAATAGAAAGCTTTATGAAGTAGAGAGGATGATAAGCTTTTGGGAAGTGGATACACAATAAAGACCTATCCAGAAAAGTCGTGGAGTATATCTAAGATGAAAGTAATGGAGAATTGCTATAGGGAGTATTATTATACATATTATGGCTCTCATAATGGGTGGATAGATAATGTTACAGATGAACAAAAAGTTGCTTGGAGATTAAAGAAGTTAACGAATATATGGTTAATGTTTGGAGATAAACTTCATGATGTTATAAAGAAAACAATTAAAAATAAACATAATTTAAATATAACTCCTAATTACTTAAAGGAGTATATGAGGAAAGTTTTAAACCATGGAGTAAAGGAAAGTATAGAAAAGTATAAGGATGGATTATGGGATGACTATCCTAGAGGAGAAATGCTTCAAGAGTATTATTATGGTGAGAAACTTGATGAGGAAAGTGTTAAAGAGGTAAAAAGAAGAATAGAATTATGTATAGACGGATTTTTTAATTCAAAAAGTTATAAAGATATTTTAAAGGAAAAGTCTATAGTATTAGAGGTAGATGAAGGTAACTTTGATTATATATTTGTACATGGTGTAAAAGTATTTGCTTTAATAGATATGCTTTATATTAATGAAGATGGGTATTATGTTATAACGGATTGGAAGACAGGAAAAATAGGAGAGCATGATAGAGAGCAACTTTTAGTTTATGTGCTATATGTAATGAAAAAGTATAATGTTTCCTTAGATAAAATTAAAGGAAGAGTAGAATACTTATTACTAGGAGAAAGTGCAGATTATAAATTTAATGAAGATGATTTAATGAATATTAATCATAGAATAGGTTTAGATTTAAATGTTATAGATGCATTTTTAATAGACAAAGAGTTAAATCAACCAAGGGATAAAGAGTACTTTAGAAAATGTGACTCTTTAAACAAGTGTAAAAAGTGTAGATTTAAAAAGTTGTGTATGAATGAAGAGGTGTTTTAGTTATGAAATTAGAGGGTATAGAACAGTTAGAAGACACAAAGTATTTAAATATGTATAAACTTAAACTCATTAATAAGGTTGGAAACATTAAAGATTATTTTATGGTAAGTAGACGTAAAAAGGAAGAATTAATCTGCGTTACAAAAGATCATTCTAAGTGTGATGGAGTTATGATACTTCCTATAACTGAGAATGAAGAGGTTATAATTTTAAAACAATATAGACCGGTTATAGATGATTATTTATATGAATTACCAGCTGGAATTGTTGATCCAGGTGAAACAATTGAAGAAGCAGCTAGAAGAGAATTATTTGAGGAAACAGGATTAAAGTGCAAGAGTTATGAACTAATATTAAAACCAAGTTATTCATCTGTTGGAATTACAGATGAGACTACTGCTGTTGTGAAAATGATAGTAGAAGGAGAGATAACTAAGGATAATTTAGAGGAAAATGAGGAGATTGAAGTTCTAAAGGTAAAAAAGGAAAATGTAAAAGACTTTGTGAAAAAACATAATTTTTCTATAAAAGGAGCATTAGTATTATTAGGACTTTAATAGGGAAAGTTAATAAATATTGTAAAAAGAGATTGCTTAAGCAGTCTCTTTTTATTATTAGATAATTTAAATAATATAAAATTTTTTTGGAAATTTATATTGACAAAAGATGTAAAGAATACTATATTACAATTAAAGAGAGTGAAAATCATTATCAATAGAATAGGGGGAGGAAAAATGAAAATATTATTTTGGAGTGGTACAGGCAATACAGAAACTATGGCACGTTTAATTTCAAAGGGTATTAAAGATACTGGAAAAGAAGTAGAGTTAATTAACATTTCCCATAATACAATACCTGATATTAAGAATGAAAGTATAATTGTTCTAGGATGTCCATCAATGGGAGAAGAAGAATTAGAGGAATCAGAATTCTTACCATTCTTTGAAAGCATTGAGCCATATTTAAATGGTAAAAAAGTCTTACTGTTTGGTTCTTATGGATGGGGAAATGGTCAATGGATGAGAAACTGGGAAGAAAGAGTTCAAGATCTTGGAGCAGTTGTCTCTTTAGATCCAATAATAATAAATTATGCTCCAGAAGGGGATACTGAAACTGAATGTATTGATTATGGCAAACAAATTGCAAAGTTGTAATTTTTACGGAGGAAGATAATGACTAACAAACTAAACAACTTTTATAAATTATTAAATAATTTAAATGATAAGGAATATATAGAAATGCTTATTTCTTATAATGTTTCTTTAATAAGTGCTAGATTAAAGCCTTCAATAACTTTAAATTTAGCTAAGAGTAATAATAAAAATACTTATGAATTGTGGAACGAATATGGTGAAGATTATTTAGAGAGTTTAGGAATAAAGTTTATAAAGTTAAGAGAGTCGGAAAAATCTTTAGTAATTTTAATATATGAGCATGAATTATTGGAAACATTTATAAATATTCCTGAAAATAAAAACTTTCTAAGGTCTTTAGGGTATCCAAATAAATTTTCTGTAGAAGAAGCATTAGAGATTTTACAAGAAAGATATAAACTATATAATTGTCCACATGAATTAGGAATTTTTTTGGGTTTTCCATTAGAGGATGTTAAAGATTTTATGACTTGTTCTGACAAAAAGTGTTTAGTTTGTGGTTATTGGAAAGTTTATAATAAATGCAATAAAGCCAAAAGAATTTTCAACCTATTTGATAGAGTTAAAGAAGAGACTTTAGATAATATATTAGATGGACATAGACATTGTATATTATCTAATAATTTAAAGAATAAATTTGAATCACATCAAAAATTAATTTTAAATTAGAACATACAAAAAATTATTTTGTATACTTTTCTCTAAATAAGAATCCTTTCATAAGGATTCTTATTTTTTTGTATTTATAAGTAGTTATTTCTATATATACATTGTGTTAGTTAATATTAGGAAAAAACTTCTTGTGTATCATTTACATACACTTGTATTCAAAATAGCTACATGATATTATACTATAAAAGGAATGTGTGACAAAAAATGAAAAAATATTTGGGGTGATTAAATGAAATTTCAAAGTACAAGAGGGCTAGAAAGAGATGTAAAATCTGCAGAAGGTATTATAAGAGGGATTGCAAAGGATGGTGGGTTATTCGTTCCAGATTCATTTCCTAATTTATATGAAATTCTAAAAAAGAACAAGGGCTTATCTTATGAAGAATTGGCTTTTAAAATAATAAAAGAATTCTTTACAGATATAGATGAAAATGAGTTGAGGGAAGCTATTGATGAGGCTTACAATAATAGATTTAAGCCAGAGTTAAATAAGAATTATCTTGAACTTTATCATGGACCAACTTGTGCTTTTAAGGATGCAGCATTACTATTTCTTCCACAAATAATGAAAAGAGCAAAGAAGTCTTTAGGAGTAAATGAGGAAATAGTGATTTTAACAGCTACTTCAGGGGATACTGGTAAGGCTGCTTTAGAAGGGTTTAGTAGTGTAGATGGATTTAAGGTGGTTGTTTATTATCCTAAAAACGGTGTTAGTGCTATTCAGGAGAGACAGATGGCAACACAAGAAGGGGAGAATGTAAAAGTATTTGGTATAAATGGTAACTTTGATAATGCACAGACTGGGGTAAAAAAGATATTTGGAGATGAAAAATTAAAAGAAGAATTAAAAAAGAATGGATATATCTTATCTTCAGCTAACTCTATAAATATAGGAAGATTAGTTCCTCAAATTGTTTATTATTTCTATGGATATTTTAAGCTAATAGAACAAGGTAAGATTAAAGAGGATGAGGAAATAAATGTAGTAGTACCTACGGGGAATTTTGGCAATATATTAGCTTCTTACTACGGAAAGCAAATGGGATTACCAATAAATAAGTTTATATGTGCATCTAATGAAAATAAGGTTTTAACAGACTTTTTCCAAACTGGTATTTATGATAAGAGAAGAGAACTTATTTTAACTCAATCTCCTTCAATGGATATTTTGGTATCTTCAAATTTAGAAAGATTACTATATGAAGGTAGTGGCAGAGATGGAGAAGAAATAAAAGCATTAATGGACGGACTTATGGCAAATGGAGTATATGAAGTATCTTCAAAAGTTAGAGAATTCTTAAAAGAATTTTATGGAAACTTTGCTACAGAAGAAGAAGTTCATAAGACAATTAAGAATGTATATGAAAAAGAAAATTATCTAATGGATACTCATACTGCTGTAGGGAAGACTGTTTGGGAAAAATATAAGAATGAAACAGGAGATGACAGAGAAGCTTTAATAGCCTCGACTGCTAGTCCTTATAAGTTTCCAGTTAGTATTTGTAATGCATTAGGCATAGATATAAGTAATGTAGATGATTTTGGAGTTTTAAAGGAATTAAATAAGGCAACAAATGTAGATATACCTAGAAATCTAAAAGGTTTAGATAAGAAAGAAATTCTTCATAATGAAGTTTGGGATAAGGATGAAATGTTAGATGCCTTATTATCTTTCTTGAAGTAGAGGAGATAAGAATGATTAGGGTAAGAGTGCCTGCAACATCCGCTAATATGGGACCAGGATTTGATTCTATAGGAATTGCAGTAGAATTATATAATGAATTTGGATTTGAAGAAACAGAGAGTGGTTTAAAGTTTAATGGAGTAGCAGAAGAATTTTGTAATGAAAATAATGTAGTTTATGAAGCTATGATGTTTTGTTTTAATAAAGGAAAATATAACCCAAAAGGGTTAGAAATAAGTACAATTAAGCAAGATATCCCTATTTCTAGAGGCTTGGGAAGTAGTTCTAGTTGTATAGTTGCTGGTCTTATTGGTGCAAATGCAATAATGGGAAACAAGTTTTCTAAAGATGAGATATTACAAATGGCTGTAGAGATAGAAGGACATCCTGATAATGTTGCACCTGCTGTTTTAGGTGGAATGGTTGTTGCTATAATGGAAGGAGGTAGGGTATACTATGATATGGTGAAGGTTCAAGAACATGTTAAGTTCATTCCTATAATACCTGATTTTAGACTTTCAACTAAGGATGCTAGAGTGGTTTTACCTAAGGAAATATCCTTAAAAGACGGGGTATATAATGTGAGTAGAGCATCTCTAATGGTAACTGCATTAACTAACGGAAATTATGATTTATTAAAGTATGCATGTCGGGATGCTTTTCATGAAAATTATAGGAGTAAGTTAATAAAAGGATTTTATGAAGTAAAAGAGGAATCAAATAGATTAGGTGCTTTAGCAACATATTTAAGCGGAGCAGGTCCAACTATAATGGCAATGATTTCTGATAAAAACTATAAGTTTAAAAGCCATATGGAGAAGTTTTTAGAGGTAAAGTCCTTAAATTGGGCTATTCATGAACTTTCTATAGATAAAAATGGTGCAATAATAATAGAGGGTGATAAATAGTGGATGGAAATTATTTTGTAATTCATAAGAGGGTTTTACCTGAGGTATATGAAAAAGTGCTAAATGCTAAGAAGCTTATAAAAGAAGGAAAAGTTAAGGAAGTAACAGAAGCTACCAAGATGGCTGGAATTAGTAGAAGTGTATATTATAAATATAAAGATTATATTTATGAGTTTTCTGAAAGTCCTCAGGGAAGGAAAGCTACATTCAATATAATGATAATTGATGGTAGGGGAATTCTATCTAGAATATTAAACTTCATTTCAGGTCAAGGAGGAAATATACTTACTATTAATCAAGGTATACCTCTTAATGGGTATGCATATATAAGCTTAACTATAGATATAAGTAACTTAGAGGGAGACATTACATCATTAATGGATGGAATAAGTGATATAGAAAAGGTAGAAAAAGTAGAATTTATAGCAATGGAATAAACAAAAAAAGAAGATATTTTTACATTTAGGTAAATATCTTCTTTTTTTATTTATATATTTATAGGAAATGTAATGGCTAAATTTCTTTTTTTAAGTAGAAGTGATCTTTATCAGCAGCGCAAAGCTCCCAACCTTCTCTACCTAATGAATTTAGTTTTTCTAAAACTTGCCTTTCTCTTTCTTCTTCATTGAAAGTTGTTTTTAAATCAAATGAAATATGTTCAACCTTGTATTCGTACATTTTCATATAAAACACCCCATTGTTAGTACTCTAAAATTAATTATACATCTACTACCAAATAATTACAATAAGTAAATTTAAACTTGATGTAAAAAGGTGTTATATATTATACTAAGGTATTACTTGTAGAAATATAGATAATACTAAATTTAGTAGAAGAGGTGAGAAGTATGGAAATTTATTTAGATAATGCAGCTACTACTAAGCCAAAAGAAGAAGTTATTGAGGCAATATGTGATGGAATGAAAAAATATTATGCAAATCCATCATCTTCACACAAGTTAGGTATGGAATCAGAAAAAAAACTAGATGAATGCAGAGAAGTAATTGCAAAAACAATAAATTGCAGTAATGATGAAATATATTTTACTTCAGGAGGAAGTGAAGGAAACAACTTTATAATTAAAGGATTAGTGAAGACAGGAACACATTTAATTACAACTCCTTTTGAACATAGTTCAATAAAGAATACTGTTGAAGCTCTTGAAAAATCTGGGGTAAGAGTTACATATCTTTCTGTTAATGAATTTGGAGAAATTGATATTGAAGAACTAAGAGAAGCTATTACTAAAGATACTGTTTTAGTTTCAGTTATGTTTGTTAACAATGAAGTTGGAAGCATACAGAATTTAAAAGAGATAGGTGAAACTATAAAGTCTATAAGTAATAGAGCAAAGTTCCATGTAGATGGAGTCCAAGGGTATGGTAAATTTACTATAGATGTTAAGAAAATGAAGATTGATGCATTAACAGCTAGTGCACATAAAATTCATGGACCTAAGGGTGTTGGATTCTGCTATTTAGCTAAAGGGATGAGTATAGTACCTCATATTCATGGGGGAACTCAAGAAAGAGGATTAAGAGCTGGAACTGAGAATATACATGGAATAATGGGATTAACAGTTGCTGCTAAAGATATTATTAAGAATATGGATATAAACTATGAAAAAGTTAGTGAATTAAAAGAATATATGATAAAAAGATTTTCTGAGATAGATGATATTAGAATAAATAGTCCAATGAATGATAAGTTTTCTCCATACATTTTAAATGTTTCATTTAGAGGAATTAGAGGAGAAGTATTGCTACATTTATTAGAAGATGCTAATATTTTTGTATCTACAGGTTCAGCTTGTACTTCTAAATCTAAGGGTGGAGTTATAGGAAGTCATGTTTTGGAAGCTATGAAGCTGACTAAGAAAGAGGTTGAGGGAGCAATAAGATTTTCTTTCTCCCCAGAAAATACAAAAGAAGAGATAGATAAGACTATTGATGCCCTAAAAAAGGGATTAGTATTCTTAAGGAGGATTAGAAGATGAGTAAATTAATATTAGTTAAGTATGCCTCAGAGATATTTCTAAAAGGATTAAATAGAAATAAATTTGAGAAGAAGCTAAGAGATAATATAGCTATAAAACTTGAAGGCTTAAATTTTGAAATAATATCAGATCAAAATAGATATTTCATAAAAGTTGATGAAATAGATGAAGCTATAGTTAGAATTAAAAGAGTTTTTGGTGTTGCTGAGGTTTGTATAGTAACTAAGGTTGATAGGGATATGGTAGCGATTAAGGAAGAAGCTTTAAAGAAGGTAAGAGAAAGTGGAAGTAAAACTTTTAAGATAATAACAAATAGAGCAAATAAGTTGTTCCCACAAAACTCTATGGAAACTTCAAGAGAAGTTGGTGGCTATGTATTACACCGTATGGATGGACAAATAACAGTTGATGTTAAGAATCCTGAATGTGCATTAAATATTGAAATTAGAGAATATGCTTATATATGGACTAATAAGGATAAGATTAAAGGTGCAGGTGGGCTTCCTTATGGAATAAATGGAAGTACTATGCTTATGTTATCAGGAGGTATAGATTCACCAGTTGCAGGGTATCTAATGGCTAGAAGAGGGGTTGCATTAAACTGCGTTTATTATCACAGTCATCCATATACTTCTGAAAGAGCTAAGGATAAAGTTAAAACTCTTGCTAAAATTCTTGCTAGGTACACTGAAGAAGTTAATTTATATATAGTTCCATTTACAGATGTTCAAATGGAAATTATAGAAAAGTGTAGAGAAGACGAGCTTACAATTATAATGAGAAGATTTATGATGAGAATAGCTTGTGAGTTATCAGATAGACTAGGAATAGATTCTGTAGCTACTGGAGAAAGTATAGGCCAAGTTGCAAGCCAAACTATGGAGGGATTAATCGTAAGTACAGATTGTGCTGATAGACCAGTATTTAGACCACTTATAGCTATGGATAAGGAAGATATTATGGATATAGCTAGAGACATCGATACATATGAAACTTCAATTCTTCCATATGAGGATTGCTGTACAATATTTGTCCCAAAGCATCCTAAAACAAAACCTCAAGTTGAAGCTATGAGAAAGAGTGAAAGTAAGCTTGATGTTGAAAAACTAGTTAATGAAGCAATTGATAATATGGAAGTTGTAAAATTAAAGTAAATTATATTTGACTATTGTGGAACTTAAAGTTTTGCAATAGTCTTTTTCTATGGTAAAATTTATATGTTATATTTTTGCAGAAGAGGGGGATATTTGTGAAATACATAGATACAAAATATGATGATTTTAAGTTGAGAGAAACTACAGTAGAAGATACTTCCTTAATTCTTTCGTTTATTAAGGGAATTGCTGAGTATGAAAAAATGAGTAATGAAGTTGTTGCAACTGAGGAAGTTTTGAGGAAAAGTATATTTGAAGATAATAGAGCTAAGGTTTTAGTTGCTGAAGAAAATGGACAACCAATAGGATTTGCTTTATATTTCTTTAACTTTTCTACTTTTATAGGAAAAGCAGGATTATATCTAGAAGATATATTTATATTACCTGAGCATAGAGGTAAAGGATATGGTAAAGAAATATTTAAGGTTCTAGCTAAGATAGCAGTAGAAAATTCATGTGAAAGAATGGAATGGGTTTGTTTAAATTGGAATGAACCTTCAATAAGGTTCTATAAAGGCTTTGGTTCTATTGGAATGGAAGAATGGACAACATATAGATTAGCAGGAAATAAGATTGGTGAATTAGCCAATAGCAAATAGATAATAATTATAAGTTTTTAGAAATCACCTTTGGTGGTTTCTTTTTTTCTTTAGTAAAATTTTGTGAAATATATATAGAAAATATTGACAATATATAAAGTAAAGCATATTATAATTTTAAGGATTTATTACTTTAATATGTTAAATTGGTAAAGAAGGATGGAGGGGGCAATGGTTAATAAAAATATTATTCCTGAAGGAACAAGAGATCTTATTTTAGATGAATGTGTTAGAAAAAAAGAGTTGGAGTTAGAAATTGAAAATATACTAAATAAGTGGGGATATAAAGAGGTTATAACTCCTACAATAGAATATTATCAAACCTTTAATGGAGGATTTCAAAATCTAAGAGAAGAAGATATGTATAAGTTCTTCGATGATAAAGGTAGAATTTTAGTTTTAAGACCAGATATGACAATACCTATAGCAAGGGTAGTTGCTACAAAATTTAAGGAGATTAATCCACCTATTAGATTAAGATATACTTCCAATGTATTTAGAGTTCATGAAAGTTTAGGTGGAAAAAAGAATGAATATACTGATTGTGGTGTTGAACTTATTGGATTAAATGGAATTGATTCAGATGTTGAAATTCTTATTACAGCATTAGAAAGTTTAAAAATACTAAAAGAAACTGGTTATAAGATAGAAGTAGGTAATATAAACTTTTTTAATTCTGCAGTTGAGTGGTTAAAGTTAGATCTTGAACAGAGAAGTTTTTTAGCAAAACTTATTGATGAAAAAAGTATGAAGGAATTAGAAGAGTATCTGGATATGTTAAATGTAGGAGATGACTATAAGAATTTCTTCATGAAATTACCTTGGCTTTTTGGAGGCGTAGAGATTCTAGATATAGGAGAAAAGTACGCTATTAATAATGAAATATTAAATGAAATTAAGTATTTAAGAAATATATATGAAATATTGGACAACCTAGGATATGGAGATAAGCTTACTTTTGATTTAGGAATTGTACCAAGATTAAATTATTATACAGGGATTATATTTAAAGGATATGTAGAAGGTATTGGGGATACAGTTCTTAGAGGGGGAAGGTATGATGATCTTATATCAACATTTGGAAGAGATTTGCCTGCTGTAGGATTTTCTATAAATCTAGATCCATTAGTTCAATTAGAAGATGAGAAGAACAATGGTAAAGAAGAAAAGTATAGAATTATTTATAATCCTAAGGATATAGTTGTAGCCATAAAACAAGGACAAGTTTTAAGAAATTTAGGTTATGTGGCAGAACTTGTACCTTCTAAAGATATTCAAGGAATAAAGGTATTAAAGGAGGAGGTGATTGAATGAGTATAAGTATTGCAATGACAAAAGGAAGGCTAGAGAAAGAGACAATAAAGTTATTAGATAAGGCTAATTTCGGTACAGAAGAACTTAAGAACAAAGGAAGAAAGCTTGTTTTTAATGATACTATTGAGGACATTAAATACTTTTTAGTTAAAGCAGCAGATTCTATAACTTATGTAGAACATGGAGTAGCTGATATTGGTGTGGTTGGTAAAGATACGCTAATGGAAAGTGATAATAACTATTATGAAGTATTAGATCTAGAAATAGGTAAATGTAATTTTATAGTAGCATCATTACCAGAAAAAGATGTTTTTAAAAAGGTTGGTCATATAAAGATTGGAACTAAGTATCCTAAGGTAGCTAGAGAATATTTTAAGAAAAGAGGTATGGATGTAGAAATAATAAAAATTGAGGGATCAGTTGAACTAGCACCTATATTAGGGCTGTGTGATGCCATAGTAGATATTATGGAAACAGGGACAACTTTAAAAGAAAATGGATTAATTGTTTTTGATAGGATATGTGATATAAGTGCAAGAGTTATAGTAAACAAGGCTAGTTTTAAAATGAAGAGAGAAGAAATTGGGGCTTTTATCAACAGGTTAAAACAAGTTTTGTAAAGTATAAGCAATAAATAAAGAGGGGGCAAGAGTATGTTAAAGCTTATAAATCTTGAAAATAAAGATTGGGACATTCTTTTAAGTGAGCTTAAAGATAGAGAAGAAGAAGTAAAAGAAGAAGTTTTAAAAAGTGTTTCTAATATTCTAGAAGATGTTAAAAAAAATGGAGATAAAGCATTACAGTCATATACAGAGAAGTTTGATAGAGTTTTGTTAGATGACTTTGAAGTAAGTATAGAAGAATTAGATGAATGTTTTATAAAGGTTGAAAAAAACTTTATAGACAATTTAGAAGAAGCGAAAAAAAATATAGAATATTATCATAATGCACAAAAAAGTAGAGGGTTTATTTTAAATAAAGACAATGGTATTTTTCTAGGTCAAAGAGTTATACCTTTAGACTCTGTAGGAGTATATGTTCCAGGAGGAACAGCTGCTTATCCATCATCTGTTCTTATGAATGTAATACCGGCAAAAGTTGCAGGAGTTAAAGAGATAATAATGATAACACCTCCTAATAAGGAAGGGAAATTAAATCCGTATATAGGGGTAGCGGCTAAAGTTGCAGGAGTAAGTAAAATTTATAAAGTTGGGGGAGCACAGGGGATAGCTGCCTTAGCAAATGGAACAGAAAGTATACCAAAGGTAGATAAAATAGTAGGTCCTGGTAATATTTTTGTGGCAACAGCAAAGAGATTAGTATTTGGCAAGGTTGATATAGATATGATAGCAGGACCAAGTGAAATACTTGTAGTAGCAGATGAAAATGCTAATCCGAAATATATTGCAGCAGATTTAATGTCTCAGGCTGAACACGATAGGTTGGCATCATCTATTTTAGTTACTACATCTAAGCAGCTATATGAAGAGATAGAGAAAGAATTAGAGGCTCAAATAAAAGATTTGGATAGAAAAGAAATAATAGAAGAGGCATTAAAGAATTATGGAAAAGCTATTATTTGTAATTCAATAGATGAATGTATAGAGGTTTCAAATAGGTTTGCACCAGAACATCTTGAACTTATGGCTGAGAATCCTATGGAACTTTTAGGAAAGATTAGACATGCAGGTTCTGTTTTCCTAGGAAATAATACACCAGAGCCTGTTGGAGATTATTTTGGAGGTACTAACCACGTATTGCCTACTAATGGAACAGCAAGGTTTTACTCGGCTCTTTCAGTGGATAGTTTTATAAAAAAATCATCATTTCTTTATTATTCTGAAGAAGCAATAAAAAGAGATGGAGAAAAGATTATTAATATAGCTAACAAAGAAGGACTTACAGCACATGCAAATTCTGTGAAGGTGAGGGTGAAGTAATATGAAAGGGATACAATCATATATAAATTTATATGATAATTTAGAAATTAGACTAAATGCTAATGAAAGTTACTTTGGAATAGATGAAAAAATGAAGTTAGATATTAAAACTTATATATGTAATTTAGAGTTAAACAGGTATCCAGAAGATAGTAGTGAAGTTCTAAAAGAATTATATGGGGGATATGCAGGCGTTGATAAAGAAAATATAGTAGTTGGAAATGGATCTGATGAAATGATTGGGTTAGTAATAGGATTAAACATTGCAGAGGGAAAGAAATTACTAACTCTTAACCCTGATTTCTCAATGTATGATTACTATGTGTCTATGCATTCGGGTAAGATGGTTAAATATAACACAAAAGAAGATGGAAGCTTTGATATAGATGAATTTATAGAGTTAGGTAAAAAAGAAAATGTAGATATGATCATTTTCTCTAACCCAAACAATCCAACAGGGCATGCAATTGAACCATTTAAAATAACTAAGATATTAGAAGAATTTAAGGATAAAGTAGTATTAGTAGATGAGGCATATTATGAGTTTTTTGGAGAATCTATGATACCTTACATTAATAGATATAAGAATCTATTAGTTACAAGAACCCTTTCAAAGGCTTGGGGGTTAGCAGCAACAAGAGTAGGTTTTTTAATTGGTAATAGTGAAGAAATCAAAAAAATAAATAAGTATAAAGTGCCATATAACGTTAATTCCTTATCTCAAGTTATAGCTAGTATTGTCTTAAAGGACAGAATGTATGTTGAAAAAAATACTAAAGAAATTGTATCTGAAAGAGAAAAGCTTTATAAATCTTTAAAAGAAATTCAAGAGAATTCAGCCTTATATATTGAGTTTTACCCTTCAAAAGCAAATTATATCTATGGAAGAACAGAGTATAAAGAAGCGTTAATTAACGGATTAAAATCAAGAGGAATTCTTATAAGAAGTTTTGAGAAAAATAATTTTAGAATTACTGTGGGGTGCTCCTTTGAGAATAACAAACTTCTTCAAGCAATAAGAGAAATAGTTGGATACGGGGGAGTAAGCTATGCTTAAAAGGGAATGTAGCATAAATAGAAATACTAATGAAACTAAAATTCAGTTAAAAATTAATTTGGATGGTGATGGAAAGTCTAATATAAAAACAGGAATAGGTTTTTTTGATCATATGTTGGACTTAATGGCTTTTCATAGTGGAATAGATTTAGAAGTAATAGCCCATGGTGATTTGGATGTATGTGACCACCATACTGTTGAGGATGTTGGAATAATTTTAGGCCAAGCTTTTAAAGAAGCATTAGGTGAAAAAGTAGGTATAAAGAGGTATGGAAGCTTCTTTATACCTATGGATGAAACTTTGTCACAAGTATCTTTAGATATAAGTGGAAGAAGCTTTTTAGTATTTGAAGGTGATTTTAAAAGAGATAGTATAGGAAATTTTTCAACAGAGATGGTTAAGGAATTTTTAAGAGCTTTTGCTTTTAACGCTGGAATAACATTACATGCAAGAGTTATATACGGAGAAAATGATCACCATAAAGTAGAAGCAATATTTAAGGCATTAGGAAGAGCATTAAAAGAAGCAAAAGAAATAGAAACTGGAAGTAGTAGGATACCTTCTACAAAAGGAATTCTTTAGGAGGAAATATGGTTGTTATTATAGATTATGGAATGGGAAATCTAAAAAGTGTATATAATGCTTTGAATAAGATAGGGTGTAGGTGCAAAGTTAGTTCTGAAGTTAGAGATATAAGAACTGCTAGTGGCTTGATTTTGCCTGGAGTAGGAGCATTTAAAGATTGTATGGATAATTTGACGAAATCAAATTTAGATCAAATATTAAAAGAGGAAGTGGAAAAGGGAAAACCCCTTTTAGGAATATGTTTAGGTATGCAGGTTCTTTTTGAAAAAGGATATGAAGGAGAAGAAAGAGCAGGATTAGGTTTATTGAAAGGTAAGATTGTAAGGATGGAGGATCCTAATGTAAAGATACCTCATATAGGATGGAACAACTTAGAAAAGAATAGGGAAGATGAATTAATTTCTATCTCAGAGAAAGCTTCTTTTGTATATTATGTACATTCATACTATGCCCAAGATTATAATGATGAAGATTTAGTAGGGTTTTCATATTATGGTAGTTTAAAAATACCCGGATTAGTTAGAAGGAAAAATGTAATGGGGGCGCAGTTCCATCCAGAAAAAAGTGGAGAAGCAGGTCTTAATATTTTAAGAAATTTTAAGGAGTTGATTTGATGATAATAATACCAGCAATAGATATTATAGATGGAAAGCCAGTTAGGTTATATCAAGGAGACTATAATAAAAAAGAAATAGTAGCAAAAGATGTCTTAGATACTTCAAAAAAATTTGAATACCTTGGAGCACAATGGATACACTTAGTAGATTTGGATGGAGCCAAAAAAGGTGAATTGGTTAATTTAAATGTAATTATAGAGATAGCACAAACATTATCTATTCCTGTTGAGGTAGGTGGCGGTATAAGAACCTTTGAAGATATAAAGTATCTTATAGATAATGGAGTTTCAAGGGTTATTTTAGGTACAAGCGCTATGGAAGATGAAAAACTTTTAAATAAGGCTTTAAGAGAGTATGGAGAAAAAATAGCAGTAGGAATAGATTGCAAGGATGGGTATGTATGTGGAAGAGGATGGCTTCAAAAAAGCTCTATTCACTATATAGAATTTGCAAAGAGGTTAGAAAAGTTAGGGGTTAAAAATATTATAGTTACTGATATTTCTAAGGATGGGACTTTAGAGGGACCTAATATTGAAATGTTAAATGAGTTAAAGAAAGAGGTTTGTATGGATATTACAGCTTCAGGAGGAATAAGAGATGTATCTAACATAAAAGCTTTAAAAGAAATAGATGTATATGGAGCAATAACTGGAAAGGCTATATATGCAAAAACTCTTTCTTTAGAAGAAGCTATAAAAGTTACTAGGGAGGAATAGTGTATGCATACAAAGAGAATTATACCTTGTCTAGATGTAAAAGAAGGAAGAGTTGTAAAAGGAGTTAACTTTGTTGGTCTTAAAGATGTTGGGAATCCTGTAGACTTAGCTGAATATTACTATAAGGCAGGAGCAGATGAATTAGTGTTTTTAGATATTACAGCTACTCATGAAGGTAGGGGAATAATGAGAAGGGTAGTAGAGAAAGTAGCTGAAAAAATATTTATTCCATTTACAGTTGGGGGAGGGCTAAAAAACTTAGAGGATATTAAGGAGATACTAAGAGCTGGTGCAGATAAAGTAAGTTTAAATTCAGCTGCTGTAAGGGATAAACAACTTATAAAAAAAGGAGCATATTATTTTGGAAATCAGTGTATTGTACTAGCAGTTGATGCAAAGAAAAGAGAAGATAATACAGGATGGAATGTAGTTATAAATGGTGGCAGAATTGATACAGGAATTGATGCCTTGAGATGGATTGAAGAGGGGATAAGGCTAGGGGCTGGAGAAATATTATTAACTTCTATGGATGCTGATGGAACTAAAAAAGGGTTTGATATTGAACTTACTAAGTCAGTGTCTAATATAACTAATGTGCCAGTTATAGCTTCAGGGGGATGTGGAGAACTTGAACATTTTTATGAAGTTTTTAAGGATGAAGTGGCAGATGCAGCTCTTGCAGCATCACTTTTTCACTATGGAGAATTATCGGTAGAAGAAGTAAAGAAATATTTAAAGGATAGAAATATAAGTGTTAGATACTAGGAGTATAAGTATATGAATAGGGAAGAGATAATAAAAAAAGTACAAGAAGTAGACTTTAAAAAAGGAAATGGACTAGTACCAACAATTGTTCAAGATATAAATAGTAATGAAGTTTTAATGCTTGCTTACATGTCGGAAGAAAGTTTAATTAAGACTTTGGAGGGGGATACAACATGGTTTTATAGTAGAAGTAGGAATGAACTATGGAATAAGGGAGCAACTTCTGGACATTTACAGTATGTTAAAGAGATAAAGATAGATTGTGATAATGATACTTTATTAGTTTTAGTAGAACAAGTAGGAGCAGCATGTCATACAGGAGAAAGAAGTTGCTTTTACAGAAATTTATAGGAGGCAAGTAAATGGAGGATATTTTAAAGGAGTTATATAAAACAATATTAACTAGAAAAGATATAAGAGAAGATGGATCATATACAGCATATTTATTTGATAAAGGTTTAGAAAAAATATTAAAGAAGGTTGGAGAAGAGTCAACAGAGGTTGTTATTAGTAGCCTAGGAGATAATAAGGATAATCAAGTAAATGAAATGTGTGACTTGATATATCACATTTTAGTGTTAATGGCTGAATTGGGAATTTCACTTGAAGATATAAAATTAGAGTTAGAGAAAAGAAGTAAAAAAGTAAACAATTTCAAGGGAGAAAGAAAAGAAATTGAAAATATATAATTTTTCTTGATAGCGTTTGGTAAAAGTTGTAAAATATAAATGTATTATACAAAAAGAGGTAGGGGGAGATAAATAGTATGCAAAAAAAGATAGAAACAATGGTTTTGGGTATAGGAGAGTTATCCTTAGATGCTATTAGTACTTGGTTCCCTAGCAAAAATAAAGAAACTATTGCGAAAGCAATTGAGACATCAGAAGTAATCGGAATAAAAGGTAATAAGGTAATGGCAAAATCTAAAATGGATGCAATTGAAAAAGAAAGCGTTACAAAGAAAAAAATTAATTTAGCTAAAATCCCAGAAAAGCTAGAGGCTAAAGAGATACAAGAGAATGAGATTAAAAAGGAATATACGGAAGAGATAAATTATGGTGAGCTTCTTGAATTAATAATGAAGTATAACAGGAGAGTAAAAGAGCAGTATGAAAAATTAATAGCTAGAAACTTTGATAATATGAAAGAGGCTATAATTAAATATTATGAAGCAAAATTTGAAGTGGTTAAAAATCCATTTAAGGTTAGTGGGAAATCTGAAATGTATTCATTAGTTCATAAGAAAACAAAGTTTGAAGTTGCATATTTATATGTTGGTGAATTTTTGTCTGAGGAAGATTTCAACAAGATATCTTCTAATTTTGTTGAGGATACAGTTTATTTTTGTATAACAAAAGATGCTGAAGTTCTACCAAATGTAAGTGATAGAGAATATTACTTAAAGGATGTAGATGATATAGTAAATAAGTATTTAAATCAATATAAATTGAAAGAAATAGATACAACAATATTGAAAATAAACTAAAAGGCCGGGAAACCAGCCTTTTTTCTTTACAGTATATTTTTATAGAGATAAGTAGTTGTCAAATAAAGGGTAAAGATTCTATGATTAAAAGGATAGAAATTTGTAATATTTATAGGTATACTAAAAGAAGGAAACGAAAGGAGAAATAATATGAAAGAATTATTTAAAGTAAATGAGTTAAGTTTTTATGAAGAGGATTTTTTAGATGATATAAATGAATATTTAGATATTGTAGATATATTAAGAGATATGCAAAGTGAATTAACTTATGAGAAGGTAACTTGTGCCACTCAAAACGATTGTTGTGAGAAGAGTAAGGATAACTATTTTATTCAAGTACATGGTTTTATTAATAAAGAGGATGAGTTCATCACAAAGGAAGAAGTTTATATGTTTGCAAAGAATATAAAACAAGATGAACTTGATCTTTTTGTTATTAGAGTTTATAAGTGTATTGAATGTGGAAAGTGGATTATTGATATCTTAGAATAATTTATCGAGGGGTATTATATGAAAGAGGATTTGAAAAATTATTTTTCTGATTTAATTAAAGATATTAAGAGCATAAAGAGAGAGACTATCTTTGAAATTATGAAGAAGAGAGGAAAACTTTTAACTATTCTAGCATTAGTGATACTTATGTTTTTAGGATTTGGTATTGGTAGAATAAATACTTCTAAAGAGCATTTATTGAGTAAATTAGAAGTAGCTTTAAAAAACGAAAGTTCAAACAAACTTTCTTCAATTGCTAAGTTTAACAATAAAAAGGTAAGTAAAAAGGAAGTTCAACCGCTTATTAATTATTATTCCAAAGATAATTCTAGAGTTGATTCACTAATAAATAAATTGAAGACAGTAGGAGAGACAGAAGATTTAAAACTTGTTGAAGAGAATAGAGTATTTGGAACAAGATGTTATATAGATATTAAACCATATAGTTTGAAAATTGATAGTGAATTTAAGGATAGTAGATTTACTATAGATGATAAAAATTATATAAATGCAGGAAGTAAAATAGATAAGTTAATCCCAGGTGTTTATACAGTAAAAGGAATTTTAGAAAGTGGATTTGGAGATATAGAAGCATCTAAAGAAATAGTGCTTATGAAAGATGAAGAGATAGATATGGAATTTGATGCTGTAATGCTTAATATATCATCAGCATTTTATGATGCAGAAGTATTTGCTAATGGACAATCAACTGGTATCTTGGTAAAAGATGCAAAAAATATAGGACCATTTCCTACTACAGGAGAAGTTAAATTACATATTGAAAAAGAGTTTCCTTGGGGGAGAGTTAAAGGTGAAGAAGTTCAAGTTAAAGATATCCCTAATTTAACACTTAATTTAAGTATGGAAAATGAAACTCTAAAGTCAGAAATAGATACTGTAGTTGATGAATTTTATAGGAGTGTTTTTTTATCCCTTAATGAGGAAGATAAGAGCGTTATAAAAGGTGGAACGGAAAATGCCATTAATAAAATTTACGATGTGTTAGAAAAAAAGTATTTCATTTTAAAAAATAAATATAACATAAAGGATATAAGAATAGTTGAGGATAAAAACCAATATAGACATGAAGATGGAATATATAGTGCAACTATTGTAGTAAGTGTTGACTATACAGTAAGTAAGAGTTTTCTTGGATTGAATAAAGAAGAAAGTAATAAATTATTTTTCACTAAAATGATCTATAACGGGAAAGAGTGGAAGGTAGAAGATATAGAAAACTTTAGTTTATAATTAAAAAAGGGGGAGGAGTAATGAAGAAAAGTTTAATAAAGGTAGTAACTATTATTTCGTTATCTTGTTTTATTTTTGAGAGTCCAATTGTTTATGCAACTAATTCATCTGATATAAAAGATCAAATTAATAATAATAATCAAGCCATAGACAATTTACAAAATGAAAAGGACAAAATACAAAATCAAGTTAATAATGTAAATAAAGAATTAGATAAGATTACGGAACAGATGGAAGCAAAAAATAAGGAGTTAGAGAAATCTAGCAAAAAGGTAAATGAGTTCCAAAGTAAGATAGATTCATTACAAGCTGAAATAGATAGTGTACAAGCTAAAATAAATGAGGCTGAAGAGGAAATAGTTAAAAAAGAGGAACTTATAGTTCAAAAGGAAAATGAATCAGAAGAAAGAGAAAAGATGCTTGGATTAAGAATAAGAAATTATTACAAAAATGATATGACTAGTCAGATGTTAGCCTTTTTAGTAAGTAGTGATGGTCTTTCAAGCTTTATAGGTAATATATACAATATGAAAAAGATACTTGATACTGATAAAAAGCTTATTGATGAAGTAAATAGTATGAAAGAAGCACTAAATAATGAAAAGAAGTTATTGGAAGAAAAAATTGTTGAATTGGATGAGGAAAAAGTAGAAATAAAAAATAAACAACAAGAATTAGTTAGTGCTCAAAAAGAATTCGTAGATGAAAAAAATAAGTATTTATCTCAAGTAAATGATTTAAAAGGAATAGAGAGCAAAAAGCAAAGCATGATTAATTCTCTATCAGATAAGGAAAGAGAGTTACAGGAGAAAATAGGTGATTTGACAGACTTTAATCAAGATTTACAGAATAAATTAGATGATTTATTCAATGGACTTGATGATGAAAATAGTGGAAATTCTCAAGGAGAAACCTTTTTAAGACCAACTAGTGGACATGTTACTAGTGAATATGGTCCTAGAATTCATCCAATTAGTGGGCAGAGTGGTTTCCATACAGGCATAGATTTAGCATCTCCATCTGGTACTCCTATTAAAGCTTCAAAGAGCGGAACTGTGGTGTATTCTGGATGGCAAGGTGGATATGGACAAGTAGTTATTATAGATCATGGCGGTGGATATAGAACTTTATATGCGCATTGCTCTAAATTAAATGTGGTTAAAAATCAAAAAGTTAGCAGGGGACAGACTGTTGCTTTAGTTGGTTCTACAGGTAATAGCACAGGACCTCATTTGCACTTTGAAGTAAGAGTAAATAATAAACATCAAAATCCTAGAAAATATGTACCTATTTAATTAAAATAATTAATAAAAGTAAACATATATTATTGTAGATAAGAAATTGCCTGTGGCAATTTCTTATTTTTATCTAAGACATAGGAAAAATATAAAAAACCTGCACTTATAATAAGTACAGGTTAAAGGGTATGTTCATTTAAGAAAGGGAATAAATGAACATATATGTGGGGTTTATAAAAACTCTTACTAATAAAAAATATTAGTAGAGTGTATGGGCTAAATTTTAAAATACTTATACTTAAATTATAAATTAAAAATAGATAAAATCAATAGAAAAAAATCAAATTTTTTCTAATTTTTCATAAAAGTTTTCGACAAATATATACTATTTTAATTAATTTTAAAAAAGCATTGAAATATATGGATAAAGTATACTAGTATTATAGATAATAAAAATATTGTGTATAAATGAAGGTGAGAAAATGAACATAAGAGAAGAGTTTAATAGTATTTTTAAGATAAATAATGACCAAGTAGAATTTATTAAGGAGAAGCTTAACTACAAAGATAAGTTATTAATTGTTGGAGTTGAGGCAAATGAAGATTTAAATGATAAAGTTTCAAAATATGAATATTTTATCGAAAAAAATAGTGATGCTTTTCTGAATAACTTTTATAAAAAGGGAAAAAGTTTTAAAGAAATATGTTTTTTATGTCAGGTGGTAAAAGAGTTAAGAGAAATTAGAGTTATAAGAGAGTTATCGAAGAAAATATACGAGCAATTAGGGGTAAATGGATATATAGTGTTGCAAATTATTAATTATGACAAATTTATAATTGGTGGTAATAAAGAGAAAATATTTAGTGATACTGAAATTATTTCTCCTATTTGGAAAGAAGATTTGATTAATGTATTAAAGAATATTGGATTTGTAGATATTGAAGTATATGGATCTTTTGATAAGGATAATTTTAATGAGATAAATTCTAACTCTATGATTGTAAGGGCAAGAAAGTATGAGGATTTATTAAAAGATACTCGAGATTATGAAGATTATAGTGAAAATGTTGTTGAGTCTAAAGTGTGTGGTGGTTGTTGTAGCAAGAAGTCTGGCGGATGTTCTGGTTGTAGTGGATGTTCAAAGGGCTGTAATAGGCATTAATTCATAATTACTAAGAAAAAATTAATATTTAGAAATACCAAAAAGAATTAATATAATGTATAATATTAACTAGAATAAAAAGCAAAATGGGGAACTTTGTATTGTTTTTATGAATTATATGAAGGAGGTATGAAACTTGGCAAAACCAAGCATATTTAGTAGAGATTACGAGAAAAAAATGAGAAGAAGAAAACGTAGGATAACAATAGGAATTATTTTGATGTTGCTAGTTGTAGTAATAGCATTTGTTAAATTTCAGTTACCTAACATAGATTTCACACAAGTTAAAGCAAAGATACAAGCTTGGGTTGATACAGGAAAATCTGTAGAGCAAGAGGAAGATGCAGTGGACGAAGAATCAATAGATGAAGAGAAACCGCAGGATGTTGAAAAGGAACCAGAGAGAACATATATTGATTTTAATATAAAAGAAGGTACTGTTGCTAAAGCAGAGTACGTAGAAGCAGAAGGTGTTAAGAAGTTTGTAGCATTAGAACCTATAGAAGGGTATACTTTTTCCTTAAGTCCTTCACAACAACAAATGATTGTAATGGATCCTAATCAAAATTTATATCTTTTAAATGTAGATGGTAGTCTAAAAGATGTAACGAAAAAAGAGTATATTTCAACGTCTAAGCAGACATTTCCTAAAGATAAAATGTTATCCGCTTATGAAGGATATATCTGGAATTCTATACCAAGTTTCATAGATGAAAATACTATTATTTATGTATCTCAACTACCGTATTTTGGAGAGTCGGCAACTCATAAGTACATATGGATAAAGGATTTGATTAACAATACAGATAAAACTTTATGGAAAACAAAAGGAATGGACATTCAAATTGGAGAAGTTGTACCTGATAAAGGCATAACAGTAACAATAGATGGAAATATAAAGTACATTAACGCTGATGGAATAATTTCTCAATAAAGCATGAGTATTTACAGATTAGTGTAAAAGAAACAAATAATTTGATAATAATTAGGAATATGTGATATAATATCCTAGTCTATCAATAGGTAAATAACTATTTTAGGAGGAATAATAAAAAAGATGGAAGCTAAAATGGAAAAAATAGAAAACAACGTAGTTAAGTTAGAAGTAAGAGTTGAAGCAGAAAAGTTTAACGAAGCACTAAAGAAAGCATATAATAAGAATAAGATGCACTTCAATGTACAAGGGTTTAGAAAAGGTAAGGTTCCAATGGCTATGGTTAAGAAGTACTATGGAATAGAAGTACTTTTTGATGATGCTATTAACTTTGTTATAGACGAGACTTATCCAAAGACTATAGAAGAAAATAACCTAAGACCGGTTGATTACCCACAAATAAACGTTGTAGAAGTTGGGGAAGGAAAAGACCTTATATATACTGCACAAGTAACTGTATATCCAGAAGTTATTCTTGGAGAATACAAGGGATTAGAAGTAGCTAAGAATTCTTATGAAGTAAAAGAAGAAGAAGTTGAAGCTCAATTAAAGTCAATGCAAGAAAAGAACGCTAGAGTTGAAGTTAAGGCAGAAGGTACAGTTGAAAATGGAGACATAGCTGTTATAGATTTCAAAGGATTCATTGATGGAGTTGCATTTGAAGGTGGAGAAGGAAAGGATTATCCTTTAGAAATTGGTTCAGGTTCATTCATAGATAACTTTGAAGAACAATTAGTTGGTGCTGCTGTTGGAGAAACTAGAGAAGTTAAAGTTAAGTTCCCAGAAGCATACGGAAACGAAGAATTAAACGATAAGGATGCTACTTTTGAAGTAACAGTTAAAGAAATTAAGGCAAAAGAACTTCCAACTTTAGATGATGAATTTGCTAAGGATGTTTCTGAATTTGATACAATAGCTGAATTAAAAGAAGACGTAGCTAAGAAGATTCAAGAAAACAATGATAATAGAGCTGAAAGAGAATATGAAGATGCAGTTATTAATGCTGCTATAGAAACAGCTACAATTGATTTACCAGAAGTTATGGTAGAAAAAGAAATAGATCATATGATTAAAGATTTAGAATCTAGATTACAATATCAAGGTTTAACTTTAGATCAATATATGGAATTTACAGGAAATACTGTTGAAAAGATGAGAGATTATATGAGAGCAAATGCGGAAAGAAAGGTTAAAGCTGATCTAGTTCTTGAAGCAATTGCTAAGGCTGAAAATATAGTAGCAACAGAAGAAGAACTAAAGGAAAAAGCTACTGAAGTTGCAAAGATGTACTCAGCTGGAGAAACAGAAAAAATGGTTGAATTATTAATTAATTCACAAAAAGCTATGTTAGAAAATGATATAGTTATGGGTAAAACAATTCAATTATTAAAAGATAATTGTAAAACAGCTTAATATATACAAGAGATAATTGCCAGAAAGTATTTCTGGCAATTATTTCAAATTAATATTAACAATTAAAGACAAATCAAGTATAATTTAAATATAATTTAATTAATATTATAATTATATAAGATTGGGTATGTTAATTAGGAGGTAGTATTATGGCATTAGTTCCAATGGTAGTAGAACAAACAGGCAGAGGAGAAAGATCTTATGATATTTTCTCAAGATTATTAAAAGATAGGATAATCATGCTAAGCGGTGAGGTAACAGATGAATCTGCTAACCTAATTGTAGCTCAATTATTATTCTTAGAAAGTGAAGATCCAGATAAGGATATATTCTTATATATAAATAGTCCAGGTGGATCAGTTACAGCTGGTATGGCTATTTATGATACTATGAATTATATTAAGGCAGATGTATCAACTATATGCGTAGGAATGGCAGCTTCAATGGGGGCTTTCTTACTATCTAGTGGTGCAAAAGGAAAGAGATATGCTCTACCAAATGCTGAGGTTATGATTCATCAACCTCTTGGAGGATTCCAAGGTCAAGCAACAGATATTGGCATTCATGCAAATAGAATGTTAAAGATTAAAGAGAGATTAAATAAGATCTTAAGTGAAAATACTAATCAACCATTAGAAAAATTATCAGCTGATGTAGAAAGAGATTATTTCTTAGACGGTGAAGAAGCTGTAGAATATGGAATTGTTGATAAAGTAATAACAAAGAACGAATTAGGGAAAGATAAATAACAACCTATTGTCTAAGTGAGGTGAATGTATGGCTAAATTTGATGACAAGAAACAGCTGAAGTGTTCTTTTTGCGGTAAGAATCAAGACCAAGTAAAAAGATTAATAGCTGGACCTGGTGTATATATTTGTGATGAGTGTATTGATTTATGCTCAGAAATCATAGCAGATGAGTTTGAAGATACTCTAGAGTTTGATACTAAAACACTTCCTAAGCCACAAGAAATTAAAGAATATTTAGATTCTTACGTTATTGGTCAAGAAAGTGCAAAGAAATCTTTAGCAGTTGCTGTTTATAACCACTATAAAAGAATAAATTCTAATGAGAGCAATGATGATGTTGAATTACAAAAAAGTAATATACTTTTACTAGGACCAACAGGGTCAGGTAAAACATTTTTAGCTCAAACATTAGCAAAATTCTTAAATGTTCCATTTGCTATAGCTGATGCCACAACATTAACAGAGGCTGGATATGTTGGAGAAGATGTAGAAAATATTCTATTAAGATTAATCCAGAATGCAGATTATGATGTTGAAAGAGCAGAAAAGGGAATCATTTATATAGATGAAATAGATAAGATAGCAAGGAAATCTGAAAATCCATCTATTACAAGAGATGTTTCGGGAGAAGGTGTTCAACAAGCACTTCTTAAGATATTAGAAGGAACAGTTGCATCTGTACCACCTCAAGGAGGTCGTAAACATCCACATCAAGAATTCATTCAAATTAACACTGGAAATATATTATTTATTTGTGGTGGAGCTTTTGATGGATTAGATAAGATAATTGAAAAAAGAACAAGAAAGAGTTCTATTGGATTTGGAGCTGATATTCAATCTAAGGCTGAAAAAGATATTGGAAGCCTATTAAAAGCAATAGAACCAGAAGATTTATTAAAGTTTGGTTTAATTCCTGAATTTGTAGGAAGATTACCACTTGTAGTAACTCTTCAATCTCTTGATAAAGAAGCACTTGTTAATATTTTAAGTAAGCCTAAAAATGCTTTAGTAAAACAATACATGAAGCTATTTGAAATTGATAATGTAGAATTAGAGTTTACAGATAAAGCACTTGAAGCAATTGCAGAAAAGGCTATAGAAAGAAAGACAGGAGCAAGAGGACTAAGATCTATAATTGAAGATGTAATGACAGAGATTATGTTTGAAATTCCTTCTGATGAAAGAATAAACAAGGTTGTTATTACTGAGCCTACAATTAATAAGAAGGAAAGACCAGAGATTCAAATGCTTCCGGAAGGTGAGGTTAGACCTCAATTAAAAGCTAAGAAGCCTAAAAAGAAAAAAGGTGTAGAAACTGCTTAATAAAAAAGGTTGTTTTTACAGCCTTTTTTTTGTTGTCTAGGAAATTATACTTATAACAAACTCGTGAATACCTTCGACATTTTTATGTTACTGAAGTTTTTTGATTTATAAAAATTATCAATTAATTCTTATTTATGTATAGCAGACTTAGGAAGAGTTAATAATTATAAACGGATATAATTAATGACTTGGAGGTAGAGTAATGGCAGAAATTTTGATTTTATTACAGATAGTTTTAATGGGGTTAATGATATATCTTATTATATCTAATAATAAGAGTATGAGGGCAAGAAAAGTAGTTATAGATAAAGAAAGTACTAAGGAATTAGAGAAGTTATACAAAATGAGGGGAATTACATTGACAGTACCCTTAACAGAAAAAAGTAGGCCTAGTAGTTTTCAAGAGGTAGTTGGTCAAGATAAGGGGATAAAAGCGTTAAAAGCAGCTTTATGTGGCCCTAATCCACAACATGTAATAATATATGGCCCTCCAGGAGTTGGTAAGACAGCAGCTGCTAGATTGGTTCTGGAAGAAGCTAAGAAAAACAGTAGCTCTCCTTTTAAGAAAGAATCTAAGTTTGTTGAAATAGATGCAACAACAATTAGGTTTGATGAGAGAGGGATTGCGGACCCATTAATAGGTTCTGTACATGACCCGATATATCAGGGGGCAGGCTCTTTAGGAGTAGCTGGAATACCACAGCCTAAACCTGGAGCAGTTACAAAGGCTCATGGAGGAGTACTGTTTATAGATGAAATAGGTGAACTTCATCCTATAGAACTAAATAAGTTATTAAAAGTTCTTGAGGACAGGAAGGTCTTTTTAGATAGTTCCTATTATAGTTCGGAAGATCCTAATATGCCTAAATATATTAAGGAGGTTTTTGAAAATGGTTTGCCTGCAGATTTTAGATTAATTGGCGCAACAACTAAAAGTCCAGAAGATATTCTTCCTGCAATAAGGTCAAGGTGCGTAGAAATATTCTTTAGAGCATTAGATTCAGATGAGATAATAAAAATTGGAGTAGATGCATCAAGAAAAGCAGGGTTAAAGTTAGACAAAAAGTGTGAAGAATTAATAGGAGAATTCTGTAGTAATGGTAGAGAGGTTATCAATTTAATACAGTTATGTTCAGGGGTTGCTTTAAATGAAAATAGAGATTATATAACTAACAATGATGTGGAATGGGTAATAGAAAATTGCCAGTATACAAAGAGAATAGAAGAAAAGGTATTTGAGGCCCCTTCTATAGGAAAAGTAAATGGTTTGGCTGTTTATGGCGCTAATATAGGAGCTGTTATGACTATAGAAGCATCTGCTAAGAGGGTTAAGGATGGTGTTGGAAAGTTAAAGGTATCTGGAGTAGTTGAAGAGGAGAGTATATCTAGTAATAATAAAAAGGTTACAAGGAAAAGTATGATTATTTCTTCTGTAGAAAATGTTCTAACAATACTAAGTAATATATTCGATATTGATTGTAAGAAATATGATATACACGTTAATATTCCGGGTGGTTCTTTAGTTGATGGTCCTTCAGCTGGTATAGCTATTGCTACTGCAATTTATAGTGCAATAAAAGATATGAAAGTAAATAATAAAGTAGCTATGACAGGTGAAGTAGGATTATTAGGTGGAGTAAAACCAATAGGTGGAGTTAGAGCTAAAATAATAGGGGCAAAGAAAGCTGGAGCAAGTAAAGTTATTATACCAAAAGAAAATTGGAGTGAAGGTCTTCTTGAAGTAGGTGGTATTGAAATATGTCCAGTTGAAAATATTAAAGAAGTATTTAATATGGCCTTTATAAATTTCCCTATATCTTTAGAAGAAGAGGATTTGAATATTCTTTCAGCCAGTGGTGAAAGCAAAGAGAAAGGTGTTTGCTAATTATAGCTAACACCTTTTAAAGTCTAATTATTGAAAAAAATATATATTATGTGTATACTAATTAAGTCTAAATAATTATAACATGGATGGAGGGAGAGTATCATGAAAGAGTATATTAGACTTCCTTTGATTCCTTTAAGGGGACTAACTATTTTTCCTAATATGGTATTACATTTTGATGTAGGACGTGAAAAATCAGTTGCTGCTATTGAAGAAGCAATGTTAAATGATGAAAATATATTTTTAGCATCACAAAGAGATCCGGAGATAGAAGAACCTACTTCTGAGAATATAAGTAAGATAGGAACTTTATGTAAGATAAAGCAAATAATAAAGATGCCTGGAGATACTATGAGAGTATTAGTAGAAGGTAAGGTAAGAGGCGAAATAAAGGAATATTTTAATAACGAAAACTACTTTGAGGTTTCTATAAGTGAGGTTAATGAAACTTTAGAAGAAAGTCCGGAGATAGAAGCTTACTTTAATTCTTTAAAGAAAACTCTTGCAAGATTTTTAAAACAAGCAGGCGAAAACACTAGTGAATTTGCCAAAGAAATAAAACTTGTAGATAACGTAATAGAGTATGTGGATATGGTTTCTGGATATTTACCAATATCTGAGGAAAAGAAACAAGAAATACTTGAAACTTTAGATATAAAGAAGAGAATAGAAGCTATCATAGTATTTATAGAAAATGAGATAAAGGTTGTTCAAGTGCAAAAGAAACTTGCTAAAAAGATGAAGAAGAGTGTTGATGATTCTCAAAAAGAATTCTATTTAAGAGAGCAGCTTAAGTTTATTCAACAAGAATTAGGACAAGACGATGAAGAGACTAAAATAATAAAGGAATATGAACAAAAGCTTGAGACTATGAGATTTCCTAAGGAAGTTAAGGAGAAAGCTTCATATGAGCTAAAAAAGCTAAAAGGAATGAATATCTCTTCTTCTGAAGGAAGTACAATTCAAAGCTATTTAGATTGGGTATTTGATTTACCATGGGGTAAGAATACAAAGGAACGATTAGATATAAATAGGGCAGAAGAAGTTTTAAATGAAGAGCATTATGGATTAGAGGATGTAAAAGAAAGAATATTAGAGTATCTTTCTGTTAAGAAGATGAGTGGAACTTTAAAAGGACCAATTTTATGTTTAGTAGGACCTCCAGGTGTTGGTAAAACATCTATTGCAAGGTCTATTGCAAAGGCTGTAAATAGAAAGTATGTAAGAATGTCCTTAGGTGGAATGAGAGATGAAGCTGAAATTAGGGGACATAGGAGAACTTATGTTGGAGCTATTCCAGGTAGAATAGTTTATTCATTGAAAGAAGCTAAATCAATGAACCCTCTAATATTATTAGATGAGATTGATAAGTTAAGCTCAGATTATAAGGGGAATCCAGGGGATGCTCTATTGGAGGTATTAGATAGCGAACAAAACAAAACATTTAGGGATAATTACATGGAGCTTCCAATAGATTTATCTAAGGTTTTATTTATTACAACTGCAAATAGCTTGGATACAATACCACGACCATTGTTAGATAGAATGGAAGTTGTAGAAGTATCAGGATATACTTATGAAGAAAAGTTTAATATAGCAAGAAATCATTTGATTCCAAAAATATTTAAAGAATACAAATTAAATAATGAAGTTATTACTATAAATGATGAAGCTATTAGGTTTGTTATAGATGGTTATACAAGGGAATCTGGTGTAAGAAGCCTTGAAAGAGTTATTTCTTCTTTAATTAGAAAGTCAATGGCGTCTATATTAAAGAAAAATTTAAAGGGCATGAATATAGATAAGGCTAAGGTAGAAGAGTTACTTGGAACTAAGAGATATAGCTTTGATGAAAAGATGAAAGAAGACAAGATTGGTGTAGTTACAGGAATGGCTTGGACTGCATATGGTGGAGATACTTTACCAGTAGAAGCTATGGTTATGAGTGGTAGTGGTAAACTTCAGCTTACAGGACAGCTTGGTGATGTAATGCAAGAATCAGCAAAGGCAGCCTATACATATGTAAGGGCAAATGCATCTAAGTACAATATAAAAGAAGATTTCTATAAGACTAAGGACATACATATTCATGTTCCAGAAGGTGCGGTTCCTAAGGATGGACCTTCTGCTGGTGTTACTATGGTAACTGCTCTTGTATCAGCGTTATCAGGTAATAAGGTTAAGTGTAACGTAGCTATGACAGGTGAAGTTACTTTAACAGGAAGGGTTTTAGCTATAGGTGGTTTAAAAGAAAAATCTTTAGCAGCTTATAGAATGGGAATAGATACAATAATAATTCCAAAAGAAAATGAAAAAGATATAGAAAAGATACCTTCTTCAGTTAAGGAAAACCTTACTATTATAACAGCAGAGGATGTTGGAGAGGTATTAAAAAATGCTATAGTTGGAGATGAAGCCAATGAGAATTAAACAAAGTGAATTTATAATTTCGGCTGTAAAAAGAGACCAGTATCCTAAAGATGATAGGGTAGAGGTAGCTTTTGTTGGAAGGTCAAACGTAGGTAAGAGTTCAATTATAAATGCTCTTACTAATAGAAGAAAGTTAGCTAAAGTAAGTGGTACTCCAGGAAAGACAAGGCTAATTAATTTCTTTCTTATAAATAATGACTTTTATTTAGTAGATTTACCTGGGTATGGATATGCAAAGGTGTCAAAGAAAGAAAAGGAGAGCTGGGGGAAGACAATAGAAACTTACTTAAATGGTAGAGAAGAGCTTAAGAGGGTTGTTCTTCTAGTGGATTCAAGACATAAGCCAACAGCTGATGATATCATGATGCATGAATGGATAAAGCATTATGGATATGATGTTATAGTGGTTGCAACGAAGAGTGATAAGTTATCTAATAATGAATTAGGCAAAAGCAAAAAGATAATAAAAGAAACTTTAAAGTTAAGTCCGGAAGATAAATTGTATTACTTCTCATCATTAAATAAAAAAGGAAAAGATGAGTTAATAGATAATTTATTTGGAGATTTAGCTTCAGAAGAGTAGTAAATAGAGCAATTTAGAGTTTTTTCTAAGTTGCTCTATTTATTTTTTTGTAGTAAATAAGAAATTTTATATGAAAATTGTGTCAAATAATTTTTTATAGAATAAGATATACTATAAAAATTAAATATTAAATCCCAAGGAGGAAATGATATGGAAATCAATGACATTATTAATGGATTAAACTGTAATAATGGCACAAACAACAATAATTGTGGAACTAACAATAATAATTGTGGTTGTGGCGGAAATGGCGGATTTGGTAACTGCGGATTTGGTAACTGCGGTGGATTCGGCGGTTGGTGGATTTGGATAATCTTATTATTCTTCTTCTTCGGTTGGGGCGGAAATGGCTTTGGCGGAGGCTTTGGTGGTAACTATGGTGGAAATAATTGTTGCTGCTGCTGCGAAAAGAAGAGAAAGAAAGATGATTGTTGCTGCTGCTGCGGAGGAAATAACTACAACAATGGATGCGGATGCGGAAATGGAAACAATAATGGATTCTTTGGCGGATCTTGGTGGTTATTCTTACTAGTTCTATTATTTATATGCTCTGGTGATTGTGGTGGTTGTGGCAACTTTATAGGTGATGGTTGCGGTTGCGGATGCTAATAAAATAGCTATCTGACTAATCTAGAAGGGAGCGATAGTTATGTCAAAGAAGAAGCGTAGAAAAGATAATTACTGCTGTTGCGAATGTTGTGATCCATGCAATTGTTGTAATTGCTGTGATTATTGTTGTGATGATTGTTGCTGTGGAGGCAATAACAACAATGGAATGGGCTGTGGTATTCTAGAAGCTATTATATTCTGGCTAATAGCTTGCGGAGCAGGATTATTAAACACTAATTCAATCTTAATAATATTACTATTTTTACTTTATGGTTGGAGCTGCGGTAGTTGCGGATTCGACGGATTTGGTTGGTAGTAAAGTTATGTGGAGGGCAGAAATGCCCTCCAAAAAATTTGCCATAAATTATAACCAAAATATGCATTTGTACATATAATATCATAAATAATACTCATTTTAGGAGGATCATTATGTCAAAACGTAGGCATAGAGATAGATCAAGAGAGAGTAATAATATGGGTAGGAATCAAGGCTTTGGTGCAAACTCAAATAATAGATTTCCATTTGGAATTAATCCACAACAACTTCTTGGGATGTTAGGTGGAAACTTTGATATGAATAGACTAGGAAGCATATTAAATTCGATGAATATGGAAGGCTTTGATTTAAACTCAATGAATCAACAGATGAATAACAATAATAACGGAAACTCTAATATGAATAGTAACAACAATAATTTTAACTTTGAAAGTATGATGAATGCAATGAATGGAATGAATATGATGGGGAATCATATGGACAACAATAAAGTAAATACGGAAAATACATCTAAATTCGATGAAAGCTCATATTCTGAAGAAGTTGATGATGAGAACATACAGATATTATTATCTTTGAGAAAAATAGTTGACCCTAATAAAGTACAATTTGTAGATAAAATAATAGAATTATATAATAATGGTGCATTTAATGAAAAATAAAACTGTATAATTCTCATAAATATAGTCAATAATATTAATGTACCGGAGAAAGTATTCTCCTATAGCTACATGAAGTTATTCTTCATAAAGCTAAAACCCCCCATCCCCCTTTTAGGCCGCAGTTGATGCGGCCTTTTCACTTTTTATTTTTTGTATATTGAGGATATTTTGTATGAATTATCTCCGCTCTTTATTGTATTTACATAGAATGTAGTTTCAGTCTTTGATGAATCATCTTTTTCACGGATATATTTTTCAAAAGATAATGTCCATTTCATTGATGTTATATTACCTTCGTTATCAATAGATTCGTCATAAAAGAAAGCATTTTGAAAGCTGTATTGATTATGTTCTTTATCAAGGTTCCACAATAACCCTAGTTCGCTTTCTGAGATGTTTTCAGTGAATATATCTGGCACTTCATCTAATTCATAATCTTTTTGCAACAAGTCAATTAAAGACAGGATGTTGCCAAGATCCGGAATTTTAATGCTATCTTTAGTTATATTTATTGTGGCATTATCTATTATCATAAACGAATCTAAAGATGAGTTGCCAGAAGATGAGTTTAATGAGTAACATTGTGGAGTTTTATTTCCATTTGAATCTAGTATGCCAAAAATGTTTTTGTTAGATGTAAAGACCTTTTTAAAGTCACCATCTATCCATTTAAAGACATAAGATATACTTTTATCTTGTGATGCTTGTACTATTATCTCTGGCGTGGAGCTTCTAGAAAGGTTTTTTATAAATACTTTTGTTGGCCAATAGGGTTTTGTTTTTCCTAATTGATTGTTTTCACATAATTTACTTAGGAAATAGTTTTTATTTCCAATAGTAATTTTTATATCATCAAAGCCATCATTAGATATTATTTCAATAGTATCTTCTATATTGTCCCCGTTTAGATCAATTGATGTGGCTTTTCCATAATCTATGGGGGCTATAACATTAATATCAGTTTCATTTTTAGGGATTCGTAACAAAATTAATGTAGAGATTATTAGTATTATAAAAAATGAGAAGATTAGAATTTGTTTCTTTTTTATAATTAGTACCTTCAATTTACTCACCTCATATACATTATATGAAGAGTTTAATAAGAATATAAATAAAAAAAGATCACTTTATATAAAGTGACCTTTTACTTGTCGCAATCAGGACATATTCCATAGAAGTATATTTGGTTTGATAAAATCTTGTACTTTGAAAGCTTACTAGCTTCAGCATTTAAGTTATCTAAGCATAGAGAATCTAAATCTTCTACTTTACTACAATTTATACATTGAAGATGTGGATGTGGATGAGTAGTTCCATCATATCTGAAGTTACCTTCACCAACATTTATTTCTTGTATTAACCCGACCTCAGCTAATGTTTTTAGTGCTTTATAAACGGTAGCTAAACTCATAGTAGGATATTCTGTTTGAATAGCCTTATAAATTGCTTCTGCAGAAGGATGTTCCTTTGTGCTCATAAGATACTTATATACTGCAAGTCTTTGAGGAGTAAGCTTTAATTTTTTTTCTTTAAAAACAGCAGTTATGTTTTCCATAAGAGTCATCCTTTCCAGTTTGTTAACAATATTATAATAAATTATTAAATAAGTGTCAATGATTATTCGTGGAAGTTAGTGAGTATTTAATAATAATTATTGTTTATTTAAATAAAAAGTGTTTGCTTAACCCTCAGAAGTATGTTAAAATATAAACAAATATGTTAAATATTTAACATCAGTTCATGTTCAATTTCATTTTATAGGGGTATATAAATACTCCTATATTTTTTTATTTTCTTACCTTTAGTAGGAGTGGGGTGAGAGATATTTGTTTTCATGTGACTTGGAGTATGCGATGGAACGAGAAAAATAAATATTCCCAACCTTTTTTGTAAAAGACCTTGTTTACAATATATTCATTATTATTCTTATTATTGCAATAGCAGGTAATCAGTGATACACTAAGTTATGTTAGGAGATATTGGAATCTATAGGAGGTCTTAAATATGGCAAAATATAAAGTTGGAGACGAATTAATAATTGTAAATGATCCAAGTGAAGAGAAAGGAAAGCTTCAAGAGTTAAGTAAGTTAACTGTAGAGGACGATTATGCACAGTTCTCTTGGGGAGTTAAAATATTAAATGTTGAGTATGACAAACCGTATGTTACTCTAACATATAGAAATGTTAGAGGAGAAAAACACAAGGTTTTTGCTGAATGTAAAGATATAGAAAATTTTGATCAACAAAAGGTTTTAGAAAAAGCTTTATTAAAAGCATTCCAAAATGAGATCATAGATATATCAGTAGTTAAAAATTCAGGATTATAGGATTTAAAGGAGAAATTACAAGTGTAGTTTCTCTTTTTTAATTCTTGTACAATATAGATTTTTATCATAATTAATAAAGTAAAGAGTTGAGTCTATATAGAGTGAAAATGAATTTTACCTCACTACATTAACGATAATAAAAGTTAAAAAAGAGGACTAAAGTCATAAAATGTTAAAAACCATAGAAAAAATGTAAATAAATATAGGAAAAATGTTACAAAATGTTATATAATGTGATTAATGATGTAATAGAGGTGCTAGGAATGAATATTTATTTAGCGAGACAAGCTATATATGATAGAAATTTTAAAGTGGAAGCATATGAATTATTATTTAGAAATTCTAAAGAAAATAAGTTTGTGAGAAATATAGATGAAGATAGTGCTACAGTAAAGTTAATTTCTAATTGTGCTACTATTGGATTGAATGAATTAACAAATAATAAAAAAGCCTATATCAATTTTTCTCAAGGAGTATTATTAAATGATGTAGCAAGCCTTTTATCTAAGGAGAAGGTAGTGGTAGAAATTCTAGAAAATGTTATTCCTACAGAGGATGTAGTAAGTTATTTAAAGGAATTAAAGTCCAAAGGATATATATTAGCTCTTGATGATGTATCCTTTAGCACAAACTATAGAAGCTTTGGAAACTTGATAGATGTATATAAGTTGGATTTTAAAATTACATCTCCAAAACAAAGAAAATTTCTTGTGAATGTACTTAAAAACTATAATCCTAAAGCAAAGTTATTAGCAGAGAAGATAGAGACTGAAGAAGAGTACATAGAAGCTATGGAAGATGGATATTCTTATTTTCAAGGATATTATTTTAGCAAGCCTATAATGATAGAAGAAAAAGATATACCAGTAAGAAATGTAGCTTGCTTTAACTTAATGAGTGAACTGTTAAGGGATGATTTTGATATAGACAAGATTGAAGCTATAGTAAAAACTGATGTTTCTATAAGTTATAAGTTAATGAAATTTTTAAATTCTGCTGCATTTTCTTTTGTTCAAAAAATTTCATCTATAAGACAGGCAATAATGCTTTTAGGGAAAAAAGAATTAAAAAAGTGGCTTTCTCTAATTGTAATGAGTGAAATGAGAGGCGGAAATAGTGAAGAAGTTACCAATGGAACAATAATAAGAGGAAGGTTTTGTGAGCTGGTTCAATCAAAAATAGAAGAAAAAAATCAATCATTAGCATTTATGGTGGGGTTATTTTCAAATTTAGATAGTTATATGCAAAGAGATATGGCTGAAATTATAGAGGAGTTACCTGTTGATGAAGAAATAAAAGATGCATTATTAGGAAAAGATAATAAGCTAAGAAAGGTATTGGAGTTAGTTCTTTCTTATGAGAGTATGAATATTAATAGAATGGAAGAATATTGTGAAATTCTAAATTTAGATAAAAAAATACTTATTGATTTATATATGGAGTCGATAGAGTGGTCTAATAGGTTGGCAATTATATAAAAAAATACTAAATTGTAAAAAATAACTTTATTTTTACTGAAAATTATAATATAATGTGGGCATATGATGGATTCGTTTTCAGTGAAGGTGGGGGAGAATATGAGTAAGTGTCCGTTTTGGTCAACTGGTAAAGATAGGATTGAATGTAATACAGAATGTCCTATGAACACATTAGCTTTAGAAGAGAATTGTCCTTTTAGAGAATATGTTTCAGATTCTAAATTGAAGTATAAGGATATAGTTAAGGAAGAATATGACTATTCTGAGGAAACATTTAATGGAGATTTTTTGGGAATAAAAATAGAAAGAGAAGTAAGTCAATATTAAAGGAATAGTTAATAAAGGATAAGTGCATTTAAAACTTTGCGAAAGCAAAGTTTTTTGTTTAAATAAAAAGAGAAATTGCAAAGCAATTTCTCGAAAATACTATTTATAAATTGTACTGTATTTATGAAGTAGATTTTGTTTCAATGTCCATAAGTCATAAGATAAATCTACATAGTAGGTATGAGGATTTTCAAATCTTAAAACTTCAGGCCATAGCTTTTCTGTTTCCTTTTTAGCAAAATCTTTAATTTCCATTACTGTAGGACTAGTGTACACAAGCTTTCCTTTTTCAAATATAGGAACTTGTAAATCCTTAGTATAGAAGTTTGTTATTTTTTTTCTCTTCCATGTATGAACTGGATCGAATATCTCTAACTCTTCCTTCTCATCTATAACTTCGTTATTAATAGTTAATAAGTCTGCTATAGCCATATGTGAATCCTTATCGAAAATTCTAACTAACTTTTTAAAGCCTGGATTAGTTATTTTTTCATCATTTTCACTTATTTTTATTTTAGGGATAATTTCTCCATCCTTTTCAACAGCAGATAATTTATATACTCCTCCAAAAACAGGTTCGGATTTAGCAGTAATTAATCTTTCTCCAACACCGAATGAATCTATACAAGCACCTTGTTCAAGAACATCCCTAATTATATATTCATCAAGAGAGTTAGAAATTACTATCTTACAATCTTCGTAGCCTGCTGCATCAAGCATCTTTCTACACTTTTTAGTTAAGTAAGTTATATCACCAGAGTCAATTCTAACACCTGAAGGTCTTTTACCCATTGGTTTTAGAACTTCATCAAATACCTTTATAGCATTTGGAATACCTGATTTTATTACATTATAAGTATCTATTAATAAAGTACAGTTGTCAGGGTATATTTCTGCCCAACTCTTAAATGCTTCATATTCACTATCATATAGTTGAACCCAGCTATGTGCCATAGTTCCAACAGCAGGAATATTAAACATCTTATCTGAAATGGTACATGCAGTTGAGCTACATCCTCCAATTATAGAAGCTCTTGCTCCGTATATAGCTCCATCATAACCTTGAGCTCTTCTTGAACCAAATTCCATTACAGGTCTACCATTTGCAGCTCTTGATATTCTGTTTGCTTTTGTAGCTATAAGAGTTTGATGGTTTATTGTAAGAAGTATCATAGTTTCAATAAATTGAGCTTGAATTACTGGTCCCCTAACTGTTACTAAAGGTTCATTTGGGAATACTGGGTTTCCCTCTGGAACAGCCCAAACATCACAAGAGAACTTGAAATTCTTTAGATAATTTAAAAATTCTTCTGAGAAAGTATGCTTACTTTTTAAGTATTCAATATCATCATCAGTAAATTTTAGGGTACTTAAATATTCAATTAATTGTTCTACACCAGCCATGATGCAATATCCACCACCGTCTGGTACTCTTCTAAAGAACATGTCAAAGTAGGCAATTTTATCTTCTAATCCTTTATTGAAATATCCGTTACCCATTGTTAATTCATAAAAGTCTACAAGCATTGTTAAGTTTCTGTCATTTTTAACATCGAATGAATTAGTATTTGTCATCTTAATCTCCTCTTTTCATAAAAATGCCTTATTCCTATTGTACCCTTTCGTTTTAATTATTACAATATAATGAAGACTCAAAATGATTTTTTAGGCATTTACAAGGTAATACTTAGTAGATGGGAGGATTAATATGCATTTAGATAAGAATCAATTAAAAGCAGTAAAGGCAAATGAAAGAAATGTATTAGTTGTAGCAGCACCAGGTTCAGGTAAAACAACTGTTATTATAAATAGAATTAAATATTTAGTTGATGAAGTTGGAGTATATACATCAAATATCATTGTTATAACCTTTACTAAAGCAGCAGCTCTGAATATGAAAAATAGATATATAAATACTTTTCATAAAGAAAGTTCTCCTTTTTTTGGTACCTTCCATGGGCTGTTTTATAAAATTCTTCTAAGAGAAGGAGCTAATATAAATATTATAGAAGGATATATAACCAATAAAATTATAGAAGGTGTTCTTAGAAAATATTCAGATGAAGTTAATGAGGATAGGGTTAAGGAGGCTGTAAATAACATATCGTTATTTAAAACATCAGGTGAAAATATAGATGATTTTAAACCATCTATAGCTAAAGATATTTTTATGGAATGTTATGATGCCTATGACAAATATAAGAAAGAAAATAATCTTTGGGATTTTGATGACTTAACTATTAAGGTTTTAGAATTATTTAAAAATAATAAAAGAATAAGGGAAGGATACAAAAGAGTATTTAAATATATTCTTGTAGATGAGTTTCAAGATTGTGATGATCTTCAAATAGAATTTTTGAAATTAATGACAGAGGGGGAGGAGAATTCTCTTTTCGCTGTTGGGGATGAGGATCAGTGCATTTATAGTTTTAGAGGTTCAAAACCTGAATACATGGTTTCTTTTGATAAAACTTTTAAAAGTGCAAAGAAATATTATTTACATATAAATTATAGAAGTAATAAAAATATAATAGAGAGTTCAAAAAAGGTTATTTCTTTTAATAAGGAAAGAAATAAAAAGGACATACAGTGGTATAAAGATAAGGATGGAATTATCCTTTGTAAGGGAGTTTATGATGAGAGAATACAGGGAGATGAAATTTCTGAAAAGATTAGAGATTTCTATAATAATCCTAGCTATAGATATAAAGAAAATATAGTTCTTTATAGAACTAATATGGAGGCTATGAGTGTTATAGATTCATTTATAAGAAATAAGATACCATTTACTTTGTTAGATAAAGAATATAACTTCTTTAACCATTTTATATGTAAAGACTTGCTTTCATATTTATCTTTAGCAGTGAATCCTTACGATAGAGAAGCTTTTATAAATATAATTAATAAACCTTTTAGGTATGTGAGTAAAACTAGTATAGCTTATATTAGGGAATATAAGTATGAAAAAGATACTTTTGATATACTTATAGAAAAAGATGATACTCCACAATTTCAAAGAAAGAAGCTTGATGAACTAAAAAGAGATTTTAATTATATAAAGAAGTCATCATTAAGCAGTGGTATACAATATATAGTAACGGATATGGGATATATAGATTACCTTAAAACATATACAGAAAGATTTGGAGGTAATATTGAAGATTTAGAGGAAATAGTTGAAGAATTCAAAATGTCAGCTTCATCATTTAAAACTATCTTTGAATTTTTTGAGCATGTAGATGAAGTGGGAAAGAAGATAGAAGAAAGTAAAAGAAATAAGACAGAAGACAGAGTTTTATTAAGCACTATTCATGGTGTAAAGGGAATGGAGTTTAAAAATGTATTCTTAATTAACTGTAATGAGGACACAATACCACATTCATCTAGTAAAGAGGAAAATATAGAAGAAGAACGAAGATTATTTTATGTTGGAATAACAAGAGCAATAGATAATTTGTTTCTTTTTGTACCTAAGATGAGAAAAGGAAAGTTTAGGGATGTCTCTAGATTTATTGAAGAGGGAGGCTTTATGGAAATTGTTAAGGTTTCACATGGTCTAGTTAAGGATTCAGTAGTTACACATAAGGCTTTTGGAGCAGGAAAAGTAGTGGATGTTAATGGTGATGAAGTAGGGATTTTATTTCATGATGGAATGAAAAGAAAGTTCTCTGCTAAGGTTCTATTGGATAATGGATTAATATCTAAGTAAATATGATGAAATTTATCAAATATTGAATAAATATTGGTATTAATATATAATTTTAAGTAGGTTTATATCTCATGATATAAGCCTTTAATTATAGTTTTGCTAGGAAGAGGTTAATATGGATAAAGGTGTATTTAATCCTAAAGATATAATATTTTCTCTTGATATTGGTACTAGATCGATAATTGGTACCGTTGGAGTTGTAAGAGAAAAGAAGTTTGAAGTTTTATATGAAAAGTATAAAGAACATGAAGAAAGAGCTATGGTAGATGGACAAATTCACGATATAAACTTAGTTGCATCTGTAGTTAAGGATGTTAAAGAAAATATAGAACGTGAATTAGGAATACAGTTAAAAGAAGTATCGATTGCAGCAGCAGGTAGATTTCTAAGAACTGTTAATGCAATGGGTGAAATAGAGCTTAATGGTGACGAAGAAATAGATGAAGAAATAGTAAGAAGTGTAGAACTAAGTGCTGTTAAAAAGGCTGAAGAGGAAGTAATAAAGAATACTGAAAGTAAGCTATATTGTGTAGGTTATTCAGTAAAAGATTATTATCTAAATTCCTATGTAATAGCAAATCTACTAGGGCATAAAGGGGAAAGAGTTGGAGCAGAGGTAATAGCAACTTTCTTGCCTAGATCAGTTATTGATTCATTATATACTGTTATGAATAAAGTGAATTTGAAAGTGTCTAATTTAACACTAGAACCAATTGCAGCAATTGAGGCTGCTGTTCCTAAGAATTTAAGATTATTAAATATAGCTTTAGTTGATATTGGGGCAGGAACATCAGATATAGCTATAAGCTCAAAAGAAAGTATAAGTGCCTATGGAATGGTGCCTATGGCAGGAGATGAGGTTACAGAAGTAATAGCTCAAGAGTGCTTAGTTGATTTTAATTCAGCTGAAAATATAAAAAGAAGTGTGGCATTACAGGATGAAGTTACATATACAGATGTATTAGGACTAGAAAATACTATAGAATCTAGCTCTATTATAAAATCTATTACTCCAACTGTAGAAAAGATTGCAACAGCTATTTCAAGTGAGATAATTTCTCTTAATGGCAATAAGCCACCAGCAGCTTTATTCTTAGTAGGTGGAGGAGCTCACACTCCAGGTCTTATAGAAGAAATATCTAATCACATAGGACTACCTACCCAAAGAATAGCAATTAAGGATAGGACAAGCGTAATAGAATGTTTGTCAAATAATGAATTAGGATCTGCTGGTGTTACAGTTTTAGGAATAGCATTATCAGCTATTAAGAAAATGGGACATGATTTTATAGATGTAAATTTAAATGGTACACCAGTAAGTTTATTTAATTCTCATAAACATACTGTAATGGATGTTTTGCTTCAAGCAGGAATTAACCCATCATTACTCATAGGAAAGAATGGTAAGAGTATAAGGTTCAATCTTAATGGTAAAAGAAGATTAGCATTTGGAGAGATGGGAAAGAATCCAAAGATAAGTATAAATAGAAAGAAGGCATCTATAGAATCAGAGGTGAATGCAGGAGATAATGTAAAAATCACTTATGCTCAAAATGGTAGGGATGCATCACCTAAAGTAAGTGAAGTTATAGAAAATATTAATTCTATTGATATATACATAGATGATAAATTGGTTAGCTTAGAACCAGTTGTACTTATAAATGGTAAAGAGAAAAAGATATCAGCTCATATTAAGGATGGAGATGAAATTTTAGTATATATTCCATCGAAAATGTTAGATATTAAGAATTACATATTGAAAAGAGAAATAGAATTATTTAAAGAAGGTATTTTATTAGAAGATGACTTTCTTATTCAAGAGGGAGATAGAATATACTCTAAAAAGTTAGAAAACAAAGAAGTTACTAATGAAGTGAAAAAAGAAGAGGGAATAAAAGTTGTGGTTAATAATAAGGATGTAATCTTAAGGGGAGAAAAACCTTTGTTTATAGATGTATTTAACCATATGGATATTGATATAACTAAAGTTACTGGTGATATTACACTAAAGATTAATGGAAAAGATGCATCTTATACAGATAAATTGAATAATGGTGATATAGTAGAGGTATTTTGGAGTTAATAATTCTTAGGGAGGACTTTAATGATTACTTTTCTTGAGGAAGCAAATAGGATAAAGGATGAATTAATAACAATAAGAAGAGATTTACATGAACATCCAGAATTGGGCTTTGAAGAAAAGAGAACCTCAGAAAAAATAAAAGAGTTTTTAACTAAAGAAGGAATTCCATATGTTGAAGTAGCTAAAACAGGGGTATGTGGAATTATAAAAGGTGAAAAAAAGGACAATAATAGAGTTATAGGGTTAAGAGCAGATATGGATGCTCTTCCAATACAAGATAAAAAGGTATGTAGCTATAGTTCTAAAGTTCCAGGAAAAATGCATGCTTGTGGGCATGATGCACATACAACGATTCTCCTAGGTGTGGCAAGAATATTAAATAAGAATAAACGCTTATTTGGCGGATGTGTAAAGTTATTCTTTGAGCCAGCAGAAGAAACTGTTGGGGGAGCTCCTTTTATGATAAAGGAAGGCGTTTTAGAGAATCCAAGAGTAGATGCAATAGTGGGGCTTCATGTTACTGAGGATTTAGATTATGGGAAAATTAGAATAAAAAGTGGTGTGGTAAATGCTGCATCAAATCCGTATAAAATAAAGATAAAAGGAAGAGGGGGCCATGGCGCTGCACCTCATACAACAATAGACCCCATTGTTATTGCCTCAAATGTTGTAATGGCACTTCAAACTATAGTTAGTAGGGAGATAGCTCCTGTAAATCCAAGTGTAATAACTGTTGGTAGCATTAATGGAGGAACAGCTCAAAATGTTATTCCAGAGGAAGTGGAGATTACAGGAATAATTAGAACCTTAACTAAAGAGGATAGAGAATACGTAGTAAGAAGATTTAAAGAATTAGTTACGGGAATTTGTAGAGGCATGAGGGGAGAGTGTGATATTTATATAGAAGAGGGATATCCTTGCCTATATAATAATGCTACAATGGTAGAGAGAGTAAAATATGTTGGAAAAGAGCTACTAGGTGTAGAAAATGTTGTAGAACAAAAGCATCCTAGTATGGGGGTAGAAAGCTTTGCTTTTTTTGCAATGGAAAGAACTTCTGCTTTTTATTATTTAGGTACAGGAAATAGAACAAAAGGGACAGATAAAGCTGCACATTCCAATTTATTCGACATAGATGAGGATGCTATTCCCTTAGGTGTTGCAATGCAGTGTGGAATAGCATACGATTATTTGACAAGAATATAAATAAATATTACTCTATTAGAATGGAGAATAGTAAACAAAAGCGAAGACTAGGAGTTGATTATATTTGAAAATTGAAATAGGATCTAATGAAGCAGGGCAAAGATTAGATAAATTTTTAAGAAAATTGTTAAAGGATGTTCCTTTAAGTGCAATTTTTAAAGCAATTAGAAAAGGTGACATAAGAGTAAACGGAAAGAAACAAAAGGAAAAATATTCATTACTTGAAGGTGATGAAGTTGAAATTAGATACATACAAAGTAAGAAGGAAAATAAAACCAACTTTATCCAAGTTGATTCATCAGGATTGAAAGTTGTATATGAGGATGAAAATGTTTTAATAGTAGAAAAGTGGCCAGGAGTGTTAGTTCATCCAGATAGTAAGGGAAGTGAAGCTACATTAACAGATTATGTACTTTCGTATCTAAACGAAAAGGGTGACTATAGACCAGAAGAAGAGATAACTTTCACACCAGCATCTTGCAATAGATTAGATAGAAATACTTCAGGTGTAGTTATTTTTGGTAAGAACTTTGAAGCTTTAAAGACTTTAAATGAAGTAGTTAGAGAAGGTCAAGTTAAGAAATACTATTATACTTTGGTTAAAGGAAAGCTAAAGGATGGCGTATATAAAGGGTACATATTAAAGAATGAAGAAGCCAATATTTCAAGAGTATTTGATAAACAAGTTTCAAATTCTAAAGAAATATCTATGGAAGTTAAAACTGTTCAAACAAATGGGGCCTTCTCACTATTAGAAATTGATCTTATAACAGGAAGAAGTCATCAAATTAGAGCACACTTAGCTCATTTAGGAAATCCAGTTATAGGAGATAGTAAATATGGGGATAAGGAACTTAACTCATTCTTTAACAATAAGTTTGGATTAAATTATCAGTTCCTTTATGCATATAAGCTTATATTTAGAGAAGTTGGAGGCAAGTTATCTTATTTAAAGAACAAAACAATAGCAGCTGCTTTACCTCCAATATTTAAGAAAATAAAAAGTGATGTGTTTAAATTTTCTATAAGATAGGAGAATTGGTATGGGAGAGGAGCATTCAGCAGCAAAGGGAGTCTTTATACTTTCCGTTGCTGGGATGGTGGCAAAGTTTATATCGGTTTTTTATAGTCCAATTTTAGTATCTATATTAGATGTAGATGGGTTTGGAATATACTCAAGAACTACTGAAATATTTTTATTTATTTATGCAATCACCTGTATGGGAGCACAACCTGCAGTAGCAAAGGTTGTATCTGAACTTTCTGCTCTTGGAAATGAAGAGGGAGCAAAGAAAGCTTTAAGGATATCAAGGAAATTTTATATAATTCTAGGAGGAGGGCTTGGAATCTTAATGATGATTCTAGCTATTCCTCTATGTAATTTATTTGGAATACCGGATACTGCCTATGGTGTAATGGCTTTAGGACCATGTGTTTTAATAACTTGTATTCTTTCTGCTTATAGAGGATATATGCAAGGAAAAGGACATATGACTCAAATTGCAATATCTCAAGTTATAGAACAACTTATAAATGTAATTTTAAGTTTATTATGTGCTTATATTCTTGTCCAAGTATCTTTAGCTGCAGGAAATGCAGGTGCACAAGTTGGTACATCTGTAGGGGCTTTATTTGCTATGCTATATTTAATCTACAGTTTAGATAAAAAGTATAGCAAAGAGGAAGAAGAGATAGAGAGTCTTACAAACGTAAGAAAAGTTAGTGAGAAGAAAATACTAAGAAAAATTATAATGTATTCTATCCCTATAACATTAAGTACAGGAATGCAAAATTTCGGTGGGCTAGTAGATATGGTAAATGTAAATTCTAGGTTAATATTTGCTGGATTTGATAGAAGAATGGCGGATACATTATATGGACAACTAGGTATGTATAAAACATTGTTAAGTGTACCATTGGTAGTCATTACATCTATAGGAACTACTACTTTACCATCAATTGCAAGGTCAATGGTTCTTAATGAAAGAAGAGAAGTAAAGAGAAAGATTGCATATGCATTTAAGATGGCTTTTTCAATAGCAATACCAGCTGCAGTTGGGCTTTCAATGTTAAGTGAGTTAGTATATGCTACTTTATATAATAGAACTGATGGTCATAAGCTTATGATGATTGGAGCATTTATATTAATTTTATATACAACTACACAAATTCAAGCTGTTATTATGCAAAGTATAAATAAATTATATTTTATACTAGGAACATTTATGGCGGGTATAGTAACGAAGATTATAGTTAATTATATTTTTGTTGGTATTCCAGGTATAAATATTTATGGTGTTTTAATAGGTAATGTATTTTGGCATCTAATTCCGGCAATTTTAAACCATAAAAAACTTTGTAAGATTATGAGGATGAAGTTATCCATTCCAAAGTTAGTAATAAAGCCAGTGATAGCATCAATTGTTATGGCAGGAGTCATATACTTATTAAAATTACCGTTAAAGTATGTGTTTGAGGTTATCTCTCTATCTAGAGTTACAGCAGCTCCTATTACAATAATAATTATTGCAATAGGTGGAATTGTTTATTTATACCTAATGATAGTAATGGGGGGAATTAGAAAGAGTGATATACAAACTATATCACCAAAGTTAATAAGAATAATGCCACGATTTATGAGAAGAAAACTTAGATAAGATAGAAATAATATATTTTTAAGAAACTGCTTTTGGCAGTTTCTTTTATTTTTACATAAAATCTAGTTGTTCGGCTATTCCTTCTTTAATATATAGAAATTCTCTTAGAGGTTTTCCATCTACGTACTTCCAAACTTTAATTTTAGTTGGTATAACCTTGTAGACAACTTGTCCGTCCAATAAGCCGTAGGCATCAAAAGAACTAGGATGCACTGATTTATAAAGATTCATTAATTCAGTGTTTTTAGGATCTTTCCAATCTCCGATTTCTTCAGCAATACCTTCTATAGAAATATTATTAAAGCAAAGAGATACATTGTTATTATTGCTTATTTCATCATATTTTAAGTAGCATTTATTAGTTTGAAAATATATATCTAAGCCATTGTTAATAATACTCATAGTTCTAGATGATACTTTATCCTTATAGGAAGTAGATAATACCCAATTTCTATTTTTTTCAAGAGTAGAGATTATTTCGGATTTAGCATTTTCATAGTTAATTCTCATTACAACCCTCCAAATACACATAATATATAGTATATCTATAATATTACACAAATTTGGTTGTTAGGTAAATATATGAAGTATTGAAAAAAAGTGTTTGGTAGGAGGGGGATTTTAAAGCATAGATCAGTTATAAAAATATAATTTATTTATCTTCAATATAAGTGGAGTGGATATTTGTTTTTCTGTAACTTATAGTTTTTCACGGAACAAACAAGATAAATATCCACTACACTTTTTTATTGGTCCATTATTCTTCAAACTCTCCAAATGTTCCCCAGAATACAAATATTACAAAGGTTAAAATTATTATAAATATAGTATTCGCAAAATTTAGAGGTAAAAAGAATTTTCTAATTATCGTACGTAAAACTAAAAATGTTAAAACTGCAAGTAATGTAAATATTATTACATTAGCTAAGGATAACTTTAATTCAATATGTTTTTTAACCTCATAAAGATTTATCACTAAGCTTACTAGAGAAGTAAAGAATAAGGTAATTACATATCCATAAATATTTATACTAGGGATGGATGTAAATACATATAAGCCTACTAATTCTAATGCTGCTACTATAAGTGAATTCCTTAGAATTATTCCTTGTTTATTTATGCCGTTTAATATACCGAACATCGTTGTAGATGTAAAAAATACTGGAGCAGTTAATCCAGCATATAAGATGTATTTGCCAAGGTCATCTCTTTGATAGAAAAGTTCACCTAATGAATTGGGAATTAGACAGCATATAGTTGTGGTAGCAAGTCCTAGTATAAATGCTATTTTTATTACTTTTCTAATTCTTACAGCTGCATCATAATAATTTCCTTTAACAAGGGTTTGTGATAAGTCTGGTATAAGTAATGTGTTTATGGAGCTTACAACAATCAAAGGGATTCCAATAATCATCATAGCCATACCTGAGAACTTTCCAATCGTAGCAAGAGCTTCTGTATGATCAAAACCTGCTGTAATTAGACACCTAGGTACAACTAGGGTTGATAATGTATTAAATATATTACTTAAGAATCCATTTAAGGTTAGTGGTAAGCAAATTATAAGTACATTGAACAGTAATTGAGATCTTCTTTCTGTTTTTTCATAAGTCTTTGGTAGTTTCTTAGCACACTGCCTATAATAAAAATAAAGTAGAACTAAACTTTGTAGTTCTCCTAAACACAGAGCAACGTAGCATAAAGTTACTAAAGTTGTAAGTTCTTTTGCAGAGAAAAGAAAAATTAATATTGCTACTGTTAAAATTCTTAATGCTTTTTCAAATATGTCTATTATTGCAGGCATTGTGATTTTTGATGTTCCCCAAAAATATCCCTTTAGAATGTTAGATAATGCTATAAATATCATAGCTGGACAAGTAACTCTAATTGCATCAATGGCTCTTACATCATTTATGCCATATTTACCTATAAAAGGTGCAAATATAAATACTAAAATTCCAATAACTATTGCCCATACGATATTGAATACAGCAACTGTATTTATAGTCTTTATTAGATTTCCATTTTCTTGTTTCTCAGCATATACAGCAGAGATTTTTGATATGGATGCAGATATTCCTGCTGACATCATACAAATAAAAAGATTATATATTGGCATTACCAAGTTATATAATCCCATTCCTTCAGGACCTAACACATGTGATAGGTATATTGAAAATATGAATCCTAATATTCCAGTGGTGATATTTGAGGCTGTAAGTAAAAATGAGTTCTTAAAAAAATTGTCTTTCTCCAAAGCTATTCACTCCTTTAGATTACAATAAATCATATTCGGTTAAGGGAAGAAATATAACAAAAAGAGTAGGAGTAATGGGGATAAGAGAGATAAGAAGAGTAAGAGGAATAAAAAAAGATAAAAAGAAATAGGAGGCTAATAAAGATAAGAGAGCTGGTTAATGTGATTGAGTTTTTTTATTTGTTATTCAGAATGTGATTGAGGAGTTGGTAAAATCTTTTCGTGTCAATGATTAATTAATAGTGTTGGATAATATAAATAATAAAAAAAATATTATTTATATATCTTTTAAAAGAATTTATCTTAGAAAAATTCTTTTGTGGCAAAAAAATATAAGAATATATAAATATAACAATATATAAATATATCATTATTTGAAAGGGAATTGGCTAATTAGGATATCTAGATATGAATATTAGTTTGTGAGTTGTAAAATTCAATAGATTAAAATGAAAAGCCCTGCAAAAAGCAGAGCTCTTTTATTTATATAAGATTTTCTGGGTTCAAACATTTTAATTCGTCTATTACAAATAGTCCATCTTTTCTTATTAAAACATCATCAAAGTAAATTTCTCCTCCACCGTATTCATGTCTTTGTATAAGAACTAGATCCCAATGAAGAGCAGATTTATTTCCATTAAAGGCATCATCATAAGAAGCACCTGGTGTAAAGTGGATAGAACCAGTTATCTTTTCATCGAATAAAGTATCTTTCATTGGTTCTAGTATGTAAGGATTAACACCTATAGCAAACTCACCAACATATCTTGCTCCTTCATCAATATTAAACACCTTGTTGATTCTTTCAGTATCATTAGCTGTAGCTTCAACAATCTTTCCATCTTTGAAAGTAAGTTTTACATTTTCATATGTAAATCCTTCTCTAAGTGATGGAGTGTTATATGTTATTGTACCATTAACAGAGTTCTTAACAGGAGCTGTATAAACTTCACCATCAGGAATGTTAGCTTCTCCAGCACATTTAATTGCAGGAATATCCTTTATTGAGAAAGTTAAATCTGTACCTTCAGCTGTTAATCTAACTTTATCAGTTCTATCCATTAAAGCTACTAATTTATCCATAGCTTCAGACATTTTTGAGTAGTCTAAGTTACAAACATTAAAGTAATAATCTTCAAAAGCTTCTGTACTCATATTTGCAGCTTGAGCCATTGAGTAGTTAGGGTATCTTAAAACAACCCATCTAGTTTTAGGAACTCTAATTTCTCCATGAACTGGGTTAGCAAAATATTTACTATATAAAGAAAGTTTTTCTGATGGGACATCTGAAGTTTCAGCAGAGTTTTGTCCTGCTCTTATTCCTATGTAAGCATCCATATCTGACATTCTAGCAGCTTCATATTTAGCCATTAATTCTAACTGTTCTTTAGAAGCTCCCATTAAAATTTCTCTATCTACTTCTTTATTTTTTAATGTAACTAGAGGTATAGCTTTTGCTTTATAAGCTTCTTTAACTAGTTCTTTAACTAATGCCTCGCAATCACCTATACCTTCTATTAAAACTTTTTCTCCCTTTTTAAGCCTACAGGAATAATTTATTAAGTTGTGGGCTAGTTTAGTAAATCGTGGGTCTTTCATAAATTTTCCTCCTTTAATAATGATTATCTTCTAGTATAGCATTAAGAATATAATTTTCAATAATAGGGTTATATTTTGGGGTTAAAAAAATATAAATTTATAGAGGGATGTTGAGGGGGATAGTTATGAAGAAATTTCTTAAGTTTTGTTTGATGTCTATAATTATAGTTACGTTAGCTTTTATTACTTATAAAGTGTCAGATAAATATAATTTGGACATTCTTAAGGATGATATAGATTGTACTATAATAACAAAAGGAGTAGAAAACTCTAGAGCTATAGCCTTAGATGAGAATGGTATTATGTACATAGCATTTGATGATTCTATTAAACAAATTGATAATGATGGTAAGGAAAAGCTTATTTATAAGGATAAGAACTTAAAGATTGAGGATTTAGCCTATAAGGATGGAGCTTTATATTTTATTTCTGATAGCAGATTAAATAAATTTTTGTTAAGTAACAATACTGTACAGGTATTAATTGATAATATTCCTCTAGGAGGAAATGGAATAGATAGAAAACTATTAATTACTGATAAGGAATCATATATAACAATAGGATCGGTAACTAACTCTGGAATATCAGAGGGAGATAATTTTGATAGAACTCCAATAGAGTTAACTTTAAATGGCATAAATATTGATGGTACAGGAGCTTTTAAAGGTAATGGGATAAAATCTGAACAGGGGGAGGGGATTAAAAGTTCTCCTATAGGTAATGGAACTGTTTATAAGATTTCATTAGAAAGTGGGTCATTAGAACTTTATGCTTGTGGAATTAGAGGAATATCTGGTATTGATATTAATTCCGAAAATAATATTATGGCTATTTTTAGTGGAATGAAGGATGTGGGAATAAGACCTGTAAAAAGGGACAAGGACTATATATATGAACTAAAAAAGAACGAATGGTATGGATTCCCTGATTTTAGTGGAGGGGATAATATCTCTTCTCCTAGATTTAAAGGTGATGAAATAATAAAGCCATTACTTAAAACATATCCAAAGAAGTCGCCTCTTGGACCAAGTTATCAACATACCTCAGTTGATTCTTTGAAAGAGTTAGCTATAGATAAAAACGGGTTAGTTTTTGGTAAGGACACAATGGTATTTTGGGATAAGAGTGAAAATGTTATAGGAGCCTTAGATAAGAATAATGTATATAAAAAAGTTCTTAAGGTAAGTAATGAGAGTTTCGTGGAAGATATTATTTTTAATGGCAATGAATTTTTAATTTTAGATAGTGGAATTGGGTGCGTTTATAATATAAAAGCTAAGGAAGGTATCCTTGGATTTACATTACCTGTTATAGTATGGGTATTTGTATTTTTATTGGCTTTTGCAATATTAATGATATTTGTGTATAAAATGAGTAAAAAAAAGGAATAAAGTAATTGATAAGGGGACCTAGCTACTGCTTTGGTTCCTTTATTTGTTAGTTTGTAAAAAAGAAACAATTGGAGTTATATTAGTTTTACATTATGTAAAATTATGGTAATATAATTTTGAGAGGTGATTTTATGGGAAAAACATTGGTTATAAATATGAAAGATATAGTTATTGAAGGAGATATATTAGATGTTGCTGGAGACATAACAGGAATAATATATAACATTTCAAAAGAGATAGATGATGAAATATCTGTAGATTATGTAGATGGAGAGAATAAGAATTTGTTAAAGCATAGGAAATATGGAGCTTGCACATTTTTTTTTAATTTAAATAAAGTGTGGGGAAGCAGAAAAAAGGAGAGAATAATAAAAGAGATATCTCAATATTTAAATAAGGATGGAGATATATATGTATGGGATATTAATAAGGAAAGAGGAAAAATAATAGATAATAAAGTTAAGGTTATTCTTCCAAATGAAAAAGTAAAAGAAATAGAATTTAAAAATTATAATCCTTTATTAACATGTTCTTTCGAGGAAGTTAAAAAAATCCTTGAAAAATATTGCAAAATAGAAGAAACTAAAGTTTGGGAAGATATTTTCTTTATTAAAGCAAAGAAAATAATTGATTAACTTTAGGAGGAATAATAATGAAAATTTTACTTACAGCTTTAAATTCGAAGTTTGTTCACAGTAACTTGGCTGTTAGATATTTAAGAGCATTTACAAAGGATATGCCATATGAGTGTGCAATAAAGGAGTTTTCAATAAATGATAGAGAAGAAAATATCCTTAAAGAAATAATAAGAGAAAAAGCAGATGTAGTGGCATTTTCAACTTACATATGGAATGTAGAAATGATTGAAAGGATTTCTAATCTTATAAAGCTTGTAGATCCTAATATTGAGGTGCTTTATGGAGGCCCTGAAGTTTCTTATGATAGTAGGGTTTTCCTTAGTCAGTTTAAAGGTGACTATGTAATTGAAGGAGAAGGTGAAAAAACTTATAGAGAGTTTGTAGAATATAAGCTTGGATTAAGAGAAATAGAGGATATAAGAGGATTACATTATAAAGTAAATAATAAGGTTCTATCGAATGCAAGTAGACCACTAATGTCTATGGATGAGATTGTATTTCCTTATGAGGAAGAGGAGGATTTAAGCAATAAAATAGTTTATTACGAAGGAAGCAGAGGCTGTCCTTTCAATTGTAAATATTGCTTATCATCAACTACTCATGGGGTAAGATTTCATTCTATAGAGAGAGTTTTATCAGAACTTCAGTTCTTTATTGATAAAGGTGTTAGGTTGGTTAAGTTTGTAGATAGAACCTTTAATTGTAACCATAAATATTCAATGGCTATTTGGGATTTTTTAATTAATCAAGATACAAAAACTCAGTTCCATTTTGAAATATCAGCTGATATTTTAAAGAAAGAAGAAATTGAGCTTTTGAGAAATGCACCAGAAGGAAGATTCCAATTTGAAGTAGGAGTACAGACTACTAATGATGATGTTTTAAGAAATATAAATAGATTTGTTAACTTTAGTGATATAAAGGAAAAGGTTATTGAACTTCTTTCTATTAGAAATATAAAGCAACATTTAGACTTAATTGCAGGTCTTCCAGGGGAGGATTATGAATCATTTAGAAGATCTTTTAATGATGTTCATAGCATAAGACCAGAGGAAATACAACTAGGATTTTTAAAGTTATTAAAAGGTTCTTCTATGAGGGAAGAAGCAGAAAAATATGGGATGGTTTATTCTCCATATCCTCCTTATGAAATAATAAAAACAGATAAAGTTTCATATAAAGAAATGATTAGGCTAAAAAAGGTAGAAGAAATGGTCGATAAATATTATAACAGTCAAAAATTTAACAATACATTGAAATTTTTCTATGAAAAGTATGAAACACCTTTTGATTTCTTTTATGATTTAGGGAATTTTTTTGAGGCAAGAGGATATTTTAATAGAAATATAGGAAATACAGAATATTATAAGGTATTTTTAGATTTTAATATGGAAATATTAAAGGGTGATGAAAGCTATCTTAAAGATATTATTAAATATGATTATCTATCTTTTAATAAAAGAAGAGGAATGCCTGATTTTATTAAATCAAATATAGATAAACAATTGGAACTTCAAATAAAGGATGAACTTAGAGAAAGATATTCATTTAAAGATTACCAAATTGAAAAGTTTGATATAGATATGAGTGAGTACTTGAATACAGGAAAAATTATAAAAAAGGAATGCTTTTATTTAGTTGGTAACAATTGTGAAATTATAAAAATTTAATTGATATATCCAAATTTAAGATGGTAGAGTTTTCAATGTTGATATTGTTTACAAATATCGAAAAATGTAACAAAATATGAACAATCAAATAATAAAGGTGTTGAAAAACTCTTAAAACAGTGTATAATAGAAATGGTAAAAAGTAATTAATACTATATAAAGTACTAATTCATATTTTATTCATATTTTATTACATGGTGTGCATAAAGGTGGTGATATTTTTGGCATTAGAAGCAATAAATGAGATTAAAAGTGCAGAAGCAAAAGCTGATGAAATGATTAAAGAAGCAACATTAAAATCTAAAGAAATTGTTCAAAAAGCTTCAGATGAAGCAGAACAAAAATATAATGAGGTAATTAGTGCTGCAAAGGAAGAATGTAATAGAGTCATGGAAAATGCTTTAGCAGAAGGTAATAAGGTGGCTGAGCCTATTTTAGAAAAAGGAAAGCAAGAGTCTGAGAATATTTATAATATCTCTGATGATAAAAAGAATAATGCTGTTAAATTAGTAGTTGAGAGGATTGTGAAAGTAAATGGCAATTGTTAAGATGAATAAATTCACTTTGCTTGCCTTTGAATCACAAAAAACGAGAATTCTAGAAAGATTACAGGGATTTGCAGAAACTGAATTTGTAAATCTTCAAGATGCTTCGTTTTTAGAAGAAAATGAAGTATTTAGTGACCTTTCAAAGGATAGAGATGATTCAGAGTTTGCAGGGTGTGAAGAAAAGTTATCTATGACTAAATTTGCCCTTGAATTTCTAAAAGATTATATTCCTCAAAAGTCAGCACTAAAGGCTATGAAGGAAGGAAAAAGACAATTAACTTTAAAAGAACTTGAAACAGAAGTTATGAGTAATAATTGGGAAGAAGTTTATAAGAAAGTTAAAGAAAAGGAAGAGGTAATAGCAAGTTTAGAAGGCGAAAAAACTAAACTACAATCTATTGTTGAATCCTTAAGACCATGGGAAGGTTTAGATGTTTCATTTGAAGAATTATCTTCAATTAAAACTCCTTATTTCATAGGAAGTGTACCAAAGCAGTATGAAGATACTTTAGTTGCTGAAATGAATGATTATTATCTAGAAATTATATCTAGAAACAATCAGGATATGTTTTTCTTAGTAATATGCGGAGAAGAGCATAAAGAGGAAGTAAGTGACAAGTTAAGAGGGTTTGGCTTTAGTCAATTTAAGACAGATATAAAAGAAACGCCAATTAAAGTCATGCATGACAATATGGATACAATAGCTAAACTAGATTCAAAGAAGTTCTTTGTTCAAGAAGAATTGTCTGGTTTTGAAGCAGGATATCATAAGTTAGAAGCTGCTAATGAATATTATACAAACCTTGTAGATAGAAAAAATGCTATAAGTAATTTCTTGAGAACAGAAAATATTACTGTCCTTCAAGGTTGGTTAGCAGTTGAAGAGAATCAAAAATTAGAAGCTATCATAAAAGAAGCTTTAGGAGAAGATTATTATTTAACATTTGAAGATGTTAAAGATGAAGAAATAGATAAGGTTCCAGTAAAACTTAAGAATAATGAATTGAATAGTTCATTTGAAAATATTACTGAGATGTATGCTACTCCTAGATATGATGAAATAGACCCAACTCCGTTTGTTACACCATTCTACTTATTATTCTTTGGTATGATGGTAGCGGATATAGGATATGGATTACTTCAATTAATAGTAACCTTAGTGGCACTTAAGGCCTTTAATTTAGATGAGGGAACAAGAAAGTTTGCTAAGTTCTTCTATTACTTAAGTTACCCTATTATTGGATTTGGAATACTTTATGGTTCATTCTTTGGAGGTATTATAGAAATGCCTTGGAGATTAGTAGATCCTAATAAGGATGTTACAACCATATTAATTGTTTCTGTAATATTTGGAGCAGTTCAAATATTCTTTGGTTTAGGAATTAAAGCATACATGTTACTTAGGGCAGGAAAACCTAAGGATGCCTTCTATGATGTAGGGGCTTGGGTAATTACTTTAGTATCAGTAGCTTTAGTTTTAGGTTCAGGTATGTTAGGTTTATCACCATTAGTTAAAAATATAGCAATCGGATTTATGATTTTTGGTATGATTGTAATTGTATTAACAGGTGGTAGAGAAGAAAAAACAAGAGGAGCACAATTAGGTCAAGGTGCGTATGCACTTTATGGTATTACAGGCTATGTTGGAGACTTAGTTTCATATACAAGACTTATGGCACTTGGTCTTGCAGGTGGATCACTTGCAGGAGCATTTAACATGATAATGGGTATGATTCCTGGAGTTGCAGGAATTTTATTTGCACCTGTAATATTCGTATTTGGTCATATATTTAACCTTGCGTTAGGCTTACTTGGAGCATATGTTCATACTTGTAGATTACAGTATGTTGAATACTTTGGAAAATTCTATGAAGGTGGAGGAAAGGCATTCTCTCCATTTAAGACACAAAATAAATACATTAATGTAAAGAAAGATTAGGAGGATTTTTATAATGGAAATGACTTGGATTCAATATTTATCAGAAAATTTTGGTGGCTTCGTTTTAGGAGGCTTAGGTGTTGCATTAGCAGTAGGTTTATCAGGTATAGGTTCAGCTAAGGGTGTTGGTATAGCAGGTCAAGCGGTTTCTGGATTACTTACAGAACAACCAGAAAAGTTTGGTAAGGCTTTAATTCTTGAATTATTACCAGGTACACAAGGTCTTTATGGTTTCGTTGTTGGATTAATGGTATTATTCCAATTAAGCTCTACTACTACATTAGCACAAGGTATGTACTTATTATGTGCATGTTTACCAGTTGGTATAGCAGGTTTATTCTCAGGTATAGCTCAAGGTAAAGCAGCAGCTTCTGCAGTTCAAATCTTAGCTAAAAAGCCAGAACATAACACAAAGGGTATCGTTTTAACAGCAATGGTTGAAACATATGCGCTATTAGGATTCGTTATATCAATCATGTTAGTAGTTCAATTATTCTAGGATTGGGGAAGTGAAGCTATGTCAAATATAAGTAATCTGACTTCTAAAATCCTTAAGGATGCAGAAGAAAGAAAGGACAGTATTTTAGCTAAGGCTGAAAGTGAAAAAGCTTCTATAATTGAAAAAAGAAACAAGGAAGCTAAGGCACTAGAAGCTGAAATGATAGAGAAGGCAAAAAGCGAAGCTCAAACAAGAAAAGAAAGAGTTATTTCTGGAGCTGAATTAAAGGCTAGAAATGAAAAGCTTAAGGCTAAGCAAGCTATCATTGAAGAAGTATTTAATAAAAGTGTTGATGAATTATGCAAGTTAAGCGATGTAGAATATAAAACTTTTATTAAAGAAAGTATTCTTACACTTGGGATAGCTGGAGATGAAAAGCTAATTCTAAATGAAAAAGGTAAGAGTTTAGTTGATAACACATTATTAGTTGATATAAATAAAGAACTTACTTCAAAAGGTAAAAAAGGTTTATTAACTATAAGCACAGAAGTGGGTAACTTTAAGGGTGGATTTATCCTTGAAAAAGGTGGAATAGAAATAAATAATACTTTTGAAGCTTTAGTAAGCTCATTAAAGGATGAATTAGAGTTTGAAGTGGCAAATGAATTATTTAATTAAGGAGGATAAGTAATGGATATAATGCAGTTTACTCAAGTTATACCAAGACTTAGAGTATTAGAAACCAGACTCCTTGATAAAGCCAAGTTAGATAGAATGATAGATTCTAAATCTGCTGATGAAGCATTAAGAGTACTTGGAGAAACTGAGTATTCAAATGTTATGAGTGGTGCAAAAAGAGCAGAAGATTATGAGGCTGTACTAAGTGATGAACTTAAGAGAGTATATCATGATATGTATGACATGACTCCTTGTAAAGAGTTAGTTGATATCATGAGTATGAAGTATGACTATCATAATATAAAAGTAATTCTTAAGGGAATATTTCTACAAAAAGATTTTTCTAATATGTTAATACATGTTGGATCAATAGAAGCATCAAAGCTAAAGATAATTATAGAAACAAATAGCTTTGGCGATTTAAATCCAATTATGAGAGAAGCAGTGGAAGAAGCTATAAATGATTTTAACTCTAAGAAGGACCCTCAAAGAATTGATGTTATTTTAGATAAATATATGTTTGAAGAAATGAAGCATGTTGCTAAAGAATTAAATGATACCTTTACAGAAAAATATGTTAAAGCTCAAATAGATTTAACTAATGTAAAAACTCTTTTAAGAGTAAAGAAACAAAATAAAGGTAGAGAATTCTTATTATCTGTATTAATTGATGGTGGAAAGATTGATAAGGATGTATTAGTATCACTGCTTAATGATGCTAATGAAAATATTTTTAGTAAGTTAAGCCATACTGATTATGCAGATGTACTTAAGAATGGTGTTGAAGACTATACAAAGAGTGGGTCAGCTGGAGTTTTAGAAAAGTTAGTAGATAACTACATCATGAATATGATGAAGGAAGCTAAGATGATTCCATTTGGAGGAGAGCCTTTACTAGCATATATTTATGCTAAAGAGACAGAAATTAAAGTAGTTAGAATTATAATGGTTGGCAAGCTTAATAATATTGCTGAGGAAGTAATAAGAGAAAGGCTGCGTGATATTTATGTTTAAGAAAATTGGAGTGGTTGGAGATAAAGATTCAGTTTTAGCTTTCAAAGCTCTAGGAATTGATGTTTTCCCAGTAGTTGAAGCTGATGAAGCAAGAAAAACTATTGATAGATTAGCAATGAATAATTATGCAGTAATATTTGTGACTGAACAAGTTGCAAAGGATATAGAAGAAACTATTGAGAGATACAATAGAGAGGTACTTCCTGCTGTAATATTAATTCCAAGCAATCAAGGAACATTAAATATAGGTATGCAAAGAATTAGCGATAACGTTGAAAAAGCTGTAGGCGTTAATATTTTATAGGAAGGTAGGTTGGTAAGTTTGAAGACCGGAAAGATAATTAAAGTTTCTGGACCTTTGGTAGTTGCTGAAGGAATGGATGAAGCTAATATATATGACGTATGTAAGGTTGGACACAAGGGCCTTGTTGGAGAAATTATCGAAATGAGAGGGGATAAAGCATCTATCCAGGTATATGAAGAAACATCTGGTATAGGTCCTGGAGACCCAGTTGTAACAACTGGAGAACCACTTTCAGTTGAACTTGGACCTGGTCTAATAGAATCAATGTTTGATGGTATACAAAGACCACTAGATGCATTTATGGAAGCAGCTCAGTCTAGTTTCTTAACAAAAGGTATATCTGTTCCATCATTAAATAGAGATAAAAAATGGGCATTTATACCTACAGTTAAAGTAGGGGATGAAGTTTCTGCTGGGGACATAATAGGTACAGTTCAAGAAACTACAGTTGTGCTTCATAAGATAATGGTTCCTTATGGAATTTCAGGTAAGGTTAAGAGCATAAATGAAGGTGAATTTACAGTTGAAGAAACAGTTTGCGTAGTAGAAACTGAAACTGGTGATAGAGAAGTTTCATTAATGCAAAAATGGCCTGTAAGAAAAGGTAGACCATATGCATCAAAACTTAATCCAGTAGCTCCAATGGTTACAGGACAAAGAGTTATAGATACATTCTTCCCAGTTGCTAAGGGTGGTGCAGCAGCGGTACCAGGACCATTCGGAGCTGGTAAAACAGTTGTTCAACACCAAGTTGCTAAATGGGGAGATACTGAAATAGTTGTTTATGTTGGTTGTGGTGAACGTGGTAACGAAATGACAGACGTTATTAATGAGTTCCCAGAACTAAAGGACCCAAGAACTGGAGAAAGCTTAATGAAGAGAACAGTTCTTATAGCAAATACTTCTAACATGCCAGTTGCAGCTAGAGAAGCTTCAATTTATACTGGTATAACAATAGCAGAGTATTTCAGAGATATGGGTTACTCAGTATCAATCATGGCTGACTCAACTTCAAGATGGGCAGAAGCTTTAAGAGAAATGTCTGGTAGACTTGAAGAAATGCCTGGTGATGAAGGTTACCCAGCTTACCTTGGATCAAGACTTGCTGACTACTACGAAAGAGCTGGTAAGGTTATTTGCCTAGGTAAAGATGGTAGAGAGGGAGCTATTACTGCTATCGGTGCAGTATCGCCTCCAGGAGGAGATATTTCTGAGCCAGTTACACAATCTACACTTAGAATAGTTAAGGTATTCTGGGGACTAGATGCACAACTTGCTTATCAAAGACACTTTCCATCAGTTAACTGGTTGACATCATACTCATTATATGCAGATAAAATTGATTCTTGGATGAACGAAAATGTATCAGATGACTGGTCAAAACTAAGAGTAGAAGCTATGTCACTTCTACAAGAAGAAGCTAATCTTCAAGAAATTGTAAGACTTGTTGGTATAGATGCATTATCAGAAAGAGATAGATTAAAGCTAGAAGTTGCTAAGTCGATCAGAGAAGATTACTTACAACAAAATGCTTTCCATGAAGTGGATACTTATGCTTCATTAGATAAACAATATAAGATGTTAAAGCTTATATTATCATTCAAGGTTGAAGCAGAAAGAGCTTTAGATGCAGGTGTTTACTTAAATAAGATTTTAGCTCTTGATGAAGTAAGAGATAGAATTGCAAGAAGTAAGTATATTCACGAAGAAGAACTAAACAAGATAGATCAAATCAGCATTGACCTAAAAGCTGAGATCGATAAGTTAATCAGCGAAGGAGGGGTTCTAGATGCTTAAGGAATATAAAACAGTTACTGAAGTAGTTGGACCTTTAATGGTTGTTGAAGGTGTTGAAGGAGTTAAATTCGATGAACTAGTTGAAATTAAACTTCATACTGGTGAAATGAGAAGAGGTAAGGTTCTTGAAGTTAATGGTTCAAGAGCAATGGTACAAATCTTCGAAGGATCTACAGGAATTAACTTAAAGGAAACTAAGGTTAAGTTCTTAGGTAGACCACTTGAACTTGGTGTATCAGAAGATATGCTAGGAAGAGTCTTTGATGGAATGGGTAGGCCAAATGATGACGGTCCAAACATAATTCCTGAAAAGAGAGTAGATATAAATGGTGAAGCTATAAACCCAATGGCTAGAGACTATCCATCAGAATTTATTCAAACTGGTATCTCTGCTATTGATGGATTAAATACTCTAGTTAGAGGACAAAAGTTACCAGTGTTCTCTGCATCAGGATTACCTCATGCACAACTAGCTGCACAAATCGCAAGACAAGCAAAAGTTTTAAATTCTGATTCGAAGTTTGCCGTTGTATTTGCAGCTATTGGTATAACATTCGAAGAAGCTCAATTCTTCGTAGATGAATTTAAGGCAACAGGTGCTATTGATAGATCAGTTCTATTCATGAACCTTGCGTCTGACCCAGCTATCGAAAGAATAGCTACTCCAAGAATGGCATTGACTGCAGCTGAATATTTAGCTTATGAAAAAGGAATGCACGTTCTTGTAATTATGACGGATATTACAAACTATGCAGAAGCTCTAAGAGAAATATCTGCAGCTAGAAAGGAAGTTCCAGGTAGAAGAGGTTACCCAGGTTATCTTTATACTGACCTTTCAACATTATATGAAAGAGCAGGAAGACTTAGAGGTAAAGAAGGTTCCATTACACAAATTCCAATACTTACAATGCCTGAAGAGGATAAGACTCACCCAATTCCAGACTTAACTGGATACATTACTGAGGGTCAAATAATTCTTTCAAGAGAATTATACAAGAAAGGTGTAACACCACCAATCGATGTTTTACCTTCATTATCAAGACTTAAGGATAAGGGTATTGGTAAAGGAAAGACAAGAGAAGACCATGCAGATACTATGAACCAATTATTCTCAGCATATTCTCAAGGTAAACAAGCGAAAGAATTATCAGCAATCTTAGGAGAATCAGCATTATCTGATACAGATAAGAAACTTGCTAAGTTTGCAGAAGCTTTTGAAAGTGAGTATGTTTCACAAGGATTTGAAACAAACAGAACTATCGAAGAGACATTAAATTTAGGATGGAAGTTATTAAAGATGCTTCCTAGAACTGAACTTAAGAGAATTAGAGATGAATACCTTGAAAAATATATGCCAAGAGAGGAAGAATAGTCTATGGCAAAATTAAATGTCAATCCTACTAGAATGGAGCTTACTAGACTTAAGAAAAAGTTAGCAACATCTACAAGAAGTCATAAGCTTCTTAAGGATAAACAAGACGAATTAATGAGACAATTCATTAACCTTGTTAAATACAACAATACTTTAAGAGCAGAAGTTGAAGGACAATTAGAAGGTTCTTTAAAAGATTTTGTTATGGCAAGAGCTGTAATGAGTTCAGAATTCTTAGAGGAAGCAGTTGCATATCCTAAAGAGCATATTTCAGTTGAAGTAGGGGAAAAGAACATTATGAGTGTAAATGTACCTGTAATGAACTTCAAGAGACAACTTGAGGGGGATGAGGGAAGCATTTATCCTTATGGTTTTGCCAATACTTCTTCAGAACTAGATGATGCAATAGCTAAGCTTTATGGAATACTTCCTAAACTACTAGAACTTGCAGAAGTAGAAAAGTCATGCCAACTTATGGCAGATGAGATAGAAAAGACTAGAAGAAGAGTTAATGCTCTTGAATATATGACAATTCCTCAATTACAAGAAACTATTAAGTATATTAGGATGAAGCTTGATGAAAATGAAAGATCAGCTACAACAAGACTAATGAAAGTTAAAAGTATGCTTGAACAAAGAGGATAGAAGAAAGAGGCACGAAAGTGTCTCCTTTTTTATTATATAGTTAAATAAGTAAGTTTATATATAATTTAAATAAGTTGTAATTTGTATAAGAATTTGGAATAAAAATGTTAAGAAAAAACTTTGTTTTACAGGAAAAATATAGTACAATTGTAAATGAGATTTAACATTTAAAATAATTAAGAAAGAGAATAAAAATGGGGAACACTAAAGAGAAGAAAATAAAAGAAATAAGTATTTTTATTATTCTTATATTACTGGGATGTTTGTTAAAAATTAGTAAAATTGAACTTTTCTTTGGGATAATAATAGAGTTTGCAAGTATTTTTCTATTACTTATCCTTTTTATTTTTGGATTTAAAAAAGCAGTTATAGGAGCAATAACTATCTCTATATTTGATCTTTTATTTAATGGAAATATAGTTAATGTTTTTATAAGCTTTTGTGAGGTCCTTTTTATAATTTATTTCATAAAGAAAAATAAGAATGTTAAGGTTATAATAATAGATTTTTTCTTTTGGATATCAATTATTATTTTATCGATAATTTTAATTTTTCTTGGAGAAAAATATGATGGGTTTATAGAGTATAATTATTTTCCCATATTAATCTTATCTGTAAATTCTATGTTCAATACTTTGATTGCAGAAGTTATTTATGAATATGTGATTAAAGATTTTATATATAGGGAAAAATTTAAGACCGAATTTAAGGGGATGATTTTTCACATACTTTCTGGTGCTATATTAGTTCCATTTATAATAAACATATTTATCGATATGGTAAATAGTTATGATTACATATCTAATACTGCATTAACTTCTGCAAAGGAAGTTTATGATAGCGTATTTGATGAAATAGACGATTGGGATGAAAAGAAAATTTACAATTTAAAGTTATTAGGTGTTATAGAGTTAGGATATTTAGGAGATGTTATTCAAAAATCATGTAATTATAAAGAACATAATGTACATATAAAAGATAAAAAAGGAAATATAATTATAGATTTTATAAATTCTAATAAATATATAGAAAATTACGATGAGTATGATAGAAAGAAAATGTCTGATTATTTTTGGGAACTGCTACCCAAAAGATACATATCAATGGACTATAATAAAAGATGGGCAGATGGATATTTTGTATATGAATCTGAAATAGGAAACCTGGGATTATATTTAATGGTAGAGGTTCCTATTATAATATATAAAGATAGAATCATAAAAGAGTATATAGGACAATTTAAATTCCTAGTTTTATTTAGTATTTTTATTTTATTAATAGGAAAGTTGCTAATTAGTATAGTAATAAATGACTTTAATAAAATTAATAATAATGCAACTAACTTTTTAAAAATGATAGATAGTAAAGAAGTTATTATGTGGCCTAGCAGTAGTATTATGGAAATAGACTTATTAACAGATAATATAAAGAATATGGTTAATAGTTTAAGATTTAGCTTTATTAAACTTAAAGAATCACAAGATAAATTATATAGACAAGCTTACTATGACTCATTAACAAATCTACCCAATAGACTTTTCTTTAAAAAGTATCTAAAAGATGAAATTAAAGATTGTGAGAATCGTATATGCGTAATGTTCATGGATTTAAATAGGTTTAAAACAATTAATGACACAATGGGACATGATATTGGAGATAAGTTATTGGTGTTAGTAGCTGAAAGATTAAAGAGTCTGCAAGATGAAAAGCATCATATTTTTAGACTAGGTGGAGACGAATTTGTAATTGTATCAAAAGTAAATAGTATAGAAGAAATAAAGAATGATGGTATTAGAGCTGTAGAAATATTTAAAGAAAAGTTTATTTTAGAAGATAAATTTTCAGTTAAAATAACAGGAAGTATTGGAGCTAGTATATATCCACAAGATGGAACTGATATAGATAAAATAATAAAATATGCAGATATAGCAATGTATGAATCTAAATGTAATGGTGGCAATTCATTATATTTATTTAATGATACATTAAAGAAAGAGTTCTATGAAAAAGCTACTATAGAGAAAGAAGTTAAAAACGCAATTGAAAATAGTGAATTATATCTAGAGTATCAACCACAAGTATCAGCTAAAGATGGTAAAATTAGAGGGGGTGAAGCACTTTTAAGATGGAAAAATGATAGACTTGGGATTGTCCCTCCAGATAAATTTATTCCTATAGCAGAAGAGTCTGAAGTTATATTAGAAATTGATAAGTGGGTTATTAGCGAAGTTTGTAAAGTTATTAGAATGTTGCAAGATGAGGGATATAATAACATTACAATTTCAGCAAATGTATCAGCAAAACATTTTGTTAATGATGATATCCTAGATTTAGTATTAGGATGTATTAATAAAAATAATATAGATCCTAAATTATTAAAAATTGAAATAACTGAAAGTACTCTTGTAAAAAATGTTTCAACAGTAAAACGAATATTAGAGCGATTTAAAGAGATAGGAATAAGAACTTCTATGGATGACTTTGGTAAAGGATACTCATCTTTAAATATATTAACTTCTTTGCCTATAGATGAAGTTAAAATTGACATGGAGCTTATAAAAAATATTTTAAATAACAATAAAAAAAGGAAAATAGTAAATTTAATATTAGAACTGGCACACGATTTAAATTTAAGTGTTGTAGCAGAAGGAATAGAAGTTAAGGAAGAAAAATTATTTTTAGAAAAAATGGGATGTGATTATTTTCAAGGATATTATTTCAGCAAACCTATTGCTTTAGATAAAGTTAAGGAGCTATTAGATAAATAGAGGGGGAAATAGTTTGAGAAGGTTAAGAACATATTTAAGCATAATAATTTTAGGGAGTATTATTATGTCTTGTGGGAGAATGAATAATGGAGATAATAGTGATAACATAGATAAGCCTAATGTAGATAGTGATATTGTTGAATTACAACTTTGGTCTTACTATGGAGGATTTGACGAAATAATAGAGGGATTTGAGAAGGAGAATCCTAATATAAAGGTTAAAATAAGTACTTTTCCATATGAAGAATACGAATTAAAATATAAAGAATCTATGATTAAGGAAAATGGGGATGCAGATATATTAATAATAGATAGTAATGAATATGGAGAATTTAATTCAATTAATGGATTAGAAAATTTATTAGATGATAAATATAATGCTACTAAATATAGAGAGGACTACGATAAAGAACTATGGGAATTAGGAAAGTCTATAGATAAAAGTAAATTGTTGGGGTTACCTATTGCAAGTGCTCCTATTGTTACGTATTACAGGGCTGATATAATGGAGGCTTATGGATTTCCAAGTAATCCAAAGGAATTAGCTGAATTTATGAGAGATGCTAATAATTGGTTAGAAATTGGAAAAAAACTAAAGGCTGATGATAAATATATTGTTCAATGGATTGGTGAGATTGTAAGAATTTCAACATCAGATATGGCGTATTTTGATGAAAATTTAGAATATCAAAGAGATAATGAAAGATTTAAAGAAGCTATAGAAATAGCTAGGAAGGGAAGGGATTTAGGGATTTCACCCTATAATGATATTTGGTCAGATACTGGTATTAAAATGTTGAAGGAAGATAAGTTCGCTATGTTATATTTAGGCTCATGGGGGGCTAGTGAATTGGAGACCTTAGTACCTGAGCAGAAAGGTAAATGGAGAGTTACAGCTCTTCCTTTTGGAGCATATGGATGGAATAATGCATCAATTATTTCCATTCCGGAAAACAGTGGAAATAAAGATGCGGCATGGAAGTTTATAGAATATTACATTTTTAAACATAATGACAAAAATAGATTAGGAAATGTTTCTGGATATTTACCTTTTAGAGGTGTTGAAGAAAACTTAAAACATAAGAATGAATTTTTAGGTGGTCAAGAGGACCAAAGAGTTTATGAAGAGTTAATGTCTAAGACACAAGAATATTCTGTAACTCCTTTAGATAAAGCTGTATTTAAGTTATGGGATGATATAGTTAATGAGGGGTTAGAAAATGGTAATAAATCAGATGAAATATTAGCAAATATAAAATCTCAAGTTAATAGTAAATTTTCAAAGGAAATTAAGATATTAAAAAATAAAATAAAAGTATAGGCGCATTATATAAAATAATGTATTATTTAGATGGAAAGGTATATAATATTAATTTTTTTGTAATTGATTAAAAAACTACATAATAGTATAATTCTTATGTAAGTATACACTTAAGTGTATTGTGACCTTAAAGTATAATGACAGAAAACGTTAAGGAGAAGAGTTTATAATGCAAGTTAATATACAACATTATATAATAGCATTGCTAGCAACTTTCTTAATTGTATATTTAGTTATACCTCAATTAATGAAAATTGCCTTAAAAGTTGGATTTACAGATAAACCTACAGAAAGAAAGAAGCACAGGGGAGAGATACCTCTTTGTGGCGGTTTAGGAATTTACATAGGTTTCTTTATTGTTAGCTTTATTATGTTTAGATGGTTAGGGATAAAGAATAGTGAATATGTATGGGTATTTATAGCTACTACTTTAATCTTAGGAATTGGATTAGTAGATGATTATTATAAATCTAAGGGAAAGGAATTTGCTATATATCCAAGATTAATAGTACAGATATTTGCAGCTATTTTAGTTTATAAGTCAGGCGTAGTTTTTTTGGGGTTTACTAATCCTTTAACTGGAATATATATATCTTTACCTGAGTGGGTTCAATTTGTATTAACTATAACTTGGATATTTGGTGTTACTACAGTTATAAATTGGTCTGATGGAATGGATGGCCTAGCAGGAGGAATATCTTTAATATCATCAATGACCTTCTTTGTTGCAGCAATTGTATTAAAACAGGGAGAGTCTGCAGTATTATCAATTATACTTGGAGGGGCAATTTTAGGATTTTTGAAGTATAATAAGTATCCAGCAAAGGTTTTTATGGGAGATTCAGGAGCTAATGTAATTGGATTTCTATTAAGTATAATAGCTATTGATGGTGCATTTAAACAAGCTACAATAATGAGTTTATTTATACCAATATTAGCTTTGGCAGTGCCTATTTTTGATAACCTTTTTGTTATATTTAAAAGATTCACTGAGGGGAAGCCAGTTTATCAAGCAGATAGAAGTCAAATGCACTATAGGCTTGAAGAAAAGGGACTAACAGTTCAGCAAAGTGTAAATTATATAATGATTATTAGTTTAGGATTTAGTATTATTTCAATAATATTATTATTGTTAAAATACTAATTTTAGATAATAGAGATGTGGATGAGAAATTGCTTTGCAGTTTCTCTTTATTTTTAGGTAAAAAGCAAGGTAAGAAGGTACAAGAGTTAGTTAAGATAATTAAGATAAGAAGATTAATTGAGATGAACTTATACAATCCCTTAGGATTGTATTCCTAAACTATTCACCATTCGCTCTTATCTATTCACTAACTATTCACTGATTAAAGGAGGGGTTTTATGTACATAGATGGTCATACACATTTAGATTATTTTAAGGAGAACATAGATAAAGCTATTGAGGATATAAATAAAAATAAGATTATTACATTAGCTAATAGTATGGATATAGATAGTTACCTTTTAAATGAGGAGTATGGAAAGAGAAGTGAATATATAATTCCTTGTTTTGGTATTCATCCATGGAGTGCTGGAAGTTTTTCTGGAGAGTTAGAGGAGCTGATTCCATATATAGAAGAGAGTAAGGTTATTGGTGAAATTGGATTAGACTATGTTTGGGTTGAGGATAAGAGTACTTTTCCTAAGCAAAGAGAAATATTTAAGTTTATATTGAAGGAAAGCATTAAGAGGAAAAAGATAGTCTGTCTTCATACTAAAGGAGCAGAGGAAGAGATTTATAATATTTTGAAGGAACATAGCTATAATAAAGTTATTATTCATTGGTACAGTGGAAATTTAGACGTATTAGATAAGTTTATAAAGCTTGGCTGCTATTTTACTATAAGTGTCGATATAGGATATTCTAAGGTTACAGAAGAGGTGTTAAAGCGTATTCCTTTAGATAAACTCCTTTCTGAAACAGATGGGCCAACAGCATTAGAGTGGGTTAATGGAGTTTATGGATATCCAAGTGAGGTTAAGAGAGTTGTAAATGATATTTCTAAGCTTTTGAAAAGGGATGATATTAAGTCTATAATAATGGAAAATTGGAGAAAACTAATGGACAATGATTATTAATTATTGACTAATGAAGCAATAAGGGTTAATATGAAATAGTAAAATTAAACAAGAAAAGATTTATCTGGGGAGGCTTAAGAGATAGCCTGAGAGGAATAAGTTATTCGACCCATGACCTGATTTGGATAATGCCAACGTAGGAAGATAAAATATGTATAATAAATAGTTATCTAACGCATAGTATTTTCAGATTAGGAAGTACTATGCTTTTTTTACTTTTCAGAAAAGTATAGTATTGATCAATATACTAAAGAGAAGGAGGGGGAGTTTTGAATAAAATAAAAAGAATTAGTAACAAGTTAGTGCCATTAGTTTTCCTATTAGTTTTTTTAGCTATATGGGAAGGTGTAATAGAGTTAGGTGGAGTTGAAAAGTACATAATGCCAGCACCTACAGACATTGTTAAAGCAATAGTTAAAGATTTTAATACTCTGCTTCCACATATTATAGCTACACTGTATGAAAGTTTAGTAGGTTTTATTATCGCTATAGTATTAGCACTTGTTTTAGCAATAATAATGGATTTAGTACCATTTATAAAGAAGGGATTATATCCACTGCTTGTAGTATCTCAAACTGTGCCAGTTATAGCTTTAGCACCTTTATTTATAATATGGTTTGGTTTTGGAGCATTACCTAAAATTATAGTAGTTGTAATAGTATGCGTCTTCCCAATTGTAATTAGTATTTCAGATGGGTTAGAAAATGTAGATAAGGATTTTATTAATCATTTTAAGCTTATGGGTGCATCTAAGTTTAAAATATTTACTCATTTAAAGCTACCTTATGGGATAATTAATTTCTTTTCTGGTGTTAGAATTGCGGCAACCTACAGTATAATGGGTGCAGTGATTGGAGAATGGTTAGGAGGAGATAAGGGACTAGGTGTATATATGACTAGAGCAAGGAGTGCTTATGCACTAGATAAGATGTTTGGGGCTATTGTAATAATAGTTATATTAAGTATGGCTATTTTCTTTATGATAGGCTTAGTAGAAAGATTAGTTACACCATGGAACAAAAAGATAAAGGATGGAGGAGAATAATATGAAAAAAAGAAGAATGGTATCAATAATATCAATGGCATTAGCTTCAATAATGATGTTGTCAGGATGTGGAGCATCAAAGAAAAGTGAGGGAGAAGAGGGGGTAGAAAAGGTTAAGGTTATTTTAGACTGGACTCCTAATACTAATCATACAGGTATATATGTAGCAAAAGAAAAGGGATATTTTAAAGAGTTAGGGCTAGATGTAGAAATAATACAACCCTCAGAAGGATCATCGCTTCAACTTGTTGCAGCTGGGAAAGGTGATTTTGCAATAACATATCAAGAGGATTTAACTTATGCAAGAACATCTGATTCACCAATGCCTGTTAAGGCAATTGCAACAATAATACAACATAATACATCAGGTTTTGCATCTCCTAAGGAGAAGAATATAGAAACAGTAAAAGACTTTGAAGGAAAGGTTTATGGAGGCTTTGGAGGCCCTAGTGAAAAGGCTATTCTTCAAGCTGTTATGGAAAAGGCAGGAGCAGATTTTTCGAAACTAACTACAGTTGATGTAGGAACTGAAGATTTCTTTATTGCAACTAAGAATAACTTAGATTTTGAATGGACTTTTGAAGGGTGGACTAATATATCTGCAAAGCTTAGAAACTTTGATATTAATTATATCCCATTAAGAGAATTGGATGAAAGATTAGATTACTATACTCCAATTATTGCTTCATCAGAAAGTACTTTAAATGAAAAGAGTGACATGGTTAAGAAGTTTATGGAGGCAACTTCAAAAGGTTATGAATTTGCAATTAATAACCCTGAAGAATCAGCTGAAATTTTAGTTAAGGAAGTACCTGAAATAGATAAGGATTTAGCTGTAGAAAGTCAAAAGTTCTTAGCTAAAGAATATAAATCAGATGCAAATAGATGGGGAGAAATGAAGGATAGTATATGGGATAATTATACTCAATTTATGTTGGAGTACAAATTAATAAACAAAGATATGAAAGCAAGCGAGGCTTATACAAATGAGTTCTTACCAAAATAAAATGCTACTTAGAGGAATATCAAAATCTTTTGATAACATGGTAATTTTAAAGGATATTAATATAGAAGTTAATGAAGGCGAATTGGTATCTATAGTTGGTCCTTCAGGAAGTGGAAAGAGTACTATTTTTAATATTATAACTAATTTAATTAAGTTTGACTCAGGAGAAAAGAGAGTTAATGGGGATGTAAGTTATATGTACCAAAAGGACATGATGGTACCATGGAAAAAGGTTGTTGATAATATAGCAACTCCTCTTGTATTTAGGGGGATGGATAAGAAGAATGCAAGAAAAGAAGTTGAAAAGTATATAGATACCTTTGGATTAACTGGTTTCCAAAATAAATATCCCAATAAGCTTTCAGGGGGAATGAAACAAAGAGCAAATTTCCTTCAAACTTATCTAACTTCAAATGATATTATGCTTTTAGATGAACCTTTTGGTGCATTAGATTCTATAACAAGAAGTAATATGCAACAATGGCTTTTAGATATAAAAAAGAATATGAATTCTACAATACTTTTAATAACTCATGATGTAGATGAGGCGGTCTTACTTTCAGATAGGGTGTATGTTATTTCTGAAAAACCAGCAGTTATAAAAGGAGAGATTAAGGTTAACCTTCCAAAAGAAAGAGGAGAAGAAACTAAGTTAACTGAAGAGTTCTTATTAATAAAACGAGAAGTAACAGATATAATGAAAAAAATAGAAAGTTTATCTATGTAAACTTATTTACAAAATGTATTAATTAGGATATAATTGATAAAAATGAATATTTCTCTTATCAAGAGAGGTGGAGGGACTGGCCCGATGAAACCCAGCAACCGATATGAATCATAAGCATATGTGGTGCTAATTCCTGCAGCGTAAAGCTGAAAGATAAGGTTATTTTGTAGTGTGTTTATTTATGCCTAGAGGATTACCTTTAGGCATTTTTTTATTATTTAAATAATTGGGGGCATAAAAATGAATATAAAAGAGTTATTTGAGAACAAAAAGGTGGTATTCTCCTTTGAGATATTTCCACCCAAAACAACATCATCAATAGAAACAATTTATAAGACTTTAGATTCATTAAAGGGACTTAGTCCAGATTATATGAGTATTACTTTTGGGGCAGGTGGAAGTGTACAAGATAATAGAACAATTGAACTTTCATCATTAGTGAAAAATAAATATGGAATAGAGGCAGTAGCTCATCTTACTTGTATAAGTTCTACTAAAAATGAAATAGAGTATTATTTAGAAAAGCTTAAAGAAAATAATATAGAAAACATTCTTGGACTTAGAGGGGATGTACCAGCAGATGGAAAGATTATTGGGGAATTTAATCATGCTAATGAACTTATAGACTTTATAAACCAAAAGGGGAAGTTTAATATAGCAGCTGCATGTTATCCAGAAGGACATATAGAGCATAAAGGGTTATATAGAGAAATAGAAAGCATGAAGAGAAAAGAAGAAGCTGGAGCATCTTATTTTATTTCTCAGTTATTTTTTGATAATAATCTATTCTATAATTTTAAGGATGAAGTTCGTGCAGCCAATATAAAACTTCCTATTGAAGCTGGAATAATGCCTGTTACAAATAAGAAGCAAATAGAAAGAATGGTAGCCTTAAGTGGTGCATCATTTCCAGATAAATTCAAAAGAATAATAGAGAGGTATGAGCATAATCCAGAAGCATTAAGGGATGCTGGTATAGCTTATGCAGTAGAACAAATAGTAGATTTGGTATCAACAGGTGTAGAAGGAATACATTTATATGTAATGAATAATCCTTACGTTGCAGAAAAAATTTCAGGTAGCGTAGGAAGAATAATAGAATCAATTAATAAAGTGGAATTAGTTTAGGAGGAATTTAAGAATGAATAAAGTAGAAAGTTTTGAATTAGACCATAGAAAAGTACAAGCTCCTTATGTTAGAAAATGTTGTTTGTTAGATGGAAAAATGGGAGATAAGGTTACTAAGTTTGATCTTAGATTTTTACAACCTAATAAAGAAGCTTTTGGTACAGCTGCAATGCATGGATTAGAACATTTATTAGCACATACATTAAGAGAAAAGCTTGAAGGTATTATAGATTTATCTCCAATGGGATGTAGAACAGGTTTTTATTTAAGTATATGGGGAGATAGGGAACCAACAGAAATTAAGGAAGCATTAGAAGCTACACTTAAGGATATATTAAATGCTAAAGAAATGCCAGCTGCAAATGAAATACAATGTGGTAATTATAGAGACCTATCCCTATTTGGAGCAAAGGAATATGCAAAAGAAGCTTTAGAAAGAGGATTTTCTTTAAATATTTATGGAGAATAAAATAGGAAAACTAGAAATACCTAAGGATGAAGTCCTTAGATATTTAGGTTATAGGTCTCAGCTAATAGATGAAAAATTAGATGAATTAATAAATTTAACCATAGAAGAAAGTAAGACCTTAATAGCTCCAAGATTCATTACATCTAGGTGTAAAGTGAGTTTAGTAGAGAATGGAGTAAAGTTATTAGGGACAAGTGTTATTTTAACTGGAAATGATATAAAAGAGCATTTAAAAGATTCTAAAGAATGTGTATTAATGGGGGTTACAATAGGTGGAAATATTGAAAAGAGGATTAACCTATATGGCAAAACTAATTTAACTAAGTCTTTAATATTAGACTCTTGTGCCACTACAGCAGTAGAAGAGATATGCGATAAGGTAGAGGATTATATAAAGAGTGAAGTAATAGGCAATGGAGAGTTCATAACCTTTAGATATAGCCCGGGATATGGAGATTTATCATTAGATGTTCAAAAAGATATAATAAATATACTAAAGTCAGAGAAAACTATAGGATTAACAGTTTCGACTCATAACTTATTAATGCCAAGGAAGTCTGTAACAGCTATTATTGGATTAATTCCAAAGAATAAAGAAGTCAAGAAAAAAGGCTGTGAGGTTTGCAAGAATTATGAAAATTGTAGCTTTAGAAAAGAGGGGATTGTTTGTGAAAGTTAAGAAATATTTAGAAGATAATATACTAGTTTTTGATGGGGCTATGGGTACTATGCTTCAAAAAAAAGGATTAAAGCTTGGGGAAAATCCAGAACTATTTAATATAAAAGAGAAAGATAAAGTAAGAGAGATACATGAAGAATATCTAAATTCAGGTGCTATGGTTATTACAACTAATACCTTTGGGGCAAATGAAATAAAGCTTGAAGAAACAGGATATTCTGTAGAAGAGATAGTAGATGCTGCTGTATCTATAGCAAAAGAAGCTAGAGGAAATAGTGAAGCTTATATAGCATTAGATGTTGGACCAATAGGGCAACTACTTGAACCAATGGGAACATTGAGCTTTGATGAAGCTTATGAAATATTTAAAAGACAAGTAGTGCAAGGGGAAAAGTCAGGAGCAGATATTATTCTAATAGAAACTATGACTGATTTATATGAAGCAAAAGCAGCATTACTTGCTTCAAAAGAAAATACTAGTCTTCCTGTATTTTGTACAATGTCTTTTGAGGAGAATGAAAGGACATTTACGGGTTGTACACCAGAAAGTATGGTTATGGTTCTAGAGGGGCTAGGAGCAGATGCCATAGGAATAAATTGTTCTTTAGGGCCTAAGGAACTATTACCAATAGTAAAAAGGATAAAGAAGTGGACTAATCTTCCTATAATGACTCAACCTAATGCAGGACTTCCAACAATATCATTTGGTGAAGCTATTTATGATATTTCAGCTAAGGATTTTTCTACTTGGGTAAAGGAATTTATTAAAGAAGGAGTAAGTATAATTGGTGGATGCTGTGGTACTACTCCAGGGTTTATTAAAGAATTAAGGGAGTTAGCAGATAATAATAAAAGAGTTAAAAGGGAAAAGGTTGCTTATTCAGCAGTATGTACACCTTCTAAGGTGATAGAAATAAAAGGGGTAAAGGTAATTGGGGAAAGGATTAACCCAACAGGTAAGAAGTTATTTAAAGAAGCTTTAAAGAATAATGATATGGATTATATTTTAAAGCAAGCCATAGATCAAGTTGAGGCAGGGGCAGAGATTCTAGATGTAAATGTAGGACTACCAGAAATAGATGAGAAAGATATGATGAAGAGGGTAGTAAAGGAAATACAAGGAATAATAGATACTCCACTTCAAATAGATTCATCGGACATAAATGCAATAGAAGTTGGACTTAGAGCTTATAATGGAAAGGCAATAGTAAACTCAGTAAATGGTGAAGATGAGGTTCTAGAAAAAATACTTCCATTAGTTAAAAAGTATGGGGCTAACGTTGTAGGTCTTACTTTGGATAAAAAAGGAATTCCTCCTACAGCTGAAGAGAGATTTAAAATAGCAGAAAAGATAGTAATGAAAGCTAAGGAATATGGAATAGTTAAAAGTAATGTGTTCATAGATTGCTTGGTTCTTACAGCATCAGCACAGCAGGCAGAAGTTAAAGAAACTCTTAAGGCATTAAGAATGGTTAAGGAAAGATTAGGAGTAAAAACATTACTTGGTGTTTCTAATATATCATTTGGATTACCTTGCAGAGAATTAATTAATGAAACATTTCTTTCCTTAGCTTTAGGTTATGGGTTAGATTTGCCTATAATGAATCCTAACAGTAGAGGGATGATGGACGTAATTAACTCTTATAATGTTCTTTATAACTATGATAAGGGAGCTGAGAAATATATTTCCCTTTATGGTAGTGGAAAAGTAGAAAGGGGAGTGGTTACAACTGAGATTATTAAAAAGGAAGATTATACAGTTAATAAGGATTTAAGGTATATTGTAATAAAAGGTCTTAAAGAAGAGGCGTCCATTGCAACAAGAGAGCTTCTAGAAACCATGGAGGAACTTGAAGTTGTAAATAATATGCTTATTCCTGCTTTAGATGAGGTAGGACAAAAGTATGAAAAAGGTGAGATTTTCTTACCACAGCTTATACAATCAGCAGAAACAGTAAAGAATGCTTTTGAGGTTATAAAGGAAAAATTAAGTGGTAAAAAGGAAAAGAATATTTCAAAGGGAAGAATTATTTTAGCTACTGTAAAGGGAGATATTCATGATATAGGTAAAAATATAGTTAAGGTTATTCTTCAGAATTATGGATATGATATTTTAGATTTAGGTAAGGATGTACCTATAGAAAGTGTAGTTAAAACTGCTATGGATGAAGCGATACAATTAGTTGGTTTAAGTGCTTTAATGACAACTACAATTAAAAGCATGGAAGAGACTATAAAAGCTTTAAAGGGTGCAGGCTATAAAGGTAAGGTATTTGTAGGAGGAGCAGTATTAACTAAGGAGTATGCTGATATGATAGGTGCAGACTACTATTCAAAAGATGCTAAAGAAGCAGTTGAAATTGCTAAAGAATTTTTTAAAAGTTGATAAGGAAAAAAATATAACAAAAACAATAGGGAGAGGAAGAAACTGCTTTTGGTAGTTTCTTTTCTTAATCATAAACAACTTCCCAGTTAGGAGAATTATATGCATCAAAACACATCTTTATTTGTTCTTGAGATGTTCGACTTACAGATAATTCAGGAATTTCATTTAAAGCAAAGTATCTGCAATCAGATATTTCTATGTTTGGAGAAAACTCTCCATTAATAATGGAGCATAAAATAAATATCTTACATACACCATAAGCAAATGGAGGAAGATTATGTTTATTTCTATCATGAATACCTATAAGCTTTTCAGCTTTAATGTTTAATCCTGCTTCTTCAAATACTTCTTTAATAATATTTTCTTTAATAGATTTATTAACATCTAACCATCCACCAGGTAAAGTCCATTTCTCATCAGATATTTCTTTCACTAATAATATTTTATTATTTTTAAAAATAGCAGCTCTAGTATCAACTTTTGATGTTTGATATCCAGTTTAATTACAGAATAAATCTTTTACTTTATCTAAACTCAATTCTGATTTTTTACTCATTATTTCTGCTGATATTTCTCTTATTCTTTGAAATCGTTCAATATCAAATTTATCTTTAGAATATTCTAGGCCTGCTTGAGCAATCGATTGGAGTTCTATTGCAATATCCACTAAATGATCTTTCATAATATATCTCCTTTTTATGAGGTACTTATTTCTATTATAGACTACGATTTATATAAATATAAAGTAAGAAAAAAGTAAAAATTACTAAAAGTTTCTTTGTAAATGTTTAATGTAGTTTACAAGAGTAAATATATAGTGTAAACTGATGTATATACACTAGAAGGGGGATATAAAAATGAGAAATAAAACAAAACAAATGATTTATGCAGCATTACTTATAGCTCTAGCAATTATAATACCGGTAATATTTAGTGGTATAAAAATAATAATAGGACCTTTTACAGCAACACCAGCATCACATTTACCAATGTTTGTTGCTATGATGATTTCACCGATGGTTGCTATTGTAGTTGGAATAGGGTCAACAATTGGATTTTTATTAACAGGTACAATAATGCCAGTTGTATTTAGAGCAGCAACACATATTTTAGTTGGATATGTTGGGGCATTAATAATTAAGAAAAAGAAGAATTATAAATTGGCAACTATTGTAACTGCACCTATTCATGGAATAGCAGAAGCACTTGTTGTTATTCCTTTTGTAGGATTTGATCTATACTATTTAATTGTAATTACTTGTATTGGTACTATAGCACATCATTTATTTGATAGCGTATTATCATATGCCGTAATAAAGGGTGTAAGCAGAGCAAGAAGATGTAATATATATGATACATTTGGGGAATTTAATAACACTGCAGAAATATAGACTAGGTAGCAGGTAAAAAGTGGTAATAAAAATAATAATTTTTATTACCACTTTTTTTAGTTAACTATAAAGATATTTTCTTAACGCATGTTATTCCTAAAGCTCCAGGTCCAACATGACAACATATACTCATTGGAAGCACATCATTATAAACATCATGTTCTGGAAATGCCTGTTTAACTGTTTCATTCCACTTATTACCTTGTTCAAGATCACCTGAGTAAGCTGTCTGAATTAAATAATCAGTTCCTTTGAATCTATTTTCTATATCATTTTTTATTGCTTCTATCATTGCTTTTTGAGCACTTTTTAAGCCCCTTACTTTCTTATATGTATCTAGCTTTCCACCATCAATTAGTAAAACTGGCTTTATATTAAACATACTTCCTAAAGCAGCTACAGCAGGGGTAATACGACCGCCTTTTTCTAAATATTTTAATGTATCAACTGTAACATAGATTATAGATTCTAAAGCTTCTTTTTCTAAAATTTCTTGTATCTCTTTTGCAGATAGCCCTTTCTCTATAAGATATAAAGCATCTAAAATAGATTGCCTAAATGTAACTGATATTCTTTTGTTATCAACTACTAAAACTTTTCCCTCATAATCGCTAGAAAGCATTCTAGCAGTTTCCATAGAGCTACTTAATCCACTTGACATAGGAATATGTAAAATATAATCATAATCTTTCAATAGGTTGTCCCAAAGTTCTATTACTGTTCCAGGTGAAGGTTGAGAGGTTGATATATTTTCATCATCTTCTAGTTTTTTAAAAAACTCTTCTTGAGATAATGTTATTCCTTCATAATATGTATTTTTATTTATAAAAAATGGCATTGCTATTAAGTAAATACCTAATTCTTTTGCTTCTTCTTGAGTTATTCCACTATTTGTGTCAGTTACAATTGCTATTTTATTTTTCATGCCTTCCCTCCAATCCAGAGCAATGCTCTGTTTTAAAATATTATAGGATAGTTTTAACTTGCTTGTCAATTTGATATAAAGTATAATCGAAAAATAAGAGGTGAAAATTATGCGTAGAAACAGTTATAAATGTACGTCTGATACAAAAGAAAAGCTCTTGTCAGCTACTATAAAGTTGGTTAAAGAAAAGGGAGTTAAAAATACAACCATTCGTGATATTTGTAAGAATTCAGGAGTTTCTAATGGAGCATTTTATCATTATTATAATAGTAAAGAGGAATTGTTAAAGGATACATATTACCAAATTGACAAGCTAGTTACACCAGATTTTATTAAATCATGTAATGATATGGAGATAATGCATGGACTCTATGAAATTTTAAAAATATATGTACTCTTTATTGTAAATGAGGCTGGGATACTAGTTAAGGAATATCATAAAGTCTTGTTAGATGGGGTAAATATTTCTGTTTTTGATCCTAAACGCCCATATTATCAAGCAATAAAGGAACAGCTTAATCGTTGTATTGATGAAGGGGTTATATCATCAGGGTATACCTTGGAATATTTAACAAACTATTGCATTAGATTTTTACGTGGGCTTATTTTTGACTGGGGAATTCACAATGGAGATTATAATTTGTTAGAACAATTTGAAATGGATTTTAAAACTATAATGGCAGGCGTATTAATAAATGAATATTAAATTTAAGAAACTGGAAATATCTGGTTTCTTTTTTGTTTTATAAGATGTAAAGTATAGGTAAATACGTATTAGAGAGTTATATTATTATTGGTAAGGGGGATAAACATGGGGATTTTGATATATTTAGTAGGTGGATGCATTGTGGTATTATTTGCTTATGTAGTCATTAGAGAAGCAGTAAGAGATGGAATTTATGGTGCTTATAAGAAAATAGAAAAAGATAAAAACAAATAAAAGAAATTAATAGTAAATTGTAAAAGGCTCTGATTATAGGGCTTTTTATAGTCTATAATTAAATATATAAATAAAATATGAGGTAAGAACTTATGAATATAAATTTATTAGAAGAAAAGAAGATACTTAAAGAAAAAAGAGACATAATAAAATTTGAATTAGAGAAAAAGAGGTCTGATGCTTTAAATATAGAAAACAAGCTTAATAATTTAAGAAAAGAAACTAAGGGAAAGTATGATGTAGAAAAAGAGGCAGTAGAGAAAATAAGTGAGGTTTTATCTAAGGACGTTGATAGCTATAAAAGCGCTTTAGAAGCACCTTACTTTGGTAGAGTAGACTTTAGAGAATATAGGGGATTAACAGAAAAAATTTATATTGGAAAGCAGGGAATTAATAATAGTCAAAATGGAGATGAAATAGTAGTAGATTGGAGAGCCCCCGTAGCAGATTTATATTATAGTGGAACAGGGGGAGAGGCTTATTATAAAGCCCCTAGTGGAATAATAGAGGGGAAACTTAAGCTTAAAAGAAAATTTCTTTTTGAAGATGGAGATATAAAGAAAATCTTTGATGAAGGAATAAATAAGCTTATGATAAATGGAGAAGAAGGAGAAGAGTTAGTAGATAAATTCCTTAAGATTAATCTTGAAACCAGTAGAGGTAAGAAGCTTAAGGAAGTAGTTGCAACTATTCAAAAGGAGCAAAATGATGTTATTAGATGGCCAAAGAATTTACCTATAATAGTTCAAGGATCAGCAGGATCAGGAAAGACAACAATAGCACTTCATAGACTAGCTTATTTAATTTATAGGTATAAGGAAAAAATGAGTGGTAATGAAATATTAGTTTTGGCACCTAATAACCTATTTTTAGATTATATTTCAGATATTTTACCATCATTAGGAGCAACTGAGGTAAATCAAAATACCTTCGAAGAGCTTATATTATCAAAACTTAAATTGAAGGGGAAAATCTATAATAAAGATGAAAAGCTTAAGGATTTAATGGAGGAAAAGGATGAGGAGAGAAGGCTAAATATTTCAAATTCATCCAAAGTTAAAGGAAGCCTTTTATTTAAAACTATTCTTGATAGATATATTGCTTTAGTTGAGGGAAGCTCTGTGGAAATAGATGATATAAAGATAGATGATTATGTTCTGTTTTCTAGAAAAGAAATTGCAAGGTTGTATTTAAAAGACTTAAAGTCATATCCAATTAATAAGAGGAAAGATGAGATTAAGAGATATTTAAATCTTAAATTAAAAGAAAAGATAGAAGAATTAACATTAAGAGTTGATAGAGAATGGGATGTAAAAATAAAAGAATTTAAGATGAATTTAAAAGACTCTCAAGAAAGAAGAGAGGGGCTTATTAAACTTTATGATAAAAGAGATGAAATGAAAAATAATATAAAGTCTAATTCTAAAAAAGAATTTAATAACTATTTCAAAAATTGGAGAGGAATAAATCCAAAGGATATATACTATAACTTTTTTAATGATGAAATATTATTTGATATCTCTATTGACGGAAAAGTACCTGAAGAATTAGCAAGATTTATGAAAAATGAGATTAATAAAAATTATGAAAGTAATATTATAGATGAGGATGATTTAGCACCACTTTTATATATAAGAATGATTTTAGAGGGGATAGATGAAAAAGAGAAGTTCCAACATATTGTGGTAGATGAAGCTCAAGATTACAGTCCTCTTCAAATATATTTAATAAATAAATTATCTAGAGGCAATTCATTAACTTTAGTTGGAGATTTAGCACAGGGAATTTATTATTACAAGGGGATAAACAAATGGGAAGACATAACAGAAGGTTTATTTAAAGGAAATGCAACTTATATACAATTAACACAAAGCTATAGATCAACGGTAGAAATTATTGATTTTGCTTCCGGAGCTTTAAAAGCACAAAAACTTGGGCTAAAAAATTCAATGCCAGTGTTAAGGCATGGTGATGTTCCAAAAGTAATAGAGGTAGAAAGCATTAATGAATATTCAGAGGTAATAGATAATATAGTGGAAGCGGTAAGAGGAGTATAGCTATAATTACAAAAAATAGTCATGATGCATTAAAATTATTTAAAAAGTTAAAAACTAAAAGTCCTTTTACTTTAATAAAGGGAAAAGAGAAAAAGTTAGAAGATGAGTTAATTATAATTCCTTCATATCTTACTAAGGGATTAGAATTTGATTGTACAATAATTTTAGATCCAAGTGAAAAAAGCTATGTTGACAATATTTTAGACAAAAGATTGTTGTATGTATCTTTAACGAGGGCTCTTCACTATGAATATATAATAAAACTTAATAGAATTACATTTATGATTAAAGAGAATAATAATTAAATATGAGTTAATAAAGTAAATTGTTTGTTGATAATATTGTAACAAAGTCAGGATGGGAGTATAATAAAATTAATGTTATAAGATAATAATTATTAGGAGGGAACAAAATGCCAGCAGTTAACTTAAAAGATAATATACATTGGATTGGTGTTAAGGATGCAGAACTAAGAATCTTTGATATTATTATGGAGACTAAGAGAGGAACAACTTATAATTCATATGTTATTGATGATGAGAAGGTTGCTGTAGTTGATATTTGCAAGAATGGTTTTTATGAAGATTTTAAAGAAAAGTTAAAGGATGTAATTGGAGAAAGAAATGTTGATTATATAGTAGTTCAACATACAGAATTAGATCATAGCGGATCTTTAACTAAGCTTTTAGATGATTATCCAGAAGCTATAGTTTTAGGAACAAAAGCTGCTATTAATTATTTAAAAGAAATTTTAAATAAGCCTTTTAATTTTAGAGAAGTTAGTGAAGATATATCTTTAGGAAAGACGACGTTACAATTTATAAAAGCTCCTAATTTACATTGGCCAGATACTATGTTTACCTATGTAAAGGAGAATAAGTTCTTATTTACATGTGACTTTACTGGGTGTCATTATTGTCCAGAAGGTACAGTTTTAGAAGTTGGTGGAGATGACTACTTAACTGAAATGAAGTACTACTTTGATTGTATTATGGGACCATTTAAGCCTTTTGTTTTAAAAGCTCTTGATAAGATTAAGGACTTAGATATAGAAATGATAGGAACAAGCCATGGACCAATTCATAAAGGAGAAGATATAAAGAAATATTTAGATTTATATAGAGAATGGTCAACAGAGGAACCTATAGATTCTAAGAAAGTTGAAATATTCTATATTTCTGCTTATGGAAATACAGAAGCAATGGCCAAGTATATTAGTGAAAAACTTAACGAAAAAGGATATAAGGCTGGAGTTCATGAAATAACTTCAATGAAAATTGAAGATTGTATTGAATTAGTTGAAAAGTCAAAAGGATTCATGGTAGGATCACCTACAATAAATGCGGATGCAGTTAAGCCAGCTTGGGATTTACTATCACTTGTTAATCCAATAGTAAATAGAGGAACAGTAGCTATGGCATTTGGTTCTTACGGATGGGGTGGTAACGCAGTTCCAATGCTTACAGATAGAATGAAGTCTTTAGGATTAAAGGTTGTAGATCCAGGATTTAGATTTAAATTTGTACCAGCTGAAAAAGAGTATAAAGAAGCTGACGAGATGATTGAAAAGTTTATAGAGAATATGTAGCAGAGACTGCCCTATGGCAGTTTCTTTTTAATTTATAGAGAAGCATATTAGTTAATTTATTCATTTTCTATTTAACTTACCATATGTTTATAATATAATACAATGGATATAATAACTTTTGTAAAGCGAGGTATAAAAAATGGAAGATAGAGAAATAATGTCTTTTAGAGATGAAGATGGAAATAAAGTTGATTTTGAAGCGGTAGCTAGAATATATGTAAAAGAGCAAGAATATTTATTATTAGCGCCTTTAGATGAAGAAAGTGAAGATGTATTTATCTTTAGAGTTGATAATGTAGATGGAAAAGAAGAACTCAATCTTGTAGAAGATGATGAAGAGTTCTTAGCAGTAAAAAAAGAATATAAAAAATTATTATATTAATAAGGGGAGAGTTTTACTATGCAAACAACAGAAATAATAGAATTTTTAGAGGAAAATGGATTATCTGAAATTGAAGAAATTAAAATAGAAGATAATTTTGTGGTTTTAAAATTTTATTATGATTTTGATAAAGATGAAATACTTGCAGCAAGAGCATATGCTAATGAAGAAAGTGATTTAGAAGAAGAGAGCGATGAATGGTATCGTGATTGGTATTTATCATATTTATCTGATATTGCTAAAGATAATGTTGAAGGCATTGTAGAGGATTTAGGAGATGAGCTTGAACTTTCAAGTAAGATAAAAGAAGTTGAAATTGATGTTAATAATGCAGACTATATGAAGTTTGTTGCTATCTTGTGTTCAGAGGATTTTGAGGAAGATTTGGAAGAAACTTTAAACGATTACTTATAGTAAATAATTTCTATTGAAATGAAAAAAAAGTGTGCTATAATAGAGTCATAAGAAATCCTGAGATGTGCGCCTAGCTTATCATATTCAACCTACATATGATAAACGGGATTTGCAACAGTTTTTATGGATGTCGGGCTTCATTTAATTCACAATTTTGTGGCAGAAGATGGCAAAAGTAGAATGAGCTTAACCCACCTGCGAGGAGCAGGTCTGAATATATAAGCAAACGGCATGTTGGGACTTAGTATTGACTTTAAATACCTCAATAATTTTATTATTGAGGTATTTTTTATTCATTTATTATTTAGATATTTAGGCCGTTAATCTTCGAGGTTCAAAGTATTTTTTATGTTTCCTCTTATACCTTATGTAAATGTAATGCTGATAGAGTGCTACGTGCTTGTCCAACTTTTGAGATAAGAGAATACAAATTCTATTAGTTGGGGAAAGGAACTTTAATAATATATTTAAAAATAATTTTTCGCGTTTAATTATTTTTGATAGCTTATGTATTTTCATAATATCACCTCTTTTTCCAAAATTCGTAAGTTTTCCTTATTTATTATTATAACATGCCCCGAAAAAATGTAAAATTATTTCATGCAACATTAAGTGACAAGAATTAACAAAAGTAAATTAGCAAAGGTTTTCTTAAAGAAGAATTAACTAGTATCTACAATAATAAAAGTATTTTAAATACGAAATTTGGCGAAAACATTAATAGGAAATAACAGAAAGTAAGATAAAGTTAAGAAATATTAACCTTGTGAAAGGTTGATAATATAGAGAATTATAGGTAAAATAAGCTTAAGAAGTAACAAAGGAGTTGTAGTAATGGATATAGATTCAATGAAAATAGAAGAAGTAATAGAACACATAAATATGCTTTATAAAAAGAGCCAAGAAGAAGGTTTGTCAGATAAGGAAAAGGAAATCCAACAAAAGCTTAGAAGAAGATATATTGATAATGTTAAAAGGAATTTTAGAGTACAATTAGATGGGATAGAACTTAATAAAAAATAAAGGGTGATGGGGATTGTCAGTAACAGTTGAAAAACTAATTAAAGATTTTGACTTAGAGGTTTTAGTAGAAGGAAAACCTAATGAGCTTATAACCGTAAACGATATAAATAGGCCAGGGCTTCAACTTGCGGGATTTTATAATTATTTTGCGCCTGAAAGATTACAGGTAATAGGCAAGGCTGAATGGAGCTTTTTAGATGATATGCAAGTTGAGTTTAGGAAGAAAAGACTAAATAAGTATTTTACATTTCCTATGCATTGCATAATTATGTCTAGAGGTCTTGAACCGCATGAAGAGTTAATTAATGCTGCAAATAAGAAAAATATATGGGTGCTTAGAAGTGATTTGGTTACTACAAAGCTTATGAGTAATTTAACTATCTATTTATCAGATAAGCTAGCACCAGAAACACGCCTTCATGGGGTTTTAGTAGATGTATCAGGTATTGGTATATTAATTACTGGAGAAAGTGGTATAGGTAAGAGTGAAACAGCGTTAGAGTTAATTAAAAGAGGACATAGATTGGTTACAGATGATGCTGTTGATATAAAAGAAATTGATGGGGAACTAATAGGATCATCTCCAAGTATAACTAGAGGTATGTTAGAGGTTAGAGGAATTGGAATTATAGATGTACCAGCTCTTTATGGTATAAGTTCTATTCTTCTAAAGAAAACAATAACTTTAGTAATGCATTTTGAACATTGGAAAGATGATAATGATTATGATAGATTAGGAAATAACTTTGATTATATGGATATATTAGGTGTACCAGTTAGAAAGTTAACTGTACCAGTAAGACCAGGTAGAAATATTGCTGTAATTATTGAAGCAGCAGCAGTAAACTATAGATATTCATTAATGTCTAATGTTTCTGCTGTAGATATAATAGAAAGCAGAATGAATTTAGTTAGCGATAAGTAATAAGTTTATCCCTATCTTTCAATATAAAAATTGAGGATAAGGGATAAACTATTTCTATATATTAAAGGAGGCTATAAAGTATGAGCAAAAATGAAAAATGCGCATGGGAAAAATATGACGAACAAGGTATAAAGGAGATATTTGATTTTAATGAAGGATATAAGAACTTTATGTCCCTATGCAAAACAGAAAGAGAATGTGTAAAGGAAACTATTAGAATAGCTGAAGAAAATGGCTATAAGAATTTAGATGATGTTATTAAAAATGGTGAAGCTTTAAAGGCTGGAGATAAGGTTTATGCAAATAATATGGATAAAGCTATAGCTTTATTTATAGTTGGTGAAAGACCTATGGAAGATGGAATGAAGATTTTAGGGGCACATATAGATTCTCCAAGATTAGATTTAAAGCAAAATCCATTATATGAAGATACTGACCTTGCCCTTTTAGAAACACATTATTATGGTGGCATAAAGAAATATCAATGGGTTACATTACCTTTAGCTATACATGGGGTAGTGTGTAAGAAGGATGGAACTAAGGTTGATATAGTTATTGGTGAAGATGATAATGATCCTGTAATAGGAATATCAGACCTTCTAGTTCATTTAGCACAAACTCAACAAGAAAAGAAGGCTAACAAGGTAATTGAAGGTGAAGATTTAAATGTACTTGTTGGAAGTATTCCATTAAAGGGAGAAGAAAAGGATGCTGTTAAGGCTAATATCTTAAAGATATTAAATGATAAGTATGGAATAGAAGAAGAAGATTTCTTATCAGCAGAACTTGAAATTGTACCAGCTGGTAAGGCAAGAGATTATGGTATTGATAGAAGTATGGTTATGGCATATGGTCATGATGATAGAGTATGTTCATACTCTTCACTTATGGCAATGCTAAAAGTTGATAAAATAGATAAAACTTGTGTTTGTCTTTTAGTTGATAAAGAAGAAATAGGCAGTGTTGGTGCTACAGGAATGCAATCTAAATTCTTTGAAAATACTGTTGCAGAAGTTATGGATAGAGTAGGAGATTATTCTGATATAAAACTTAGAAGAGCATTAAAGAATTCTAAGATGTTATCTTCAGATGTTAGTGCTGCTTTTGATCCTAATTATCCATCAGTAATGGAAAAGAAGAACTCTGCTTATTTTGGTAAGGGATTAGTATTCAATAAGTATACAGGTTCTAGAGGTAAGGGAGGATGTAATGATGCTAATCCAGAGTTCATAGCAGAGCTTAGAGCTATTATGGATAAGCATGATGTTGCATTCCAAACAGCTGAATTAGGAAAGGTTGACCAAGGAGGCGGTGGAACAATCGCTTATATCTTAGCTAATTACAATATGGAAGTTATAGATTGTGGTGTTGCTCTTCACAACATGCATGCTCCTTGGGAAGTTGCTAGTAAGGTTGATATATATGAAGCTATGAAAGGTTATTACGCTTTCTTATTAGAGGCTTAATTACAAAGAAACTGCTCAAATTTGAGTAGTTTCTTTTTTGGTTAAAAATTATAGGTGGTATTTTAGATAGGCTTGACAAAAGAATAAATTTAAAGATAGACTAATATAGTAATATATGGTTTTAATATAGAAAATTAAAAGGGAATGTGGTTAGAATCCACAACAGCCCCCGCTACTGTAAAGGATACGAAATCTCAAAGATCACTGAATTTATTTTGGGAAGATGAGAAAGTAGGGTTGAAGCCTTGAGTCAGGAGACCTGCCATATATTAATATCACAAATTTATTTCGGCGGGAGATAAAGTGTGGTGGAAGCAAGAGCATAGTGCAATGAGTACTATGTATTTTTGTGATGCTACTACAAGGACTCCCAATAAGGAGTCCTTTCTTTATTTTCTTCCAAGAAAGAGGAGGAGAAGAAATGAAAAAACTATTATCAAAAGTAATAGCAGTGATATTTGTATTTACAATGTTATTTGCATTACCAACACAAAGGATAAGTGCAGCAGAAAAAGTGGATTATAATAATGCACTTAATACAACTATACAAAAGTATATAGAAAAATTTAAAAATGGATTCTCAAGCAATATAACATGGGATTCATGGGCAATTATAGGACTAGCTAGATCAGATAAAGAAGTTCCAAAGGAGATTTTTGATACTTATTACAGCAAGGTAGAGGCATTTGTTCAAGATAAAATATCAAACAATCAAAAAATGTCAGGTGGAGATTTAGCAAAACTAATTTTATCAGTATCAGCTATTGGACAAGATCCTAGAAATGTAGCCGGAAATGACTTAATAGATATAGTATGGCATCAAGATGGAATTTTAAATGAATACTATACATCATTAGCATACGTGTTAATAGCTGTAGATTCTAAAAATTATCAAGAACCTAAAGATGCCTTAAATACAAGAGATAAGATGATAGAGGCGCTATTATCTAATGAATTAGATAATGGTGGATTTGGATGGGGAACACCTGAACCAGATAGTACTGCAATGGTATTACAAGCTTTAGTAAAACATCAAGATAGGGAAGATGTAAAAAAGACAATGAATAGGTCACTAGTAATTCTATCAGAGCTACAAACAGAGACCGGTGGATATGTTTCATGGGGAAATGAGAATTCAAATAGTGTAGCTCAAGTTATTACATTCTTAACTGCTTTAGGAGAAAATCCAACTACATCAGAAGCATTTGTAAAGGGTGAAAATAATCTACTTGGTAATTTAATAACCTTCTACACCGGTAATGGAGAGTTTAAGTATATTCATTCAGATAGTGGAGCAAATGGAATGGCAACAGAGCAAGCTTTATATTCATTAGCTTCTTATGATAGGTTAGTAAATGGAAAAACTTCTTTATATGATATGACAGATGTTATTAGTACGACAGATTATTTAAATATTGTTAAGGAAGTTAATTCAAGAATTGAAACTTTACCAGGGATAGAAGCAATTTCTTTGGATAATAAAGAAGAAGTAAATTCTATATTAGCTAAGTTTAATTCATTACCAGAAGAATATAAGATACAAGTTATTGGAAAAAGTAAACTAAATTCTGCATCATCAAAGATAGCTGAAATACAAGATACTATAAATACAATTAATAGTGACATTTGGGATAAAATTAATCCTGAAAATGTATCCTTAGAAAATAAAAAGGATGTTTTAGACATTATCAGTAGATACGAAGCTTTAAGTGATAAAGATAAGAAATATATTGTTGGATATGATGAAGTTTTAGCAGCAAAGGCTAAGATTGAAGCATTAGAAAAAGTAGAAGTTGAAAACAAGGAAGAAGGAAAAGAAGGTAACTCTTCATATTCAGAAGTTGTACAAACTGGAGATACTTCGAACTTTGGCTATTTATTTGCAGTCTTAATATTAAGTGGAGCAGTAATGATTTATAGCAAGAAGAAGGAAGTAAAAGAGGCTTAGAATATGAAAAAATACTGGAAGAGTATTCTAATATGTATTTGTTTAGCAGTAGCTGTTTTTATTGGAGTTAAAGGGTGTAAAATTGAAGTTCCTAAGGATAATACAACAGTAGAAAGTTCTGTTGAGAATAGTTCTGCTAATGAAGAAAAAGAATATTCTACAAAGGTCGAAGAAGGTAATAGCAATATAAAAACTGAAGATAAAGTGGGAGAAGAAAAAATTCCTTCTACATCACAGGTAAAAGATGAAGATAAAAAAGAACCCGAAAAGCCAAATCATATTATAACAGATAAAGGTGAAAGTACCGATATTGTAAAGGATGAGAAGAGGTATGTTACCATTTCTATTAGATGTGATACTATATTAAACAATATGGATAAGTTTAATATGGACAAAAAGGATTATATTAATAATGGTGTAATATTATCATCAACTAAGATAGAGCTAGCGGAAAGTGATAAGACAGTATTTGATATTTTATATAGGGTGACTAGGGGAAAAAGGATACCTATAGATTATAGTGGAAATAAGGAGAGCGCCTATATAAAAGGTATTAATCATATATATGAGTTTGATTGTGGCAAGCAAAGTGGCTGGATGTATAGGATTAATGGAATTTTTCCTAACTATGGAGTAGGACACTACAAATTAAATGGTGGAGAGAATATAGAGGTTTTATATACTTGTGATTTAGGATATGACATAGGTGGAGGATATTAAGATTTGAAAGGAGAAATCAGGATGAAAGATACATTTTTAACATATCATCCAATAATTAATTTTACTTATTTAATAGGGGTGATATTGCTTTCAATGTTTTTTATGCATCCTGTTTTTCTCATAATATCTTTAATTAGTTCTATACTGTATTCAATAAAACTTAAAGGTGTAAAGGCATTAAGATTTGATTTGTTATATATGCTTCCTACGCTTTTATTTTTTGTAGTTATAAATGTATTATTAAATCATAGAGGAGCTACAATACTTCTTTACATAAATGATAAAGCACTTACTTTAGAAGGGATAATTTATGCTGTATGTTCATCAGTTATGTTTATATCAGTTATAATCTGGTTTAGTTGTTATAACAAAATAATGACATCAGATAAGTTTATATATTTATTTGGAAGGGTTATTCCATCAGCATCTCTTATATTTTCCATGGTTTTAAGGTTTGTACCAAGAATTAAAGAACAAATAAAGGTAATATCAAATGGACAGAAGTCAATGGGGAGAGATGTTACTCAGGGAAACCTATTTCAAAGGATTAGAAGTGGTATGAACATATTATCAATATTAGTTACCTGGATATTGGAAGATTCAATAGATACAGCAGATTCAATGAATGCTAGAGGATATGGACTAAATGGAAGGACAAGTTTTTCAATATATAGACTTGATAAGAGGGATAAGATTATTTTGTTAATAATAGTTTTGTTTATAGGAATAGTTTTAGTTGGAGGAATAGCAGGGGTAAATAGAGTGGTATTTTTTCCAACTATAAAATTAGCAAGGATAAGCAAGCTTAGTATAATATCTTATGTAGCTTATGGATTATTATGCTTAATACCAATAATTTTAGATGCGTTGGAGGAATTAAAATGGAAATTATTAAAATAGAAGATTTAAGTTTCTCATATTCGACTCAAGAAAAAAAAGTTCTTAAAAAAGTAAACTTAATAATAGAAGAGGGAGATTTTATTGTTGTATGCGGCAAGTCAGGATGTGGAAAGAGTACTTTACTAAGACATTTTAAAACTCCATTAACACCTCATGGTAGTAGACAAGGAAATATATTATATAAAGGTCAAGTTTTAGAATATGTGGACAACAGAACCCAAGCATCAGAAATAGGTTTTGTACTTCAAGATCCAGAAGGACAAATAGTAACAGATAAGGTATGGCATGAATTAGCTTTTGGGCTAGAAAGTCTAGGATATGACAATGAAACAATAAGATTAAAAGTTTCAGAGATGGCAAGCTATTTCGGAATACAAGAGTGGTTTATGAGGGAAGTAACAGAATTATCGGGGGGACAAAAACAGATATTAAATTTAGCTTCTATTATGGCGATGAATCCTAAGGTTTTAGTTTTAGATGAACCTACTTCACAATTGGATCCAATTGCATCATCAGAATTTTTAGAAACTTTAAAGAAAATAAATAATGATTTGGGAGTTACAATAATTATTTCGGAACATAGATTAGAAGAGGTGTTTCCTATGGTAGATAAGGTAGTCGTTATGGAAGATGGAGAAATTATAGCTTATGATGAGCCATCTGATATAGGAAATGTTATTACATCTTTATTACCAGTTCCAATGAGGGTAGCAATATCTTTAGGTGAAAAAAGAGGTTTACCTATTACAGTTAGAGAAGGCAGAAGATATCTTGATAGTTTATTTAAAGGAAAAGACTTAAGATATAAATCCTTGAATAAAATTTCTAAAAGAAGAGAAGATTCAGTATTAGAAATTAAAGATATATGGTTTAAGTATGATAAGAAGGGTGAAGATATTTTAAAAGGCCTGTCTTTTGAAGTATATGATGGAGAGATATTTTCTATAGTTGGAGGTAATGGGACAGGAAAAAGTACAACTTTATCAGTTATTAGTGGTTTGAATAAACCTTATAGGGGAAAGGTGATACTTAAAGGAAAAGAAATTAATAAGTATTCTTGTAGGGAGTTATTTAATAAAAACCTATCAGTACTTCCACAGAATCCTAAGTCTATCTTTGTAAAGAGTACAGTTAAATTAGATTTAGAAGAAACTTTGCTTTATGAGAATATTAATAAGTTAGAATTAAATAAAAAGATAAAAGAAGTATCAGAGTTGGTTGGTATAGAACATCTTTTTGATATGCATCCTTATGATTTGAGTGGAGGAGAAAAACAGAAGGTAGCCTTAGCAAAGATATTACTTTTAGAACCTAAAATTCTTTTGTTAGATGAGCCTACAAAGGGATTAGATAACTATTACAAGATAAAGTTAGGGAACATATTAAAGGAGTTAAATAAAAATGGAACCACAATAATAATGGTTACTCACGACATCGAATTTGCAGCTATGTATTCAGATAGATGTGGAATGTTTTTTAACGGTAATATGACTTCAATTAGTGAAACAAAAAAATTTCTTAGGAATAATAATTTTTATACTACTTTTGGAAATAAAATGAGTAGACACTTATTTGATGATGCAATAACCTGTGAGGATGTGGTTAAGTTATGCAAAATGAATCTAGAGTAAAGAAGAAAAAATTAATAAGCACATTAATAATTTTAGTTCTAATACCAACAACAATCTTATTTGGAAAGATTGCGTTAGGAGATAGAAGATATTATTTTATAAGTTTACTAGTAATTATATATACTATGATTCCATTCTTTATGCTGTTTGAAAAAAGAAAACCTAAAGCAAGGGAAATCATACTTATATCTTCACTATCAGCAATTGGAGTTGCAGGGAGAATGATATTCTTTATGACACCACATTTTAAGCCTGTAATGGCAATAGTAATTATTACTGGAGTTGCTCTAGGACGTGAGGCAGGATTCTTAACAGGTGCAATTACTGCATTTGTATCTAATTTTTTCTTTGGACAAGGACCTTGGACACCATGGCAAATGTTTTCTTTTGGGTTAGTGGGATTTTTGAGTGGAGTGATATTCAGTAAAGAAATAATAAAGCCAAAGAGAATAATATTATGTATTTTTGGTGGATTATCAACTTTTTTTATATATGGTTTTATAATGAATACAAGTTCTGTATTTATGATGAACAGCCATATTTCATTTGCTACATTAACTGCTTTTATACTATCAGGTGTTCCGGTTGATGCAATTCATGCGTTATCAACAGTTATTTTTTTATATCTTATTTCAGAGCCTATGATAGAAAAATTAAGTAGAATAAAGGTTAAACATGGATTACTAGATAATATAGAGAGTAGAGTTATAAGTTAAATAATTTAAACTTATGTAACAGTCTCCTCCTACTTTACATATAATATAAGTGTAAAAGGGGGTGCTACTATATGGATTTATCCCGTTTTAAAAACTATGGATTATGGGTTTCAATATTTGCGTTAATTCCTTTAGTTTTACAAGGTTTTGGGGTTAATATACTACCAGGTAATTACGAAGAAATAGTTGTTGCCTTACTGGGTGTATTGGTTATGGCTGGAATATTAAATAACCCTACTTCTGAAAATACAGGTTATTTAGATGATAAAACAAAAGAAGAAATACCAGAAAAAACAAATGATAAGACAGAAGAATAGCTATTAAAATAAAGCTGATTAAAATTAATAAGGGGAGAGAAATTGCCAAGCAATTTCTCTTTTTTCCTAGAAGTTAAATGGGGAATTAGATTTTTATAATTTCTTTACCTTTAGTACAAAGGAAATAAATATCCACTCTACCTTTTTAAAAATTTTTTGTTATTTAATTGATTCTAGCCATTGCTCATGATATTTATTAAATAATTCATTTATAGCTTCACCAATTTTGCTATATTGTTCATCCTTTAAATTAGCTAAGGATACACGAATTGACCACTTTGGACCATCAAATCCTTCACCATTCAATAGTATAATATGATATTTTTCAGCAAGGTCAAATAGAAATTCTAATGGATTTCTTTCTTCCTTAAGATAATTAGCAAAGTCCATTCCATATCTTAAATTTGCCCACACTAATAAATCATATTCATTATAATAACAAGCACTATGGATATCACTTTTTTTCATTGGTAAATCAATTAAATGATCATAAACTAGTTTTTTACGTTTTGTACAAATATCTATGGTTTGCTTTTTGTAGGTATCATCTTTGTCCAATAAAGCAAATAAACAAAATAGTGCCATTTGAACTTGTTGAGGAGTAGAAAGACCAGCAGTATGATTTAAAGCAACTTGTCTGCTATCAGCAACAATTCTATCAATAAAGGATATTGACTCAGGCTTTGGAGTTAATGAACTATATCTATTTTTTAAATCATCTTTATCTTCCTGAGGTAGTTCATGAATTAGCTTATTAAATACATTTTCTTTTGCAAGAGCAATAACACCCAGTCTCCAACCTGTAACTCCAAAGTATTTAGAGAAGGAGTAAACACCTAAGGTATTATAAGGTAATGTAATGATAAATGATTTAAAATTTTCAACAAAAGTACCATATACGTCATCTGTAACAATCATTAAATTAGAATTCTTTTCTTTTACTATATTTTGAATGTATTTCATAGATTTTTCATCAATTGCTACAGAAGGAGGGTTACTAGGATTAACTACACATAAAAGTTTTATATTAGGATCAGCTAGTTTATCTAATTCTGAAGAAGGGTATTGCCATGTATGACGGCCTTCTTCATTTAACTCACATGCATGAATTTCTGTAACATTAAAGTCATATCTAGAGAGATGAGGGATTTCTAGATATGGAGTGAAAATAGGAACCATTAAAGCAATATTATCATGTTTTTTTAAAAGGTGATTTGCCATAAGTGAATCGAATATATAGCACATAGCAGCAGTGCCACCTTCAACAGCAAAAAGATCATGACTAGCTTTATCAGGAATACTTCCTCCCATTTCTTTAATTAGGTAATTGTGGACTACTTTCTCTACTCTTAAGAGCATTCTATCTGGAACAGGATAGTTATCTCCAATAATTCCATCTACTAATTCAAATACCCAAGAGTCAGAATCAAATCCATATTCTCTTATTCCATAATCCACAGCTTCTTCTAATAGCTCAATACCAGGAGCATTTGTATTAGAGTTACAAAAGGCTTTAAAACGTTTATAAATATTAGGTTTTTCAGGCATTCCTGCTAGGTCCCCATCACACCAGGTTTTTCGTGTTTCTTCAACGCTAAAATATCCTAAGGTAAAAAAAGCATCTCTAGGAGTAGAAGCAGTCCAATTAGGATTTCCTCTACCAGCATTAAGGAAAATTTTAACTCCTTTTTTTTCATTAGAATTAGCAAGGTTTATTAGTTTATTCTTTAATTCAAAAGGACTTAGGTTTTTAACTTCTTCAAGTAATTTTTTATCCAAGGTGTTCACCCCTTATTTAATTTACATAGTATGCATTTAGGTTAAAATAATATTTAGATAATTTCTTTATAGGTTATATAATATATATATTTCTAGTTTATCTATAAATTGAAGGAAATATAAAAGGAAAAAGGAGGGGACTATAAGCTAAATATAAAATAAAAAAACCCTGCTAAAAGCAGAGTCTCTTTATTTTAAGTTATTATAGCTGTCTAAAAATTTTTGCAGTAAATTTTCTTTTATGTTCATAGCTCCTATGTCACCATGTCTTTCATCTCCCTCAACATTACCGTGACAGTCTGAGCCAGCACTAACTAAAAGGTTATGTTTATTTGCAAAATTTAAAAAGTATTTTTCTTCATCAGAGGTGTTTTGAAAGTATATAGCTTCCATCCCGTCAAAACCCATATTTAAAAAATCTTCTAAAGGAGAGTTATGTATTAGTTTTGGATGAGCTAAGAATACTAAAGCATTATACTTTTTTAGAAGTTTAACCCCTTCTTCAGTGGTAAGCTTTGTAGTTGGAACAAATGCAGGACAATCTTTACCTATAAAGTTTTGAAAGATATATTCAAATTCATATGGATAGCCTGCTGCTATAATTTCTTGTGCAATATGAGGTCTTGCAACAACATCTTTTCCACGCTTTAATACATTATCTAAGTTAATTTCTATATTAAAAACTTCTTTTAATTTTTGAACCATTTTTTCAGCTCTTATTTTACGCTTATTTTTTAAAGTCTGTAAGTAATTAATAAATTCATCATTTTTATAACTTTCATCCTTAAAGAATCCTAATATATGTATACTTTCTTTGTTATGAGTGGTAGAAAGTTCAATACCAGGTATAAATGAAAGGTTGATTTCTTTAGCAGTTTTTATTGCACTATCAAGTCCAGATATTGTGTCATGATCTGTTAAAGCTAAGTATTTTACTCCATTTTGATAAGCTCTTTCAACAACTTCTTTTGGTGACATTAAACCATCAGATGAGTTTGAATGTGTATGGAAATCTATCTTTATCATAGCAAAAATCCTTTCTCACTAAAGTTACTAAAATTTTAGCATAGTTTTAGTAGAGGAGCAAATTTTAAGAAAAATAAGTATCACTGTGAAAAAGTGTGACAGTTTGAGAGAGAGCATTCTAATAGAATAGTTTTTATATTATACTTAAAGTGTAAATAAAGGATAATTTAGAATTTTATCTTCTATAGATTTGTTTTACAGACATAGAGTAATACTTTTGATTCTCCCAGGTGTAAAAGTTTATTCTCACTGAAATACTTTCGACTTTTTATATAAATATATAGAATATGTTTGAATTATCCTAAATGAGAGTGCTCCATTTAGAGGTGTATACTCTTACAAGTGGAGTTAATATTTATTTTGATGGTATGTAACAGGAAAAACAAATATTAACTCCACTTTCTTATAAGCTTTTTAAAAACTCTGATACTATCTTTTTATTTTTTAAAGTATCTGGTGTTTGTAAATATTTTTGGTTAAGTAAGTATGAAATAGAATTTATGAAATGAACATCGTTACACATTCTAACATTTGATAAATTATTATCAAAGAGAAATAAAAATTCATTTTTTTTACACCAATAACTTGCGTTAAGATTAGGAGAGGTTATTAAATCTGTACTTAAACAAATATTAAAGTTTTTAGTTTTTATAAGATAATCGGCTAATTCACTCATATGCTTTTTGAAAAGGTTTTTTGTGAGTTTTAAAGTTGGAGTGAGTTTAGTTTGATTATACGAATATATTACTTCATCTTGCTTAGAAAGCTTAACTAAGTAATCAATTGAATAAAAATTAATTTTATCTACATGAGTTAGTTCGAATGGTATATTATTTTTAAACTCTTTAAAAATATTCATATATTTCTCTATAACCTCATTAGATTCTAGAGAATTCTTAAGTATTTCATAGTATAAATCATCACTCATAAAATTAATTATAGGATAAGGACTAAAAAAATAACAGGTATTATTTTTTTTGATAACCTCTGGATATTCAGTGTAATTATTTAAATACATATTCTTTATACAAATATCTATCATATCGGTAATATCTATTAAGGAAAGTGTAGGGTAAGATTTTTCTAATATATTATTAGCGATACCTGTATAAAAATTTATAGTTATTGGATCTAAAAACATAGCTCCATATATCTCTGAGTTATTATTGTTTTGGTTGCGCATAGATAAATACATTCTTTTCTTTTCAAATATAAAAATTGAATATATATATGGACTTTCAAAAGTGTCTATAAAAGAAGAAGTAGTAGTATTTTTATGTGAAATTATATCGTAACAGTATAAAAATATTTTAGAACTATTCATATTTGAATGAACAAAATCTAGGGTGCATCCAATGTCTAACAAAGTTAGAATTTTTTCAATAAAAATAGGTCTATAAGTATTTGATTCTATAAGAGGATCAAATGATTTTGAAAGAATAAAAATAAGTTTTTGTTTAACTCCTTCCGCAAGTGCTAAATCTAACATATCTAATAAGGCTAATATTTCATTTTTTTCATCATTATATACGTGCATAGTTGATGTATATGTAGAGTATTCTGGTTTGATTGAGTTGCTAAAGTTTAGACTAGGATTATAATTTTCGTTAGTTAATATGAAGTTATTTATACATTTTCTCAAATAGTCGTCATTATTTGTTTTATTATTTTCATTTGGATATATACTTAAGAATAAATTTTCAAGTATATTAGAATTTAATTCAGCATTTCTTTGGATTAAAAATTCTATTACGTTCTCTATATAGCTGCTATTAGTAGATAAATGTCTGGAACCATTTTTCCATTTACTTACTAAGGTTCTATCAATATTTAAAAAATTTCCCATTTTAGTTGGTGAAACCCCTAATAAGTTTAACAAATAGCTTAATCCATTTTTAGTCATAAAGTCCTCCATTAAAGCGTCAAAATTACTAAAATCATGTGAAAGTTTATTATAATAATAGTAACTTGTCAACATTTATAAATTAAAGAATGTATGATTAATATTTATTACATTTTCACTTGACTTGGAGTTAACTCAAGATATTAAACTGTCTATAGAAGATATATTTGAAATATTGTAAAATAATAGGTGAATATTCAATAATCTTCTATTCGGCGAGAAAGGGATGAAGTTTAGTGAAGATAATCAATCAAGAGTTGCTAATGGGAGAGAGAGCATTATTTAAAAGCAGGGATTTAGAGGTTGTTAACTCTGTTTTTTGTGATGGTGAATCTCCTTTAAAGGAAAGTAGAAATATAAAAATTAGAGATTCTATTTTTAAGTGGAAGTATCCATTATGGTACTGTAAAGATATAAATGTAGATAATAGTACTTTGGTAGAAACTGCAAGGTCAGGAATTTGGTATACTCATAATATTAATATAAATAACAGTACTATTGAGTCACCAAAAACATTTAGGCGCTGTAAGAATATTGATTTAACAAATGTAAATATTCCTATAGCTACAGAAACACTTTGGAATTGTCAAGATATAATCCTTAATAATGTAAATGCAAAGGGCGATTATTTTGGAATGAATAGTGAAAATATAGTTATTAAAAATTTTAACCTTTCAGGAAATTATGCATTTGATGGGGCAAAGAATGTTGAAGTCTATAATTCTAGACTACTTTCTAAGGATGCTTTTTGGAATTGTGAAAATGTAACTGTTAATAATTCAGTAATTATTGGAGAGTATTTAGGGTGGAATTCTAAGAATTTAACTTTTATTGATTGTTTCATAGAAAGTAATCAAGGATTATGCTATGTAGAAAACCTTGTAATAAGGAATTCAAAAGTTATTAATACAGACTTGGCATTTGAGTATTCAACAGTTGATGCTGATATTACTACAAGGGTTGATAGTCTTAAAAATCCTATGGGGGGAAGAATTCATGCAAAGGGTATTGATGATTTAATAATGGATGATAAAGAGATATCTTCAATTAATACAAAAATTTTAGTTGATGAAGGAGGAGAAGAGAATGAAGTATAATTTTTCAAAGTTAACAAATAGATTTAATACTAATTCATTAAAGTGGGATGTTAATGATAATGAACTTCCAATGTGGGTAGCTGATATGGATTTTGAGACAGCACCTGAAATAAGAGAAGCTATTAGGAAAAAAGTTGATTTTGGTATATATGGATATACTATTATTCCAGATGAATACTATTTATCGATAAGTAATTGGTGGGAGAGAAGACACAATTTTAAAATAGAGAAGGAGTGGATTCTTTTTTGTACAGGAGTAGTTGCTGCTATATCCTCTATTGTAAGAAAGATGACTAGAGAAGGGGACAATGTACTTGTACAAGCACCTGTATATAATATTTTTTATAATTCCATTGTGAATAATAATAGAAAAGTGCTTTCAAGTGATTTATGTTTTGATGGAAAAGAGTATTCAATTGATTTTGAGGATTTAGAAAGAAAACTATCAGACCCAGCAACAACTTTAATGATTCTTTGTAACCCTCATAACCCAATTGGAAAGGTATGGTCAAAGGAAACATTGAAAAAGATAGGAGAGCTTTGTATAAAGTATAGTGTAATTGTAGTTTCAGATGAAATTCATTGTGATTTGACTTATGGTAATTCTTATATACCATTTGCATCTATTTCACCTGAAATAGCTCAAAATAGTATAACCTGTATTGCTCCAACTAAGACATTTAATTTAGCAGGAGTACAAGCTTCAAATATTATTGTTCTTAATGATGAAATTAGAAAAATGGTTAACAGGGGAATAAATACAGATGAAGTTGCAGAACCAAATGCTTTTGCAATAGAGGCTACAATTGCTGCATTTACAAAGGGAGAACCATGGTTAAATGAATTAATTGAATATTTAGCTGAAAATAAGAGAGTTGTACAAGAATTTATTTATAATGAGTTACCTAGTCTTAATATTATACATTCAGATGCAACTTATTTATTATGGATTGATTGTAGTAGTATAACAAAAGATAGTCTAGACTTTTGCAAGTTTATAAGAAAAGAAACAGGTCTTTATGTATCTAGTGGACACGTATATGGAAGTAATGGTGGGCATTTTATTAGAATGAATATTGCAAGTCAAAGAGAAAGAGTAGAAGATGGCTTAAGTAGACTTAAAGTTGGGGTTGATAAGTATATTGATAGGAATATAATGGGAAATTTATAGTAGTAAAAATCTATTAATGAGAGGAAGCAAAAGAAAATGAATTTAACTATGATACATCATATAGCTATTATTGTTAGTAATTACGAGAAATCAAAAGATTTCTATGTTAATAAGTTGGGTTTTCAAATATTACGTGAAAATTATAGGGAAGATAGAGGGGATTATAAGTTAGACCTTAAATTAGGAGAATGTGAATTAGAGATTTTTTCGGGAAAGAATAATCCTAAGAGACCATCATATCCAGAAGCTTGTGGATTAAGACATTTAGCCTTTAAGGTAGATGACATAGAAAAAGAAGTGGAAGAGTTGAAGTCTTTAGGTGTTGAAGTTGAACCTATAAGATTAGATGAGATTACTAATAAGAGGATGACATTTTTTCAAGACCCAGATGGGTTGCCACTAGAATTACATGAGTAGTATAAAGAGAAGGTTTCTAGGCAACTAAATAGGAGGGACAATATGTTAAGTTTAAATGTGGATTTATTAAAGGGAAGGATTTTAAGGTCTTTAATTATTTTTGCTATTCCACTTTTCATATCAAGTGTATTCCAGCAATTATATAATACAGTTGATGTTATGATTGTTGGAAATTACTTAGGGGATACATCATTAGCAGCTATAGGGGCTAGTGCAGCTGTATATGAACTTTTAGTAGGATTTTCCCTAGGTGTAGGGAATGGATTAAGTATTGTTACAGCAAGAAGCTTTGGATCAAATAATGAAGAGGAAGTTAAAAAATCAGTAGCGGGTTCATTAGTAATAGGTGTAGGGATAACAGTTTTAATAATGATAATAGCACAATTATTTTTATATCCTTTATTAGAGTTGTTGAATACTCCTTCAAATATTATAGAGGAATCATATTCTTATATTTATACTGTAACCATGTTTGTAGCTGTTATGTTTTTATATAACTTATGTTCAGGATTTTTAAGAGCAATAGGAAATAGCGTTATGCCTTTAGTGTTTCTTATTATTTCTTCTGTGTTAAATATAGGTTTAGATATTTTATTTATTACTCAGTTCAATATGGGGATAAAAGGAGCAGCAGTTGCAACTGTTATTGCACAAGGAATTTCAGGAGTGTTATGTATTATATATATTTTCTTAAAGTGTCCAATCCTTATTCCAAAGAAAGAACATTTTAAGTTTGATAAGGAACTATATAAGGAATTATTGGGACAAGGGTTATCCATGGGAATTATGCTTATGATAGTTTCTGCAGGAACAGTTATATTACAAACTGCTATTAATAATTTAGGATACTTAATAATTGCAGGACATACAGCGGCCCGTAAGTTAAATAGTTTTTGCATGATACCTGTATCATCACTAGCAATGAGTTTATCAACTTTTGTATCCCAAAATAAAGGGGCTAATCAAGGTAAGAGAATAAGAGAAGCTGTAAGATATGCAAATATAATATCAATTGGGTGGGGAATATTTATTACAATAGTTTTATTTTTTATTGCACCAACTTTAATGAGAGTTTTATCAGGCTCAACCGAAGCAGTAGTTATAGATAATGGGGTAAAATACTTATTGTGGAATTCACCATTCTATGCCGTTTTAGGTATATTATTAAATCTAAGAAATTCACTACAGGGAATTGGAGAAAAAGTACTTCCACTTGTATCTAGTGTTATAGAGTTTTTAGGTAAGATAGTATTTGTTATTTTATTAATTCCAACCCTAGAGTATTTTGGAGTAATTCTATGTGAGCCGATAATTTGGTGTTGTATGTGTGCACAACTTGTATATTCATTCTATAGGAATCCATATATAAGAGAATTTAAAATAAATTGATTTTAAGTGGAATCCATAATACTCCAATTTTTAATATATATTGACTTAGAGTTAACTCTAAGTGATATAATTCAGTTATTGGGAGGTGGTTGGGGATGACAATTACAGAAGTAAGTAAAAAGTATGATCTTTCACAGGATACGTTACGCTATTATGAACGTATTGGATTGATTCCAACAGTTAATCGTAATAAGAGTGGAATAAGAGATTATACAGATGAGGATTGTAAGTGGGTAGAGTTTATTAAATGTATGAGAGGGGCGGGACTTCCAATTGAAGTATTAATTGAGTATGTGGCATTATTTCAAGAGGGAGAGTCGACTATCCAAGCACGAAAAGAAATATTAATTGACCAAAGAGAAAAGCTTCTTGCAAGAATGGAAGAGATGCAAAAGACTCTTGAACGTCTTAATTTTAAGATATCTAGATATGAAAATTCAGTTGTTAAAAAATAAAAATAAACCTCCAATTGATTAATCATATGGAGGTTTATTCTTTGTTTATAAATTATTATTTTATTTTTCTCTTTTTAGAGCTTAAGACAAGGGAACCACCAGCTAAAGCTAATATTCCAGCTAAAGTAGAAATATTAGAAGGATCTGAAGTTTTTGTTGGATTACTAGTTGATGGTTTGCTTGTATCATTTGGCTTATTTGGCTTAGGAGCATTTGGATTTGTTGGTTCAGGATTTGGAGTAGGTTCTTTAAGTTTTTCAAATTTTGGTATCAATTTTATATTTTCATTTACTATAAATGTGTAAGTTGTTTTATCACTTAAAAGATTACCGTTTTCATCGAACCATCCAACAAATTTATAACCTCCATTAGCAGTAGCAACTAAAGTGGCTTCATCGCCTTTAGTATAAGTACCTGCTCCTGATACAGAACCGCCTTCTACAGTCTCTATAATTACATCATGTTTTGGTAGTACATAGTTTATTGTATATATATTTTCACTACCATCCTCAGCTTTAACTATTATAACTGATTTGTTACCACTAATAGGTAATACAGTAACTGAAGAGTTATCATCAGAATTAGCTATAGCTTCAACCCTTTCAGGTAAAGCTTCTAAATCAATAGTGTATTCATTAGTTTCAGGATTAAATCCTTCTAATTCTTGTCCATCAAGTAAAATTGAAGAAAGTTTATTTCCAGTTTTTAAGATTTCTTGAGGTACATATTCATATACATTTACCTCAGTAAGACCAATGCACTTACCCACTTCAGGTTGTTGCATATAAATACGAATACTATCAGTATTTATTACTTCATCAAGTCTATATGTTGTTTCACCAACAGAATAAGAAACTTCAGTTGTATTAGTATGATTTACAATTTTGTAGTTACCATCTTCATCCCTATAGCTAATTTCAACTTTACTTGGAATTCGTGAAAATGCATTGTCAGTAAATAGCCACATATCTAGACGATCTATTTTGTATTTATTTTTCCAGTCAAATTGTATATATGCACCTTTTGGTTCGCCATTTTCCTCAGTCAAATTACGTTCATTCCAGTTAGTCCAACGTTCAGCTTCAAGAGAACCATTATTAGTAGTTCCATTATTAATAGAATTTAAATTATCAGAAACTGATTTGCAGCTTTGAGAAAGTTTTGGAACATCATTATTTTCTGAGTTATTTATAGCTAAGTTTCGAGCTGCCTTTAAAGCCGGAACTATACGAACACTAGCTGTTACAGGATAAGTTTTACCAAGTAACTCTACAGTACCATTTACTTTTACAATTGTATTTTCTTTAGTAAAATCAACACCATCTAAATCCCAATTTACAGCAAGTTCTTCAGATTTAGAACCATTTGCATAATATCCATAAACTGTTTTTGGAAGTGATGGGGCAGTACCAGCGTATGTGAAGGTAGATAGATTAGCTATAGAAGCTATTTCTCCAATAACATGTACATTAACAACTACTGCAACATCAGTTCCTTCTAAAGTTCCAGTGACTTTAAAAATTTGTGGGGTATTTAATTGGTTCTCATCATAGTTATTCCAAATAATATTGAATGTAGAAGTAGTTCCATCACTAAAACGACCATTTACTGTTTTAGGTAGAGTTGGGGTTTCTCCTACATTTACATAGTAGTTCTTTACTATATCATAAGATTCTAAATATTTATCATCTGAAGCTTGGTTTTCTGTTGTAATACTTATAGATTGTTCTTGTAGCCCTTCACCAGAAACAGTAAGATTCATTGAACCGGTATCTTTTGTAGATTGAACTATAACTAAAGCTTTTCCACTAAATGCTTTTCTTGTAGCTGTTGAATCAGTGGTAGGCTTATAGGAAGTAGTATCAACAGGATTACCATTATCAATACCAACTATTTTACCATTACCTTCAAGTTTGAAGTTTAATGTGTTAGAAGCACCAGAAGCAAAATTACCATTTTCATCAACTAAATCAACAGTGATATAAGATAAATCATATTCATTAGAAGCAATTGTTGTTTTATCTGCGCTTAATTTTGTTGTAGTAGGAGTACTGTAGGTAGTAACTGTATTTCTACCTTTTGTATCAGTAATTAAATTACCTTGCTTATCATATGCCTTTGCAGTTAGAGTACCAGGAGCATAAGCAACGTTAAATGATGGATACAATGAACCATTATCAAATGTTTGATATTTATATCCAGCAGGTGTTACATGTTCAGTTGCAGTGGCCTCTCCAACCTTATTACCATTTAAGTATAATTCAACTTTATAAGCATCAGTAAATACATCAACTTGTACATTTCCATTTTCAATTACGATATCTTCTTTATTCCATGTAGGTAAAACATGAAGAGTATTAACATCCTTATTCCATTGACTTTGATATAAATAGTAGATATCTTTTTCAAAACCAGCAGTGTCAACTATACCAAAGTAACTGGATTTAGGTGCAGGACCTTTACCTCCATTTACTTGTCCAGGATTAACACCATTCCATGGAGTAGGTTCTCCAATATAGTCAAAGCCAGTCCAAACAAATTCACCAGCATTGTAATCATTTTTTATTGTATATTTCCAAGCATTACTTGCGGAATGTCCCCAACCTACTTTTGTACTATCATTATCATATTCTGATATTTGATTATTAGCATGGTCTATTCCTTTAGTTTTGTAGTATCCTCTGCTATGAACGGCACTACTTGTTTCTGAGCCATAAAGAATCCAGTCAGGATGGTTATTTCTTTGAGTGTTAAATTGATTTTCGTTTGCATAGTTAAAGCCAACAATACCATCATTTTTATTTACTACTTCTGAGATAGCGTTAGCATTACTATCACCATTCTTGGTTCTATTATCACCAATTGTAACAGGTCTAGTTGAGTCTTCAGATTTAATCCAAGTGATAATATCTTGTGCAATATCAGTATAATCAGAAGAATTTCCACCTATACCTTCTAAAACTTCATTACCAATTGACCACATGATTACAGATGGACTATTCTTTGAACTTTTAACCATTGTTCTGGCTTCAAATTCTCCCCATGTCATGTTAGAGTTACCATTTATAATTTTATTATCTTCATCAATGCTTTCTCTGAAGTATTTAGAAAAGTCATTTACATTACCATTCTTAGGATTTGTCCAAGTATCAAATGCTTCATTTATAACTAAAAGTCCTAATTTATCACATATTTCAAGTAGCATTTCACTGGCAGGATTATGAGATACACGTATTGCATTTGCACCCATTTCTTTCATAATGCGCATTTGACGTTCAACAGCATAATAGTTTGAGGCTGCTCCAAGAGCACCTTGGTCATGATGCATGCAAACACCTTGAAGTTTCATATTTTCACCATTTAGTGAGAAGCCTGTGTCTCTATCAAATGCATAATATCTAAATCCAAAATCAGTTAATGTAGTGTCTACAACTTTATTTTCAACTATAACTTCAGTTTTTACTTTATACATAGTAGGATTATCTACAGACCATAGAGTAGGCTTGTTCACTATAACAGTTTGTTCAAAATCAACACTTGTATTAACTTGAACAACTTTTTTATCACTTACAGGGATGCTGACTTCTTTTCCATCCTTATTAATAATAGTAGTTTTAAGAGTTACCTCTGAATCAGAAAGAGACTCATTTTCTATAGTTGTTTTAACGTTTACATCAACGCTGCCAGACTTTTGATTTTCAAGCTTTGGAGTTGTAACAGTTGTACCTAAGTACCCAACATGAATTGGATCAGTTACACTTAAAGTTACATCACGATAAATACCGCTACCTGAATACCATCTACTACTAGGAGTAGGGTTTGATACTTTTACAGATATAACGTTTTCGGTGATGCCATCACAAATTAATTCATCAGTTATATCAAAAGCAAAGGCTGTATATCCATAATTATGAGAACCTAGTTTTTTACCATTTACATAAACTTCTGCATTCATGTAAATACCGTCAAAATTTAAGGTAAAGTCTTTTCCGTTAAATTTTTCGGGAACTACGAAATGTTTACGATACCATCCAGTACCTCCAAGTAAGAATCCGCTTTCTGCCTCCCCTTGTACTGTAAATTCATCTTCAATGCTCCAATCATGAGGAAGATTTAAAACTCTCCAAGACGAATCATTAAAATTAGTTTCACTTGCACCTGAGGGGTTACCCTTAAAGAATTTCCAATTTTGATTGAATAGGGTTGAACGTTCTCCATCTTTGATGAAGCCTACAGATACAGTTTCAGCTTCTTGGGTCTGTTTTGTTTGTGCAAATGCAGTTGTGGGAGATAATGAGAAAAGCATTCCTAAAGCAAGCACAAAAGAACATCTTTTTTTTGTACATGGTTTCATTTTAGAACCTCCTTATAGAAAAATAAAATATATAGATATTGCTTTTATTTCTAAGAAATAAGTAGCAATATACAAAACAAAATACAAATTTTATAAGTGGGTTTAGTGTTGTTATAAATGTAGAGATAAGTTTTATCAGTAAGTAGTGCATATGTTTGTGGATATATATTGAATTTATATTTATAAAAATATTTTTAGATTAAAATTAAGATTAAAATTAAGATTAAAATTAATAGATGCTTAAATTATAAAATTTAAATTATATAAAGTACATACAAAATTCTTTGATGTTAAAAAAGTAAATCGAAGAATTTTAATAGTTTTACAAAATAGGGGATAAAAACAAAAAGTGTAAAAGGTAAACTAATTTGTCCATTTGAAAGGAAAAGAAGATGTGATATAAATTATATCAAGAGGTATGGAAAAATATCCCTTGAATTTATTTGAAAGACAAGCTATAAGCTTTGTACTTAAAAAGGAGGTATATATGCATAAAATACAACAAATTATAAGTAATTACAAGAATGGAATACATGATGGGATAGTATCTGTATGTTGCTCAAATAAATTTGTAATTGAAGCAGCTATGGATAAGTTAAGAGATAAGGATATAGCACTACTAGTTGAAGCAACTGCAAATCAAGTAGATCAATTTGGTGGATATACAGGAATGAAACCATCAGAATATAGAAGATTTATTTTAGAACTTTGTAAGAAAAATAATTTTCCAGAAGATAGGGTAGTATTAGGGGGAGATCACTTAGGTCCATTAACTTGGAGAGATATAGATCCAGAGCAAGCTATGGAAAATGCTAAGGAGTTAATAAGACAATATGTAATGGCTGGATTTACTAAAATTCATATAGATACAAGTATGAAGATAAAGGGTGATTCAGAAAATAATGATTTTGGTGATGAAATAATAGCTGATAGGGCAGGTATATTATGTAGTGTGGCAGAAAGTGCTTATAAAGAATTGATTAAAGAAAATAAGGATGCCATTCATCCTATTTATGTAATAGGAAGTGAAGTTCCAATACCTGGCGGTGCAGAAGGGGAAGAAGAGGGAATAAGTGTTACAAAGGTTGAAAACTTCAAAACAACTATTGAAACATTTAAGGAAGCTTTTAAGAGGCATAATGTTGAGAGTGCATTTGATTATGTTGTGGCAGTAGTGGTACAACCTGGGGTTGAGTTTAGTTCGGAAACTGTATGTGAATATGATAGGGAAAAAGCAAAAAAGTTATCTGAAGCTATTAAGGAATATGATTCTATATTATTTGAAGCACATTCTACTGATTACCAAACTAAGTATGCTTTAAGAGAAATGGTTGAGGATGGATTTGTAATACTTAAAGTTGGTCCAGAATTAACATTTGGTTTTAGAGAAGGAGCTTTTGCATTAAATTGTATTGAAGAAGAGCTATTACAGTATAATGATAAATTCGAATTATCAAGATTTAGAGAAATACTAGATTTTGAAATGGTTAAAGATTCAAGGCAATGGGAAAAGCATTATGTTGGATCTGGTAGGAAAGTAAAGTTAGAAAGAAAGTATAGTTTGTCGGATAGATGTAGGTATTATATGCCAAATGAAGAAGTTGATTTTGCTTTAAATAAGATGCTTGATAATCTATCAAAAGTGGACATTCCATTACCATTAATAAGTCAGTATCTTCCTAATCAATATAGGTTAATTAGAGAGGGCAAATTGGAGAATACTCCTATAGAGCTATTAAAAAGCAAAATAGGAGAATACATTGATGATTATTTATATGCAATCAGGAAGTAGAAAGAAGACTTTTTGATAGGAGCTTATGTCTAAAACATATATAATACTAATCTTTTAAAGCTAGTATTATATATGTTTAAAATACATGAAATTAAGGGGGGAGGCTTAGGTATTAGAATATAAAATTAAGGAGGAGGTTTATGTGTTAAAAAGAAAAAATAAGTATGACTTTTTAAAGAGACTTGCAGGATTATGTTTACCAATATGTATGGCTGTAACACTTGTTCCACCAAGTATCGTATCTGCTGCTAGTAATAGTGAAACAATTGCGTTATTAGAATCAGAAATATCACGATTGGGGCTAGAGTCTATAGGAAAAGTTACTGAAATTAAAAAGGACAAGGATGTAGTAAACATTAGATTGTCTACAGGAGAGTCTATAAGAATTAACTTCTTAGAGGATAATGTATTTAGATTATACATGGATCCAAAAGGGGAATTCCAAGAGTATCCAACGCCTAATGCAGAAGACCATACTACAAAAATAATTGATAAAGAGTTAGATGAGTATAAGTCTGAATATGGAGTTATTGATGTAAATGTTGATGATTCTGATAGTAAGGTTTATAAAATATCTACAAATTCAATTGAATTAAGAATAGATAAAGAAACATCTATTATGGAACTATATGATAAGGTAAATGATAAAGTTGTTTGGTCAGAAGCAAAACCACTTATGTATTCTGATAAAAAAACAGTACAAACATTAAAAACTAAGAATGAGGAGTATTTCTATGGTGGAGGACAACAAAATGGTTATTTCTCTCATAAGAATACTTCAATAAATATTGCAATTGGAGGAGGATGGGATGCAGGTGCAGCATCAAGTCCATCACCATTTTATATAAGTACTGAAGGGTATGGAGTAATGCGTAATACTTTTAAGCCTGGAAAGTATGATTTTTTTGAAGAAGCAACTTTATCGCATGATGAAGGAAGATTTGATGCATACTATTTTGTAGGGGGGAATGTACCAAATGTAATTGAAAGTTATACAGAGCTTACAGGAAGACCAGCAATGATGCCTGAGTATGGATTTTATTTAGGACATGCAGATTGTTTTAATGGTAAGCATAATGGACTTGGAGATAACAGAGAACTTTTAGGTAAAGGATTAGATACACTTAAGAGTTATGGTACAAACGATATGCCTCTTGGATGGTTCTTACCAAATGATGGCTATGGCTGTGGCTATGGTGGCTTAGATAATTTAGAAAAGTTTGTGAATGCTGCTAAAGAGGAAAACGTTAACGTAGGATTATGGACTCAAAGTAATTTATATCCAGATGAAAGCTTACCAGAAGATAGTCCATTACGTCGTGACTTAGATGGTGAAGTAAAAGCTGGTATTAGAGCAATAAAAACAGATGTTGCATGGGTTGGCCATGGTTATTCAATGGCTTTAAATGCAACAAGGCAAGCAGCTGAAGGTATTGAGAAAGAAGAGAATTCAGGTGGAGCACGTCCATTTGTAATTTCATTAGATGGATGGGCAGGAACTCAAAGATATGCAGGATTATGGTCTGGAGACCAGTATGGAGGAAATTGGGAATACATTAGAATGCACATTCCAACTTATATTGGTGCTGGATTATCAGGAAACCCTAACGTAGGATCAGATATGGATGGAATATTTGGAGGAGCACCAGTAATTCAAACACGTGATTTCCAATGGAAAGCGTTTACGCCTATACAAATTGATATGGATGGATGGGCAGGAACTAGTAACAAGAAGACTCCTTGGAACTATGGAGAACCATATGCATCAATTAATAGAATGTATTTAAAATTAAAGGCAGAAATGATGCCATATATTTATACAAATGCAGCTGAATCATCAAAAACTGGATTACCTATGGTAAGAGCTATGATGTTAGAATATCCAGATGATCCATATACTTACGGTACTCAAACACAATACCAATACATGTGGGGACCCAATTTATTAGTTGCTCCTGTATATAACGAAGAAGATAACAATAATAATGTAAGAAATGGAATATATCTTCCTGATGAAGATCAAATTTGGATTGATTATTTTACTGGAGAACAATACAAAGGTGGACAAGTAATTAATAATTTTGATGCTCCACTATGGAAAGCACCTGTATTTGTTAAGAACGGTGCAATAATTCCTATGGCTCCAGAAAACAATTCAATTAATGAACTTGATGGTTCTGAAAATAGAATATTTGATGTGTATCCATCAGGATCTACAGAATTTACTATGTATGAAGATGATGGAAAAACAATTGATTATAAGGAAGGGAAGAACACAACAACAAAAGTTACCTCAGAAGTTGCAGGAAACTCAGTAAAGGTTATTGTAAATAGAGCAGAGGGCCAAGGATATGAAGGAATGGTTGCTAATAGAGGTACAGAAGTAATAATAAATACTCGTAAGGCACCAGAAAAAGTTACTGTAAAAGTTGGAGGGAAAAATGTAGAATTAACTCCAGTTACATCTGAAGAAGCTTATAATAATGGAGAAAATGTATACTTCTATAATGAAAAACCAAACTTAAATAAATATTCAACAGAAGGTTCAGAATTTGCTAAACAAGAAATTATAACTTCTCCGAAGTTGTATGTTAAAGTTGGTAAAACAGATATAACTAAGAATTCAGTGGAAGTAAATGTAGATGGGTTTGATAATACTCAAATAAAAGAAGAAGTTGATTCAGAAATACCATCAGTACCAACTAATTTAGTGGCTCAAGATGAAAATATTACTGATACTGCTATAACATTAAATTGGAATAAAGTTAATGGAGAAAATGTTTCATATGACTTAATGATAGATGGAACTATTTATAGTAATATTTTTAGCAATACTAATGGCGAAGAACCTTTCTTTACACATAAGGATTTAACTCAAGATACAGCCCATACTTATAGAGTAAGAGCTACAAATACTAAGGGTTCATCTGAGTGGAGTAAAGAATTAACAGTAAAAACAAAGCTAGATAGGTATAGAAATGTTCCTAAAAATATGACTGCAACTGCAGATAGTTATCAGCCAGGAAGTGGTCCTGAAAATGCTGTTGATGGAAAGGATAATACTCAATGGCATACAGAATGGGGAACTGGAAATGTCTTACCTCATACATTTACTATTGATATGAAGTTAGCATATCAATTAGATAAATTTGAGTATACACCAAGACAAGATTCAGGTAATGGAACTATTACAAAGTATGATTTAGATGTAAGTTTAGATGGAAAAACTTATGTAAATATAGTTAAAGATGGCAAGTGGGATAGAAGTGCAGATGTGAAAACAGTTGATTTTGGTAAGAATGTGTATGCTAGATATATAAAACTAACTATAAAAGAAGCTGTAGGTGGTTTTGGTAGTGCTCAAGAATTTAGACCTTACATGGTAGATGGAACAAAAGGTCAAGTTGTTGGCGAAAATATACCAAATGGCGTAATTGATGATGATGACTTAACCTTTTTTGCAAGTTATATGGGTGTTAATAAGGAGGATACAGCATGGGATCAAGTATCTAAGGTTGATATAAACTACAATGGTGTAATAGATGCTTATGACCTAGCTTATGTAGCAGGACAACTTGGAGAGTCTCCATTAGTACCAACAGGTATTGAAATGAAGGGAGTATTAAATATAAAACCAAGTAAAAAGGAATTAAAATCAGGGGAAGAGTTTACTATAGAAGTAATAGGACAAGGATTACAAGATATTAATGCATTTAACTTGGAAATGATTTTAGATCCTCATAAGTATGAAGTTGTAAAAGAATGTAATGCAGACGGAACTTGTGGAACAACTGTTGTTAGTCCAACAGAAGCAACAGATAATATGCTTAATTACTCAATACTTGCAGGAGTAGGAAAGCCACAACAACGTATATTTGCAGCCTTCTCAAATAAAGGAAATGGAAAAACTTTAAATGGAAGTAATGTATTAGCTAAGATTAAGTTAAAAGCTAAACAAGATATTACTTTTGATATGGAAATTTCAGACTCCTTATTGGTAGACACAAGCTTTAATGTTATCACTAAGAAAGGAATTGTATTAGATCCAGATACTGAGATTCCAGAAGAAAAGCCAGAATATATAAAATTGACTAATGAAGATATGACTGTTTCTGGTGATGGAAGTATGATGCAAGGTGGAGATGCTGCATTTGAAAAGCTTATTGATGGAGTAGTTAGTGAAGACTCTTTAGCAGAACTTATATGGAACAATACAGAAGAGAGTGGTAAGAAACTACCTTTATCAGTAGATTTTAAATTTAATAAGCCACAATCAATTAGTAATATTACAGTATTTAATAGACCACAGTATACAAATGGTAAAATTAAAAAGTTATCTATAAAAGGATTTGGTATTGATGGAACTGAATATGATTTAGGAACAAAGACAGTAGAGCCAAATGAAGCTTATGTTAAATTCGATATAGATCCAATAAATGAATTAAGCAAGGTTCAAGTAGTATTTGAAGAATCCCATAGTGGTCCATTAATGCTATCTGTAGCAGAAGTTGAATTTATTGCTAAGACAAATAATGAACCAGAAAAACCAAGTGTTGATAAAACAGCTCTTGAAAATAAGATAAAAGAAGCAGAAGCTATAGACTTAAGTAAATATACAGATGAAACTGTAAATGTATTTAAGGAAAAATTGAATGATGCAAAAGCTGTAAGAGATAATGCTACTGCAACACAAGAAGCTGTAAATAATGCATTAAAAGCATTAAATGATTCAATATCAGGTCTTAAAGAAAGACCAGTAGAACCAAGTGTTGATAAAACAGCTCTTGAAAATAAGATAAAAGAAGCAGAAGCTATAGACTTAAGTAAATATACAGATGAAACTGTAAATGTATTTAAGGAAAAGTTAAATGATGCAAAAGCTGTAAGAGATGATGCAAAGGCAACACAAGAAGCTGTAAATAATGCATTACAGTCACTAAATGACTCAATAGCAGGCCTTGAAGAAAAGCCAGTAGAGCCAAGTGTTGATAAAACAGCTCTTGAAAATAAGATAAAAGAAGCAGAAGCTATAGACTTAAGTAAATATACAGATGAAACTGTAAATGAATTTAGTGAAAAGTTATCAATAGCAAAAGAGGTTTTAGCCAATGTGGCTTCAACTCAAGATGAAGTTAACAAAGCTTTAGAGGATTTAAATAAAGCAATTGATAATTTAGAGGTTAAAGAAGAGTCAGCTAAGCCTTCAAATCCATCAAAACCTTCAAATCCATCAGGGGATAATAGTGATGGTGAAACTGTTAAGACTGGTGATACACAAGGAAGTAAAATACTTTTATTTGGATCATTAGCTGTAATTGCAGGAATAGCTGGTGTATATTTTAGAAAGAAAAAGATAGTGGAATAGGAAAACTTCTTTAAATAAATGATCCTTGAATAAGAAGTTATAGAAAAGAGCTTCCTTATAATAAAAGAATTATAAGGAGGTTCTTTTTATTAAGAGAAGGTATATGATTTTATAGTATTGAATATTTGTCCAAAATAAAAAGTATAAAATTTTAACTTATTTATGCAATGTAAAAAAATCCCATGTATGATATAAATTTTATTATAGGTATTATACAAATAAACTATGCCTAAATACTTAACAAATACTACTTCTTAAAGATAGTATTGTCTAAGAGTAAAATATATAGGAATAAGGAGGTGTTGATTTTAAGAAGAAAAAACAATGTTAAAGTAAGAGTCTTACTCTATGATACAAGTACAATCAGGTATTGAGATTAAAGTAAACCCATAAAAATAAAAAGAAAGGAGAAGAGTGGTATGATAAGAAAATCAAAAAGATATTTATCTGCAATGATTATAGGTGTTATGGTGATATCTAATATGCTAGGTGCAATAAGTGTATCAGCTGAAACTAGTGATATAAAAGTAACAGCTATTGAAAAGGTTAATACTGACTATGAGATATATCCTTCACCACAGAGTGTAGAATATGAAGAAGGAAGTTTTAATTTTGGTAGTGATGTAAACGTTGTTTATGAGAAAGGGATAGATAATTATACTAAGTCTAGACTTGAAGATGAGATACTAAAAGCTCATAGCATTTCTTATGAAGTTTCAGATTCAAACCAAATTATAAATGGAAAAACTAATATTTTAGTAGGGGTTTATGGTTCTGGTGAAGCTGTTGATAGGTATGCAGAGAAATATACTTTATTAACAGAAAATCTTTTTAGTAAAACAGATTCTTATTTTTTAGTATCTGATAATAATGTTATTACTGTTCTTGGAAAAGATACAGATTCTGCATTTTATGGATTAACAACTTTATATCATATATTTAATCAAGTAACTGATAATGAAATAAGAAACTTTAAAATAGAAGATTATGCAAATGTAGTAACTCGTGGGTTTATAGAAGGTTACTATGGAAATCCTTGGTCAGTTCAAGATAGAGCAGATCTTATGACTTATGGTGGATATTATAAGTTAAATGCTTATTTTTATGCGCCAAAGGATGATCCAAAACATAGAGTTCAATGGCGTTCGCTATATACTGAAGATGAGCTTAAGTGGATCAAACAATTAGCAGATGCAGGTAATGCTTCTAAATGTAGATTTGTTTATGGAATTCATCCATTTCCAGGAAATGATGCTTTTGGAATAGGAAAAGATGAAGCTGGATATCAGAAGGATTTAGTGGATTTAAAATCTAAACTTAAGCAAGTTATTGATCAAGGGGTTAGACAAGTTGCCATATTGGCAGATGATTTTGCTAATCCAGGTGGAGAACTAGGTCTTAGATTAGTAAATGATATAACTAATTGGTTAGAAAATGAAGTAAAGCTTGAATATCCTGATATGAAAACTACATTACCATATGTTCCTTATGATTATATGGGGAATGGATCAGGTGCTGAGTTTACATCTTTAAAAGAAGCACCAGAAAATGTACAACTTGTACAAACAGGCGGAAGGATATGGGGAGAAGTAACTCAAAATTTCTCTCAAACATTTAAGAATAACACAGGTAGATCCCCATATTATTGGATTAATTGGCCATGTTCTGATAATTCAAAGAGCCATTTAATAATGGGAGGTAATGATACATTCTTACATCCAGGTGTTGATCCAACACTTATAGAAGGAATAATGTTAAACCCAATGCAGCAATCAGAAGCAAATAAATCAGCTCTATTTGCAGTTGCAGATTATTCATGGAATATATGGAAGACAAAGGAGCAAGCAGATAAGAACTGGAATGATTCTTTTAAATATATGGATCATAATACAGCAATAGAGACAGAAGCTTCAGCTGCTTTGCGTGAAATAAGTAAACACATGATAAATCAAAATATGGACAATCGTGTTACAGCATTACAAGAATCTATTGAATTAGCTCCAAAATTAAAGGCTTTTAAGGAAAAGTGTGATTCTGGAGTTAATGTTAAAGAGGATGCATTATTATTAATAGAGGAATTTACAAAAATTAAAGATGCAGCTAATTATTATAAGAGTAATCCAGGAAATAGAAAAACAAGAGACCAAATTATTTATTGGTTAAATTGTTGGGAAGATACAACAACTGCAGCAATTGAATACTTAAAAGCTATTATTGCAAATGAAGAGGATAATAGAAGTGAATTATGGTCTCATTATTCAGAAGCTCAATCGTCACTGGAGAAATCAAAAACTTATGGATTTAATTATGTAGACCATACAGAATATGCAGAAGTAGGTGTTCAACATATTGTACCTTTTATAAACAATATGCAATCTTTTTTATCTCCAATAGTTTCTGGTATAGTTGATCCATCTAAGGTTATCACTACAGTTATAACTAATAGAACTGATACTCCAACAGGAGATTTAAATAATATTTTGGATAATAATCCTTCTACAGAAATTGTTTACAAGAATCCGAATACAATATCAGAAGGAACTTACATTGGAGTTAAATATAATAAAGTAATTAATATTAAAGATATAGAATTCTCCTTAGGAGCTATTTCAAATCCAAATGATACAATGCAAGAAGCTAAGATTCAATACACATTAGACGGGAAAAGTTGGTTAGATTTAGAACAAGGCAAACTCTATTCTATGCCACAAAAAATTGTTATAGATGGATTAAACTTAGATGCAATGGGAATTCGTGTTACTGCAACTAAATCTAGAGTCAATACTTGGTTTGGAATTAAAGATATTACAGTTAATAAAGAGAATATTGTAGAGCAACCAGATATTAATCCAACTGTAATAAGAACTTCAACTTGGAAAGGAATTTATTCAGGTAGTGAGTCTAATTTATTTGATGGTGATGATTCTACAGATGTTTGGTATAAAACTAATGATGGAGATATGACTTATGCTGGAGATTTCGTTGGAGTTGATTTGGGAAGAGTAATTCCAATTGGAAAGGTTAGATTTGTACTTGGAAGAAGTGGTTCATCTGATAAATGGAGTAATTATAAACTAGAGTATTCAACAGATAATTTAAATTGGACAAAGTTTAAAGAATATAGTGGTAAAGATTCTGGACAAGATGTTATTGAGGAAAACTTTGATGGAAAAGAAGCTAGATATATTAGATTAACTAATGAAGTAGACCTTCATAAGTGGATAATATTATCAGAAATCAGTGTTGAAAAGCATGGCGCAGATGCATCAACAAAAAATGTTTATACTAATACTAATTTAGAACTTTTATCAACTTTTGAAAATGAGGGATTAACTAAATTAAATCCGAAAGAGAATATAATATTACATGCAAAGGAATATATAGGAGTTAAATTAAATAGGATTAAAGATTTAAGTGAAATTTTAGTAGAGGTATCAAATGAAGATGGCTTAAGTTTACAAACATCTATGAATGGAGTAGAGTGGACCAATATAACAATGAATGATAATAGTAAATTACAGGATGCTAGATATGTAAGATTATTAGCTAGTAAGGATGTAATATTTAATTTAAATAAATTTGAAGTTAAATCTAACGAAATATATGAACCATCTTTAGAATCAACATTTACTAAAATTAATGGTAAAGTTAGAAGTATATTTGATAAAAACTTTAGTACTTCAGTATCATTTGATGCATCCCCAATAAAAGATGGAAGTATAGTATTTGATTTGGGTCAAACAATTGATGTGAAGAACCTTACTTATGCTGTGCTAGATACAGAAAAAGATTATTTAAGAGATGCTAAATTCCAAATATCTAATGATGGTGAAAGTTGGACAGATGTAATTACTATTGGTGATGGAAAAGAGAATGATAATAGTGATATAAACTCTAAACCAGTTGAAGCTGGATATTCTCATGGAGATAGCACAACAATAGTACCAATTTCCCATGCTTTTGTAAGGGGAGAGTTGGATACAAGTAAAGAAGCTAGGTATTTAAGAATATTGTTTACTGCAGATTATAAGTATAGATGGGTTAAAATAAGTGAAATTTTAATAAATGATGGCGAATATATTTCAACTATTAATGACCCAACTTATATATCAAATCCAATAGAGTTAGAAGGATTTTCACCAAGAAATATAAATGATGGAGATTTAACTACAGCATATAAGCCAAATACAAATAGTGATAAAATAAAATCAGGAAGTTTAACTTATCGTTTATCTGAAAAGACTGATGTTAAGAAGATAAATATTGTTCAAGGTGGAAATTCTATATCAAATGCAAAGGTTATGGTTAGAACAGGATATAATGAATATGGAGAAGCTATTTGGAATGAGCTTGGAATTTTAAATAAAAGCTTAACTGAACTTGTAAATACTAAGTATGATAATATTTTTGAAATTAGGATTGATTGGCAAGGTATAGCTCCTACTATATATGAAATAGTAACAATAAATGACTATAATGTTCCTGATATAACTGATTTGGAAGAATTAGTGGCATCTTCTAATAAATATGTAGAAGAAAATTATACAAAAGCAAGTTATGGTAAATTTATAGAAGCATTAGAAAAAGCAAAAGATATATTAAACGACTTAGCAAGTGTATCTCAAGATGATATAGATAATGCTAAATTAAATTTAATAAATTCAATTACAGAATTAGTTAATATTAAGGATTTAGTGGATGTAATTAATAGAGCAAATTCTATTATTGAAAGCAATGTAGAATATACAGAAGAAACTATACAAGCACTTAAAGAGGAATTAAATAATGCAAAAACTGTATTAAATAATGAATATGCTGCACAAGAAGAGGTAGATAATGTATTAAAAGCATTAGATGATTCCATAAAAGCTCTTGAGAAAAAAACAGTAGATCCAAGTGTTGACAAAGAAGAACCATCAAAACCTTCAAATCCATCAGGGGATAATAGTGATGGTGAAACTGTTAAGACTGGTGATACACAAGGAAGTAAAATACTTTTATTTGGATCATTAGTTGTAATTGCAGGATTAGCTAGTCTATATTTTAGAAAGAAAAAGACAGTAGAATAAAATTAGAGGAGGATAGCATAGTATCCTCCTTTTATACATAATGGAGGAGTATTTATGAAGAAATTTATTTTTATATCACTATCTATATGTTTAATGTTTGGAGCTATAGCATGTACTAATAATGATATTGAGGATAAAAAAGAAACACAGAATGTAGAAACAGTTGAAGAATTAAATTTTAAGAGTGTATCGGTATTTGAAATATCAAATTTAATAAAAGAAAATAAGGATAAAATAATATATTTTTCAAGAAAAACATGTGATAGATGTCTTCAACTAGATGAAAATCTGAAGGAAGTATTAGATAAGAATTCACAAGAAAAAATATATTTATTTGATACAGATAAAGCTAGAAACGAAAATAATGAATTAATGAAGGAAATATTAAAAGAAGTAAAAGTTGAAAGCGTTCCAACAATAATATACTTTGAAGGAAATATTGAAAAGGATAGATATGATACATTAGGAGGAGTAGATGAGTTAAAAGGGTGGTTTAATGGAAAGCTATAAGTATTTTTAGTATAGTAGTATAATAAGAGATTAAGAGGAAATGAATTAAAATAAGACATAGTATGAGAGTAGGGGAATAGTATTGGCCATTAATAAATTAGAAATATTAGAAAAATACTTTGGATATAAGAGTTTTAGAAGAGGACAGGAAAAAATAATAGATGAGATATTAAAAGGAAATGATGCGCTTGCTATTATGCCAACAGGGGGAGGGAAGTCACTTTGTTACCAAATTCCAGCTTTAATGTTAGATGGGATAACAATAGTAATTTCACCTCTTATATCTCTTATGAAAGACCAAGTGGATACATTAAATTCAGTAGGTCTTAACTCGGCATTTTTAAATAGTTCTTTGTCTACCTATGAGTTTAATGAGGTTATAAATGGAATTGTAAATAATAAATATAAAATTATATATGTTGCGCCTGAAAGACTAAACTCAAATGAATTTATTACAGTTATAGCTCAAATGAAGATAGCTCAAGTAGCCATTGATGAAGCTCACTGTGTGTCTCAATGGGGACATGATTTTAGGGTTAGTTATAAAGGGATTTCAACATTTATTGCTAAGCTTGTAGATAGACCAATAATAACAGCATTTACAGCTACAGCATCTGAAGAAGTAAGAAATGATATTATAAATTTATTAAAACTTAGGGAACCTAAGATATTTGTTACTGGATTTGATAGGGAGAACTTAAGAATAAACATTGTTAAGGGCTCAGATAAAAAGAAGTTTTTAGTTAACTACATTAAAAATAATCCTAAAGATTCAGGGATAATATATGCTGCTACAAGAAAAGAAGTTGAGAGTATATATGACTTATTAAAGAAAAATAAGATTAGCGTTGGAAAATATCACGCTGGTTTATCAAATGATGAAAGAATAAAAAGTCAGGAAGAGTTTATAAATGATGATACCAATATAATAGTTGCAACAAATGCTTTTGGAATGGGTATTGATAAGCCTAACATAAGGTATGTTATTCATTATAATATGCCTAAGAATATTGAGGGGTATTATCAAGAGATAGGAAGAGCTGGTAGAGATGGTGAACCAAGTGAGTGTATTATGCTTTTTTCACCAGCAGATGTTATTACTCAAAAATATTTAATTGAAGTAAGTACAGAAGACCCTTTAAGAAAGAACAAACAATATAAAAAGCTTCAACAAATGATGAGTTTAGTTTATATAAATAGTTGCTATAGAAAATATATTTTGGATTATTTTGGTGATACCTATGAAGGCGAATGTGATAATTGTAGTAACTGTTTAAATAAAGGTGAGGTTAGGGATAAAACTATAGATGCTCAAAAAGTTATATCCTGTATTCATAAAATGAAAAGAAGTTTTGGAGTTGGTATGATAGTAGATGTTCTTAGAGGTTCTAAGAATAAAAAACTTTTAAATCTAGGATTTAATGAATTAAGTACTTATGGAATAATGAAAGAATACTCTAGTGATGGGTTAAAGGAGTTTATTAATATTTTAATTGCTCATGGATATTTAGAAGTAAATGAGGAGTTTTCTACAGTTGCTTTAAATAATTTATCTTATAAGGTTGTAAAAGGAGAAATTAAAGTTCTATTAAAGGATGTTAATATTGAAAGTAATAGAGTAGAAATTAATGATTTGTTTGATAAGTTATCTTTATTAAGACGTGAAATAGCACAAGAGGAAAAGAAGGCTCCATATATGATATTTGGTGATGGAACCTTAAGAGAGATGAGTATTAAGTATCCTATAGATAAAGAGGAAATGCTTAAGATATCTGGTGTTGGAGAAATTAAGTATGAAAGATATGGAGAAAGATTTATAGAAATTATTAAGGAGTATGTTATAGCTAATAATATAAAAAAGGAAGTAGCTATAGATAATAAAGAGACTGAAGAAATAGAAGATGATTATTTTGAAGTTAATAGTGATAAAGAATTATTAGAAAGACTTATTAAATTAAGAGAAGGCTTTGCAAATAAGCTAAACCTTCCTGTATCAATGATTTTAAGTAAAAATACCTTAAAAGAGATAAGTGGACGTTATCCCAATACCCTAGATAAGCTTAAGGATATAGGAGGAATTGGGCCAAAGAAAATAGAGGGATATGGTGATTCAATAATTGAAGAAGTAGATAATTATATTATTGAAAAGGGTCTTAATCCTACTTGGAAAGAGAAGAAGAGAAAGAAGCTTATTATAGATGGAGAAACTAGAAGTGCATCAGAAATAACCTTAGATAGACTTAATATGTGTGAGGAAATAGAAAGTGTATCAGAAGATATGGAAATATCAATTTCAACAATCCTTGGATATGTTACAGATTATATAAAGTCTACTGGTGATAACAGTATAAAAATAGATTTAGATAAATACTACAATAAAGAGGATGAAGAAATAATATTAAATGCTATAAATAAACATGGAATAGATAAAATTCAAGTTATTAAAAAATCTTTACCAGATTATATTAAATATGAGTGTATTAGAGCTGTAATATTAAAAAGAAAAATAATGCAAGAGTAATTATAGGCTAATGATAAAAATATCATTGGCTTTTGTATTGACTTAGAGTTCACTTAAAGTAGTAAAATTATAGGGATGCATATTTAATATTGGGAGGTTACAATGAAGAAAACACTTTATTTAATGAGACATGGACAAACTTTATTTAATTTAAGAAGAAAGGTTCAAGGTGCTTGTGACTCGCCTTTGACACAAGAGGGAATTAGACAAGCAACCTTAGCCAAGGATTATTTTAAGGAAAATGGCATAGAATTTGATCATGCATATTCATCAACTCAAGAAAGAGCATGTGATACATTAGAGATAATTACAGATATGGAATATGTTAGACTTAAAGGGTTAAAAGAATGGAATTTTGGAACTTTTGAAGGAGAAAGTGAGGATTTGAATCCTAAGAATAGAAAAGGTGGAACCTATGGAGATTTTTTTGTCCAGTATAATGGTGAAGAAGATTTAGAAGTTCAAAAAAGAATGAATAAAACTCTTACAGAAATTATGAATAAGGAAGATCATGAAACTGTACTAGCTGTAAGTCATGGTGGTGCATGTTTTATGTTCTTAAGAAAATGGGAAGATATTTCTAAGAGAGAACCAATAAAATTTACTAATTGTTGTATTTTAAAGTTTGAATTTGAAGATAATGAGTTTAAATTTATAGAAGTTATTGATCCTTTAAAAAATGTAGTATAATAATTCTTAGAAATTAAGAGCCCTATAGCTTGTAATTTCTAAATATTATAAATGAGGGACATGATAATATGACAGTAGAATTAGAGAAATACTATAATAAATTTTGTGAAGATAAAAGATTAACTAGAAAGCATGGACAAGTGGAATATATAACATCTATGAAGTATATTCATGAATATTTAAAGGAAAATCAGAATGCCAAGATTTTAGATGTAGGTGCAGGGACTGGAAGATATTCTGTTCAACTAGCTAATGAAGGATATGATGTTACAGCGGTGGAACTTGTAAAGCATAATTTAGGTGTTTTAAAGTCAAAGGGAAGCACTGTTAAAGCTTATCAAGGAACTGCATTAGACTTATCAAGATTCTCAGAAAATACATTTGATATGACATTAGTGTTTGGACCAATGTATCATTTATATACAATTGAGGATAAAATAAAAGCACTACAAGAAGCTAAGAGAGTAACAAAGGTGGGTGGTGTTATCTTAGTAGCTTATTGTATGAATGAATATAGCATATTAACATATGGATTTAAAGAAAACCATATAAAAGAGTCTATTGCAAAGGGTAAGGTGAGTAAAGATTTTCATGTTATTTCAGAGCCAGAGGATTTATATGATTATGTAAGAATTGAAGATATTGATAAAGTTAATGAAGGTGCAGGAATAAAAAGAATAAAGCTGATATCCGCTGATGGTCCAGCTAACTATATGCGTCCAATTCTAAATTCTATGGATGAAGAAACATATAAACTTTTTATTGAGTACCACCTTTCAACTTGTGAAAGAGCGGATTTACTAGGCGCAAGTGCTCATACATTAGATATTTTAAGAAAAGAATAAGATATTATAAAATGACAGTATAAAAAAGTACTGTCATTTTTTATTATTTTGGATATTATGGTTATTATTAATTGTCAATTGATTTCTAAATACATACATTATTGTAATAAAATAAAAAGAATTAGATTAAATGCTTGATAAGTAAGAGGAATATGTATAAAATATTAATTAATAGAAATTATTAGCTAATAAAAATAGGCTAAATTGATTTTATATAAAGGGGGAGAAGGAAATGAATGTTTTAATAGGAATTTTAATTCCACTATTAGGTACATCATTAGGTGCGGCTGGTGTTTATGCCATGAAGAAAGAAATGAATAAGAAGATTAATAAAATACTTCTTGGATTTGCTTCTGGCGTTATGATGGCAGCGGCAGTATGGTCATTAATTATTCCTGCAATAGATATGTCTAGTGGAATGGGGAAGCTTTCTTTCGTTCCAGCAGCAGTTGGAGTAATGAGTGGAATTATATTTTTATTTTCTTTAGATAAAGTAATCCCACATCTTCATGTAGATAGTGATAAACCAGAAGGTACAAATAAATATAGTTTAAAAAAGACTACAAAGCTTGTATTAGCGGTAGTACTTCATAATATTCCAGAGGGGATGGCTGTGGGAGTTGTATTTGCATCAATCCTAAATGGAGGAGATACAATAACTCTTGCTTCTGCTTTTGCACTTTCTATAGGAATAGCAATACAAAACTTTCCTGAAGGTGCAATAATATCAATGCCTCTTAAAAGTGAAGGGTTAAGTAAAAATAAAGCATTTCTTTATGGTGCTTTATCAGGGATAGTAGAACCTATAGGAGCAGCAATCACAATAGCATTTTCTAGTATTATTACTCCTGTAATGCCGTATCTTCTTTCTTTTGCAGCAGGAGCAATGATATTTGTTGTAGTTGAAGAGTTAATCCCTGAAGCGGCAGAAGGAAATTCATCGGATATTAGTGCAATAGCTTTTTCTATAGGCTTTGTAATTATGATGATTTTAGATGTAGCATTATCATAGATAAGGAGGGTAAGCTATGAGATTGGTTATTATAAGACATGGAGAAAGTGAATGGAATAAATTAAACTTATTTACAGGGTGGAGTGATGTAGATTTATCTCCAGAAGGAAAAAAAGAAGCAATATTAGCTGGAAAAGCTTTAAAGGAAGAAGAAATCGATTTTGATGTTTGTTATACTTCTTATTTAAAGAGAGCTATCCATACTTTAAATTTAGTATTAGAAGAAATGAATAGAGATTGGCTTCCAGTTGTTAAATCATACAAATTAAATGAAAGGCATTATGGTGCATTACAAGGATTAAACAAAGCTGAGACTGCTAAGAAATATGGAGAAAAGCAAGTTAAAATATGGAGAAGATCATTTTCTGTAAGACCTCCAGTTTTAGATGAGACAAGCAATCAGAATCCTAAAAAGCAAGTACAATATAGTGGTATAAATAGACATGAATTACCCCTTTGTGAAAGTTTAGAAGACACAATAAATAGAGTTGTTCCTTATTTTAATAATGTTATAAAAAAGGACATGCTATCAGGCAAAAGAGTATTAATTGTAGCACACGGTAATTCAATAAGGTCACTAGTAAAATATTTTGAAAATCTTTCAGAAGAAGAAATATTAGAAGTAAATATACCTACAGGAATTCCATTAGTATATGAATTTGATGATGATTTTAGGGTTATAGAAAAGCATTATTTAGGTGATGAAGAGGAAATTGCAAAAAAGACTAATAGTGTATTAAATCAGGGGAATATTAAAAATAAGGAAATAGAGACCGTATAATAGTTATAGGAGGATGGGAGCAAATGAAATATTTTATTGTTGAAGGTATGCTTAAAGATTCTAGTCTAATTAATGATGATATTATGAAAAAACACATGGCTTATACCCAAAAAGCAATGGATAAAGGATTAATATTAATGTCTGGGCTAAAAGATGATATGAGTGGTGGAATATTTGTTATGAAAGCAGAATCTATTGAAGAGGTAGAGGGGTATTTGTCTGAAGAACCTTTTAAGGTTTTTGGTCTACAAGATTATAATGTTATAGAATTTTCTGTTCATTATTTCAACCAATTGCCTAATGAATGGTTTAACAAATAATATGTAAAAATATTAGAAAGAATAGATTGTTATTACCTTATAGAAATATCGTATTATTCAAAGATGAACTTCCTTCTGTTAAGTAGAGAAGGTGCAGTTCAAAATAGAAAATACGATATTTTTTTATTATAGTTATGATTATAATTAGAATTGTTTTCCTGGAATAGCCATTAAATATTTTAAATTGAAATAATTAATTTATTTATAGATAGATGCAAAAATAAATATTTATATATTTTTGTAAATATAACAATATAACAATATAACAATATATAAATATATAGGAAAAAAGCTAGCTGAGTGGAATTTATGATGTAATCATCAGTAAGTAAGTGGTAAATGAGAAATTATGAGAGTCATTATGGTAAATGAAATGATTATTACAAAATTGAGAAGTTAGTGGTTAGTTTATAAAGATATTTAGTAGGACGTGAAAATTATAATTAATGAAGGTTAAATATATTTGAATATAGGAAATTTAGAATTAGTCATAGAGAACCGTGTCATAAGTAAGAGGGGATTTACGGATACACTTTTTGATTGTAAAAAGACAAAAAGGTACCACTAGCCATTGTTATGTGTCTAAAGGAAGACACGAAAGATGACTTTGACAGATTACTTTATGAAAAAGTCCATTTTAGAGGAATTATCTCCAAATACTTATACAAATCATATACTAAGAAAGAAATGATTTTGATTTAAAGTTTTTGGTAGCAATACAACTTAATGGAAAAAGTTAAAAAGAAATAATAGCTATTATAATCGAAAAATATATAACACATAAAGTGTAGTTTCTCTAATGTATAAAAGGTATTATTTACTACTGATACTGCACTATTAATAAGCGAAAATTTTACTAAAATTCTATATTTCATAAGGTAAATCACAAAAGATAAACTCCTACTTGTATTAAGGTTATACAGGTAAGAGTTTTTATTTTCTAGAAGGGAGAAATATATAATGAACTTTTTACACAAATATTTTAAGAAATATTATAAGATGTTTTTTTTAGCGATAGGATGTGTAATGCTTGAAGTTTTATGTGACTTACTTCAACCTACATTAACATCTATTATAATTGATGATGGTATTTCTACAAATGATATGAGTATGGTTTTAAAGTACGGATTTATAATGATTGGAGTAAGTATTTTTGGAGCCTTCATAGCTATCAATAGAAATAGAGTTGCAACTACAGTCGCTCAAGATTTTGGAGCAGAGCTTAGATTAGATGTATTTAATAAGATACAAAGTTTTGATTTTGACAATATAGATAAGTTTGAAAGAGGTTCATTAATAACAAGGTTAACAAATGATATAACTAATATACAAAACTTTATATATGGGTTAATGAGGATATTTGTTAGAGCACCTTTGCTAGCTATAGGATGCATAATAATGTCTATAAGGTTGGATTTTAAGATGGCATTAATAGTATTAACTATAGTTCCAATAGTAGGTGGATTAATATATTTAAATTTAAGGTATGGATATCCGTATTTTCTTAAGGTTCAAAGAGCTATAGATAAGGTAAATGGAGTTATTAGAGAGTATTTAAGAGGAGTAAGAGTTGTTAAAGCCTTTAATCGTTTTGATTTTGAGGAAGAGAAATTTGAAAATGTTAATGATGATCTTACTTGTAAGTCTATAGCATCTATGAGATTTATGGCTGTATTTAATCCTATAATTACACTTATAGTAAACATAGCAATAGCTATTATAATTTGGAGTGGAGCTAGAAGAGTAAATTTAGGAACTATACAAGTTGGTAAGATAGTGGCTTTTATTAATTATATGACGCAGCTTTTATTTGCATTAATGTCAACTACAATGATTTTCTCAAGTTTAATACGTGCGAAAACTTCATCAGAAAGAATTAATGAGATATTCTTAGAAGAAAATAATGTTAAAGAGGTAAAGGATAAAACTTATAATTCTTCAGAAAAAGGAAATATAAAATATGAAAATGTTACATTTTCATATAAAAGATTAAAAGGTGATCCTATAATTGATGATATATCATTTACTTTAGAAAAGGGTATGACATTAGGTATTGTAGGGTCTACAGGGAGTGGAAAAACTACATTAGTAAATTTAATTCCTAGATTTTATTATGCTAAATTAGGAAGAATATTAATTGATGGAATAGATATAAGAAAGTATACTTTTGAAGAATTAAGGGCTAAGATTTCAATAGTTCCACAAAAGACAGTGCTTTTTTCAGGAACTATAAAGGAAAATATAAGATGGGGCAAAGAGGATGCCACAGACGATGAAATAGTAGAAGTGTGTAAAATTGCAGATGCTGATTCTTTTATAAGTGGATTTAATAGAGGATATGATTCTATTGTTGGACAAGGTGGTTCAAATCTTTCAGGAGGACAAAAGCAAAGAATATCTATAGCGAGAGCGCTTATAAAAAAACCAGAGATACTAATATTAGATGATTCAACATCAGCATTAGATACTGATACTGAATATAGAATAAGAAAATCATTAAAGAAATATTCAAAGGATATGACAACAATATTAATTGCTCAAAAAATTTCTTCTGTAATAAGTGCAGATAAGATAATTGTATTAGATCATGGGAAGATTGTTGGAGAGGGTACCCATGATGAATTAATGAGTAATTGTGAAACTTATAAAGATATCTATAAATCGCAACAATAAGTGAGGGGAAGAAAATGTCAGGTGATAAGACTTTTACTTCAGGAAAATCTAAAGCAAGTAGGTTTATGAGTAACAATGAAAAGCCTAAAAACTTAAAAAATACATTATCTAGGTTATGGGGATTATTTGGAAGAGAAAAAAGATTTTTTATACTAATATTTTTCTTAATAGCAGCTGATACATTAATATTACTTTTAGTTCCTTATTTAATAGGGAAAGCTGTAGATGTCATATCAGTTGGTGTTAATAATGTAGATTTTACAGTTGTAAAAAGAATAATTTATATATTAATATCTGTTTATGTTATTGATAGTAGTATAAATCTTATTCAGGGACTTTCTATGGCTGGTATCTCTCAAAGAATAGTAAAAAATATAAGAAAGGGCTTTTTTGACAAACTTCAAAAATTGCCTACATCATATTTTGATGGTAATTTAAATGGAGATATTATGAGTAGATTAACTAATGATATAGATAATATTAGTACTACAATATCATCTTCAATATCAACTCTTATGAGTAGTTCAATAAGTATAATAGGTTCATTAATAATGATGATTGTATTAAGTCCTATATTAACTATAGCAGGACTTATTACTGCGCCATTAGTTCTTATATTATCAAAAACCATTGCTAAGAGAACTAAGATATATTTTAAGGAACAACAAGTTGCTTTAGGAAATTTAAACGCACATATTGAGGAAAGTATATCTGGCTTAGAAGTTATTAAGGCTTTTAATCATGAAGAAAAAATAAAATCTGCCTTTGAAGATTTAAATAGAGATTTAAGGGTAAAGGGATATAAGGCACAAATTTGGACTGGATATTTAATGCCACTAATAAATGTAATAAATAATTTTGGATTTGCAGTAGTAGCTTTATTGGGAGGGATTTTAGCTGTTAGTAATATGATAACAATAGGTATAATTGCTTCATTTATAAGTTATAGCAAACAGTTTGTAAGGCCTTTAAATGATATTGCAAATATATTTAATACCCTACAATCAGCATTAGCAGGGGCAGAAAGAGTATTTGAAGTATTGGACCAAAAGGAAGAAGTAGAAGACAAGAAAGCATGTAAAAAATTAAAAAATGTAAGAGGAAACGTAGAGTTTAAAGATGTAAGTTTTGGTTATAATGAGGATAATATAGTATTACATGATATAAGCTTTAAGGTTGAGGAAGGTAAATCTTTAGCAATAGTTGGTGCTACAGGATCAGGGAAAACTACAATAGTAAATTTATTAACTAGATTTTATGAAATAACTGAAGGATCAATAACTATTGATGGGGTTGATATAAGAGATTATTCAAGAGATAGCTTGAGAAGCAACTTTGGGATAGTACTTCAAGATACCTATTTATTTTCTGGAACAATAAAGGAAAATATTATGTATGGAAAAGAGGCTGCAACAGATTTAGAAATAATATCTGCAGCAAAAATAGCCAATGCTCATAAGTTCATATCAAGGCTACCAGAGGGGTATGACACAGTCCTTTCAGAAGGTGGTAGCAATTTAAGTGCAGGAGAAAAGCAATTATTAGCTATAGCTAGAGCTGTATTATCAAATCCTTCAATATTAATATTAGATGAAGCTACTAGTAACGTAGATACTAGGACAGAGCTTAGAATTCAGCAAGCTATGTTGAATTTAATGAAGGGGAGAACAAGCTTTATAATAGCTCATAGATTAAGTACCATAAGAGATGCAGATAGTATTATGGTTATAGAAGATGGAAGGATAATTGAACTTGGAAGTCATGAGGAACTTATTGCTAAGGGTGGAAAGTATTATAATTTATATACTCTTAATAAGATAGGATAAATATGTTTATGTAGATATCACAGAGTGTAAATAGAATTATTTATAAAACAAAAAGTAGGAGTAGTGAATTTGCTGCTCCTACTTTTTGTTTTCATTTATGTTATAATGAGAAATGATTTTAGTCACAGTTTAAGGGGGTAAATATGTTACTAATGATAGATAACTATGACTCTTTTGTGTATAACTTAGTAAGATATTTTGAAGAGCTAGAAGAAGAGTTAGAAGTGGTTAGAAATGATAAGATAAATATAAATAATATAGATTTAAATAAATATAGTGGAATAGTTATATCTCCAGGACCTAAAAATCCTAAAGAAGCAGGTTTATCTTTAGATATAATAGATAAATTTAAAGGAAAGATTCCCATATTAGGTGTATGTTTAGGGCATCAATGCATTGGACACTATTTTGGTGGGGAAATACTTAAAGGCAAGGAGCCTGTCCATGGAAAGCTTAGCTATATAACTCATAATAATGAAGGAATATTTGAAGGTATTAAAAATCCTCTAAGGGTTACAAGATACCATTCCTTAGTGATATCAAAGGATAATCTCCCTTGTGAAATAAAGGTTACAGCAGAAACAGAAGATGGGGTTATAATGGGAATAGAGCATAAAAGCTATCCAATTTTTGGAGTGCAATTTCATCCTGAGGCAGAGCTAACAGAGGATGGTCACAAGATGCTACATAACTTTATAAATGAGTGTAAGAGGTTTAAGAATGGTAAACTTTAAGATAGAAGAATTAGAAAAATATTATGATCCGTTTCATACATATAGGCTTTTTAAGGATTTTAAGGAAAGTATATTTTTAGATAGCTCTAAGGAGGACATGGAATTATCTAAATTCTCGTTTATAGGTATAAACCCAATTTTGAATTTTAGGTCACAAGGAAATTCAGTTTACATAAATAATGAAAAGATAGAGTCAAATGATCCCTTTTCATGCTTAGAGGAGATAATGGAAAGATTCAGTTTTAAGGGAGAAAGTCATCTTCCTTTTATAGGTGGGGCAATAGGGTATTTTTCTTATGATATAGGTAGGATTTTAGAGGATTTGCCTAATACATCTAAGGAAGATTTTTTAATACCTGATAGCATTTTTAACATATATGAAAACTTAATTATATTTGATTTACATAGTAAGAAAACATATGTTACAGAGCTTGGATACATAGAAAATAGTACTAGATTGATTTTAGAGAAACTAAAGGAATATAGGGAGTTTGAAGAGGTAAGATTTGAGGAGAGTAACAATACCTTTTACTCAAATTTTGAAAAAGAAGAATATGAAGACGCTATAAGAAAGCTTAAAGATTACATCAGAAGTGGTGATGTTTATATAGCTAATATGACAAGAAGAATATGGTGTGAAAACACTTCTCCTTCTTTTAAAATATACGAAAAATTAAGAAGTATTAATAAAGCTCCTTTTTCAGCATATATGAACTTTGAAGATTTTCAAGTGATAAGTTCATCACCAGAAAGGTTCTTATCTGTAGTTGATGGAAAAGTTCATACAAGACCAATAAAAGGAACAAGACCAAGGGGGAAAAATCCTAAAGAAGATAAAGAGAATAAAGAGGCTCTTATAAATTCAAAGAAGGATAAATCCGAGCTTTTGATGATAGTAGATTTAGAAAGAAACGATTTAAGTAAGGTGTGTACTCCTCATTCTGTTAAAGTAACAGAGCTATTTAAAATTGAAGAATATGCAACTGTATTTCATTTAGTTTCTACAGTAGAAGGAAGATTAAAAGATGGGGCATCTTCTATTAAGTGCATAAAGGAGTGTTTTCCAGGGGGGTCAATTACTGGAGCACCTAAAATAAGAGCTATGGAAATTATAGAGGAGCTTGAAGGTCTTAAGAGAAATCTTTATACAGGTTCTATTGGGTACTTTGATATCCGAGGAAACTGTGATTTTAATATAGTAATAAGAACAATAATTAAAAAGGATAATAGGGCTTACTTTGGTGTTGGAGGGGGAATCACTTGGGACTCAAATCCTGAGGATGAATGGTTTGAAACAATTGACAAAGCAAAAGCCTTAATGAAGGTGTTATAATGAGAGAAATAGTTTATAATAGTGACAAAATTCTATTGGATGAAGGTACTTTCTTTGGACAAGGACTTTTTGAGACTATTCTTTGTTTAGATAAGCCTTTGTTTTTAAAAGAACATCTAAATAGGCTTGAAGAAAGTATGAAGAGTTTAGAGTTAGAAACTTTAGAGAAGAAAGAGCTTCTTGATTTTTTAGAAAATATAAATATAAAAAATAAGGTGTTAAAGATTTTAGTTACTCCTAAAAATATTATTATTACTGAAAGGGATAATCCTTATACAAGTGAGGATTATAATAGGGGGATGACCTTAAGGGTTTCAGAGGTTAGAAGAAATTCCACATCAAAAATGACCAAGATAAAGTGGAATGGATATATAGAGAACATCATTGAGAAGAAGGAAGCTATAAAAAATGGATATAATGATGCTTTATTTCTTAATGAAAAAGGTTTTGTTACAGAAACAAGCTGTGCTAATATATTTCTAATAAAGAATGGTGTTCTTTTAACACCTAAAATTGAAGATGGACTTCTAGGTGGTATAATTAGAGAGTGGATTGTAAGTAATTTTAATGTAATAGAAAAGAGTATTACTTTAGATGAACTTTACCATAGCGATGAAGTTTTTATTACCAACAGTTTAATGGGAGTAATAAAGGTAACAGGAATTAATGATAGAGTTTTTGAACAAGGGGATTTAACAAATATGATAAGCAGTAAACTAGGAGGGTTAATAAATAATGGTAGATAAGGAAAAAATAAAAGAAGGTGTAAAACTTATATTGGAAGCTATTGGAGAAGATACTAACAGAGAAGGTCTTATAGAAACTCCAGATAGAATAGCTAGGATGTATGAAGAAATATTTTCAGGAATAAATGCCACAGCAGAGGAACACTTAAAGAAGACTTTTGAAGTTGATAGAGATGACCTGGTTTTAGAGAAAGACATAACATTTTATTCAATGTGTGAGCATCATTTAGTTCCTTTCTATGGTAAGGCTCATATTGCATATATACCAAAGGGCAGAGTGGCCGGGCTTTCAAAGCTTGCAAGAACAGTAGAAACTTATGCTAAAAAACCTCAGCTTCAAGAAAAGTTAACTTCAGAAGTAGCTGATGCTTTAATGAAGTACTTAAATGCAGAAGGGGTTATGGTAGTTATTGAGGCAGAGCATATGTGTATGACCATGAGAGGGGTTAAGAAGCCAGGTACTAGAACTTTTACAACTACTTATAGAGGATGCTTTGAGGAAAACTATAATCTTAGAAGAGAAGTTTTAGATTTAATTCAAAGATAGGAGATTTAAAGACTTTGGATAAGGTTAATGAGATATTAAATAATAAAGATTACAAGGTTTATTTAGAGGAACTTAGTGAGCTAGAAAAGGAAAGAGTATTTTGTAATCATACCATAGAGCATTTTTTGGATGTTTCAAGAATTGCGTACATAAGAGTTTTAGAAGAGGGGCTTAAGTATTCTAAAGAGGTTATTTATGCAATTGGGTTATTACATGATATTGGAAGAGTTTTAGAGTATAAAGAAGAAATTCCACACCATGAAGGTAGTGTTATAATAGCTAAAGATATTTTAAAGGAAACTAGCTTTACAAAAGAGGAGAAGAATGAAATTTTAAAAGGAATAGAGAATCATAGAAAAGATAGTGTTGATGAGTTATCTAGAATTATATATGAAAGCGACAAGCTGTCTAGAAATTGTTTTTCGTGTAAATCTGAAAAAGATTGTTATTGGAGTAAAGAGAAAAAGAACTTTAAAATAAAGTATTAGAGAAAGGTATGAGGAAAAATGAAAATAGGAAATAAGGAATTTAACTTAGGTGAAAGAACTTATGTAATGGGAATTTTAAATGTTACACCTGATTCATTTTCAGATGGAGGGAAATTTAATGAGGTTGAACTTGCAGTAAAGCATGCAGAAGAACTTATTAGAGATGGAGCTGACATAATAGATATAGGTGGAGAATCTACAAGACCTAACTTTGCACCAGTAGGGGTTGAAGAAGAAATAAATAGAGTTGTGCCAATAATTAAAGCTATTAAGGAAAAGTTTGATATTATAATTTCTATAGATACATATAAGGCTAGAACTGCTGAAGAAGCAATAAAGGCAGGGGCAGACATTATTAATGATGTATGGGGATTTAAAAAAGATAAGGAAATGGCAAAGGTTGCTGCAAAGTACAATGTTCAATGTATCTTAATGCATAATAGGGAAGATAAACCTTATACTAATTTAATGAATGACATAATTATGGATTTAGCTGAAAGTATAGATATTGCACTTGAAGCAGGTGTAAAGAGAGAGAACATAATATTAGATCCAGGAATAGGCTTTGCTAAGACTTATGAAGAAAATCTAATTGTTATGAATAACTTAGAAAAGATAAAGAATTTAGGGCTACCAGTATTACTTGGAACATCAAGAAAGTCTATGATAGGATTAACTTTAAATTTACCTGTTACAGAAAGAGTTGAGGGAACAGTTGCAACTACTGTAATTGGAATAATGAAAGGTTGTGAATTTGTAAGAGTTCATGATGTTTTAGAGAATAAAAGGGCTTGTGTTATGACTGATGCAATACTTAAAGCGAAATAAGGTGTATAGAATGGATAAGATATATTTAAAAAACGTTGAGATATTTGCTAATCATGGGGTTTTTAAAGAAGAAAAAACTTTAGGGCAAAAGTTTATTTTAGATTTAGAATTAACTTTGAGTTTAGAAGAAGCAGGAAGAACTGGGGATTTAACTAGGTCAGTTCACTATGGTGAGCTTTGCCATGGTATAGAAAAAGAATTTGTGAAGGAATCGTATGATCTTATAGAAACAGCGGCGCAAAAGGTAGCAGAGTTTACTTTGTATAATTATCCCTTAGTTAAAGAGGTTAAGGTAACTTTAAAAAAACCTTGGGCACCAATAGGAAGACATTTAGATTATGCAGCAGTACAGATTGAAAGAGGATGGCATGAAGCATATCTTTCAATAGGAAGCAATATTGGAAATAAGGAAGAAAACTTACATAGAGCAATAGAGTTAATAAATTCTTATAAGGAAATAGAGGTTGAAAAGGTATCTTCTTTCTTAGTAACAGAGCCTTGGGGCTACTTAGATCAAGAGAAATTTGTAAATGCTGCTTTAAAACTTAAGACAATTCTTTCACCACAGGAACTTATGAAGGTTCTATTAGATATAGAACAGGAAATGAAGAGAGAAAGAATAATTAAGTGGGGCCCAAGAATCATAGATTTAGATATTATTTTCTATGATAATTTAGTGTTAGAAGATGAGTTGGTTACAGTTCCACATCCAAGAATGGAAGAAAGAGAATTTGTATTAAAACCTCTTAGTGAAATATGTGGTAATAAAGTACATCCACTTCTTAAAAAGAGAGTATTTAGATTATTAGAGGATATAGAAAAAGAAAACTGCTAGAATAGGCAGTTTTCTTTTTTGATGTAGATATAACTATAATTTTTTATGTTGTAGCTTGTTTATAAGCATCTTTTACTATTTCACATATATAGTAAAGTTCATTTGTTGGGATTGTTATATTCAAGTTATCAGTTAATTCTTCTAGCGCCCTGTTTGTTACGTTTACATACTTTTCATTATTTATAATATAGCTAGACATTTCTTCTTGAGGGGTTAAAATAAAGTCTTTAAGAAAAATTCTTTCTATAGCACAGGATAAATGAATAAAGATTTTTGTTATGCTAGAGTTTGTTAATACAATTTCTAAATTCTTTTCGATAGCATTTATAAAGTTAAAGACAAGTGGTTTTATCTTGTATGCTGAGAATATAGTTAAATACTTGTCTACAGCATCACAAGTAATATTTATTGCTATATCTTTTGTTAAGGTTGTAACTATTTTATTTTCAGTATTTTTATTTTGTACTCCTATTAAAGAAAGAAGTTTATTAACACCATTATGCAATACGATATCCTCCAAAGATATAAATGGAATATCGTTTGTATCTGGGTTTATACTACCTACAATAGCTATTGTTTTCTTATCAATAGATGTTCGATGTATTATGTCTCTAAGTTGAGTCTTACTTTCTAAATTTAAAGGAATTATTTCTATATCATAAATATTATTATCTTTTAATATATTCTTTAAGTTGTAATGAAGGTAGTTTGCCACGCCTTCACCTGAATTACAAACAGTATATATTAACCTCTTTTTATTTATTGAAAGGTGGTTCTCTATTTTTTTATTAAAGCTATAAGAAAGTTTGTTATTCATTCCTATTAAATCATGAAGAATATCATCCATATCACTCTTTAAAAATATGGACTTCCGAATAGCTTCGATAACTAATAATATATTAGTTGAATTAACAGTTACAATATTTATTCCAGTTTTCTCTTTTATGACTTCATCAAGAGTAGTTAGTGACCCCATATCAGCAAATAAAATTAATCCTCTTTTAAAGGTTCCTGGTTTTAATTTTTCTAAGAATAGAGGTAATATCTTACTTGCATCCTCAGTAAGAGGCATATCAATAGCTAAAGCAAAATTAATGCTAAGTAAGTCGTTAGCAACATCTGCTATATTACTAGCTAAAGAGTCTCCATGGGCGGCTATCATAATACCTACAGAATCAAAATTTTCTTTAGATTTTAAGGAATCTATTATAATCATTAGATTGTTAAGTTCTTCAGTTGGACAGTATATATTAAATTTAACTTCAAGAGTTTTAACAATCTTTTTGCAAACTGATTGAATTTCTAAAGGTATATCCAATAAGTCTGTAGTTTTAGAAATTTGTTTAGTATCACTATTGTAGTCTTTTAAATTTTTAAGATATAAAGCAAGTGCTGCATATGAACTTCTATCAATTACAAGATTTAAATCATCATATAAAATATCAGATAGAGTGGATATTATTTCTGATGTTTCATCATCTAAAAAATCTGGATACATTTTTTGTAATGTAAGATTTTTTGCAATTAGTTGGGTATAATCAGAAAAAGTTTTCTTAATATCTACATTATCCTTTCCTAAGATGTTTAATTGATTATTATAGAATTTTACAAAGTCATATGTTGGTGTGGGAGCCGTTTTAAAGATTTGGCTTCCAGGTGAAAATTTATATTCATTTTTATCTAAAAGAAGTTCAACTTTTTGTCTAGTTGAGATTTCTATGTTAGATAGAGTGTTGTTAGTATAAAGTGGCAATGAATCTTTGGTTATATGAACTTTATCTAAGTTGTTGAGTCTACTATCTAAATATGATCTAGCAACGGATAGTTGAATGTCACTTGCTAGTTGACCGATATTTCCATGAGGATTATATAGCATTAAGTCTGATAAACAGTTTTTATCAACATGTATAGGCATATTTATTTTTTTAGACTCAGCACTATATAAATTGTTAACTAGCATTAGTTTTTCACTTAAGGTTCTCTCTTTAAGACTAGGAATTCTTATTGATGATGGTATTCTCCTTAGGAATGTAGTAAGCAACATAGAGTTAGGATTTTCTGTCGTAGCTGCTATTATTAGGACCTTAGCAGTTCTCTCAGAGGAAGTTTCTCCAAGTCTTCTAAATTTTTGTTTATCAATATATAAGAAGAGCATTTCTTGCCCCTCTGGAGGAAGTCTATGGATTTCATCTAAAAATAAAACCCCACCATCAGCTTCTTCTATTAACCCTTTTTTGTCAGTATCTGCGCCAGTATATGCTCCTTTAACAGTACCAAATAATTGAGCAACTAATAGATTTGGATTATTAGCATAGTCGGCACAGTTAAATACCACAAAAGAGGAGTTTTTGCTAAACACATTATTTTGTACACCATACTCATACATGATTTCGGCAAATAGACTTTTACCAACACCAGACTCTCCAAGAAGTATAGTATGAAGTCCATTAGGATAAAGTATTGATGATTTACCTAACTTTACTATACCTGCTAAACTATGATTTGAACCTATTAATTTGTTAAAAGGATCTAAGTTATTAGTATTACTAACTTCTTTCTCATTTGAATAATCTAAAATTGGAACTAAATCTGCTAAAGAAGAGCATTCTAGACATTGGTCTTCTAAAAGGATTTGAAATATATTCTCAAAGCGCTCTCTGTCAAAATACTTAGTTGGTTTTCCTTTGATTTTTATAAGTAAACCATCTTTATAAAGTTTATTCAAATCTGAAGAGGCATTATTTCTAAGTATACTAAGTTTTTCAACTATATCTAAAGAGGAAATTCCTAAAGTTGGATTTTCTTTTATATCATTAATAGTAACGTTTTCACAAAAAGCCTCAATATGATTTTTTATGACATCAATTCTTAACACCCTAATCTACCTCCTAAAAGAAGAATTCTTAATTATAAGTGATAGATGTCTAAATTTATCTAAGGAATATGAATAGAAGTTATAGTAAGCTTCACAGAAATAATTAAGATTATCATTTTGGTTCTCTCTGTGACGTCTACAACCACCTCGACAAATTAACATATATTTGCAGGATTTGCATTTAGTACTTATTTCGGTGGATTCCTTTAAAAAGTTAATGGTTCCTTCATTTTTATGAATGTCGTCAAAGGAGTCTTTAAGTATGTTTCCAATATTGTAATTCTCGTAGGTATAAAAGTCACATGGATATACTGAACCATCACTTTCAATAATATGTTGACATGAGCATACTCCTCTCATATCACAAGCTTCGTAATCTTTATTTAAGAATAGTCCTAATATATTATCAAATAATCTTATGCTTACATAATTATTGTTTAATGCATCCTTATACCATAGATCAAATGTTTTAATGAGAAATTCTTCATACTCTTTAGGTGTAAGTGAATATTCTTCTAAAGTCATAGAAGTATTTTCTAAGGGTTCTAAACAAGGATTAAATTGAATGTATTTAAAGTTATTTTTTTTGTAGAAGTTATAAATGCCTTCAACTTTTTTACACAAAGCTGAGGTTATAACAGTAAGAATATTAAAGTCAACATCGTATTTTTTTAGTATAGTAATACCTTTATTGACGCTATTAAAACTACCATTATTTTTATAATCAAGTCTGTTTAAATTATGAATATCCTTATTTCCATCTAGAGAAATACCAACAAGAAATTTATTTTCTTTTAAGAATTCCCCCCATTCATCATTCAGTAGTGTACCGTTTGTTTGAATTGAGAATGAGAAGCTTGTACTATTGGTTATTTCTTTAGTGTATTTGATAAGCTCTTTATAAAATTCTAGGCCCACAAGAGTAGATTCTCCTCCTTGAAAACCTATAGAACAATGACCACCATTACAATAGTCAGTAGCTTTTAAAACGATTTCTTTAAGAGTAGAAAGTGGCATAAAGCCATAGTCTTTTATATCTCTTGCATCAGCAATAGAGTGATAGAAACAGTATTTACACTTTAAGTTACATTTACTAGATGACGGTTTTATCATTAAGCTTAAATTTCTTTTCATTTTTTAACCTCCCATATTAAATAAATACTGAAAGAATATTATAGAAATTTAATATAATTAATGCTATTAATACTACGTTAAATACTTTTAGAATGGTTTCGCTTGAATATAGCTTATTAAGCCTAGAACCTATTATTCCTCCTAGGATTCCACCCACAACCATAAATGGTAGCATACTTAAGTCAAATCCACTGAAACCAGAAGAAGTTGCAACGGTTACTAGCTTTGAAGCCTGAGAAAATAATATAGTTATTATTGAATTAACAGCTGCCTCCTTTGTATTCATTGAGAAGAATATTGTAAGAACACAAACATTTATTGGTCCTCCTCCTATGCTTAAGAAAGATGCTATTGCTCCTAAAAGCAACCCTATTGCTATACATGCTAAAGAATTTTCTATATGGTAGCTTTTAAATTTGTCTTTATTATTCATGTATATGTATACAAGAATTAGTAGTGTAGCTAGTACAAAGTTTTGTATTATTGTAACTGTTATTGGTTGCATTAAGGTTAAAATGAACTTTACTAGTTTTTCTCCTATAAGACCTCCAAAGATTGAACCTATACCAATAAGCACAGTTTTTCTTACTTCAATTTTGAATTTATAACGTATTTGCTTGATTATGGAAACTATAGCCATAGAAAAAACAGTGAATGACGATAATACACTTATTGTTGATAAGTTATAGTCGCCTAAGAAATCTAGAATGGGTTTTATTATTACCCCGCCACCAAGACCTGCCATTGAACCTAGGGTCGTAGCCCCTAAAGCAATAAATAAGTAAAGTAAATTCATTTGTTTTTCCTCCAATTCTAACTTTTGTAAAAAACCTATACTATCTATATTAATTTCAATTTCTATAATTTTCAAGCAGATTTCAAACTTATTAGAAAATAAAAAAAATACTATTTTATATGAAGAGTATTGGATTGATACTAATAAACAGTATTGTTTTTTTAAAAAGAGTATTAATGAGTATTATACTTGTTTGAAAACGTTATATACACTTGCAATACTGATTTTGGCACGGTACTTGCTTTAAATAAAGGCATAAGGAGGGAGTACATAAATGAAAGAAATAGGAATCATATTAATAAGTCATGGGCATTTTGCAGAGTATGCAATGAAGAGTGCTGAAATGATAGTTGGGAAGCAAGAGAAGTATAAAATAGTTTCAGTTACTGATGATAAGGATTTAGAAAATGTTTTAGAGGAGCTTAGAGAAGCTTATAAAGAATTAAAAGATGAAAGAGAAATAATTATTCTAGCAGATATATTTGGAGGGACTCCATGTAACGCTAGTTCAAGAATGATATTAGATGGATGCGATGTAGTAGTGTATACAGGATTTAATTTACCTGTTCTATTAGAACTATTATTAAACAGAGAGTTACCAACTGAAGCAATTAAAGAAAAGTTAGAAGAGGTTTATAAAGAAACATTTATAGATATAAACAAGAAGTTATCAGTAAAAGAAGAAGAGGAAGAAATAGCTTTATAGAGAGTTTAAGTAGGAAATAAAAATGGGTGTTAAATTAGTAAGAATTGATGACAGATTAATACATGGACAAGTTTGTTCAACTTGGATTGGAGACTATGGCATAGAACAAGTCCTAATAATTAATGATAAGGTAAGCAAGGATCCAGTACAAAAATCAGTAGTAGGACTTGCAGCTCCAGCAGGAGTAAGAGTTTTAGTATTTGGTGTAGATCAATTTATAGAAGTATTAAAGAAGAATCCAATAAAGAAGGATACTTTGCTGTTATTTACAACATCAACAGATGTATTAAAAGTAGTAAATGGGGGATTAGAAATTCAAAAGGTAAATGCTGGAGGAATGAGATACAACGAAACTAGAAAGAGACTTACAAAGTCAATTTCAGTAACCCCTGAAGAAGAAAGTGCATTTAAAGAACTTATGGATAAAGGCATTGAAGTATTTGTACAAATGGTACCTAAAGATGACGTAGTATACATGAAGGATCTAATTTAAAATTTATAAATAAATTAATAAAGGAGAGGTTATTATGTTAATCAAAGCATTATTAGTGGCTGTTTGGGCAGGTATATGTGCATGGGACCAATATGGACCACATTTAGGTTTCAGAAAACCATTACTTGCAGGTGCAGTAACAGGACTTATTTTAGGTGATTTAACTCAAGGTCTTATAATTGGAGCAACATTAGAATTAATGTGGTTAGGAGTAAACAACGTAGGTTCTTATGTTCCACCAGATGTTATTTCAGGTTCAGTAGTTGGTGTAGCAATTGGTATTTTATCAGGCGGTGGAGAAGCAACTGGTGTAGCTGTTGCAATTCCAGTTTCATTATTAGTTCAACAACTTGATATGTTATGTAAAACTATCAGTATTTCTTTAGTACACAAAGCAGATAAAATTGCTGAAACAGGTGACTTTGATAAGATTGACAAGCTTCAATATATGGGTGGTGGCTTAATTTTCTTAAGTAGAGCAGTACCAACATTTATAGCTGTATTTTTAGGAGCAAGTGCAATTGACTCTATTATGGCAGCAATACCAGCAAGCGTAATGACCGGTTTAACAGTTGCATCAAAAGCAATTCCAGCAGTAGGTATAGCAATGTTATTGACTATGATGCTTAAAAAGAATATGTGGATGTTCTTAATACTAGGATTCACATTAACTGCATACTTAAATTTACCTACATTAGCATTAGCATTAATAGGTGCATGTTTCGCAGGTGTTTATGACTTAATAATGAACAATAAACAAAAAGAATCATCTGTTAATAAAGCAGCGACAGTATCTATTGAAGTAGAAGAAGGTGTAGAAGGAGGCTGGGATCTATAATGGCTAACTTAATTGATAAAAAGGATTTAAAGAAAGTATTTTGGAGATCACAAATATGTCAATTCTCTCATAACTATGAAAGAATGCAAAGTTTAAGTACAGTTTATATATTAAAGCCAATATTTAAGAAGCTTTATAAAGATAAATCAAAAGAAGAAAGAGCTAATGCTATGAAGAGACACTTAGAGTATTTCAATACTCATCCAATAGCAATGCCTTTTATCTTAGGTATCGTAGCAGCAATGGAAGAGACAACAGATGAAGATCAAAAAGAATCAGTAATCTCAATGAAGACAAGTTTAATGGGTCCTTTAGCTGGTATTGGAGACAGTATGCTTAACTTCACATGGATGCCTATAGCAGGATCAATTGGTGCGGCATTCGCTTTAGATGGAAACATATTAGGTGCAATATTAATGTTCTTAATGATTAACTGTTTATACTTCCCGTTAAAGTATTATGGTGTAACTAAAGGTTATTCTAAAGGGATGGAAGTTTTAGGTGGAGAAGATAACGGAAAAGGTATATTTGACAGATTAGCAAATATGGCTAACGTTCTTGGAGTTATTGTTGTTGGTGGATTAATTGCAACAACTGTAAAAGTAACACTTGGTGTTCAGATTGCAGCAGGAGAAAATCCTTTAATGTTACAAGAAATGCTTGATAAAGTAATGCCGAACTTACTTCCATTAGCATTAACATTCCTTTGTTACTATCTATTAAAGAAATCTAACGGTAAGAATGCTGTTTGGGTAATATTCGGAGTATTAATAATAGCAGTATTATTGTCAATGGCTGGAGTTATAGTATAGAAGTAAAAGAATATGTGAACTTAAAAATTTAAGGTCACACCTAAAAATTATTGTAGACAAGCTGATAAGTATATTATTGCTTGTCTACAGTAATATGAATTAAAACTTAGTAAATTTGGAGGGGATTTTATATGAGAACAGTCGTAGTTTTAATGGATACATTAAAGAGAAATATGATGGAAGTCTACAATAATGAAACTTGGGTAAAGACTCCTAATATAACTAAATTCTCTAAGGAAGCAGTTACATTTGATAATCATTGGGTTGGATCTGCTCCATGTATGCCTGCAAGAAGAGATATACTTACTGGACGTTTGAACTTTTTAGAAAGATCTTGGGGACCAATAGAACCATTTGATATAACGCTTCCTAAAGTATTATCAGAAAAGAATGTATTTAGTCATATAGTAACAGACCATCCTCACTATTTTAGATTAGGTGGAGAGGATTATGTTCAACAATTCTCTACTTGGGACTTCTATAGAGGACAAGAAGGAGATCCATGGATATCAAAAATTGATGATCCATCATTTATGCCAGATGATTATTATGGAAAATTAAGAAGACAATATCAATGGAACAGAACAAAGTGGGAAAGACAAGAAGATGAATATCCAACTCCTAAGACATTTAATGCAGCCTGTGAATGGCTTGAAGATAATAAGGAACATGATGATTTCTTCTTGATGGTAGAAACTTTTGATCCACATGAACCATTTGATGTTCCAGAAGAGTATATGAAGATGTATGGTTGTGAATATGAAGGACCATATTTTGAAACACCAAATTATAAAGAAGTTGATGTGCCAGATGATGCCTTAGACTATATAAATAAGAGGTATGCCGCATTACTTACAATGACAGATAAACATTTTGGAAAATTAATAGATAAATTAAAGGCTCTTAATATATATGAAGATACTTTAGTTATAGTAACTACAGACCATGGATATTTCTTAGGTGAAAGGAATTACTTTGGTAAGAATTATATGCATATGTATAATGAGTTAGCTCACATTCCTTTATTAGTACATTTCCCAGAAGGAAAGATGGCAGGAGAAAGAGTGAATGTATTAACTCAAAATATTGATATTATGCCAACAGTTCTAGATTATTCAGGAGTAGAAATTCCAGAAGATGTTCAAGGAGCTTCGTGGAAACCAATTCCTGAAGGTAGAGAATATAACAGGGAGTATGCTTTATATGGTTACCATGGAATAGCAATGAATGTTACAGATGGTGAACATACATATTTTAGAGCACCTAATAAAGAAAATAAGCCATGCTTTGAATATACATGCATACCAACAACAATTAGAAAGTATTTAGGAAAAGGAAGAGAGAAGGAAATAGAAATGGGTAGGTTCTTAAAGAGAACAGATTATCCTGTTTATAAAATTCCAATAGAAAATCCTTCAATACTAGATAATGTTGATGATGCTTTGAAATATACTTCTGAAAGTAAGTTGTTTAATATAGTTGAAGACTATCCTCAAGTAAATCCAATAAAGGATGAAACTTTAGAAAACAAATATATTGACCTTTTAAAAAGAGGATTAGAAGAAATGGATGCTCCAAAAGAGCAATTTGAAAGACTAAATCTAAAATAGTAGGAGGAAAATTCGATGAAAGTAATAATTGCATCAGATAGCAAAAGTGTAGAATTTAAAAATGGTATAAAGGAAGACTTACTTAACAAAGGTTATGAAGTCATAGATAAAACAGAAGGAAAAGAAGTTGATTTTTATGATGCCTCAAATTTAGTATGTGAAGCAATTCTTAATAAAGAAGGGGTAAGAGGTATCGTAGTAGATGAATATGGTACAGGTTCCTTTAATGTGTGTGCAAAACATAAGTATATAGTATGTGCACAAGTAGCTGATGAACATTCAGCTAAGATGACTAGAGACCATAATAATACTTCAATAATAACAATGGGTTCTAAGGTTACAAGTTTAGAAATTGGAAAAAGAATTTCAGAAAAATTCGTTTCATCTGAATACTCAGGTGGAAGACATCAAATAAGAGTAGATATGTTAAATAAAATGGCATAGGAGGAAAAAGAAATGATTATATCAGTTGGATGCGACCATATAGTTACACATGTTAAAAATAGCGTAGTTGAGTATTTAAAATCAAAGGGGCATGAAGTTATAGATAATGGTACTTATGACCATGTAAGAACTCATTATCCAATATACGGAAAGGCTACTGCTGAAAAAGTAGTAAATGGAGAAGCAGATTTAGGAATAGTAATCTGTGGTACAGGAGTTGGTATAACTAATTCAGCAGCTAAGATTAAGGGAGCTAGAGTTGCTCTAGTAAGAGATGTTGAAACAGCAAGATATTCTAAAGAAGAATTAAACATAAATATTCTTGGTTTTGGTGGAAGAATTACTGGGATTGGATTAATGGAAAACATTATTGATGTATTCTTAGAAACTGAATACAAGCCAACAGAAGAAAACAAGAAGTTAATTGAAAAGATAGATAACATGATAGAAAAAGATTATGCAAATGGTGATGAACATTATTTTGATGAGTTCAATGAGAAGTGGGAAAGAGGAGAATATCACGATTAATATTTAGGGGGATAAAAATGAGTATACTATCAACAAGACAAATGCTTTTAAATGCACAAAGAGATGGATATGCTGTTCCAGCATTCAATATACACAATCTGGAGACATTACAAGTAGTTGTAGATACAGCTGTTGAAATGAGATCACCAGTAATAATTGCGGGGACACCTTCAACAATTGAATATGCAGGTGCTGAATATATAAATGCAATGGCAGAAGTAGCAGCCCATAAATATGATATTCCAATAGCAATTCATTTAGATCATTTTGAAGATGTAGAGGCTATAAAGAGTAATATAGATATTGGATTTAAATCATGTATGATAGATGCATCAAAGCTAGAGTTTGAAAAGAACATTGCTAAGGTTAAGGAAGTAGTAGATTATGCTCATAAATTTGATGCTACAGTAGAAGCAGAACTTGGAAAATTAGGTGGACAAGAAGATGACTTAATTGTAGATGAAAAAGATACAATGTATACAAACCCTAATGATGCAGCAGAGTTTGTAAAGAGAACAGGAATTGATTCTTTAGCAGTAGCTATAGGGACAGCTCATGGATTATATAAGGGTGAACCTAAACTTGATTTTGAAAGATTAAAGGAAATAAGATCAAAAGTAGAGGTTCCACTAGTTTTACATGGAGCCTCAGATGTTCCAGATGAATTGGTAATGAAGGCTATTTCACTTGGAATATGTAAGGTTAATGTTGCAACAGATTTAAAGATTCCATTCTCAGGTGCATTAAAGGAATACTTCAGCCAGCATCCAGAAGCTAATGATCCAAGAAAGTATATGACTCCTGGTAAAGAAGCAATGAAGAAAATAGTAGAACATAAGATACAAATTTGCGGTAGTGCAAATAGATATTAATAGAATAGGAAGTTAGATATGATATTAGTAGTAAATTTAAATGCATCTGTTGATAAAAGATATGAAATGAAGGAGCTTGAAAAAGGAACTGTAATGAGGGCTTTTAAGGTTGAAAACACACCTGGAGGTAAGGGAATACACGTTACCAATGTAGCTACTATCTTAGGCGAAGAATGTATTGCAACAGGATTCTTAGGTGGAAAAACTGGTGAATTTATTGAAGAAAAGTTATCTGATTATAATATAAAGAGTGATTTTATAAAAATAAATGGTGAAACCAGAGAATGTTTAGCTATAATTACAGAGGATTTAGATCAAACTGAAATATTAGAACCAGGACCGGAAGTTTCTATGGAAGAACAAAATAAGTTCTTATTAAAATATAAAGAGTTAATAAAGAGCAGCAATATTATTGTTGCTTCTGGTAGTGTACCAAGAAATATTCCTAAAAGTTTCTATGGTGAATTAATTAGTATTGCTAATAAAAACAACAAGAAGTTTTTATTAGATACAAGTGGAGAACTTTTAGTAGAAGGTATAAAATCTAAGCCTTTCTTTATTAAACCTAATAGAGATGAAATAGAGGCATTAACAGGTAAAAGAATAGAAACTGATGAAGATGCTATTGAAGAAATTATAAAGTTCCAAGAACAAGGAATAGAATTTGTAGTTATTTCTCTTGGAAGTAAGGGCTCAATAGCAGGTTATAAAGGAAAGTTTTATAAAGTAATTGTTCCTAAAGTAAAAGCTGTAAATCCTGTTGGGTCTGGCGATTCTTATGTTGGTGGCGTAGCTGTTGCCTTAGAAAGAGGCTATGATATAGAAGATATATTAAGATATGCTTCAGCTTGTGGTACAGCAAATGCTATGGAAGAAGAAACAGGATTCGTTAGAAAAGAGGTAGTGGAAGATTTATTTAAAAAAATAACTGTAACTTTGAATAAATAATATTAAATAAAAGTGATTGCTTAAATGTTCAGTATTTATTGATTAAATTTAGATTCATCTTTAGTATTAGCGTAAAAACATGTATTAAAGATGAATCTTTTTTTGATAATTAAGAGTGTAATTATAGGATTGGTTGTAAGTCTATAATTATATAACAAAAAATAAGGAGATGAAGAGGTTTGAGAAAGAAGAGAATATTAAATTTATTGTTATCGTTTACTTTGATTGTATCATGTGTTTCTCCCATATCAGTGGTTAGCGCTAAGAATATTAAGGAAGATGTAAACATTGAAAAAAACTTAATAGGATATTGGGATTTTAATGAAGGAACACTAACTAACAAAGCAAATAGTGATAAGAATGGAGAGCTCATAGGTAAAGGAATATCTATTAAAGACTCAGATATGGGAAAATCCCTTTACTTTGGTAGTGATTCTGATAGTTATATGAAGGTTCCTGAATTTATAAATACTGGTGCGAAACCATATACCATATCAATGTGGTACAAGTATGATGAGAATGTAACAACTCATAATAATACTGTATTAGCTCAACAAGATGGTAATGGTAGATCGTTACTATTATTAACTTCTACTAATAAATATAGAAGTTTTGTTAATGCACAAAATGTAGATAGTAATACAGATGTAGATATAAGTATTTGGCAACATGTATCAATGACAATAGATCCAGAATCTAATAAAATAAAGTACTATATAAATGGTAAATTTGACTCGGAAAAAGATGCAGGAAATAATAAAGTAGATGCATTAACAAGTTTATTAATAGGAAGGCATAAAAATGGTGGAAAAGATCCAGACTCAATGAAAGGGGAAATAGATGAGGTCCGTGTATATGATAGAATCATAAATGATAGTGAAGCAAAGGCTATATATGAATCAGTAAAATCACCTAATAAAACAATTGAAGATAATCTAATAGGACATTGGAACTTTGATGATGGAAATGTAGACAACTTAGTTGGAGATAAAGATGGAAAATTAATAGGTAATAATGTAGCTATAGGAAAATCAAGTAACGAAGAGTTGGGGAATTCATTAATCTTTAATAAAGGTAATGATAGTAGTCTAAAGATTGATAATTTCATTAATACAGGTAAAAATCAATATTCCTTCTCTTTGTGGTATAAAACCGGAGAAGTTAGTAAAGATAACCATACAGCGTTACTACAACAAGGGGATGCTGGAAGATCTTTATTAACACTTCGCCTAGATAATAAGTATGGTTCATATGTTAATGGTGCAGATGTTTTATCCACTAATACAGTAACTAAGGGAACTTGGCAAAATGTTATTATAACTACTGATCCTAAGTCAAATAAAGTTAAGTATTACATTAATGGAGAACTTGATGGGGAATATGATGCTGGAGATAACTCAGTTGATGAGATGACTAGCTTAATAATAGGAAATCATAAAAATCCTAATGCAGAAAATCCACAACAATTTGTAGGAGAAATAGATGAAATTAGGGTATATGACTATGCAATTGGTAAGGATATAGCAAAAGAAATATATGAAGATAAAGTAGATAAAAACGTAAAATTAAAATTAAATCCAAATGAAGTTGAACGTTCAATTGATCGTGCTACTTTTGGAATTAATCATAGATATTCATTTAATGGATATGGAAGCTTTGACTCTGAAACAGGAAAGATGAGGGAAGACTTTACAGAACTTTATAAAAATGCAAATTTTGGTTCTCTAAGATATCCAGGTGGTACTATCTCAAATTTATTTAGATGGAAAGACTCTATAGGAGATTCATCTAATAGAAAAAATCAAATTCATGGATTCTATAGTGCAGCTAAAGGAATAGAGCCTAACTTTGGATTAGGAGAAGTAGCTACATTTGCTGATGAAAACAATTCTGAAATAGTTTATGTATATGGATTAGGTAGAGGTTCAGCACAAGATGCTGCAGACTTAGTTGAATATCTTAATGCTGAAGTAGGTACAAATCCAAATGGGGGAATCGAATGGGCAAAGGTTCGTGAGAAAAATGGACATCATAATCCTTATAATGTAAGATTCTTTGAAATTGGTAATGAAATGAACCAAGGTGGAGTTGATGGATCAACTTCACAAATGTATTGGACTGCTTATGATGGAAAAGCTCTAGATCATTATATTAATGGTGGAACTATAAATATAACAAAACAAGAAGTTGTAGAACCAGAAGAATGGAATGCATCAACAGCTAAGAGTAATGGTGAACCTAACCAAGTTAAGTATATGAGATATGCTAATACAATACCGGGTAGAGGAAGTGATACTCAAGAGGATTATAAAAAAGATGAATTTACGGCAGTAAAAAAAGACTCAGTGCATGTATATGTTAATGATGTTGAATGGACTGTAGTAGAAAATATTAAAAATACTGGTGCTGAAAATGTAGTGGAAGTTAATTACTTTAATGGGGAACTATTATTTGGTGATGGAGTAAATGGAAACATACCTAAAGAAGGTGCTACTATAAAAGTATCATATACAGTTGAAAAAGATGGATTTATCCAAGTGTCACAAGCAATGAGAGATACAATTAAGCAAATAAATGAATTATCTGGAACTGATAAAGAAATTCAGGTATATTCAAGTTTTGAAACAGAAGGTTTTGTAAAAACTATGAATCAAAATAATTATAATGATTTATATGATGGTTTAACTATACATCCATACTCAGGTACTCCAACAGGTTCAGGAGAAGATTTCTATGACTCTGCAATGAAGCTAGCAGATAAAAATGGTATTGCTCATGTTCAGAAATACGTTGATTTAATGCCAGAAGGAAAGGTGCCTGTAATTTCTGAATTTGGTATATTTAGATCTACCAATCCACTATTAAGATCTCAGACACATGCTGTATATATAGCTAAATGTTTAATGGAATATGTGAGATTAGGTAGTCCATATATTCAAAAACATTGTTTAGTAGATTGGTACAGTGAAGGTGCAGATTCATTAGGACCAACACAACAAGCTGTAATACAAGCAGTACCTCAAGAGGGCGCTGATACATCAACAGGTGAAGGTAATTATAAGTTTTTCTCAACACCTTCTGCCCATGTATTTGAAATGTTAAATGGAATGTTTGGTAATGAGATTATAAGTAGTAACTTCAGTTATATGCCTAAGTTTGCTAGTACTGTTGATGTATTCAATGCATTAGCCAGTAAGGATGAAGAGGGTAATATTTATTTAGCTGTAGTTAATCTAGATAAGAATGAGAAAAGAAATATAGAAGTTCAAGTTGATGGTGTAGACTTAACTAATAAGGTGGTTGATGTGCAGAAGCTTGCTGGAGATTCGTTTAGTGAAGAAAATACTTTAGATAATCCTAATAATGTTGAGATAGAAAAATCCAAATTTGTAGTAGATAATGAAGGTATGAATTTAGAATTAGATCCTCACTCATTTACTATACTAAAAATAAATAACAAAGAAGAAGTGAAAGCAGTTGATAAATCTAAATTAGAAGAGTTAGTTAAAGCTAGTGAAGCTAAGAATGAAGGTGATTATACAGCAGAAACATGGGCAGTATTTAAAAATGTTTTAAGTGAAGCAAGGTTAGTTTTAAATAACTCAGATGCAACTCAAGAGGAAGTTGATAATATAGTTAATAGTTTAAAAAGTGCTTTATCTAATTTAAAAGAGATAGAGAAAGAAATACCAAAAGATGAAGATAATAATGGAGGTAAAGAAGAGAATGATAATGAAGGTAGTAATCCACCAAAAACTGGAGATGTATCTTCACCTATTATGGCCTTGGCTTCAATACTTACATTAAGTGGAGTATATTTATTTAGGAATAAAAAACATAAGTGATTATAGTAATACCTAAATAATTATATTAATAAATTTTAGCGATTCTAGGTATTTATTATTTAAGTATTCGCTTGGAATTGGGCTATTGGAGACTCTCCAGTAGCCTTTTTTAGTTACAATAAATATTAAAATAAGGATTGTTAACATTTTTTATATTGTAAAAAATTATTAATACTATTTTTATTGGATGTAATGGTAATATATATAAATTGTGCAATAGAAAAGTTGGTTTGAAAGAAAAAGTTGAGTGGAGTTACTCCCAACTTTTTTTCATTACATGATTATAGTAAAAGCAGATAGCACTATCAATAATTGTATTCATATAGATATTGTAGTCAGAACTAGTACCTTTAATTTGATTAAGCTTTATTAGTGTGGATTTTCTAAAAGAATAAGATCTGCGGACTTCAAAAAGTTTTCCATCAATAGGAGGGGGAATACCATTTGGTTGAGTTGTATGTCTATTATTTTCAATAGGTAGTGGAGTAAATTTTATTTTAGTGACAGGTTGAGTCTCCTCTTTTTTCTTTTCAAAAACTGTGTTCTCTTCTTTAGCTTCATCAGTAAAACAAAAATTAGAAACATTATCTTTACATGGTGGAACGTAATCTGTAAAACAGATTTCATCAATTGGTTCTTCGTAATATAAATCGTCTTTGGACATTACAAATTCTTTTTTTTTCTTGCCATTTCAAACCTCCAAATTTTTTTCTATAAATTTTATATGCAGAAAGATAAGTTGTTAAGTTTTTAACAACTTAACGAGAAAAGAAGAAAAGAACTTAAGAAGTTATAGTAAAAATGCGGATTTGAAGGTTTTTTTGTGAGATGAATTCTAAAAGTGCATATATTTTGTTTGAAAATAATTTTGTGAGGGATTTATTATGGAAGATAAAATTAAATTGAGAGTTGATAAGTATATCGAAGAAATAATAAAGGTTGTTGGAAATTTTAAATTTTAATTAGAAAAGACCTGGAGCAGTTCCAGGTCATAAATATTGCAAGTGATTTTTATTTTATTGATTATACTTCCATTCATGTTCAATATGTGAGCAAAAGTCAAATAAATTATATCTATTAGGAACATCTTCAATATTAATAATATCTTCAGGATATATTCCATCCCAAGGAGAAACGGTTACTATACTATTGCTATATATTTTTATTACATACTTTGAATCATCAAAGGTAATCTTTAATTGATATGGTTCTTTTTCTTCTGGAATAGTTCCATCAGTTTTATAGTTATCTTTAGATAGGGAACGAATAAAATTTTCTATAATATCGTTATCCTCTTCCTTATTAATAGGAACATTTTTATAGAAGTTAGTGTTGAATAATTCTATAGAATACTCTTCATCATTAAGAAGTTTTGAATAAATTTCTTTAGTGTAAAAATCAGGAGAGGATTTTTTACTAAAGTTTATGTATTTAGGATCATTAAAGGAACATCCTTGTAACAAAAGTGATAGTATAAGAAAAGTGTATATTGTAAATCTCTTCATAAGAAAACCTCCATAACATAAGTAGTTACTATATAAACTTATTCAGAATAATAGTTATTTAGAACAATACATTCATAATGAATTAATATTAGAAGAAACCCAAGGAAATCCTTGGGTTTAGTTTTTTTTTAGGCATAGGAAAGTATAAAATCAAGCAAAATAAGTATCTATTCTACTTTTTATAAGCAAGATTTTCCTTCATTCTTTGCCTTTGAAATTAAGAAGCCTACAGCAAGTAACAATAAGTCTCTTATTTCGCTTAGACCAGATAAAGATGGATCAAGATGCATCCAATTTGTTATAAATAATGCAGCTAGACAAATGATTGCAACTAGGCCGCCAGTGATAGTTTGAATTTCTTCATGACCAAATTTACTAGGTATACAATGTTTTCCAAACACATATCCAAATATGGATGAAAGAATAGATTTTATAGCCATGTTATTTTCTGGAAAGTTAGTGCTTCCCAAAAGAGTTGAAATAACCATATTCATAAGACATGCAAATCCAATAAATAATATTATTTTTGTTGAAGAGCATTGTTTATTCCATAAGGCAATTAGTTTTTTTATATCCTTCATATAAAATCACCTCTATAACATAATATGTAGTTATGTAACATGTGCCACAAATTTATAGTATTTAGTGATATTTATTAATATTAGAGAGTAATATAAACTGAAGTCTTAGCTTCAGATAAGTTTCTATCTGGTGGAAGTGCTATAGTGGATGGCCATTAGATAAACTAGCATTAATATATAAGGAGGAGAAGATGTTAGTAATAGCTACAATAGGTCCTAGCACAAATGAAAAACTAATATTAAGAGATATTATTGATAGTGGAGCTAACATGATAAGATTAAATTTTTCTCATGGTAGATTAGAGGAGTTTGAGGAAAAAGTAAATATTGCAAGAAGTATAAAAAGTGATATCGAAATAATGCAAGATTTGTCAGGAAGTAAAATAAGAGTGTCTGATAAGTTGCCTTATATAATTAAGCTATATCATGGAGAAGAAGTATTTTTTTGTGGAGAGGATTCCTATAAAAAGAGAGGACATAATTTCGCCTTTGGTAGTAAAAAAGTAATTCCTTTAAATATTTCCAAGAATATATTAAACACCAATAAAATAAGAAGTTTGTCTATGAAAGATAATACAATGCTTTTTGAGGTGTTAAATAAAACAGAAGATTTGATTAAGGTTAAAGTTATAAAAGGAGGAGTAGTAAGGGCAGGGAAAGGATGCAATATAAAAGGTATAAATAGAAGTAAGATACCATTATCAGAAAAAGATAGAAGTGATATTTTATGGGGGATAAATCATAATGTGGACGTAGTATGTCAGTCTTTTGTTGAAAGTCCTAGTGATATTAAGAAGGTGAAAAGTTACATTAAAGAAGTAAATATGAATTTTAATCCTAAGATATGGGCTAAGGTTGAAACTCCTATAGGTGTAAAAAATATTGAATATATATTAAAAGAAGTAGATGGAGTTGTAATAGGAAGAGGTGATCTTATACCAGAAAGCAACATAGAAGATACACCAATATATGAAAGTAAAGTAATTGAATCATGTGTGAAAAATAATAAAGAGGTTATAGTGGCCACTCATTTATTAAATAGTATGAAAAATGGTAGAAAACCAGAATTGCCAGAAGTAGAAGGTATATATAATTTTGTTAATTCTGGGGTAAGTGGCTTTTTGTTAGCTGGTGAAACTTCAATTGGGAAGGTTCCTATAAAGACAGTGGATTTCTTAACTAAGATAATAAAAAAGTATTCAAAGGAGTAAGTATGAATAAAAAGAATGATAAAGCATATTTGATACCAGTATTATGGTTTTCTTTGGGGGTTATAATTTTTTATACTCTATATAGAGTTATAAAATTATTTGTTTAGTTTAACATTATATTCAAAATTATATGTGTTAAATATAGAAAATGGTATATATAGTGAGAAATTTAATACAGTTAATGAAATTTATGTAAAAATGGTGTAGAATTTATATATGGTATACAAAGGAAAGTGAGGACGATATGAATGAATATTGAGAATCTAAGAAAAACAAAGTCATTAAAAGCTAAGTTACTAAAGAGAATATTACCATTTGTTATAATTGGTAGTGTGGTTATTTCTTTACAAGGATTACTTATATCTAAAAAAAGTACAATTAATACAAATGCGAAATTAATTACTCAAATTTCTAATCTTGCAGGAGAGTCAGTAAAAAGTATTATAAAATCCAACCTAGAATCTATTGGAAGCATGGCTGGTAGCTCAGTGTTGGTAAATGAAGAAATACCTTTAATTGAAAAATCAAAGGTGTTAAAGCTTGATTCTGAAACTAAAGGTGATATTGAGATAGCATACATAGATTATAGTGGACAAGCAATTTTCTCTGATGGTACAAGAAGAGATATGAGAGATGAGTCGTTTTATCGTTTATGTATGACAGGAGAGAGATATTTTTCAGATATATATAGTGAAGAAGGACAAGATGTAATAGATTATGCAGTTCCAGTTAAGAATGAAAAAGGTGTTTCTATTGGAGTGCTTTATGTAAAAAGGAGTGCAAACGATATAAAGAAAAGTGTTGAATCTTTGCAGGTATTAGATTCTGGAAGAGTATATTTACTTAATTCAGATAAAGATATAATTGGTTATGGATCAATGCTTCAAAATGATAATGGAATGTTAGCTATAAAAGATAGATTAAAAAATGATGAAAGTGGAACAGAGCAAATAACTATTAATGGAGTAGAGAAATTTGTCACCTATGGAGCAATTTTAGGTACTAACCTATCTCTAATTATAAGTTTAGATAATAATGAAGTTATGTCTGCTAATATATTAGCAAGGAATACTAGTATTATAATATCCTTGATTGTACTTATTGTAATAACGTTAAGTATAGTGATTATTGCAAGACAAATTACAGGACAAATAGAGTCTGTGGAGTCTATATTAAATTCTTTATCTAAGGGAGATTTTACAGAGAATATTTCAGATGACCATTTAAGTGATAAGACAGAAATTGGATCAATGTATAGAGCTCTTTCTATCACACAAGAATCTATGGGGAATATGGTTAAAGACATTTCTAAAAGTACAAATAGAATAGATGATAATGCTTCAAGTTTAGCTGCTGTATCAGAAGAGCAAAACTCTCTAACTGAAAGCATTGTTAATTCTATAGAGGATGTTGCATCTGGTGCAGCAAATCAAGCTTCTAATTTATCAGACATACTTAAAGAGTTAGAATCCTTTAGTATAAAAGTAAACTCTATGACTAATTCAGTAAATGAGATTAATAAATCAGCATCTTTAGTAGGTAATAAGGCTAGCGATAGTAATTTAGAACTTAGTAATTTAGTTTCAAATATAGACCAGTTCAATCAAACCTTTGAAGAATTTATATCATTAACTAAAAATATGACTGATGAAATTAGTAAAGTAAATGAGATGACAGGAATAATTAATAATATAGCAGAGCAAACAAATCTTCTAGCATTAAATGCAGCAATAGAAGCAGCTAGAGCAGGAGAAGCAGGAAAAGGGTTCGCAGTTGTTGCAGAAGAAGTTAGAAAGCTTGCAGAGGAAAGTCAAAATTCAGCAGGGGTTATAAATAGCATGGTAAAATCTATATTAATGAGTACAAAAGATATCGTTAATAATACAGATTTGATGAAGAAGGAATTAAATAATCAAGGAAATATAGTTAATGGAACAATTAAAGTGTTTGAAGAAATTAGTGAGGCAGTAGATGGAATTGTGCCTCAAATAGAGAATATGACAGATGAGTTTCATGAGATAACAAGAAGTAAAGAAGAGATAATAACAAGAGTAGAAAATATATCTTACGTATCAGAAGAAATGTCAGCTACAGCTGAAGAAGTAGCGGCATCTTCTGAAGAGCTTAATTCTGCTAGTAATGAAGTATCAGGTGCAGCTCAAAATCTTACTGAGCTTACTTCAACATTAAAGTTAGGAATATCAAAATATAAGTGTTAAAAACTGCCTTTTGGCAGTTTTTTTATGTAAATGAATAAATTATAAGTAGGTGGATAGACTTAAAAATAAAAACTTGGAGGGGACATGAAAGATAATATTAAAAGGATTTATATATGTTTTTTTTCTTTTTTTCTAATATATTTAGTTTATAAGATGAGTACTTTATTGTTAAAGATGGGATTAGATAGTGCAGCCACTGAAATATTTTACATAATAGTTTCTCTATATTTAGGATATAGCTTAATACGCTATATGCAGTATAAAAAGTCATATTCTTTTGATGAACTGGAACTTTATAATAGAGTTAATAAAATATTTAGCAAAATAGAAGGTAAGGTAACTCCGCTTCAAGGTATTACTTTAAAAAAGGATGAAGTAAAAGGAGAATTAGACAGTATAGTTGTAACCTCAAAAGGAGTATTTAATATTGTATCTTGCAGTTATATAGGAGATATAAAAATTAAAGAAGATGGTAACTGGTATAAAAGGGATAGAAGAGGAGATTACATGATTAGTTCGCCTATAAATAAAATAAAGAAGAATAGGGAAATTCTATCTAAGATATATAATGAAGAAGAAATAGTTGATGTAGTGTTACTTTTAAGTGATTATATTGAAATTGAGGGAGAAGAAAATTTCTCTGTAGCAATAGTTAAAAATGATGAATTAAACGATTATATAAATGATTATGAGATAGAAGATGAATATGATGAAAGTGGACTATATGATAAATTATATGTAACAATCGAAAGTGAAAAAGATTTAGATGGAATAAAGTCTAGTTATAAAAAATATATAGATGCAAAACTGCAATTTAGAAGTAGATTAGCAGCTGTATCTATATTTACAATTCTATATATACTAAATATTATATATAAGTAGTTAAGTGCGGAAAATTTATACTTAAAAAACATAATTACTGAAATCAGTTACAAATTGCAGTAACATGTCACAAAACCTTCAACAAATATATTATTTTCATTTAAATATGATATTCTAAGTGTAGAGAAAAAAATATGGTAGGAGGAATGGTTTTATGAAAAAAGATGGAATCAAAATTGTTACTATAGGTGGAGGATCAAGTTATACTCCAGAATTAGTTGAAGGGTTTATAAAAAGATATAATGAACTACCAGTAAGAGAATTATGGTTAGTAGATGTTGAAGCAGGAAAACATAAGTTAGAAATTGTTGGGGAACTTGCTAAGAGAATGGTTGAAAAAGCAGGTGTTCCAATGGAAATTCATCTAACTTTAGATAGAAGAGAAGCTCTTAAGGATGCAGATTTTGTTACTACTCAATTAAGAGTTGGATTATTAGATGCAAGAATTAAGGATGAAAGAATTCCATTAAGTCATGGACTTATAGGTCAAGAAACAAATGGTGCTGGGGGAATGTTTAAAGCACTTAGAACAATTCCAGTAATCTTAGATATAGATAAGGATATGGCTGAATTATGTCCAAATGCTTTCTTAATTAACTTTACAAATCCAGCTGGTATGGTTACAGAAGCTTTATTAAGATATGGTAAAAACAAAAGAGTTATAGGTCTTTGTAATGTTCCAATAAATATGGAAAAAGCAGCAGCTAATATGTTAGGTGTTGACCATAGCAGAATAAGAATGGACTTCGTAGGATTAAACCATATGGTTTATGGTAAAAAGATATTCTTAGATGGTTCAGATGTTACAAACCAAGTAGTAGACGCTATTGCAGATGGAAAAATGGGAGCAATAGTTAAAAATATTAAAGACTTTGAATGGGATGCAGATTTCATAAAATCATTAGGAATGATGCCATGTCCATATCATAAATATTATTATGAAACTCAAGAAATGCTTGAAAGTGAATTAAAGGAATTTGCTAAAGGCGAAACAAGGGCAGAAGTAGTCAAGAGATTAGAAGATGATTTATTTAAACTATATGATGATCCAAATCTAGACATTAAACCACCACAATTAGAAAAGAGAGGTGGAGCATTATATTCAGATGCTGCATGTAGATTAATAAATTCTATCTACAACGATAAGGGAGATATACAACCTGTAGATTGCAGAAATAATGGTGCAATTGAAGGTCTTGATGATGATTCAGCTGTAGAAGTTTCTTGTGTTATAACTAAGGAAGGACCAAGACCACTTGCAATGGGTAAATTACCTCTACAAGTTACAGGGTTAGTTCAAGAAATCAAGAACTTTGAAAAGTTAGTAATAGAAGCAGCTGTAACAGGAGATTATCATACTGCATTAATGGCAATGTCAATGAATCCACTAGTACCTTCAGATAAGATGGCTAAAATCTTATTAGATGAATTACTAGTAGCTCATAAGGATTATTTACCACAATTTAAGGATGAAATAGATAAGATTGAATCAGCAAAATAATAGATTTTTAAAAGAAGACTTGAAATTTAAGTCTTCTTTTTTGATTTACTAATCTACATAATACTTGTTATAATAATAGATAAGTATTTGAAGATGAGGTTTATTATATATGTTTAATTATGAGAATATTGAGAGTTTAAACGATTTAGAGTTATCGTTATATAATTACATAATTAAAATTAAAGACAGAGTAGTGGATATGACAATTAGAGAAGTAGCTAGTGAAGCTCATGTTTCAACTACAACTGTTTTAAGGTTATGTAAAAAGCTAGGATTTGATGGATTTTCAGAGTTTAAAATTAAACTTAAGCTTAACTTTGAGGAAGAAAGATTAAGTAAAGTTAGTGATGAAACTAGTGAGTTAATTAATTTTCTTCAATGTGTTGAAAATAGTAAATTAGATAAAAAAGTAGAAGAATTAAGTGAAATGATGAAAAAGGCTGAGAATATTATTTTTATTGGAAATGGTACATCAGGAGTGCTAAGCCAGTATGCTGCTAGATTTCTATCTTCTCTTGGCAAGTTTGCAGTTTATATGGATGATCCATATTTTCCAATGAATTCAAAGTATTATGAAAATAGTATGGTTATAGCTTTATCTGTATCAGGTGAAACTAGAATAATAATTGAGTTTATAAATAAACTTAGAAGTGAAGGATGTAAGATAGCTAGTATAACTAATACTGAGGATTGTACAATAGCTAAGATATCTGATATTAATTTAGCATATTATATTAAGGAGTCTAAGGTTGGGAATAATAATATAACTTCTCAATTGCCTGTAATATATATAGTTGAAAGATTAGGAAAAAAAGTTATGGATAAAAAAATAATATTATGATTGATTTTAATAAAGTCATATGCTATAATAATTTATGTTGAAAGAACTTAATATAAAGAATTTCATTATGATAAGTACAATTTCTCCTTTAGAAATTATATGAGTCAATATTGGATCTTTAAAAATTTTTAAAAGGAGGAATTTCAATATGCAAGATAAAGTAATCGTATGTAAAGATTGTGGTCAAGAATTCACTTTCACAGTAGGTGAACAAGAATTCTACAAAGAAAAGGGATTCGATAACGAACCAGTTAGATGCCCAGCTTGTAGAAGAGCTAGAAAGCAACAAAACAACAGAAGATAGTTTTGTTAAGTTAAGAGCTAATTTTATTAGCTCTTTTTTTGTTGTCTAAAATTAGTTGATAATGAATATAATTTGATTGACAAACTATTTTTGACGTGATAATCTAAAACAAATAGTATCTAAAACTACATGTTTTAGACTTGCAAAGACGGAGGGGAATTATGATTAGAATAGTTACAGATTCATCAACTTTATATTCAGTATCGCAAGGAAAAACAAAGGGAATTAATATAGCACCATTGTCGGTAACAATTGATAATAGAACATATAAAGAGTTTGAAGAAATACAATCAAAAGAATTTGTTGAAATAATAAAAGAAGGGCATTTACCAATGTCTTCACAGCCATCTATAGGAGATGTGTTAGAAATATACAACAGTTATCCAGATGATGAAATTATAAATATAACTATGGCAGATGGATTGTCTGGAACTTATAATTCTGCATGTATGGCTGCGCAAATGTTAGACAATCCTGAAAGAGTTTCAGTAATCAACTCAAAGACTCTATGTGGGCCACATAGATACATTATAGATATTGTGGTAAAATTAGTAGAGATGAATAAAACAAGATTAGAAATAGTGGACATAGTAAATGAGATGATAGAAAACTCAAAATCATTTTTAATGCCAAATGATTTTGATTACTTAGTAAGAGGAGGAAGACTTTCTCCTTTAGTTGGTAAGGTAGGAAAGGTAATGAAGTTAGTGCCTGTAATGACACTAACTGAAGACTGTAAAAAACTTACTAAATTTGCTACTAAGAGAACTTTTTCAAAGGGAATAGAAGCAATATGTAAATCATTTATAGAATCAGGTGTAGATGAGAGATATAAGATTTATATAACACACGGATGCGCTGAAGAGTTAGCAAATAATGCGAAAAAGATAATATTAGATAATATTCCTAATGCAGATGTGGAATTATTTGAATTATCCCCAGTGTTTATAACTCAAGGTGGGCCGGGATGTTTAGCAATTCAAATGATTAAAAAGTACTAAACTTAAATAAAGAAGGGATGGATTTATGAAAAGTGATAAGAAAAAAGAGATTGTGGAGGAACTTTTAGACTATCATTGTCCAAGATATTCTGAATTACCTAATATCCCTTTATATAAGGATCAAGTAATTGTATATATTGAGGAAGCATTATCTGCTTTAAATATTAACAAGGATGAAATGTTACTTACACCAACTATGCTAAATAATTATGTTAAGCATAAGGTGCTACAGCCTCCAGTAAATAAAAAATATGATAGAAATCATTTATCATATTTAATTGTTTTATGTGTATTTAAACAGGTTTTTAGTATTTCTGAAATATCAGAATTAATAAAAGTTCAAATAGGAACTTATGATGTTGAAGAAGCTTATGATTATTTTTGCATTGAACTAGAGAAGACTATTAAGTTTGTTTTTGCTTCAAATGGTGGTTCGGAGCAAAGTTCTGCTCAAAAGGTTACAAGAGAATCTGAACTTGTTAGGTCTGCAGTGTTATCTGTTGTTAACAAAATTTATATTCAATACTATTTAAAAGAAAGAACTCTTAAACAGGAATTATATTAATGAAGAAAACAGTAGGTGAATAAATGGAGTATAGAGAACTTAATGAAACTCATTTGAAAGATATGGCTACTCTTTTTGTAAAAGCCTTTAATACTTATCCTTGGAATGAAGAGTGGACAGAAGAAATTGCTTATAAGAGATTAGCACAGATGATAAATTGTGATGGATTTTATGGAATGGTTGCAGTAAAAGACTCACAAATAATTGGAATGATTTTTGGACGACAAGAACAATATTATAATGGCGCAATATTTGAAATAAAAGAATTTTGTGTTGATGTAACCTTAGGAATTAAAGGGCTTGGAACACAAGTATATAATGTTTTCGAGAATAAATTAAAAGAGATGAAAATAAAAGAAATAGTATTAAATACATGTAGGAGTGATAAGACTATAGGTTTTTATGAAAAGCAAGGATTTAAAGTTTCTGATAGTATAGTTGTTATGAATAAAAAAGTTTAAAATAAAGAAACTCTGTAAAAATGTTACAGAGTTTCTTTGCTTATATTAGCAGCTTTCTTCAAGTGTTGTTTCGCCCTCTATTATTTTTTCATGAGGAAGCCAATTAGCCTTTTTATAATATATAAGCAAGATTGCAGCGCTTGCAAACCAAGTAATTGGATATCCAAAGAAAACTATTTTTATATCATTAAAAATTGGTGTGAATGTTAGAACCCAAGCCATTCTTAAAAAACACCAACATAGTACCATTATTATCATAGGAACAGTAGTTTTTCCTGCGCCCCTAAGTACACCTGAGAAAAGATGAGAAAGTCCTAAGAATATATATCCTGGAGCTAAACATTTCATCATTAATGTACCATAATAAATAACATCACTGTCGTTTGTAAAGATTTTTAAAATGTTTGGGGTAAATATCATTATAATAGTGGAAATAGTAACAACAGTGATTATACTAAAGATTGTCCCTATTTTAGCACCTTCTTTAACACGATTATATTTCTTGGCTCCTATATTTTGTCCAGTAAATGTAGTGGTAGCCATGGCTATACTCATAACTGGAAGTATTGCAAATCCATCAATTTTAGCATAAGAACCACATCCTGCCATAGCAAGTGTACCAAAACTATTTATATTACCTTGAACAACAACATTAGATAAAGAAACTATAGTGTTTTGAATACCTGTTGGAAGCCCAATTCTAATAATCTTTATTATTTGAAGCTTATTAAACTTTATATCCCTTAATATTAATTTAAAGTTATATGGAGTTTTTATAAGTACAAATATTGTTAAACCAGCACTAACAAATTGTGCAATTAATGTGGCGAAAGCAACTCCAGAAACGCCCATATCAAATAATACTACAAAAAGTAGATCAAGTATAATATTAACTACTGAGGATACTATTAAAAAAATTAGTGGCTTTGTAGAATCTCCAACAGCACGTAATATACCACTACACATGTTATAAACAACAATTCCAAGGATTCCACCAAAATAAATTTGGAGATATATTGTGGACAATCCCATAACATCTTCTGGTGTCCCCATAAGTTTTAAAATAATAGGAGAGAGTACAATACCTACAAAAGTCATAAATATCCCAGAAGCAAGTGCAAGTGCTACTGTAGTGTGTACTGCATCATGTAATTTTTTGTCATTTTTTGCACCATAGTATTGAGAAATTACAACTCCAGCACCTACTGAAATTCCCATGAAAAAGCTAACTAATAAATTAACAAGTGGTGTGGAGGAGTTTACTGCAGCTAGTGCCTCGCTCCCGACGAATTTACCTACAATAACTGCATCTACAGTATTATAAAGTTGTTGGAATAAGTTTCCTAGAAGTAAAGGAAAAGCAAATCCTATAAGTTGTTTTCCGATTGAACCTTCAGTCATAAGACCATCATTTGATAATTTTATTTTTCGCATAACATAACCCCGATTGTGTCAATATTTCTTTAGATTTTTTATGAAATTTTTAAAAAATCTAAGATAGCCCTTTAAATATATTAGCACTAATGTAAAAATATTGCTATATAAACATTGGTATAAAATTGGGCTGTTTATAATAATAAGTAAAAAATGAAAATAATAGTATACATAAATATATAGTTTTAATATAATATATAGTAATCTCTTTGCACTGCATATAAATCTACAGTACAAACTGATCAGGCCGATGAATTTATTTAGTTTATGGAGCCGGGCCTTAGGGCAACAGGATTTTTAAAATACCTGTGGGACAGTATATTGTTCTACAGGTATTTTTTATTTACCTTTAGAGCAACAACTGGATAGAATCTTTAATGCAATGCCATAGAGCTATCAAACAAAATATCCCTAAACAATGGGAAAAATGGAGGTGAGTTTTATGACAGAACAGAAAAAGGTACAAACTATGAAAGGCTTAACAGATGAAGAAGTAAGAATGGCTCGGAATAAGTATGGTAAAAATGAACTTATTCCAACTAAAAAGGAAAGCCTATTCTTAAAAATTTTAGAGGTTTTAAAGGAACCAATGTTTTTATTACTATTAGTTGCAGCTGTTATATATTTCATACTTGGAGAACCTCAAGATGGTGTAGTAATGCTTGTATTTGTATTAGGAATAATAAGTATTGATATTATTCAAGAGTGGAAGACAGATAAAACTCTAAGTGCATTAAAAAATCTTTCAGCACCACATATAGCTGTTATTAGAAATGGTGTTGAAAAGAGTATTAACAGTGAGGAACTAGTACCAAATGATTTAATGATTATTACTGAGGGGGTAAAAATACCAGCCGATGGTAATGTGTTGGTAGCTAATGATCTCTGCGTAGATGAATCATCATTAACTGGAGAAGCAGAAGGTGTATGGAAGTGCATTGATGATAACAATAGTGATGATTATTGGAGAAGGGACTATTGCTATGCAGGAACTTTAGTAACTCAGGGGAGAGGGATAGTCAGGGTTGATAAAATAGGAAAAGATACGGAGTATGGAAAGATAGGTATTAATATTTCAGAAGCACCAGATACACCAACTCCACTTCAAAAGCAAACAGGTAAATTAGTTAAGATATGTGCAACTATAGCAGCAGTGCTGTTTGTGTTGGTTTGTATAATAACCTATTTTAATTTGCCAGACCATAGCTTAAAGGAAAGAGTAATTGAAAGTATTCTTTCAGGAATAACACTTGCAATGGCTATGATTCCTGAAGAATTTCCTGTTATTTTAACAGTATTTTTATCAATGGGAGCTTGGAGATTAGCAAAGAAAAACTCTCTTGTCCGTAGGCTTCCTTCAGTAGAAACATTAGGTGCAATATCTGTTTTATGTGTGGATAAGACAGGAACTATTACAATGAATAAAATGGTTTTAAAAGAAAGTTGGGCATTAAAGGATATAGATGAATTAGATGTTACAATGGGGATGGCTTGTGAAACAGATCCTTATGACCCTATGGAACAAGCTATGCTTAAGGATTGTGAAGATAAAGGAATATCAAAAGATCAGTTATTTAAAGGCAGATTAGTTACGGAATATTCTTTTACTAATGAAAAGAAGATGATGGGACACGTATGGGAAAATGATGGAGTAATAAGTGTTAGTGCTAAGGGTTCTCCAGAAAAGATTCTAGATATATGTTTATTATCAGAGGATGAAAAGAGAAAAGTAGAAGAGAAAATGTATGAAATGTCATCAAAAGGTCTAAGAGTTATAGGCGTAGGTAGTATGATTATAAATGATGGAGATATTCCAAAGAGTTTAGAGGAGTGTAAGTTAGAGTTTCTAGGACTTATAGGTCTTCAAGATCCACCTAGAGAAGGCATAAAAGATGATATAAAGATGTGTCTAGATGCTGGAATTAGGGTGGTTATGATAACTGGTGATAATGGAATTACTGCAAGCTCAATAGCTAAAGAGGTAGGAATTCCACATAGTGAAGGAATAATTACTGGTGAAGAATTAAATAAAATGGATGATGAAGAACTAAATAAAAGGATAAAAGATGTTAGTATATTTTCTAGAGTTGTACCAGAGCATAAAATGAGAATAGTAAAGGCATTTAAGGAAGTTGGTGAAGTGGTTGCTATGACTGGCGATGGAGTTAATGATGCCCCAGCCCTTAAGTATTCTGATATTGGAATAGCAATGGGTAAGAGAGGATCAGAGGTTTCAAGAGAAGCAGCAGATTTAATTCTTTTGGATGATAACTTTTCTACTATTGTAGATACAGTAAAGGATGGTAGAAGAATTTATGATAATATAAGGAAGGCAATAGGATATGTGTTTGTTATTCATATACCAATTGCATTTGCTTCATTATTAGCACCACTTTTAGGAATAAGTGCATCATCTTTATTGTTATTACCAGTTCATGTTGTGTTGTTGGAATTATTAATTGATCCAACTTGCTCAATTGTTTTAGAAAGGCAACCTGCTGAAAGTGATATAATGAATCGTAAGCCAAGAGACCCTAGGGAAGGAATATTAACTTCAAAAGTCCTTGTAAAAAGCATAATTCAAGGTGTAGTTTTATTTGCTGCTTCCTTTGGAACTTACTACTATTATTTAGAGTCAGGTATAGAGCTTGCACGATCTATGGGATTGGCTATAATAATGATTTCTAATTTGCTTCTTGTCCAAGTAAATAGTTCAAACAGTGAGTTAGCTTATAAATCTATAATTAAGCTTAGAAAAGATAAGGTTATGTGGTCAGTAGCAATAGGTACCATAGTAGGATTAGCTATAATACTATATACTCCGTTATCAGGATTTTTAGGGCTAGTACCTTTAGGAACAAGTGAAATATTAAAGGTATGTGGAATTTCTTTAGTATCAATTCTATGGTATGAAGTTGTAAAATTATTTAAGAAATAAAATATGAAGGAGCTGTACAAAAAAGTAATGCTACAGCTCCTTTTTTAAATTCGTTATAAGGTTGTAAAAAATAGTAAATTAAATATAATGTAATTAACCAAAAGAAAATTAACTTAGAATTATATCCAAGCAGATATCATAAATGTTACTTTGGATAACAGATGGATATCTTTATGAAAAAGAAAGGACTGAATAAAAAATATATATAGATAGTTTTATTTATGAATTTAATGATTGGGTAGAAATGCTTAAAAAACTCATATAAGGAGGAGTATTTAAATGAGCATAATTGAAGTGAGTAATATTACAAAGGAGTATGGCAATAAGAAAGGGGTATTTGATGTAACCTTCTCAGTAAACAAAGGTGAAATATTAGGATTTTTAGGACCTAATGGAGCAGGTAAAACAACAACAATACGTCAACTTATGGGATTTATTAGGCCGGATAAGGGAAATGTAAAAATTAATGGCTTAGATTGCTTTGATAAAGCAGAGGAAGTACAAAAGGTTCTTGGATATTTACCAGGAGAAATAGCATTTATGGATGATATGACAGGTATGGAATTCATAAAGTTTATAGGAAATATGAAAGGAATGAAAGATTTTTCTTCTGCAGAGGAATTAATGAAATTCTTTGAATTAGATCCAAGTGGAAAAATTAAAAAGATGTCTAAAGGGATGAAACAAAAGATAGGTATAGTATGTGCTTTTATGCAAGATCCAGATATATTAATATTGGACGAGCCTACTAGTGGATTGGATCCTTTAATGCAGAATAAGTTTGTGGAACTTATCTTAAAAGAGAGAGATAAAGGAAAAACAATACTTATGTCATCCCATATTTTTGAGGAGATAGAAAATACTTGTGATAGAGTTGCAATTATTAAAGAAGGCCATATTATTGCAATAGAGAATATGGAAAAGCTTAGAGAGAATAAGCGTAAGATATTCCAAGTAACATTTAATGATGAAAATGAAGCAATTAAATTTTCTGAAGCTACAAAGAAAAGTTCAAGAGATGGAAATATTGTTGATATAAAGGTTTCTAAAAATGTAGATGAATTTATTAAAACTTTAAGTAAATATGTAATAAAAGATATTAATATTAGGACTCAAACTTTAGAAGAGTTATTCTTACACTATTATGGAGGTGAAAAGAGTGATAAATAATACTTTATTTAAGAGAGAGATTAAATCAAATTACAAAATAATGCTTATTTTTATGGCATTAATTTCTATGTATTCATCTGTTATTGTATTAATGTTTGATCCAAAGTTAGGTGAAAGTCTAAGTATTATGGCAGAAAGTATGCCAGAAATATTTGCAGCCTTTGGTATGATGAATGCTGGAGCAACATTAATTGAGTTTGTTGCAAACTATTTATATGGATTTATACTTATAGTAGTGCCTACAATATGTATTATTATACTTGGAAATAAGCTGATTGCTAGATATGTTGATAAAGGTTCTATGGCATATCTTCTTGCAACTCCTAATAAACGTAAGAATATAGTTACTACACAGGCTATATTTATGGCATTTGCTATTCTAGTTTTAGTTGGGATAGCTGTGCTAATTAGTATAGGAGTTGGACAAATTGCATTTCCAGGAGATTTGGATATAAAGAAGTTCTTATTACTTAATGTTGGCTTATATGGATTACTATTTTTTATTGGAGGAATGTGTTTTCTATCCTCTTGTATATTTAATGACAGCAGATATTCTTATGGGGTAGGTGGAGGACTAGCAGTAGTTTTTATACTTATTCAAATGCTTTCTCAAGTTGGGGATAAACTTGAAAAGTTAAAGTACTTGACTCCTTTAACCTTATTTCAACCAGATAAGATTATTGCAGGGGATTCAAGTGCAATTGTATATTTTGCAGTTTTATATATAATAGGACTAATAATGTATCTAGTTGGTATTAGAATATTTATGAAAAAGGATTTTCCAGTTTAATGTAGGTTAACTATTTTGTAATATAAGTTGATTTTTACTCCATTGTTTAAGCTGAAAGGCTTTAATATACTTATATTAAGAAAGCTTTCCAATGTAAAGTATTAGGAGTGATAGTTATGGATATACGAATAGGTAGTGTTATACAGAGGTTAAGAAAGTTAAAGGGGCTAACACAGGAACAATTAGCAGATAGTATTGGAGTTTCAAAGGCAGCAGTATCAAAGTGGGAAAGTGGGAGTACTTATCCAGATATTACTTTGTTATCTCCTATTGCAAGATTATTAGGTACTACAGTAGATGGATTGTTAGAATTTGAAGAAAACCTAAGTAAAAATGAAATAGATGAAATATTAATGAAATGTTCAAATAAGTTTACTACTTCAGGTTATTTTCAGGCATATGAATATAGTGAAAAGTATCTAAAGAAATATCCTAATTGCTTGGAACTAAAATTACAGATGACAGGCTTGTATTTTATTTATATGTCCTCTCTAAATTCAGAATGTGATATGAATAGGTTTATGGATAGAATTATAGAAATGCTAAAAGAAGTTTCTAAGAGTGAAGATAATGTACTAAAAGATAATGCGTTAATATCTTTATCAAGTTATTATATCATGTTAGAGAAATATGATGAAGCTTTAGCTGTTGTAAATAAACTACCAGAATCATCAACTGATAGAAAGGTATTTACTGCTACTATATATTATTACAAGGGAGATATAGATGAAGCTAAAGGTATATATCAACAGCTTTTATTAGAAAGCATACAAAATTGTGGCATAAATTTACTGTCTTTAGCGAGAATAGCAGAGAAGGAAGGAAATCTTGATAAGGGAATAAAGATATTAGAAACTAATATGAACATTTCAAAGCTTTTTAATGTTTCTAATAATGGTGCGGGAACTTATATAGAAATAGCTGAAATGTATGCTAGAAATGGAATGGAAGAAAGCGCTATTGATGAGTTGGAAAAATATGAGCTTTTTGTAATAGATAGTTTAGGTGAAAATAAGGAGAATCTATCAGATAATATTTACTTTGATACAATTAAAGTAGAAAAAAAGCTAGTAACAAATGAGTATATGAAGGATAGTATTAATCTTTTATTTGAGGGAAATGAATCATTTGATGCTATAAAAGATAATATAAGATTTAAAGAACTTATAAAGAGAATAAAAGAATTAAATTAACTTACCTAATAAATATTCCTTTAAGGTACTATACTAGAACAATGATAGTATAGTACCTTTTTCATAAATATATAAAAAGTAGACAAGTACGTAAATTATGCTCTATTTGTAGTCAATATGAGATCAGCATTTTCAATAGGGGAATATTCCAAGATATATTTTTCTTCAGCTGGGAAGTATCTATTTTGATATTTACATTGTATATCTTCTATATTACCTATATATCATCCCTTACTAAAACTCTGCTTAATCTAATTTTTTTTGAAACATCAAGATAAATTGTGAAATCAAAATAGTTTTTCAGTTCCTTTCTTTGTAGAAATACTCCTTCTAGTATTAAAATAGAGCTATAAGGAATACGTATTCTTTGTAACATATATCTATCATTTTTTATAATATAATTCAATCAGCTTGTCTGTTTTATCTTCATTGGATATTGTAATAACAATCCCACTCTTTTTTAGAATTATCATACCTAATACATTTAGGATGTATAAAATCATCAATGTGTAAGATGTAAGAAGGGTAATTAAAATTTTGCAATTGTAATTTTAGTGAATTAGCAAGTGTACTTTTACCTGAACCGCCTAAACCGTCAATACCAATAATATATATTTTATTAGAACTATCATCATTTATTAGTTTGTTAAATAGCTTCTTCATTAGAATTTCCTCATTTCATATCATATAAATAGTATTAAGGTTTTTATAAGAGTTAAAGCAAGCACGTAGTATTACTCAAATATTTGTATAATCAACATCTAGTAATTTACCTTTTTGATGAAAATGATTAATAAGTTTTTCGGGATAATTCATTATTAATTCATCTGGAAAATTAATTTCTTTTAATATATTCTCAGAATACTCATAGTTACCTATATCAAAACAAATGTGAGCATCTGAAGTTAGTATAATTTTAGTACCATATTTTTGGCAAAGTGTAGCAATATACTTACAATTATCCGCGCTACCCTTTCTTGACACGCCTTTGATAGAACAATTATTTATTTCTATTAAGATATTCTTTTCCGTAGCTAATTTAATGATTAATTCATAGTCAATTGGGTAGTGTGGATTTCCAAGGTGGCCTAATATTTCAATATTATCATGCTTATTTATTGCGTTTATTAAGGCTTTAGTATTATTCTCTAATGTATTTGGTGAAAAAACGGCTTCGTGAAATGACAAGATAAGATAATCTAATCGAGGAATGATAAAGGGGTCTAGGTCTAAGTTTCCTTTAGTATCAAGTATATTTGCTTCACATCCTCTTAAGATTAGAATGTCATTTATGATTCTTGGGATATTTTGAATGTTGTGAAAGTACCATTCGTGGGGGGAACCAGGCATATTAGGACCATGTTCAGATGTACCTAGTATCTTAATTCCATTTTCTTTACAATAATTAATATTTTCTAACAAAGTGCTATAGCCATGACCACTGACTATAGAGTGGGTGTGTAAATCTGATAAATAATTCATATAAATTCCTCCTCTATAAAAGATGAGGGTGACGTAATTTATATTATAAAACGAACAGGATGCAAAAGCAATAGTTACACAATTAGACAAAAATATTAAAATATTGTAGAATTAAATTTAATAATATTTAACAGTATTACTGCTTATAGGGGAGGTTTGACTATGATACAAAAGAAGCTATCGAGGAAAGAAAAAGTTTTACTTTGCTTGAAAAGGTTAACAGAAGAACACTTGAGCCTTAATAATGGCATTAGATTTGGGTTTGATGCAGAATATATTGCTACTGAAGTAGGTATAAATAGAAGTAATGCTAGTAAGGAATTAAATCAATTAATAAAAGAAAATATTATTATAAAGATAAAGGGAAAACCTGTTCAGTACCTAGATAAAGCAAGTGTTGAAAGTATTTTAGGAAAGAAACTAAATAAGGGGATATTTGATAATATTAACTCTATAAACGAATATAGTGAAAAGGATTCTGTTAAAGATGAGTATATTGTGGAGGATATAAGAAAAGAGAACAATATTTTTAATTTAATAGGATGTGATGGAAGTTTAAAGTCACAGATAGAGCAAGCTAAAGCAGCAGTAATATATCCGCCTAAGGGGTTAAGTACATTAATAATAGGACCTACAGGAGTTGGTAAATCTATATTTGCAGAATATATGTACAAGTATAGTTTAACTATAAAAGAAGATAGTGATAATGCACCATTTATCATATTTAACTGTGCTGATTATTCTGATAATCAGCAATTATTATTAGCACAGCTTTTTGGATATGTAAAAGGGGCTTTTACTGGAGCGGATAAAGATAAGTATGGTCTTGTACACGAAGCTAATAATGGAATATTGTTTTTAGATGAAGTTCATAGGTTATCTGCAGAGGGACAAGAAATGTTATTCCTGCTTATGGATAAAGGTATATACAGAAGGTTAGGAGAGGTTAATAAGGTACATGAGTGTAGAGTTATGATAATTGCAGCTACTACAGAAGATCCAGAGACAGCAATGCTGGAAACGTTTTTAAGGAGAATACCTGTAACTATAAAGATCCCGTCTTTAGAGGAAAGAGGCTTTCAAGAGAGAATGAAGCTTATATGTTATTTTTTTAAAGAAGAAAGTATTAGGATTGGTGTTAAGTTAAAGGTTTCAAAAGAAGTTATTAAGGCATTTATTTTATATAAGTGTAAGGGAAATATAGGACAATTAAAAAGCGACATACAATTAATTTGTGCAAGAGCTTTTTTAGACTATATGACCTATAAAAGGGAATGTGTATATGTAAGACTCTCTCTTCTACCAAATAATATTAGAGAATCATTATATGGAAATAATAGAAAAGAGGAGTTTGTACAAAATTTCAGTTTTATTGGGAAAGATGATATTACTTTTTTACCAGAAGAAAAGGATTTTGAAAGTGAAAATTTATTAATAGAAAATAAAAAATATGATTTGGATTTCTATGGAATGATAAAAGAAACTTGGAACAAACTTCAACAAGAAGGTATTAAAGAGTCACAAATTAGAAGCGTTATAGATGAAGATATACAGAAATATTCCTATAATTTAATGAATACTTTTATATATAATAGTAGTAATCAAACAGCTTATAACAATATTGTTAATGATTCAATTGCAACCACTGTAAAATATATTTTACAAAAGCATGATAAATGGAGCGGAAGAGAAGGATTAGACAAATTAATAAAAGCTATATCCTTACATATTCAGAATTTAATTGAAAGAATAAAGATTGGGAACATAGTAAAGCATCCTAATAAAGATGAAATTATGAAGGAAAGAGCATATGAATATAACATAGCAAAAGAAATATTATCTAACGTGTCGTTAATGTATGGAGTTGAGTTCCCAGAAGATGAAGCAATTTTTTTAGCAACGTTTCTTTATTTATCTTATGTGGGATTAAATGAGGAGAGTATAGCAATATTAGTTATAATGCATGGTGAATCTACGGCATCTAGCATGGTAAATGTAGCTAATACTTTACTTGATTGTAATCATGCGGTAGCAATCAATATGGGATTAGAAGATAGAGTTCAGGATATTTTAGTACAAGCTGTAGAAATAGCGAATGAAATTGACAAGGGAAAGGGAATTTTAATTCTAACTGATATGGGGTCTATTTTAACATTTGCTAATGTGATTCATGATGCTACTGGGAAAGAAGTAAAAGCAATAGATATGGTAAGTACGCCTATTGTAATAGAAGCAACTAGAAAGGCTCTAACTCCGGAAATGACATTAGAAAAATTATATTTTAGTATTATAGAATCTATAAAGAAGCATTATGGAGATATGGAAATTACATATATTGAAAAAGATAATGGTGGTAGATATTTTGATAGATTACTAATTGATAATATTAGTAAAACTTTGACTTTCTTAAATGGGGAAAAGGCATATTTTATATTAAAAGAAGTAATTAATAGGATCAGCGAGCATTATTCATTAGTAATTCAAGATGAGCTTTTAGTAAAGTTTATATTCCATTGTTCATGCATGATTGAAAGGGTAATAATAAAAGAGTCTTTAGTTTATAAATCATATGAAGAAAGAATTAGTAGAAGTAAAGAATTATATTTAGTTATAAAAGAAAGCTTTAAGCTTGTAGAAGAGACATTCGATATAATTATTTCAGATATGGAATATGCAAATATATTAGATATATTTGAATCACAGTATGATACAGATAAATTCAAAAGTTGATACAAAATTTAAAGATAGCCAAAAGGCTATCTTTTTTTATTTCTTTTTGATACAGATTTGATACAGATTTAAAAAAGGATTTTGATATATATGGAAAGGATGAATTTTTTTATAAGTTAAAGAAAAATATTTGATCAAGTGCTCTAAAATATCCATTTGTTATTGATACACATAAGTTGGCATGGCAATTGCTTATATAAAAAGTGACAAGAAAAGTGAGGTGAGATTGGTGATAGGGATAATAGTTATGACTCATGGTAATTTTAGTGAAGAAATTATAAAAAGCTGTGAACTTATTGCAGGACCAGCAGAAAGAACAGCAGCACTTAAACTAAATAGGAATGATAATATTGAAGACTTAAATAAAAAATTTGTAGAAAAGTTAAATGAATTAGATGAAGGTGACGGAGTTTTAGTATTAGCTGACCTATTAGGAGGTTCACCAAGTAATGTTGCAAGTTTAAACCTTAAAAAAGGTGGAAAGTTTCATGCACTTACTGGAGTAAATCTTCCAATGCTACTTGAAGCTTTAATTAATAGAGAGGGAAAAAGTTTAGAAGAGCTAGTAGAGGCATGTATTGAAGCGGGGAAAACTGGTATAAACCATATTAATAAAGTTCTTAGCTCAATGTAATAGAAAAAGGAGTTCGATTAAAAATGTCTTTAGTAAAGTATTGCAGATGTGATGATAGATTAATACATGGTCAAGTGATATATAAATGGGTTAAGTATCTAGATGTTAAAAAAATAGTGGTAGTAGATGATGAAACAACCAATGATGTTATTGCTAAAGGTTTGATAAAAATGGCAGCACCAAAGAATATTGATTTATCAATATTAACTGTAAGTGAAGCAAGGAGGTGTTTTTATAATAACCCCGCTGATGATAATGTTTTTGTATTAATTAAAAATTTAGATACTGCAAATAGAATGAGAGAAGAAGGAATTGATATTAAAAAACTTATTATTGGAAGAATACCTACAGGGATAGGAAAAAAGAAAATATCTAAAAATGTATACATTAATAAAAAAGAGTTTCTTTTAATAGATGAATTTATTAAAAAGAATATTAATGTATCAATCCAAATGGTACCTGATGAAGAAGAAATAGAATTAAATCACAGTATTAATCGCTATAAAGGAGATTTTGTTTAGTAATGAATAAATATAAAGCAATCATACTCTGCCATGGAACTTGGGGAAAGGTATTAGTAGAAGAAGCAAATAAAAATTTTGGGTTGGTAAATCAATACGAAGTTTTCTCACTAAGCCCTGAAAAAGATATTTCTGTATTCATGAAAGAGGTTGAGGAAGTAGTAGATAAAGAAGATGTGAAAATTATAATATCAGATTTGTATGGTGGATCTACATCCAGTGTTGCAATAACTGTTGCTATAAGAAGAGGTATAGATGTAATAAATGGGCTTAGCTTACAGACAATTTTAATCGTAGATGAAGAATTAAGCAAAGAAGATAAAGTACATACATTATCAGAAAGAATCGTGAAAAATAATAACAACCTTTGTGTGGATTTAATTAAAGAATTTAAAAAAGTATAAGTTATGAGGTGGATATAATGGCAAAAATAACATTAGTAAGAGTAGATCACAGATTAATTCATGGACAAGTTATAACAAAATGGGTGAAAATAGCTCAAGCTCAAAAAATAATAATAGTTGATGACTTCTTAGGTCAAGATGAATTTATGGCTGACATATACAGAATGGCAGCGCCATCAGGAGTAGAAGTAGCTATTTTAACAGCAGAAGATGCAGGACAAGCATTCCAAAATAATACTTTAGGAGATAAAAACATATTTATTCTATTTAAGAATGTGGATATGGCAAATAAGGCATATAAGGCTGGACTTAAGTATGAAAAGATTCAATTAGGAGGTATTCCAAATGAAGCAGGAAAGAAGATGGTATTTACAGCTGTTTCATTAGGAAACCAAGATGTAGAACAACTAAATGAACTTAATAAAGATGGTGTTGAAATAGTTCTACAAGTTATACCAGAGGAATCATCTATGACATATGAAAATGCGTTAAAAAAGTTTAAATAAAAATTATAAATTAGGAGGAATTATAAATGGAATCTGTTTTAATGTTGGCAATTGTAACAGGATTATGGTATTGGTTTGCAGCAGGTCTTGCAGGGTATACCCTTTTCTCAACACTAAAGTCCCCTTTATTTATAGGTTTTGGCCTTGGATTACTTTGGGGTGATGTAACAACTGGTATGATTGTTGGTGCAAGTATAGAAATGGTTTATCTAGGAATGGTAGCAGCAGGAGGAAATATTCCATCAGATAAATGTTTAGCTGCTCTTATTGCAATACCAGTAGCGCTTCAAACTGGTGTTAATGCAGAAGTTGCAGTATCTATTGCGGTGCCTTTAGGTGTAATAGGAGTATTAGTTAATAACTTAAGAAGAACTGGTAATGCTGTATTAGTTCATAAGGCAGATAAGTATGCCGAAGAAGGTAATACAAAAGGTATCTGGAGATGTGCAACACTTTACTCTTTAATATTTGGGTTTGTTTTAAGATTTCCAATAGTTTTTGTATGTAACCTTTTTGGAGCAGATTTAGTTCAATCATTATTAGATGTTATACCACAATGGTTGATGAATGGATTAACAGTAATGGGTGGTATATTACCTGCATTAGGTTTTGCAACAACAATATTTACTATAGGTAAAAATAAATTCTTACCAATGTTTATTATAGGATTTTTTATGGTTCAATATTTTGAAATATCAATTACTGCAGCTGCAATATTTGGTGTTTGTATAGCTCTTTTAGTTACATTTATGAAAGAAGATAAAAGGGTAGGTGAAGTATAATGCAAGAAATAAAAAATAAAGAAGTTAAAAATGAACAAGGTACAACTGAAGTTAATAAGACAAGAGTACTTACGAAGAAGGATGTAACAAAAACATATCTAAGATGGTGGTGGACAGCAGAATTATCTAATTCTTTTGAAAGAATGCAAGCATTAGCAGTTTGTGCAAGTTTTACTCCAGCTTTAGAAAAGTTATATAAGAAAAAAGAAGATTTAGTAGATGCGTTAAAGAGACACTTACAATTTTTTAATACTCAAGCTATATGGGGAGGGTTAATCCACGGTACAGTTTTAGCTATGGAAGAAGAGAAAGCTACTGAAGGAAAAATCCCAGGAGAAGTTATTTCGGGTGTTAAGAATGGGCTTATGGGACCTTTGGCTGGAATTGGAGATACTTTAGATTTTGGTACATTCCAAACAATATTCTTAGCTTTAGGTGCTTCATTTGGAGCAGAAGGAAGCGTTATAGGTGCATTTTTCCCAATAATGTTTAGTATATTACTATTTTGCGAAGGTTATTACTTATTCCATTTAGGATACTCTTTGGGGAGAGATTCAATTAAGAAAATTCTATCAGGTGGTATTGTCAATAAGATAATTGATGGTGCTTCAATTCTAGGGATGTTTATGATGGGAGCATTATCTGCAACTACAGTTAAGCTTTCAACTCCATTATCATTTGATATTGGTGGTAAAGCAATTGTTGTTCAAGATACATTAAACATGATTGCTCCAGGTTTATTACCACTTGGTGTTGTATTCTTCGTATATTGGGGAATGAAATATAAGAAGTGGACAATAACTAAGTTATTAGTAATTTTAGTTGTAGCAGCATTAGTAGGATCATTCATTGGAATATTCTAATTTACAATGATTAAAATATAGAATTTAATTTTAGGAGGAGAAAGAAATGTCAGAAAAGATGTATACAGAAAAGGAATATTTAGAAGGAATTAGAGGAGCAACAGGAGAAAGAGCAGTATGGTTTTATCTTCTTATGAAAGAAGCTGAAAAATTAGGAGTTAATCCAGATGATATATGTAAAGAAGCAATATATGGATTTGGTAAAATGAGAGGTCAAAAATATAGTGTAGCAGATACTCCAGGAAAAATGGCAGAAATGTTATATAACAGTAAGGGACAAAAAGTATTTGAAATGGAATTAGTAGAAAATACAGATGAAAATGGAGTTTTAAAATTCCACCACTGTCCATTAGATGCTGCTTGGAAAGAATATGGATTAACTAAGGAAGAAAGAAAAGAAATCTGTAGATTAGCTTGCTACGGTGATTATGGAAGAGTTGATTGTGCACAAGGTGTAAAATTAGAGTTTGCTCAAAAATGCGCTCATGATGATGAAGTTTGCGAATTAGTATTCACAAGAAAATAGTTTTTAATATTAAAAGCCTGTTCTTTAAGGACAGGCTTTAAAAAACAGAAAGTAGGTTGATTTATGGATATAAGTAGAAGTGTAGATAATAGTTTAGATATAACAGTAGAATTTCTAAAAGAGTTAATAAAAATTGATACACAACAAGGTAAACCTATTTCACAATGTCCTTTTGGTGTAGGACCTAAAAAAGCTTTGGAGAAAACTTTAGACTACTGTGCTAGTTTAGGATTTAACGTTAAAAATATTGATAATTATATTGGATATGCAGAAATTGGAGAAGGAGAAAAACTAATAGGAATTCCAATGCATTTAGATATAGTTCCACCAGGAGATGGGTGGAGTGTAGAGCCATTTTCGGGAATAGTAATTGACAATATTATTTATGGAAGAGGCGCCATAGATAATAAGGGGGCTGTGTCCATGCTCATACATGTATTGAAAAACATAGAGGATACTTACCCTATAATTAATAAAAGAATAAGATTAATATTTGGTACAAATGAGGAAACAGGTATGGAGTGTATCAAATATTATTTAGATAAAGGTGAAGAAATTCCAAGTATGGGCTTTACTCCAGATGCTATTTATCCAGTGGTTAATGGAGAAAAAGGAAGGGTTCATATAAAGATAGAAAAAGACATTAAAATTGATAAAAGTAAACCTTACATAATAGCAAGGGGAGGAACTAAAGAAAATGTTGTTCCATCTAATTGCACTGCAAAAATTATTAATGGAATTATTTCAGAGTTTACTACTAAAGGAGTAGCTTCTCATGCAAGTAATCCAGAAAAGGGAGAAAATGCTATATCTAAAATGCTAATAAAAATAGTTGAAGATAATATAGATTTTCAATATAGAGACGATATAGAATTACTTTTAAAATATCTTTGTAGTGACTATTATGGAGATGCGTTGGGAATTAATCAATATGATGATGTATTCAAAAACACTACTTTAAATTTAGGAATACTAGAAGTGAATGAAGAAAAGATTATATGTGAGTTAGATATCAGGTATGGTAAAAATATTAATTTAAACAATATATTGGATAGGTTTAAGAAGGTTTTTTGTAATGATTGGAATATAAAAATTATTTCTCATAAAGACTTACATTATGTTGATGAGAGTAATTTAGTACTTAAAAAGTTATTAGAAGCCTATGAAGAAGTAACAGATGAAAAGGGATATACAATTGCTATGGGTGGTGGCACATATGCAAGTTGGTTTAAAGATATGGTGGCATTTGGTCCCAAATTCTTAACGTATAAAACTGGTGGGCATGGAGCAGATGAAAGAGTCCCAATAGAACATATACGAAAGAATATGGAGATATATACCTTAGCTTTAATAAAACTATTAGAATTGTAGAAGGAGAAGAAATCTTATGTGCAAATATATAGATATATTAAAAAGAGAGGTTGTTCCAGCAGAAGGGTGCACTGAGCCAATTGCTGTAGCTTATGCAGTTTCTCTTGCTTCAGAACAGATAAAGGGAGAGATAAAACAAATTCAACTATATTTAAGTGCAAACATAATTAAGAATGCATTAGGGGTAGGTATACCTGGAACCGGGAAAATAGGAATAGAAATAGCAGCTGCACTTGGTGGAATTATTAAAAAATCAGAAAAAAAGTTAGAGATATTATCTAATTTTACTAAGGATGAATTAGAAAAAGCTAATGAAATTGTTAATAATAAAGTTGTTAAAATTAGTCAAAAATATACAGAGGAAAAATTATATATAGAAGCAATCGTGAGAAGTGACAATGGGTATGCAAAAGTAGTTATTTCTAGAGAGCATACTAATATAATACTAATTGAAAAAAATGATAATGTATTATATAAGTCAAAAGTAGAAACAGAAGAAAATATTATAGAGGATTCAGATGAACTAAGTGTTGAAAAAATATATAAGTTTGCAACTACAGCTGATTTTAATGAAATAAAATTTATACTTAATGCTGTTCCTATGAATAAAAAAGTATCTAATGAAGGACTTAAGGGAGGGTACGGGTTACAAGTAGGAAATAAGATAAGCTCAACTTCAAAGTTTAATTTATTAACAAGTAATGCTGCAAATCAAATTATAGCAGCAACGGCAGCAGCTTCTGATGCAAGAATGGATGGGTGCACAATGCCAATAATGACAACAGGAGGCAGTGGAAATCAAGGTATAGCATGTACGATGCCAGTTATAGAACTTGGAAGTATATTAAAGAAGAGTGATGAAGATTTAGCTAGGGCGTTGATAATAAGTAATTTAATAACTATACATTTAAAAGAATATATGGGAAGATTATCACCACTTTGTGGAGCAGGTATTGCAGGGGCTACAGGAGCTTGTTGTGGAATGACATATCTACAAGGAGGCTCTTTAGAAAATATAAAGAGAGCAATTAATAATATGTTAGCTGATTTATCAGGATTAATTTGTGATGGAGCAAAAACAACCTGTGCATTAAAGATAGCTACTGCAACTAATGCAGCTATACAATGTTCAACATTAGCAATGAATAATATATCTCCATCATCTAAAGACGGAATAGTATTTGATGATGTTGAAGAGACAATAAAGAATATAGCAAAGTTAGTAAAAGAAGGGCTTGCAAATACTGATAATACAATATTAAGTATCATGTTAGCAAAATAGGAGGAAGTAAATATGAATATAAAAATAAACACAGAAAATGCACCAAAAGCAATAGGACCATACTCCCAAGGTATTAAGTGTGGAAATTTAATTTTTACATCAGGACAATTACCTATAGATACTAAAAGTGGAGAGCTAAAAACTGATGTAAAAGAAGCTACAAGGCAATCTATTGAAAACATTAAAGCAATATTAGAAGAAGGTGGTAGTTCATTAGATAATGTTGTAAAAGTAGTTATTTACTTAAAAGATTTAGGTGACTTTTTAATAGTTAATGAAGTATATAGTGAATATTTTAATGAGAACTTACCAGCTAGAAGTTGCTTTCAAGTTGCAAGACTTCCTATGGATTCTGTTATAGAAATCGAAGCGATTTCTTTTAAGCAGATATAAAAAAGTTGTCTATACAATTGATTTATTATGGTAAGTAATTACTTATAATATAAATAACCAAGTAAATAAAGTTTCCGCAATTTTAATTTACCCCATATACTCCCTAAGGTACTGTACTAGAACGTTGATAGTATAGTACCTTTTTTTGTTCTTTAGGAAATTATAGCTTCAATTAAATTGTGGATAACTTCAATATTTAGATGTTACTAAACCTTATTAGTTCCTAAGGGTTAAAAATAAAATATATGACCCTGCAAGATTTTCCTCAGGCAAGGTTCCGAAGCTCTAATGAGTAAGTTCTATTTACCAAATTTAAATTTGGTAAATAGAACTTATGCAGATGGGCGAAAAAATCGACGGCTCCACGGTGGCTTTAGCAATTTTTTTATAAATAAAAACAGACAAGTTATTTAGGGGAACCTGTCTGTGATGGATTTTGTACTTGAGTAGTACATATATTTAATTTGGCACAATATTATTATAAAATATATGGATTTAAAAGGATAGGGTTCATATTAAATAAAAATGGTGTCGAAATTTAATATTATTATTTAATTAGATTAATGGATTGAATAATATTATTAAAATGTGCATTATGTTCACATTTATAAAGATAAAAAAGCAATATTAAGAGATATTAAGAGATAGACTTGAAAAAGGGATACAAATATTTTCTTCTGGGGAAATTACAATATTCAATTACTTGATATGCTTTCTATAATAGTGAGTAAAATGTAAAATAAAGAAGAATAGAGATGAACGTATAATTTGTATATTTTATGGAGGGGAAAAGGAATGTTAGAATACATATATTACGAAAATTTTGTAAGTTATCTTAACGCTAATTCTGTTCTTAAGGTATACCAAAACTCTATAATAGATATAGCTACAAATGATATTACTGTAGATAGTGGATCCATATTAAGGAGAAGTCTAAATAATAAATGGATAGAAATAACCCAAAAGGATACCTCAGCAATGGGAATAGAGAAATGGTTAATGGAGCTTGGTTGTAAATATAATAATAAAAATAAAATAAGAAATAGATCTATATCAGATTTTTCTCAGGATGAAATTATGTATGATGAAATGTATGATTATGTTTGTAAAAAGTTTAGAAGTATATTGAAAGATTATGAAGGATTAAAAATAAAAGATTCTAAAGGGGAATATCAATGTTTTGAAGAGGCTATAATTAGTGGAAGTGGTGATTTGGAATATAAGTTAAATCGCTACCTTTCATGTACTTTCAATATAGTGAGTAGAATACATAACTATAAAAAAGTAATTAATATAAGTATTACAGATGATATGGAGGAAAAACAGTTAGAAGAAGAAATAGGAATAGCGTTAGGTGAGTTTGTATACAAAATGAAGTTGCCAAGATTAAATCTTAATAAGATATATGGTAATTTTGGAAGCGAGGTTGAGTGTCTTTTGTCCCCTTTCTTTGCTGGAAAATTAATTCATGAATCTACTGACTATTGTTCTAAAAATAGTTTTTTAGAGAGTAGCAATTATATAAAGGATATATTAAATCAAAAAGAGAGAAATAAAGATATTAATAATTCTATAACAGATGGATTGTATATAGATGATTGGGATTTTATAAATATAGATAAAGATGGCAGCTTTTATATAAAGGCAAAAGACGTATTGGTAATAAAGAATAAGGCAGTTATAGGTATAGTTGAGAATGTAGAATTTTTAGGATACAAATATAAGTTTTTATCATCAATATCTCAGGTTGGAACAGAGTTTAAGTCATATAAAGATGTGTGTAAAATAGAGAATAAAAAAATAGTTAAAGTTAATTATGAATCACCATCAGTATTATGTAAATTAGATATTCTTATATAAAATAAGGGCTATACATATTTGTAATAGCCCTTATTTTTATGGAATGACTATATTTTTTCTAGGATTGTCACAGCTATCTATTAACTTGTGTTGTAAATTACTATATTTTGAGTCAGAGGTTATTGCGTATAAATCATTATATAATAGACCTAAATCATATACATAATTAGAATTTACAAAAAACTTTTCACAATTTTTAAAGTAGTTTTTGGATGATTCTAATTCGTTATTGATAAAAGCAATATGACCTTTCATAAAATAATAGCAGTTTCTATTATATGAATCTAAGTTTTTTATATTTAACTTAGTAAGTTCTTCAAGTGAGGCATCAAAATTTCTTATATTAAATTCTAATATGGATTTTTGCATAATAAAAGAAATTCTTAAGCTGGAATCAAAGTTATCCTCATATTTGAGAACAATTTTATCTAAGAGTTTTATAGCTTCATCATATTTTTTTGAATATCTTAAAGCATTAATATAATTTAAGTAACATTCTATTGCATTTACCCTATCATTTGTATATAAGAAAAAGAAAATAGCTTTTTGTATATTTTCTATTGAATGGTCGTAATCTCCAATATTATAATAAGCAGAACTTAATGAAATATGTATCGATGCGAAAATTTGTAAGTATATTAATTCTTTATTATATGATAGAAACTCTTCTAATAGGCTTATACATTTTTCATAATCACTGATTCTATTGTAGAAACCACCTAAATTATTTATTACAACAAAGTATGTACGTGATTTTGTTAATCCCTTTTTCTGGAGAATATCCTTAGCTTTTAGAGCATACTGTATAGCCTTTGGATAGTCCTCTTCCTCCATAAAAATAATAGATAAGATATTTAAAGTGGTAGATACATTTTCAAGATGATGGGCTGAGTCATAATCTTGAAGAAGTTCTATATTTTTTAAATACATATTTAAAAGTTTAATACTTTCCTTAAAGTAGTGTATTTTATAATATGAGTAGCCTATATAGTAGGCATATTCAATATTAGAACTTATATTAATAATTTGTTTTTCGAATTTTAAAATTATAGATAAATAGTTTTCATTTTTAAATAGTTTATATATTGAGTCTTCATATTGAGTATTATTTGAATAAGATAAAGAATCCGTTTGTAGAAAATAATCAACCGAGTAACCTAACTTTTTTGAGATATGGTTTAGTTGATATATAGAAGGAGTAACCTTATCATTTTCAATTTTGCTTAACATAGTTCTACTTAAAATATCACAGGTAAGCTCTTCTTGTTTCAAACCGAGTTCTTTTCTTAACGATTTTATTTTTTTTCCTAATGAGTACACAAAAACCTCCTTTTTGTGAAAGATATTCACAATATATAAGAATAAAATAGAAATATGAGAAATTTTAAGATATACATAAAAAAAGCCCAATAATATAAAGGGGTCTATAATATATTTATTATACACTATATAGCAATAATTTACATAATTGGACTTTTGAAGTAATATTTAAATATAAATTGGTTTGGAGGTGTATTAATATGAGAAAAATGAAAAAGTTAACTGCTATTGCTTTAACAGTTCTTTGTTTAGGTGGAGTTTTAGGTTTTAATGTTGGAATTAGTCCATGCAATGAAAAGCAACCTATATTTTTTATCTAGTAAGAATACATAAATAAGGTCTGTAAAACACAATAACTATAAAAATAAATATAAATTTAATAGAAGATTCCCAGACAAAAAGAGCTACTAATAAAAGTAGCTCTTTTTATCTGGGAATTTGTTTCGATTTCGGTGGTTTTATAGTTTTATTTATTATTAAACTTATTATTATTCCACATAATGTTTCAAAAATCCTATTAAAAGCGTAATAATATGGGGTTCCAAATGCATGAGTTGTAGTTATTGCTAAAAAGGCAATGCAGGATACATTAATAGCTCCAGGCATTTTTAAGAATGTAATATTTGAATGAATTACAATTATTATACCTATTGCAATAGAGATATAAATAATTAATTTTCTTAAAAATATACTGTCTACATTTATTGTCATCCACTTGAATATAGTCATTATAATAAGTCCAATTATTGCGCCGTAGATAGTACCTATACATCTGTTTTTTGCCATGTTATAAGAATTTTCTAAAGTATCTTGAATACAGAAAAGACAAGTTAAACATGCAAAGAAAGGTTCGTTAGGTAATAAAACTAAGCATAAAAATACTGATAGAGATGTTTTTATGGTTCTTAAACCTATCTTTGGTACTTCTAAATTCTTCATTTGTTAATCACCTTTATATTATAAAAAAATTATTATTTAGCTAAGCAAGCTATATTAAGCGAACTTGATATAGCTTGCTTAGCTTATTTATGTAATCCAAGTGCTAATATTGATAAAGTAGACCAGTCTGTTTCAGGATTTTCTATCCATTCACATTCTATATCTAACTCTTTTAGCCATGCATTAAGACCGCTACTTTCCTTAGAAACATTAGGAAGGTTTCTTCCATAAATATTTTTTATTTCAGCAAGTAGATTCTTTTGATCGTTTTTATCTAATTTTCTTCCAATTAAATTAGAAATATATTCACGACATTCATCGTAGTATACTGCATCATGAGCATATAATTCATTTGCCAAGACTTGTCTTTCATTATTTAAATATTCTCTAATTTCTGCTATTTCATTCTTATTAGATAAATATTTTGCTGAGATTCTAAGAGCCTCCATTTCTTTATCTAATTTTTTAATTGATTTTTCAAGTTTTAAATTTCTCATGTTTTATCTCACTTTACTAACTTAGTTTATTTATCATAAAGATAACTAGAATATTATATCATTAATTATTAATCAATAAAGAGAAATTATAGATGGAAAAATATAATTTCTCTTTATTCATAAGGGGGAGGGGGAATAAGAGTATATTTTGAAGATATGATTAATATCTTATAGATATTTTTACTGCGCATATAGATGATGGCTTTGGAAATGTAGAAGAGATAGAGTTTATAAGGAAGTTAAGAATCCAATTAGAAGAAGCTATGAAACAAGCTAATACATTAAGAGAACGAGGGATGGTTGGTATACTTCTATATTAAATTTAAGAGAGATAGGAGATATATTCAATATAACTACATAAAGAGCTAGACAAACAGAGGTAATGGCACTTAGAAATAGTAGGTGGACTAGAGCCAATTAAGTATAAAAGAATTATACACCAGTATGAAATTAATTTAATATATGTGGAATCAAGATGGTATCATATTGTCCTTAACGGCAGAGAGTTATTTAAGGAGAAGTATATAGAAGGTTTTACCTTAGAGAAGATAGTGGAGAAACATAATATATCAACTTCAACTGTAGGGTGAGTGTTAAAACATGCTAGAAGCATATATAGGTAAATATTAAATTAGTAAGGAAAATGAATATAGAATTGTATTTTTAGTTTCTGATGATGTAGGTATAAAATAATTTGTAATTATTTAAAATGATGTACTATTACTGTAGTTTTTTACTGCATTTAGGACAATGTATTAATTCATTAGATTTTAGCTTTGGGTCAAAAACATATCCACAATATGAGCATTTGTATTGACGTTCTAAATAAAATCCGATGGATAAAATAATAGTCGCTAAGATATATTTAACTAAACCTTCTAATAATGCCATTGGTACAATAGCAAGGAGAATAATAAAAAATCCTATCCTGTTATACTTAATACCTCTTTTAAACTGTTCCTGAGCTTTTTTATCATCCATTATTTTCACCCCAATCATTGTAATGAAGCATACAATTCTTCGTCTTTTATTTACTATTATATCAACATAATTCGTAAAAATATTCCATAAACCCTTTTTTATTAAAGATGTTGTTTGTAAAATAACATATCAATTCACATATGTATTAACAAAGATATGAATCATAGTGTTATTTCTCTTGTGATTTTGACACTTTTAGTAACTTTTGCACCTATAAACGGAACCCGTTAGTATAAAAGTACTCTTTTTTATTTGTTTAATTATGACAAAAAGTGTGACAAATAAAGAAAAATGACCTTATCAAATAGCTTTCAAACTAAGTGATAAAGTCATTCTTGTTAATTATTGGTGCCGCCAGTGGGAATCAAAAAATAGTGTTTTTAGTAATATTCATTAATCTTTGTATACAATGTAATTACTGTATTTGTTAAAGATTTGTGCAAAAGATTTTTTTACTGTTTCCCACTTTCGTAGTGGGAAAAATAGTGGTAAAAAAATAGGCTGTAATAAATTCAGCCTATTTGAACATATCATTGATTTTATCATATTCTTTCATGTTCTTTTCTTTGTTTATTTCTGCATATATCATCATAGTTGTTTTAGGTTCTGTATGACCTACCCAATCCATTACAGTTTTAATATTAATATCTTTACTTATACAATTAGTTATAAAGATATGCCTTAAACTATGATAATGTATATCTGCATCTATTTTAGCTTTCTTAAGAGCTGATTTTAAATGCCTATTAGGTTTCTTATCATCAATGTAATAGCCATTATCCCTACAGAAGATAAGCTTATTATCAAAGTATAATTCACCATGCTTAAGCTTATTCTCTTTATTACTCTTTATGATACGCTTAAGTATAGGTATAAGTAATGCTGGAAGTGGAACTTCTCTAACACTTTTCTTTGTCTTAGGAATGGTAACTCTATATTCATAGATCTTTTTATTATCTTTAGTACGTTCTCCAGTCCATACATACTTAACTGATTTATTAATTTTGATTATCTTATTCTTAAAATCTATATCGCTTTCCTGTAATGCCATAGCCTCGCCTAGACGAGTTCCACATAATAAGCCTAGTAATATTATTCCTTCTAGTTCGTCACCCTGTAAAGCTTCAATAAGAGCCTTCTGATTATCTTCTGAAATATAGTGTACCTTTTCTTCTACAACATCATGATTTTTGGGATATACTATACCTTCTACTGGATTATTCTTAATCTTATTTATTGTTATTGCATATTTAAAGCAATTGCTTAAGCATCTATTCATAGTTTGAATCTGCGATACTGTATGTTTCTCTAAAAGCTTATTACATATTTTTTGTAGGTAGAGTGTATCTATATCAACTATTTTCTTATCATTCAATCCACTATATTTCTTAATATAATTTCTGTAGATTCCTTCCCACTTTTCAAAAGTAGAAGCCTTTAGCTCTTGCCTTTTAATATTCCATAACCAATCATGATAGAAGTTACCAAGAGTAGAGTTATCACTATTTATAGTGTGTGTTTCCTGGTACTCTTTCAATTTTGCTTTAGCTTCTTTTTGAGTTTTACCATATATATCTTTTCTTAGCTGCTTACCTGTTAATGGATCATATCCAGTTGTAATGGAAATACGCCAGTATTTATTACCATTCTTAGTAATCCAACCTGCAGATCCTTCTCCATTTGACCTCTTTGCCATTCTCAATACTCCTTTCTTTTAATTTTAGACATAGTTATTATAAAAATATCGATAGTAACTACAGCTAACTTAGATTTCTTCTCTGTGTTTTTTTATTACTTCATATAATGGAGAATCTTTTGAAATCCATGAACTAACTCCGTCAAATAAATCACCATTAGTTAAGTGAGTTTCGATATCTTCAATAGTTTTACGAATTGCTCTTTCAATTGAAGATATTAGAAGTTCATCATAACCTTTTTTAGAAAACTCTTCGTATGAATAATTAAATACCATTTGTACATTTGGATTAGATAAAAATTCTATTTCAGCTTGTAATGCTGGGAACATTTTATCAACTTTAGATTTCATTTCATCAAAGGAAATTGGCAAACATACTGTGTGGTTTTTGTAATGTAAAACTCTTCTTTTTAAATCTAGTTCGGCATAAGGTATCAATTGCCCATCTTTTATATATCCTTCGTTAATAAGATATTCAATATCTTTATCACTTAATTTATCAAGGTTATTTTCAAATATAGAACTATTATTAATTGGTTTGTTAATTATAAAAAAGTCATAACTAGAGTTAATTAATTGATTAATATTTCTTTTATAAGCAATAGCGATTTTATTTAATACTTCAAATGGAACAATATCAAGAAATCCGTTATAAACATTTTCGATATCTTTTGGATTAACAAAAAGCCTATCAGCTATTGTTTGGAAAGAATCATGTTGAAATTTTATACTTTTATCCAGCTCAACAGCAAAGGTGTTTAGTATTGAACCACTTAATACGTGAAAAGGAATATCTAAAGTTTCTGATATTTTTTGTAATGTATTTAAGTCCGGAGTACGTTGATTTTGTTCGTATTTAGCAATAGCAAATTTACTTAATCCTAGAGAAGTTGCTAGCTCTTCTCTAGATATTCCTCGAAGTTTACGAAAATATTTAATTCTATATCCAGTTTTCATAAATATCACCTCAACAACATAATAACACAAAGTGGGTGTATATCAAATAAGAATCTAAAAAAAACAATTGACAATACCCAAAGAGGGTGCTAATATTCAAATATACCCAATCAGCACCCAAAACGTACCTGGAAGGAGGGGAGTATATGAAGTATAAAATTAAAGCTTTAAGAGTTGGCCAAGGAATAAAGGCAGGAGATTTTGCTGATGAGTTAGGAATTTCAAGAGAATATCTAAGACTTATAGAAAATGGAAAAGCAAAAAATCCTAATAGAGAATTAATGATTAAAATTGCAAAGGCTCTTAATTCAACAGTACAAGAATTATTCTTTAGTGAAGAAGAATAACCACCATAAAATTAAGGTGGTTAAACTCAATGCAAAATTGTGGTGAGTAGCGTATCTAAAATCGGTATTGACGATTTAGAAATTTTAAAGTGTATTATATGCACTTTAGGAAAGACGAAAGTAAAGTGTAATGCTTTATATATTATTTCTGCTTATCATACAAGCCACAGGACAAGCTATATATGATAAGAGGATAAATTATACTACTAAAATATAAAAAGGCTCTAATGAGCTGATAGGAGGGTTAAAGAATGGAGCATTTAGAAAGTCAACCAATAACCATACAAGAGTATAGAGAAAAGCTTAAGAAAAAAACTTGTGATACTCATGAGTTAGCTGAAATATTAGGTGTTTCATACGCAAAAGCATTAAGAATTACAAGGATTGAAGGTTTTCCTAAATTGAAAATTGGGAGAGATATAAGAATTATACTAAGCAAGCTAGATGATTTTTTAGAAGATCATATTGGAGAATGTTTATAAGGGGGGAAGCGTATGGGAGCAATAAAGAAAGCCTATGATGAAGGTGTGCTGCATACTATTGATTTACATTTAACTCCATGCTTTATAGGTGTATTAAATGCTATATGTAATTCTAATATTAGTGATACAAGGAAGGTGAAAGAAATAAAAGAATCTCTAAATGAATATGATGAGGTTCAAAATTTGATATGGAGGGATAATGAATGAATGTTAAGTTGTTAATTAAGTATGTTGAACTTTGTACTATATGGAATAAAGAAGTAACATGGCAAGGTGTAAGAGCGTTTAAAGTAGCTTTTAAGTAGGTGATAAGTTTGCATATAGTTGAACGTGAAATAAGAAAAAAATATAGATATTCAAACTTAAGTTATGTATTTGATGTTTATATGGAATGTGAGTATAGAGCTAATCTTACTAAAGGAGAATACGACGGATTATTGCCAGGAGAATTTAGGTTTGATTACGAAAGTTGGGAGAGAAGGTTAGGGATTTCTAAAAAGCAATTAGTAAGAGCTATAAAGGAATTGACTATTAATAATGCAGTAATAGTGCAAACTTTTAAAGGGAGAAGGGGGATTTCTAGTAAGTATTTTTTAACAAGATTTGAGGAACAGAAAAAAGAACAGAATGAAGAACTTAAAAGGAACTTAAAAGGAACAGAAATAAGCCTTGAAAATACAGAGTTTGAAGGTAATGAAGGAACAGAAAAGGGAACTCAAAAGGAACAGAATGAGGAACAGAAAAAGGTTCACTCATCTAGATATAATAATCTAGATATAATATCTAATAATACTATATCTAAAGATATAGTATGTAGCACTAAAGTGCAACCAATAGTAGAAAAGTGGAATAGTCTAAATATCCAAAAGATAGTTTGCGTTAAGGAAGGAACTAACAGATATAAGCTATTAAATGCAAGGATTAAAGAATATGGAATAGATAATGTGTTAAAGGCTATTGATAATATAAATTATAGTTCATTCCTTAGGGGGCAAAGTAAGAGCAACTGGATAATAACTTTTGATTGGTTAATTAGACCTAATAACTTTATAAAAGTTCTAGAAGGTAACTATTCCGATAAAGAAGGACAAGCTTTAAATAATTCTATTTCAAAAGAAGTGGAGGAATGGCTAAATGAGTAAAAATGAATTTATGGAGTATATCCGTTTTCTCAAAGAGTTATTTCCAAGAGCTAATATACCTACAAGTAAAGAGGGATTAAATGTATGGTATAAAGCATTTGAAAATACTCATATCAATGTAGCTAAAGAAATGACACAGATGTATTTACAAGAAGAACAAAACGGATTTAATTATGCTAGGTTATTAGCATATAAGAGTAGGGCCATGGCGAATAGGAATAATACTTTTGAATCAGATGATAAAAGAGAACAATGCATGATGTGTAACTCAACAGGAGCTGTTCAAGTAGAAGTTAATACAAATGGTCATATATACTTAAGATTTTATAAGTGTAAATGTAAGAATGGCTCTAATTTATCAGATGCATTTAAGTTGATAACAGATGATTTATTAAAAGATAAGATATTTGAATGTGGAGTATTCAAAATAAAAAGAGCTTAAGAATACGGCAATATTCTTAAACTCACTTGGAGTTATCCAAGGATAACTATAGTCTCAATACAACTATAGTATATCCTAATAGCTCCTAAATAATCAATGTTAATAGGAGGAAAAGGTAATGAAATATGAAGAAAAGGTGAAATTAATAGAAAGTATTATAGAAAATGAATTTCAACATGTACAGGAATATGAAGAAGTAAATTTTATTGATAATGATGTAGAGCAAAAAGAGTTAACAGCAGCAAGGCAAAAAGCCTATGAAGAATTAAGAAAGATAGATACAGAAAATAAACATTGGGAGGAATTAGACAATATTGATTGTGCATATGTAGGTGAATGGATTAATCTGTGTAGATTTTATTTTAAACAAGGTGTTGCAGCTGGATTAACAAACTTAAAATTCCTAAATGATATAAATGCAGGACAAGTTTTGAGGTGATTGTATGGCAAAGATACAGATTAGTTATGAGAATGAAATGGAAAAAATGAAGATATTAGAAACGCTATCTAAGGGATTAGAAATAAGGAATATAACAAAGCCATATAAGACAGGAAGATATACAAGAATTTATGTGAACGTTAAGTAGGGGGAGTGCATTATGTCAGAAGTAGTTAAATTTAAAAGCAAAGACCAATTGATAGAAGAAGAAATTATGAAAGCTTCATTATCTATACCAGAAGGAATAAAAAGGGAAAGATTTATAAGATTGGAGTTAGGTACAGAGTTGCCTACAGATAGATTATTAATAAGCAATATATTAATAGAAAAGAAACTTAGATTAAGAGAAATATATAAAGATCTCGATTATTATGAAGGTGAATTAAATAGGACTAATAAAATATTGAAATCGGGTATGGTTACAAGTGAAAGTGGAATTAAATCTTATGAAAGTTATAAGAAGCAGCTAGAAGGACTATTAGTTGCATATGGTAAAGAGCTTGATACTCATGGATTACTATTAGTATATTTAGTAGAATTAATTGATAAATACTTTTCAAATGATGAGATAATTCAATTGTTAGGTGGAGAATATACACAAGCTAATAGAATTAAAGAGTTTTACGATAAAAGAGAGAGTGGCACTAAATGTTTATGTGAGAGTTATATAATTCACCATATAGAGTATAGATGGAGAAAAGGAAGGTGCAAGGATTTTATTGATTGTCCTAGATATGAAATGCCACTATTCTACTGTTTAAGTGATTATATATGGAAGTGTATAAAAGAGGATCCAAAAGCAAGAATGGAGATGGATAGGGTAACAGAAGAACTATTTTCAGAGTGCATGGTAAATGTGGTATGTGATGAAAATGGTAATGTTATTGAAACTGAAAAAGTAGTTCAAGAACTAACGGCAAAAGAGCTTATAAAGAATTATAGAGGTAAGTTTATCAATGACTTAAAGAAAATAAATGTATTTGATGATAGTAAAAAATATAAAATAAAGAGAGTTGTTGATGGAATATATGATGTATTAGATAATGAGAAAAATGTAGTAGGAAGAATATATAAATAGATAGTTAAAGTATTGAAAACACTAGCTTTATGAAGAGTTTTATGTTATAATAAACGTAAAGATAAACATAAAAATTAAATAGTTTAGTACCCCACTTGAAGAAGTGGAAAGCTTATATAAGGCTACGGGAAATATATCAGTTAATACTGAATGTTATCCTGTAGCCTTTTTGTTTTGTCTTGAAGGAGGGAAAGTATGGAACAACAAGCTAGAGAAGCAAGAAACGCTTATATGAGAGCGTGGAGAGCTAAGAATAAGGAAAAGGAAAAAGCAGCTCAAGAGAGGTACTGGAAAAAGAAAGCACAGGAAGGAAGTGAGAAAGTATGCAAGCAGTAATCATAACAGGAATGATATGTACCACATTAATAGCATTATCTTTAATTACAACTAGAAGAATTAGAAATAAGGAGTGAGTAGAAAATGAGTTTCGTTCAAGAATTTAATAAAAAATATGATGAAAGAGATAAATTTATAAAATCTAAAGAAAAACAATTATTAGATTGCAGCAATAAATTAAATAATGCAAAAAAGGCTGTAGAAACTGCAAATAAGGAATATTTTTTAAATATTACTGAAAATGCGCTAATGAATTTAAGAAATGCTAAGAGTGAACTTAAGCTAGCTGAATCTGAATTTGAAAGTGTTAATGAGGAATTGTTGCAGTTAAAAAAGAAATTTTTGTTTGTATATAATTCTAAAGATATATATGACGAAGTAGTAGAGATATACGTTAAGAGTGCCTTAGATAAAGACATGGATAAAATAAACAAGCTTGAAGACGAATTAAAAAAGTTAAAAGAGAAAATGTTTGAAAAGTGGATTATGGTAGAGGATGAAGTTACTAATATAACAGGAAAGATAAACAAGTTGTATCTATCAGATAGAGAAAGATTAGATTTATGTAGTAAAATTGATAATTTTATATGGGGTAAGTCTTGGGATTTAGAAGAAATAGGATTAAGTGCATGGCATACCAAGAGACATACTAATGAGATTATAGAAAATTCTATTGAAAAGAAAAAGTGTTAGTAACTTATTTTTAAGGAGAAAAGTGTATGGAATATGAAGAAATAATGAATCTAACAAAAAGAGAGTTAGATTTACAGAAGAGAGAAAGAGATATTTCTGAAAAAGAAAAACAAATATTAAAAAAAGAAGATGATTTAAAAAGAAATAATTTTAATTTTAACTTTAGAAAGGTTAGATAGTATAAATTAACTTAATTAATGAAAGGAGGAATAAAGTATGGATGGTTTAATATTAGAGAAATTACAAGTTATGATAGAAGCTTCAACAAAGCCCTTTAGAGACGAAATAAAAAAGGCTCAGGACTATGTTAAAGAAACTACGAAGGTTGTAAATGCAGAGGTAAATAAAATCAAAGGACTTTTTAAATCTTTAGGTAGGTTTGTAATAACTCTAGGAATAGGAAAAGCACTTATGAGTAGCATTAAGTCTGCTATGAGAGTAGAATCAGCTATCCAACAAATAACTCGTACAATGGGCGAGAGTACTAATCAATTTTTAAAGTGGTCAAAGGCGAATGCTTTGGCATTTAATATGTCTCAATCAGATGCCATGAACTATGGGGCTATCTTCTCTAACTTAGTAAGTACTTTTAGTAGTGGAACCAAGGAAACTTTACAATATACTATTGATTTATTAAAAGCTTCTTCTATTATAGCAAGTGGTACTGGTAGAACTATGGAAGATGTAATGGAACGTATTAGATCTGGTTTACTAGGTAATACAGAAGCTATTGAAGATTTAGGAGTTAATGTGAATGTTGCTATGCTACAGAGTACAGAAGCATTTAAAAGATTTGCTAATGGCAAGTCGTGGGACCAATTATCTTTCCAAACACAACAACAAATTAGATTAATGGCAATATTAGAGCAAACAAGCAATAAGTTTGGTGGGGAAGTATTTAACAATACTAATTCCAGTTTACAACAATTTGTAGCAGTTCTTAAAGACGTTGCTTTAAATATAGGAAATGCTTTCTTACCTATTATGAATGTAGTAATGCCTATTTTAACTAACTTTGCTATGGGACTAAGAACTGTAACAGGATATGTTGCAGCATTTATGCAAACTTTATTTGGATATAAGCCATCTAATAAAACTGGTGTGGGAGGAGCAACAGGACAAGTTAACAATCTAGGAAACGCTGCTACTAAAACTGGGGAAAAAGCTAAGAAAGCACAAAAAGAAGTAAATAGACTTCTAGGTGGATTTGATGAAATAAATGTGTTAAGTAAAAATAGTAATTCTGATAGTGGAGGTAGTGGAACGAATACACCGACAACAGGCGGAGGAGTATTAGACTTTAGCAATGCTGAAATACTTGAACCAGATACAAGCGGTTTAGAATCTGCAGTTGCTAAGTTTAAGACAATATTTGCTCCAGTTGTAGAGAGTTTTGAAAATTTAAAAGAATCACTTAAACCTTTTATTGATAATATTGTGGAAAACTTAAAGTGGTTCTGGGATGAAATATTAGTACCATTCGGAACATGGACTATAAGCGAAATAATACCAGAGTTTTTTAACATATTAGCTGGTGTGCTGGATATATTAAATCCAATAATAGATGTTTTTCAAGAATTAGGAGCATGGTTATGGGATAGTTTTCTTCAACCGATTGCTAGCTGGACAGGTGGTATCATAGTTACTGTTTTAGGAGAAATCGCTGATGTGTTAAGCAATATTGGTGATTGGATGAAAGAGCATAAGGGAGTAATAGAAGCAATTACAATTGTGGTCGGAAGTTTTGCTTTAGCTTGGGGATTAGTTAATGGTGCTATGAAAATTTGGAATATAGGAGTTGGTTTGTGGAACTCTATAGGTCTTATAGCTACAGGAGTTACGATAGGATTTACGAGTGCTATGAAATTTTTAACTGGCCCTATAGGGTTAGTTATTGCAGCAATAGGAGCAGTAATAGCAATAGTAGCTTTACTAATCAAAAACTGGGATAAGATTAAAGAAGTTGCAAGTAATGTATGGAATAGTATACAGGAAACTTGGAATAAAGTTGCGACTTGGTTTGATGTTAATGTAGTACAACCAGTATCTAATTTCTTTTCTGATATGTGGGAAGGAATCAAGAAGTCTGCAAGTGATGCTTGGGATTGGATACTAGGTTTATTCTCAAAAGGTGGGAAGGTATTCTCCGGAATAGTAGGAGCTATAGGAGATGTTTTTAAGAAGATAGTAAATTCTATTATAGGCGGAATAAATAAAGTTATAGCAATACCTTTTAATAAGATTAATGGATTGCTTAATAAAATTCGAGATGTAGAAGTGCTAGGATTTACACCTTTTGATGGCTTCTGGGGATATAACCCATTACCAGTGCCAAGAATACCTATGCTAGCTAAAGGTGGTATTGTAGATAGTGCTACTCTTGCAGTAATAGGAGAACGAGGTAAAGAAGCCGTAATGCCTTTAGAAAATAATACAGGGTGGATTAGTCTATTAGCAGATAAATTAGCTTCTAGAATGCCACAAGGAGGAAATACTTCATATCCAAATGGTCCTTTATCAATAAGATTAGAGATTAGTGGAACAGAACTTGGAAGAGTAGTTATAGACAATATGAATAAGTTATTTAGGCAAGAAGGGAAAATTTTATTAAATTTATAAGAGGTAGTTATATATGATAAAGATTAATGGAGTGATGCATTATGATGTTTAACTTTTTCAGCGATTTAAAGAAAGGTGAATACTCTTTTAAAGACTTTAAATCCTTCTGCGATAAGATAAAAGTTACATTTAAAATGAGACATCAAAAAAAGATTGTTATAAAAGCATATAACCTTTATGTTAAAGGATTAAATGAATATGACAAGATAGTAAGTTATGGAATAGATCTGATAGAAGATGCAGAACGTATTGTTGACAAAATAGATGATAAAGGAAAAGCTTACTTAACAAGATGTATGCATAATGAGTTTAGAGATTCATTTATACAGAGTGGTGATTTAAAAAGGACAAGGGAATCAGATTTAACTTTAAGTATAAATAAGAATGTAAAGAGAATTATGGACTGGGATTTTAAGTAGCATTTATGGGTACTTAGCTAGATGCTAGGTACCTTTAAAATAATTATAAAAATACCATAAACCTTTAGTATTTAGTAGTTCTCACGTATATAAGGAGGAGAGATGTTGTATATAGATCAAGTTAAAAAGATAGATATAAATGATTTATCCTCAAAATCAAAGGGGAATGAAGCAGTAGCTGTAGTAGTTAAAGGTAGAAGTAAGGATAAGAAAACTATAGTTTATTTAGATAGTCAAAAGAATAGGTTTGGAGAAAAAAAGTTTTTTATATGCCCATACTGTGGAGAATTAAGGCAGCATCTATATTATGTACAAGGTGATTGGAAGTGTAGGGAATGTGGAAACTTAAAGTATAGGAGCACATCTACTTATAGAAAAGGTATGGATTATTGTGATTTAAAGATAGATAAGATACTCGATAAGTTAAAAGTAGAACATAAAATAGGGTATTATACAGGTGATTTAATGCCTTATATAAAGCCTAAGAAAATGAGGTGGACAACTTACTCAACTCTAATAAGAGAGCTTAAATACTGGCAATGTGAGAGGGCAGATAGATGGCTTAAATATGTATCTTTGAGGTTGAGGAAATAATATAGGCAGGTGAAAAGGAGAATGAGCAATGAGGAGTTAGTAAAGTTATATCAAAGTGGAGATAATAAAGCCTTAGATAAGCTTATAGAGCAGAATAAAGGTATAGTGTATAAGATAGCTAATAAATATAAATATGTTAATCGTAGATATGATAAAGATAGTCAAGAAGTACCAGAAGACTTAGTACAAGCTGGATATTTAGGATTAATTGAAGCAGCTCAAAGATATAAATTTGATTGTGAGAATAGAGCTCAATTTATAACCTATGCAGTTTACTGGATAAGTAGAGAGATACATACTTGTGTAAATGGTAGAGGAGATAAAGAGACTTTTAATAATAAGTTTTATAGTGAATGTGGAAGTCTTAACGTTCTTGTAGGCGAGGAGAATGATATGGAGCTTGGAGAACTTATAGAGGACGTAGATTATGGCTTTGAGAATGTAGAGGAGATAGAGTTTATAAGGGAGCTAAGAACCCAGTTAGAAGAAGCTATGAAACAAGCTAATACATTAAGAGAACGAGAGATACTTAAGTTTAGATATGGCTGGGACACTTCTATACTAAATTTAAGGGAGATAGGAGATATATTCAACATTACTACGGAAAGAGCTAGACAAACAGAGGTAATGGCACTTAGAAAACTTAGGAATAGTAGATGGGCTAGAGCCAATGCTAAAGAGTTTAATAAGCTAGGATATATAGATGATTTCTATGTAGAAGTATTGAGGTCAAATGGAGTTGATATATAAGGTGTAGGGTAGTTACCTATGCCTTATTATTTTGGAGGGATAGTTATGGTTAAAGCTAAAAATATAAGAAAAATAAAAGAAGATCTAGAAAGATATAAGAAATTGCTGGAGAAGGAAACGGATTTTATTAAGAGTTTAAAGTATAAAAGATTAATAAGAGAATGTGAGTTTAATTTACATGATGTAGAGATACAATTATATAACTTTGATATATATATTCATAATGATGAAGGATTGCATAAAAAGATGTTTATTGATAGATACATTTATAATGTACCAGTTCGGTGGATAGCTGATAAATATAATATGTCTATATCATCAGTATATAGGTTTTTGGATAAAGCTAGAGAGGTGTTTGAAAAGGAAATATGATTTACAATTATTGATACTATATAATAAAGGAAAATGAAATATTTTGTAGAATAGTTTATTTATGATAGATTTCAAATAAGAATAAGGGAGTTGATTTCTTGTCTGATGGTATTAAAGATTTGGTATTGAATAAGGCTGTAGATGAATTACTTAATTTAATCATAGGAAAAGAAAAGAAAGATATAATTAATTACTTAACAAAAGATGACTTAAAAAAGATATTAAAAAAAGAAATGATTAAGTTTAGTGAATCAGATACTTTTAAAAATGAATTTGTTAATGTTAGATATGTACAAGATAGTGATATTATAAAAAAAATCGACATAAAGGACATAAACCCATCAAATAGTATCGAAATACTAAGAGAAAAAATACGTCCAGTAGTAGATGTGTGCTTTGTGAGTGATTATAGTGATGATAAAGATATAATTCTTTCATATATAGTTAAAAACTATAGAAATTCTGCATCTCTAAAAGTAAATTTAAAGGATTTGCTAATAAAGCAAGAAGAAATTTATAAAAATACAGAGAACAAGTTAAAAGAACACACAGATATGTTGGAGAAAATAATTGAACAAACAAATGAGGAAAAACGCAAAAAGGATATGATGAAAAACCAACTTTTCGATGAGTTATTAGGAGTGCTAAATGATATTTCTAATAGATATACCTACTATGTTATGAAAGATTCTTATACATATAAAAATGATGATCCTGATGAAGAAAGAAGAAAAGCGATGATAAAGTTTCAAATGAAGGAAGGCGTAAAAGATGTGTTAAGTAAGCTAGATATATATGTTAAAGAAGATTTTTTTAAGATACCAGTGAAATGCCAAATTTATAATGAAAAAATATCTATAATTAAGCCAGTTTCAACTGTTATAGATTATTCGATATATTGTACCAACATGTTTAAGAAACCTAGCATAGAGAAAATTGATAAGGTAATATCGAGTTATTCTAATTACCTAACTAATAATTTTAGTAAGGGACTGTTAGAGCTTAAAAAGAGTTTAAATAATTTTTTATTTTATACTAGAATAGACACACCAATTATTAACGATATAGGAAATGCAAATTTTGATGTAAAAGATTTAAGAAATGCAATAAAATCAGTAGGAGATAGTCTTATATATTTGTATAATGAATTAGAGTAGAATTCAAGTTATAGGAATGGTCTTTAAGGAGAAATGAATTGCATACCTAGAAAATTCTTTTATGTGACATTGATGAAAAGAGAATAAAAAATATCTGTAAAGATACTCATATGAATTGAGTATCTTTTATTTTTGTGTTTTTAAAGTGGGAAAAGAAGTGGTAAACAAATAAAAATGACCTTATCAAATGCTAGTTAAACCAAGTGATAAAGTCATTTCTTTAATTTAATGGTGCCGCCAGTGGGAATCGAACCCACATGGTTTCCCGCACGATTTTGAGTCGTGTGCGTCTGCCAGTTCCGCCATGGCGGCATGTTTTTTTGAGAACGTAATTATATTACCATAAGTAGAAGAATAATTCAATAGATAAAAAATTCAACCTTTATAGGCAAAATTTTTATATTTTTATGTTGTGGTAATGGTGGACATTTGCTAGAATATAACTAGGATAAAATTAACCCTAGCGGGACAATTTTTGACCTAGTATATAATATAACTTTTTTATAGTTATAATAATTAGGGAGGAGAAAACAATATGATGTATTCAAGAGAAGTTGAAGAAATGTGTGTAATTGCTAAAGGCCCAAATCATGGAGCAGCTCCAATACCTGAAGAAGGTAAATGGGTACAAGCTAAAGAAGTAAAGGATATTTCAGGTTTAACTCACGGAATTGGTTGGTGTGCACCTCAACAAGGAGCATGTAAATTAACTCTTAATGTTAAAGATGGAATTATTGAAGAAGCATTAGTTGAAACAATAGGATGTTCAGGAATGACTCACTCAGCTGCAATGGCTTCAGAAATCTTACCGGGTAAGACTATATTAGAAGCTTTAAACACAGACTTAGTTTGTGATGCTATTAACACAGCTATGAGAGAATTATTCTTACAAATAGTTTATGGAAGAACTCAAACTGCTTTCTCAGAAGGTGGACTACCTATCGGAGCAGGTCTTGAAGATTTAGGAAAGGGTCTTAGATCACAAGTTGGTACTATGTACGGAACTTTAGCTAAGGGACCTAGATACCTAGAAATGGCAGAAGGATATGTAACTAAGGTTGCTGTTGATGAAGATAACGAAATTACTGGATACAAGTTTGTTCACCTTGGAAAGATGATGGAAATGATCGGAAAAGGTATGGATGCAAACGAAGCTTTAACTAAGGCATCTGGTCAATACGGAAGAGTAGACGACGCTGCTAGATTAATAGATCCAAGACACGAATAATTAATTGATAGGGAGGAATAATCATGCCATTATTTGAAAGTTATGAAAGAAGAATAGGACAAATAACACCTGTACTAGAAAAGTACGGTATGAAAACATTAGAAGATGCTAAAGCAGTATGTGAATCAATCGGTGTTGATCCATATGCAATAGTAAAAGAAACTCAACCAATCGCATTCGAAAATGCTGGATGGGCTTACGTTTTAGGTGCTGCTATAGCTATAAAGAAAGGTTGCAAGAAAGCTGCTGATGCTGCTGAAGCAATCGGAGAAGGATTACAAGCTTTCTGTATACCAGGATCTGTTGCAGATGACAGAAAGGTTGGATTAGGACACGGTAACTTAGGAGCTATGCTTTTAAGAGATGAAACTGAATGTTTCGCATTCTTAGCTGGTCACGAATCATTCGCTGCAGCTGAAGGTGCTATTAAAATAGCTGAAAAAGCTAACAAAGTAAGAAAGCAACCATTAAGAGTTATCTTAAACGGTCTTGGAAAAGATGCTGCTATGATAATATCAAGAATTAATGGTTTCACATATGTTGAAACTTCATTTGACTTCTACACTGGAGAAGTTAAGGTAGTAAGAGAAAAAGCATACTCTAACGGACCAAGAGCTAAGGTTAGATGCTACGGTGCTAACGACGTTAGAGAAGGTGTTGCTATAATGCACATGGAAGGTGTTGACGTATCAATAACTGGTAACTCAACTAACCCAACAAGATTCCAACACCCAGTTGCTGGAACATACAAGAAAGAATGTATAGCACAAGGTAAGAAATACTTCTCAGTTGCATCAGGTGGTGGTACTGGAAGAACTCTTCACCCAGATAACATGGCAGCAGGTCCAGCTTCTTATGGTATGACTGATACTATGGGAAGAATGCACTCAGATGCACAATTCGCTGGATCATCTTCAGTTCCTGCTCACGTTGAAATGATGGGATTAATCGGTGCTGGTAACAACCCAATGGTTGGTATGACTGTTGCAGTTGCTGTTGCTGTTGAAGAAGGAATGAACAAGTAGTCTTTACTTAGTTGGAATATATAAAGCACACTATTAGAATAAGCTAATAGTGTGCTTTTTAATAAGTATTTTTAGAAATGTAATTATATAAGTCTTCCATTATCAAATCTCCACCAAGCCTATAGTTATAATCAGAATTTGAAACTATAGATTTATTATAGCTCCAGGTGGCATTCCATAACTTAGCTATAAAAATATACTTATTTAATTTATCTACATGGTAAGAAGTACAATCTCCAAAGTAAAAGAATAATAGTTTCTTTCTTATGTCCTTGGATAAAAACCATGATAGTGTAGCTAGGTCATAGTAAATATCATTCATTCCTATAAAATCAAAATCAACTAAGTAGACTTTGTTATTTTTATATAAGATGTTAGAAGGATTTAAGTCGTTATGGCATAATCCTAAGTTTATATCTTTAGAAAGCTCTTCTTCTAAGAGATTTAATTTATGAATTATAAATTTCGTGTATGGAGGAAGAGAAAAATTTATTTTTTCTAAATGAGAGAAATTGTTTTTGATTTTTTCAAAAGGATTATTATAAGTATTGATAGAAATAGAGTGTAACTTTTTTAATTCTGATGATATAGATTTTAAAAAAGTTTCTGTATTTTGCAGTTTTTCATCTAAATTTGCATTGGATATATATTTGTTAAATAAAATTTTCTTTGAAGTGAAAATTCCTTTGGGTATAATATCCTTATCTTCTAATAGTTTAATAAGCTTCGTATTATTCCTTTTTGTAACTTTTAAAAAGTATTTTTTATGGAAAATGGTTATATTATATGTAGAGTTATTTAGGCTATTTATTGGAGTTATTTTTAATATATTTTTCATTTTAGTCTTCCTTTCAATATTAATTTATTATATCAAAAAGATTAAAATAACAAAGTTGTATATATTATAAATTAAAGTATAATAAAATAAAAAGGATGTGTGAATTTATGAAGATTATAAAAAAAGATGGTAGATTGCAAGAGTTTGATAAGAAAAAGATTTTTACTAGTTTAGATAATGCATCTAAAGATGTAGAGGGGATTGCATTAAATGAGTCAGATATTAAAATACTAGTTGAAGATATTTGCAAGAAGTTAGAAAGCATTAGAAAAAATGATAATCCAAGCTCTAGCTATGAAATTATAGGTGTGATTATTGATGTATTAAAAAAAGATGGATTTGCACCAATAGCTAAATCTTTTGTTGAATATTAATATTTTGTAAATTGTGTTGACAAATTATTGAATACATCATAGTATGATAGTATAAAAGTTAATAGGCCTCGGTAGGTGAGGTTACTACAAGGATACGGGTCGCTGCCGTAAAAGAATGGAAACATTTTTAACTGGTTAGCAGGTTTTGCCGAACAAAGAAGGTTTAACTTAATGCGATTTCATTGCCTTGCAGAGCCAAAACTCAAACGAGAAAGTATTATTATAGTTAATTATGCCTTCGTCAGTTTGAGTTGACGGAGGCTTTTATTATTTTTTGAAAAATCAGGAGGTGAAAAAGAATGGAATCTGGAAATGGCAGTACGGAAAATGGAAGTATTAAAATTGAAGATAGTGATGTGTATCTGGATAAAGATCCTTTCTTTTTTACCCTTTTAACACCTTTCTGTTTTCAATTCTAAAACGAACATTATCCAAGTTACTAAATTTTCAAATTCAAAAAACAAAGTCTGTGGTTAAAAAATAGAATTTTTAACCCTTAGTTTCTTATTGCCTTTTTTAGGCGATAAGTAGATTGATTTAGTAAGGAGGAAAGAAAAATGTTAAAGGAAAGAATATTAACAGATAGACTAATTACATTAGGCAGAATGTCTAAGGCTGAATTATTTAATGAATTAAATACCAATATAAATGGATTATCAAATAAGATGGTAGAAGAAAGAAGAGATAAGTTTGGTAAGAATGAAGTAATACATGAAAAGGAAGCATCATGGATTATAGAGTTGTTAAAATCATTTATAAATCCTTTTAATATAGTTTTAGTTATATTAGCAATTGTATCTACTTTTACAGATGTAATTATTCCAAAGGCTGAAGATAGGAGTTTTACTGCAATAATAGTTATTTTAACTATGGTAACAGTAAGTGCTTTGTTACAATTTTTTCAAGAGAGAAAATCAAAGGATGCTACAAACAAGCTTAAGGCTATGGTTAAGACAACAACTTTAGTGAAAAGAGATGGTGAAGAGGCAAAAGAAATTGATATGGCAGAAGTAGTGCCTGGAGATATCCTATATTTATCTGCAGGTGATATGATACCAGCAGATATTAGAGTTATATCTTGTAAAGATTTATTTGTTGGGCAATCTTCATTAACTGGTGAGTCTGAACCTGTAGAAAAATTGGATCATTTAAAAGAAAGAGATAGAGGGATAGCAATATGTGATTTAGATAATATCCTTCTACTTGGCACCAGTATAATAAGTGGAAGTGCTATTGGTGTTGTAGTATCAACAGGGAATGATACCTATCTTGGTAGCATAGCAGTGGAAATATCTAATAAGGAAGAAGAAACAAGTTTCCAAAAAGGTGTTTCAAAGGTAAGTATGCTATTAATTAAATTTATGATGATTATGGTTCCTATAGTGTTTGTGATTAATGGAATTACTAAGGGGGATTGGTTACAAGCGTTTTTGTTTGCAATATCAATTGCTGTAGGACTAACTCCAGAAATGCTTCCTATGATTGTGACTACAAATTTAGCTAAGGGTGCTATGTCTATGGCAAAAAAGAAGACTGTAGTTAAAAAGATAGATGCAATTCAAAATTTTGGTGCTATGGATATTTTGTGTACAGATAAAACTGGAACACTAACATTAGATAAAATAGTTGTGGAAAAGCACTTAAATATAAAAGGAGAAGAAGATTTAAGAGTGCTAAGACATGCCTATTTAAATAGTTATTTTCAAACAGGCTTAAAGAACTTAATGGATGTTGCAATATTAGAACATGGAAGAGAAGCAGGATGTGATAAAGAAGAAGAGAGGTTTAAAAAAGTAGATGAGATACCATTTGATTTTACTAGAAGAAGAATGTCTGTTGTTTTAGAAGATAAGGTTGGAAAGAAACAGCTTGTAACTAAAGGTGCAATTGAAGAGATGCTAAATATTTCTTCTTACGTAGAAATGAATAGTGAAGTTGTTAAATTAACTGATGAATTAAAGAAAAAAGTATTAGATACAGTTAATGATTTAAATGGGGAAGGCATGAGGGTAATTGGAGTAGCTCAAAAAAATAATATTGAGGATATAATGGAATTTGGTGTTAAAGATGAGAAAGATATGGTTTTAATTGGATATATAGCATTCTTGGATCCACCAAAGGAATCTGCAGCTGAAGCTATTAGGGAATTAATTAAATACGGTGTAGATGTAAAAATATTAACTGGAGATAATGATTCTGTAACAAAGAAGGTTTGTAAGGAAGTTGGATTAGATGTTAATTATATACTTCTTGGAAATAATGTGGATATTATGAGTGATGAAGAGTTGTCAATAGCAGTTGATGAAACTAATGTGTTTGCGAAATTATCACCATTACAAAAGTCAAGAATTATAAAGGTATTAAAAGAAAAAGGTCATGTTGTAGGTTTTATGGGGGATGGAATAAATGATGCGGCTGCCCTTAAAGAAGCTGACGTAGGTATTTCTGTAGACACTGGTGTAGATATAGCTAAAGAATCTGCAGATATAATATTACTTGAAAAGAGTTTAATGGTTTTGGTTGATGGAGTTAAAGAAGGTAGAAGAGTCTTTGGAAATATAATTAAATATATTAAGATGACAGCAAGTTCAAATTTTGGAAATGTATTTTCTGTACTTGTGGCTAGTGCATTTTTACCTTTCATGCCAATGCTATCTATTCAATTATTAGTACAAAACTTATTATATGATTTCTCACAACTATCAATTCCTTGGGATAGAATGGATAAAGAGTATATAGAAAGACCCAAAAAGTGGGATGCAAAGGACATAGGAAGATTCATGATGTTTATAGGACCTTTAAGCTCAGTGTTTGATATTATAACTTTTTTGGTAATGTGGTTTGTGTTAGGAGCTAATACAATTGAGAATCAAGGGTTATTTCAAACAGGTTGGTTTGTAGTGGGGTTATTATCTCAAATACTAATTGTATATATGATTAGAACAGAAAAGGTTCCATTTATTCAAAGTAGACCAACTATACCAGTTATATTATTAACAACAGCAATAATGTTAATAGGGATTATGATTCCTTTTACTGCTATTGGAGAAGGCTTAGGTTTTGTTGCATTACCAAAAGTGTATTTCTTAATGGTTATTTTAATATTAGTTGGATATTGTGGTTTGGTGCAAAGTGTTAAAAAGATTTATATAAAGAAGTTTAATAACTGGTTATAGAATAAAAATCCGAATGTTGTCTCCTTTTGATTAAGGATAACATCCGGATTTTGTTTATAAAATCGATATGAAATTTAAATTTTATAAAAAATATTCGTAAATGCTATTGAAAAATGTCGAAAGTTATCTTATTATAAATCGGGGGCAAATTTCAGAAGTATGAAAGAGTGGTAAAATGAAAAACTTATTTAAAAAGGATGGTCTTTTAGACAATTTCTTTGAAATATCAAAAAATAATACAAGTGTTAGAACTGAAATGGTTGCAGGTATTACTACGTTTATGACTATGGCGTATATATTAATAGTTAATCCTTCAATACTTTCAGCAGCAGGAATGGATCAAGGAGCAGTATTTACAGCAACAGCTTTATCAGCTTTAGTTGCTACATTAATTATGGGATTATATGCAAAATTACCATTTGCTCAAGCACCAGGAATGGGACTTAATGCCTTTTTTGCTTTTACAGTAGTTTTAGGGATGGGATATTCATATCAATTCGCATTAACAGCAGTTTTCCTAGAAGGTATTATATTTATTCTTTTAACTTTATTTAATGTACGTGAAGCAATTGTTGATTCTATACCATCTAATATTAAGAAGGCAATATCAGTTGGGATTGGGTTGTTTATTGCTTTAATTGGACTTGAAGGAGCTGGAATTATAGTTCATCCACAAGATGGTGGAACAATAGTTGCTCTTGGAGATATAACTAGTGGAACAGCTTTACTTGCAATAATAGGTATTCTTATTACTGGAATATTATTGGTAAGAAAAGTTAAAGGAGCTTTATTTATCGGAATGTTAATTACTGCTGTAGTTGGGATTCCAATGGGTGTTACACCAGTGCCAACAACTATAGTTAGTGCGCCACCATCAATAAGCTCAGTGTTCTTACAATTTGAATGGTCAAATATTTTTTCGATAGATATGTTGATAGTACTATTTACATTATTATTTATGGATATGTTTGATACTATAGGAACTTTAGTTGGAGTTGCTACTAAGGCTAAGATGTTAGATGAAAACGGAAAGGTTCCTAATATTAAAAAGGCTTTATTTGCAGATGCAGTAGGTACAACTTTTGGAGCTTGCGTAGGAACTAGTACAGTAAGTACATTTGTTGAAAGTGCATCAGGAGTTGCAGAAGGTGGTAGAACAGGACTTACAGCAGTTTCTACTGGTATAATGTTTGCTTTAGCATTATTTTTCTCGCCAGTATTTGCGTCAATAACTTCAGCTGTAACATGTTCAGCTTTAGTATTAGTAGGTTTATTTATGATAGAGCCTATTAAAGAGATAGAATTAAATGAGTATACAGAAGCTATACCTGCATTCTTAACAATAATAATGATGCCATTATCATATAGTATTTCAGATGGTATAGTATTTGGAGTTGTTTCTTACATAGTATTAAAGATATTTGCTGGTAAAGCCAAAGACATTAGCTTTACAACTATAATAGTAGGTGCAATATTTTTACTTAAGTTCTTAATTTAAATATAAGTAATGAAAAAGAGGTTTTGAATTTCGAAATCTCTTTTTATATAGATATTTAAGAAATAATTTCTAGTTTAAAAGATAATATCCTAGTTTGAAAATATTCATCTTACATACACTATGTTATAAGGAATTTCACAATTTGTTTACTTTGAAAAAATAGATTAAAGATGGTAAACTAATGAAGGATTTAAATTAATTAGTATAAAGTACAAAAGATAATAAGGAGAGTAAAAACATGTTAGAAGATGAAAAAAAATTAAGGTGGTATAACCTTGCACTTATGGCCTTTGTATCTGTATGGGGGTTTGGTAATGTTGTTAATAACTTTGCAAACCAAGGGTTAAAAGTTATAGTTTCATGGGTGCTAATTATAGGATTATACTTTGTACCTTATGCATTAATGGTAGGGGAATTAGGATCTGTTTTTAAAGATGGTAAAGCAGGAGTTAGTACTTGGATAGGAAATACAATGGGAAAAAAGCTTGCTTATTTTGCAGGATGGACTTATTGGGTTGTACATATTCCATACTTGGCTCAAAAACCTCAAGCAGTACTTATAGCCTTAGGATGGGCAGTTAAAGGTGATGGAACTCTTGTAAGTGATATGCCTACATTAACAGCTCAATTAATTACATTAGTAATATTTTTAATATTCTTATGGGTAGCTTCAAGAGGGATAACTTCTCTTAAAACTATAGGTAATATAGCAGGAACATCAATATTTATAATGTCAATGCTTTATATACTATTAGTTATTGCAGCACCATTTATAAGAGGAACTGATATTGCAACAGCTAACATTACAGTTGAAACTATAATACCTAGATTTGATTTTACTTACTTTACAACATTATCAATGTTAGTGTTTGCGGTTGGAGGAGCAGAAAAAATATCTCCATATGTAAATAATACAAAAAATCCATCAAAGGAATTTCCTAAAGGAATGTTAACTCTAGCTATCATGGTAGCAATATCAGCTATTTTAGGATCAGTAGCTATGGGAATTATGTTTGATGCAAATAATATTCCTAAGGACTTAATGATGAACGGTCAATATTATGCATTTAAGATGCTAGGTGAGTATTATGGAGTGGGTAATATATTATTAATTATATATGCGCTTGCTAATATGACAGCACAAATTTCTGCTTTAGTATTCTCTATAGATGCACCATTAAAAGTACTTTTAGCAGATACTGATGATAATTTTGTACCAAGAACTTTAACTAAGACAAATAAGTATGGAGCACCTATTAATGGATACTTAATGACTGCTATCTTAGTTGGAATACTTATAGTTGTACCAGCATTAGGAATTGGTGATATGAGTGAGTTATATAACTGGTTATTAAAGTTAAATTCTGTAGTTATGCCAATGAGATATCTATGGGTATTCTTAGCATTTATAGCACTTAAGAAGGCTTCGGATAGATATAATTCAGAATATAAGTTTGTTAAGAATGATAAGGTAGCCCTAGGATTTGGGGTATGGTGCTTTATATTTACAGCCTTTGCTTGTATCATGGGAATGTTCCCTTCAGGAATTCAAGCTTATTCAGGTGAATGGTGGTTCCAAGTTATATTAAATGTAGTGACACCATTTGTATTAATAGGATTAGGATTAATACTACCTTTAATAGCTAAAAGGAAAAAGAATACATAATTTTTAATAAAATCTTAAAATAAGGCTTTGAGTCTTTATTCATCTAAGAGTTAATTGTATAATAGGATTAGCAAAAGAAAATAATAATTATTATGAGGTAAAATTATGAACAAAGGTACATTGAGAACAATAATGTATATAGCATTGGGTGTTTTAATATTTTCAGTTGTTATTAATTTATTCTTTTCAATACTTCCATATCTTTTAGTAGGTGGAGCGGCAATTTATGTAGTTACTAAGGTTGTAGGATATTTTAATTCTAAAAAGAGTAAGAGAAGTAGTAATGAATCAACAAATAATAATTATGAAGTATATGTTGATGATTCTGTAGATACAAGTAATGCTATAGATGTAGATTTTGAAGATGTAGACAAATAAATAGATAAACATAGGGATGGTTTGAACAGCCATCCTTTTTTGAGTTTAATTAGTATTAAAAGGGGAAATTTATATGAATATAAGAAAATTAAAAATTTTTTATGCAACAGCAACTAGTTTAAATATGACCAAGGTAGCAAAGGAACTATACATAAGTCAACCATCTGTAAGTCAAGCTATTCATGAGTTTGAAGAGGAGATAGGTGCAAGATTATTTGATAGAATAGGTAAAAGAATTTACTTAACAAATGAAGGAGAAGTTTGTCTTAATTATGTGCGAAGAATTCTTAACTTATATGAGGAAGCAACTGAAAAAGTCAATGAAATAACTAATCAAGAAAAGGGAAAAATAAAAATAGGAGCTAGTACAACAATAGGTACATATATTCTTCCTGATATATTAAAGGAGTTTGTTGAGGTGCATAAAGGAATTGAAATTTCTTTAATAATAGAAAATACTACAAATATAGAAAAGCTAATTCTAGAGAATAAGGTGGATTTTGCTTTTGTAGAAGGTAGGATAATATCTGAAGAAATAAATAAGATTCCAGTATGGAAGGATGAAATTGTATTTATAACTAGTGCTAAACATCCTTTAGGAGATAAAGGCATTATAACTCCTAAAGAACTTAAAAAGGAAAAGTTAATAATGAGAGAGTTTGGTAGCGGCACTAGAGAAATTGTTGAGAGTTTCTTTTTAGAAAAAAATATAGATTATAGAATTTTTATGGAACTTGGAAATACAGAAGCTATAAAGAAAAGCGTAGAAGCTAATTTAGGAGTAGGTTGTATCTCTAAAAGATGTTTAGAAGATAAAGTTGAAAAAGGTGAATTAAAGACTTTAAGAATGGATTGTGGCAATATAAACAGAGAACTTATTCTTATAATACATAAGGATAAGTTTATGAACAACAATATGAAAGAGTTTATAAAATTTATTAATAAGTAAAAACCTATGGTACATATCAAATTTAAGTATTTTACCTTTTGAATATTTCAGTAGTATACTAAAAGCAACAAATGAGACTACAGAAAGCTATTAATCATTAGGAGGAATGCTATGATAGATAAAAATACATTTATTAAAAATTTTAGAAGTGTTCATGATAATCTGCCAATAGGAGCAGTTGCAACATCAGTTGGAGCAACAACATTATCTAATATATTTGCTTTAAGAGAGTTGACTTTCTTAAAGGATATATTTATGAACATGGCAGCAATAGTGGCTTTGTTTGCATTACTTAAACTGTTTTTTTACCCTAAAACAGTAAAGAAAGAATTAGAATTGCCAGTACTGGCAAGTGTCTTCCCTACATTTGGTATGTTAATTATGATTTTAGGTAACTACTATTTAAAGTTTAGTTATACATTAGGTAAGACAATGTGGCTTTTTGGGATTGTAATTTATAGTGTGATCTCAATTATAGCTATTTATAAACATTTAATAAAGAATTTTAATTTTAATACCTTTGTGCCTAGTTTTTTTATTCCCTTTGTAGGAAGTCTAGTGGCGTGTGTAAGTAGTACAGGAATGAATGAAACTATGTTAACTAAAGTTATCTTCTATTGGGGTACAACAACATATTTTTTTATATTACCTTTTATGATATACAGATTGTATAAGGGGGATATCGAAAAGCAAATATATCCTACAGTAGTTATTATGGCAGCACCACCTAGTTTGGTAATAATAAGTTATTTAACAGTGTTTACAAATTACAATAGAAATTTTGTAGGGTTAATGGCAGTGATAGTATTCTCTATAACCTTATATTCTTATGTTCAAATTCCTAAATGCTTAAAAGAGAAGTTTAATGCAGGTTTTGCAAGTTTAACCTTTCCGTTAGCAGCAACAACACTTGCAACTTTTAAAATTAGTATGTATTTCTTGACTGTAAATGCAACTTTAGCGCATTTGTTTGAAGGAATTGGAGTTGTAGAATTATTTATTGCTACCTCAGTGATTGGGTTTGTCCTTTACAATTTGTTTAATCTACTATTCCAAAAATTAACCATGCAAGATGCAATAGAATAGTTAAAAGTAAGAAGAGAAATTATTATGTGATTTCTCTTTTTGATTATTCTAAATTAATTTTCGGATTTAATAAAATGAAGTTTCAAGAAATCATAATTTCATTTTAATTGCTATTAAAGTGTATGTAATGTATAATATTGCTATAAAATGAAAGTTTTAATTTAAAAGGGGGCAAAATGATGGCGAAAGTAAAAATGACAACTCCATTGGTTGAAATGGATGGAGATGAAATGACTAGAATCCTTTGGGGCATGATAAAGGATGAATTAATAATTCCTTTTGTTGATTTAAAGACAGAGTATTATGATTTAGGGCTTGAATATAGAAATGCCACTAATGATCAAGTTACAATTGATGCAGCTAATGCTATTAAAAAATATGGGGTTGGTGTTAAGTGTGCAACAATAACACCTAATGCTGCAAGAATGAAGGAATATGATTTAAAAGAAATGTGGAAGAGCCCAAATGGTACAATTAGGGCAATATTGGACGGTACAGTATTTAGGGCTCCAATAATAGTAGATCCTATTAAGCCATACGTTAGAAATTGGAAGAAGCCAATTACAATTGCAAGACATGCTTATGGTGATATATATAGGGATGTTGAAATGAAGGTGGAAGGAAAAGGAAAGTGTGAGCTTGTTTTTACATCTGAAGATGGGAAAGAAAAAAGAGAATTAATTCATAACTTTGATGGAGCAGGTGTGGTTTTAGGAATGCACAACTTAGACAAATCTATTGAAAGTTTTGCAAGAAGTTGTTTTAATTTTGCATTAGATACAAAGCAAGATTTATGGTTTGCCACTAAAGATACTATTTCAAAAAAATATGATCACACATTTAAGGATATATTCCAAGAAATATTTGATAAGGAATACAAAAATAAGTTTTATGAAGTTGGTATAGAATATTTCTATACATTAATAGATGATGCTGTTGCAAGAGTAGTTAAGTCGGAAGGCGGGATGATATGGGCTTGTAAGAATTATGATGGAGATGTAATGAGTGATATGGTTGCTACTGCTTTTGGATCATTAGCTATGATGACTTCAGTATTAGTTTCTCCAGAAGGAAATTATGAGTATGAAGCAGCTCATGGAACTGTTCAAAGGCATTATTATAAACATTTAAAAGGTGAAGAAACTTCAACAAATTCAATGGCAACTATATTTGCTTGGTCTGGCGCTTTAAGAAAGCGTGGAGAGCTTGATGGGAATAAAGAACTTATGGATTTTGCTGATAAGTTAGAAAAAGCATCTATACAAACAATAGAAGAAGGTATAATGACAAAAGATTTAGCTTCACTAGCCTCAATGGAAAATGTTAAGGCTGTTAATAGTGAAGAGTTTATTAAATCTATAAGAGAAAGATTATAATATAAAAACGAAACTACCGAGGTAGTTTCGTTTTTATGTTTTTAATATATTCAAATAAAGTCATTAGCAAACTAATATATAAATATAAGAACTTAAGAATATAACAATATATAAATATAACTTGATGTTTTTTACTATATAAGGAAATTATAAAATTTTAATTTGCTTGAGATTTCTAGAACTACTAACTCATGATTATTAAATAGCCTAAATTGAAAATGCATTATAATTTGAGTGTTGGTTAAAGTATTCAGGTCTCTGAACTAGAATGTTAATGAGGGAATCTTTTATATTGAAGGTTAAAAATTTAAGTATGCTTTTAGAATTATAAGAGTAATTATCATTAATTCTGCAAATACTAATGGATATATTTTTTATATTTGTATGAGAACTTTAATTGTATAAGAATATTAAGTCTAAAGATGAAAGCTCTTCTTTTATTTATTTAGCATAGTTACCATAACATTCATGATTTTTAGTTAGATAATAGGTAGGAGATTTATCAGTCAATTCATTTACTAGCATACAAGAGTTGTTGTAGTTTTTTTTTATTAGTTCGTCCATCTTATTTTCTGTTTTGTCTAGTAGGGTGTGCTGATTTTTCCGAAAGACTTACAGTGTAGATTAGATATCTGAAGTATTTTTACATTATACTCTGTTATTTTATTTGAAGTTAGGTATATTCATAAAACACCTATCTTTCGTAAATACTAAAACACTTACAGTTTCTAAATAATAGAATAAATGAATGTAAGTAGAATTTCTATATAAAAAATACAATATACAAAAAACTTACAAATTATATAATAAAAATGTTTACATTTAGAGAAAAATCGTATAAAATATGATTGTGATATTTATTTGGTAATATATATTTGGATAAATGTATATATAGAAAGATATTACAAATAAAAAACTTAAAGGTATATACAAATGAGGAAAATTGTGTTACTATGTAAATGATAACAAAACTTAATATTTGTTTTGTATACAATAAACTTACATACGTGGTTGAATACTTTGTTATTTTATTTAATAAAATATATTATTAAGAGATTTAGTTTAAAGGTAACAGGGGGAACTGAAGGGAATGAATAAGGTTTTAGTAATTTGTAAGGGAACAGGACAATCAAAATCCTTTGAAAGGTTTATGGATGATTATACAAAGAAAAATAATCTTCCTATAGAATGGATTTATGCAAATGATAAAGAGTATTTAGATGTTATAGAAGGTGGAGATGTTAAAGTGGCAATTATTTCTCCAGAAGTAGTTTTGGTAGAAGCTCAAATAAAATCAACTTTAGAATCTAAAAATACTCCATATATAGTTATTAAACCTGCAGATTTTGGTTTAAAGAGAGTGGAAAAGTTTATGCCTGATGTTGAAAAATATATAGTTTAATATATTTAAGAAAAAGGTGAGAATATGGGAGAAATCTTGATAACTAGAGATTACCATGAGTTATACAGTTCTCAAGAGTTCAAGATTATTATAGATGGCAAAGAGGTAAATAACATAAAAAACAATAAAAGAAAAGTTATTTCTTTGCCAGTTGGACAACATGAAATGTATATTCAAGTAATGGGGACAAAGAGTCCAACCAAAATAGTTAATATAGAGCCTAAGAAAACATTAAGATTAAGTTGTGGGAGTAACTTAAAGGGATTTAAATATATATTTCATTGGTTATTTGCTTTTAGTAAAAATAATATATATTTAGAAGAAACGATTTAGAGTTCTATTTTAGATGTAAAGTTAATAAATATATTATAAAAATATGATCTCTTTTAAGATAAGGTTTACAATGGACAAGCATAATTTAGCTTTGTATGTTTGTATATATTAAAAAATCTGAGGCACAAGGTTTTTTAAAGTATAGAAACATTCATATAAATTTATTAAAATTAAATTATTATTAGGGGGGAACAAAAAAATGATGGACAAAATTTCAGCAGCATTAGAAAAATATCTAATGCCAGTAGCGTCATTCATCGGTGGACAAAAACACTTGATTGCTATTAGGGATGGTTTCATTACTTCTCTTACAGTATCAATGACAGGTGCATTAGCATCAATGATGAATAACGTTTTCTTTAATGAAACTTCATTTGTAGGTCAATACTTAAACAAGATTGACGCATATCATGAATCAGTACAACCAATTCTACAAAAATATGCAATTCCAGTGATGGGGGATATTTGGTTTGGTACTTCAGCAATTTTATCAATATTTATATTATTAGGTGTAGCTTATTCATTAGCTAAGTCAAATGAAATGGATGGAATAGGTGCAGCTTTAATAGCTTTAGCATCTTGGTTCACAATATTCCCACAAACAGCTATGGGTGTATTTTCAAAAGCAGAAGATGGTACTTTTACAGAAGGTGCATGGGGATTAATGCCAGTTGGTCAATTAGGATCAAATGCTATGTTCTCAGCAATGTTAGTTGGTTTAGTAGCAGCTCAATTATTCGTTACCTTCACTAAGAAGGGATGGGTTATTAAGATGCCAGAACAAGTGCCACCAGCAGTATCAAAAGCATTCGCTGCTGTAGTTCCAGGAGGATTAACATTAGTTATTTTCGGTATTATAGCTGAAATATTCGCACAAGCTGTTAAGACACCATTTGTTGATTGGATGTTAGAAGTAGTTCAAAAGCCAATGATGGCACTTGGACAATCTCCATTCACTTATATCTTCTTAATATTTATTGCTCAATTACTATGGTTCTGTGGTTTACACGGTTCAAACATGGTAGATCCTGCATTAAATACTATGTATAAGACAGCTTTACTTGACAACGTAAATGCAGTTGCTCAAGGTAAAGAACCTATATATGCATTAACTAGAAACTTCGTTGACGTTTACGCTCAACCAGGTGGGTCAGGGTGTACGTTAGCTTTAATAATTGCTATATTCATATTCTCTAAGAGACAAGAAGCTAAAGAATTAGCTAAAATAGCAATTGCACCTGGTATATTCCAAATTAACGAACCAGTTATCTTTGGTTTACCAATCGTATTAAATGCTACTTATTTTGTTCCATTTATCATAACTCCACCAATATGTTTAGCAATAGCTTGGGTATTTACAGAAAAGATTAAGTTTGCTAACTACTTATGTGTTGAGTTACCATGGACAACTCCACCAATAATCTCTGCATTCTTCGGAACTGCTGGTGATTTTAAGGCAGCAATCCTTGCAGCAGCATTATTAGTACTTTCAGTTGTAATTTGGACACCATTCGTTATAGCTGCAAACAGAATGGGAGATTCTGAACAAGCTTAAGAATGAGTTTTAAGTAAATATTTAAATTTGAATGCATAAGCCCTTGGCTTATGCATTCTTTATAAGTTATAATAAATGCATATTGTATTTATGAAAGGATGGGAATTATATGGCCTTTTCAAATTCAGTGGAATTAAGTTATCCAGTAGAAGAAGTATTCAAGTTATTTATAAGAACAGCAAAAAGAGACTTCCCAAGATTTAATGAAGAGAATCCAGTTGGATGTAAGGTAAATAAAAAGGTAGGGGCATACTCTGCAGGGGCTACAACTATGGAAGTTGAGATAACTGGATTTGTAAAAAATGAGTTATATCAAATTGTAAGCACTAATGGAAGTGTTAAATATACATCTACATATGAGTTTGAAGTGATAGATGAAAATACTACACGACTTACACTAATAGAAGAGGATGAGAAACCAGGTATTTTTCCTTGGTTTAATACATTAGTTCAATCAGTTTTATTTAAAGGAAGAGTAAGAAAAAGATTTATATATTTTGTAGAAAGATTAGAAGAGGAGTTGGAAAGATATAGAAGCAATATTGAGAAGAACTCTAAATCTAGAGCAGATGAAGAAGCAAAAATAAAGGCAAAAGCTGAAGCTAAGAAAGCTAAAGAAGCGGCTAAAAAAGCTAAGGAAGAAGCACAAGCAGCTAAGATGGCAGCTGCAAAGGCAATTGCTGAAGCTAAAGTAGCAGCAGAACAAGCAGAGAAAGCTGCTAAGGAAGCAGAAGCAAAATCTCAAAATATAGAGTATGTAAATGAAGAAGTTGTAGTTGATGAAACAGCTACAAATGAAGGTGAAAATAATTAAATTTAAATATAATGATGATTTATAAAAAAACTCGCTTTTGCGAGTTTTTTTCTTGTATGAAGAAAAGTAAAGTAATATAATTAAAAATCATAGAACAAAAGAAAATGGGGTGTTTATGTGTTTAAGTTACTTGAAACACTAGTAGAAAAAAACAAAAAATATGGAAATGATGGACAGTTAGCGTCTTATATACCAGCATTGCTTGAAGCTAATCCTAATGATTTAGGGGTTGCTATAGTAGATGTAGAAGGAAGAAAGTATTATGCAGGACAGTGTGAAAAGAACTTTACAATACAGAGTATTTCTAAAGTGGTAAGTTTGATTTTAGCCCTTGGAGATAATGGAAGAACAAATGTATTTAAGAGAGTAGATGTGGAGCCTACTGGCGATGGTTTTAATAGTATAGTGAATTTAGAAACAAAGGATAAAAAAAGACCATACAATCCCATGATTAATGCAGGTGCTATAGCTACAACCTCATTAATTTATGGAGAAGATGGGGAGGATAAGCTTGAAAGAATAATTAAGTTTATGAGAAAAGCAACAAATAATCCGAATATTTCAATTAATGAAGAAGTTTATGTTTCTGAAAGAAGAACTGGTGATAGAAATAGGGCTTTAGCATATTTTATGAAAAGCAATGGAATGCTTCAAGGTGATGTAGAAGAAATTTTAGAATTATATTTTAGACAATGTTCAATAGAAGCAAATGCAATTGATTTAGCTATGTTTGGATCAGTTCTAGCAAATGATGGTGTAACACCATGGAATGGTGAAAGATTGATGTCTAGAGAAACTTGTAGAATAGTTAAGACTATAATGGTTACTTGTGGAATGTATGATGCATCAGGAGAATTTGCAGTTCATATTGGTATACCTGCAAAAAGTGGAGTAGGGGGAGGTATATTAGCTACTGTTCCTAGAAGAATGGGTATTGGAGTGTACGGTCCTGCTTTAGATAAGAAAGGGAATAGTTTAGCTGGTATACATGTATTAAAAGATTTGTCGGAAGAACTAGATTTAAGTATCTTTTAGTTGTATTGAATTAATCTAGAGTTTTTTGGGGAGTTTTATAAATGTATAATGATTTTAAATTAGAATAATAGTATAATTATTCTATGGATAAATATAGTAGCCTGCTATAGATAGCAGGCTATTATTGAATTGGAGGAAAATATGGAAAAGATATTAATTTTAGATTCTAACTCCCTTATGAATAGGGCCTTTTATGCACTACCTCCTTTAACGAATAGTGAGGGTGTTCATACAAATGCAATATATGGGTTTACAAATATGTTATTTAAGATGCAAGAGGAGATTAAACCAGACTATATAGTTGCTGCTTTTGATAAGAAAGCACCTACATTTAGACATAAAGAGTATGAAGATTATAAATCTGGTAGAAAAAAAATGCCGCCTGAACTTGCAGAGCAGTTTCCTATAATAAAAGAGTTATTAACTCTTATGGGAATTAATATATATGAGATTGATGGGTTTGAAGCAGATGATATTATAGGTACAGTTTCAAGACTATCAGAGAAAAATAATATTGAAAGCTTTATAGTTACTGGAGATAAGGATGCTCTTCAATTAGCATCAGAACACACAAATGTAGTAATAACTAAAAAGGGTGTTAGTGAAACTGCTGTATATAATGAAAAGGCATTTATAGATGAATTTGGAGTGACTCCAACTCAATTTATAGATGTAAAAGGGCTTATGGGAGATAAGTCTGATAATATACCAGGAGTTCCAGGTATTGGAGAGAAAACTGCATTTAAACTTATTCAGACATATGGATCAGTTGAAGGTGTATTAAGTAATATTGATGAAATTAGTGGTAAAAAATTAAAGGAAAACTTAACTACATATAGTGAGCAAGCAATATTTTCAAAAAAGCTAGCTACTATAATGACAGAGGTTCCTATAGATATAAGTCTTAAAGATATAAAAAACAAAGATGGTTATGATAGGGAGAAGCTTAAGAAGTATCTATTTAAGTTACAGATGAAATCATTAGTTTCAAAACTTGGAATAGATTCTGATGAAGAAAAGGAAGATAGTACACTAATAAGCAAAGTAGCTACTATAGAAGAATTAAAGAAATTATTAGCTTCATGCAATGAGAAGGTATATATATCTTATAATACATTTGATTCATCTTTATACTCAAAGATAGAAGTAAATAAGATGTTTATTGGTGTTAAAGGTAGTGTAAGTGAAATTTTACTTAATGATATTTATTTAGAGAATAAAGAAGAGGCATTAAATATAATTAAGGCTTTTATGGAAAATGATAAGGTAAAGAAGGTTATCCATAACTGTAAGAACTTAATTACAATTTTAAGCAAGCACAATATAGAGCTTAAGGGATTAGAGTTCGACACTGCTATAGCTGCTTATATAATAGATTCATCTAAAGGTGAATATAATTTAAATACATTAGTTAATGAGTATTTAGGAGAAGATCCAAAGGGAACAGCTGAAGAGATTGAAGCAAAATTGGCGTCATATCTAGATGAGTTATATACTGAACTTAAGGGTAGGATAGAAGATGATAAGATGGAAGAGCTTTATTATAAAGTGGAACTTCCACTTGTATATGTTTTGTCAGCTATGGAAAAGGAAGGCTTTAATATAGACCATAATATGCTTAAGGATCTTCAAATAAAGTTTAGAGAAGAAATAGATAGAACTCAAAAAGAAATTTATGAACTTGCAGAAGAGGAATTTAATATAAATTCTCCTAAGCAATTAGGAAAAATACTATTTGAAAAGATGGATTTACCTGTTATTAAGAAAACTAAGACAGGATATTCAACTAATGCAGAGGTATTAGAAAAATTATCAGATAAACATGAAATAATACCAAAAATTATTTATTACAGACAAATAACAAAGTTGAATTCTACCTATGTAGAAGGGCTTCAAAATGTAATAGATGAAGATGGTAAAATACATTCAAGTTTTAATCAATTAGTAACGACAACAGGAAGATTATCAAGTACAGAACCTAATCTTCAAAATATTCCTATTAAATATGAAATGGGAAGAGAGATAAGAAAAGTCTTTATTCCAGAAGGAAGTAATGATACCCTACTTTCATGCGATTATTCTCAAATTGAATTAAGAGTTTTAGCTCATATGTCTAATGATGAGAATATGATTGATGCATTTAAGCATCATAGTGATATTCATAGAAAGACTGCTTCTGAGGTATTTAATGTACCAGTTGAAGAAGTTACATCACTTATGAGAAGTAGAGCAAAAGCAGTTAACTTTGGTATTGTTTATGGAATTAGTGATTTTTCTCTTGCACAAGATTTAAAGATAACTAAGAAAGAGGCAGGAGAGTATATGGATATTTATTTTGAAAGATATCCTAAGATTAAGTCATATTTAGAAGAGATTGTTAGTAAAGCTAAAGAAGAGGGATTTGTTTTAACAATATTAAATAGAAGAAGATTCATACCAGAAATAAAGTCTTCTAATAAAATCGTAAAAGCTCTTGGAGAAAGATTAGCTATGAATGCTCCAATTCAAGGAAGTGCAGCAGATATTATAAAGATAGCTATGGTTAACGTATATAATAGGCTAAGAGAGGAAAAACTAAAGAGTAAACTGATTTTACAGGTTCACGATGAACTTATTCTTAATGTAAAGCCAGAAGAAGAAGAAATAGTAAGAAAACTAGTTAAAGATGAGATGGAGAACGCAGTTAAGTTACATGTACCTATGGAGGTAGATGTAAATGAAGGTCACACTTGGTATGAAGCTAAGTAAGGGGGCATAGAAAATGTTGAAGATAGGGCTTACTGGTGGGATAGGTACAGGAAAAAGTACTGTGTCTAGAATGCTTATAGCATCAGGTTTTAAAGTGCTAGATGCAGATTTAGTAGCAAGGCAAGTACTAATACAATATCCCGAAATATTAGATAAGGTAAGAATAGAATTTGGTGAAGGTTTTTTCGATTGGAGAGGGGAATTTAGAAGAAAAGAGTTTGGAAACCACATTTTTAGATTTCCTAAATTAAGAGTTAAATATGAAAATATAATAATTCCATATATAAAGAAAGAAATTAACTTGGCCTTTGAAAGATACGAGCAAAATGGTGTTAGTTTAGTAATACTGGATGCACCAACTTTAATTGAAAATAATCTTCATGAAGATATGGATTATGTAATTTTAGTTTGGGCAGATAATACAACTCAGGTTCAAAGAGTAAAAACAAGAGATAAGCTTTCGAATAATGATGCCATAAGTAGAATTAATGCTCAAATGCCAATAGAAGAAAAGAAAAAGTATGCCAATATACTTATTGATAATAATGGAGAGTTAGTAAAAACTAAGAATCAGGTAGATGAGCTGGTTAAATTCTTAAAAATAATATAATATCGAGGGAGTAAGAATGAAGCTTAAAAGATTAATTATAATATTAGTGGTAATAGTAGCAGTTTATTTTAGTGGAGAATTCGTATTGAAGACATATTTATTTCCTTTTAAGCATAAAGAAGCAATTGTTAAGTACTCAGAAGAATATAATTTGGATCCATATCTAGTATTAGCAGTAATTAAGGCAGAGAGTAAATTTAAAGCTGATGCTGAATCACATAAAGGTGCTATTGGGTTAATGCAAATTACAGGAGATACAGCAGATTGGATAGCAATACAAATGGGACTTGAGGATTATGATAGAAGTAAGTTGTATGATGAAGATTATAGTATAATGATGGGATGTTGGTACTTAGATAACTTAAGAACTGAGTTTGGAGTACTAGATAATTATATTGCAGCTTATAATGCAGGGAGAGGAAATGTAAACAAGTGGTTAAATAACGAGGAGTATTCAAAAGATGGTAAGATCTTAGATTATATACCGTTTAAAGAAACAAAAAAGTATGTGGATAGGGTAAATTCATATTACAAAATATATAAGGCAATATATGAATAGATTATATAGGGGGCAATATGAGGAAAAAGAATACAGTAGTAGTTTTAATAGCATTGGTTGTTTTAGTTGGATTTGGAATGTATTATTTTAAGCCGTATTTATTACCAATAAATAGTGGGGTTGTATGGTCAGAAAATGTGGTGTCTGAGCGAGAGCAAATATTATTAGATTTTGTTAATGATAAATTAACTGATGAAAAAGGTGGAATAAAAACAAACTATACAGAAGAGAATTCAGATGGAGATATTACAAAAGGAAGCTCTGTCTTATCAGAATCAGAGGGGCTAATGCTTATATACTATTTACATAGAGGAAGTAAAGAAGATTTTAATAGAACTCTTCAATATATAAAAGAAAACATGATTCTTGAAAGTGGAGTTATAAGCTGGAGAGTTGAAGGGAATAAGCCTTCGTTGACATCAGCTACTATTGATGACCTAAGAATAATTAAAGCTTTATTATTAGCTACAGAAAAGTGGAAGGATCAGAGCTATAGAAGAATGGCTTTAAATATTTCCCAGGGAATAAAAAAAGATCTATTAGAAAATGACTTGCTATCAGACTTTAATGATGGATATAACAAAAGTAAAAAAACGACTTTGTGTTATTTAGATCTTCAGACTATAAAGCTTTTATCTAATCTAGATAGTGATTATAAAGATGTATATAAAAAATCATTAGATATACTTGAGGGTGGATATATTAGTGATAGTGTACCTTTATATAAAAAAGAGTATAATTGGGAAGATTGTAGTTATGATGAAGGTGATATAGATATGCTTTTATCTACAATAGTAATATTAAATAAACTTGATGCTGGTGAAGATGTATCTAAGAGTGTATCTTGGATAAAAGAGAGAATGCTTAATGATAAAAAGCTATATTCTACCTATAGTGTAAGTAATGGAAGAGCGTTAAGTAATATAGAATCTACATCTATATATTCTAATGTAATTCAAATAGCAGCTGAAGTTGGAGATAAAGAACTTTATAATAGTTGTTTATCAAGACTTCAGGAATTTCAAGTAATAAATCCTAGAAGTGATATTTATGGATCTTTTGGGGATGAAAATACTTTACAGGTATATTCATTTGATAATTTGAATGCATTAATAGCTATGAGAAGAACTATTAATTAAATATTATATTAAGAGGAATTGCAAAGCAATTTCTCTTTTTTGTCCAAAAGTTAAGTATGAATATGAATTTTTGTTATGGATTTGAGAAGAATAAAATTGTTAGGAAATTGTAACATTTTAAAATTAATGACCAACAGTCATAAAAGTGTGTTATAATAATTTCATCAATTTAACTAAAGGATGAGGTAATAATATGAAAAATGCATTAAGGATTTTTAAACGTGATCTAAAGAAGGTATTAACAAATTGGGTTGCACTTGTAGTAGTTATTGCACTAATAATATTACCAGCGCTATATGCCTGGTTTAATGTAAAGGCTATGTGGGATCCCTATGGAAATACAAGAGGGATAAAAATTGCTGTAGTTAATGAGGATATAGGTGCATCATTAGATGGTAAAGAAATTAATGTAGGAGAAGAGATTGTTAAGAAACTTGAAGAAAATGAAAATATAGGTTGGCAGTTCGTAGATAGAGAAGATGCTCAAGAAGGTGTTAGGACAGGAAAATACTATGCTAGTATGATAGTGCCAGAGGATTTTTCAAACAAACTTTTATCTATAACAGAAAATAGAATAATAGAGCCAACATTAGAATACACAGTTAATGAAAAGAGTAATTCTGTAGCACCTAAGATAACAGATAAAGGTGTAGGTACTGTTAAGGATCAAGTAAGTGAGCAGGTTGTGGAGACAGTTGATGGAATTATTTTTAGTGTATTAAACAAAATTGGTGTTGAAGTAACAAACTCAAAGCCGGAAATAAGAAAATTAATTGATGTAATTTACAAATTAGATGAGGAAATGCCACAAATTGAAGAATTAATTAATAAGGCATATGATGGAACTATAACCGTAGATGAAATGGTAAATAAGATAAATGGATTAATGCCAACAATTGAAGATACTATAAATACAAGTCAAGATGTATTAGGAACAAGCAAGGAGTATTTAGATAAGGCAAAAGCATCATTGACACAGTTATCACCAGTTATTAAACAAGATTTAATAGTTGGTGAAAATGTAGTAGGAGGAATAAATAGCTTATTACAATCTATTGATGAAAATACATCACCTGAAAAAGTAAAGGAAGTTCTTACAGCAATAAAAGGTAAGGTTGAGGGGTTAAACAATTCTGTAGAGTCATTAATTAAGCTATTAAAGTCTATAAATAATTTAATTCATAATAAAGATTTAGATAATGCTATAGGAAATTTAACTAAAATAAAGGATGAAGTAGATAAGGTATTAGATTTAATAAATACAGGAATTGAGAGCGGTAATAATGAAGCTTTTAAAGATAAATTTAAGGACCTTCAAGAAAGAGTAGAAAGAATAGATTCAATATTAACAAGCATATTGGATAATTATGATGGTAAAATAGTACCAGCATTAAATACTGGTATAGCTCAGTTAACTAAAATAGCAGATAATACTTCAATGCTAATGAATGAAGCAGAAAAAAGTATACCTGATTTAAAGGATATACTAGCATTAATAGGAGAAGGCTCTAAACTTGGTAATGAGAAGCTAGGAGTTTTAAAAGAAAAGATGCCTACCTATAAAGAAAAGCTTCATGGATATGTAGAAAAGATAAAAGACCTTGATGATGAAGAGAAAATAGATAAGATATTAGACTTAATTACAGGAGACGCAAATGCTCAAAGTAAGTTCTTATCAAGTCCTATACAAGTAAATGAAACTAAGGTATTCCCAATTCCAAACTATGGATCAGGAATGTCCCCATTTTTCTCAGCTCTTTCTATGTGGATAGGAGCAGTGCTATTATTGTCATTGTTTACTACACATGCTAAAGATTTTGAGGATGGTACACAATTAAAACCTTATGAAGAATACTTAGGCAAATATTTATTCTTCTTAACCATGGGAGTACTTCAATCTGTTGTTATAACATTAGGAGATATCTTTATATTAAAAGCATATGTTGTACATCCAATTCTATTTGTTGTATATGGAGCTTTTATAAGCATTGTATTTGTTACAATAGTTTATACTTTAGTTTCTCTGTTTAGAAATGTAGGCAAAGCTTTAGCTGTAATTTTACTTGTATTACAGATAGCTGCTTCTGGTGGAACGTATCCAATAGAAGTTATGCCAGAATTTTTCCAAAGTATACATCCATTACTTCCATTTAAGTATGCTATTGGTGGTTTAAGGGAAGCTGTAGGAGGAATTGTACCAGAATTATTATCTAGAGATACAATAGTTTTAGCTGGATTTTTCTTAGTATTTTTAGTAATTGGAGTATTAGGGAAAAAATATTTAAATAAAGCTTTAGATAAGTTTTCACGAAAATTAGAAGAAAGTGAAATTGTAGGTCACTAAGCAATTAAGATGAAGAGTTTCTTCATCTTAATTTTTATAAATCAATTTAGGAGAGATAACTATGGAAAAGTTTAGATTTATGGATTCAGAGGGTAAAAATATTTATGTTTATAAGTGGGAACCTAAAGAGAAAAATATAAAAGGAGTTATTCAAATAGCTCATGGTATGACAGAAACAGCTTTAAGATATAGCTATTTTGCAGAAAAGTTAAATGAGGCGGGGTTTGTGGTATATGCTAATGATCATAGAGGGCATGGAAATACTGCATGCACAAAAGAAGAATTAGGATATATTGCAGATGAAGATGGATTTCATTGGATGGTAGAGGATTTGAAGGAGCTTACAGATATAATAAAGATGCAATATCCTAATGTACCATTAATATTATTTGGTCATAGTATGGGATCTTTTTTAAGCCAAAGATATATACAACTTTATGGCGATAAAATTGATGGACTAATACTTTCAGGAACAAATGGAATACCTAAAAAGATAACTAAAATAGGAAGGCTAATTGCTGGCTGTGAAATAAAACTATATGGAAGAAAACATATAAGTAAAGTTATGGATAAGCTTTCTTTTGGCGATTTTAATAGCAATTTTAAACCTAATAGGACACAATATGATTGGTTATGTTCAGTTGATGAAGAAGTTGATAAATATATTGCAGATGAAAAGTGTGGCTTTATTTGTTCTTCATCCTTCTATTATGATTTAATTAATGGATTATGGAAGATACATGAAAAAGAATCATTAAATAGGATACCAAGAAATTTACCAATATATATATTTGCAGGGGATAAAGATCCCGTAGGATATGAAGGAAAAGGAATAGAAAGTTTATTTAATTTATATAAAGAAATTCAAATAGAGGATGTTTCGTATAAACTGTATAAAGGTGGAAGACATGAAATGTTAAATGAATGGAATAAAGATGATGTAATAAATGATATTTTAAAGTGGACAAGGAAGATTGTTTAAATAAATAAAACTTTAAAGAAGAGATTCTGAATTTAAGAGTCTCTTTTTTTATGGCTATGTTAAATATAATAAAAAATATATATACGCTTTTTTACTAAACTGTCTTCATAAAAATAAAAAAATCTAATTTTAGACATTAAAAGAATTTATATATAATAAAAAACTTCATAACTTCACATATTTTAGAAAATAATGTAAAATAAGAGTGTGGGGAGATGATGATTTGTTAGATAATGAGAATTGGAAAGACATTATTTATTGGCAAATAAAAAATGTTGTACTTTATTTGCTAATAATGATTTTTATATATAGTTTTGTTTATATTGTATTTATAGATTATAAGGATATATTGGATATGATTAATAGCATACTTCTAATAATTATTGGAGTTTCTGCAATTATAATTATAAATACAACAATGTTGTTACCTGAGAGAATTGTTAAATTGAGCAGTTTATTATATATAGTAATAGTTATTTTCGCTTTACTAGAGTTATTACCCAAACATAGAATGTACCTTAAGGAAATTACTTTTGGACAAGTCGGTTTTGAGAGCTTTATGTATATGTGTTTTTTCTCTGCATTGATACTTGTTTATACCAATATGGGCAAAAGAGAAAATAAAAAAATAAAAATAATATCCTATTTCATAATAGTCATATTTATATGTAATCAATTTACTGGAAGAAGTTTTATAATTATAAAACTTCTTTCAATAATACTGTTAGTAATATCCTATTTTACTTTAGCTGACTTTAAGTTCATTGAAGATAAAAAGTTAAATATTGCAAAGTTAGGAAATATATCATTTCTTTTAATAACTATAAGTAGCTTTAAATCTACGTATATATATGTCTATGAGGCTTTTTTAATTACTATGATTCTGTATACGGTAGTTCTTATGAAAAATATAGTTAATAATCCTTATAAGGTATTATTTAAAGACCTTTTTGAAAAAGGGATAGAAATGAAGAATTTAAATACAAAAATAATTGAAAAGAATAGAGAATTAGAGTTTTCTCAAAATGTTGTTATGAAAAAGGAGAAGGCTTTTAAGAGTTTTTTTCAGAATGTTCCTATACCATTAATAATTTTGAATAAAGGAACTCAAAGGATTTCTTTTGCAAATTCTAGTTTTGTTAATATTGTAGAAAATAAATCTTTAAAAAGTATTATAAATAAGAAAATTACATCCGTAATAAGTGTAGATGAAGGCCAATTAAATAAATTTAATTATAGTGAAGGAAAGATAATACTTAGGGGGTCTATATCTAATAAGGGAGATTTAAAATATTTTGATATAGAGTTAATTGATAGTAGTACAAGTGGTGATGAAATAATAGTAATACTAAATGATGTTACATCAAATGTTAAAGTTGATTCAATGAAAGAAGCTATTCAAAATAAAATGTTAGAAGAAAACTTGAAAAGAGATTTTCTATCAAATATATCCCATGATCTAAAAACGCCTATTAATGTGATATACTCAGCAACGCAGCTAGAAGAGTGTTTAATAAAAAATAGTAATATTAGTGGATTGAAAAAATATAATACTATTTCTAAACAAAACTGTATTTCATTGATAAGATTAGCTAATAACCTTATAGATACTAGTAGGATAGAATCTGATTATATATCTGCTAACCTTAAAGTTAAAAATATTGTAGATATAATAGAGAATATAATCGCAACATTAGTAGACTATGCTCATAATAATAATGTAAATTTGATTTTTGATACTAATGAAGAAGAGGTATATGTAGAATTAGACGAAGATTTTATGCAGAGAATAATTGTGAACTTAATTTCCAACTCTATAAAGTTTTGTGATTATAATGGAATGATAAAAATAAATGTACATGCTTCTGATAAGAAAGTAGAGGTCTCCGTACAAGATAATGGAATAGGAATGGAAGAAGAGTTTATAAAAGATATATTCAACAGATATTCTATGGGAAAAAATAATGAAGCAAAATCCAATAAAGGAACAGGTATTGGTATGTTTGTTGTAAAAAGATTGATGGAAATACAAAATGGAAATATATCTGTGAGTAGTAAAGTAGGAGAAGGAACAAGATTTGATTTAGTATTTAATAGAGTTTTAGAAAGGTGTTAGAAATATGTTTAATAGAATTAAATCTATAGAGTATCAAGATGATAATAATGATAACAAATATAAAAAATCTTTATTTGTTACTGTTCCAATATTAATTTCAATACTGCTAAATTATTTTGGCGATGGTTATTATAACTTATATCCTATTCTTATAGAAATATTCTGCTCATCTATGGGGGCTGCCTTATTTCTAGTATGTATTATAAGAAAGGATAAAAAAGTTAATTACTATTTTTATATTGGAATAGGATTCTTCTTTTTAAGTATATTTTCATTTATACATGCAGTTCTATTGAATTCATCTGTACTCAACGTGAGTGAAAGTATAAATGATATTTTTGTATTTTCATCATATTGTTTATCTTATATTTTAATTATATTGTCATTTTGGTTGGATAAAAAGAGAAGTAATCTAATAGATTCTATAAGGGAATATATATTAATAAGTATATCAATATTATTAGTAAATATGTATTGTACTACAAAAAAATCCTACTTAGGAAGTAACATGGAATTTGAGAAGATAATAATTTTAATAACATTAATAATTATAACTTTTATTTTCATTAGTAAAAATAAAGGTAGATTGAATGTTAATGAAAGGAATTATCTTTATGTCTATTTAACATTATTAATATTAAGCCAAGTAATTAGTATTTTTAATGAGTTTCGTGGATTTACTTTAGGGTTTGAGGTTGGAATATTTAAGTATTCATCTTATTGTATAATGTTTGCGGCTATATCTAAATTTGTATTATATAAATCTTACAATGATATAAGGAAGGACTTAGAAAAAGCACAAAAAATGCAAGTAGATTTAAATAGAAGGTTGAGTGAAAGAAATAAACTGCTTATTGAGTGTAAATCACAAATAGAAAAAAGTGAAAAGAAATATGGCAAACTAATTGATACAATAAAAGATGGAATAATAATTTTTTATTTTGATAGGCTTTCTTATATAAATAAGGGAGCTCTAGAAATATTAGATTATAATGAAAATGCACATGTTACTGGAAGAATGCTAAAGTATATACTTAAAGAGTTAATACCAGAAAATAGCTTCCATTTTGATAATAATGGGAATGTGCTTTTAGATAATTATATTAAAATAGAGAATATAATAAGAAACGATAAAGAGTATGAAATATATTTATTAAAAATGGACAAGTATAATAGATTACTATATATAAAAGATAATACTGAAATAAATAGGAATAGAAAAATTAGAAAAGAATATGAAGAGTATTTAAAGGAAGAATCACTAAAAAATGAATTCTACTCTAATATATCTCACGAATTAAGAACTCCCATAAATCTCATTTATTCAGCACTTCAATTAAATGAAATTAATTTAGAGGAAGAATCTATAGAACCACTAATGGCAAGAAATAAGATAATTAGGCAAAATTGTTTAAGACTTATAAGAACAATTAACAATTTTATTGATACTAATAGGATATCTGAAGGCTTTTTAAAGCCTAATATGAAGGTTTATAACATAGTATCTGTTATAGAAAATATTTCTATGGAATGTACAAGTTATTTTGAAAAAATAGATGGAACTATTACTTTTGATTCTATTGAAGAAGAAATCTGTGTTAAATGTGATAAGGATATGATGGAAAGAATAATGTTAAATCTTTTATCAAATAGTGTGAAGTATGGTAAAAGAGGGGGGGAAGTATATATATATATTGAAGAAGAGGATGATATAGTATTAATTCATGTTAGTAATAATGGATATGTTATAGATAAAGACATGCAACCTTATATATATGATAAATTCACTAAAATTAACAAGTCATTAAATAGAGAAAGAGAAGGAAGTGGCTTAGGTTTATTCTTGGTAAAAGCCCTTTTAGAGTTACAAGGTGGAGTGATTGAACTTAAATCTAACAGTAAGGTAGGTAGTGAGTTTATAATTAAGTTACCTAAATCCTACGAAGAAGAGAATGCAGAGTATAAGCATGAGATGGTTGATATAAAAGAAAAAGTAGATATGGAATTTTCAGATATATACCTTTAAGCATATTTTTTCTATATAAACATAATAATATATAGAATATAGGAGTTTTGGGGTGTATTAGATGGGAAAAATATTTAAGGTAAATGGTAAGTTTAAGATATTGCCTTTTATTGGACTAACAATATTACCACTGATAGGTGGAGTAGGGATAGGATATCTTATTAGAAACTCTATAAATATATATGGAAAATTAGATAAACCTATATTTTCACCACCTAGTTTTGTTTTTATAGTTGTGTGGACTATATTGTATTTACTTATGGGTTTTGCGTCATATAGGATATATATGATTAGAGATAGTGGTAAAGATATTGGAACATCTTTGTTCTTTTATATCATACAGCTATTGTTAAATTATTTGTGGCCAGTTATATTCTTTTCATTTAGATTATATGGAATGGCTTTTATAGAGTTGATAGTTCTGTTCATATTTGTGGTGATTACATTTATTAAATTTATCAAACTAGATAAGATAGCAGGATTTTTATTTATACCTTATATGGCTTGGTTAATATTTGCAGCTGTATTAAATTACTTTGTTTGGTGGAAAAACGAAATGTATATATAGGTGATTATTGATTTCGGTGTATGAATGTGATAATATTAGATATAGTTTAATATGGTTAGTTTATAATGGCGTGTTACAAAAGGCATCAGCTATCGATTAAGGATAGTTGGCGCTTTTTTGTTTTGATAAAAATTTAGTATTATAATATATAAGTATCAAATGTTTACATGATAATGTAAAAATGATATTATATACGATGATATAAAGTCTAAAAATGTATTTTCATTAAAGTGATTTTTAGAAAGAGAGGATAATATGAGTAGGGTATTAAATAAAGATGCAGTCATAACTAGAGCTTTTAATAATAACCTTGCCTTAGTAAAAGTAGATGGCAAAGAGAAAATAATCTTTGCTAAGGGAATAGGTTTTGGTAAAAAATTTGGAGAAATTATAAGTAAGGATACTTTTGTAGAAAAGATATTCTCTATTGAAGATGAAAGTAATGCTAAAAATTTAAAAAGAATAGTAGAGAAAGTTGATAATGAGTTTTTTGCAGTTTGTGAAGAGGCTATTGTAGATATTTCAAAAAAGGTGGAAGGTGAATTGAATGAAAAGATTCACGTAAGTCTAATAGATCACCTTCATTTTGCAGTGAAAAGACTTAAAAATAAAGAAGAGATAGTAAATCCTTTCTTAGCAGAGATAGAAAGTTTTTATCCAAAGGAGTATGAATTAGCTAAAATAGTAGCCAATAGAGTTGGGAAGGCAATGAATATAGCAATTCCAGAAGGAGAGGTTGGATTTATTGCATTACATGTACATTCTGCATTAAATAATGGGAAATTATCCAATACTGTAAAGTATAGTTATTTAAGTGGAAATATTATAAAACATATAGAGGAAAGGTTACATTTAACTATAGATAGAAAATCTCTTGATTATACAAGATTTATTACTCATATTAGATTTGCAATAGAAAGAATTATGAATAAAGCAAAGATTCATAATGATTTATCAGATGTTATAAAAATTAGATATAAAGAATCATATAAGGTAGCAAAAGAAGTTGCACTTATAATTCAAGACTATTTAGCTGTAAAGGTAAGTGAAGAGGAAATTGCATATTTAGCTCTTCATATTGAGAGATTTAGAGTGAGTTTGTCAGATTAATATAAATTATAGTATAATAAGAGTAGGCATATTAACTTACATAAGTTAAGTTGCCTATTTTTTTGATTTAGAAAGGATTGTTATATGAGTAAGGTAATTATTGCAGAAAAACCATCTGTAGCTAAAAATATAGCAGATGCCCTTAATATAAAAAAGAGAAAAGATGGATATTTCGAGGGTGAAGGATTTTATATAACATGGGCTTTTGGTCATTTGCTTCAACTTTATGATGCGAAAGATTATGATGAGAATATGAAGGGGTGGAGAATGGAGAAATTCCCTTTTATTCCTGAAGAGTTTAAGTATAAGGTAAAGTGTGACAATGTAAATAGAAGCGCCGAAGATAAAGGTGCTGCCAAACAAATTAATATAATAAGTTCCCTTATTAATAGAAGTGATGTTGATGGTGTGGTTTCTGCAACGGATTTCGATAGAGAAGGTCAAGTTATAGCAGATGAACTTTTTGGATATTTAAGTGTTCAAAAACCAATTTATAGATTATTACTTAACGAATGGACTCCGGATGAAGTCAAGAAGGGAATGGCTGCACTTAAAGATAATGTTGAGATGAAGTCACTTCAAGATGCAGGTATAGGTAGGCAATGGACAGACTGGATTATAGGTATAAATCTTACTTCAGTAACTACTTTGAAATACAATTTTGAGAAAAATAAAACTTTAAATATAGGAAGAGTTTTACTTCCAACATTAAAAATAATTTATGATAGGGATCTTGAAATAGAAAACTTTAAGGCAACAAGCTATTATAAATTAACTTCAACATTTAAAACTTCAAGAAATGAAGAATTTGATGCTTTATATTATGAAAAGGAATCTGAAAAGTTTGAAGATAAGAAGGCACTAGATAATATTGTATCATTATTAGATGGGATAGATGCTAAGGTAATTGATAAACAAACAGATAAGAAGAGAGAGTATCCTCCATATCTATTTAATCTTTCAAATCTTCAAGGGTATATAACAAGTAAATATAAGGGATGGACATCAGATAAGGTTTTGAAGGTGGCTCAAAGTCTTTATGAAAAGAAGTTTACAACTTATCCAAGAACGGCATCAGTTGTTCTTGAAGAAAGTTTAGAGGATAGAGCAAGAAAAGTATTAAATACATTAAAAACAGGTTTACCTTATGAAAACGAAATTAAGTTTATAAAATCAAAAAGGGTATTTGATAATTCTAAAGTAGAAAGTCATAGTGCTATAACGCCAACTTATATAAAACCTACTGGACTTAGTAAGGATGAAGAAATTGTATATAATGCAATTAAAAATAGATTTATAATGCAATTTATGCCAATAGCAGAATTTGAAGAAACTAAGATTACATTAAAGGCTGAAAATCCAGAAGTTAAAGGTGAATTTATAGCTAAGGGTAAGGTTCAATTGGTAGAAGGGTGGAGAAAGGTAGAGAAGATAGATACAAAGGATACAATTCTTCCAATGGTAAGTAAGGATGAAAATGTACAGTTTGTAGCTAACAAAATAGGGAAAGTTACTAAAAAGCCCCCTAAATATCACACAGAAAAAACTCTGTTAAGAGTCATGGAAACCTGTGGTAAAGGTGTAGAGGACAAAGAGGACTCGGAGGAAATGATGGCTTCTATCTTAAGTGGTTTTAGTATAGGTACTCCAGCTACTAGAGCAGAAACTATTAAAAAGCTTAAGGATATAGGATATATAAAAACTAAAGGAAAAAGTCTTACTTGCACTGAACTTGGAAGGACAATGGTTGAAATATTTCCTGTTAAGGAGCTTCTTGACCTTGAGTATACAGGAAGACTTGAAAAGACATTATCAGATATAGAAAAAGGAAGATTTGAAAAATCTGATTTTATGAATTTAATTTGTAATTTTACTGAAACTGCTGTTGATAAGATAAAGAATGATACAGGAGCATTATCAAAGTTTAAGGTTGAAGCTCCAGAAGGAAAAGAAGTTGTAGGAAGATGTCCGACTTGTGGAAATCCAGTTATAGAAGGAGAAAAGGGATTTGGATGCACTAATTGGAAAAATGGATGTAAGTTTACTATCTGGAAAGATGATAAGTATATTGCTTCTTTTGGAAAACAAGTTACTAAAGAGATGGTGAAGCTTCTTCTTCAAAATGGTAAGGTTGGATTTAGGAACTTGAAGAGTAAAAAGGGAAATACTTTTTCAGCTTATTTTAAATATATTAAGAATGAAGAAACTGGAAGATATAATTGGGAGATAGAATTTATTTAAGAGAAATTGCTTTGCAATTTCTCTTTTTTGAATAATGTTTTTTCTATAGGGAAATTTATTTGTGAGGTGAGATAAATGAAAAAAATAACTTTTAAAGGAAAAGATATAACTCTTGAAGGTAATCAGTTATCAGTTGGAGATACATTAAAGAACTGTACTCTTGTTGGAAATGATTTGAATGAAGTTGAGTTAACAAAGACAAATGGTATTAGAGTAATATTATCTGTGCCATCAATTGATACTCCTGTTTGTGATACTGAAGTTAGAAGGTTTAATAAAGAAATTGAAAGTTTACCTAATGTACATTGCTATACTGTTTCAATGGATTTACCATTTGCTCAGGCAAGATGGTGTGGAGCAGCTGGAATTAATAGAGTAACAACTTTATCTGATTATAAGTATAGAAGTTTTGGAGACACAACAGGAACTTATATAAAAGAGCTAGGATTATTAACAAGAGCTTCTTTTGTTGTAGATGAAAATAATAAAGTTATATTTGTAGAATATTTGGATGAAGTAGCTAATGAACCAAGTTATGATAAGATAATTAGTGTTGTAAAAAATGCTATTTAATAATTTATTTATAAGTTTAAGAGGAGAGCTTTGCAAAGGCAAAACTCTCCTCTTATTTTATTAAGCTATGAATATATAAAGATATGTTGTAGGCTAATGGAGCAATAAATACTGTCATTATTCCAGCAACTCCAATTGAAAGACCACTCATAGCTCCTTCTGTTTCACCTATTTCCAAGGCCTTAGTAGTACCAACTGCATGAGCAGCTGTTCCTAGAGAAATTCCAACTGCAACACTGTCTTTTATTTTGAATATTTTACAAATTGTAGGACCCATAACTGCTCCAATTATTCCAGAGAGAATTATTGCAAGAACAGTTACTGAAGAAATACCTCCTAATTGATTAGAAAGTTCAATTCCTATTGGAGTTGTAACTGACTTAGGTAATAGTGATTTTATTATTGAAGCATCCAGTCCTAATAAATAAGAAAGTCCTATTACTGCAAATATTCCTATAATAGACCCAAGAAGTACTCCAAGAAAGATTGATAAAGAATGTTTCTTTAATAAATCTAACTGTTTATATAGAGGGACTGCAAGTATTACAGTTGATGGTCCAAGGAACATATTTATAAATTTACCACCTTGATTATATGTGTCAAAATCAATATTAAAGGCAAGTAAGAATGCTACTACAATTCCTATTGCAATAAGTAATGGGTTAAATAGTGGAATGTTTGTCTTTCTATATATGTATAACCCTATTTCAAAGGCAGCTAGTGAAAGTACTATACCAAATAAAATATTATTAGTTATTATGTTCATCTACTTCACATCCTTTATTGTTACTAACTTTTCTAGATATAAATTGAACTATTAATCCTGTGCTCGCTATTACTATTGAAGTTGTTAATATACATACTATTATTAGTTTTAACCAAGTATCTTTTATAACTCCTACAGATGACATAAGTCCAACACCAGCAGGGATGAAGAAGAATGCTAGATGATCTAAAAGAAATGTTGATACTGTTTCAATCTGTTCTAGTTTTATTACTTTTGTGCATAAAAGTAACAATAAAATTAGCATTCCTAGAATGTTTCCAGGTATAGGGAGATTTAAAAGTCCAGATATTAGTTCACCCATTAGATAAATTCCAAATATTATAATTGCTTCTCTAAATAGTTTCATAATGCGCCTCCTATTTTATATCTCTTTTAATTTATCATTTATGAAAATAAATGTAAACCACGAAAAAATGCGGAAAACAGTTAATTATGTCTATATATGGCTGTGAGTTTTAGTTACTTAAAAGTTACTAATTGATAGTATAAATAATTATTGTTATACTTAAAAACAAGCTATATATAAGATAGGAGATGAACAAAGTATGGATAATAATAAATTTAAGTGTCCTATTGAATCTTTATCAAATATATTAGGGAAGAAGTGGGTATTTAATATAATATGGTTTTTAAGAGAAGATAAAAAAAGATTTAGTGAGATTCAAAAGTATTTAGAAGGGTGTAGTAGAAAAGTGTTATCTCAACAATTAGATTTACTTATAGAAAATAATATAGTAATTAATGAAAAGCAGGAGATAAATAATAATTTGGAATCTTATTATTATTTAAGTAGTAATGGATTAGAGCTACTTGATATAATAGAAAGAATGATAGTATGGGGAGAAGCAAATTTAAAATGCAAATAAAGGAGTATTAAAATGTTTGACGGATTATCATCATTAGAGAATATAAGTTTTTTACTAGTATTTTTAGAAGGGGTATTATCATTTTTATCACCTTGTGTTTTACCTTTAATACCTATTTATATTAGTTATTTAGCAGGTAATGCAAAGAAAGAAAATGAAGATGGAAGTATAACATATGTAAGAAAAAAAGTGTTATTTCACACAGTATTCTTTATATTAGGAATTTCAACAGCCTTTTTTGTGTTAGGTTTATCATTTACTTCCTTAGGAAAGTTCTTTAATACAAATAAAGCTTTATTTAGTAAAATTTCAGGAATTATAATTATAGTTTTAGGATTATATCAAATTGGGATATTTGATTTTAAGTTCCTTCAAAGAGAGAGAAAGATAAATCTTAATTTAAGTGGTAAGAAGATAAATCCTTTAATGGCATATATAATGGGATTTACATTTAGTTTTGCATGGACTCCTTGTGTGGGACCAGCGTTATCATCAGTATTAATTTTAGCTTCTAGTGCTAAAAATGCTGCTTTGGGAAATTTGTTAGTACTATTGTATACAGTAGGGTTTACAATACCATTTTTATTATTAGGTATATTTACTACACAAGCTTTAAATTTTATTAAGAAAAATAAGAAGATAATGAAGTATACAATAAGAGCTGGTGGCGTAATTATGATTATAATGGGTGTAATGACCTTCACTGGATGGGTAAATAATATAACAGGATATTTAAGTTCAACTGGAAATAATCAGAACACTCAACAGGAACAGCCTAAAGATGAAGAAAAAGAAAGTGATAGTGCAGGAGATGAGAAAGAAGCACCAAGTGCAGTTGACTTTGAACTAGTTGACCAGTATGGAAATACGCATAAGTTATCAGATTATAAAGGAAAGGTAGTATTTCTTAATTTCTGGGCAACTTGGTGTCCTCCTTGTAAAATGGAGATGCCTAATATAGAAGAACTTTATAAGAAATACAATTATAATAAAGATGATGTTGTTATATTAGGGGTAGCTCAGCCTGGAGGGCAAGAAAAAAGTATTTCTGGTATAAAAGAATTTATAAATAGTAATGGGTATACTTTTCCTACAGTTTTTGATGAAAGCGGGGATGTATTTGGAAGGTATTACATAAGATCACTTCCGACTACTTTTATGATTGATAAAGAGGGAAAGATATATGGCTATGTAAGTGGAGCTTTATCAAAGGATCAAATGAATAGTATTATAAATCAAACAATAGAAAAGAAATAGTAATAGGTTATGAGGGATTCTCATAGCCTATTACTTTAAAAGGTTAGGATTCTTTAATATATTTTTTTTCTATAATAGCAACTAATTTATACATCAAGAATGCAATTATTGAAAGTAGTACTATACTCATCATTACCATATCTAATTGGGAGATTTGACCGCCATAAACAATTAGGAAACCAAGCCCCTCTCTTGCAACTAGGAATTCCCCCATAATGACACCAACCCAAGATAGTCCTACATTAATCTTTAAAGCTGATATTAACACAGGAATAGTATAAGGTATAATTAAATATTTTAAAATTTGTATTTTGTTAGCTTGGAATGTTTTCATTAATAGAATTTTCTCTCTATCTACATCCTGGAATCCTGTAAATACACTTATTATAGTGGTTACAATAGATATTAAAAGTGCTATTACAATTATAGCGCTAGTACCATTACCAACCCAGAATATTATAATAGGTGCTAAAGCGACCTTTGGTAGAGCATTTAATACAACTAAATAAGGGTCTAATACCTTAGCTGTAAATGGGAACCACCAAAGAACTATAGCGATTATAGTACCTAAGATAGTGCCCAGTGAGAAGCCTAATATAGTCTCATAACATGTAACCCAAATGTGCCTTAGTATAGTTCCATCTTCATAGAAAGATAGGAAAGATTTAAACATTCTGCTAGGACTTGAAGTTAAAAATGGATCAACCCACTTCATATCTGCTGCTAATTCCCATAGCAATATAAAACCAAGAAGAATTACTAATCTAAAAAAGGTAACTTTTAGTTTGTCACGTTTAACCTTCTTAACATATAGCTCATGTTCCTTACTCATTATCCATCCAACTCCTTCCATAATAAATTAAAGTAGCCTTTAAATTCAGGCTCTTTTCTTCTTTGGAAAGGGGTAGCATCTTTATTTTGAAATTCCATAGGAACATCAATTTTTATGGTAGAAGGTCTTTTAGCTAAAACTAAAATTCTATTTGCTAAGGAAATTGCTTCGCTTATATCATGAGTAACCATAATTGCTGTTTTCTTCTCTTTTTTTATTATAGAGCTTACATCATCACAAACTTTTAATCTTGTTTGATAATCTAAAGCAGAAAAAGGTTCATCTAAAAATAATACATCCGGATTTAAAGCAAGGGTTCTAATTAAAGCAACTCTTTGTCTCATACCACCTGAAAGTTCTCTAGGATAATGATTTTTAAATTTTAGAAGATCATAATCTTTTAATAGTTCTTCAACTCTTTCTTTGTTTTCTGGGGTCATAAGTTTCTTTATTTTTAATCCTAAAGTTACATTTGTCCAAACGGTTTCCCATTCAAATAAATGATCCTTTTGAAACATGTACCCAATTTTATTTAAATTTTTATGAATATCCTCACCATTATAAAGTACTATTCCACTAGAAGGTTCTAATATTCCAGATAGTATATTTAAAAGAGTGGATTTCCCACAACCAGAAGGTCCGAGTATACAAATAAAATCTTCATTACTTACATCAAAATTTATATTAGTTAATGCTTTTGTCTCTCCTTTTAAGGAGTGATAATTCATAGATATATCTTGAATTTCAAGCAAAGACATCTAATCACCACCTTTTTATTTTATGTATATAGGTGGATTGTCATATATGTGATGTGGGAAGCCTTAAAATTAAGGCTTCCATCATCCACACTTGTTCGTTCTGTATTTCTACTATTTTTCATTTACTATTTTTTCAGCAAAAGAGTTATTTACTATTGTCTTATATTCAGGTCTAGAAGGTATAAGTGATGTGTCATATGATTGAATAACATCCATTAGTTTAGTTAAATCTTCTTCTTTTAATGTTGGGTCTGAAGCTAAAGCATCGATCTCTTTGTAATTATCGATGACATTAATCATAATTTCTCTATCAGTTCCAGGGAAGAAAGATATAATTGAATCAGCTATTTCTTCAGTTGAATGGCTTTGGAACCATTGTTGTCCTTTATAGATAGCTCTGGTGAATTTTTCTATTGTTTCTGGATTTTTATCCATATAGGATTTTGTTGAGAAGAAACAAGTATAAGCAAGTTTACCAGAGTCTTTACCTATTGAAGCAACAATCTTTCCGCTACCTTCTTTTTCTAGCATTGAAGCTGTAGGTTCAAATAGAGCTACGTATTCCCCACTTCCAGCTTTAAATGCACCAGCAGTAGCAGTGAAATCAATATTAGTTACCATTTCTACATCTTTTTCAGGGATAATACCATGGTTCCTCATAACATATTCAAGTGCCATTTCAGGAACGCCACCAGGTCTGCCGCCTATTAACTTCTTACCCTTTATCTGTTCCCAAGTGAAGTTTGATTCGTCATTTCTTCCAACTAGGAAGGAACCGTCTTTTTGAGTAAGTTGAGCAAATAGTACTGGGTAATCTTCTCTTCCTTGATTATAGATATAAATTACTTGTTCAGGTCCACAGAAACCAATGTCGGCGTTGTTGCTAAGCACATTTTGCATAACTTTGTCCGCTCCTTGTCCAGTTGAAAGATCTATTTCTAATCCTTCCTCTTCAAAGAAGCCTTCGCTTATAGCAACATACATTGGAGCGTAGAATACAGAACGAACTACTTCGTTAAGACGGACTTTTTGTAGCTCTGAATTTTCTTTTTCCTTGCCACAACCAATAAAAGAACAACTAATGGTAAAAACAAGTGCTAAGAAAAGTGCTAGTTTTGATTTTTTCCTCATGTTCGTATGTCCTCTCCTTAATGATTATTAAAGATGCTTTATGATGTATATTATGACGGATAATGTCAGAGTGTTAAAGAAATGTGGAAATGATAAAGAATATTAATCAAAAATAGTTATAGTAATTGATTTGTTTGGATAGGGGATATTAAACTTTTCTTGTTCTTATTAAAAGTAGTAAATTAGATATTGATTTTTATTTAAGTTAATATAAAGGGACAGTATAAGATTTATTTAGATACTGTCTCTTTATATTTGTGGTCATTTAATATGTGTCATATGGAAAAAACTATATTATTGATTTAACTGTTTTAACAATTTTATCTGATGTTAAGCCGTATTCTTTGAATAATTCTTCAGGTTTTCCGCTTTGTCCAAAAATATCATTTATTCCAATTTTTTTTACTAATGAAGGGTGATTTTCACATATAACTTCTGAAACAGCAGAACCAAGTCCTCCAACAACATTATGTTCTTCTACTGTTACAATTTTTCCAGTTTCTTTTGCAGCTTTAAGAATGATTTCAGTATCAATTGGTTTTATGGTATGAAGATTAATTACTCTTACATTGATACCTTCAGCTTTTAATTTTTGTTGTGCTTCTAAAGATACTTGCACCATTGAACCTGTAGTAATTATAGTACAATCATTACCTTCTCTTAAAGTTACACCCTTACCAAACTCAAATTTATAGTTAGATGAATTTACGCTATCTACTGCTAAACGACCTAAACGTACATAGCATGGGCCATCACAGTTTGCTACATACTTTATAATTTCTTCAGTTTCCTTTTCATCGCAAGGTGAGAAAACTTTCATATTAGGAATAGAACGCATCAAAGCAAGGTCTTCAATAGCTTGATGTGATGCACCATCTTCTCCAACAGAAATTCCAGAATGAGTAGCACAAAGCTTTACATTTAAGTTAGTATAAGCTACTGAGTTTCTTATTTGTTCAAAGGCACGTCCGGCTAAGAACATAGCAAAACTACTTGCAAAAACTATTTTACCTGTAGAGGCTAATCCTGCTGCCACGCCAACCATATTTGCTTCAGCAATACCCATATTGTAGAAAGACTCTGGTGAAGAAGCTTTTACATCACATGTTTTTGTAGATTTAGATAGATCAGCATCTAATACAATTATATTTTTATTTTCTTTAGTAAGTTGAGATAAAGCTTTACCATAAGCTTCTCTTGTTGCAATTTTAGACATTATAAAGCCTCCTCTATTTCTTTTAATGCAAGTTCAACCTGCTCCTTATTAGGGGCAGCACCATGCCATCCAGCTTGGTTTTCCATAAATGAAACCCCTTTTCCTTTTATAGTTCTTGCAATAATTACAGTAGGCGCTCCTTTAAAGTTTTTTGCCTCTTCATAACAATCTAAAAGAGCATCTATATCATGACCGTCAACAGTAAGTACATTCCACCCAAAAGCTTTAAATTTTTCATCTATTGGGGTAGGATTCATTACATCTGTAATGTTTCCATCAATTTGAAGACCATTAAAGTCAACAATTGCTAATAAATTGTCTAATTTATAGTGGCTTGCACACATAGCTGCTTCCCAAACTTGTCCTTCTTCTAGTTCTCCATCACCTAAAAGGCAATATACTCTATTGGATGAGTTATCTATTTTGTTTCCTAAAGCCATACCTACAGCTGTTGATATACCTTGTCCAAGGGAACCTGTAGACATATCTACTCCAGGAACATAATTCATATTTGGATGTCCTTGTAGTTTTGAACCTAATGAACGTAAATTGATTAGTTCTTCTCTTGAAAAGAATCCTCTATTACTTAAGGTTGCATACAAAACAGGAGCAGCGTGTCCTTTTGAAAGAACAAATCTATCTCTATCTTGTTTGTTAGGATTATAAGGGACTATATTCATTTCTTCAAAATATAGAGTTGTTAGGATTTCTACTGCTGAAAGAGAACCACCTAGATGTCCAGATGAAGCGCTTGCGATAGATTTTATAATATCTGTACGAATTGTTTTGCAGATAGTATTTAAATTTTGATTTTTCATAAATATATGCTTAAGATTAAGCAATTCACCTACCTTTTTAGTTTGTAAGTAATTTGCTTAAGTTAGAAAAGTTTGTTGTTTGTATTGATAAACATAATTTAAAAGAAAAAAATGTTTCTGTCAAGTAAAAAGTTAAAATTATTGACAAGTAACTCTTTATTAATATAGAATTTTTAGGAAAGAGGGTGAGTGAAATGGCTACAATAAGAGATGTGGGGAAATTGGCAGGAGTATCGGTAGCTACAGTATCTAGAGTTATAAATAAAAAGGGTTATGTAAGTAAAGAAACTGAAGAAGCTATTTTAAATGCAATGAAAATGTTAAATTATACACCAAATGATGTTGCTAGAAGATTAGCAGGAAAAAAATCAAAAACAATAGGACTAATTATTCCTAATATATTAAATCCATTCTTTCCAGAGGTGGCAAGAGCAGCAGAGGACACTGCAAATAAATTAGGATATAATTTAATTCTTTGTAATACTGATAATAGTAGGGAAAAAGAAAGGCAATATTATGAGATGTTGTTTAACAAACAAGTAGATGGAATTATGATTTGTTCTTATACGGCCACACCTGAAGAATTATTGGCTTTAATAGATAGAGGTATGCCTTTAGTTGTATTAGATAGGGAGTTTATTAATTATGAAATACCTTCTATAACTGGAGATAATAAAGATGGTGGAAGGAATGCAGCAATGCACCTTTTAGAGTGTGGATGTAAAAATATTGCACATATTACAGGGCCTATGTATATTGAGGCTTTAGAGGATAGATTTAATGGCTTTAAAGAAGTGCTAAAAGAAGAGAATCTATTTAGAGCAGATTTGGTTAAAGTTGATGAATTTTCTTTAAAGGGAGGATATAGCTCTACTAAAAAACTCCTTCAAGAGGAAAATAACATTGATGGTATATTTGCTGGAAATGATATTTTAGCAATAGGATCTTATAAAGCATTAAGAGAGATGGGTTATGAGCTTGGAAAAGATATTAAATTAATAGGTTATGATGGGTTAGAGTCTAATATAAATTACTTAGAAATTTCATCTATAGCTCAGCCAATGTATGAATACGGACAAAAGGGTGTAGAATTGTTGTTAAAAAAGATAGAGGGAAACGAGGATATATCAAAAGAAAAAATAAAACTAAATGCTAAGTTAATAAAAAGAGTATCTACTATAGGATAGATGGGCAGTGGTTTACACTGCTTTTTTTATGCAAAAAAATATATGTATTTGTTTACATAACAGGTTGACAAGAAAAAAACACCATGATAATATATGTATATAACCGGTTACACATTGGAGTTATTTGTTTGAGTTAAAAGTTTGTTAGGTATTGAAGTTACTATGTTTGTAAAAATAAAACGCTAATATTTAAACGGTTTACTATTTGGAGGTAGAAATGAAGAAGGTAGTAGTAGTAGGAAGCCTTAATATGGACCTGGTGATGGAAGTTGAAAGAATGCCAAAAGTTGGAGAAACTATAAAGGGTAATAAGATGAGTTACTTTATTGGTGGGAAAGGTTCTAATCAAGCAGTAGCGGCTTCAAGGCTAGAAGATAATGTGAAAATCATAGGATGTGTTGGTAAAGATACATTTGGTGAAAAAATTTTAAAGCATTTAAAGGAAGACGGTGTTAACGTAGAGAGTGTTAGGGAAGATAATTGTGCATTTACTGGACTAGCTACAATATTTAAGACACCTGAAGACAATTCTATAGTGGTGATACCTGGAGCAAATGATTTTTGTGATATAGATTTAATCAAAACCTATGAAGAGGTAATAAAGGATGCAGATGTTGTAATAACGCAGTTAGAAATTCCTATGGAAACTGTTGAGTATACTCTTAAAATAGCAAAGAAACATGGTGTTAAAACCATACTAAATCCAGCGCCTGTAAAGACATTATCTAAAGAAATAATTAATAATGTAGATTTTATTACACCTAATGAAACTGAATTTGAGATAATATGTGGACAAGCTTTTAATAATGGTGAAGAACTAGAAGATAGTATGTTAAAATGGCAAGAAAATAATAGTTGTAACTTAATAGTAACACGTGGTAAGCATGGATCTTCCTATGTGAAGGATGGAAAAGTTATTACTATAGATGCAATAGAAGTTAAGGTAGTAGACACTACTGGAGCAGGTGATACTTTTAATGGGGCTTTTGCTCATTGCATAGCAAATGATTTTAGAATTGAAGAGGCAGTAAGATTTGCAGGAATAGCAGCTTCTTTATCAGTAAGTAAACTAGGTGCTCAATCAGGAATGCCAGCTTTAAATGAGCTAAACAAATATTTATAAACGAAGAAGATAATATTTTGAAGTGTAAAATAGATTATTGAATGCTTTTTGCTTGAAGTAATAAGACTTAAAGTATTTAATTTATGGAGGGATAATATGGAGGTGGCGGAAGTGGTATGGGGAGAAAATCCAGAAACTCAAGCTATAAAAGAACTTAGAAAAAGAATATTTGTAGAGGAGCAAGGGATTGGTAACCAAATTATTGAGGATAAAGATGAAAAAACATGTATTCAACTGATAGGAGTACAACAAGGAAATATAATAGGTCATCTAAGGATATATAAAATATCTCATTATAAATATAAAATTCAGAGAGTATGCATTGATAGTGATTATAGAAGAAATGGTTTTGGACAGATTTTAATAGGTTATGCAGAGGAAGAGATAAAAAGGAATGGAGGGTATACTGCTATATTATGGGCACAACAAAGATATGAAGCTTATTATAAAAAATTAGGTTATAGTTGTAGTGCTTTTGAAGAAGTTATAAATTATTTTAAAAAACCACATATAGAAATGTGGAAAAAATTAGTATATAAATAAAAATACAAAATTGGGAGGAATAAGTTATGAAAAAAGATAGGATTCTTTTCTTTGGGTTTATTTTGCTAATAATTTTTATTTCTGAAATGATTGGAGTACAAGGAATTACTATTGGAAGTATTTCTATTAGTGTATTACCGTTAGTATTTGCTGTAATAATTGCTATGGTTGTAGGACTTTCTATTTTTAGAAAAGGAATAATAAAGAATATCTATTCTAAAGAGAATGTTGATTTTGCTGGGAAATACTTAATTTTTATAATGTTACCATTAATGGCGAGATATGGTGCTGATGTAGCTCCGAAAATAAATGAGATTTTAGAGGTTGGTTGGATTTTTCTTCTACAATCAGTAGGCAATATTGGAACTGTATTATTAGGATTACCAGTAGCGCTATTACTAGGTTTAAAAAGAGAAGCTATTGGTGCAACATTAGGAATTGGACGTGAAGGAGAATTAGCTTATATATCAGAAAGATTTACAGTTAATTCAGATGAAGGTCGGGGAGTATTATCTATATATCTAATCGGTACATTATTTGGTTCTATAATATTTAGTGTAATACCACCTATCTTAAGTGTATTAGGATTTGACTATAGAGCTTTAGCTATTGGTACTGGATTGGGATCTGCTAGTATGATGACAGCTGCATCAACATCACTTATTCCATTATATCCAGAAGCTGAGTCAACAATTACATCTTATGCTGCTGCTAGTCAATTAGTAACTAGCTTTATTGGAACATATGTAATGGTGTTTTTATCAATTCCATTAATGAACTTTATGTATAAAATTTTCAAGAAAGAAAAAGCTATTTAAGCTTTTATTAAGAAAAGAGGGATGAAAAGATGAAAGATACTATAAAAGGGTTATTTGATAATGTAAAGATACTATTTTTGGGTGCAGGGTTGATTTTATTTACTCAGGCTGTAAAATTAATTAAAAATCCAGAGTCTACACCAATTACTGGAGAAACATTTGTCGGATTGATTGTGTTAGTATTTTTTGCTACTGTAGGTTTATTTATAACTGATTTGGCTAAGAAATCAAAGGTAAAAGTTCTGAAAAGTTTCCCGGCTCTAGGATGGGTTTCAATAGTATCGTTAATTTTTTGTTTAATGTCAAATTTTTTTGTGAAAGCAATTGGAGCAGTGGATTTTCTATCTATAACTACACCTGTATTAGCGTTTGCGGGGGTTTCTGTATCAGATAGTTTAGGTGATTTAACAAAAACTTCATGGAAAATATTAATTGTAGCGGTATTTGTATTCTTAGGGAGCTATTTAGGGCGTGTATTGCTTGCACAACTTGGAATTATGATTAGTAGATAAGGAGGAAATTCAAATGAAGATGATTTTAGATGTAGATACAGGGATAGATGATGCTTTAGCCATTGCATATGCAATAGGAAAAGAAGAAATTGATTTAATAGGTATAACTACTGTTTTTGGAAATGTAAATGTTTATGATGCTTCAAAAAATAGTTTAAATATTCTAAAATTATTAGATTCAGAAAACATTCCAGTATATATGGGAGCAGAACATTCAGTTATATCTTCTGGATATGAACAAAAAAGAGGTGGAAAGCTTTTTCACGGGGAGAATGGCATTGGGAATATTACTTTAGAGAGTAGTACTTATGAATATAAAGATAGAGCTATTGATTTCATTTTAGATTCAGTAGAGAAATATGAGAATGATTTAACAATAGTAGCCACAGGTCCTTTGACTAATATAGCTGAGGCAATAAAAAAATCTCCAAAAACTATGAGTAAAGTTAATAAAATAGTAATAATGGGGGGGGCATTGACTGTTCCGGGAAATGTTAGTTCATTTGCAGAAGCTAATTTTTCTCAGGATGTTGAGTCGGTAGATGTAGTTTTAAGTAGTGAGCTTCCGGTTACTTTGATTGGATTAGACGTAACATTGAAGATGTTATTAACTAGAGATGATGTGGAAATATGGAAAGATATAAGTGATAAATCAAAGTGCTATTATAATATAATAGATTATTATTTTAAAGCTCATGAAATAATATCACCTGATATGGGAGGATGTGCTCTTCATGATCCACTTGCAGTAGGAGTTGCAATTAACCCTGATATTGTGAGTACTACTGCATTTTCCTTGAGGATAATAATGGAAGGAGATCAAAGTGGAAGAGTAGTATCAAATAACAAAAATTTAAATTTTAAAACTATTAAAAATGTTGAGGTTGCTTTAGATGTAAAGGCAGAGGAGTTCAAAAAAGATTTTCTGAATACTTTATATAAAGTTTTTAAGTAATTTGTCTATAGATTATATTGTCATTATTGTAGTGTAATTAACCTAATCGTACTGAATATAGTGCTTGTTTGGGGTTATAATTAATTGATTGTTTAAAAAAATATATATTTTAATAGGTGTAATTTTGAACTATTTAAAAGAAATTATATTAAATTATATTAAATTATATAGAGAAAAGCGAGAGGGTATAGAATTATTAATAAATAAAGGGTTCGTTTATAAAGGGAATAAGGATGGAGGAATATTATTTGAAACATAGTAAGTAGGAGGATATATTATGAAGTTTTTTTTAGATACTGCAAATGTTGAAGATATAAAAGAAATTAACGAATTAGGGATTTTAGCAGGTGTTACTACTAATCCATCTTTAATTGCGAAAGAAAAAAGAGATATACATGAGGTTATTTCTGAAATTGTAAATATTGTTGATGGTCCTATAAGTGCAGAAGTAATAAGTTTAGATTATGAAAACATGATTAAGGAAGGAGAAGAATTAGCCAAGATTCATAAAAACATTGTAGTGAAAATTCCAATGACAAAGGATGGGTTAAAGGCTGTTTCATATCTTTCAAAAAAGAATATAAAAACTAATGTGACTTTAATATTTTCAGCTACTCAAGCACTATTAGCTGCAAGAGCAGGTGCGACATATGTGTAACCTTTCCTTGGAAGGTTAGATGATATAGGATCTAATGGAATGATTTTAATTAATGATATCAGTGAGATTTTTAATATTCATTCAATTGACACTGAAATAATAGCTGCCTCTGTTAGACATCCAATTCATATTATTGAAGCAGCAAAAGCTGGAGCAGATATAGCTACAGTACCACCAATGGTTATTGATAATTTGATTAAACATCCATTAACTAATAGTGGAATTGAAAGATTTATTAAGGACTGGAAAGAAGCAAATAAGAAGTAGTTAATTTTGAATTTAGTTATTATATCTTATTCATAACTAAAGAAAACCAATTGGCTTTTAGTCAGTTGGTTTTTTGAATTTTAAATAAAATAAATATATATTCTTATATTTATAACAATATATATTGGGGCTTATCCTATGTTATAATATCCTATAAAGCTGAAGCGTATGGTTGTAATTATAAAAAGGGTTATAGGAATTAAAAATCAAATCTAATTTTAATATAACAATTGTAATTTAAATTATTTATGAGAGGAGTTATTATGAAAATACGAGATATGGTTTTAGAGGATTTTAAGGAAGTAAGTAAATTGATGTATCAGGTACATAATCTCCACTTAGAAAATAGGAATGATATTTATAAGGAGTCTAATCCTATGTCGAAGAATGAGTTCATAAATATCTTAGAAGATACCCATTGTATATCAATATTATCAGAAGAAAACAATGAGGTTTTAGGTTTATGCATGGCAAGTATAAAGGAAGTTTCAAATCATTCAGTACTAAAAGATAGAAAAGTTGGATACTTAGATGTGTTATGTGTAGAGGCAAGTTGTAGGAAAAGAGGTATAGGAAAAAAGCTGTGTGATGAAATTATGTTTAGACTAAAAGGGAGCTGTAAGTTTAGAACTTATGGTATGGTCCTTTAATAAAGAAGCAATAAATTTTTATGAAAGCATAGGAATGGTTGAAAGAAATAAAGTTATGGAATATAAATTATAAATATATTTTTTTAGGTGCCTAATTAACATTTATTTCATATAAATATTAATAAGAGAGTTTATAGAAGTATATTAATTAGGAGGATATAAAATAATGAGGTATATAAATACAGGAGAATTTGATTCGGAAGTTTTAAACCAAAGAGGAGTAGTAATTGTTGATTTTTATGCAACTTGGTGTGGACCTTGTAAGATGCTTACACCAGTACTTGAAAGTATAGATAATGAAATGGAAAATATAAAAGTAGTTAAAGTAGATATAGATGAAAGTAGGAGATTAGCAATGAATTATGGTATTCAAAGTGTTCCTACAATAAAGATATTCAAGGATGGAAGAGAGGTAGTTACAAGAGTAGGATTTCAGCCTAAAGAAACATTAGAAAATATTATTCAAATGATTATGTAGAGGAAGTGTAAAAATTGCAGGAACGATATGATATAGCTATAATTGGGACAGGCCCTGCAGGATTATCAGCAGCACTAAATGCTAAAATAAGAAATAAATCATTTATATTGTTTGGAAGTAATAATCTAAGTCCTAAAATAGCCAAAGCACCTAAGATAAATAATTTTTTAGGTTTTCCCAACATGAGTGGTAAAGAAATGGGAATGGCTTTTAGGGAGCATATAAATTCCATGGGAATAGAGATTACAGAAGAGAGAGTAAATAATATTTATTCAATGGGTGATTATTTTGCATTAATGGTAAATGATAAGATGTATGAGGCAAGAGCAATAATAATTGCAACAGGGGTAGAGTTTTCTAAACCTATAAAAGGAGAGTTAGAGTTTTTAGGTAGAGGGGTAGGTTACTGTGCAACATGTGATGCACCTCTTTATAGTGGAAAGGATGTAGTAATAGTATCTTCTAATGAAGAAGGTGAAAGAGATGCTAATTATGTATCGGAGTTAGCAAAAAGAGTATACTATGTTCCATTATATAATGGAGAATACAGAATTAATAGTAATATAGAAGTGGTAAAAGACAGACCTATGGAAATTATAGGTGATGATAAGGTTAAGAAGATATTATTAAAAAGTAATAAAATAGATACTGATGGAGTATTTCTTTTAAAAGATGCAATTTCTCCATCTCAACTTGTGCCTGGACTTCTAGAGATAGATGGACATATAATGGTTGATAATCATATGAGAACAAATTTAAAAGGATGCTTTGCAGCAGGAGATTGTGTTGGAAAACCATATCAATATATAAAAGCTGCTGGTGAAGGGAATATAGCATCACTATCAGCAGTTGCATATTTAGATGGAAGATAATAATTTGAGAAAATTGAAAAAATATCATAATTAGAATTTATATATATAAAGGACTAAATTAAAATTATAAGTATTTTAATTTAGTCCTTTTATATTAACCTTGAGACATTTCTTGTTTTACAGTTGCTATTTCTTCAGGAGTAGCAGGTTGTGCAGGAATATAATATCCTTTTTCTTTAGCTATTTTAAATAAATTATATTGACGAGTTTCATCTTCATTTCTCATAGTTATTATTTGTTGACGAAGTTGTTCGTTCTCAGTTTGAGAAATTATTCCACCATATCCTGCTAAACTAGCATTTAATCCAGCAAGGTAATCGCTAATCATTTCCTTTTCTTGCATTTTTACATTCCTCCTATCCTAAGAAAGTCATTAATTTATCTTTATTTGTTTTTGCATCTTGTGCATCTTTTGTAAGTATTTGTTTTAATTGAGGGTCAGTACATTGTTGAGCATAGAAGTTTAACTTCTTCTCAATAGTGCAGTGAGCTCCAATTAAATGACGTAAGTTTTGTAGCTCTAATTGATTTAAGTTAGCCATAGTTATATCTCCCTTCAAAAAAACTTCAATATTAACTTTTACAATTCACTATCGATTTATACATAAAAAACTTGGATTATTATCCTTAAACTTTTTTTAATATCTCTTTAGTTTTTCTTTAGTTTTTTCACAATATATATTAAGAAATACTATTTAGAATAAAGACATAACGAAAGAGAAGGAGATAATACCTATGAATATGGAAATCTTAATGAATTATTTTTCGCAATATGGACTAATAGTTTTCTTTATAATAATTTTTCTTGAATATCTAAATGTACCAGGCTTGGCAGCTGGTATAGTAATGCCTCTTGCAGGTGTATGGGCAGCTAATGAAGGAATAGGTTTTTTTACAGCTATTTTTATATCAGTAATAGCTGGACTTTTAGGAAGCTTGGTTCTTTACGCAATAGCTAGAATAGGTGGAGAAATATTTTTAAAGAAATTAATAAATAAGTTTCCTAGTCAAGAAAAAACAATAAATAACAAACTAGACTACTTAAGACAAAAGGGAAGTGTAGGAGTTTTTGTTAGTAAATTAATACCTATGGCAAGAACATTAATAGAAATTCCAGCTGGAGTATTAAAGATTGATTTTATGAAATATTTTTGTAGTGCTGGGTTAGGAATATTCGTGTGGAATTTAATATTTGTAGGGTCAGGATATATATTTGGTGAAGCTGTATTTCAAAAGCTAACATTTTTATAAGGAGGATATAAAATGAGAATTGCAATGTTAACCAATAATTATAAGCCTTTTGTTGGAGGGGTTCCAATATCAATAGAAAGATTATCTAAGTCTTTAAGAAGTCTTGGACATGAAGTTTATATCTTTGCTCCAACTTATGACAATCAGTGTGATGAGGAATTTGTAATAAGATATAAATCCCTAAAAGGAAAAATATCAGGAGGAGTTGTGCTTCCTAATATATTTGATATAGAAATAGAGAAAAAGTTCAAAGCTTTAAAGTTTGATGTTATTCACGTACATCATCCAATGTTGTTAGGGAACATAGCTCAGTATCTAGGAAGAAAATATAATATTCCAGTTATATATACTTATCATACAAGATATGAAGAATATCTACATTTCCTAAAACCTTTTGAGTTATTAGAAAGTAGAGGAGACAAGATAGGAGATAAAATTTTAAGTTATAGTAAAGAAAAGTTTATACCTAATAGAGTAAAGCACTTTGTTAATAGGTGCGATTTGGTTTTTACACCCACAGAAACGATGAAGGGATATTTATTACAGAGTGGTGCGGAAAGTAAAATAGAAATACTACCTACTGGACTAGAAGATGAATACTTCGATTTAAATGGAAATGAAAGTAAAGAAATAAGAAATACCTATATTGGAGATAATAAATATTTATTTTGTACTGTTTCAAGACTTAGTAAAGAGAAGAACTTACACTTTTTTATAGATGGATTACTAGAACTAAAAAATAAAATAGGTGATTGTTTTAATACTATGGTTATTGGTGATGGTCCATTAAAGAAAGAGCTAGAAGAAAGAGTTCAGAGATTAGGTCTTCATAATAATGTTACTTTTATAGGGAAAGTTGATAATAAAAAGATAAAAGACTATTACGGTGCATGTGATTTATTTCTTTTTTCTTCAAAGTCAGAAACTCAGGGGATAGTTCTTCTTGAAGCTATGGCATCAAAGCTCCCTGTAGTAGCAGTTAAAGCTTCAGGTGTAATGGATGTAGTAAAGAATGATGTTAATGGATATATGACAACTGAGAACAAAGAATACTGGGCTAAGAGGATATTGGATATTATAATGAACAATAATCTAAGGTTAAAACTTAAAGATGGAGCTTTTAGAACATCAAAAGAATACTCTAACTCTAAAATTGCTAAATTGGCCCTACATTATTACGAAGAGGTAATATTAGAATGTTATAGAAGGGGACAAGAGTATGCATTTAAAATTGGATAGGAATAGATTACTTAGTAAAGTTTATATAAGCTATTTAAGATTAATATGGAAAACAAGTTCTATTGAATATGAAGGAGAGATAAATGATTTTTCCAACAGTATAATTGGATTTTGGCATGGTGACAGCTATGTTATGAATTTAGCAATTAATAAATTAATATCGAAGGATATAGATTTACAGGTTGTGGTTACTGCTGACAAAAGAGGAGATTATATTGAGAATATCCTAAATTACTATGGAGGGAAAGCACTGAGGATGCCAGATGGTATAAAGATGAAGGGGTTTTTAAAAGAACTTAAAACAGAAAGTAAGAAGGAAAATGGAACTCTAGCCATTGCTCTTGATGGACCATTAGGACCCTTCCGTGAACCAAAGAAAATAGCACCTCTGTTATCAAATGAATCTGGTAAAGAATTAATAGGATTTAAAATAGAGTATTCTAATAAGATATACTTAAATAAAAGATGGGATAAATATTCAATACCATTACCATTTACAAGTATAAAAATAAATACTGTAAATTTTGGAGTGGTAACAAAGGATGATTTAAGAGGTTATAGAGAATATTCTAAAGAGTTAAAGAAGTTTCTTTAGAAATTCTTTAGATTTATCTAGATATTATCTTTAGTAATGTTACTTATACTTTAATTAATAGGCGATAAATGATATCTTTATCTATGTATTTAATAAGAAAAGAGGTATTGCGATGAATACATATAATGTTTTAGTTGTAGAGGATGAAAAGGAAATTGCAGATGCAATAGAAATATATTTGAAGAATCAAGGATATAGGGTATTTAAAGGATCAAATGGAATAGAGGGGTTAGAAATAATAGATAGAGAAGAGATACATTTAGCTATCGTGGATATAATGATGCCTAAGATGGATGGTATCCAAATGACAATGAAGCTTAGAGAAAATCATGATTTTCCTGTAATTATGTTATCAGCTAAATCTGAGGATTTTGATAAAATAACAGGCCTTAATATTGGTGCAGATGATTACGTAACAAAGCCATTTACGCCATTAGAATTACTTGCAAGGGTTAATTCTCAGCTTAGAAGATATTCTAAATATTTGAAGTTGGTTGGCAATAAAGAAATTGAGGAAAATGTGTTTTCAATAGGAGGTCTTGAACTTAGTGTTGATAGAGTTGAAGTTACTGTAGATGGAAAACAAGTGAAAATGACTCCTATAGAATTTAAGATATTACATCTACTTATGAAAAATGCAGGAAGAGTATTTTCATCAGAAGAGATATATGAAAGGGTGTGGAATGAACAAGCAATAAATACTGATACCATAATGGTTCATATAAGAAATATACGAGAGAAGATAGAAATTAATCCTAAGAATCCAAAGTATTTAAAGGTGGTGTGGGGAGTTGGATACAAAATTGAAAAACAATAAGAAAAGTTTATTATTAAGTGTAATAGTAGGAATTATTATTTTAGCAGTATCAATAGGTATGGTAAGTTTTTATCCTAAAATGGTTAGGGTGGCTAAGGAGAAATCTTTATCTGTAAATCCATATATAGATTATTCTCTTCAAAAATATATGTACGATAGTAGTATGGTTCTATATAAAAACTTACTTGAAAAAGAATATGATAAAAATATAGTACCTTCTGATATTTTCATTAAAGATAGAGAAAATGAAAACTATGATAGAAATGATTATAAAGAAAATATAGATCAAAAAGTGTATAATGCAGAAGATTTACTTAAAAAAGGAATCAAAAATCTTGATTATATAATTATAAATAATAAAAGTGGTTTTGAAATTTCTAAAGGTGAAGATAACATTAAAAAGATAGTAAAAGGTGAATTGACAAGTGAAGATGAGCATTATGGATATTATATAGTTATTAAATATGATGAGGTTGGTAATTATACCATAGTAGATATTAAAGGTGCAGAGAAGGATGTTATTACAAATTTATTTTATGGTCTAGAATGGAAACAGTATGGTTATGGTGAAAGTATAACCGTAAGTGGCCCTAAAGATGTTACTATTGCTTATGGAATACCTAAGCTCTTAGAATATAATGATCCTATTAGCTATTGTATAGAAAATAGTAGCAAAAATGCATATGGTGATATTTCTTTATTATATGTAGGAGCATTAGCTGTAATAATTATTATTTTAGCATTATTTACTCCTTCAAGAATATGGAGTAGATGTATTGGTATTAAAAATATATTAAGAATACCCTTTGAAATTTTAGTTGTTTTATTAACTTGTATGATTTCACTAATAGCTTTATTGCCAATGTTAGTATATGAATATGGTAATAATATTAGTAATTTTATAGAGATAATGAAGAGTATAGGTGTATCCCAAAGAACGTCAGAAATAGTATTTATGTTTGGTAATATACTAGGTTTATCAATTATTATATATGGAATTTATTTAGTTATAATAGCAGTGAAAAATATATTTTATATTGGAGCTAAAGAGTATTTTAAAACTAAATCATTAATAGGAATGCTCTTATTAAAATCTAAAGGTTGGATTAAAGAAGGTTATAATAGACTTGTAGAAATAGATTTAAATGATAAATCAAATAAGACTCTTATAAAAATATTAGGTGTAAATTTTATTATATTAAGTATAATGTGCAGTATTTGGTTTTTTGGTATAGGAATATCAATAGCTTATACAATAGTGTTATTCTTTGTGCTAAAGAAATATTTTGATGACGTAAAACAAAAGTATAATATTTTACTTGAAGCAACTAATAAGATTGCAGAAGGAAATTTAGATGTAGAAATAAAGGAAGACTTAGGTTTATTTAATCCACTAAAAGGAGAACTAGAAAAGATTCAATCGGGATTTAAAAAGGCTGTAGAACAAGAAGTGAAAAGTCAAAGATTAAAAACTGAACTTATATCAAATGTTTCCCATGATTTGAAAACACCATTGACTTCAATAATAACTTATGTTGATTTATTAAAGAATGAAAATATTACAGAAGAAGAGAGAAAATCATATATAGAAACAATAGAAAGAAAATCTCAAAGGCTTAAGAACTTGATCGAAGACCTATTTGAGATGAGCAAAGCTACTAGTAAAAATGTTCAGCTTAATATAGTAGACGTGGATATAGTAGAGTTGATGAAGCAAACACAATTTGAATTAAGTGATAAAATTGAAGAATCTTCATTGAAGTTTAAATGGAATCTACCTAGTGAAAAAGTAATTGTTAAGCTAGATAGTCAGAAGACATTTAGAGTTTTTGAAAACTTACTAGTAAATATAGTTAAGTATGCTATGCCAAATTCAAGAGTATTTATTGATATTATAAATAAAGAAGATGGTGTAGATATAGAGTTGAAGAATATGTCTGCTACAGAAATAGATTTTACAGGTGAAGAGATTGTTGAGAGATTTACAAGAGGAGATAAGTCTAGAAATACAGAAGGATCAGGACTTGGACTTGCAATAGCCAAGAGTTTTGTAGAGCTTCAAGGTGGATGTTTTGTGGTTGAAGTTGATGGGGATTTATTTAAAGTAAAAATAAAATTTAAGAAATGATTAGCTAAATAGGCGATATAAATATAAGAAGTAAAAAAGGAGCTGTTATAATAGCTCCTTTTTACTATAATTTTTGAACATTTACTGCCATAGGCCCCTTTTCGCCTTCTTGTATATCAAAGGTTACATCTTCACCCTCGTGCAAATCTTTTTCAGGACCTTTTTCTTTTATTTGAGAATGATGAACGAAAACATCTTTTCCATCATTACAAGAAATAAATCCATATCCTTTTTCTTGATTGTACCATTTTACTGTTCCTGTTATACTTGCCATTTTTAATTATCTCTCCTTATTATATGGTGTCTTAGTTAGTATTCCTTTAGAAGAAAATAATTATGTTACAAATAAATAATATTGTGAGTAAAGTTAAGGTATATACATGAATAATAGTTAAGTATATACCTTAAAGTTATATTTTTTTACTGTATCTCTTTCTACTAAGGTATTGTTCAAAATAATTCTTTTGCTATATTCATTGTTGCAATCAATTTTATCTTTAATTAAGCTAGCAGCATTAGTTCCAAGTAGGTGCATATTTTGATCCATAGTAGTAAGTTTTGGTTCTATAAGGCTACTTAATTGAATATTATCATATCCAATAATAGATAAAGCCTTAGGTATTTCTATATTTAGCTTTTTACAAGCATTTATTGCTCCAACTCCCATAAGGTCGTTACAAGCAAATATAGATGTTACATTTAGTTTAGGTAAAAGTTCTATCAGCATAGAGGTTGTATTATCTACAGTTTTTAAGCTGTTACCCTCACCTATATTTATAATGTTTTCATGATGAAAGTTACCGATATCCATCATGAGTTTTTTATAAACCTCTTCCTTAACATCATAAGAATAACTATCTTTGCCACGAATAAATAAAATGTTTCTGTGGTTCTTATCAAGTAGATATCTTAAGGCTAATTTGCACCCTGTAGATTCATCATTTGAAACTGATGATATATTAGGAACAGTTGTATAGCCATTTATAAATACAAATGGTATTTTTTTTGATAATTCGTTATAAAACTTATTTTTAATATTTGATGTAGTAGGGTCAATTACTATAATACCTGCAACGTTTCGAGCAAGCAGATTATTAACACATTTTTTTTCTTCATCTTTATCATTAGATGTGGTCATTAATATAATGGATAAAGAATATTTCTTCAATTCTGATTCTATCCCATATACAACGCTTGGGAAGAATAAGTTAGTTAAACTAGGAACTATTACACCTATTGTAGTTGACTTTCTTTGAGTAAGTTCCCTTGCTTGCATGTTGGGTATATAGTTTAGTTCTTCAATTGCCTTAAGAACTCTTTTCTTAGTTTCTTCTTTAACAGGATAATTTCCATTCATTACCCTTGATACAGTAGCCACAGAGGTATTTGCCTTTTTTGCTACTTCAGTGATAGTTATGTTCATAGAGTTATTCCACCTTACAATGTTTTTATAAATTTATCAAAGGCTTCTAATCCTTTTTCATCCCTTTTAAATACACCTGCATGAGATAATACTTCTTGGAATTTTAGTCCAACTTCTTCTTTTAAAATTTCCATTACAGTATTCTCTGTAAATGATGGGTATTTGTTAATGATGTAATTATACCACTTAGCGTGTTTAGAAACAATTTCATTAGTTGATATATCTTTTTCACCATCTAAAAGAGCGTTCTTAATTATATTAAGTTCATTTTTTAATCTAGCAGGTAAAACGGCAAGTCCCATAACTTCAATTAAACCAATGTTTTCTTTCTTAATATGATGAACTTCTTCATGAGGATGGAAAAGACCAAGTGGATATTTTTCACTAGTTCTATTATTTCTTAAAACTAAGTCTAGCTCATACTTATTATTTTTGTATCTAGCTATTGGCGTTATAGTATTATGTGGTTCGTTATTAGTGTGACTTAGAATATCTACAGTAGTATCTGAGTATTTTCTCCAAGTAGATAAAATATGGGCAGCTAAGTTTAATAAATCATCCTTATTGTCACTTACTAATCTAACTACAGACATTGGCCATTTTAAACGTCCAACAGTTACTTTTTCATAACCAGGAATGACATAAGATTTTTCTAATAATGCATTTTCCATTGCAAAAGTATATCTTCCACCTTGGTAGTGGTCATGTGACAAAATTGATCCTCCAACTATTGGTAAGTCTGCATTTGACCCTATAAAATAATGTGGAAACTGCTCTACAAATCCTAAAAGATTTTCAAAAGTAGTTCTATTGATTTTCATAGGAACATGCTCACTGTTTAAAACAATACAATGTTCGTTATAGTAGGTATAAGGAGAGTATTGTAAGAACCATTTTGTTTCGTTTAGCTTCAATGGAATTATTCTATGTGTTTCTCGTGCAGGATGATTTAAGGTTCCGTAGAAACCTTCATTTTCTTTGCATAATAAACATTTAGGATAAGATGAAGCTTTTTGAAGCTTAGCCTTAGCTATTTCCTTTGGATCTTTTTCTGGCTTTGAAAGATTAATTGTTATATCTAAATCACCATAAGGGGTAGAGGTTTTCCATACAATATTTTTATTAGTTCTTTCTTTTCTAATATAATTAGAAGCTATACTTAAACCAAAATAGTAATCAGTTGCATGCTTTGGATCTTTTTTATAGAGTCTTGAAAAAGTATTAATTACTTCAGAAGGTCTAGGCATAACACAGTTCATTATTTTTGTATCAAATAAGTCTCTTTCTGTAGTTGAGTTTTCAATCATAGCTTTTGAAACTGCGTAGTCTAAAATATTTTCTAAAATTTCTGTAGGGTTATCTAAAGTTTCATTAACGATTTCTTCTTCAAATTCATTTAGATTTAAAGTTCCAAGTAGCATGTTAATTGAATATATTCTATCTTCTTCTGAGATTAAATCTTTTTGAAGAGCAAAATTTATAAGTCGATTTATCTCATGGTTTATCATAATAAAACCTCCTTAATCATTAAATCCGTCTGGATTTTTAGAATGCCATGTCCATGCTGTTTTTATAATATCTTTAACGTTAGTATATTTAGGCTCCCATTTAAGAAGATTATGAGCTTTTTCGCTTGAAGCTATAAGTATAGCAGGGTCACCAGCTCTTCTTTCTCCTAAGACAACCTTTATTTCTTCACCGGTAGCTTCCTTTGTTGCATCTATCATTTCTTTTACAGAGAAGCCTTTACCGTTTCCAAGGTTAAAGATATTGCTTTCATTTCCGGCTCTTAAATAGTTAAGAGCTTTTATGTGTGCATCTGCAAGATCTAAAACATGGATATAGTCACGGATACATGTACCATCTTCCGTTGGATAATCATCACCAAATACTGTTATATGCTCACGTTTCTTTAAAGGTACTTGAAGTATTAATGGTATAAGATGAGTTTCTGGTGAGTGATCTTCTCCAATACTACCATCTTCTAAAGCACCTGCAACATTGAAATATCTTAGAGAAACAAATTTAATTCCATTAGCTTTGTTTACCCATTTCATCATTTTTTCCATTGTAAGCTTTGTTTCTCCATAGGTATTGGTTGGGTTTGTTTCATCATCTTCTAATATAGGAACTTTTTTTGGTTCTCCATATACAGCAGCTGTGGATGAAAATACAATTTTATCAATGTTGTGTTTAACCATACTTTCAAGTAATACTTGCATTCCATATACATTGTTATTAAAGTAAAGTAAAGGGTTAGTCATGCTCTCACCAACTAATGAGTTTGCGGCGAAATGTATTACAGCTTCAATATTATTTTCTGAGAATACTTTATCTAAGAAAGCATGATCTCTTATATCACCTTTGTAAAATTTAGCTTTTGAATTAATGGCTTTTAAGTGTCCTGTTTGAAGATTGTCCACAATTACAACATCTTCATTACTTTTTATAAGTTGATGAACTGTGTGAGAACCAATGTAACCAGCACCACCACATACTAATATTGACATACTAAAACCCCCTAAAATAGTTTTCTAGTTCCATCAGAAATATCTACTACGTAGAAACTAGGTTTATATCCAATAATTTTTTCATATTTTTCAGTAGAGTAGTTTATGAATTCATCAATAGCATCTTCTTTTACTATGCTTATTGTGCATCCACCAAAACCAGCTCCTGTCATACGTGAACCTATGACTTTATCCTTTTGATCCCAAGCAGCCTCAACTAAAGTATCAAGTTCAATTCCTGTAACTTCATAGTCATCTCTTAAAGAAATATGAGATTGGTTCATAAGTTCACCAAAAGTTTTTATATCATTATTTTCTAAAGTTTTTACAGCTTTTAGAGTTCTTATGTTTTCTAATATAGCATGTTTAGCTCTTTTTCTAATGATAGGGTTTCCTATTTTATCCTTTAAAGATTCAAAATCTTCCTCTGTAAGTTCACCAAGAGAAGATATGGTTTTATATTCCTTTAATATTCTTAATGCTTCTTCACATTCAGCTCTTCTTTCATTATATTTTGAGTCAACAAGTCCACGCTTTTTATTAGTATTTCCTATTACTAGCTTGTACCCATCCATATTGATTTTGCTGTATCTATATTCTAAAGTGTTACAGTCAAGTAAGATTGCACAGTCCTTAGTTCCCATACCAATAGCAAACTGATCCATTATGCCACAGTTTACTCCGATAAATTTATTTTCAGCTTCCTGACTCATTTTAACCATAGAAATCATATCAACTTCTAAATTGAAAGTATCTTTAAGAATTATTGAAGTTAATAATTCAAGAGAAGCTGATGATGAAAGCCCTGAACCGTTAGGGATATTTCCATATATTAATACGTTAAATCCATTAGAAATATCAAAACCATGGTCTTTAAAGGTTTTAATAACTCCCTTAGGATAATTAGCCCAATCATGTTCTTTTTCAAATTTAAGTTGATCTAAATCAAATTCTATAACTCCAATATCTTTAAAGTTATTTGAATATAATCTAACCTTTTTATCATCTCTTTTAGTAGTTAGTCCATAAGTTCCTATAGAAAGTGCACATGGAAATACATTTCCTCCGTTGTAATCTGTATGCTCTCCAATCAAATTTACTCTTCCAGGTGAAAAATAAATGTTAGTTGGATTTTCATTAAAGATTTCAGTAAAGTCATTTTTTAAGTTTTCAATAAGTTCCATATTAATACCCTCCTTTATTTACTTTTATAGTAAGCGATTACTATGAAAAAGTAAATACTTTTTTGTTAAATAAAAGAATTTAATTAATTGTTTACATAATTATATTTACAACAATAGTTTTGGAAGAGTATTATATAAACAAGAAGATTAATATATATTATTTAGAGAAAAAAATAGAAAGCGGTTTCTTAGGAGGTATTTATGAGAATTAATGAAGAGTTTGTATTTGAAGATAAGAATGGGAAAGTATATGAGTATACATTAAGAAATGATAAAAATATTGAAGTTAAAATATTGAATTTAGGAGGTATTATTACAGGGATATATGTTCCCGATAGAAATGGAATTTTAGAAAATATAGTTGTAGGATGGAAAAATTATAAAGATTATACATGGGATAGTGGTTATACTGGAGCTTTGGTAGGGAGAACAGCAGGAAGAATTGCAGATGGTAAGATTACTATAAATAAAGAAAACTTTCAGTTATCAAAGAATTCAGGAAATAACACATTACATGGAGGTAATATAGGATTTAATAAAAAGCTATGGAATGTTACTAAATATAATGACCAGGATGAAGTTGGATTAATATTAGAAAGTGTAAGTAAAGATGGAGAAGAAGGGTATCCAGGAAATGTTATTCTAAAGGTAAAGTATTCTTTAAATAATAATAATGAATTATCAATAGAGTATTATGGGACAAGCGATAAAGATACTCTGCTTAATATGACCAACCATTCGTATTTTAATTTATCTGGAAACTTAAAGAGAAGTGTTTTAGATGAGTTTCTAACCATAAAATCTAATAAGTTTGCTGCTATAACAGAAGATGGAGCTTTATCAGGAAAATTGATAGATGTTAATGGAACTGAATTTGACTTTAATTATCCTAAAGAAATAGGAAAAGATATAAATGGAGAACATAATCAATTGAAATTAGGAAATGGATATGATCATCCTTGGAGTTTAGAAAAAAATAATAATGTTAAGGTGAGATTAGAAGATAAGGAATCTGGTAGATCTATGGAAGTATATACTGATAGAGAAGCTGTAGTTGTATATACTACAAATTATCCAGAAGATAATAAGGAGTTATATAGTGGCGGTTTTCTAAAGAAAAATTATGCAATATGTTTTGAAACGCAAGGTATGCCTATAGGAAAAAATGAAACTTTTTTAGATGGATCAATACTTAGAAAGGGAGAGGAATATAAAGCAAAAACTATTTTTAAGTTTACAAATTAACATAGTATAAGTATATTGTTTTAATCAAAATCTGACTGCTATTCAATATAGAAGTCAGATTTTGATTTTTTACTATTTATTTAATTTATCTAAGAAGATTGAGTAAATGTACTATTATCTATGATTTTTCTAGATTTATATAGATATTTAGCTTTTACAGAACCTAATGTAATAATAAATAGAACTAATAATATTGTTATCTCAGATAATACAACCCTAAAAGGTGTTGAATAATTTACAAGTGGTGTTATATATATAAGTTTTATAACTGCTCCGTGGAATATATACATAATTAATGAATTTTGTCCTATAGTATGAAGCTTAGTTACTTTTGATGGAGTATAACTTAGTATTAATCCGCCTAATACAAATGAGCCGACGTAATGAAATATTCTAATAAAGAATGGGAAAAGACGGTTATCATAGTAGAATTCATATTTAGTATATTCAAATAGAAGTTCTAGCATAGTTTGATCCTTTAATAAGTAAAGGACAAATAAAACTACTATAGAAGACAGTAATAAGTGAATTCTATATTTTTTTAACTTTTCTAAGTATTCTTTTTTGAACATCATTCCAACTACAAAATAAGGTAAAAAGAAAAAAGTTCTTGAGACACTAGCATAGCTACCAACACTATCATCAAAACCTATAGCTAAAGAAACAATTAATGATAGTATAAGCCACTTTTTCTTATCCTTTATATAATCTGATAAAATGTACCAGAATATTAAAGATAATAAATACCACATAGTCCATTGTGGTGTGAAAAATTCTAGAGTTAATGAACTGCTAAATACAAATCTATTTAAAAGATAGTAGAAAATTTGTACACATAAATATATCTTGAATATTTTTATTACTTTTTCTTGAGTTGTTCTTTTGCTTTTTGTGCAAAAATATCCTGAAACAAATGTAAATAGGGGCATATGGAACATGTATAGTACCAGTAAGAAGTAATGTGTGTTTAAACAAGACGGTTGTGCATGTTCTAAAGAGTTCCCTATAATTACAGAAATAATTAAAAAGGCTTTAAGATTGTCAAAATAATAATCCCTGGTTTTAATAATAATCCCCTCCCCTTGTATATAAAATATTACATAAATATTACAAAACAATGTCAATTATATTACTTGAATTATATTTGTCAATATAAATAGAAGAAGTAATATTACATAAGTTAGTAAAATAATATTAATAGAGGGTGATGGATATGTGGTTTAAGAACTTATTTAAGAGAAAAAAAAGTAATACTATTAAACAAGAAAATAAAAATATAACTACTGTTGCATTTGTTGCTTTAGAAAATAGAGAACTTCCTAACAAAAGTAACTTTAAAGATTATTTAGATGATAAATTTAACATAAGAATATTTATTAATAAGTGGAAAGAGGATATAGGAACTATAGATATAGAAGATAAACAGGTAATAATAACGTTAATGCCACATCCAATTGATTGGGATGAGATTAATCAATCTTGTGAAAGGGCATGGTACTTTAAACAAGCAAGAAGTAAGATGAGTAAGCATACTGCACATTTAGTTATATCTATTAATGGAAGGTTAGATGAACAAGTTAGGAATTGTATCTTACTAAGCAAGGTAATAGTAGCTATAATAAATTCTACTAATGTATTAGGAGTATATTGGTATAATATACAAACAATAAGGTCCCCGGAGGAATTTGAAAATAAAATTGTAAGTTTAGATGAAGAAAGTCTTCCTATTGAATTATGGGTGGACATAAGAATGCGAATGAATGGAAACTTTAAACAGGATATCTATACTGTAGGAATGGATAAGCTAGGCTTAAAGAATATTGAAATACTTAATTGTAAATTAGATTATTATATTTTATATATTTTTGTGTATGAAGTATGTTTGAATATGGTGTCAAAATGTTATGAGTATAGAGAAAAGGATATAATTGAAGAAGGAAAATATAAGTTCCAAGTTGAATATAATAAAGGATCAATAATTGATAATAAAGAAGTAATAAATTTTATTTCGTTATAAAGGAGGAGTGTTTATGGATTCAGTCTTATTTATAGTTGATATGAACAATGGTTTTGCAAGAGAAGGGGCATTATCAAGTGAACGAGTAGAGAAAATAATACCTAATATAGTAAAGGTGATAGAAGAATTTAAAGATAATGGGGATAGAATTGTGGCATTTACAGATAGTCACAAAAAGGATGCAGCTGAATTTAAGAGTTTTCCACCTCATTGTGTAGAAGGTACAGCAGAGTGTGAATTGGTAGATGAAATTAAGGCATATGAAGAAGATATGAAGGTTATAAAGAAAAATTCTACAAATGCATTTTTGGAAGAAGAGACACAAATAGAAGTAAATGACTTAATTAATAAAGGCGTTAAGAAGTGGTATGTTACTGGATGTGTAACTGATATTTGTGTAAAACAATTTACTTTAACATTAAAAACATACTTTAATAAAGAAAATTTAGATATGGATGTTATAGTAATTAAAAATTGTGTAGATACTTTTGATGCACCTGGTCATAGTGCAGAGGAAATGAACAAATATTCTTTTATGGATATGTTACAAGCTGGTATAGAAGTAATAGAAGAGTTTTAGGAGAAGATTTTTAGTAATCTCCTCCTTTTAATTTATGAATAAGTTGTGTCAATTGAATTAAAGATAAAAAAATATTATAATCTATAAAAGAGAAATAAAATGTAGCAGAAAGTTAGAGGAAGAGTAATGATTAAAGCAATATTATTTGATTTAGATGGAACACTATTAGATACTAATGAATTAATTTATAAGTCATTTTTCCATATGTTTAAAGAGGTATTAGATATAGAATTGCCTAAGACTGAAATAACTAGATTATATGGAAAGCCTTTAGAGAGATCTTTAGAAAAGTATGCAAACAATAGAGAAGAATTAGAAAGAATGATTAATGAATATAGATCCTATAATGCAGATCATCATGATGAAATGTGCGCACCATTTGAAGGGGTTATGGAACTACTTCAAACTCTTAATAGTAAAGGAATTAAGTTAGGAATAGTGACTTCTAAAAGAAAGGCAGTAGCTGAAAGAGGAATGATGCTTGGTGGCATACTTGAATATATGGATGTTATAATATCACCAGAGTCTACTACAAAGCATAAGCCAGAAGGAGAACCAGCTATGAAAGCTTGTGAAATATTAGGGGTAGAGCCTAAAGAAGCAATTATGGTTGGGGATAGTAGTTATGATTTGTTATGTGGTAAAAATGCAGGATGTTTTACTTGTGGAGTTGAATATACTGCTTTAGATATTAAAGATTTATTAGATGTAAAGCCAACATATATGGTTAAAAAACCTACTGATATTTTGGAACTTGTATAGGAGGGTATATGAACGTACAAATATTTGGAGCTAAGAAGTGTTTTGATACTAAGAAGGCGGAAAGATTCTTTAAAGAAAGAAGAATAAAGTATCAATTAATAGATATGAAAGAAAAAGGTATGAGTAAAGGTGAGCTTTCTTCTGTAAAATCAGCTGTAGGTATTAATGAATTAATTAATACAAAAGCTAAAAATTATTCAAAATCAAACTTAGGTAATATAAGAAGTGCAGAAGTTAAAGAAGAAATATTATTAAAGGATGGAAGCCTTATTGTTACACCTGTAGTTAGAAATGGGAAAAAAGCCACAGTTGGTTATAAACCTGAAATATGGAAAGAATGGATAGATAGTGAATAGATTAAAAGTAGGAATAACCTCTGGCAATAAAGTTGCTAGAGGTTACTTTTTATTAAATCATTGAGTTTTTGATGAAATTTATCATAGAGTTTTATCATTTTATCTTCAGTACAAGCATTATGAATTTCTGAAATAGGTATCCATTTAACACCCTTAGTTTCTTCTTCATTTAGAATAAGCTTAGTGTTTTCATCTCCCTCAAATAGGTAAGCTACTGAAAGATGAAGGTGAGGCGAAACGAATTTTCCTTTTTTATAATGGCCTTCTACAGTAAGAATATCAAGAGAAAAGATGTTTGGAATAATTAGGTTTAGGTTTTGAATTCCTGTTTCTTCTTTTGCCTCTTTTATAGCAATATGTAGTAAGTTATCATCACCATCAGCATGTCCGCCAGTCCAAGACCAAGAATTATAGATTCTATGATAAATCATAAGAACTTTATCTCTAGTTTTGTTTAAAATATAGCCAGAACTTGTTATATGCATTATTTCATTGTCTCTAGTTAAAATATTACTATGATTTCTTATTGCATCTAAAATTATTTTTTTATCTGACTCTTCTTGTGCGTTAAAGGGAACATAGTTTTCAATTTCTTTAATCCAGTTCATTGTAACCTCCATAATAGTAGAAACTCAAAGTTTTAACCTTGAGTTTCAATATGATTATTTCTTCTTTTTTTTCTTTCTAACGGAATAACCAAAGCTACCTAAGCTCTTTTTTGTCATTGGATAGTATTCTCCATGACAATAATTAATTAAGTTTGCTTCTTCAAAATGAATTTTCCCTTTTTCATCCATTAAGCTTTCGTCAATATGTGAACATAAAACATCTGCAATAATTAAATCGTGAGTTCCTAAGGGAATAATTTGTTTAACCTTACATTCTATTGCAACGGGACATTCATCTATATATGAGGCGTTAATTTGCCTACATTCCTTCATTGTAAAGCCCATTTCTTTAATTTTATCATTTGTTCTACCACTTTTAACACCACAATAATCTACAGCTTTAGTCATATTTGAGTGGGGCATATTAACCACAAATTCCATAGACTCTTTTATATATTCATAGGATAATCTATGAGGTCTTACAGATATAGAAAGCATTGGTGGTTTAGTACATACTGTACCAGCCCAAGCTACTGTAAATACATTTTCTTTTCCTTCTTTATTTTTAGAAGTGATTAAAACCACTGGAACTGGATTTAAAACTACACTTCCTTTGAAATCCATTTTGCTCATATAAAAACTCCTCTGTATTAATACTCTTTTGTTATCCCGTAAATTATAGCATTAAAAATTATTTTTAGCTATTACAAGTTGTCCTATTGATATTCCACCATCATTTGTAGGAATGTCTTTATGGGTAAGAACTTTAAAATTTTTCTTCTTAAGTTCATAATAGGTATTATTAAGTATAAAGTTATTTTGAAATACCCCACCACTTAGAGCAACTACATTAATATTAAAATCTAACCTGAGGAATTCACACATCTTTACAATATAGTTTACTATGGTTGAATGAAATCTTAAGGATATTTTTTCAATAGGAATTTTATTTTCTATATCTATAAGGATAGAGTTTATAATTTGGAGTGGAGAGATAATATATACTCCATTATCATCTTTAATATTAAAATCATATCCAATATCTAAGGCTTCTGTTTCTAAAATTGACTCTAGCATTATTGCAGCTTCTCCTTCAAAAGATGAATTGTGACAAAGGTTAAGAAGTGATGAAACTCCATCAAATAATCTTCCCATACTAGAAGAGGGATAAGATTTTTTAGGGTCAGAAAGTAATTTATATATAATATCATAAGTTTTTTTATAATTAGTATCTAAAATCCCCTTAGTCCTATTTAAATCTATGTTGTACAGATATGATAGGGCAATTTTATAGCAATCTCTAAGACTTGAATCTCCGCCTAAGAATCTAACATAGTCTAAATGTCCAACTCTTTTATATTCTTTTAAATTACAAATGAAAAATTCGCTTCCCCAAATAGAGTTATCATCCCCATATCCTGTTCCGTCAAAAGCCACACCAATTACTTTTTCGCTATATTTGTTGTCTACCATGCAGCTTACTATATGAGCATGATGATGTTGCACTCCTAAAGTAGGTATATTTAAAGAACTTGCATATTTACTACTTTCATAATCAGTATGCAAATCATGAACAATTAATTTTGGATTTATTTCAAATAATTTTTTATAGTGTTCTATATTGCTTTTAAATCTTTCTAGAGATTCATAGTTAATTAGTTCTCCATTATGAGGTCCTTGGTATATATAATTTCCCTTAGAAATAGCAAAGGTGTTTTTCATGTCACCACCTACAGCAAGAATTTCTTTTGAATCTTTATAAAGAAGAGGGAGAGGTGCATATCCACGACCTCTTCTAATAATCATATTTTCATAAGTGGTACATTTTATTATGGAGTCATCTAAGGGTAAAAATATATCTCTATTATTCATTAGGAAAAAGTCGCAAAATTGTCCAAGGTTATCTATAGCTTTTTTGTTTTCAAATTCTAAAGGAAGTCCAGATAGATTTCCTGACGTCATAATAAGAGAGTCTATATCAGTGGTCTGAAATATTAAAATTTGAAGAGGAGTAGATGGTAGCATGACTCCTAAATAATTATTATTTGGAGCAACTATATTTGGTAAGGAGTTATTCTGTTTTTTATTTAAAAGAACAATGGGACGTTCTTTACTTAATAAAAGTTGCTTTTCTGATTCATTTACATAACAAAACTTTTCAATTGTTTGGATATCTCTAATCATAAGTGCAAAGGGCTTTGATTTTCTTACTTTTCTTTTTCTAAGGGTCATTACTGTGCTTTCAGAATAGGGAGTACAACAAAGATGGAATCCTGATAAACTTTTTATTGCAAAGATAGAGCCTTCATTTATTTTTTTAGCAAAGAAATTTATGAGTTTTTTGTTGTATCTCCATGAATTGATTTTTTCTTCCCATATTATTTCTTGAGTAATATCTTTTCCTGAATTATCAGTTATAAAGATTTTAGGGCCACAGCTTGGACAACAATTAGGCTGTGCATGAAACCGTCTGTTACTCATAGTTGTATACTCTTTAAAACAATCTTTACATTGAGTGAAATTAGACATGGTGGTTACTTTTCTATCATAAGGAACTCTTTTTATGATTGAAAACCTAGGACCACAATTAGTGCAGTTAGTAAATGGATAAAAATATCTCTTATTATTTGGATCTAAAATATCAGCTGTACAATTTTCACAGGTGCATATATCAGGTGATATAAAAATTTGATTTTCACAAGCTTTTAGACTTTCTTTAATTTCAAATGAGGTTAAGTTATAGTTTTTATCATCTTTAATAGAAATGGATTCAATTCTAGATAATTCTGGAGGGGAGGTTTTTATTTGATTTATGAAAGATGAGGTACTTTCTTTATGACCTTCAATATGTATTTCCACACCATTACTATCGTTTAAAACCCATCCATTTAAACTAAATTTTTTTGCAATATTATATATATATGGTCTAAAGCCTACTCCTTGAACTATTCCTGTGATTTTTATCAAATATGAATAAATCATTGTAGAACACCACCTTAAGACGAATTAATAATATAAATTTTACCATATAAATATGAATTTTTTGTAAATAAATTAGTTCTCTATATAGAATTTGAAAAAAATGTCGAAAAATATACAGAGGGAGGTTTTTCTATGATTTTTAAAGATAAAAAATTAAAAACAAATTTAAAGAGTTTTAGAGGTCAGATAATTAAATTATTAATTATATGTACCTCAATACCAATAGTAACATTAGGTATATCATCAATAATATTATTCAAAAATTCAAGTGATAATGAATTTAAGAAGAGTGCTAAAAGTATTGATATGGCTGTAGAACAATTGGTTAATGAAAAGTTTGACGGAATTCAAAATATAATGGATATTGTTATAAAAAGATTAGAGAAAAATTCAAGTAAAGAAGAGTTGGAAAAAGACCTTATACTATTAGCAGAAGGGGATAAAGATGCTAAGTCTGCATTTATTTATGAAACTAAAAGTAAAGCAACATTAATTTATCCACATGTTGAAATACCTTCGAATCTTGATTCTACAACAAGAGAGTGGTATATAAAAGCAAAAGAGGCAAATGGACAGTTAGGAGTGTCTAATGTATATAAAGATATTATGACTGGAAAGAATATGGTTACTTTATCTAAAGCTCTAATAATAAATGGAGAGGTCCAAGCTGTTCTGGGCGTAGATTTTGATATTGAAAGTATTTCAAATGCTTTGAGCAATATTACTTTTGGTAATAATGGGATATGTAGTATTATTGATGCTAATGGAATAACAATTGCTCATCCTAATAAGGAGTATATTGGAAATAGTGATATTTCTGAAAGTAAAGTGTGGGAAACTATAAAGAATGAGGATAGTGGATTAGTTAAAGGAACAGCTGGATCAGAAACTATATATAATTTTGGCTTTACAACTTCAGATATTACAGGATGGAAAGTAATGCTTGAAGTTCCAAGTACTGATTTAACAGAAAATATAAAGAAGTTTATTACTACAATTATTATTACTATAATTGTGGTTTGGGTTATAGTAACTACATTAGGAAGTATATATTCAAGAAGAATGGGTAAATCTATAAAAATTATTAAAGATGGAGTTAATAAAGCTTCTGAAGGTGATTTTTCAGAAGAAATATCTTTATCAACAGGAGATGAGCTTGAGGAACTAGCAAATAGCTTTAATATTATGCAATATAAGATATCAGATTTAATTGGAAAGGTACAGTCCTCAATTATTGATGTATCTGATTCGTCTATTAATATATCAGAAATGAGTAATGATGTTGCTTTAGCTATTGGGGAGGTTGCTAATACTGCAGAGGAAATATCAAAAGGTACAATGGAATCTGCAGAGAGTTTGACAAATGTATCTTGTAATTTAGAGGGTGTTTCTCAAGATATTAATAATATAGATAAAGAAGCTAAGGATATTAATAATAAAGCTATAGAAACAAATGCTTTAGGAGAAGATGGAATAAATATTATAAACGTTGTAATGAGTAAGACGACAGAAACTAAAGAAAGTGCGATGGAAGTTAATAAAGTTATTTCTTTAGTGTCAGAAAGTGTAAGTAAAATTGGGGTGATGAATCAAGCAATATCCCAAATAACTGAACAAACTAATCTTCTTGCTTTAAATGCAGCTATAGAAGCAGCGAGAGCTGGAGAGGCTGGAAAAGGTTTTGCTGTAGTTGCTGAAGAGATAAGAAAGCTTGCAGAAGAAACATCAAAATCAGCAAAAGAGATAAATGAAGTGGTTCAAGAAGTATCATTAAAAGTTAATGTAGCAGTAGATACAGTTAAAAATACAAATGAAACTGTGGAAAGCCAACAGAATGTTATCTTAGATGCTGAAAAAATATTTAATAATATTATTAGTTCTGTTAAGGAGCTTACAAGTAAGGTTTATAACATATCAAATGCTTTAGATGAAATGGCAGAAAAGAAAGATGATTTAGTAAATCAAGTACAGAATTTATCTGCAATAGCTGAGGAGACAGCAGCAGGAACAGAAGAAGTATCTGCATCTTGTGAAGAAGTATCTGCATCTTCAGAAGAATTTACTGTTTATGCAAGTAAGCTTAAAGATTTAGGTAAGAATCTCGAAAATGAGGTAAATGTATTTAAGTTAAAAAAATAAGGAAGGGGTTAACCCTTCCTTTTTAATATCTTCTTCTACGTCTTGAACGACTATATCTCTTTCTATTATTAATAATCTTAATTATAAGAACTACTAAGATTACTACTATAACAATTGCAAGGACAATAGCAATATATACAAACATATTAGCCTTTATAAGCTTAAATACTGTTAAGTCACTGCTTCCTTTTACTTCTAAAGCTGAATCTAAAACTGTTGCGCTTAAAGGAATATCGTTTTTAGAAGCAAGTTTCCAAGCGTTGTTGCTTTCTGGATTTAGTGTTATTTTCAAGTTGTTTACATTAAGCGAATTATTATATAATTTCAAGTCTTCGCTTAAGGTTACATTAGCTGTTATTGTTTTTGTTGGTCCAAAAAATCCAAATAGTTTGTATTCAAGTTCAAGAGAACCAACCTCATCTCCAGCTTTCTTAATAACTTGTTTTTCAGCAGGATAGCTATAGTCCATCATAGAATTTAAGTCTCTAAATCTAGCATCATTATCGTTTCTATCAGACTTTAATACTACACCAATAAGTTTACGCCCATTTCTTTCATATAGACCAGCAAAACATGTTCCGGCATCATTAGTAACCCCTGTTTTACCACCTATATTCCCATTTTTGCCTAATTCAGTATTTCTATTTTCTAAGTGTATTATAGTATCTCCAGGTAAGGTAACTGTAGCATTTGAAAGTGCCATAGTTTCTCTTATCCATTCATTTTCATAAGCTTTCTTAGTTAAAATAGATAATTCATAAGCTGTAGAATAGTTTACATCTTTTCCTGTTACGGAATCTGGTAAACCATTAGGGTTTTCAAAGTGAGTATTTATTAATCCAAGCTCTTTTGCTTTGTCATTCATCATTTGAATGAATTTTTCTGAGGTTCCACCAACATGCTCTGCAATCATATATGCAGCATCATTACCAGAGAATAATAAAAGTTCCTTCATAGCTGTATCAGCATCAATGGTATCTCCTACCTTGAATGATTTACCATAAGGAAGCATTTGTTCACTTTGCATAGTATATGGTGGTTGTGCTAAAGCTGTTTCTGTATATACTATTTGGTCTGTTTTTTTTGCGTTTTCTGCAAAAAGTAATGCTGTCATTAGCTTAGTTGTACTAGCTAAATACATTTTTTCATTACCATTTTTGTCGTAAATTACTTCTCCAGTATCATAATCAACAACGACTCCAGCTTTTGAAATAATTTCTGGCGTATTAACTTTTTCTGTGGCATGGACCTTACTAGCAAAAGGTGCTAATAAAGATATGGAAAGAGCTAATGCCAATGTTTTTAACGTCTTTCTTTTTGTCACGGTTCATCTCCCCATCTCTTAAAAATAATGTGTCTGAAAACATTTTTAGTATATCATTTATGTATTTTAATAACAATATGTAAAATGACAATATTCTTAATTTCCTATTAATTACTTAAATATAAAAGCTTAAAAATGCCAACACTAAGGATAAATGAAGTAGGAGGTGAAAAAAATGAAGAAGCTAAAAGGATTCATATTAATTATACTGAGTTTTTTATGTGTACCTTTTTGTAATTATAAGGTGGATGCAGTGGAAGGAGAAAAGTTAGTTTATTTAACTTTTGATGATGGTCCTTCACCCAATAACACAAATAGAATTTTAAATGTTTTAAAGAAAAATGATGTAAGAGCATCTTTCTTTGTTGTTGGGAAGAATGTTGAAATGTTTCCGGAGATTGTGAAAAATATGGACAAGAATAATATGGATATATATCCACATTGCAACAATCATACTTATAAGGAGCTATATAGTTCCCAAGAGTTTTATTTTGATGACTTAAGCAAATGTCAAAAATCTATTAACAAGGTTACAGGAAAAAATGTTGGGTGTACATTTGTAAGGATGCCGGGCGGGTCTGATAACTTAGTTGGAGATAGAGAGGTTCTAGCTAGTATAAGAAATAATCTTTTGAAAAAGGGAGTTGATTATGTAGATTGGAATGTTGATTCTGGTGATGCTACAGCCATAAGTGTAGCAACTGATATAATAGAGGATAACGTTAGTTCTGGTGGCTGTAAATATCAAGTTGAAGTTCTTTTAATGCATGACTTAGATAATAAGAATACTACAACTGAAGCTTTAGACACCATAATTAATGAGTACAAAGTAATGGGATATAAATTTAAAACTTTAAGTGAGATGGAGCCTTGGGAAAAACAATACTTAGAGAATATAAGAGTTATTAATAGAAGGTAGGGAAATAACAATATATATTTACAAAAATATATAAATATATAAATATATAAATAAGTTCAATTATAATATAGAGAGTCAAAGAGTTAGTAGAGTTATAAAGAATAGATAGAATAGAAAGAACTCTGCCAAGTTAGCAGAGCTCTTTCTATTCTTTAAATCTATTTATGATATGTTCTTTGGCTTTTAATTCAAAAGTATCATCAAGCTTTTTAAGTTCAACAGAACCATATTTTTTTTCTAAAGCAATTCTTAAAAATCTATCTGCAAGCTCAGGATTTTTTGAAAGTAATGATCCGTGGAAATAAGTGCAGAAAGTATTCTTATAGATGCATCCTTCATAATTATCTTCACCATTGTTGCCGTATCCATGAATACATTTTCCAAGAGGCTTTAATCCATTTATAAATGTTCTACCAGAGTGATTTTCAAAACCAACATAGGTTTCATTAAATTCTTCGTTGTAGATTACAGTATTTCCAATAAGTCTCTTTTCTCCACCCTCAGTATAGATATCTAGTATGCTTAATCCTTCAAGTTTTTCGCCATTAGGAGAAATATAATGCTTTCCTAGAAGTTGATATCCGCCACATATAGCAAGAAGAACTTTTTCATCTTCTATATATTGCTTTAGAACTTCTCCTTTATTATTTTTAAGGTCTTCAGAAACAATTGATTGCTCATAGTCTTGACCTCCGCCAAAGAAAACTATATCTATATCGTCTTTATTAAATTTATCATTTAAAGAAACATTAACTATATTAACCTTTATTCCTCTTTCTTCAGCTCTATGTTTTAATACAAGAATATTACCAACATCTCCATAAACATTTAAAAGATCAGGATAAAGATGACAAATATTTAATTCCATAATTCCACTCCTTTTACTACCAAAGCTTTTTAATATAGCCTTTTGAGTGTAGATATTTTCTATAATTGATCATGGCTGTATAAGTAGCTAATATATAAATTCTATTAGTGCTACTATTTTTAATTTTTTCTGTTAATGCTTCATAGTTTTCTTCTAGAATAAATTTTTCTGAATTAAGTCCAGCCACTTTTAATCTAACTGCCATATCATACAATCTTATTCCAGAAACAAATACATCCTTTATAGGAAGTTCTTTTAATCTTTCAAAATCAACATCCCAAATCCAAGAAACATCAGTACCATCAGCATAATTATCATTAAGCATAAATAAAGTAGAGAAGTCTTCTTTATTTAAACAAAGTGTATCTATAGCTTGGTTATATCCAGCAGGATTCTTAACAAGTATTATTTTTACCTGCTTATTATCTATACTTATTTCTTCTTGTCTACCAAAGCTAGAATCTTGTTTTCCAAGGGAAGATTTTATTGATTCTTCATTAATTCCTATTTCTTTGGTTATTGAATATGCGCAAAGACCATTGTAAATATTATAGATTCCTGATTGACTAATAGTTATTTCATCATTATTAATAAGTACTTTAGATGAATTAGGGTTTAATTCTAAAATTTCATTTACAGAATATTTAAGATCAGCTCTTTTATAGCCACATTCTGAGCAGTAGAAATCTCCTAGATGATTATATGTTATAAAGTTATATTGATATGGAGCTTTACAAATTTTGCAGAACTTTGCATCAGCATTAACATCAATAGTATTATCCTTTTTTACCCCTACGTTAAAACCATAGTATATAGTTTCATTTGGAACAGGTAATTTACCAAATAAAGAATCATCACCATTTAGAACTAATTTAGATAATGGAACTTTTTCAACACCTTCTAATATTTTTGAAAGGGTAGTATAAACTTCACCATATCTATCTAATTGGTCTCTAAATAGATTAGTAATAGTTATAATTTCAGGTGTTATATATTCCGTTACAAATTTTAGATTAGCTTCATCTACTTCAATAATTGCATAACTATCATGTTTTTTGTTGAAAAATTTATAGTTATCTATAAAACAAGCAACTATTCCTCTAAATAGGTTAGCTCCTGTGTTATTTGTAATTACTGTATGTCCATTTGCTTTAAATATATTAGTAATCATACTTGTAGTAGTAGTTTTACCATTAGTTCCGGTTACAAGTATAACTTTATATCCCTTAGCAACCTTTTTTAATATCTCTTTATCAAATTTTAATGCAACAGTACCTGGAAAGGTGCTTCCCCCTTTTAGAAGGTTTTTAGATATAAATAATGTAATCTTACCAGCTAAAATACTTAAAATAGACTTAATATTAATATTGCTCACCACCTTAAATACTTACTATGTAGTATGTCCTTAAAAGCTTAATTGTAAACTTTGAGAATAAGTATAGCATAAACTTATAATATTTTGTAGAAGATTATAAGATAAAAGAGATATTTTGTGTGGTATTTACAATTATTTGTAGTAGATTTTTTATATTGTAAATGTTAGAATAATACATATGTAAACCTTGTGTATAAGTGAAAAGGTGGGTGCAGTATGGAAAAGGTTTTAAAAGGAATTAAAAATAGTTTTGGAAAAATAGGGACAGCCTATAAGAAGCTTTCAGAAAAAGATGCCAGAATAGACACTATAGTAACTATATCAGGTGTAATGCTGTTTGCTTTTTTAGTTATGTTTACCTGTCAAAAAATAATGGGTGTTAATGCTGTTAGTATAGCTACTAATAAAGCTGAAGCTAGTTTTTTTGATGGGGATTATGATGCTGCAATTGCAGAATATGAAAAATTACAGGAAGATGAAGAGTGGCCTATTTATACAGTTAAGATTGCAGAGATATATTCAGTAAAGGGAGATTATGAAAAGTCAAACTCTTTATTAGAAGAATCATATCAAAAAAGAAATGAGCTTATAGATGAGCATGGTAAGAGCAAATATAATGATGTAGACGGTGAACTTGGAAATCTTATAGCACTTACTTTCCTTATGAATGGAGAAAAGGAAAAAGCCTTAGAACATGGTGAAATGTTCATGGAAGAAAATGCATTAGATAAGTCTATTCAAAGAACAATGTTTACAATATACATGGTAAATGGACAAAGAGAGAAGGCTAACAACATAATCAAAGAGTATGATGTTGATGAAGAATCTTCCTATGACTTAGCATTATATGCAAGAATGAATATGCTAGTAGATAATTGGGATAAGGGTTATGATATATTAAAGGATGCTTGGTATAAAAATAAAGATGAAATAAAAGTATATGATGTTATAGCTCAAATTTCATCTTACGATAGGGATTCTGTAATTATGAAATTATCTGAGTTGTCGGAAGCAAATCCAGATGAAGTATGTTACAAAGTTTGGCTTGCAAAGTGTTACTCAATGCTTGAAGAAACCACTAATGAAGCAAATGCGTTAGTACAAGAGCTAGAAGGGAAAGATGTTGGTAATGTAGTTTTTAAGACTATAATTGCAAAGATTGATCAACATTTAGGAAATAATGAAGAGGCAGAAAAAATATTAAATGCAGTAATAGAGAATGATGAAAATTCATATTTTGGTTATCATACAGCAGCTTGGTATTACTTTGATTTAGGAGATTATGATAAGGCTTTTGAGTTATGTAAACAAAGTATTTTAGCAAATAAAGATTATCCTGATAATTACGGATTCTTAATACCAGAAATTATGATAGCAAAAGAACAAAGTGAAATAGCAGAACCTTATTTAAGAATGGCTATTGAAAAGGAACCTTTTAATTACAATATATTATTAAAAATAGCTGATTATTATTCATATAATACTCAAGATAAGGGGAAGGCTTATGAGTATTATAATTTAGCTTCATTAGTTAAGCCAAATGATGCTGAAATTTTATATAATATGGCCAACATAAAAGTAGAAGATGGAAAGAATAGTGAAGCTATAGAGTTACTAAAGCAATGCACTAAATTAGATGAACAATCTACAAAGTATTTTAGAACCTTAGGAACTGTATATTTAAATGAAGGAAAAACAGATGAAGCTATAGCTGCAATTAGGTCTGCTTATTCAGTGGATAAGAGTGATCTTAAGACATTAAATAATGCAGGAGTCTTCTATATTGCAATGGAAGGTGAAATTGAAAGAGGTATGGTTAATATAAAAGCAGCGTATGATGGATTAACTAATTCAGTAGATACTGAAACAAGAAATGTTATATCTGAGAATTACCAAAAGGCAAAGACCCTATATGATGCATATAATAAGGAAGATGGATCAAAATTAACAGTACCAGACTTTACATTATTCTATTAAGAAAAGTTAAGGAGAATAAAAAATATAGATTAGATAGAGAAATTGTTTTGCAATTTCTCTTTTTTTATAGTGACAAATTTCTATAATGAAAGTTTTTTCTTTTTTACTCTTAATTAGTTAATTAGAATCTTTGCCTAATTGTAGAAAGAATAATATAATAATAATATATTAACTAAAGAAAATTATAGGAGGGGTATTTTATGTATCCAATTAAGTTTGAAAATCTGTATTATGAGAGGATATGGGGAGGTAGAGACCTAGAAAAGTTTAGGGATAATGTTCCAGAAGGATGTATAGGCGAAAGTTGGGATATTGCTTGCCATAGAAATGGAACAGGAATTATAGAAAATGGAGAACTTAAGGGATTATCATTTAAAGAACTTATAGATAAATACGGAGAAGAAGTTGTAGGAAGAAAAATTAGCAAGGATAATTTTCCGTTACTAATTAAGCTTATAAATTCAAAGGATAAATTATCTGTTCAAGTACATCCAGATGACAAGTATGCAAAAGAAGCAGAGAATGACTTAGGAAAAACTGAAGCGTGGTATGTTGTAGATGCAGAAGAAGGAGCATCACTTATTGTAGGAACTAAGGATTGTGACAAAGAAATTTTTAAGAAGGCTATAGAAGATGGTTGTTTAGAACCATATTTAAATAAGATACCAGTTAAAAAAGGTGATATGTTCTATGTACAAAGTGGTTTAGTACATGCCATATGTGAAGGGGTAACCATAGCAGAAATCCAACAAAGTAGTGATACAACATACAGAGTATATGACTATAATAGAGGAAGAGAAATACACGTTGAAAAAGCTCTAGATGTAATTGATTTTGATTTAAAGTGTGAAAATAGTAAAGGTATCACAATTCATGAAGAAGGCTTTGATAAAACAATTTTATGCTTAAGTGAATTTTTTGCAATTGAAAAGTATGAAGTTAAAAGTAAGGCTATAGAAAATAGTGACTTAGATAGATTTTTCTTATTCACTTGTGTGGAAGGTAATGGGAAGATAGTATCTTCAGGAAATGAATTGGAAATAAAGCTTGGAGATAGTATCTTAATACCTGCAAGCCTTGGAGAGTATACTTTAGAGGGGAACTTTACTTTGTTAAAGAGTTATGTTCCTGATTTAGAAGTAGAAAAATCAAAAATATTAAGTAATGTAATTAAGTAAAGTGGACGATAAGAAACTAGGAGTGTAATTGCTCTTAGTTTCTTTTTTAAAAGGTGGGAATAAAATGGCAAATAAAAATAAGTTTAAATTAGTAAAGGTTATACTTTTTGCCTTAATAATTATTGGTTGTGCTACTCTTTATTTCAAAAATTTTAGTAATAACAAGGGATTAAGAGTTATAGAATGGGATAATATTTATAATGATAATAACATTACATTGTTTTACCAAGATATTGAGGAAAAGCCTAATTCTATAAAAAAGTTAGATAGTGTTTACAGCGTAAGTAAAATAGTTAATAACAATAAAAGTGAATTAGAAAAGGTATTACAAACTGTAGATATATTAAAGAGTATCATCGAATATGATGATGTAGATAGTTCTGTTGCTAAAGATGGATATGCTATCTTAGAGGAAAAGGGTGGCAATAAAAAGGTATCAGATAGAGATATGGCAATAATAGAACGAGATATCTTATTAGCGGCTGGATTTGTGGCTAGAGTTGGTGAGTTTAGAAAAGAGGTACCTCAGTTCCAAAAGAATCCTTCATATTATGTTGTTGAGTACTGGAGTAAAGAGAATAATAAGTGGATAATGGTGGATTTTAAGGATAAAGGGTATCTAGAAAAAGGTGGGGTAAAACTATCTTCTATTGAAGTTTTAGGAGAGAAGCTTAAGGACTTAACTTATATAGGAAATAGTAGTCAAAATGATTACAGAAAGAAGATATCTAAATACTTATCTTCATATACAGTTGCAATAGATAATACTATTTCAATGAAGAAAAGTAATAGCTATTTAACATACTGTAGTTCAGAAAAAGATATTGATATGAAGATTGAAAATGATTATTTTCCATCAACAATTTTTACAACAGAAAAGACATTGTTTACATTGTCACCTAGTACAAAGGCAACTGGCAAAGATAGTAGTACATATATAATACTAATGAGAAAGCCTATGGAATCTTCAAATAGCTATGTTTATGTTATTGGTGCATTCGAAAATGGAAGTACAATAAAAAATTACTATTTAAGAATTAATGATGGTAAAATGAAAAAGATAGATAGGTATGAAGAAGTTGAATTAGTAGAAGGAACAAATAAAATAGAATTATCTAAGGATGGAGTAAATATACTTAAAAGGATAGTAGTAGAGAGGGATAAATAATCTTAATAATTTATTAAGTTAATAGACAAGTAGTTTTGGGTTAAGTATAATAAAAATCGGAGTTAAAAAGAAAGTGAGTGTGATATGAGTGGGGTTAGACTTAATATTTATTTTAAAATCAATAATTATTGCAATTGTTGAAGGATTAACAGAATTTATTCCAGTATCATCTACAGGACATATGATTTTAGTAGGAAGTGCTATAAATTTCCGTAGTGCGTCTCCACAATTTGCAGAGATGTTCGAAGTAGTTATTCAACTTGGAGCTATTTTAGCTGTAGTTGTGCTTTACTGGATAAAAATTAAGGATAGTGTAATAGAATTTTTCCAATATATTTTTACAGGTGGTAAAAAAGGAAAAGTAGGATTTAGATTTGGAATTAATGTTATAGTAGCATCAATACCAGCAGGTATAATCGGGATGTTATTTTATGATAATATTAAGGCATTATTTAGACCAGAAGCTGTAATTGTAGGATTTATAGTTGGTGGTATATTATTGCTAGTAATTGAAGGACTATTTAGAAGTAAAAAACATGCTGTAAAAGATATAGATGAAATTACTCCTGGAAAGTCACTAATAGTAGGCTGTTTTCAAGTACTTTCAATGTGGCCAGGTATGTCAAGAAGTGCATCAACTATTATGGGAGGATGGATTGCAGGGGTATCTACTCCTATAGCAGCAGAGTTTTCATTTTTCTTAGCAGTACCAGCAATGATTGGTTCATCAGCAAAGGATCTATTTGAATTTGATTATTCAATTATGAATTCTACATTATGGATTGCCCTAGTATTAGGATTTATAGTGGCATTTGTTGTTTCTATAATAGTAATGAAGAAATTTATTGATTATTTAAAGAAAAAACCAATGAGAGTATTTGCTATATACAGAGTAGCGGCAGGAATATTATTAGCAGTATTAGTATTCACAAAGATAATAACGCTATCGTAAATATAAATCATAGGAGAGAAACCTCAATTAGAGGTTTCTCTTTTCTTTAACATTTAGGAAATTATAAACCTTTAATTAGCTATAAATCAAAGGGAGTATTACATTTTTATATTAAAAAGTTATAAGGTCAAAGGTAATAAGTTTATAGTTTTTTCACCTTAAGTACTAAGGGGATGAATATCCACTCTATCTTTATTTTGTAAATTTTCTAAAAATTATAAAATTTACATTCAATTCTACTTTTCACCAATTTAAATTTATGTTATCATAAAATAAGTAAATGACATTTTCTTGTAATGCATTGTATGTAAACAATATCAAAAAGTGTCGTAAAGTAATAGTTTTTATATTTTTTTATTCTAAATTGTTTGAAAATAATGAATATAAAAACAATTACGGTATAACGTGTGTGGTAGAGGGGGATATGAGAATGGAACAACAAATTAAAAAAATTGCCTTACTAACAGGTGGTGGAGATTGTCCTGGATTAAATGCAGTAATTAGAGCTGTAACAAGAACTGCAATATTAAATTATGGTATGGAGGTTATAGGCTATAAATTTGGATATAGAGGCCTATATAACAATGACTTCATTCCTCTAACATTAGAATCAGTATCCGGAATATTACATAGAGGAGGTACTATTCTATACAGTTCAAACAAGGACAACCTATTTGATTATCAAGTAGAAGAAGATGGTCAAATGGTAAAAAAGGATGTTTCAGATGTAGCCGTAGAAAATATGAAAAAAGAGGGTGTAGATGTTCTAGTTGTAATAGGTGGAGATGGAACCTTAACATCAGCTAGAGATTTTGCTAGAAAAGGAGTTAAAGTAATAGGAGTTCCAAAGACAATTGATAATGATTTAGCATCTACAGATGTTACATTTGGATTTAATACAGCAATAGATGTTGCTACTGGAGCTTTAGATAGACTTCATACAACTGCTGAATCACATCATAGAATTATGATTTGTGAGGTTATGGGAAGAGGTGCTGGTTGGATAGCATTAGAGTCTGGAATAGCAGGTTCTGCAGATGTTATTTTGCTACCAGAGATACCTTACGATATAAACAAAATAAAAGAAAAAGTTGAAGAGAGAAGAAAAGAGGGCAAACTATTTACTATTATAGTAGTAGCAGAAGGGGCTAAACCTAAAGATGGTGACGTGGTAGTTTCTAAGATTGTAGCAGATAGTCCAGATCCAATTAGACTTGGTGGAATTGGTAATAAGTTAGCTGATGATTTAGAAAAGATAATTCCAGATCATGAAGTAAGATGTACAGTGCTTGGTCATATCCAAAGAGGAGGAACTACTTCTACTTATGATAGAATTCTTTCGACTAGATATGGGGTAGCTGCTGTTGAGTTGATAAATGAAGGTAAGTTTGGTGATATGGTATGCTTAAAAGGAGATACAATATCTTCTGATAGTTTAGAAAATGTTATTGGACAAAAAACTAAGCAAGTGTTGCCGGATGGAGAGTTAGTTCAAGTTGCTAAAAAAATAGGAATTTCTTTTGGAGATTAATTTAATATAAAAGGGAATAAAAAAAGTTATAAAACTCCCCTAATGGGGAGTTTCTGTAATATTTAATGATATTATATTTAATTTGTATCTTCAAAATTTTCTGAAAATATGATATACTTTTCCTAGGGACAGTTAATTTTTAGAAGCTGGAGGGTATTATGAAAGAGATAAAGAGATATTTAGAATCAAGAATAGGAACTTACGGATTTTTCTTTGAAGATCTATCGAGCGGATTCATTTATGGATATAATGAAAACGTTCAAATGGTTGCTGCAGGGTGCATGAAACTTCCTATAGCAGTTTCTCTTATAAAAGCTGTTGAAGATAAAAAGGTAGATTTCATGGATAAAATCAAAATAGAAAAAGAAGATAAAGTTTATGGAACTGGTATAATCCATGAATTTAATGAGAGAGAGTATACAATATTTGAATTGTTAGTAGCAATGCTTATACAAAGTGATAATACTGCAGCCAATAAGATAATTGATATAATTGGAATGGATAATATTAATTCAAACATAAAAGAAATGGGATTAAAAAATACTATTCTTAACAGAAAGACTAGCGATGAAAGACAATCTAAAGAGGGTGTAGAAAATATAACAAGCGCATATGATCTTTCTAAGATATGGAAGCATCTACATAATGCAACTTATCTAAATAGAGATAATAGCACTATGTTAGTAGATATATTAAGAAGGCAACAAATTAAGAATAAACTTGCTTTATATATACCAGATGATTTGAAATATGAAATTTCCAGTAAAACTGGTGACAAGAAAGGTGTTGAAAATGATACAGCATTAATTCAATTACCTAAGGGGAATTTTGTATTTACTGTATTATCAACTTCCGTTCCTAATAGTGTATATGGAACAGTAACTTTGGCTAAGTGTGGTAAAATGATGTGGGACAATGTCATGAATAATTGGCATTGAAAACATAAATATCTCTACCTGTGGGTTAGGTAGGGGTTCAACTATGGTGAAATTGAAAATATGAGGGTAAAAGAAGAATGTATCAAAGTGAATTTTGATACATTCTTCTTTTGTTATCAATTAATAAATATAGAAAAAAGAATAATTTAGAAAGTGTTTAATACATGTTTCAGATTAAGAGTCAGGAATTAGAATTATGAATTTATTTATTAAAATATTGTAAGAAATTAACAATAAGTTTACAATATTATTTGGTGATATATGTAATAAAGGAGAGAGGGTAATTGGAAAGTGAAGAGGTATCAATTAAAGAAGTTCTAGAAACCTTGAAAAGAAGATGGAAGATGATCGCTATTATCGTATTAGTATGTCTAATTGTGGCTTCTGTATATAGCTTTTTTATAACTAAACCTGTATATAAAATAAGTACAAAGTTATTTATAGGTAAAGAAGTAAGCGACGGGGCATCAGATTACAATAGTAGCGAAGTTCAGATGTATCAAAAACTAATGAAAACATATGCTGGAATTGCAAAATCAGATGATGTAATTCAAAGAGCACTAGATAGAGGAGATAGTAATGCTAGTGCAAAGTCTATTTTATCTAACCTAGAAGTAATAGCCGGAAATGATGACCAGTTTTTGACCATATCATTAAGTACTAAAGAACCAGGAGAGGGCTTAAAGGTATTAAATAATATTATTGATGAGTTTATAGAAACATCATCAAAGATATATGCGGAAGCGTATAGTAAGCTTAAAACAAGTATTAAGTATTCATCTGCAGATAAAAATAACAAAGTATTTCTTATAACATCATCAGAAAAAGGTGAGGGTAAATCAACAACAGCGACAAACCTAGCAATAAGCTTATCTTTTGATAAGAAAAAAGTTTTGCTTGTAGATTGCGACTTGAGAAGACCTTCTTTACATAAGTATTTAAGGATTAGTGGAGAATGTGGATTAACAGAAGTAATAATAGGGGAAACAAACGTAGAAAAAGCAATAGTTAATATAAAGGATAATCTATTTTTTTTACCTTCAGGAAATAGACCACCAAATCCTGCAGAGCTATTGGGAAGTGAAAATTTTGAATTAATGTTAAAGGAACTAAAGGATATATTTGATTATATTATAATTGATTCCCCACCTCTTAGGGTAGTGGCTGACGCACAAATTCTAAGTTCGAAAGTAGACGGAGTTATATTGGTGGTGAAATATGGGTTTACAAAGAAAGATGAACTTTTAGTATGTAGAGAAACTTTAGAATTAGTTGGCGGTAAGTTAATTGGAACAGTTATAAATGGGGACAAGAAAGAGAATGATTACAAGTATTACTATTATTAAAATAATTGTATTTAAATCAATCTAAATGCGGATACTCCTTAATAGACAGTTCTATTTAAGGAGTATTTTTATGAAGAAAATTATAAGAAGTTCTATGGTTTCAATAGCAATAATACTTTTTTTAAATATACCTAGTATAGTATTAGCACTTGATTTAAGTGCTAAAGATATAAATGATATAAAATATCAATTAAGAATTGTTGGGATAAATTCATATTGTAGTGATAATATAATAACTTACATGAAAAACTTAAGTTTATCTAGGGAAGAGTTATTAGTCATTGAAAAAGAATGCACAGAAGTTATAAACTTAATCCATTGGAAAAACTTTATAAGTGATTTATCTTTATCTGAAATGTATTACTTTTATAAAACATTATCATCTATAATAAATAATTTAAATATGGGTTTTAGTATTAATATATTTAATAAAAGTATAGCTATTAAAAATATAAGTAATGGTGATATTTTAATGAAAGGAAGTATAAAAGAAGTTGGGGGATATATAGAGAATGTAAAAAGGAATAATTCTATTAAGGACATAGTTAATATTTTAGATAGAATTGAATTTAAAATTCTAGGAGAAAATAGTGGCTTTTCCAATAAAGTTCTTAATTCTAATATCCCAGACTTTGCTATTAATGTTATAAATGAATTTGAATGGGTACTAAATTTTTAGTACCTTTTTGTTTTGTTTTTTATTTGCTGATATAATAGGGGTAATATTTTAATAATATGGGGGCGTAGTATGATAAATGAAGTGATAAATGGAATCAAACCATTATATAAAGATAAAATCGAAGAAGCTAAAATAAGAGTTGATTCCTTAGCAAAGCCTTTAGGAAGTTTAGGAAGACTTGAGGATTTAGCAATACAGATTTCAGGCATAACAGGAAATATAAAGAATTCCATACGAAATAAAGGTATTATTATTATGAGTGCGGATAATGGAGTGGTTGAAGAAGGGGTAGCCTCCTCTCCACAATATGTAACTTTAGCCCAAACAAAGAATTTTATTAAAGGTAAAACTGGAGTTTGTGCAATAGGTAAAACAAATGATACAAAGTTAATTGTTGTAGATATAGGAATAAATTCTGATGAAAAAATAAATGGGATTGTGGATAAAAAAATATCTAAAGGAACTAGAAATATATATAAAGAAAATGCTATGAGCTATGAAGAAGCTAAAAGGGGAATTGAAATAGGAATTGAGATGGCTAAAAAAGCTAAGGATGAAGGCTTTGATATAATTGGTGTTGGGGAAATGGGAATAGGTAACACGACAACATCTGCAGCAGTTTTAATGTGTTTGATTGACTGTAAAGTTGATAAAGTAGTTGGTAAAGGTGCTGGGGTTACTGAGGAGGCCTTTAATAAGAAAAAGCTAGTGGTCAAAACTGCTGTTGAAAGTAAGGATATAAATAGAATGGACCCAATGGATATAATATCAAAGGTTGGAGGGTACGATATAGCTGGAATGACAGGAGTGTTTTTAGGAGCTGCATATTATAGAATACCAGTTGTTATTGATGGCTTTATTTCAGTTGTATCAGCCCTTCTAGCATCAAGGCTTAATCCTATTGTAAAGGAATATCTTATACCTTCTCATAAGTCTAAAGAAATAGGATATAATTTAGCTATAGAGGAGTTAGGACTTGAGCCAATGCTTAATTTGGGAATGAGACTTGGAGAAGGTAGTGGCTGTCCAATAGCATTTTCTGTAGTGGAGTTTGCATTGTCTATGATGAATAATATGGCAACCTTTGAAGAAGGGGAAATTGATAATTCTTATCTTGAAAAAATAAAAGGAGAAGAAAATTATATAGTATGATAATATTTGTTGTTGGCGGGTCTAAAAGCCAAAAGTCCAATTATGGAGAGATTATTGCAGAGAAGTTATTTAATAAGGGAAATTTATATTATCTAGCTACCATGAAACCTTATGATGATGAGGATTTAAAAAGAATAGAGGAACATATAAAAAACAGAAGTGGACATGGCTATATAACAATAGAAGTTCCAAGGGATATTAGTAGCGTTTTACCAATGCTAAATAAGGGTGATACAGTACTACTTGATAGTATTACATCTCTTGTTACTAATGAGATGTTTAATAATAAACAGATTGTGAAAAATGTTAAAGATAAAATTATAACAGAAGTAAATGAGATTTCTAAGAAGGTTTCTAATTTAGTTATTGTATCAGATTATGTATTTAGCGATGGAATTAGGTATGATGATTTTACAGAGGATTTTAGAAAAGAACTTGGTATTATAAATTGTGAAATAGCTAAAATGTCACAGGCTGTAATAGAGAGTTCCTTTGGAAATATTATAGTACATAAAGGTAAGGAAAGGATTAATAATGAAGAACTTATTGAATGCATTTAATATGGCAGTTAGTATGTTTACAGTAATACCATTGCCTAAATATATATGGGAAGAAAAATCTGCAAAGTATATGATGAGAATATATCCATTTGTAGGATTTATAGTAGGGCTTATATGGTATGGGGGAGGAGTACTTCTTAAGTATTTTGAAATAAGCTTAATGATGTCAACAGGTATTTTATTAACTCTTCCTTTTATAGTTACAGGTTTTATACATCTAGATGGATTTATGGATGTTTGTGATGCACTCCTTTCTAGAAAATCTAAAGAGGATAAGCTGAAAATTTTAAAGGATTCTAGAGTTGGTGCCTTTGCTGTTATAGCTTTAGGTCTTTTGTTTATTATGGATTTTGCAGGAATTTACACTGCATTAGAAAAGGATTTTAATTTAATTGCTCTTATATTAATACCTATAATATCTAGGACTATAGCAGCATACATTATTATCTCTAATGAGCCTTTAGGGGAAAGCTATTATGGAAATCTCTTTAAAAATGGGACAGGAAAAATAGATAAGATAACCCTAGGGATAACTTTTATAATTATATTAATTTTGAGTTATTTCTTAGGAAATAAATATATAATAATGCCATTAGTTATGGGAGTTGTAGGGTTAATTCTTTTAAAAAATTGCAAAAAAGAACTTGGTGGAATTAATGGAGATGTAGCTGGATATATTCTCGTATTAACTGAGGTATTTGGAATTTTAGTTTTAGCTATTATATAAGGAGAAGGATATGGAACTATATTTTGGTGGAGCCTATAACGGTAAGCTTAGGCTTATAAAGGAAAAGTTTAATATAGATGAGAAGGATATATTCTTCTGTGGAGAAGGTAAAATAGACTTTTCAAAGAAGGTTATATGTGGAATTCATATGTTTATTTATAATGAAGTAATTAATGGTAGAGATGCAATGGCGTTTTTTAAGAAAAATATAGAAAGATTTAATGATAAAATAATTATTTCAGATGATTTATCATCTGGTATAGTACCTCTAAAAAAAGAGGATAGAAAGTGGAGAGAGGAAACAGGAAAAGTGCTACAATTTTTAACTATTAAAAGTAATAAGGTTACAAGGGTATTTTGTGGTCTTCCTATGGTTTTGAAGGATGAATAAGATAGTTTTGTATTTAATAAGACATGGAAAAACACTATGTAATGAAAGAAGATTGTATTGTGGTAAGTCAGATGTTTCATTGAGTGAATTAGGGTATAAGGAGATTCTTAAATTAAAATCTACTGTAGATTATCCAAAGTGCAGGTTAAATTATACAAGTGGTGCTAAAAGGGCAAATGAAACTTTTGAAATTATTTTTCCAAATTCAAAATACGCAAAGAAGAATGATTTTTTTGAATATAATTTTGGAGATTTTGAGATGAAGTCCTATGATATGCTAAAGGATAATAGTGATTATATAGCTTGGATTATGGATGAAAGTAAAAAGGTAAAATGTCCAAATGGTGAGTGTAAAGAAGAGTTCTATAGAAGACTTAGTAAGGCTCTAAGGAGACTTTTTAGGGAAGTTATAGAAAAAGGTGAAGAGGAAGCTTTACTTATTTGCCATGGTGGTGTTATAGGTACCTTACTTGAATTATTCTGCAAATCCTCAAAGGATTTTTATACAATGCAACCTAGTTGTGGTAGGGGATATAAGTTAGAGGTTAAAGTTGATAAAGATATAGAAATAAAAATACTAGGGGAGATTTAAGAAATGTTATCATATACCATAGGTTTAGTGTTAGATTTTATAATAGGAGATCCTAATAATCCTTTTCATCCAGTAAGAATAATAGGATCTTTAGGTATTAAGCTTGAAAATATAACAAGAAGAGTATTTAAGAACTTAAAAATATCTGGATTTGTAACATGGTTAGGAGTTATATTAATAACTTTTTTAGTTAATTCATTAATATTTAGGCTTGCTTTTAGTATAAGCAATATATTTGGAATTATTATTGAAGGGATATTATTATATTTTTGTATATCTTCTAAGGGATTAAAGGTAGAAGGATTAAAGGTAATTAAAGTTTTAGAATCAGGTGATATTGAGGGGGCAAGGAAGCAACTATCCTACATAGTAGGAAGAGATACTAAAGTTCTAGATGAAGAAGGAATTATTAGAGCTGTAATTGAAACAGTAGCAGAAAATACATCAGATGGAATAATAGCGCCACTATTATTTGGAGCTTTAGGTGGTGCACCTCTTGCTATGACATATAAAGCAGTTAATACTTGTGATTCAATGTTTGGATATAAGAATGATAAGTACATAGATTTTGGGTTTGTACCTGCAAAGATGGATGATTTATTTAATTATATTCCAGCAAGAATTACAGGATATTTAGTGATTTTTGCTGCATTTATATTGGGACTAGATTATAAAAATAGCTATAGAATTTATAAGAGAGATAGATATAATCATACTAGTCCTAATAGTGCTCATCCAGAATCAGCTGTTGCAGGAGCTTTAGGAATAAGACTTGGAGGAGCAAATTATTACTTTGGTAAGATTGTAGAAAAGCCAACAATAGGTGATAAGAATAAAGTAATAGAAATTTCAGATTTATATAAGACAAATAATATTTTATTAGTAGTTACTTTATTAGGATTTAGTGTTGGACTTATTATAATAGTTCTTGGAGGGTTAATATAATGAACTTAGGACACGGTGGAAATGTAGAAGAGATATGTAGAAAATATAATGTTTGTGAAAAAGAGATTATAGATTTTTCTGCTAATATAAATCCTTTAGGAATTTCTAAGAAAGTTAAGGAAGAAATGATTAAATCTTTAGACAGAATAGAAAGGTATCCAGATATAACTTATCACGATTTGAGAATGGGTATTTCTGAATATGAAGGTATTGATTATAATAATATACTTTTAGGTAATGGAGCAGCTGAGGTTATATTTAATGTAATTAGAGGGCTAAATCCTAAAAAGGTTCTTATTCCAGCTCCAACCTTTTCTGAATATGAAGATGGTATAAGGGCTATTAATGGAGAAATAGTTTATTATAAATTAAATAGGGAAAATTTTAAGTTAGATGATGGATTTTTAGAAGCTATAGATAAAAGTATGGATATGCTTTTCATCTGTAATCCTAATAATCCAACAGGGCAGTTAGTATCTAAGGAGTTTTTAATTAAAGTGTTAAATAAATCTTCCAATACTAAGGTTGTTATAGATGAGTCATTTTTAGATTTTATAGAAGATAAAAGTAGATACTCTTTAATAGACATGTGTAAAGAGTATGAAAATCTTATTATAGTTAAGTCTCTTACAAAGTTTTTTAGTTTTCCTGGCATAAGAGTAGGTTATGGAATTACAGGAAACGCTGAATTTATTAGAAAGATTAACAAGGTTTCTGTGCCATGGTCTATAAATACAGTTGCTTCAACTGGAGCAATAGTCGCGTTGAAAGAAAGAGAATACCAGAAAAATTCAATAGATTTTATAAAAAATGAAAAAGTATTTTTATATAATGAGTTATGTACGTTTAAAGAATTAGAGGTCTTTGAGGGGGTAGTTAACTTTATATTTTTTAAGACTAGAATAGATATTAATTTAAAAGAAGAACTTATTAAGCATGGAATAATTATAAGAAGCTGTAGTAATTATATAGGGTTAGGTTCTGATTACTATAGGGTTGCTGTAAGAACTAGAGGGCAAAATGAGAAACTTATATATGCTCTAAGAAAGGTATTTAATAAATGAAAGATATATTGATTATACTAGATGGATTTATGGAGGAGTGTCTTGAGGGACATTCCTTTAAAAAACTTCTTTTTGGAGATATGAAGTTAAATTATACTGAAATGAAAGAAGACTTTTCAGTGGAAGGAAAGGATTTAGATAGTTTAAACTGTATTTTTAAAATGCTTGGTTACGATAGTTCTAAGGTAGATATCGGAGAAAGGGCCTTTTATGAAGCTTTAAATAGGGGGATAGAAATAAAAGGTGGAAGTGGTATTTATAGGTGCAATATAATTAAGGTTAATAATGGAATACTAGAAGATTTTACTGGTGGAGATTTAGATAAAAATATAGGAGAAGTTTTAAAAGAATTAAAAGTAGAAGGTGGATATTTTTATCCATGTTACCAATATAAGAATTTACTTCTTTTAAATGAGATTGTACAGGAAAAGCTTAACCCACCGCATTTTAGTGTGGGTAAAAAAGTAGAAGAAATTATGCCTGAAAATAAAAGATTAAGGAATATAATTAATTACTCCTATGAATTTTTCAAAGATAGGGATTTAGAAGGATTAATGCTTTGGCCTTGGGGGGCCTCGGGTGAGGTGAAATTGAAGAAGTATAATAAGGAATCAGTGTTAATCGGAGGAATAGATTTAATTTGTGGTATGGGAAAGGCTTTAGGAATGATAGTTGTTCAACCTAAAGGAGCTACAGGGGAGTGGAACAGCGCGTTGCATAATAAACTAGAAGGTGTATTAGAGTGGCTTCCAAAAGCTAATAATATTATTTTACATGTAAATGGATTTGATGAGCTTTCTCATAGAAAAGATTTTAAAGGCAAAATACAGTTTTTAGAAAAAGTTAAAAATGAGCTTCTTTTTCCTTTATTAAATCTGAAGGGGATAAATATAAGAATAACTTGTGACCATAGGACAGATTCCTTTACAGGTAGTCATGAAAAAGGATATGTACCATATCTAAGTATATTTAATTGACAAAATATAAGCCTTTAACTATAATTATTAGGAATTGACTTGTTTTAGGTGTTTTACTTAATAGGGAATGGAGTGTAAATCTTCAACTACCCCAGTAACCGTGAAATGGACAAAATCTAGTTAAGCCACTGCATAATTATTTATGTGGGAAGGTTAGATTGCGGATGAAGTTAAGTCGGGAGACCTGCCTAATAACGATGGTACTATTATTCTCTGAGGGTGGAATTATAGGGTACGTAGGTCATTTTACTTATTGTACAAAAAAGTAGAATGTATATGCATACCTTATGGGTATGCATTTTTTTATCCTATGTTTTCAATTCAAAACCCCATAATGTAAATGGAGGGATTAAAAAATGAAACTAACAAAAAAACTAACAGGTCTTATTTTATCTACTATGATGTTACTAACATTATTAGTAGGTTGCTCAGATAAGGCTGTAACAATGCAAGACAGAGAAGGAAATGACTTTACTAAGCCTAGCAAGGTGGAAAGAATAATATCAACAGCACCATCTAATACAGAAGTTTTAGTTGCGTTGGGAATGGCTGATAAATTAGTCGCTGTAGATAAGTATTCAGAGGATGTTAAAGGAATAAGTGAAGATATACCAAAGATAAATTTTAGAAATCCAGATGCTGAAACTATTATAGGATTAGAACCAGATATAATAATTGCATCAGGACATAATAAAGCTGGAGATGAGGATCCATTCCAAGCTGTTAAAGATGCAGGAATACCTGTAGTATATATTCCAAGTAGCGTAAGTTTTGATGGAATATATGGAGATATTGAATTTATAGGTAACTTAGTTGATAAAAAGAAGGAAGCTTCTAAATTAGTTGAAGATATGAAAAAGGAAGTTGCTGATATAAAAGCAATTGGAGATACAATAACTGATAAGAAAAAAGTTTACTTTGAAATAGGTTCAGGTTCAAAGCTTAGTTCATTTGGTTCAGATACATTCTTAAATGAAGCTATTTCAATAATTGGAGCTAAGAATATATTTGAATCTGAAAAGAGTTGGATTTCGCCAAGTGAAGAATCAGTTATAGCTGCTAATCCAGATGTAATCTTAACAAACCAAGCATTTTTAGATGATCCAATAGGTTCAATTGCTAAAAGAAAAGGATGGGAAGGTGTTACTGCTATTAAGAATAATCAAATATTTCTTTTAGATAAGAATACTACATCACGTCCAAGTCAAAATGTTATAGCTGCATTAAAAGAAATGGCAAAGGCTGTATATCCAGACAAGTATGAATAAAAAGAGAAAGATGTTATTGTGGTTATCACTACCACTAGCATTTTTAGTGATATGTATTGGAACTTCCATTGGAAGTTCCAATATTAATATATTCAACATTATTTCAGTTATTGGGAACAAGTTATTTTCTATTCCTTTAATTGAAGGTGTTGGAAGTAATGACGTAGCGATTATCTGGGTTGTAAGATTTCCAAGAGTTTTACTTGCTTTTATGATAGGAGCAGCACTATCAGTAAGTGGAGCAGTTATGCAGTCAATACTTAAGAACCCTTTAGCTTCACCATATACATTAGGGGTGTCCTCAGGAGCATCTTTAGGTGTAGGAATATATATAATTTTAGGGGTATCAATTCCATTTATAGGGAATTTAGCATTACCTTTTATAGGATTTTTATCAGGGCTTTTAACAGTGATTATGGTTATTTTGTTTGCTAATAGAGTAGATAGAGGTATGTCTAATAATACTATTATTTTATCAGGTATGGTTTTTTCACTTTTTGCAAGTGCTATGCTTACTACCATTTCAGCATTAAATACTCATAAAATTGAGGCCATAACCATGTGGCAAATGGGTTCCTTTAACATGAGAGGATGGTCTTACTTGCTAGTAGGGCTTCCATTCTTTATTGTAGGAGTATCTATTGTATTAAGATATTCTAGGGAAATGGATATTTTAACATTTGGAGAAGATGGAGCAAAAGCAATAGGAGTTGAAACTGAAAAAGTAAAAAAACATTTGTTATTTTCAACAGCAGTGCTTACAGGAAGTGCTGTAGCTTTAAGCGGAACTATAGGATTTATAGATTTAATTGTACCGCATTTAGTGAGAAAGATATTTGGATCAAACCATAAAGTAGTTATACCTATGTGTATTTTATTAGGAGGATCTTTTATGGTTCTTACAGATTTAGTAGCTAGAACTATAATAAGTCCATCTGAATTACCAGTTGGTGCAATAACTGCAATTATAGGAGCACCATTCTTTGGCTACTTATATTTTAGTAAAAGAAGTAGGTGATATTATGCTAAAGGTTAGAAATTTATACTGTGGATATGATGGTAAAGACGTTATAAAAGATTTTAATATAGATATAACTAGGGGACAAAATGTTTCTATAGTTGGTCCAAATGGATGTGGAAAAAGTACCTTGCTTAAGGCAATGGTTAGCTTAATAGATTATAAAGGAAATATATTTTTAGATGGGAAAGAAGTTAAAAGTATAAAGAGAAAAGAGCTTGCAAAAAAGGTGGCTCTTATGAGTCAAAACTCTCAAATATATTTTCCATATACTGTTTATGAAACTGTTGCTTTGGGGAGATATGCTCATATAGATGGAGTATTCGCAAGACTTTCTAAGAAGGATGAGGAAATAATATTAAACTGTCTTAGTAATGTAGGGATTTTAGATTTAAAAGATAAACTTATAAATGAACTATCTGGAGGACAACTTCAAAGAGTTTATCTTGCAAGGGTTTTTGCACAGGAACCTGATGTTATTTTACTTGATGAACCTACAAATCATTTGGATTTAAAGTGTCAGATAGAAATATTAGAACATATAAACAAATGGACAAAGGAAAATCAAAAAACTGTTATTGGAGTATTACATGATTTAAACCTTGTTCAAATGTTTAGTGATGATGTGATTATGTTAAGTGAAGGATATATAGTTTCTAAAGGCAAGACAAAGGATGTATTATCAGAAGATAAACTTAAAGAAGTTTATGGAGTGGATATAAAGAAGTTTATGATAAATGCCTTAGAAAAGTGGAGGTAGATTATAATGAAAAAGTTTGTTATGTCATATAGTTGTGGTAAAGATAGTACACTTTCTCTTTATAGAATGATAAAGGGAGGATATACACCATTAGCTTTATTAGTAACTGTTGATAAAAAAGTATGTAGAAGTTGGTTTCATGGAATCCAAGAACATTTATTAAATGAAGTATCAAAGTCCTTAGAAATAGAATTAGATATGATAAAGTGTCAGGGAGAAGAGTACAAGACTGCCTTTGAAAAAACTTTAAGGAAGTGGAAGGAACAAGGCGCAGATGCTTGTGTATTTGGAGATATAGATTTAGAAGCGCATAGAACTTGGTGTACTGAAAGATGTGAAGCAGTAGGGTTGGAAGCTATATTTCCATTATGGCTTGAAGATAGAGAAGCTTTGACTTATGAGTTTATAGATAGTGGCTTTAAAACTGTTATTAAGAATGTAAGGCTAAAGGATATGGGACCAGAGTTTTTAGGCGAAGTTTTAACAAAAGAAGTTGTTGAAAGAATAAAGGCAACTGGTTCAGATCCTTGTGGAGAAAATGGAGAATATCATACTTTCGTATTTGATGGTCCATTGTTTAAGAATAAAATTCAATTTGAAACAGGGAAGAATATTCTTACAGAAACTCATGGATTTTTAGATATTAGATAGGGTGATAGTATGGAAGCTAAAAGATTAATGTTTTTAGGAACAGCATCTTCTGTGGGTAAGAGTACATTAGCAACAGCTTTTTGTAGATATTATAAAAGAAAAGGATATAATGTTGCTCCTTTTAAGGCTTTAAATATTTCTTTAAATTCTTTTGTTACTAAAGAAGGAGATGAAATAGGAAGGGCACAGGTTGTTCAGGCAGAAGCTTGTGAAATAGAGCCTAAGGAATATATGAATCCAATTTTAATGAAGCCTAGTGCAAACAATAAAACACAAGTTATTGTTAGAGGTAAAGTTTACTGTACAATGGATGGCTATAAGTATAAGGACTTAAATAAGTATTTAAAAGGTGTTGCAAAGGAAGCCTTTGACCATATATCTAAGGACTATGATTTTATAGTTTTAGAGGGGTCTGGAAGCTGCGCAGAAATAAATTTAAGAGAAACTGATATAGCAAATATAGAAATGGCTAAGGTTTCTAATTCACCTGTAATATTAGTTGCAGATATTGATAGAGGTGGGGTATTTGCTTCAATAGTTGGAACCATAATGCTTTTACCTCCAGAAGAGAGGGCTTTAATTAAAGGCGTAATAATTAATAAGTTTAGGGGAAAGAAAGAATTTTTCAAACCTGCAATGAAACAAGTTGAAGAACTTATAAATATTCCTGTATTAGGAGTAATGCCTTATTTTGAATTGAATATTGAGGATGAGGATGGGGTTACAGAAAAGATATCTAATAAAAAGGGAAAAGGTATTGATGTGGTGGTTATAAGATTACCTCATATGTCAAACTTTACTGATTTTAATGTCTTAAGAGCAATGAATGGTATTAACATAAGATATATAAATTCTCCAAAAGAGATTGAAAATGCTAAAATGATTATAATTCCAGGAAGTAAAAATACAATTGAAGATTTAAATTTTATAAAGGAAACTGGATTCCGTGAAATTATCCTAGAAAAAGCTAAAAGTGATACTATAATATTTGGAATCTGTGGTGGATATCAGATATTAGGAAAAGAGATTAAAGATCCTCTAGGGGTAGAGGGAAGTCCTAGAGAGGTAAAAGGGTTAGGATTATTAGATTTAGCTACTACTTTTAATGGAAAGAAGAAGACTAGACAGGTTAAAGCAAAGAATAATGAAGGATTGGTTGTTAGAGGTTATGAAATCCATAATGGAGTAAGTGAATGTTTAGATGATAAATCTATATGGATACAGGGAGAAGCTGGGGAAGTTTTAGGCATGAAGAGTAGAAATGTATATGGAACATATCTTCATGGAATATTTGAAGAAGAGGACTTTGCCTATACCTTTATAAATAAATACGTTAGCCAACTTGAATGCCATGAAAAAGTTAGTTATAAAGAATACAAGATGAATGAGTATGATAAGTTGTGTGATATTTTAGAAGAGAATATAGATATGGACCTTGTTAATTCTATAATTAATGGTAAATAGTTTATGTGGAACTGCTTAGGCAGTTTCTTTTTTCTTTATTAAGTCATTTATAATATTTCTGCATATTATATTTTGAGGAATTTCTATAAAAAAGGATGAAAGAGATGAGTACAAAGAAAAAGTTTGAAGAAGTATCTATAGAATGCATTTTAAAGATTAGTTATGACATTTGGGATAGAAGTATGGAAGAATATAAGAAAACTATGAATGAGTGCAATAATATAACCTATAAAGATGCTATGAAGTATAGATACTATCACTCTAAGCTAACTGGAGATATTGCTTTAAAGTTATATAGGAAGTATATTATTAATAAAGACAATAGGGATGAAAGAATATTATACTTATCAGCTCTTACTCATGATATAAAGAAAATAGATAAAAAGCATAGTCAAGCAGGTGCTGATTGGATAAGAAATAATATAGGTGACTTTTTTGAAATATCAGATGATGACATAGAAAAAGTAGCTTTATTAGTAAGGTATCATAAATCATCAGTAAAAAAGATAGAACACATACAAGATAAAAACATATTAGACTTAATCTTGATTCTTCAAATTGCAGATTCTCTTAGTAAATTTAGAGAAAAATCTGTTTATAAAGAGATAGACCATGATAAATTAAAGAAGAAACTAATAGAAGTTATTGAAAGTTTCAATAAATAGGAAGAGAGGTAGGTATTATGGAAAAAGGATTGCTAATTAAGGTATTGGGTAAAGCTGATGCAGTTAGGCTTGAGGATCAAATTTATAACCTTAGGGGTATTACCAGCAAAGTTAGATATGGCTTAATGGGAAATATGAGTATATTTGATGATAACTTTATAGCTGATGTAGTAAAGGCGTTAGAAGGAATAAATGAGGAGATTAAAGAGATAAAAATAAATGTTGAAGATCCTAATAAGATTGGATATACAAATAGCAGAGAATACTTAAAAAAGTATTTAGAGAGTATATACCATAATATTATAGAGCTTATAAAGAATCTAAATCCTTTCAACGAAAAATTAGTAATTATGCATAATAATCTACTTTGTGATTTTGTACTGAAATATTAATAAAGAGAGTATTAACGGTTTAAATTCGTTAATACTCTTCTTTGATGTTTGGAGTTACGGATACTAGATATCATATATGATTTCTGATATTCTAAAATAAATGAGTAATTATGGGGGGATTGAGAGTGGAGAATGAGAATTTAAAGAATAGAGAAGAAATGAGAGAGATTTATTTAAAGGGAAGAAGAGAAGAATTAAAAAATAAGTCATTTACTTTAATCTCAAATAATTGCAACGGATGTTTTATACTTCATGATTTAGGACTTAAATTTAATACCCCAACTGTAAATCTTTATTTTTCTATGGAAGATTTTATTAAGTTCTTAGAAAGGCTAGATTATTATCTTACATTAGAGCTAGAAGAGGCAGAATGGAGCAAGTATCCAATAGGAAAATTAGGGGATATAAAGATAAATTTTATGCATTATGAAAATTTCCAGTTAGCAAAAGAAAAGTGGGATGAAAGAAAAAAGAGAATTGATAAAAATAATTTATACATATTAGCAACAGAAAAAGATGGGTGTACATATGAACTTATAAAAAGATTTAATAACTTACCTTATAAGAATAAGGTAATGTTAACACATAAACCATATGATGAAGTTAAATCTACATATTATATAAAAGGTTTTGAAAGTAGACATTCTCTTGGATTCATTTTTGAATATAAGGGAGAAAATACATATTTAAAGTATTATGATGATTTTGATTATGTGGAGTGGTTTAATAATGGAGTATATTGATTTATCCTATGAAATAGAAAATAATATGTTGGTATATCCAGGAGATGAAGAGGTATCTATTAAATTTACTAAAAAATATGATAATGATGGGTATACATATTCTGTTTTAAAATCAGGTATGCATGTTGGAACTCATTTAGATTGTCCAATGCATCTAACAGATAGTAGTAAATATATAAGTGAATATACCTTAGAGAATTTTATGGGAGAAGGGGTTATTATAGATGTTAGAGGAAAAGAATTAATAACATTAGAAAAAGAGTATGAAGATTTATTAAATGAAAAGGAAATTGTAATCCTATTTACTGGATATGAGAAATATTATGGAACTAATGCTTATTATGAGAATCATCCTATTATAAGTGAAGAATTAGTGGATTTATTTATAGAAAAGAAAATAAGGATGGTGGGATTTGATATGCCATCTCCAGATAGAAATCCATTTACTATACATAAAAAGTTACTTAATAATAGAATATTTATTCTTGAAAACTTATGCAATTTAGAAATGTTAGTTGGTGGAGAGGAATTTAAAGTAATTGCATTTCCATTGAAGATAAAGGGGGAAGGAAGTTTAGTTAGGGCAGTTGCTATAAAATAACATTAATAAGTAAAAATATATACTATTATTTACATTGACATTTATTACTTTTGGTGTTATTCTTAACGAAAAGAAAAACCTTTAATTTGGTCCAGTGAGATCAATAAGGAAGTATTATAATTGCCAAGATTAATTAGGATTATTATGCCTTCCTTATCATAAGGAGGGCTTTTTATTATACAAATAAACCTTTAATTTTAACTCAGAGAAGTTAAGAAGGAGTGATAGACATGATAAACAAACACTTAATTGACCCTATGGATTTATCCCTAGAGGAATTAGACGAAATTTTTGAATTAGCACATCAAATTATCCAAGACCCTAAGAAGTTCTCAAAGGTTTGCGATGGGAAAATCTTAGCAACTCTATTTTATGAGCCTAGTACAAGAACAAGATTTAGCTTTGAAGCAGCTATGATGAGACTAGGTGGTAAAATCTTAGGTTTTTCAGAACCCAATTCTACTTCAGCATCTAAAGGAGAAACTCTTGCAGATACAATAAAGATGGTATCAATATATACAGACATAATTGCGATGAGACATCCAAAGGAAGGAGCAGCAAGGGTTGCAAGTAAATTTTCAAGTGTTCCAGTTATAAATGCAGGTGATGGAGGACATCAACATCCAACTCAAACTCTTACAGATCTTTTAACAATTGAATTCTTAAAGCATGGCTTAAAAGGGCATACAGTAGGTATATGTGGAGATTTAAAGTATGGAAGAACAGTTCATTCATTGATAAAGGCTATGTCTAGATATGAAGGAACAAAGTTCATCTTAATCTCACCAAAGGAACTTAAGATTCCTGATTACATAAGAGATGAATTTATAGAGAAGAAGAATATAGAGTTTAAAGAAGTAGAGAGATTAGATGATGTAATAGATGAGCTTGATATACTTTATATGACAAGAATTCAAAGAGAGAGATTTTTCAATGAAGAAGAGTATTTAAGGCTTAAGGATAGTTATATTCTAGATGTTGAAAAAATGAAGTCTGCAAAAAAAGATATGATAGTAATGCATCCATTACCAAGAGTTAATGAAATAGCTATGGAAGTAGACGAAGATGAAAGAGCTGCATACTTTAAACAAGCTGAGTATGGAATGTATGTAAGAATGGCACTTATGTGCAAGCTTTTGGGGGTGGCGTAGATGTTGGAAATAACAAGTATTAAAAATGGATTGGTTATAGATCATATTGAAGCTGGAATGGGAGTTAAAATATTTAACTACCTACATTTAGATAAGACAGATTACAGAGTAGCTTTAATCATAAACGCAGAAAGTAAAAACTTAGGGAAAAAAGATATAATAAAAATAGAAAAGGATAATTGTGAAGATATAGATTATACAGTACTTGGACTTTTATCACCAAGTATTACAATAAATGAAGTTAAGGATGAAAGAATTGTAAGAAAGGTAAGGCCTGAACTTCCAGAGAAGGTTGAAAATATTTTAATCTGTAATAATCCAAGATGCATAACTGTGGATGAAAAATATGTGCCACATTCTTTCATATTAATGGATAGAGAAAAAGGTACATATAGATGTGAATATTGTGATCACATAACTAAGTTATCAGAAGTTTAATGTATAGGAAGAGAGGTGTTATAGATGAATATTTTAATAAAGAATGCTAAGATTGTTGATTGTGTACAAAACTTTATTGGAGATGTTTTAGTTGAAGGTGGCAGAATAAAGGAAGTAGCAAAATCAATCAATAAAGAAGGTGTAGAAGTAGTTGATGCAAAAGGACTAACTCTAATGCCTACCTTTATTGACACTCACGCACATTTTAGGGAGCCAGGTTTAACTTGGAAAGAAGATATAGAAACAGGTTCAAAAGCAGCAGTTAAGGGTGGGTTTACAGGAGTTTGCTTGATGGCAAATACAAAACCTATATGCTCTTCAAAGGAGGTTCTTGAAGAGGTAAGAAGAAGGGGAAAAGAAGTTGGACTTGCTGATTTACATCAATGTTTATCTATAACAAAGAATTTTGATGGGAAAACTCTAGAGCACTTAGATGAATTAAGGGATGATAAGGAAATAAAAGCAATCTCTGATGATGGAGTAGGAGTTGGAAACGGGAAGGTAATGCATGATGCTTTATTAAAAGCTAAGGAATACGGTTGGGTCGTTATGTCTCATGCAGAAACATCTGAATTCTCTAGGATGGATATGAGAGTTGCTGAAAATATGATGACTTGGAGAGATGTAGAGCTATGTAAGCTAACAGGTGGAAGACTTCATATGTGTCATGTTTCTACTAAGGAATCTATGGAATATATAATAAATGCCAAGCTTTTAGGCACTAATGTAACTTGTGAAGTTACACCTCATCATATAGCTTTAACTAGAGAGGTTAATGATTATAGAGTAAATCCTCCTATAAGAGAAAAAGAGGATGTAGCTTATTTAATAAATGCAATAAAGACTGGTATGGTTGACTGTATAGGAACAGATCATGCGCCTCACACAGAAGAAGAGAAGAAGAAGGGTTCACCAGGAATGGTAGGATTAGAAACAGCATTTTCTATATGCTACACTACTTTAGTAAAAGAAAATGGACTATCACTAAATAAACTTAGTGAAATAATGTCTAAGAATCCATCAGAAATATTAGGAATGAATAAAGGGACACTAGGAATTGGAAGAGATGGAGATTTAGTACTTGTGGATTTAGATAAGAAAGTTAAAATAGATAGTGAGTCATTTGCATCAAAGGGGCATAATACTCCATTTAATGGAATGGAATATTACGGAGAAGTTCAGATGACAATTAAGGGCGGTAAAATAGTTTATAAAAAATAGGAGGATACTATTATGAATATTATGGACAAAATTTATAAAAGAGTTGAAGAAAGAGGAGTTGTCTGTTTAGGATTAGATACAGCATTAGATTATATTCCAGAGTTCTTAAAAGAAGGAATGAATAATGAGGATGCTATAGTTGAATTTAATAAGAGAATTATAGATGAAACTTTAGATGTTGTTGCATGCTATAAAGTTCAAATAGCTTATTATGAAGCTTTAGGATTATCAGGAATGAGAGCGTATAGAAGAACTTTAGAGTATTTAAGAGAAAAGGATGCTATAATAATTGCTGACATTAAGAGAGGAGATATAGCTGCAACTGCAAAGATGTATGCTAAAGGACACTTTGAAGGAGATTTCGAAGCTGATTTTGTTACATTAAGTCCATACATGGGATTAGATAGTATTGAACCATACATGCCATATATTGAAACAGGAAAGAAAGGGATATTCTGTTTAGTAAGAACTTCAAACCCAGGAGCTGCAGATATTGAATTTTTAGATACTGCATCAGGAGACAAGGTTTATCATGTAGTTGGAGATAAGCTAATGAAAATGGGAAAAGAACTTACTGCTGAATGTGGATATCACCCATTAGGTGGAGTAATAGGTTGTACTCATGTAGAAGAAGGAAAAGAGTTAAGAAAGAGATTTAATTCAATGTTCTTCTTAATACCAGGATATGGTGCTCAAGGTGGGAAAGCAGAAGATGTTGCTATGTATTTAAACAATGGAAATGGTGGAGTTGTAAATTCATCAAGGGGAATACTTTTAGCTTATAAGAAGGATAACAAACCAGAAACTGATTTTGCATTAAGTGCTAGAGAAGAAGCTATAAGAATGAGAGATGAGATAAGAGCAGCAGTTAATAATTTATAAAATATAAATTAGGGGGAAAAGAAATGAGCATTACTTATAAGAAATCTAAGGTTCTTTCAAATGAAAAGATAGTTGATGGAATTTATAAGATGGTTTGTGAAGATAAGGGTGAGATAAAGCCAGGACAATTTTACATGTTAAAATTAGATGGACAAACACTTTTACCAAGACCCATTAGTATTTGTGAGAAAAATGGAGATGAAATTACATTTCTTTATGCAGTAGTAGGTAAGGGTACAGAAGAGTTTTCTAAATTAAGATCTGGTGAAGAGATAAGTCTTACAGGACCTTTAGGAAATGGCTTTAACTTAGATGAAGACTTAGGAAAAGTAGCAATAGTAGCAGGTGGAATAGGAACTGCCCCTATGGTTGAAGTTTCAAAGAAGTTAAGAGAAAAGAATCCTAAGGGTATTATAGATATATATGCAGGGTTTAGAGACGAAGTTTATTTAATAGAGAATCTTTCAAAGTATGGTAATAAGGTAGAGGTTTCCACTAATACAGGGAAACATGGACATAAGGGGTTTGTAACTGAGATTTTAAAGGTTGAAGATTATGATACAGTGTTATGCTGCGGACCAGAAGTTATGATGAAGGCAGTGGTTAATATGTGTAAAGAAAAAGGGGTTAAAGTATATGTTTCTATGGAAAAGCATATGGCTTGTGGCGTAGGAGCATGTTTAGTTTGTACATGTAAGACAAAAGATGGACACAAGAGAACTTGTAAAGATGGTCCAGTATTTGATGGATATTATGTAGAACTATAAGGGGGATGAAGTATGTTAAAGGTTAATATAAATGGAGTAGAATTTAAAAATCCTGTTATAGCGGCTTCAGGAACCTTTGGGTTTGGTGCAGAATATAACAACTTTTACAATGTAGGGATTTTGGGAGGAGTATCATCTAAAGGTCTTACAATAAATCCTAAGGAGGGTAATACTGGAATAAGAGTTTATGAAACTCCATCAGGAATGATGAATTCAGTAGGGTTACAAAATCCTGGAATAGAAGGTTTTATAAATAAGGAACTTCCAGAGATGGAGAAGCTAGGGACTAATATTATTGCTAATGTTGGTGGAGGATGCTTTGAAGACTATGCAGAGGCTATAGAGAAGTTAAATGGCACATCAGTTCAAATGATAGAGCTTAACATTTCATGTCCAAATGTTAAATGTGGAGGAATGGCTTATGGAATTAAAGCTGATGTAGCTCATGATTTTGTAAAAGAAATAAAGAAGCTATGTAAAAAGCCTCTTATGGTTAAATTATCACCAAATGCAGAAAATATAGTGGAAATGGCATTAAAGTGTGAAGAGGCAGGGGCAGATTCTTTAAGTTTAATAAATACATTAAAGGGGCTTGCTGTTGATATATATAAAAGAAAGCCAGTTTTTGATAATGTTTATGCAGGGGTTTCAGGCCCAGCTGTTAAGCCAGTAGCATTAAGAATGGTACATGAGGTATCAAAGGCTGTAAGTATACCAGTAATAGGATTAGGTGGAATTACTACAGGTAAGGATGCTGTTGAGTTTATGATGGCTGGTGCTAGTGCAGTACAAATAGGTACAGTTAACTTTATGAATCCAATGGCAGGTAAAGAAATAATTGAAGAGATAGAAGGATTCTGTAGAGAACAAGGAATAAAAGATATTAATGAGATTGTGGGAATATTGTAGGGTAATAAAAGTAGTATAGTTTAAATTACTACAAGATTTTTACCTAGATAATTTACTTAAAATATTAATTTAAAATTTGGAGGATCAATATGCAAGCTTATAAAAAAGAGTTTATTGAATTTATGATAGAATGTGGAGTTTTAACTTTTGGTGATTTTGTAACTAAGAGTGGAAGAAAGACACCTTTCTTTGTTAATACAGGAAACTATAAGACAGGAAGCCAACTTAAGAGACTTGGTGAATATTATGCAAAGGCTATAAAAGAAAACTTTGGAGATGATTATAACATAGTATTTGGACCTGCGTATAAGGGAATTCCACTAAGTGTAACAGTTACTATGGCATTAAGTGATTTATATGGAATAGATGTAAGTTATTGTTCAAACAGAAAAGAAGTTAAGGATCATGGAGATACTGGAATTCTTTTAGGAAGTAAGTTAAATGACGGAGATAAAGTTTTAATAGTTGAAGATGTTACTACATCAGGTAAATCAATTTATGAGACAATGCCAATATTAAAAGAACAAGCTGATGTAAATGTAGTTGGACTTATGATTTCTGTAAATAGAATGGAAAAAGGACAAGGAGAAAAATCTGCATTAGTTGAATTACAAGAAAAGTATGGATTTAAGGCTTGTGCTATAGTTACTATGGAAGAAGTTATTGAATATCTATATAATAGAGAAGTAAATGGAAAAGTAATTATTAATGATGAGATAAAAGCTAGAATAGATTCTTATTACGAGCAATATGGAGCTAAATAAGAATTAAAACAAAAAGGATTATATTGACATTTTATGCTGAATAAGTATATCATATATATGAAGTCATATGACTGACGGAAGTGGAGTATACCACATGAAGTATGACTAAGATAATATGCCGACCGTCTGGGCAATAAGCTCAGATTGTCGGCTTTTTTTATTCTAAATCATTAATTAAGGCAAAATGAGCTTATATATGTTTTAGGAGGTTTAATATGTTTAAAGAATGGGATGGATTTAAAACAGGTACATGGCAACAAGGAATAGACGTAAGAAATTTTATTCAAAAGAACTATAAGTTCTATGAAGGTAATGAGAGTTTTTTAGAGGGAATAACTGAAAAGACTAAGAAAGTATGGAACGAATGTGAAGAACTTATAATTAAAGAAATGAAAGAGGGAATAATTGATGTCGCAACAGATAGAGTATCAGGAATAGACAATTATGAACCTGGATACATAGACAAGAATAATGAAGTTATAATAGGGCTTCAGACAGATGCTCCTTTAAAGAGAATTGTAAATCCTTTTGGTGGAATAAGAATGGTGCATCAAAGTCTTAAGGAATATGGATATGAACTTGATCCAGAAATAGATAAACATTTTTCATTATATAGAAAAACACATAATGAAGGAGTATTTGATTGCTATACAGATGAAATAAGAGCTGCGAGACATGCAGGACTTTTAACAGGATTACCAGATGCTTATGGACGAGGAAGAATAATAGGTGATTATAGAAGAATTGCACTTTATGGTATTGATTATTTAATGGGAGAAAAGAAAAAAGATTTAAAAGAGCTTCAGGGAGATATGCTTGATGAACTTGTAAGAAAGAGAGAAGAAGTTTCAGAACAAATAAGAGCTTTAAATAAAATTAAAAGTATGGCATCAAAATACGGATGTGATATATCTAAGCCTGCATCTAATGCTAAAGAAGCAGTACAAGCTGTATATTTTGGATATTTAGCAGGAGTTAAAGAAAATAATGGAGCTGCTACATCCCTTGGTAGAACATCAACATTTTTAGATATATTTATAGAAAGAGATTTAGAGAGAGGGTTATTAACAGAAAAAGAAGCTCAAGAGTTAATTGATCAATTTATTATAAAACTAAGGTTGGTTAGACACTTAAGAACTCCTGAGTATAATGAATTATTTGCTGGAGACCCTACATGGGTTACAGAATCGATTGGAGGTATTGGTGTTAATGGTAAACCATTAGTTACTAAAAATTCCTTTAGATATCTTAATACCTTAATTAATTTAGGACCAGCGCCAGAACCAAATTTAACTGTTTTATGGTCTCAGAATCTACCAGAGAATTTTAAAAAATACTGTGCTAAAATCTCAATTGCCACAGATGCTATTCAATATGAAAATGACGATATAATGAGACCAGTATATGGAGATGACTATGCAATAGCTTGCTGTGTTTCAGCAATGAAGGTTGGTAAACAAATGCAGTTCTTTGGAGCTAGGTGTAATGTGGCAAAATCATTATTATATGCTATAAATGGTGGGATAGATGAGATAAAAGGAACAAAAGTAGTTCCAAGTATAGAAAAAATAGAAGATGAAATATTAGATTTTGATAAGGTTAAGAAAAACTACTATAAAGTATTAGAGTATGTAGCAAAGCTTTATGTAGATACAATGAATATAATTCATAATATGCATGATAAATATGCCTATGAATCAGGACAAATGGCTCTTCATGATACAGATGTTGAAAGGCTAATGGCATTTGGTATTGCAGGACTATCTGTTGCAATAGACTCCCTTTCTGCAATAAAGTATGCAGAGGTTAGACCAATAAGAAATGAAGAGGGAATAGCAATTGATTTCGAAACTGTTGGAGATTTTCCTATGTATGGGAATGATGATGATAGGGCAGATGATTTAGGAGTTGAACTAGTAAATAAGTTTATATCAGAGCTTAAGAAACATCCGTTATATAGAGGGGCAATCCATACATTATCAGCCTTAACTATAACATCAAATGTAATGTATGGTAAGAAGACAGGTACAACTCCTGATGGAAGAAAGAAGGGGGAACCTTTAGCACCAGGAGCAAATCCAATGCATGGTAGAGATAAAAATGGTGCTTTGGCATCATTAAACTCAGTGGCTAAAATACCATATAGAGGGGTGTGCCAAGATGGTGTGTCAAATACATTTTCTATTGTACCTGATGCATTAGGAAAAGATGAAGAGACAAGGGAGAATAATTTAGTGTCTATATTAGATGGGTATTTTATTCAAGGGGCTCATCATTTAAATGTTAATGTATTAAATAGAGCAATGCTTGAGGATGCTATGGAAAATCCAGATAAATATCCAACACTTACTATAAGGGTGTCAGGCTATGCTGTAAACTTTAATAGGTTAACTAGAGAACAACAGCTTGAAGTAATAAGTAGAACTTTCCATGAAAGTTTATAATTAATATTTTGCTCCCATACCTATTTGTAGTGTAATATATAGGTATGGGATTTTTATAATACGGAGGATAAAATGATAAAAGGAAGAATTCATTCAATAGAATCAATGGGACTAGTAGATGGTCCAGGAATAAGAGTAGTTGTATTTTTTCAAGGGTGTTCCCTAAGATGTAAGTTTTGCCATAACCCAGATACTTGGAATTGTAATGGTGGAGATGAGTATACCACTGAAGAATTAGTAAAGAAGATAGAAAGATTTAAACCTTACTTTAAGCAAAGTGGAGGAGGAGTAACCATTTCAGGTGGTGACCCATTAAGACAACCAGAATTCCTTATAGAAGTACTTAAGCTTTGTAAAGAAAAGGGAATACATACTTGTGTTGATACAGCAGGTTATGGTTTAGGGGAATATGATGAAATACTTAAGTATACTGATTTAGTATTATATGATGTGAAACATTTTACTAGAGAAGGCTATAAGAAGGTTACTGGTTTGGAAATAGATGAATCACTTAATTTCTTAGAAGCGATGCAAAGAAATAACACAAAGATGTGGATAAGACATGTTGTTGTTCCTGGATTAACAGATGGAGAGGAACATATAAAGGCATTAGGTGAATATATTAAAAATATCAAGAATGTAGAAAAGGTAGAGTTATTACCTTATCACTTACTTGGAGTAAATAAATATGAGAATTTAGGCATGGAGTATAGACTAGAAGGTACTCCTGCAATGGACAAAGAGATATGTAATAAGTATAAAGAATTACTTAATGAAGTAATTGGATAAAGAAAAAAACTTTGCGAAAGCAAAGTTTTTTTATAATTTAAGATATTATTTCTCTGAATCGTCATCTATATCAATATTATCTAATCCTAAACTCTTAATATCTTCTTCAGATATTTCTTTTGGATCAAGTTCTTTAGGTACTTCAATTTTAGAGTTTGCTTTATGTTCAGCTTCTCTTCTTGCTTTTTGAAGTTTGCTTGGGTTAAAGAACATTGATATGCTTAAAAAAGTTCCTATTAAAATAGCTAATGGTAATAGCTTCATACCAAAGAAAAAATAAAATCCTATAGATAATACAGCATCTGTTAGTAAAGCTTTTATCATATTTTTAGTACTAAAATCCATAAATAAGTCCTCCCCACTAAATATATCTTTATTATACATAATTATAAAAAAATTTACAATTATATAAAGGAAATAAGTTAAATGTTTACATAGTTTTTAGAAATATTTTTGAGATTATATAAATATATATAAACATGGATGGAGGAGATAAAATGAAAAAGTTTCTTTTAAAAACCTTTCTTGCATTTTCTCTTATTTTTATATTTTTATTCTCAATGACTATGGTATTAGAAAATAAGAATAAGAAGGCTCTTCAAAGTAAAGTTAAAGTAGAGTGTGAGATAAGGGATGGTGAGATAATTATTCCACAAACACCAGATAAAGTAGCTGCAAATTATGAGTTTACTAAATTATACTTTTACAGTGGCATCGTATTAAGTCTTATTCTTCCTATATTATTCTATATTTATGGTGGTATTGGATTAATAAAGAGATGGAATTTTAGGTTTAAAATAGTTGAAGGTGGAATTCTTTTTATTGTTTATTACCTATTTAATATGATTTTAATGTTTCCTAAATCACTTTTTAGTTCTTTCTATAGAGGGAGACTTGTTGGATTAAGTAATTTAGGCTTTTTAGATTTTCTTAAAGATTATATAGTAAGTGATTCTATAGATTTACTTATTTCACTTCCAATAGTAGCCATAATATATGTTATTTTTCTTAAGAGAAAAAGTTGGTATTTCTTATCAGCAGTAATACTAATAAGCGTATCTCTAATAGGTAATTATATTTATCCATATTTTGATGAGGCCCAAAATGATTTAGTGCCTATGGAGGAGGGAGAATTAAAGAGCAAAATAATAGATTTATCAAAAGAAGCTGGAATAGAAAATTTAGATATAAAGGTTATTCCTAAAAGTGGTGAAACAAATAGTATGAATGCCTATATGACAGGAATTAATAATAGTAGAAGAATAGTATTTTGGGATACTACTTTAAATGGATTAAGTGAAAAAGAGGTATTATCAGTAGCAGCTCATGAGATGGGGCACTATAAATTAAACCATATTCAGAAATCAACAATAATATCATCTTTATTGACACTAATGACATTAATGTTAGTTCATAATTTAATGAGAAGATTTTCAACTAAAGATTATAGAAAAATAGAAAAAGTACCATATATATTATTTATCTTAAATGTAATTGGCCTTTTATTTTCACCAATTGAAACAGCTTACTCTAGAAAGATGGAAGTAGAGGCTGATACCTTTGCAATGGAAATAACTAATGATGGATATACAAATGGAGCTTTAGAGATTAAGTTTATAGAAAGCAATTTAACTCCAGTTGATGTTGATCCAGTAATTAAATGGCTAGCTTATGATCATCCTACTTGTAGAGAAAGAATAGAACTAAGTAATGAGTTTATAAAGAAAAAATGTGAATAAAGTTCACATTTTTTTAGATTTATTTTATTCATGTGTATATATGAGTATTTCCGAGATTAATAAGAATATTTTATTTTTTTCTAGAATAAAAGTATAAAAAGTAAAAAAATGTATTAAAGTCTGTGGTAAGATTAAATTGTAATTACAAAAAAATGGAATAAGAATAGAATGTTAGATGTTTATGCAGAAACTACTATGAATGAACAAGGTTAGAATTGAGGTGGCCATGCTATAAGCCAATACAATATTAGATACAAGGATTATAAAATGACCAGGAATGGAATAGAGCTTGTTTTAGAAATGGAGAGCAGTTGAGAAGTTATTATATAGATTACTCGAAAACAGTACAAAAATAGTTAATATAAAGTAGATATTCTCTACTTTAAGAATGTGAATGGTATGGTTTATGAGGATTATAAGTTTAATAAGGTATGAGCTAATAGAATTACGTAGAAAACCAATAGTTATAATAGTTGGAATACTTTTTTTATTTGGTCTTCAACAAGTCTTGTGGGCAGGAAAAATAGACAATTCATTTAATCTTGGATTAGTTACTTTTTTAAAGAATTATTGGTTGCCAATAAATTTGATCTATATTCCTTTACTAATAATTTTTTCAGATATAGGAGCAAGTGATACAGAAGTTTTTAAGATAATTAATATAAAGCCAGTAAATAGGTTTGCAAGTAAGGTTTGTGCTAGCCTAATTATAACCGGTTTAATATTATTTGTAACTTTAATTACTCTTATTCTTGTAGGATGGATTTGTAATGTTCCGTTTAAATACTTTCTATATCAATCAAGCTTAGCATTAATAAATTGTTCTTTGTCTTTGTTTACCATTATGGGTTTAGGGCTACTTATAGGGAAATTTATAAAGATTGATATTATTAAATATATATTGATTTTATTATTATTCATGGGGATTAATAATTTTTATAAAAATACAAATGTATTAGCGCCATTATATCATATTGATATGGTTCAAAGCACTTTTGAATTGATTTCTACAGGATCTGTCTTTAAAAGTCATATAATTATTTATACTTTAATAATTATCTTGTCTTTAATATTATTATACATTGGAGAAGGAGATGGTAAAAAAGGTTTAATAAGTGTTAAATCTATAATATGTACCGTTGTTGTAATTGGAATAATATCTTTAATTATATTGAATACAAAAAAGTTTGAACCTGTAGAATATAGTGTGGCAACTGATAATATTGGTATTTTATATGATGAAAACAAAGAAAACAATGATGGATTTAATATACTTGAATATGATATGAAAATTAATATTAATAAAGAATTTAAAAATGATTGTAATATAAAAATAGAAGTGGTGAATGACAATTTGTCTACTATAAAACTAAAGTTATTTAATAAATTGGAAGTTACAGAACTTTCTTTGAATAACAAAGATATATCATTTGAAAGAGATGGAGATAACATAATAATTAATAGAGATACATATGATAGAACTCTTAATATAAACATTAAATATAAGGGGATAATTAATACTTTTGGTGAGAGAGAAGGTAAAAAGTATTTCTCCAATAGTAGTAGTATATTTTTAGCAGATTATTTTGAATGGTATCCAAAGGGAGAATATAGGGGATATGATAAAAAATATAGCTTGAATATAATTAAAAGTGGTAATAAAAAGATATACAGTAATCTAAATTCAACAAGTGCTGGGAAGTATGAGGGAAGGGATAAAGAGATTTTTTTAGTGATGGGAAATATTGAAGAAAAGAAGTATGATAATCATACTTATGTAGGAAATATAGAGTTAATAGATTCTAGAGAAAAAGTAGAAGTAGTTAATAGTATATTTAATGAAGATGAAATAAGTATGTTAAATGAAAAAACAAATATAATTTTCACACCAAGAAGTGATAAGCAATATTTAGTTAGAAATATATATAAAGATTACGTTTTAATAGGAGAATTAGATTTTCAAAATAAAATTTATAGAAATTAGGAGAAGGCTATGAATAACTTGAAGGTAAGTGATGTGAGTTATGAATATAAAAACTTAAGAGCATTAGATAATATTTCTTTTGAAGTTAATGATGGATTAATAGGGGTGTTAGGAGCTAATGGAGCAGGTAAGAGTACACTTATGAAGCTTATAACAACATTATATAAACTTCAAGGGGGAAGTATAGAGCTAAATGGCTTATCATATGATAAGAACTTAAAGGATATACGAAATAGTTTGGGGTACTTACCACAGAATTTTGAGGTATATGATAATCTTACAGGTGAAGAGTTTCTCCAAATAGTTGCGTCATTAAAAAAGGGAATTAAAGGATTGGAAAGATGTAAGCATATAGATGAAATAGTAAATACTCTGAATATGAAAAAGTTTATTGGAAGAAAAATTAAAGAGTATTCAGGTGGCATGAAACAAAAGCTTGGTTTTGCTCAAGCATTAATAGGATATCCAAAAGTAATAATAATGGATGAGCCTACAGTAGGATTAGACCCAGAGCAGAGAAATATTATTAGGGAGCTTTTTCCTAGAATAAGTAGAGATAGAATAGTATTTGTAACTACTCATATAGTTGAGGATATAGAGAATTATTGTAATTATTTAATTGTGTTAAAAGATGGAGAATTAATATATAAAGGTTCAAAAGAAAGTTTTATAGAAGAAGTAATGGGATTATTGTGGGAAGTAACCTTCTCTGGAGAGGAATATGTTAAGAATTTGGATAAGCTGAAAATTATATCTACTATTATAGATGGTGATTGTTTTAGGATAAGGTATATAAGTAAGAAAGCCGAAGTAGAAAATTCACAAAATATTATACCAACGTTACAGGACTCATATATAATCCATAGTATGAAATATGAAAATGGGTGGAATATATGATAAAAGAATACTTTAAGCATATAGAAAACATATTAAAAGTACCTATATTGAAGATAGGTATGGGTATAGCATTATTTATAAATATATATTTTATAGTAATAAAATTTAAGAATTTAGGTAGTAAAGAATATTTTTCAACTATAGGAGTATTTGAAGGTGTAATAAATTTTTGGATGTTGCTATTTTGTACAACATGTATATTGTTTATTATAGGTATGGATTATACCAATAGTATATAGTAGATATTTCTATTATTGCTGGTGGTAGTAAAAGTAATATTTATGTTATAAGAAAGCTAATAACCTTCCTTTCTATCTATATACCAATATATTTTTGTACGGCTATTAATGTTTTGATTGGAATGAGGATAGATGGACATGCAAATATAAAAACTATACTTATATATTCTTTAATCACCCAAATCTTTGTAATATCTTTTACACTTTTATGTATAGGGGTAACAAGAAGTATTTCTATTAGTATGACACTTGTTACATTTGGATATTTTATTCAAGAATTTTTATGGAGGGGAAAGATAACTAAAGAATATGGAGTGCTAGCTCATAGATTCTTTTTAGATGTTGGAGATGATTCTTTTAGAGTTAAGGTGAAATTATTTTACTTTATACTATCAATTGTATTTTTATGGGGGTTTTATAAAAGTATAGGAAGAAAAAGGCATATATAATTATTTGATATTATATAAAAGAGAAATTGCAAAGCAATTTCTCTTTCTAAATTAATTTAATAATTTTTTTGAAAAATATCCTCTTGGGATATAGCCCTTCTTTAAACCTTCTATAATTAACAAGTAAGTTGCTGCAGTATCAAATCTAGCATCATGATAGTCACCACTACCTTGGAATAGCTCATCAGCCTTACTTGATATTTGATCTTTTGTAATTCCTAAAAAATTAATTACTTCTTCAAGTTTTGGATTTTTATAATCTCCACTTGGTCTAAGAATTTTACATATATCTCTATAGTATTGCATTGTGCAGAACATATTCTTTGGCTCATAGTCAATTCCCATAGCTTCAAGTTCTAATTTTAAGAATCTAACGTCAAAATTAACATTATGACCTATAACAAAATCGGCTTCACTAAAATCATTAATAAACTCTTCAATTAAATCTTCAATATATTGACCATTAGATAAATCATAAAGTTTTTCTAAAGAAAACCCATGAACAGCTTCAGCAGCTGGATCCATTTCGTCAACTGTAAAGAAAAAGTTTTTTCCTATTGTTTGTTGTGGTTTTGTTGAAGCATCTATTGTAATATAGCTTAATTGACAAATATGTCCTGGTTTAATACTTGTTGTTTCAGTATCAAAGATTAATAACTTCATATTAGTTCCTCCTGTTGAAGCGATTATAATAAAAATATTATATCATAATTAAAACTTTAGGAACTATAGATTATTACTAATTTCTTCTAAAAGGCTTAAACAGTTATTTAAAGTAATATCTTCCTTATCTAAGCTTGGATTAAATTCTACAAAGTCAATAGATCTAATAAGATTAGTATTTAATAAGTCTTTTATAATCTTTTTTCCACCTTCCATAGTTAGTCCATCTACTACAGGTGTGCCTGTACCAGGAATAAAAGTAGGATCTATTGAATCTATATCAAAACTTAAGTGAACATTATTTATGTTTGACGAATCTAAAGTAGAAATTAATTCTTCCAAGCATTTTTCTAATCCTTTTTCTTTTATATCGTTCATAGTCCAAACATTTAAATGCTTATTTTCAATTAATTCAATTTCACCTTTATCTAGATCCCTTGCACCAATTATATAAACATTTTTAGGATTAACTTTACAACCTTTATAATAAATATTTATTAAAGAATCATATCCAACGCCCATAGAAGCAGCTAAAGGCATACCATGAACATTACCAGAAGGTGATGTTTCTGGTGTATTTATATCTCCATGAGCATCTACCCAAATTACAGCTAGGTCTTGTCCGAAATATTTACCACAACCAGCTAAGCTTCCCATACCAAGAGCATGATCTCCACCAATTACTAAAGGTAATGCACCATTATCAAAAGAGTTATTAACTTTATCAGCTAATTCATTATTTATATTAATTATTTCATCTAAATACTTCATTTTGTTATTACATTTATATTTATTTTCAGAGGATACTTTATTTACTTTTACGTTTCCTAAGTCACATACCTCATGTTTTTTAGTAAATACATCAATTAAACCATTTTTTCTTAGAATATCAGGTCCCTTTTCTACACCGGGTTTATCACAACCATAGAACAAAGGAACTCCTATAATATTTATCTTCATTTCATTCCTCCAAGTATGCTAACAAATTTTTAAAATAGCTACAGGTACTATATTAATCTTTTAAAAGTTTAATGTAAATAATATTTTAAAAATTTCATATTATTATTATAGTTTGGGATAATTAGAAATTTAAATTCAAATTTATTATATGTAAAATACGAAAAAAAAGTAAAAATAAGTACAAATAAAAAGAAAATATTTCCTAAAATTAATTGATAATAATTATTATATGAGATATAATATTTGTAACGGGAATAAAATATTATCTATATAGTAAAACTAAGTAATAGAACTAATATAGGAGGGTTGAAAATGATTGGAGAAGGAAAAAGAAAGATATCTATAATAGGAGCAGGTTTTGTAGGTGCAACAACAGCTTACGCCTTAATGAACAGTGGAATAGCAACGGAAATTTGTATATACGACATAAATATGGAGAAGGCAATAGGTGAAGTAATGGACTTAGTTCATGGAACTTCATTTGTAAAACCTGTTAATATATATGCAGGTGGAATTAGTGAAACAAAGGATTCAGATATAATTATAATAACAGCTGGAGCTGGTCAAAAAGATGGAGAAACAAGGTTAGATCTTATTGATAAGAACTATAAGATTTTTGAAAGCTTTGTGCCAGAATTGGCTAAACTAAGTCCAGAATCAATACTATTAGTTGTATCTAATCCTGTAGATATTTTAACTTATATCACATATAAACTATCAGGATTCCCTAAAGAAAGAGTCATTGGATCAGGTACTGTACTTGACACTTCTAGATTGAAGTATGTTTTAGGTAAATATTTTGAAGTTAATAATAATAATGTGCATGGTTATGTTATAGGTGAGCATGGTGATAGTGAAGTTGTTACTTGGAGCAATGCAAGAATAGGGGTTGAAGACTTAGATAACTATTCTAAGGGAGTTAATTTAGAGTGGGATAAAGAAATTAAAAAAGTTATAGAAGATGATGTTAAAAATGCAGCGTATGAAATTATAAGTAGGAAAAAAGCAACTTATTTTGCTATAGGTCTTGCTGTAAATAGAATAGTGGAAGCAATATTTAGAGATGAAAATTCAATTTTAACTGTATCTAGTTTGTTTGAAGGACAATATGGTATTAGTGATATATATCTTGCAGTACCATCAATAGTTAACAGAAATGGTATAAAACAAGTTATAGAAATATCTTTAAATAGTGAAGAAGAAGATAAATTAAAGAAATCAGCAGACATATTAAAGAAGCATTTAAATGAATGTATTAAATAAAAGTAAGAAAGAAACACTTTTTAATAGTGTTTCTTTCTTACTTTTGGAGAGATTTAGTACTTTTATTTAGATAATATACTTCAATAACTTTAAGTAATTTGGTATAATTTATTTTATAAACTTTAAGGGGGCGTAACAATGGATGTAGATGGAATAATAATTCCAAAAGATTATGAAGTAAAAGAAACGCTTATAGAAACAGAAATTCATATAAAAAAAATTAAGGATTTCTTTGAAAGAACTTTATCAGAAAAATTAGACTTAATTAGAGTATCAGCACCGTTATTTGTAGGAGCATCCACTGGATTAAATGATAATTTAAATGGAGTTGAAAGACCTGTTAATTTTGACTTAAAAGCAACAGGAGAAGATGTAGAGATTGTTCATTCTTTAGCTAAATGGAAAAGATTAAGCTTATATAGATATGGTTTTGAACCTGGACATGGGTTATATACTGATATGAATGCTATAAGAAGAGATGAAGACTTAGATAACATTCATTCAATTTATGTTGATCAATGGGACTGGGAAAAGATTATCTTAAAAGAAGAAAGAAATGAAGAGAAGTTAAAAGAGATAGTTAGAAGTATATATAGTGTATTTAAAGAAACAGAGAACTTTGTAGCTAATGAATTAAAGTGTATAGAAAAGGAATTACCTAATGAAATATTCATTATAACATCTCAAGAATTAGAAGATAAATATCCAAATTTATCTCCTAAAGATAGAGAAGATGCAATATGTAAAGAACATGGAGCTGTGTTTATAATGAAGATAGGAGATGTTTTAGCATCTGGAGAAAAACATGATGGAAGAGCACCAGATTATGATGATTGGAAGTTAAATGGAGATATTCTTTTCTGGTATCCAGTTTTAGATAGAGCTGTAGAGCTATCTTCTATGGGAATAAGAGTAGATAAGGACGCTTTAGAGTACCAATTAAAAAAGACAGGCTGTGAAGAAAGAAAGTCATTAGAGTTTCATAGATTGTTATTAGAAGGAAAACTTCCTTATACAGTAGGGGGAGGAATAGGACAATCAAGAATTTGTATGTACTTTCTAAGAAAAGCTCATATTGGAGAAGTGCAAGCTTCTGTTTGGGATGAAAAAAACCATAGGATATGTGAAGAAAACGGAATAAGACTATTATAGAAAAATAAGAGAAATTGCATTGCAATTTCTCTTATTTTTAATATAGGATGCTTATTATTTAAAAGTAATTTCACCACTTAAAATATTTTTTTTATTTCCATTTTCGTCTAAAACAATTAATTCGCCATTATCGTCTAATCCAATACAGTTAACTTTCTCTTTCCCCCTTGAAGTAACAAGAAAAGCTTGCTTATTTATTATAAGAGAATGAGTTTTACTAATTTCAGCAACCTCTGAATATATATTTTTTTCTATAAAATCAATATATAAATATTCGAAATTATTTAGAAATAAAGCAAGAAGTTTATTTCTATCATAACTAATATTCGTCTCTATCTTTAAAGATGTTGCAGTATTTTTTAGTTCCTCTAGAATATCATTTGAATTTATATTAACATTAATTCCAACGCCAACTACGATATAGTTTATTCTATCCATATCGCATTTCATTTCTGTTAATATTCCACATATTTTTTTGTTATTTAAATATATATCGTTAGGCCACTTTATTTTTGCATCTATTCCATAGTTATTTAATGTTTTGATTAAGGCGGCAGAAGCTATTTGAGTAATTTTGTGAGCGTTTGTAGGTTCAATATTAGGCCTTAATATAATTGACAGCCATAATCCACCTTTAGGTGATGACCAGTATCGTCCTAATCTACCTTTTCCGCCACTTTGTTCTTCAGCAATTATTATTGTTCCATCTTTTATATCAATGCTATTTCCAAGTAGTTTTGCTTTATCATTAGTTGATGAGAGTGACTTAAAGTATTCTATATTTTGTCCTATATATCTAGTAGTTAAATATTTATTTATATCACTTTTTAATATTAAGTCAGGAGAGTTAACTAATTTATATCCTTTATTAGATACTCCTACAATTTCGTATCCATCCTCTTTTAGAACTTTTATATGTTTCCAAACAGAGGCTCTAGTTATTCCTAAACCTTTGCTAATTTCTTCTCCTGATACATAGTTGTCACTTTCTTTTAGAAGTTTGATTATTTCTTCTTTCATAAAAAATCTCCCACAATAGATTATTAACTTAACATATTGCATATTATAACATAGAAAATAATAAAAAAGATTAAGTAGTCTACAAAATATTAAGTATTTCGTAATTATTTATTGAATTTTGTTTGTAATAATATTATTATGAAGAGAAGTGGGAAAAGGAGTGAGTAAGGTGAAGCCAGAGAAAGATAAAAAGAAAATGTCAAAGAAGACTAAAATTATAATAACAATATCCATTATTCTAGCTTTATTAGTTGGATCCGTTGTATTTGGATATTTTTATGTTAGAAGTAAGATATACAGTAATTCAGATATATCAGATATAACAACAGAAGATTCATTTGAAGAGGTACCAGGAATAACTAATATCCTATTAATAGGTACAGATGCTAGAGATCTTAATGAGAGGGCAAGATCAGATTCTATTATAATTGCAACAATAGATAATAATACTAAGAAGTTAAAGTTGTCCTCAATAATGAGAGATACTTTTGTAGATATACCAGGATATGGTGAACAAAAAATTAATGCTGCTTTAGCATTAGGTGGACCAGAATTATTAATGAAGACCATAAAAGAGAATTTTAACTTTACATTAGATAAATATGTAATGGTTAACTTCTGGGGATTTGAAGATATAATAGATGGTATTGGTGGAATAGAAGTGGATGTAAAAGATTATGAAATTCCAGAAATTAATAAATTTATTGGAGAAGTTAGAGATGTAAAATCACCACCTTTAACTACATCAGGATTACAACATTTAGATGGACAGCAGGCTTTAGCATATGCAAGAATAAGAAAAGTTGGTAATGGAAGCTATGAAAGAACAGAACGTCAAAGAAGAGTTCTTGATATAGTAGCTGAAAAAATGATGGATGTAAGCGTAGTTAAATATCCAGGTCTTTTATATGACTTATTGCCATCAGTTAAGACTAATATAGAACCATTAACCTTATTAAATTATGCATATACGGTTTCTAAGTTTGGAGAACTTAAATTTGAACAATTGCAAATTCCTGCTACTGAATTATCTCAAGGTGGCTTATATAGAAATAAAGGATGGGTTTTATTAACAGATAAAGAGCAGAATGGAAAAATACTAAATGATTTTATCTATAATGATAAACCATATTCTAGTGAAGATATAGATAAGGATCATTTTAATAGTGTAATGGCAAATTACAATGCTTTAAATAATGAATATAAGCAACAACATGGAGAGCCTACTCATATTGAAGAAAATGATGATGAGTTAGATAAAATTGAGCAGGAAAAGCCGGCAAATAAGCCAACAGAGCCTGAAGCACCAAAGTTAGTGGAAGTTCCTAAAAACTTAGTTGGAAAAGATGTTGGTGAAGTGAAGAATATTTTGGCGAATTTAGGACTTAATTTTAATGTTAGTAAATCAAGTTTTATTACAACAAGTGATAAAAATTTAGATGGTAAAGTTGGATATGTTTCAAATTCAGGAGCTTCTATAAAAGTGGGAAGTACTATTGAGATAAAGCTGTATAAATATGAAAAGCCAGATGAATCAACACCTCCAGATAATCCTGAACCTCCAGTGAATCCGCCAGAAGAACCTGATGGAAAGGTTGATGGGCCTACTACTTAAAAGGAATATTATAGGCAAAAAGATGAGATGATTTATATCTCATCTTTTTTCACTTTTACTAGAAGTGGGATGGATATTTGTTTCCATGTGATTTGGAACTTGACAGGGAACAAGCAAAATAAATATTAACCACCCCTTTTTCATATTATTACAAAATTATTACTTGTGTTGAAGTATTGTGTAAAAAAAGATATAATTTTATAAGTAAAAATAGATATAGTATAGGTGGTAACATGGGGAGAAAAAAGATAACGAGATCGGAAAAGAATAAGAAAACGAGCTGGAAAGTAGTATTAGCCTTTTTTGCTTTTATGATTATATTTACAGGGGTAACAGCTCCATTTATGATTTTATATGGACCTTTTGAAGATGCAAAAAGAACATTTGTTGGAACAGCAATGTCTTCAATGCACTATCAGTGGTTAGCAACAACATTTTTATCTCAAGATCAAATTGATGAGATTTTAGGTAAAAGTCAGGAAGTTGTGTCAAATGAAAATCAAGATTTTAGCCTTATAGAAATTTCAAAGGTAAAGGATGACAGTATAGAGGTGGCTACTTTAACTGATAACAGTAAATTTACAGGTCATGTATTAATAGTAAAAGATCCTACTAGGGTTAAGGTTGGAGTTACATCAAAATTGTTTAAAGAAGGTGAAACTACATCGCAAATAGCTCAAAATTATGATGCTGTAGCAGCTATTAATGGAGGAGCTTTTACAGATGAAGAAGGTAGCCAATTGTGGACATCCAATGGTGGTATACCTGTTGGGGTATTAATTTCCGATGGAAAGATATTAAATGATGATGCTCCAGGTGGGCGTTATGATGTAGCTGCTATGACGAAGGATGGAAGACTTTTAGTAGGAGGCTATACATTAAAGCAATTAGAAGAACAGAATGTAGTGGATGCTCTTACATTTACACCAGAGGGAGCAAGTCCAGTATTAGTTATAAACGGTAAAATGACTAAAATATCAGGAGATGGTGGCTTAGGAACTGCTCCAAGAACATTAATTGGACAAAGAAGAGATGGTGCTATAGTGCTAGTTGTGTTAGATTCAAAGGTTCCTGGAGGAAGGATAGCAGCCACATTAAAAGAAAGCCAAGAAATTATGTACAAGTTAGACTGTGTTACAGCAACAATGCTTGATGGTGGGAAATCTGCAACTATGTATTATGATGGAGAGGTAATTAATAATCCTTCTAATAGTTTAGGTGAAAGACCAATAGCATCTGCATTCATAGTTAAATAAGTGGTGAGGTAATATATATGAAAAACTTAAAACGTGTTGTAATATGGGCTTTATTATCATTATCTTTACAAGCTGGAGGGCTATACATTTTAGAGAGGATGTATTTTAAGCATTCCTCAGATTTTAAAGTTGAGAAAGTAGAAGTTAAGCCAGTAGAAGCTAATGTTACCATTCCTAATAATATAGAATATGTAAAAGTTTCATACTCAGGAAGATATATTTCATATTTTAATAATGATAAGTTATATGCTATAAACACTAAAAATGGTGAAGAGAATGAAATATCAATAGAGGATTCTGATGAAATACTATATGCGGATTGGATAGAGAATGTAAATAGAATTATATTAGTTATAAGAGATATAAACGATAGAGTACAGCTTTATACATATGATATAAATTCAAAAACTGAACATAAAATAAAAGAATTAGGCAATTATTCTAATAGTATGAAGATTAATGGATTAGAGGTATCAAGTAAAACAGGTGTTAAATATATTGCATTAACATGGGGAAGTAGTAGACCAACAATTTATAGAATTGATATTAATGAAACACTTACTAAGGTATCTCATAATATAAAGAATTTAGGGGAGATTGCTGCTTTTCAAAATAAAGATATACTAATCTGTGAAGATGAGTCAAGAAATAGCTTTTATAGTTATACAAATGGAAAAAGTAAAAAGTTAAATCTAAATATTTCTGGGAAACTAGATGTGCTAGGAACAGATAGCAATGATAATATTTATTTCGGTGAATATGAAGGAGATAAAATCTACAGAATAGTGTATGGTTCTTTAAATACTAAGGAAGGTGAATGGCAATCATTAGCACTTGATGAAAGCAAAAATAAAGAAGATATTTATGTAACTGAAAATGGAGAAATCCTTATTAATGATAATTTAAAAGGGATGGTTCTAAATAAAACTACTGGTGAAACTATTTCATATAAAGGAAAGTTTGTTAGTATGAACGATAAGATTATATATAGTAATAAAGAAGGTTATATTTATATTAAAAATATAAAAGATGTGGATAGTGCAACAGAGGTTTAAAGAAGTATAATTGTATATTCATTAATATATATGGTATAATACAACTCGCTAACGAAAAACGTTCCTAGGAGGATTTTTACATATGAGGCTAAGAAAAAAGTGGTGGGCTAGACCTGAATTAGAAGAGAGTAATATATTCATAAGCAAACCAGCTGATTTAAAAGGAAAATGGAGAGAAGAGTTTGGAAATAACAATCCTATTCATTTAGAACTTGGATGTGGTAGAGGAGGATTCTTAACAGAAAATTGCAAAAGATATCCTGATATTAATCATATAGCTGTAGATTTAAAAGATGAAGTATTAGTGTATGCATTAAGAAAGGTTAAGGAAGTCCAACCTGAATTAACTAATGCTAGAATAGTAGCTTTAAATATAAGCTTTATAGCAGACCTGTTTGATAAAGATGAAATAGATAAGATATATATAAATTTCTGTAATCCATGGCCAAAGGATAGACATAATAAGAGAAGATTAACTCATATAAGGTTTTTGAATGAGTATAAGAAGTTTTTAAAGCCAGGAGCACAAATATGGTTTAAAACTGATGATACAGACTTATTCAATGATTCACAAGAGTATTTTAAGGAATGTGGATTTAATATAGATTTCTTAACTTATGATTTACATAACTCAGATTTTAAGAATAATATAATGACAGAGTATGAAACAAAGTTTACTTCATTAGGTATGAAGACTATGTGTTTAATTGCAACATTAAAGTAGAAAAAAGGAGATATCAAAAGGTAATTTTGATATCTCCTTTCTGTTTATTAATTAGAGCAAACCTTTTTTATAGTTAAGGTTTTGCTGTATACTTCTTTAAACTTATCTGAACATCTTAGTGCTTGAGAAATTTCTAAATCAAGATTTAAACAAGAATATAGTTTAATCTCAACAGTATCTTCATTTATAGATACACTTAAATCTTTTACTGCACCAGAAAGACTTCTATCAAGACCTTCAGCAATTTTTAAAATGACCCCTAATTCTTCAATAACTTTAAAATCCAGTCTATTTATTATTGAACAGAACTGAGGTAAAGCAACATGATAGCTATTATTTCTGTGAGATGCTGCAATTGATGCACTCATTAAAAGTTCTTTATGTGTTAATCCATTAATATATGAGTTTAAAATAATATAAAAAGTATGTTTATGGTGATTATAGTAATCTATTGATGTACCACAATCATGTAACATAGCAGCTGTCTTTATTATATGGTCATACTCATTGCCTAAATGATGTAATGGTTTGAAAGCTTCAAATAGTTTTGTGCTAAGGTTATACACGTTTTTAGCATGTTCTTTGTTAATGTGAAGATCTTCTAATATACCATTTATACTATAATCTAGAATGTCTTCTATAGGTTTAAAATGAGTATTTATGTACTCATACATTATACCTTCTCTAAGACCTCTACCAGACACGATTATTTTTGATGCGTTAACATACTTAATTATTTCATGGAATATAGAAACTCCACCAACTATAATATCAGCTCTTTCTTTTGATAAACCATCGAATTTATTTCTAAGCTTATAATCCTTACTTTTTAAAAGATTATAAATATCATGAACATCATAATCAGTCATTATGTAGTTATGTGTGATATCAAAAGGATATCTATTTTTTATTCTGTTCATTTTTGCAATAGCGCGGACTGTTCCACCTACACCGATTATAGAATCAAAAGTATTGTTTCCTAACCATTCTATATCTGATAGTTCACTATAGATTTTTGTAATTGCGCCCTCTAAATCATCCCTAAGTATTCTATCTTGAAGATTATACTTGTATGTTAAGTTTACGCTACCTATAGGCAAGGTTACACTTTCTTTTATTTCACCATTTAATATCCAAGCTATATAAGTAGAAGTACCAGCTACATCAACTAAAAGAGAATTATCAAAGTAGATACTTTTTGTAACACCAAGGTAACTAAAATAAAGTTCTTCCTCGCTAGAAAGTACAATAACATCCATATCTAGTGCTTCTTTTATAGTATGAACAAACCTATCCTTATTTGTAGCAGCACTTAATGCCTCAGTAGCAACAGTTACAATATCGCATACCTTAGAAACAGAGGCAAGAGACTTAAATGTAGTTAGCGTGCTAATTGTTTTTTGTATCTTTTCATCAGAAATAAAATCATTATCAATTAAGTCGTATCCTAATCTAACTGTGGTACTTAATTCATCTATAATACGAAAGTACCCACCTTCTTCAACTTCTGTCAACATAAATCTAATAGCATTAGAACCTATGTCTATAACACCAACCCTATTCATAAATAACTCCTTAAGATATATAATTAGATTAATAATAATATTATTATACTATAGTGTATAGAAAAATGTTATGTAAAAATGAATATTGACATTAAAAGTTATTTATAGGTATAATGTATAAAAGATAATAGAAAATCAATGAAGAGAAGAGTACTCTAACTGATTTCTAAAGCGAGCAGGGGAGGGTGTAAGCCCTGTGAATAGGTTAGTTTGGAAGAGAGCCTCTGAGATGCCATCTGAATTGAGTAAGACTGGCCGCAGAATACTGCGTTAAAAAGTTGAGTGGCAATTTTATTGCAACTAGAGTGGTACCGCGGATATTTCCGTCTCTTGTTATTCAAGAGGCGATTTTTTTATTTTAGGAGGATAAATATGGATTATAAAAAGAAAATTGCAGAGTTAATAAAAGAACATGTTGATTTAGATTTAGACAAGATAGAAGGATTAATAGAAGTTCCACCAAGACCAGAAATGGGGGATTATGCATTTCCATGTTTTCAATTAGCTAAGGTTATGAGAAAAGCACCCAATATGATTTCTGGTGAATTAGCAGAAAATATAAATAAAGATGGATTTGAAAAGGTTGAACAACTAGGACCATATGTAAATTTCTTTGTTGATAAAGGTGTATTCAGTAAAAATACAATAGAAAAGGTATTAGAAGAAGGAGATAACTATGGAGCTTCTAATATTGGAGAAGGAAAAAATGTATGTGTTGAATATTCTTCACCTAATATAGCTAAGCCTTTCCATGTAGGACATCTTTTCACAACAGCTATTGGTAATGCATTATACAAGATGTATAAAAAAGAAGGATATAATGCAATAGGTATAAATCATTTAGGGGATTGGGGAACTCAGTTTGGTAAGCTTATCTCAGCTTATCATAGATGGGTAGATGAAGAAGCTTTAGAAGCTGATCCAATAAAAGAATTATTAAGAATATATGTTAAGTTCCATGATGAAGCAGAAAAAGATCCATCATTAGAAGATGAAGGAAGAGCATACTTTAAAGCTTTAGAAAATGGAGATCCAGAGGCAGAGGCTTTATGGAAGAGATTTAGAGACTTAAGCTTAAAGGAATTTGAAAGAGTATATGATATACTTGGAGTAAATTTTGATTCTTACAACGGAGAAGCTTTCTACAATGATAAGATGGAGGTTGTAGTAAATGAATTAAAAGAAAAGAAGCTTTTAGTTGAAAGTAATGGTGCACAAGTAGTTATGCTAGAAGACTATAATATGCCACCATGCATAGTTTTAAAGGCTGATGGAGCATCAATATATGCAACAAGAGATTTAGCAGCAGCTATGTATAGAAAGAAGACATATGACTTCTATAAGAGTATATATGTTGTAGGAACACCTCAAGCTCTACATTTTAAACAAGTATTTAAAGTGCTAGAATTGGCTGGACATGAGTGGGCAAATGATTGTGTGCATGTAGGATTTGGATTAGTTAAGTTTGCTGATAGAAAGCTTTCTACAAGAAAGGGAGAAGTTGTTTTACTTGATGATTTAATTAGAGAATCAGTAGAAAAAACTTTAGAAGTTATTAATGAAAAGAATCCAGAATTAGAAAATAAAGAAGAAGTAGCTAAGAAGATAGGGGTAGGTGCTGTAATATTCACTTACTTAAAGAACTCTAGAGAAAAGGATATAGTATTTGATTGGAAAGAAATCCTTTCATTTGATGGGGAAACTGGTCCATATGTTCAATACGCATATGCTAGAGCAAAGAGTATCTTAAGAAGAGCTGAAGGAATTAGCAAGGAAGTAGAGTATAGTAAATTATCATCTAAGGAAGAATTTGAATTAGTTAAGACTTTAGATAACTTTAAAAATCAAATCTTATTAGCATTAGATAAATTAGAGCCATCAATCGTTACAAGATATACTATAGAAGTTGCTAAGGCATTTAATAAATTCTATAATGCTCATTCAATATTAAACTTAGAAGATGAAGTTTTAAAGGCAACAAGATTAAAGCTAGTTGAAGCTTCTGCTCAAGTTATAAAGAATGGATTAGACCTTTTAGGTATAGATGTAGTAGAAAAAATGTAATTATGATAGGAGAGTATGTATTTGTATAATACATACTCTTTATTATTGATAAAAATATGCTATAATTATAATAATTTTAAACGTCTAGAAAAGTATAAAATTTTTGAGTAGCAAACCTTACGGATACCGAGATTAAGTGGTAAAAATATGTGAAGACGTTAAAAAATAAAAATTATAGTGCCGCCACAGAACACCAAAAGCAAGTTTTGGAACCTGTGGTATGGCTGAAAAAAGTGACTTCTTCGCTAAAACGTGGCGAAGCCACTTTTTTATAGAGAGGTGGGAAAAGTTTGTTTTTTAATAAATATATAAAGTATAGAGACATTCTAGTAATAGTTTTAATAGCTCTTGTGGGATATAAGTTAATTGACAATTATCAAATGTTTTTAAACCTTATAAGTACAACAATGTCTGTAATATCTCCGTTCATATACGCAATGATATTTGCTTATTGTATTAATCCAATAATGAATCTATTTGAACGAAAATTAAAGATGAAAAGAGGCGTATCCATTTTAAGTACATATCTATTAATAGGAGGAGCTATAGTAATAGGTGCATTATATATTGTTCCTAGTATTGTTGATAGTATAATATCAATTACATCTGAAATACCTAAATACATGGAAACTGTACAAGGTTGGATTAATGAAGCGTTAAAAAATCAAAATCTTTATGACTTAATAAATAGCACTGGACTTTTAGATAATATAAGTGTTATATCTGGAAAAATGAGTAGTATTATAATTGGAATCTTAGACGGTTCTGTATCTTCTATAGTATCAATTACTACAAACGTAGTAAAAATAGGATTTGGATTCTTAATTTCAATTTATATATTATTAGATAAAGAAAGATTTATTACTGAAGTTAAAACTTTAACTTATATGATATTAAAAGAAGAGAAAGGAACAAAATTAATAGGTTTAGTTAGAACTTATCATGAAATGATAGGTAAATATATTGGAACTAAAGCTATAGATTCAGCCATAATAGGAGTATTAGCATTTTTTGGACTTATGATAATTGGTGCACCATATACACCGTTATTAGCAATTATAGTTGGTGTTACTAATATGATTCCATACTTTGGACCATTTGTTGGAGAAGTGGTTGGAGCAGCTGTTGGTATATTTGTATCTCCAGCTATGGCTATAACAATATTTGTATTTTTACTAGCCCTTCAACAATTTGATGCGTGGTACTTAGATCCTAAGCTTATAGGTGATAAAGTAGGAGTAAAACCATTTTATATAATATTAGCAGTTACAATAGGTGGGGGATTCTTTGGTCCAATAGGAATGTTACTTGCATCACCTACTATGGCAACTATAAACATATATTATGAAAGAAAGGTGAATTTATTCAAGGCAAGGAATAAAAATCTTATGAAAAGATTTGATACAAGAGAAGAAGATTTTTTTAATGAGGATAAGATAGATAGTAAGGATAATATAGATAAAGAAAAAACTCAGTAGGTTAAATACTACTGAGTTTTTAACGTCTGGGGAAGTATAAAGGTGAAGCAATGGAATTATATTTTGTTTTATTAAGATGAAGAAAGGGTATAAATATATATTTATATCTTTGTATATTTATATAAATACATATTTATATGTTTATTTATTGTAGATAGTATTTTTCAATAATTTATTTATAAAAAAGTCGTCAAGACGAGCTTGCCGAGTGGTGGATTTTTTTCAGTGCACTCTGGACTTTGGAATTCAATGTAATCAAAAGACCAGAGGCATATAATTTCATAAAGAATAGAAAAAGACTGCAATTAAGATGCAGTCTTTAAAAATCTTATTTATTAATTTTTTCTGGCTGGGCAGTTTTTAGAGCAAGTGCCGCAATTACATTTTCCTTTAGAAGATGTTTTTATGTTTTTATAAATTATGAAAATTGCTAAAGTTACTATTCCTGCAGTAATTAAGATTTCCATAATATCACCAACCTTTCTAAATTAAGAACTTGCCTATGTTAAATACTAAGAATGAAACAACCCATGCTAATACTAATTGATAAGTTACTGAGAATAGTGTAAGTTTAGTTCCGTATTCTTTTTTCATTGCACCAATTACAGATACACATGGAGTGTATAGTAATACAAATACTAAGAAAGAGTAAGCTGATAATGCAGTGAAATGTGAAGCTAATGTTACTGATAAATCTCCGCCAAATATAACTCCCATAGAAGCAACTACTGTTTCTTTAGCTAGTAACCCAGATAATAAAGAAACTGATGATTGCCAGTTACCAAATCCTAATGGAGTAAATACTGGTGCTATAAAGGAACCAATGTTAGCTAAGATACTATCATTTACGTTATCAACCATTCCGCTAAGGCTAAAGTTAGATAATAACCAAATAACTACACTCATAGCAAATATTATTGTACCAGCTTTCTTTAAGAAGCTTTTACCCTTATCTAAAGTTTGAGTTAGAACTGATTTGAATTCAGGCTTTTTATATTCAGGTAGTTCTATTATAAAAGGTTCTTCGTCCTTCTTGAAAATTGTATTCTTAAATAATATACCTATTAAGAATGCAAGTAATATTCCTAAGAAGTAAAGTGAACCAACTACTAGTCCTTGGTGATCAGCAAAGAATACTGCTGCAAAAACTGTATAAACAGGTAATCTTGCATTACATGACATTAACGGAACAAGTAAAGCAGTAAGTTTTCTATCCTTTTCGCTTTCAAGGGTTCTAGCACTCATAATAGCAGGAACTGAACATCCAAATCCAACAATCATAGGAATAAATGCTTTTCCCGATAGACCCATTTTTCTCATAAGCTTGTCCATTATAAAAGCAACTCTTGCCATATACCCGCTATCTTCTAATATTGTAATACAAACGAAAAGTGAAAGTATTACAGGAAGTAAAACAAGTATTCCTCCAACTCCTCCAACTATTCCATCTACAATAAGTGATTGGAACCAAGGTGACGAATTTGATAATAATTCACTTAACCATGGCATAAAGGAATCATTTAGTAATCCATCTAGCATATCTGATAAAGGTTGTCCAACCCATGAAAATGTAATTTGAAACATTAATACCATCATTAGAATAAAAATTGGATAAGCTAAAAATGGATTAAGTAATATTTTATCTAATTTATCTGTAAAAGAAACCTTTTTATTATCGGGTACTTTACTACACTCTATTAAAACACTTTCTATGTACTTATAAGCAGCTTTTTCGTCCTTAAAGTTAAACTTGTCAATATCATTAGGTTTGCTAATAGTAGTTGTTGAAATGAATTCTTTAAGCTTATCTATTCCTGTTCCTTTAGCAGCTGATATAGGCATAACTTTTATATTAAATAAAGATTCTAATTTTTTATAATCAATAATAATTCCTTTATTTTCTGCTATATCTACCATATTTACAGCTAAAATAATTGGCTTATTAAATTGTTTTAATTGAGTAGTTAGATATAAGTTTCTGTCTAAGTTTGAAGCATCAACAATGTTTAATATTAAATCAACATCATCTTGTTCTAAAAAGTTTTTAGCTACCTTTTCTTCATTTGAAAAAGTATCCATTGCATATATTCCAGGAAGGTCTACAATTTTAATATCATTAAAAAAACCTTCTTTTTTATCTACAGTTACTCCTGGCCAATTTCCAACATATTGTTTTGAACCAGTCAAAGCGTTAAATAATGTTGTTTTACCTACATTGGGATTACCAAGAAGAGCAATAGTTGTCATATAAATCCCCCTTACTTTTGAATAAAAATATTTTTAGCGTCCTTTTTTCTTATAGCCAAATCAAATCCTCTTAAGTTTACTATTATCGGATCACCTAATGGTGCAACCCTTTTTAGCTGTATTTTTGTTCCTTCTATACAACCAAGAGCCCAAAGTCTTTTTGTTAACTTTGAATCTCCCTTTATTTCATTAATTGTTCCAATTTCCCCTAATTCTAATTCGCATAAACACATTCTAATCACCTCTAAAAATTGAATGAAAATCATTATCAATATTATACTATCATTTAAAGATAAAAATGTCAATGAAAGTAAATCTCAATTTCATTAATAATTAATTAAATTTGCGAAAAAATAAAAACTAAGTATAATAGAAACAATATATATTATTAAAGGAGGTATAGATTGTGAAAAAAGTCGCAGCATTTTTTGATATTGATGGAACTGTATATAGGGAAGGGTTAATAACTGAAGTTTTTAAGAAGTTAGTTAAATATGAGATAATACAGGGTGAAAAGTGGTATAATGAAGTAAGGCCTGAGTTTGTTAGGTGGGATAAACGTCAAGGTGATTATGATAATTATCTGTTAAAAATGGTAGATATATATATGGATGCTATAAAAGGTCTTAAAAAAGATCAAATAGATTTTATAGCAAAGAGGGTAGTTGAACAAAAAGGTGATAGAGTGTACACTTTTACTAGAGATAGAATTAAGTGGCATAAAGAACAAGGGCATATTATAATAACAGTATCAGGTTCTCCATATGAACTTGTAAGAGAGATGGCTAAAAAATATGAATTTGATGATTTTAGAGGGTCAATTTATGTTCAAGATGAACATAATATGTATACAGGGGATGTAATTCCTATGTGGGATAGTGAGAGTAAACAAAAAGCAATTAATGAATTAGTAAAGCTATATGATATAGAGTTAGATAAGAGTTATGCTTATGGTGATACAGCTGGGGATTATACTATGCTAAATATGGTTGGAAATCCCTATTGTATGAACCCGACAAAAGAGTTATTAGGAAAGGTTATTAATGATGAAAGTCTAAAGAAAAAAGTTAATGTCATAGTAGAAAGAAAGGATGTAACTTATAATTTAGATGTTAATAACCTACAATTTGCGTAGAAAAGAGTGGTACTGTGATAATTAGAGAAAACATCTTGAGAGTTGATGATGTGTCTAATGACCTTATGATTAATCACGAAGGTATGGAGTTTTTACCTGAGGATATGATTTTTTTTGATTTGGAACATTATGTGTATAAAAAACCAAAATGTATAGGAGTGTTTGGTGCTTGTGTTTATAATAGCAGAACAAAATCTCTAGAAGTTACTCAATATATGATAGAAAATAGATATGAAGGACTTGATATTCTTTATTTAGCTAAAAACTATTTTATATCTATGAAAAATAAAGGCAAAAAAGCTATAGTAACTTTCTCTGGAAATAATGATTTTACTGTAATAAATTATTTGTTCCAAAAGTATGGAGTTATTTACAACTTCAATGAAGAATTTGCATCAGTTGATATTCAGAAAGAGTATGAAAGAGAAAGAAAAACTTCTATAGGGTTAAAAAATCTTGAAAAGCAATTTGGGATAATAAGAGAAAGTGAAGTAATAAGTGGTTCAAATTTAGCTAAAACATTTCATAAGGTAATGAAGGATAAAGACTATATTAAGAGGATGCCTAGGGAGAAGATTGAGAAAATATTATTATATAATGAACAAGATGTTGTAAATCTTTATCACATTTTTGTAAATTGGAAGAGTATAATATTTGAAGATAAGGAAGAGGATGAAGTTTCAAAAATAAAATCAATTGAAGATATTGAAATTATTGATGAAGAAATATTAGATGAGGTTGCTAAAGAGTCAGAAGAAGATGAAGAGCAACTTGAAGATATAATTATAGAAAAAGAGGAGATTGCTAAGTAGCAATCTCCTTTATTTCTTCTTTATAATATTTGTACCATCTGAGGATAAAACTATATCTCCATCTTTATCGTTTCTGTATACGCGAAGCTTGTATTTCTTTATAAGGTCTAATGTTTCTTTATGAGGATGACCATATGTGTTATCTTCAGCAAGTTGAATAACACCTATAGAAGGATTAACAGCTTTTAGGAAGGCTTCAGATGTTGAGGTTGAAGAGCCATGATGGCCAAATTTTAATACATCAGCACTAACATCATATCCTTTATTAAGTATTTCTTTTTCTACTTCTGCCTCTGCATCACCAGTAAATAAGAATGATGTTTTTCCAAACTCAATTTTCATTACTGGAGAATAGTTATTAAAGTCTTGCTGGGAACCTTTCTTATATTCAGCCTTAATAGGTGAGAAAACAGAAACCTTAGTTCCTTCTCCTAAGTCAATAGAATTAGTTCCTTCTTTTATTACATTAATCTTTAAATCTTTCTTTTTTAAAGCTTTAATCATATTTTCATAAGCTTTAGTTGTATGAGTAACTTTAGGTGAATAGAATGCACCAATCTCATATTTGTTAATTACATCATCAAGATTACCAATATGGTCTTCATGAGGGTGGGTTGCAATTACATAATCAATTTTTTTTAGATTTAACGAATCTAAGTACTTAAGCAACATATCTTTACTTTTTCCAGGACCAGCGTCTATAAGCATATTTTTATTATTTACTTGTATCAAAATGGAATCTCCTTGACCTACGTTTATATAGTGTACGGTCATTTCTCCTGCAGTTTGCCCTATAGATTCATTTTGTTTTTCACAGCCTAATAAGAAAAGTGAAAAAAAGCTTAAAATAATAGCTATAATAGAAAGTTTTTTCTTCATATAAATAACCTCCTCCTTTGTATAATATATTTTAGTGTAACATCAAAAGTTATTATAATAAAGAAAAATGATTACATTGCATAATAAAATTTTTAAGGATATAATTATTTTAATCTAAGAGAGAAGGTGGAAAAATGAAATATATAAAGTATGTACGTTATGTAGTTTATATGCTTATTATGAGACTAAAAGGAATTAAGAGGGATTATATAGAAAAGTTCAAGGGGGAAGAGGAAGCCTGGAAATATGCTCAAGAAGTTTTTAGAAAATGGACTTATTTTACTATAAATATAATAGGAATGGAAATTGAAGTAGAAGGATTTGAAAATATTCCAGATAAAACATGTGTATTTATGGGAAATCATCAAAGTATATTAGACATACCAGTTATGAGATATTCAACTCAAAGAACTTTAGATTTTGTGGCTAAGAAAGAATTAGCCAAAGCACCTCTTATTGGATATTGGATTACTCATGTAAAGAGTGTAACGATAGATAGAGATAATATAAGAGAAGGAATGAAGGCAATTAATCAAGCTGTGAATAATATAAAGGATGGATATAATTTTACTATTTTTCCAGAGGGGACAAGAAGCAAAGATGGTAAAATACATGAGTTTAAAAGGGGGAGTATTAAAATAGCAAGCAAATCTAAGGCACCAATAATTCCTGTTGCAATAAAAGGTACATCTGCTTGTTTTGAAGATAGTAAAGAATTTGTACCTGGAAAAGTTAAAGTTATTTTTGGGGAAGCTATAGAAACTGAAAATATTTCTAAGGAAGTAGAAAGAGAACTAATGTTAAGAGTAGAAGAAAGTGTGCGTAGTTTATATGAAAAAATATAAAAAAAGTTCGTGTTAAACAATTACATTCATAAGAAATGCAAATTTGAATGTTTCAAAATTGCATTTCTTGTGTTATAATCATATTAATATTGGTTTATAAAGCAAAAAATGCAATTTTACAAATATAAAAAATTCATTAGGGGGCATAGAAATGAGAAAAGAATTTTCAATGAGCAATGATAAAGTAATAATCAACTTTACAGCAAAGTACTGTAAAACATTTGAGATGTTACTTGAAAGTGAAGGGTTTAGAAGAGTAATTGATGTATATCTAAAGAAATCGGAAAAGAAAAATACTCTTGCCTTTAGATACGTAAAGAAGACATTAGGAACAGATGACATAGCAGAGTTAAGAAAAGATATAATTAAAGTTTTTAAGTGCTTAACTGTAATGAGTGCAAGAGAAATAAGTGAAAGTAATCCTAGGTACGTAGAGCTTTTAGCAGATAAGGATGAATTTGTAGCTTTAGTAGAAGACTTGTATCTTTTCTGGAGAAGATTAGAAAGATATACATTAATTCATACAGGTTCAATAGAACATGGACTAGCAGCAGTTAGTTTTACAGAAGCAAATGCAGAGTTTTCTAAGCTAGTGTTAAAGTTATATAGAAAAGTAGAGAAGAATGTTATAGGAGGAGAACCACAAGTATTTAGACAAATTCCAGCTGGTGGTAACTCTTGTATTAAGATTGGTATGATGATGTGGCCAATACCTAGAGGGTATGAAGCTATAGAATATGTTCCTTTTATTGATTCAATACTTTTAGAAACACCATTCATTACTTATCCAAAGAGATCTACAAGAGATGGAATGTTTACTGAAGTATTTGAGAATCCACTACAAGATGCAAATATTAATAGTGACCATTGGTTCTGTTATCCAGCAAAAATTGGGGAATCTCTAGCATATGTATATTTCCATAGAGATTACATGGAACATGGAATAACTCTATGTAACTTATTTGAAATGGCTAGAAAAGAAGAATGTAGAGGTAGAAAGCCTGATATAGTTTATGTATTTGGGGCAACTGATGATAATGAAGAGTTAAAGACAGTATTCTATGAAGACAAGAAGAATGATATAATGCTTGGATATGTTAATCACTCAGATAAAATAGATTACTTTGGATATATGAAAAAGATGTGTTTAACATTACACAACTTAAGAATGATAAGAAAAGGATATTTACCAATCCATGGGGCAATGGTTAATATTCAACTTAAGGATGGTAACACAGCAAATGTTGTTATAATGGGAGACAGTGGTGCTGGTAAGTCAGAAAGTATAGAAGCATTTAGATCATTAAGTGAAGATTATATTTCTAATATGACTATATTATTTGACGATATGGGTACATTTAAGCTTGAAGATAATAAGATTGTTGGTTATGGTACAGAAATAGGTGCATTTGTAAGACTTGATGATTTAGATCAAGGATATGCATTTAAAGAAATGGATAGAAGTATATTCATGAATCCAGATAAGACTAATGCTAGATTAGTAATGCCAATAACTCCATATAAGGAAGTTGTTAGAGGATACAATGTAGACTTCTTCTTCTATGCAAATAATTATACAAAGGTTGAAGAGGGACAACATTCATTAGAATATTTTAATACTCCAGAGGATGCAATTAAAGTATTTAGAGCAGGAGCAAGAATGGCTAAGGGAACTACAACAGAAACAGGTTTAGTAGAATCATTCTTTGCGAATCCATTTGGTCCAGCACAAAAGGTTGAAGAAACAGATGACTTGATTAAGGAATACTTTGAAGCTATGTTCAACATTGGTGTAAAAGTAGGACAAATAAAAACGTGTCTTGGAGTAAAAGGACTAGAAAAGAACGGACCAAGAAATGCTGCTATAGAATTATTTGAAGAAATAAAAAAGTTTGAAAGATAGTATAAAAGAGCCGGTGCTAATTAATTAGCGCCGGCTCTTTTAAATAAATTACTTTTTTAACCTATTAAATAATGATAATGTTCCAAGTTGTATGTTTAAATCAAATTTTTTAAAGTTTACAAGTTTTGAAATCGTAAGTGAAAAATCAAATATAAGTAAAATAAATAGTAAGCAAAATAATATAGTGCTAAGAAGTGGAGTAATAGATGTTACTATATATTTAACTAGTGGATGAATTATCTTTACTACACTTACAGAGGTTATACCCCACATAATAGAAAAGTGTAAGCAAATTCTACCATGTATATTAAATGGATCATCAGTATAATCCCAGTATTTTGTCTTGAATAACTTTTCTAATATGTATCCAGTCAGGTATTCTATAATGGAGATAACAATTGTAGCTACTACTAATAAAAATGGAAGAGTAACATTTATGTTATCTAATACAATTACCATGGAAGAAATACATAGTCCGTAAATAGGACAAAGAGGACCATGCAAAAAGCCTCTGTTAACGAACTTTTTTTGATTCTTATATGCGTATAAAACTTCAACACACCAACCTAAGAAAGAGTAAATAATAAAATAAAAAAATAAATTATAGAAATTATATGATAGCAAATTTTGAATATTCATATTACCCTCCTTTCTTTTAAATAAATTATATAATAACAATATTAATAAAATATTAAAGATAAGCTTAAAATTATCTTAAACATTAAAAAAGTGGCTTTGTCACCCTTTAGCGAAGAAGTCACTTTTTTAGTCATACCACAGGTTCCAAAACTTGCTTTTGGTGTTCTGTGGTGGCATTATAATTTTTATTTTTAACGTCTTAGCATATTTTCACCACTCAAGTTCTGTATCCATAAGATTTTGCTACTCAAATTTGTTACTCAAAAATTTATATATTTTCCTAGACATTAAAAATAGTTCAGCAAACTCTATGCTGAACTATTAGGGTAACTATTCTACGCTTTTATACTGACTCTTTGCAAAGAAAGAGATTGCATATAATCCTGCAATACCAACTAGGCCGTATATTATTCTACTAAATGCGGTCATTTCTCCAAATAGAGCTGCAACTAAATCAAATTCAAAGAAACCAATAAGTCCCCAGTTTACAGCTCCTATTATTACTAGTGTTAGTGCTATTGTATCTAATATTTTCATAAAAACACACTCCTTTTATGGTTTACGATATATAGTGTAACCATAAAAAAAAGTTTTATTCTAAGAATGGATTTAAAGAAGAAAACTCGCTAACAAGCGAGTTTTCTTCTTTAAAGAGTTATATTTCTATCAATTGGTTGAGAAAGAGATATAAATGTATCAGTTCTTTGAATACCATCAATATTATTTATTTTTTCTAGCAAGGTATTTTGTAAATCTGCTATATTTTTTGAAATAACTTTTGCAAACATTGAATAATCACCTGTTGTTAAATGCAATTCTACAACTTCGTTTATTTTCTTCATTTCTTCAAAAACGTAAGAAAAAGAAGAAGTTTTATCTACATATATACCAACAAAACAACATACATCATATCCTAGTTTTGCAAGGTCTAGTAGAATTCTTGAACCTTTGATAATTCCCATGTCCTCCATCTTTTTCATTCTGACATGTATAGTTCCTCCACTAACATGACATATTCTTGCTATTTCCAGGTATGGTGTTCTACAATCTTTTATAAGTAATTCTAATATTTGAAGATCTAATTCATCTAATTGGAGATTAGGATTTAATGCCATATTGCCACCTCATTTTAATTCATATATTACTAATTTCTATTTTATCAAAAAATGTATGAATTTCAAAGGAAAAATTATAAAAAAGCAAAAAATGCTAATTAAAATTAAAATTTTATCAAGATATTATCAAAAAATAAATATTTTAGTAAGGAGATATAAGAATTATTATATATAATAATTCTACTTGAAAAACTGTTCATTTTACTCTAATATTATTAGTATAGTTAAAGTTAAGGAGGATGTGACGGATGGTAAACTTTTTAATATCAGCATTATATTTAGTTATCATGTTTGCTGTACTATTAGGGATTATAATGCTATGTAAGAAATGGGTATTTACAAAGATTAGAATAAATAAATTTATACCACTTGCTGTAGCAATTATAGGTTTTGCTATACAGTTATTTGTTAGACCAGAAGGAATGGTAATACAAATGATAGTTATGGCTGTAACAGTTATTTCTTTTTTCTGGTTTATGGATATTCAGCAAACTGGAGGACCAAAGAAGTCTAATGAGAAGAAAATAGTAATAAAACCAAAGGCTAAACCAAATAGGTTAAAAAATCAAAAAAATGATTAAAATATAAAATCCCTAAAATTAGGGATTTTTTTGTTTTTAAGGAAGTTATAAAATCAAGTGAAACAAATATTCACTTAACTTGTTTATTTTTCAATAAAGATTGGGGAACTTATGGCAAGCCTATTGTCTTGTTGCCAAATTCTAATTAAATACCAACTTTCCCCTTCAATATATTTATGATCATACAAATATTTTATAGAATTAAGGTTAATATTTTCAATTTTTTTAACTATAGTACTTTTATTTGTAACTATTTCAATAGATTTTATTTTGTTATTTTTATCTTCAGCAAATATCATAAATCGTAATGTGTCATCCTTAAGAATAATTTCAGTTCCCATCATAGAATCGTTTATAGTGAAATACATTTCAAGAGTTCTTGATTCTGTAGAAAAAGTTCTTCTTTCCCTAAATGCATCTATAAGTTCATCTTTTTTTAGTTCATAAGCTAATATTCCTGTAAGGTTATCACTATCACCAAAATTAAGTCTATGGTTATCCTGGCTATTTATAGCCCCAAGCTTCCAACCTTTATCAAGAAGAGAATAGTAATATTTATCGTGACGAATATATTTATTAGGGTAAGATCCATTTCCAACTTCCATAGAGGTTATAATTTTATTTAAAACCTCATTATAAGCTAAGGAAGTAATGTTTCTATGTGGATGATTAATAGTAACAATAGCTTCGGGGTTATTTAGCATCCATAGAATTAGTAAGTTTATGTCCTTAATTATCCCCTTAAAGTATGTGTTAGAATTAATTATATTAAAATCACCATATAGAGAAGTTTTTGTCTCAAAACCAACCATTGGTAAGAATGAATCATTTTTTTTTGCAAATCTTTCTGCCATTGCATTAGTTACATTCCATTTTGATATTTCTTTATTATTCCAATATAAATCTTTGCCTAAATAGGAGTTGTGATCAGTTATTATCATGAAATCTATTTGGGTGTTCTTACCGTATTCATAGGCATCATTAGGGGTGCCACGACCAGTAGAAAAAGCCGTATGACAATGTGGAATTCCATAAAAGCATTTTAATATTTTATTCTTTTTTTTACTTTTGCCCAAACCCGTTCCCTCTTAAAAAATGTTTACTATAATATATATAGTGCTTAAAGGTATGAAATGATGACAATAATCAATAGTAATGATAAAATAAGTAGAATACAAAAGGAAAAGGTAGGAGATTTATCTATGATTTATATTGGAGAAGATAATACTTTAAAAGTAGATAGAAAAGTTGAATTTGGTTTTTATTTAACTGATGGTAACGGGAATGATATTCTATTGCCAAATAATTTGATATTTAATGAAGAAATAGAAGTAGGAGAAGAAGTAGAAGTATTTGTATATAGAGATTCTAAGGATAGGCCAATTGCAACTATGAAAAAGCCATTGATAAAGGTAGGAGAAGTTGCATATTTAGAAATAGTTGGTCAAAGTTCATTTGGAGCTTTTGCAAATATGGGCTTAGATAGAGATATATTTATACCAATTAAAGAACAAAAGTTTAAATTGGTAACAGGCAAGAAGTACTTGTTATATGCATATCTAGATAAAACTAATAGATTAGCAGCAACTACATATGTTGATCCTTACATAGAAAAAGGTGAAGGCTTTAAAGTTGGCGATGAAGTAGAAGTTATAGCATATGGAAAAGGTGGAGAAAAGACAATAAGGGTAGCTATTGATGGTAAATATGAAGCTATAATCTTAGGAAATGAACATTTTACAGATATATATCCAGGGGATAAGTTTAAAGGTAGAATTAAAAGAATATATGAAGATGGTATAATTGGTATAACTAATAGAAAGAAGAGACTTGATGAAAGGGAAATGTTAAAGGAATCTATAGTAAGCTATTTACTTGAAAATGATGGATATATGCCTTTTAATGATAAGAGCGCTCCTGAATTAATAAAAGAAACCTTCCATACATCTAAAAACTATTTTAAGATGGCACTTGGCGGTTTAATGAAAGAAGGAAGAATAGAGCAAAATAGCGAAGGGACAAAATTAATTAAATAGATTCAATTATTAGAGAAATCTTAATTAGATTTCTCTTTTTTGTTTTAATTATGTCATGGAGACATGATTAATTTGGAAATGTAAATTTGTAGCTGTTGACAAAATATACTATTAGAGTTATTATTTAAGAAATTGAATAAGTAATAGAGGTAGAGGCGCTAGTTATTAAGAGTAATCTATAGGAGTGGGCACACTATGATAATAGATGAAAGGAATACTAGCCGAAGGAGATAGAGGCAAAGCTATTTTCTGGGTATGCAAATAATATTTGTATAACTGTCACGTAAGTGGAGGGCTACACAGATTTAAATATCTATATGTATAATCTATTAGTATAAATACTCTACCCATCATTTTTAATGATGGGTATTATTTTTTTAATAGATTTGCCCTTACCTTAATAAATAGGGGGTAAGAAATATGAAAGTAAAAGGACTTTGGGTGCCAGTTGTGACACCATTTGAAAATGATGAATTAGATATGGTATCTTATGAAAAGTTGGTAAATCATTATATCAATGAAGGGGTACATGGCTTAATGCCATTAGGTACAACTGGTGAAACACCAACTCTTTCAGAAAAGGAATATGAAGAGATAGTATCTAAAACAATGGAAGTGGTAAATGGAAGAGTACCTGTAATAATTGGACTAGGTGGAAATTGTACAAGAAGTGTAGTTGATAAATTGAAGGTGGTTGAAAAGCATAAAGTACAAGGAATACTATCTGTAAGTCCATATTATAATAGACCAGATCAAAGAGGAATATATGAACACTTCAAAAAAATATCTGAAAGTACAGATTTAGATATTGTATTATATAATATTCCATATAGGACTGGAAGAAATATGGAAAATGAAACGATCCTAAGATTATCAGAAGAGAAAAATATAGTTGGGGTAAAAGATGCATCTGGAGATTTTAATAAAACTATAGAGCTTTTGTTAAATAAGCCAGATGAATTTAGCGTATTATCAGGAGAAGATAATTTATTTTATAGTTCATTATTACTAGGTGGAGATGGTGGAGTAACAGCATCAGCACATTTGAAAACTAAAGAGTTTATAAAAGTATATGATTATATACAAAATAATGATGCGAAAGCAGCTCTAGAAATATGGAAGGAGATTTCTCCTATGATTCCTTTACTGTTTAAAGAGCCTAATCCAACACCTATAAAATATATGTTAAAGAAAATAGGATTAATTAATTCTGATGAAGTTAGACTACCATTGGTACCAATATCGGAAGAGCTAAAAAATGAATTGGATAGCAATATTGTGTTACAGTAAGGATTTTAAAGGATATATTAGTAGAGTTGTTTAAATAAAGAAAAATCCAGAAAAACACTATTGGAATTTTAAGGAATACTTGAATATAATGTGAATAAATAAAAATTAAAGTCAGTGAAAAGAGAGAGTAGGTATAGGAAATTAGTTTCAGAGAGCTTGGGGTGGTGTGATCCAAGTGCTGTAGCCTTTATTGAATGGGTCTTTGAGATGACACTTGGAATTTATAGTACAGGTGTACGGGAAGTCCGCCGTTAAAAGGACAGGGTATCGATTAAGTTCCGTACCTGGTAAAGATTGTGTGTAACGTAGGTGGCATAGCGAAATAAGGTATTTCGTCCTAAGGGATGAAGTATCTTTTGTTTTTATAAACACTTTTGTTATACAAAAAATGGGTGGCACCACGAGTCACTTCGTCCCATTATAGGATGAAGTGACTTTTTTTATTCTTTAGGAAATTATATGTGCCTAGTCTGTTGTTAATATGAGTTTCCGAAATCCAGAGTGCACTGAAAAAAACTATATAATTAGACAATCTGTTCATAACTTAAGTATTTAAGTGATATGTAAATTTATTTATAAAAAGGGGGAGTAAACATGATTAATATTTCAAAAGAACAATTTGAGGAAAATATTAAATCTAAAAAAGTATTTTCTATTATAAGTGAATTTAGAGGGGATGAAATTACTCCAATAACACTATTTAAAGCTTTAGATGGAGAAAGAAAGTTTATTTTAGAAAGTGGATGTAAAGAAAATAGGTTTGGAAGATATTCTTATTTAGGCGATAGCCCTTATAAAGAGGTCATTGGAGAAACTTTACAAGATATATTAACAATAAAAAAGGAAACACAAATTGATTTTGATAATAAAAGCAATAAGTTTTCGTTTAAAGGTGGAGCTATAGGGTATATGGGATATGACACTATAGCGTTATATGAGAAAAAATTAAAACTTAATAACTATGATGAATTGGATATACCTACAATAAGGTTTAATTTTTATAAAAGATATATTTGTTATGATCATTTTACTCACAAGGTATATGTAGTTGATAATGTATTTCCAAATAATAAGTGCCAGTATGAGGAAGTTATAGGTGGTCAAAGGGAGTATTTTAATAAATTAATAAATAAACCGATTAAATATGATAAGGAGTTAGAAAAGAAAGTTATAAAAATAAAACTTGGTACAACAAAAGAAGAATATATGAAAAAGGTAGATAGGGCAAAAGATTATATAAAAAAAGGTGATATTTTTCAGGTTGTTCCATCTCAAAGAATGTATTGCAAAACGGAAAAACCACCTCTTGAGATATATAGAAGTCTAAGAGAAGGAAATCCATCTCCGTACATGTTTTTTCTAGATTATTATAGCTATCAAGTAATTGGATCTTCTCCAGAAAGGTTGGTTGCTGTAAAAGGAAGAAAGGTCATGACTAATCCTATTGCAGGTACAAGAAAAAGAGGAAGAAGTAAACATGAAGATTTAAAGTTAGAAGAAGAATTAATAAATGATGAAAAGGAAAGAGCGGAGCATGTAATGCTAGTTGATTTAGGAAGAAATGATATTGGTAGGGTAAGTGAAGTGGGGACTGTGGAAGTGAAGGATTTTATGAAGATAGAAAGATTTTCTCATGTAATGCATATTACAAGCCAAGTTGTAGGGGTTCTTAGAAAGAATAAGGACGCATTTGATGCTCTAGCTTCATGTTTGCCAGCAGGAACATTATCTGGAGCGCCTAAGATAAGAGCAATTGAGATAATAGAGGAGCTAGAGGATAAGAAAAGAGGAATTTATGGAGGAGCAGTAGGATATTTTTCTTATGGTGGAGATATGGACATGTGTATAGCAATTAGAACTTTAGTGTTAAGAGATAAAATTGCATATCTTCAATCAGGTGGTGGTGTTGTGTATGATTCAGATTCAGAAAAAGAGTTTGAAGAGACTCAAAATAAATTAATGGCACTAAAGGAGGCGTTAAGATGATTGTATTAATAGATAATTATGATTCCTTTACTTTTAATTTATATCAATATTTAAGTGAATTTGAACAGGTTAAAGTCTATAGAAATGATGAAATAACATTAAAAGAAATTAAAAATTTAAATCCAAAAGGATTAGTTATATCACCAGGACCTGGAAGGCCAGAAGATGCTGGGATATCAGTTCAACTAATTAAAGAACTTGGAGATTATATTCCTATTTTTGGGATTTGTTTAGGGCATCAGGCTATAGGAAAAGCCTTTGGAGCCAATATTATTAGGGCAGATAAGATATGTCATGGAAAAAGCTCAAAAATAAACGTTAGAGGAAATGATATCTTTGAAGGAATTTCTAGGAGGATAGATGTTATGAGATATCATTCTTTAGTAATAGAAAGGGAGAGCTTACCTAAAGAATTATCAATAATAGCTGAAACAGAAGATGGAGTAATTATGGGAATTAAGCATAAAGAAAAGAAAATATTTGGAGTGCAGTTTCATCCTGAATCTATATTTACAGCAAAGGGAAAAAGAATTTTAAAGAATTTTGTGGAGGGGATATGTTATGAAAATTAATGATGCAATGAAGAAGTTAGTTATGCAGATAGATTTGTCAGAAGATGAAGTTAGAGAAGTAATGGAAGAGATTATGAGGGGGGAAGCTACATCCAGTCAGAAGGGTGGATTCCTGATAGGTTTAAAGGTTAAGGGAGAAACTTCAGAAGAATTGTTAGGAGCAGTTAAAGCATTAAGAAAGGAAACTGTGAAGGTTGATGTAGAGGAAAAGGAGAACTTAATTGATTGTTGTGGGACAGGTGGAGATGGAGCTAATACTTTTAATATATCAACAGCTGTAGCAATTATTGCAGCTAGTGGAGGAGTAAAGGTGGCTAAACATGGAAATAGGGCTGTATCAAGTAAAAGTGGTAGTTTTGATGTTTTAAAAGAGTTGGGTATTAAAGTCGATTATACAAAAGAAGAAAGTAAAAGGGTAATAGAAGATAAAGGAATGGCATTTCTACTTGCTCCTTCTTATAACAAAGGAATGAAGAATGTTGCAAAGGAAAGATTGGAGCTGGGCACTAGGACATTGTTTAATATGGTTGGCCCACTTTTGAATCCAGCTCCATTAACTGGACAGCTTATGGGAGTATATGATGGGAATTTAATAGAAACAGTTGGAGATGTATTATTAAACTTAGGGCTAGAAAGGGCAATGGTAGTTCATGGAGATGATGGATTAGATGAGATAACAACAACTACTACTACCACTGTTTGTGAAGTGAAAAATGGGAAGCTTTATAAATATATATTAAATCCAAGTGATTATGGAATAGAGCTTTGTAAGCCTGAAGCTTTAGTTGGTGGGACACCAAATGATAACGCAAAGATAATAGTGGATATATTAAAGGGAAAAGGTGGTCCAAAGAGAGACATTGTTGTATTAAATACAGGAGCTGCTTTGTATGTAGCTAAGGTAGTAGATTCTCTAAAAGATGGGATTAAATTAGCTAGGGATCTAATATATTCAGGAAAGGCTTATGATAAATATTTAGAGTTAAGGTCTGCTTAGGAAAGGGGAAGGCTAATGATACTAGATGATTTAATATCTATGAAAAAAATAAGAGTATTAGAAAGTAAAGCAGTTGTACCCTTTGAAGAAGTGTATAATAAAGCATTTACTATAAAAGCTAAGGAAAGAAATTTTAAAGATGTATTGAAAGGGAAGGACTTATCGGTAATAGGGGAGTTTAAAAAAGCATCACCTTCAAAAGGAGTAATCCTTAGAGACTTTAATATAGAGAAAGTTCATGAGTTTTATAAGGAGTTAAAAATAGATGCATATTCAGTTCTAACTGAGAGGGATTTATTTTTAGGAGAGGATAATTATATAAAACAGCTTCAATTTAATAGTACTGTGCCAATACTAAGAAAAGACTTTATATTGGATCCTTATCAAATATATGAAACAAAGGTTTTGGGAGCTTCTGGAATATTACTGATAGTTAGTGTTTTAAAAGAGAAACTGAGAGTATTTTATGATGAGAGTAAAAAAATAGGATTAGAGCCATTAGTGGAGATTCATGATAGAAGAGAGCTTGAGTTAGCTTTAGAGTGTGGCTGTGAAATTATAGGAGTGAATAATAGAAATCTAAAAACATTTGAAACAACTTTAAAAACAACGGAAGAATTAATTAAGTATATTCCTAAGAATAGGATTGTAATATCTGAAAGTGGAATAAGAGGATGTGATGATTTGAGGATTATTAAAGATATGGGAGTAGATGGAGTACTTGTAGGTGAAATGTTTATGAGAAATTTAAATAATGATTCATTTATTAAAGAGTATAAAGCATTTAAGGGATCAAAATATGAAGATTAAAATATGTGGAATAACAAAAATGAACGAAGTTGAGTTTCTAAATTTTTTACGTCCTGATTATATAGGATTTGTATTTGCTGAAAGCGCAAGAAAAGTAAGTATAGAAGAGGCTTGTTTGCTATATAAAAAGCTAGATAAAAGAATTAAGGTTGTAGGTGTATTTAGAAATAATTCAGAAGACTTTATAAAAGAAGTGATAAAAGAAGTTCCATTAGATGTTATTCAGCTTCATGGAGAAGAGGGGAATGACTTTATAGAGTCAATAAAGATAGTTGGCAAGGAGGTCTGGAAAGGTATTAATATAAGAATTAAAGATGATATGTTGAAAGCAATGAATTATAGAGTGGATGCATTAGTTTTAGATAGCAGTATGCCAGGTAGCGGAGAACTATTTGATTGGAATTTACTTCAAGATATTAATATAAGCAATAAGATAATATTGGCAGGAGGATTAAATGAAGATAATGTTCTTGAAGGAATAAGTAAAGTTAACCCTTATGGAATTGATATATCATCAGGAGTAGAGAAAGTTGATAAGGATGGGATTAGAAAGAAGGATAGAGATAAAGTAGAACTATTTATAAGAAAAGTGAGGGATAGGTATGAAAGGGAAGTTTAATAATTTTGGAGGACAATATGTTCCAGAAACATTAATGAATGCATTAAAGGAACTAGAAGATGAGTTTTATAAAGCCATTAACGATGAAGCATTTATGGAAGAGTATATGTATTACTTGAAAGATTATACGGGAAGACCAAGTCCTCTGTATTATGCAGAGAATATGACTAAAGATTTAAAAGGATCTAAAATCTATTTAAAAAGAGAAGATTTAAACCATACTGGAGCTCATAAAATAAACAATGTAATAGGACAAATATTGTTAGCAAAAAGAATGGGAAAGAAAAAAATAATAGCTGAAACAGGTGCAGGACAACATGGAGTAGCAACGGCTACTGTAGCAGCAAAGTTTAAAATGGAATGCAAAATTTTTATGGGAGAAGAGGATATAAGAAGACAAGCTCTTAATGTTAAAAAGATGGAATTATTGGGAGCTACTGTGATTTCAGTAAGTAGTGGAAATGGGACACTAAAAGATTCTGTAAATGAGGCTATAAGATACTGGGTATCAAATGTTGAAGATACCTATTATGTAATGGGGACTGTTGCAGGGCCTCATCCATATCCAATAATGGTAAGAGTTTTTCAAAGAATAATAGGAGATGAAGCAAAGAAACAAATACTTGAAAAAGAGGGGAGGCTTCCAGAATGTATAATAGCTCCAGTAGGGGGAGGAAGTAATTCTATAGGAATATTTTATCCTTTTATAGATGATGAAGAAGTTGAACTTATAGGTATAGAAGGAGCAGGAAGAGGAATTGAAACTGGTAAACATGCAGCTGCTATTCATGATAAAAATACAGGGGTCATTCATGGTATGATGACATATGTATTAAAGGATGATGATGGTCAAATAAAGGAAGCTTATTCTATTTCAGCTGGTCTTGACTATCCAGCTGTAGGGCCAGAGCATGCATATTTAGATTCAATAGAAAGAGCTAAATATGATAGTGTTAAGGATGAGGAAGCAATAGATGCTTTCTTATATTTAACTAAAATAGAGGGGATTGTACCAGCCTTAGAATCTTCTCACGCTATAGCTTATGCTAAAAAAGTAGCAGGGAAAATGTCAAAGGATAAAATTATAATAATTAATATATCAGGCAGAGGGGACAAGGATATGGATACAGTAGTAAAGTATTTGGAGGATAGATATGAATAGAATAGATGAAAGGTTTTTAGAACTAAGGTTAAAAGGAAAAAAAGCATTTATTCCATTTATAACTTGTGGAGATCCTAGCATAGAAGAAACAAAAAATATAGTGTTGGAGCTAGAAAAGTCTGGGGCTGATATAATAGAGTTAGGGGTTCCATTTAGTGATCCTTTAGCTGATGGGCCTATAATACAAGATTCATATTGTAGAGCATTAAAAAATGGATTTAAAGTAAAAGATATATTTAAATGTGGTAGAGAAATAAGAAAAAGTAGTAGTATACCTTTAGTAATAATGATTTATTATAATTTAGTATATACAAGAGGCGTAGAGAAGTTTTTAAAAGAAGCAAGTGAATCAGGATTTGATGGATTAATAATCCCTGATATCCCCTTAGAGGAAAGAGGGGGACTTAAGGAGCTTTGTGAAAAAAGTGGGATATATTTAATTCCATTAGTAGCACCAACCTCAAATGAAAGAATAGCTAAGATAGTAAATGGAGCTAAAGGATTTGTTTATTGTGTTTCCTCTAATGGAACAACTGGTGAAAGAAGTAGGCTAAGGGATGATATAGTAGATTACCTACATAGAGTAAGAGGAAATACTAATGCTCCTATATGTTTAGGATTTGGAATTTCGTCAGTAGATGTAGTAAGGGAAATAAGAAAATTTTGTGATGGAGTTATAGTTGGTAGTGCCATTGTAAGAAGAATAAATTCTAGTAAGGAAGATGCAATCAATCTTGCTAAAGATATTAAATCAGAATTAGAAGATTAGATACTATTATAAAAAAAGATTAAATATAGAGGTGTTAACTAATGAAATATGGATATTATAAATCTCCAATTGGAATAATTGAAATAATTGAGGAAGATGGCTATATTATAGCTACAGACTTTGTGGAAGCTATGAAACCTGAGGATATAAGTGAGGAGATTTCAAGATGTAAGATACAGCTTGAAGAGTATTTTCAGGGGGAGAGAAAGGACTTTGATATAAATATAAAGTATTCTGTAGGAACTGAATTTCAAAGGAAAGTTTGGGATAAGCTAAAAGAGATTAGTTATGGGGAAACAGTTTCATATAAGCATATAGCTAAGGAAATAGGGAATGAAAAGGCATCAAGAGCAGTTGGTGGGGCTAATAATAAAAACCCACTGGGAATTATAGTTCCTTGTCATAGAGTGATAGGATCAAATAGTAAGTTAGTTGGATATGCTGGTGGATTAGATAAAAAGCAATATTTATTAGAATTAGAAAGTAAATATAAATAGTATTTTTTTATAGGGTTATACTTATAATATAGAAATTATGTTTGTAAGGAGAATTTCCATGATTGAGAGAATTGAAGAGATAACCTTATATGTGAAAGATCAAGATGTATCAAAAGAATTTTGGACAAAGAAGATAGGTTTTATAGTAAAGGAAGAGCATCCTTTGGGACCTAATATGAAATGGGTTGAGGTAGGTCCTGCAAATGATGAGTCTACCAATATAGTACTGTATGATATTAATAAGATGTCTATAAAGAATAAGATTATAGATGTTAGTCATCCTTCTTTATTATTTAAGGCAGTAAAAATAGAAGAAACATATAAAAAGTTTAAAGAAAGAGGAATTAAGGTAGGCGAATTTTTAGAATTGCCAACTGGAAGAATGTTTACCTTTAAGGATCCTGATGGAAATAGTTATATAGTTAGGGAAGATAATAAGGGAGTTATGCTTCACTAGTAAGTCTTAAAAAGAGAAATCTATTTGGTTTCTCTTTTTTGTATATAAGGAGACAAGATGAAGATTACTTCAGCATTTAATTAATATATAAATTTATTTATATTACTATATATAGGTGGTATAATAGGTGGTTGGTTAAGGGTATGATTATGAAAGTAGGTTATTAAAAGAACTGCTAAAACATTAAGTGAGGTTTAGAATGAAAGGACTAGAAGATATAACTTTAAATGCAGCAAAATTCTATAAAAGAAAAAGAAGAAATAATTGGAGATTAAATTATCACTTAGAAGCACCATTTGGTCTTGTAAATGATCCTAATGGATTAGCTCAATATAAAGGGAAATATTATATATTCTTTCAATGGAATCCCTTTAGATGTGAACATAAATTTAAACATTGGGGACTATTTACTACAGAGGATTTTATTAATTATTCATACCCTAAAGCGGTGTTAGCTCCTACTAATAGGTATGATAAAAATGGAGTGTATTCAGGTAGCGGATATGCTATGGAAGATAGGCTAGAGCTGTTATATACAGGGAATGTTAAAAATAAGTATGGAAAAAGAGAAGCTTATCAATGTAGAGCAATATGTGATGAGTATGGTAATGTAGAGAAAAAGGGAATAGTTGTAGGTAAAATACCTAAAGGATATACAGCATATTTTAGAGATCCTAATATATTTGAGAGAAATGGTAAATATTACTTTATGATTGGTGCTCAAACAAAAGATTTAAAAGGTAGAGCCCTTTTATACAGTTCAGAGAATTTTGAAAAGTGGAATTATGAAGGTGAAATAAAGACTTCATATGATAACTTTGGATACATATGGGAATGTCCAGCCTTGCTTAATATAGAAGGAAAGGATGTATTAATATTCTCACCTCAAGGTTTAGAAAGAGAAGAATTTAGATATCAAAATATATACCAAGCAGGATATATAGTTGGTGAGCTAAATTTTGATACATTAGAATTTAAGCATGGAGAGTTTAAGGAGTTAGATTTTGGTACTGATTTTTACGCTCCGCAAAGTTTTAAAGATGAAAAAGGTAGAGTAATAATGTTTGGATGGATGGGGTTACCTGAAGAGGAGCAATATCATCCAACAGTAAATAAAGGATGGGTACATTGCTTAACTATGCCAAGAGAGCTAAAACTTATAAATGGTAAACTAATTCAAAAACCTTTAATAGAGATGAAGGAACTAAGAAAAGATAAGATAGAAAGCTTAGAAAAAGTAGAAATAGTATCTTGGAAAAGTGATAATGTTATGGAAAATTCTTATGAGCTTGTTTTAGACGTGGAAAAATATGAGTCATCGCTATTTGAAATAAAGCTAGCCCTTGGAGAAATAGAATATGCATCCTTAAAAATAGATTTTACTAAGAATTATGGAGTATTTGATAATAGTGCAATGGCAAAAGGATTAAAAAGTTTTAGAAAGTTTAAACTAAATAACCTTAAGGATAAAATTAAGGTTCATATGTTTATGGATAAATCTGCTGTTGAGATATTCTTAAATGATGGAGAAACTGTTGTTTCAAGTAGAATTTACCCGAAGGAAGGTAGCAATGGACTAGAAATAATATCTTATGAAGGAAAACTTAAAATTGATAAATTAGATATCTGGAGTTTAGGCGGGTTTAAATTTAATGAGTAAAGTATTATGTATGGTGATATTAATATTTAATAGAGGAAGTCACGGAGAATATAGATTTGAATAAAATTAGGAAGGGTGATATAATTCATTTTAGTTCTGAAATGTGACTATAGAAGGTTTAGAAAATGGTGTAGATGAGTTAAGCTATAACTTGTACTAGTTATGAAGCTATAGATTCTATGCCTACAAAAAAAGATTTAGAAGGTAGATAAAATGGCAAAGAAAACTACAAGTAGTACTAATGATTTCCTTTTTCAAGTAAAGAAGAATACTTCTCATAAGATTTATCCATTACTTGTTGATTTGGTTAATGAAGGAAGACAAGATTTAGCAGAGATAATAACAAAAATAGATTATCTTTTAGAATATACAAGTACATGTATAAAACAGAAGGATTTTAGAGAAGCAAAGGAATCTATAAAAAAAGTTGAAGATAGAATGAAAATTCTAAGGGATAATAATGTTGATACAGATTATTTGGATTATTTATATGAAGGTATAAAGAAAAAGATAAAATAGAGATGAACTACTCATTATGGGTAGTTCATTTTGTTTGTTTTTAGAAAAATATGGTATTATATTATTAGAAAGGATAAAGGGAAAGGGGAATATTTATGAGTAAAGTGGACGAAATAATAAATAATATGGAAAAAATTATGGTTGGAAAGAGGAAAGTAATAGAGAGAATAGTAATTGCTTTACTTACAAATGGACATGTTCTTATAGAAGATGTTCCTGGAGTGGGGAAGACACAATGCGTTGGTGCTTTAGCAAAATCTGTATCAGGAACTTTTAATAGGGTTCAATTTACCCCAGATGTAATGGCATCAGATATTACCGGGTTTACAATGTATAATCCTTCTATAGGAAAGTTTATTTATAAATCAGGAGCAGCAAGTTGTAACTTTTTACTGGGGGATGAAATTAATAGAGCATCAGCAAAGACACAATCTAGTCTTTTAGAAGTAATGGAAGAAAGACAAGTTACAATAGATGGAATTACAAGAAAAGTACCAGAACCATTTATGGTTTTGGCTACACAAAATCCTATTGAAAGTAAGGGGACTAATAAGTTACCTGAAGCTCAAATGGATAGATTTCTATTTAAGCTTTCTATAGGATATCCAACTAAATCAGCAGAGAAAGAAATACTTGATAGATTTGCAGGTGAAAATCCATTAAATAATCTTGGAGCTGTAGCTACAAGTGAAGATATAATTACTATGCAGAAGGAAATTGAAGAAGTTAGAGTAAGTGATAATATCAAGGATTTAATTATTAATATAGTTACTTCAACAAGAAATAATCCTAAAATAACTTTAGGAGCTAGCCCGAGAGGAAGTTTACAATTACTAAAGGCATCAAAGGCAGTAGCTTATTTACAAGGAAGGGATTATGTAATTCCAGAGGATGTAAAGGAAGTTAGCGTTGATGTATTATCTCATAGAATAATTTTATCTTCTGGTGCAAGAGTAAAGGGGCAAAATTCTTCAGATATAGTTTTAGAGTGTGTAAATAATGCTATAAAAAATACTAGCAAGGTGTTAAATGGGTAATTGGATTTCATATATAATAATTTTAATTTTATCTTATATTTTTACCTATATCTTTGAATTAAAAGAGAATTATGTATTGTTATACATGATTATAATTGCACCTATTATTGATGGATTATTATTTATTTACTTTGGAAAAGTTTTAGATGCTAAAGTTACATGTGAAGTTGATAGTATTGAAAAGAATACTTGCTTCTTATGCAATGTAGAGATAGAGAATCATGGGTGGGTACCAATACCTTTCGTAGATTATGAAATTAAATACAATAACAATGTCATTTCAGATGAAAATAATATAACAAGAGTATCAATAGGAGGAAGAGAAAAAGAAGAATTAGAACTAAGGTTTAGGGCTATTCATAGAGGTGTTGGTGGAATCGAACTTTCATCAATTTGTATAAGAAGCTTACTGGGGTTATTTAAAAAGAATATTGAGAGTGAAGAGTGTATAAATAAAATAGCCATTTTGCCATCATTAATAGAGTTAGATGGTAGTGATTATTTAGTCGATAATAAATTTGAGGAATCACAGGTTGATGATGGGGAAACTAATATAATAGTTGGTGAACCAGGATATGAGTTCAAAGAGTATTCAGAGGGAGATCCTTTAAATAGAGTTAACTGGAAGTTGTCCTCAAAGAAGAATTTATTAATGATTAGAAAAAGTATAAGTAATGATATTAATAAAAAGGTAGTTATTTTAGATCCTCTTATTTTAAAATCTAAGGATGTGGAATTAGTTGAAGATTTAATTATAGAAGGATTTATAAGTATTATAGACTTATTTATTAACAATGACTTAGAAGTAGATATTGTTATAGGGGAAAAGACTGGATGGAGAATATTTTCATCGAGTGAAATTGAAAGTATAGTTTGGTTGCAAAATTATTTCAGTTACTATGAGTTTATATATTCTAAAAATAATAGATTTAGAAAATTAGCATTAAATGAAGATAAAAAATCTGATTACATAATTTTTACAAGTAATAAAGATAATGAACTTGGAGAGCTTGTAAGATCTTTGGAAGTTCGAAATGATAAAGTTATAGTTGTTAGCAATGATAAAAGAAAAGCCTTTGAGGAAGAGCTATATTTAAAAATGGACTATAGCTTGGAAGGGATATGATATGAAGGTATTTAAAAATCACTTATTAGATAATATACTATCCTTTTTCTTTATACTTATTGGGAGTGAAATTTTATTTTATTCGATCTATAGAAGGTTTAATATACTTTATTCAATTATTATTGGAGTCTTAGTTCTAGGCTATTTCTGCTTATATAAGTTGGTTGTTGATTGGAAAAGAAGGGGGATATTCTTATACTTAGTAGCTGGTATATTATCTATAGGAATTACTTATTTTTTAGTTAGTGTTAGTGATTTAATGGTAGAAGAAACCTTTTATCAATGGGCATTTGGTGGTGGAGGAGTAATTGGAGATTACTTAGGATATATATATGGTGCGATTATTTTCATATCTTTTGCATTTTCATCTTTAGGATACTATTTTACAGTAAATATTTTTAGAAGGCCTATGGTATTTCTAATGTCTCTTATAGTATTAGTTTCTTATATAAAAGGTGTGTATATTCAAAGAACTTTATTCACTAATATTATAGTATTTCTATTTATAATTTTAATAATTTCTCTATTTATTGAAGGAACAAAAAAAGATGGACTATCAATAGATAAGATAATAAATATAAAGAAAAAAGATTATTTTAAGGTTATGGTAGCTTTTTGCGGATTAATTTTTTTAATAGCATATTTTTTACCACTTCCAGCTAGATTGCCTCAAAATGATTTTCTTGATAATGTAAGAAGAATTACAAATTTATACATGGGTACATCAAATATTTCTGGATTTAATATAAAAGGTAATTCTATTAGAGAGGTAAACCAATCTACAGGAATAAATTCAAATAATATTGTTTATACAGTTCAAGGAGAAGATGTAAGATATTTAATAGATCATTCATTTGATAAATTTGAAAATGGAATGTGGAAATATGAAACAGAAGATTTTAAAGAAGGTGAACTAATTACTTACAAATATAAGAAATATGAAATTGATTCTGGAATTTATTTTTTAGAAAGAGCAGGCAAAGAAAATAAAGATTATGAAAACTTAATTAAAGAAAGAGATAATAAATTATATAGAAAGTTATGGATTCAAATAAATGATAGTGATAGTTATTTTTTATCTCACCCTTCTAATACTTCGTCAGTAAATATTTCAAGCTTAGATGAAAAAGTAATACACTTATATTTAAATTCATTTGAACAATTATTCTTTGATGATAAAAAGGTTTTTAGAAATGGTGAAGTTTATAATATTGAATATATAAATGATGAGCCATCAGAAAACACAATTGAAGAAGCATTAATGAAATATATGAATTTAGATAGATTTAATGAATTACTTAGGGCCGGTGGAGAAAATAATAGGTGTAAATATAATGATTTAATAGATGAAGTATATCTTAATATAGAGGATGATGTTACTGATAGAATGAAAAATCTAGCTAATGAATTAACTAAGGATAAGGAATCTAATTATGATAAGGCAGCTAGTATTAGAGATTTCTTTTTGTCGGGGGAGTATGTATATAGCTTAGAACTACCTGTAAATAGAGAAAAAGGAAGTTATATTGACTACTTTATATTTACAGGAAAAGAGGGATATTGCGTTCAATATGCAACAGCCATGACTTTACTTTGTAGATCAAGTGGAATTCCTGCTAGATATGTAGAAGGATATCTTGTTACAGAAAAAGATGAAAATGGAAATTATGTAGTAAGAGAGTCGAATGGACATGCGTTTGTACAAGTTTTTATACCAGGGTATGGTTGGAAAATATTTGATCCAACACCATCTTCAGAGGGCGGAGAAGTAGATATTATTGAAGAAAATAATGAAAAAAGTGGTGGAAGCCTTTCAGGCTTAAGGGTTAGTTTTACATTATTTATGTTAGGTGTTTTATTTATAATATTTATTGTTTGGTTAATATACTTAATTTTATATTTAACTAAACGAAATAGATTTTTATATAGAATCAAGAAATATACTAAGGAAGAAACCTTTGAAGCTTTAATAAAGGAGTGTATTGAGTTACTTGAAAAAGTAGATATAGAACCCTATTTGGGGGAAACTGAACTTATATTTGCTCAAAGGGTAGAATCAAATATAGATGTTGGCTTTTTAAACTTGATGAAGAGTTATTATGAATATAAGTATGCATTTAAAGAGGTGTCTAAGAAAGATTTACAAGAAGCATATAGGGTTAATAAGGAAATTTATAATTATATAAAAAGATAAGGAAAACAGGAGGTGATTTCCACCTCCTGTTTTCTTTCCTCATTATCATGAAAAATTAATGCCTATGTCTATGACGACTATGTCTGTTAATACCAGAATCACCATTATTCATAGGATTATTCATGCTGTTCATTCCACCTTGATTTCCCATGAACATATCCATTAAAGGATTACTCATACCATTGTTCATACCATTGTTCATACCGTTCATGTTGCTCATGCCATTCATATTAGGGGGTTGTCCTTGTTGAGACATCATGTTGTTGAGCATATCCATTAGTGGGTTATTATTATTCATATTTCCACCATTGTTTCCCATAGGATTATTCATATTAGTCATGGGATTTCCATTACCTCTGTTCATGTTTTGCATCATACTCATGAGAGGATTCATATTGTTGTTATTATTATTTCTTCCACCATTCATACCGCCCATTAACATACTTAGAAGTGGGTTTCCGCCACCCATCATAGGGTTATTACCACCCATCATAGGATTACCTCCACCTCTATTGCCCATAAGCATACTCATTAGTGGATTACCTCCCATCATTCCACCACCAGGGCCCATTCCACCCATCATGTTGCCAAATAGCATATTTAATAAAGGATTCATTTTTTCACCTCAATACAGTTATTACTGTTTCTATATACTATTTAAAAACTAGGGGTTTTGATACACAAAGAATGATTTTGTTACTTTAAATATATACTATTAAAGATGTATAATATATAAAAAGGTGTGGTGGACATTTATCTTGCTTGTTCCGTAGTTGCGTTCCAAGTAACATAGAAACAAATATCCATAACACTCGTAAAGGTAAGGAAATTATAAAATTATTATCTAAACTAATTTTTAGGAGGCCATAAAAGATATGGAAAACTTTCATTATTCAATACCAACAGAAGTTTATTTTGGAAAAGGTCAAATTAAAAATTTAGGAAAAGAATTAAGTAAGTATGGTAAAAAAGTGCTTATGGTTTACGGGGGAGGAAGTATTAAGAAAATAGGATTATATGATGATGTTAAAAGAATTTGCAGTGAAAATAAAATTGAATGTTTTGAATTGTCAGGGGTAGAGCCTAATCCAAGAATTACAAGTGTTAGAGAAGGAATTAAAATTTGTAGAGAAAATAACATAGATATGGTTTTAGCTGTTGGAGGAGGAAGTACAATAGATTGTACAAAAGTTATTGCAGCAGGAGTAAATTATGATGGTGATCCATGGGATATTGTTATGGATCCAAGTAAAATAGGGGAAGTATTACCTATATTAAGTATTCTTACATTGTCAGCAACAGGTTCAGAAATGGATGCCTTTGCCGTAATTTCAGATACCCAAAGTAATAATAAAATAGGACTTGGACATGAAAAAATGAAGCCAAGAGTATCAATACTTGATCCAGAATACACATACTCTGTTCCAAAGAACCAAACAGCAGCAGGTACAGCAGATATAATGAGTCACATATTTGAGGTGTATTTTAATACAACTGAAGGTACATTCATGCAAGATAGATTATGTGAAGGATTATTAAAGACCTGTATTAAGTATGGGAAAATAGCAATTGAGGATCCTAAAAATTATGAGGCTAGAGCTAACCTTATGTGGACATCAAGCTGGGCTATAAATGGGTTATTAACATATGGTAGAGGTGGAGAATGGAGTGTTCATCCTATGGAGCATGAATTAAGTGCTTTCTATGATATAACTCATGGAGTTGGATTAGCTATACTTACTCCACATTGGATGGAATATGTAATTAATGATAAAACATTGGATAAGTTTGTTGATTATGGCGTTAATGTTTGGGGAATAAATTCAAGTCTTGATAAAAATGATATTGCTCATATGGCAATAGAAAAAACAAGAGATTTCTTTAATGAATTAGGAATACCATCATCTCTAAGTGAGTTAGGAATTGGTGAAGAAAAGCTAGAAATAATGGCTAAACAGGCAGTTAGGTTTAACCTAGATAAAGGATTTATGCCTTTAGATTGGGAAGATGTTTATTATATTTATAAAAGAGCCTTATAATTTTATGGGAGAAATTGTTTTGCAGTTTCTCCCATAAAATTATAATTAAATTGTCAACTTATAAAATAAAATAAGTTGACAATGCTATATTTTAATATTATACTTAACAAAAAAGTTTTAGGGGGAGAAAAATGAGGTTATCTGTTAGAGAAATGATAATGGTTGGAGTTGGAGCAGCATTAATGGCTGTATTTTCTCAATTATCAATACCATTACCATCAGTACCACTAACTTTACAGGTCTTTGGAGTTGTAATTATATCTGTTATATTAGGAAAGAAATTAGGGACCTTGTCTATTATTGTATTTATGTTGTTAGGTGCTATAGGGCTACCTGTATTTGCTGGTTTTACTGGTGGATTAAACATAATAACTGGAGCTACAGGAGGATATATAATAGGATTTGTATTTATGGCTTTTATTATTGGATATTTTATAGAAAAAGATAAAAAGGCTTTAGCATTTATAGGTGCATATCTTGGATTAGCTGTTGATTATATATTTGGAGTGATTCAGCTTAAGCTGTTAATGGGACTCACTTTAGAAGGGGCATTAGTAGCTGGATTATATCCATTTATAATTAAGGATTTAATTTTAACAGCTTTAGGAATAATGGTAGCAATATCTATAAGAATTAGAGTTGTTGGAGTGATAAAGTTAAATGCTTAAGCTTAGGCCTCATCATATTAATTGTTTATTCTTTTATAGAGGAAATGGATATAGCAAAGAATTTGTAGATAAGATGAGTGAAATTCATAAAAAAATAAAGTTAGATCCAAGATGTAGAGTTTTAATAGTAAATGGGTGTGATGATATCTGTGTATCCTGTCCTAATAGAGATGAGGGGAAATGTGTTACGGAGAATAAAGTAATAGGGTTAGATAATAAAACCCTTAAGGAGTTTGGATTGGAATTGAAAGAATATAACTTTTCAGATTTCATAGAAAATATTTATAGTATATATACTGAAAGTAATTTATATACCATATGTAGTGAATGTGAATGGTTTAAAAAGGGAATATGCAAGAAGGAAATTATAGAAGAGCATAAAAGATATTGGATAAAATAAAAGGCATACATTAAATAATGTATGCCCCATATAAGTAATTTTAACCCGGCTACTTCTTCGTTATGGAAAAACTACTATCTTGGCCGGTATTGCATAAAAGTTATGTTGATTACCTTCTAAATGAGTAGTCAAATTTAAAACTTTTAAATTACTTATATAATTATAATTCCACAAAGAATTATTTTTATTCTAAAAAGGAAGAGTACTTTTGAAAAAATTATTTTTTAAATGTACTCTTCTTTTTTCCTTACATTAAGTACGAAGGAAATAAATATCCACCCAATCTTTTTTAGTGAATTATTTGTAAAGTAGATGAAAGAGTTGCTATAATGAATTTGTTGGTTAGAATGGAGAAAGAGGTGATATTAGTGATTTTTTCTACACTTAAAATTAATGATAGTGATCCAATATATATTCAATTAGAAAGACATATAATAGGTGGAATAAAAAAAGGTGACTTAAAAAAGGATAGTAAGTTACCATCAACAAGAGAAGTAAGTAAGTATCTAAAAATAAGTAGAAATTCAGTAATATCTGCATATGAAAATCTAGAAAGTAAAGGGTATATTCTAACTAAGAGAGGAAAGGGAACCTTTATAGCTGTTGAAGGAGAAAAACAGGTATATGAATATAATGTTGAGTGGGATAACCTGGTAAATAAATATGGAAAAGTATTAAGAGATAAAGATATTATTAAAAGTGAACCTAAATTTAGAAGAGGCATGATATCATTTAAATCTATTGCACCGGAAGGTGAACTTTTCAATTTAGAAGATTTTAAAAGAGCTTTAATGGATTCGTGGACTTATGAAGAGGTGCACTTATTAAATTATGGATATGCGAAAGGGTATCAACCTTTAATTGATTATTTGTTTGAATATATGAGAGAAAAGGGTGTTAGTAAAGAGAATAAGGATATATTAATAACCAATGGTTTTACAGAAGGATTTGATATTATATTAGCATCATTAACTTCTCCAGGGGATGTTATTTTATGCGAAGAACCAACTAATAATACAGCACTTAAAGTTATGGAAGCTTATGGATTGAAAGTTGTTGGAGTTTCAATGGATAAGGATGGAATGGTAATAGAAGATTTAAAGAAGACATTACAGTTATATACACCTAAATTAGCATATTTAATTCCTTCATATAATAATCCAACAGGGATAGTAATGAATTCTGAAAGAAGGAAAGAAATATATAAGATTTTTAGGGAACATTCCGTTCCAATAATAGAAAATGGGTTTAACGAGGAATTATTGTATTCAAGTTCTCCTTTAGAGCCTTTAGCAGCTTTAAGTGGAAGGGGAAATGGTGTGGTTTATATAGGAAGTTTATCAAAGGTTTTATTTCCTGGGTTAAGAATTGGTTGGATAATGGGAGATAAGAAGCTTATTGATATCTTAGAAAGTGTGAAAAGAGGAAGAACTATACATTCATCATTTCTAGATCAAAGTGCCTTCTACTACTATTTGAAGAGTGGAGCTTTTACTAGATATATAAAGAATATTAGAAAATATTATAGAAGTAAATACAATTTAATAATGGAGATGGTTAATAAACATATTCTATATGAATATGTTACAGGAGAAGGTGGATTATACGTATTTATTAAGCTTAAAAACAATATTAGCTCTAGAGAGTTACTGAATCTTTGTTATGAAGATGGAGTATTATTTATGCCAGGAGATTTATTCTATAATAATGCTAAAGGGGAGTCTTCTTTGAGGTTAGGTTTTGGAAGAGTAAGTGATGATGATATAAGAATTGGAATAGAAATAATAGGTAAGAATATAGAGAGATTAATGAAGCAGAAAGGTTATGAAGGTGAATTAGGTGACTGAAAAGTTATATTATAAAGATAGATATTTGAAGGAATTTACAGCAAATATAATAGAATATAAAAAAGAGGATAATAAACATTCTGTGGTATTGGATAGAACTGCATTTTTCCCAGGTGGAGGAGGGCAATGGTGCGACTTAGGATACATTGATGAAATAAGAGTTTTAAATGTAATAGAAGATAAAAATAAGATTTATCATATTTTAGAGAGTGAGCCTAAAAGGACAGAAAATATAAAGTGTACCATTGATTGGAGTAGAAGATTTGATGGAATGCAACAACATTTAGGACAACATTTATTATCAGGATGTTTTTATACATTATTTAATGCAAATACATGTGGAATACATATTGGTAATGAAATAAGTACTGTGGATATTGTAGGAACAATAGAAGAAGAAAAGATAAGAGAAGCTGAAAAGATGGCAAATAGAGTTATTTGTGAAAATCATAAAGTTGAGTTTTTAATGACTAATAGAAAAGAAGCAAAAAAGATGGGACTTAGAAGAGATTTAGCTACTAAAGATGATGAGATTAGAATAGTTAAAATTGATGATATTGATATTAATGCATGTTGTGGAATTCATCCAAATAATACTTTAGACCTTCAATTAATTAAGATAAAAGGCTTCGAAAAGCATAAAGGAAATACAAGAATAACATATCTTACAGGTAGTAGGGCTATAAAAGATTATTTACATAGAGATTTTGTTTTAGATAATATATGTTTAAGTTTAAGCTCTGGAACAGATGATGTAGTTAGTAGTTTAAGTAAACTTGTAGATAACTATAATTCATTAAAAGGTGATTATAGCAAAGTAAGGGCAAAGCTAGGGGAATACGAAATAAAAGAATTAGTTTCTAATGGAGAATCTATAAAGAATGTTGTTTTAATAAATAATATTTTTGACAATGAAGAAATGAAAAATCTTAATAAATTAGCAACTGCTATATGTGAAGATGAAAATAGAATAGTTTTATTTGGAACTAGAGATAAAGAAAAATGTAACTTGTTATTTGCATGTTCAAAGAATATGAAGGGATTAAATATGGGAGCACTTTTAAAAGATTCTATAACTCTTGTGGATGGTAAAGGTGGAGGAAGCCCTTTATTAGCACAAGGTGGAGGGAAAAATATTTTAAATTTAGAATGTGCTATAGATTATGCTATTAGAAGATTAAAAGAAAATATTTAAGGTGATACATATGGATATTATGAAAATATTAAACAATGATTTAGAAGGTATGAGTGAAGAGGAGAAGCAGTATGTAAATGTCTTTTCAGAAAAATTAAAGGATAAAATTATAGATGATTTGGTAGAGGTAGAGGAGAATAGAATAATAAATTTAATTAAAGAAAATAAAGAGGGATATAAGGATTTAATTTATGCTATATATTCAGAGGGAATTAGAGGTTATAAATCAATGAATATACAATTGCTAATTAACATATATATTGATAAGTGTGGTGATGAAAAATTAATTACTACAATTAATGATATAATTTTGTAGTTTTTTGTAGTTTATATTTTAATAAATAGTAATTAATTTGTAACTACTATTCATACCTTTAAGAACTATAATATTAGTGAAGGAAGTAGTGGAGGTAGTAAAAATGGACAAGTATAGAAGAGCTAGATTAAGTAAAAAAAGAAATTCAAAAAAAATGAAAGTGGTATTAGTAGTGTGCTTTACACTAGTATTATTAATGATACCTACTTTTATATATATTGATTATAGAGTAAAGGGTGAAAATCAGATAGTTTCAGCACAACCAGAGCAAGAAGAGGAAAATATTCAAAAAGAGCCTGAAAAACCAAAACTAGATAATAGTGGGTACTTAAATTTAGAAGAAGATGAAAATGCAGATAGTGCTCAAATGGTTTCAGAAAATACTAATGGCTTATTAACAGGAACTAAAACTTATCCAGTTAGAACAGATGGCAAAAAAGTTGCATATTTAACTTTTGATGATGGTCCATCAACAACTAATACACCAGAAGTATTAAAGGTACTGGACAAGTATAATATAAAAGGAACCTTCTTTGTGTTAGGAACTTCTCTTAAGGATAATACACAAGCACAAGAGATATTAAAAACAATAGCTGGAAGTGGACATGCTATAGCAAACCACACATACAGTCATGATTATAAATATTTATATCCTAATAGAGTAATGAACGTTGAAAATATAACTAATGATATAGAAAAGAATAATGCTTTACTTAAAGAGATATTAGGTAAAGATTTTGATACTAAAACAATTAGGTTCCCAGGTGGTTACTGGTCTTGGAATGGCAGACAACCAATGAAAGATAAAATGATTGAAAAAGGTTATTGTAATATTGATTGGAATGCTTTAAATGGTGATGCAGAAGGAAAGAAAAAGGATGCTACAGGATTATTTGGAAAATTAAAGAGTAGCGTGGAGGAATTAGGACCTAATGCAGATAGTGTTGTAATATTAATGCATGATACTTACGGTAAAGAAGAGACAGTAAAAGCATTACCACAAATAATTGAATATTTACAAGGTAAGGGATTTGAATTTAGAACAATGAAATAAAGTTAATAGAGATAATAGAGATAATCAGGAGAATTAGGGTAAGAGAGAGAAGGAAAAAACTCAAGCTGGGCTTGAGTTTTTTTATTTTAGGCTTTAGCGAATGTGTATTTTTTAACTTTCTTAACTATTAAGAAAAGCATTAAGAATATAGGAATAAAAAGAGTTTCTATACGATTTGATGCGAAATTATAAGTGTTTAGATAATTTAAGAGATATTCGTTGTCCAGGTCTGTAATTACATTAGAAGATAATATTGGCATAGCGTAGAAGTTGAAAAATAGTATAAGCAGCATAATAATTGATTTTACATTAATATTTAGTGCAGAAAAATTAGATAAAACTTTAGGAAATAGTGGTGAAAATATGAAAGTAAATATAGCAAGTAATATACTTAACTGAATACCAAAAGAAAAACTTGATATTGGAGAATTAGGTAATGGGTATTTTGAGAAAACTGAAACTGTTACTATTAGTCCAATAAAACGAATTAAGATTAATATAAATTGAAAGGAAATAAAGCCAATAAATAAGGTGAATAGTTTATGGAACCATATTTCATTTCTATTTACTTTCTTATATTCTTCTTCAATAATATCATTTTGACCAATTCTGCTTTTGGCAATTAAAAAAGCTTCTTCTTCTGATAAGTCTTTTTCTTTAAGCACAGTAATTTCATCCATTAAGTGAGATTCTAGTTCATCTAAATCATCTAGGGATAAAACATCATTTTTGTTAAGATCATTTCTCCAGGTTTTAATAGATTCATCTAAGTTAAACATATTCTTTCATCCCAAATACCATTTAGTGTATTATTTACGATTTTCCATTGAGCCTTTTCTTTTTCAAGAGAGGCTAAACCAGCATTTGTGATTCTATAATATTTTCTTTTTCTTCCGTCTATAGTTTTCCACTCAGATTCTATTAATCCATTTTCAGTAAGTTTTTTTAGTACGGGGTAGAGAGTACCTTCCTTCCAAACAATATTGTTGTTAGAAAGTTCTTGTATGTTTTTTATAATTTCATAGCCATAACTTTCTCGTTTAGATAAAAAAGAAAGTATTAAAGGTTTTGATGAAGCAGCTATTAAGTCTTTAGATATCATTTTAATTCCTCCTACTTAGAACTTCTAGGTATATAATACATCGAGATTCTATGTATGTCAACCGTAATATGTTAAATTAATTAATTATTAGGAAGTAAGGGGCGGATTGCATATATATACATATCATAAGTATTAAGGATAAAAATATTAACAACTAGGAATAAATAAAAAGGAAGATTTATATGTATATAAGGATATGTATAATCTTCTGTAATTACAAGTGATGGAGGAGTAGTTATGGGGAAAGTTATATTTATCAATGAAAGGGTGGAGATTAACATGGATAATATTAAATTTCAAGTTGATAGCATCATAGAAGAATATACAGATGGAAGTTTGCCTATAGACCCTGTAGTTATTGCTAAAAAGGTTGGAATACCTATATCACAAGTTAATTTTAAATCTGTAAAAGGGTCAGTTGTTTTAGGTGGGATTAAAAAGAATAAGGAAAATATAAGCATATATATTAATGCAAATGACAGTATGGCAAGAAAGCGATTTACAATTGCACATGAGTTAGGACATTATTTTTTAAATCATATTAATAATAAAGGAGAATTTGTAGATCTTCATAGAGATGTACTAGCTGTTAAGTCAAAAGAAGAACAAGAGGCAAATGAGTTTGCAGGATGTTTACTTATGCCAGAAAAGAAACTGGTAGAAAAATTTGATCAATTAAGAAAACTTAATTTTGGGACAGGCATGATTGAAATGGAATTATCAAGAATATTTAAAGTTTCTCAATCAGCTATGAATGTAAGACTTAAAAGATTAAATTTGAAGTAGGTGAATGGGATGGGTGAAGAGAAGTATAATGATGGTTTTGATTATAATGATCCAGAAGAATTAGGGCTAGATGATTTAATAAATTTTGATTATGAGACTCCAATTACAAGAACAATATCTGAAAAGGAAAAGCAAGAATATAAAGAAACAGATGATAGAATTCAGGTTCTTACTATTTGGAAGGATGAAAAGAAAACAGAACAAAGGATGAAACAAGGATTATCTTTAGGTATTAGTATAATTCTTGTTATACAAGTTATATTTATAAATGTTATAGTATGGAAAATTGGAAAGGGAGAAATGGATTTTGATGAATGGACTATAAGATTATTTATTACAGGGATATTTGCAGAAATAGTTGCACTTGTTAAAATAGTAATAAATAATCTTTTTCCTAAGAGTGGTAATAAGGATTTTATGGATTTTATTAATACTTTCTATTTTAATAAGAGAAATAATAATAGTACTGAAGAAAATAAGAATGTTATACATGAAGATAAAGGCGACTAAATATACATTATGTATTAATTTAATGTGAAAGTGGGGATGATTATGCCTTTTAAATGTGTAGAGATAAAGAGCTATATTAATTTCTTAAATATTAATGATGGGAAAAACTTTTGTTATGGTGGAAACCAAGAGTGGTTTAAAGATGAGATTAATAGAAAATATGGATGTGCTGCAGTAGCAGCAGCTAATTTATTAGCTTACAAAAGTATTAATGAAGGCATAAAAGAATTATATCAATATGAGGATTTTTCTAAAGAGAACTTCTTAAAGTATATGAATGAAGTTATAAAGTGGACAAGGCCTATAGAAAAGATTGGTATATTAAAGCCAAGAGATTTTATAAAAGGATTATATAACTTTGGAGAAAGTAAGGGAATAAAACTTGATTTTGAAGTGAAGTATTTTAACACTAGTTATTATGAATTTTGTTCTTTTATAAAAAAAGCTTTAAGTGACAATAAGCCTGTTGCAATATTAATGTTAAGGAATACAGCTTTAAAGGAATTTGATTGGCATTGGATGACAATAACAAAGTATTTTAGAGCAGGGAACAAGATATCTATAAATGTATCAACTTGGGGAGAGAAAAGAACTTTAGATTTAGAAAAGGTATATAAACATAGCAGCTATGGAGCATTAGTTTATCTTAAATAGCTAGTATGGTGAATTATATAATTCACTATTTTTTTACATGGACATAATTGACAATACTATTTAATGTGACTAAAATTATCTTTTAGGGAGGGATAAAAATGAGTATAGAAAAAGGTAATATTTCAATTCACACAGAAAATATATTTCCAATAATTAAGAAGTGGTTATATTCAGACAAAGATATCTTCATTAGAGAGCTTATTAGTAACGGATGTGATGCTGTTAGCAAATATAAGAGGCTTGTATCCCTAGGAGAAGCAGAGGGAATCGATGACGAAAAGTTTAAGGTTGTTGTTTCTGTAAACAAAGAAGAAGGTACATTAACTTTCAGCGATAACGGTATAGGGATGACAGATGAAGAGGTAAAAAAATATATTACACAAGTTGCATTTTCAGGTGCAGAGGATTTTATACAAAAGTATAAAGATAAAATGGGTGAAGGAAATGACATAATTGGTCATTTTGGATTAGGTTTTTATTCAGCTTTCATGGTAGCTAAAAAGGTACAAATAGATACTTTATCATATAAGAAAGAGGCTACCCCTGTAAGGTGGATATGTGAAGGTGGAACAGAATATGAAATGGGAGATTCTGATTCTAGAGAAACTAGGGGTACAACAATAACTCTATTCCTTGATGATGAAAGCAAAGAATTCTTAGAATATTATAAGGTAAGAGGAATTATTGAAAAGTATTGTTCATTCTTACCAACAGAAATATTCTTAATCAATGTAGATGAAGAAAAGAAAAAGTCAGAAGAAGATAAGGATAAGGATGGAGAACCAACTCCTCTAAATGATACAAATCCTTTATGGCTTAAGAAGCCAAGTGAATGTACAGATGAAGAGTACAAAGAATTTTACAAACAAGTATTTAATGAATATGAAGATCCATTATTCTGGATTCATTTAAATGTTGATTATCCATTTAACCTTAAAGGAATTTTATATTTCCCTAAGCTTAAGAATGAGTTTGAGCTTATAGAAGGTAAGGTTAAGTTATATAATAATCAAGTATTCGTAGCAGATAACATAAAGGAAGTTATCCCTGAATTCTTATTATTACTTAAGGGAGCAATAGATTGTCCAGATTTACCTTTAAATGTTTCAAGAAGTTTCCTACAAAACGATAGGGATGTAAGTAGAATTTCTAAACATATTGTTAAAAAGGTAGCGGATAAGTTAAATTCAATATTTAATAATGATAGAGATAAGTTTGATGAGTTCTGGGATGATATTCATCTATTTATTAAGTTTGGATGCTTAAAGGATGAAAGCTTCTATGAAAAGATAAAAGATATAATAGTATTTAAGAACATAGAAGGTAAGCATATCACTTTAAAAGATTACTTAGACAATGCTAAAGAAAAGCATGAGAATAAGGTGTTCTATGTAAGTAATGAGGAAGAGCAATCTCAATATATAAAACTATTTAAGGAATATGGATTAGATGCAGTTATATTAAGTAGTCCAATAGATAATAACTTTATATCATTCCTTGAATATAAGGATGGTAATGTTAAGTTTACAAGAGTAGACTCTGATCTTTCAGATGTATTAAAGGATAAGGATGCTGAAGAAAATAAAGAAAATAATGAAAAGATTATTGAATTATTTAAATCAGTAATTGGAGATAAGATGAAGGAATATAAGGTAGAGTCATTAAAAAATGAAAAGACTCCAGCTATGGTACTTCTTTCTGAATACTCTAGAAGAATGGCAGAAATGCAAGCTCAATTTGGAGGGATGGGAATGAACATTCCAGAAGAAAAGAGTCTTGTTATAAATGGAAATAATCCAATTATAAAGAAACTTGTATCTATTTCTGATGATGAAAGTAAAAAAGATAAGGTTAATATGATTTGTAAGCAAATTGTTGATTTAGCGTTAATATCTAATAAGTCATTAAATTCAGATGAACTTGATGAATTTATTAATAGAAGTAACGATTTAATGCTTCAAGTTATGGATATTTAATTAAGTAGGAGCTGGTATAGCAGCTCCTATTTCTTTATAATAAAGTTATAAAAATATAGAAGGAGATGAATGAAGTGGATATAAAAGTAAATAAGAAATTTTTATTAGATACAGCAAAAGAAATATTAATGTGCGATAGTCCAAGTGGTTTTTGCTATGAAGTTATGGAAAAAGTAAAAAATATTGCAGAAGGATTTGGATATAAATTTGAATATACTAATAAGGGTTGTGGAGTTATAACTATAGAAGGAGAAAGTGATGAGAAAACTATAGGGTTATCAGCCCATGTAGATACTTTAGGAGCTATGGTTAGATCTGTAACTAGTTCTGGTGCATTAAAGTTTACTGTAGTTGGAGGACCAACTGTACCTACTTTAGATAGTGAGTATTGCAAAATAAGAACAAGAGAAGGAAAAATATATACAGGAACCTTTTTAAGCACTAGTCCTTCAACTCATGTTTATAAGGATGCATCTTCAAAATCTAGAGATGCAGAAAATATGGAAATAAGGATTGACGAGGTAGTTAAGTCTAAAGAAGATGTTAATGCTTTAGGAATATTTCCAGGAGATTATATTTTTATAGATCCTAAAACTACAGTTACAGAAAGTGGCTTCTTAAAATCAAGGTTTATTGATGACAAGGGAAGTGTAGCTGCCTTATTAGCTCTTTTAGAATTATTACATAGAGAGGGAAAAAGGCCTAAATATAAAACAAAGATAATGATTACTGTATATGAGGAGGTTGGTCATGGAGCATCTTATATTCCACACGATATAACAGAAATGTTAGCTGTTGATATGGGATGTATTGGGGATGATTTAAGCTGTACAGAATATGATGTATCTATCTGTGCTAAGGATTCTGGTGGACCATATGATTATAATATGGTAACTGACCTTGTTAACCTTGCAAAGGAAAATAATTTAGATTATGTGGTAGATATATACCCTCAATATGGATCAGATGTAGGAGCAGCTCTTAGAGGTGGAAATAACATAAGAGGAGCTTTAATTGGGCCAGGGGTTCATGCTTCACATGGTATGGAAAGAACACATTATAGTGCTTTGGAAAATACTGTTAAATTAGTTTGTTTATATATAACAAAGTAATAAAGAATACTCCAGTATATTTGTGCTGGAGTATTTTTTGTTTATTTAAAAATAGTATGAGTAAAATAAATATATGATCATTCTTTACAGAAAATTTAAATTTAATACGTTGTTGAAATAATGAAAATACTATTATAAGATTGCTTTTGTACGTTTTTTAGGGAGGACTTAATTATGAATAAAAAAACTATATTATCAAAAACAGTTCTATTTATATTTATAATACTATTTATAACAACATTTATAAAAATATTTGGGGAGGAAAATACACTAATAGCAGTAACAACGGTAACAGGGGCCTTAATGTTTTTAGAGAATGATTTAACTTTAAATGCTGCAAGAAATGCATTAGTTCTTATTGGATTTAATGTATTTTTAGGAATAATGTCATATTTAGCTACTAGCAATATGTATTTAGGAGTTTTAATTAACTTTGCAGTAATGTTTATCATTGGGTTTACTTTATGTCATAACTTAAAATCTCCTACTTATCTTCCCTTTTCGCTTCAATATATTTTTATGTTATCATCACCTATATCTTTAGAGAAGTTACCAAATAGAATTGGTTCACTTATATTTGGAGCCTTAGTAATTATGGGAGCTCAACTTATAATAAATAGGGATAAGGTTTCAAAAGCTGGAGATAAGTTGCTAACAAGTATATGCGTTAATTTAAATGAAAAAATAAGGTTACTTGAAAGAAAAGAGAATACAGAAGTGATAGACAGTAGAATAAAAGATGAAATTAGTAAGTTTAGAAAGGTTATATATGATAAAAGAGAAAGAGAGTTCTACTTACCTGAGGAAAGTAGAATTAAACTAGATATATTAGTTGCACTATCAAGAATAAACCTTATATTAAATGAGGTGAAAAATAGTGAAAAGATAGATATACTAGAAAAGAAGGTTATTCCTCTTATTGAAAATATTAAAGTTTGCTTAGAAGACAAGAAAAATTTAGAAAACTTAGATTCTCTTTTTAATGAGATAATTATAGAAGAGGAAATAACAGACTATATATCATTAAAGATAATAAATATTATTGAATTAATAGAAGATGATTTATATAGTTTAATTAAATTAGAAAAGAAAGACTATAATTTGGTTAAAAGAAGGGGCGAAATTCCAGAAAGCTATAAAAGGGCATGGAGATGCAGACGTGAAATATCAAGAGACTCATTAAGATTTACATATGGGTTTAGATTAGGGATTGGAATAGCATTTAGTGCATTTATAGTGGAATTTTTGGGGCTTGTAGATGGAAGGTGGATATATTTCACTGTAAATTCCATAAATCAACCACAGTATGAGATGTCTAAGAAGAAGAGTTTGGATAGAATTTTAGGAACATTTATTGGAGTGATTATAATTACAATACTCTTTTCAGTATTTAAAGATACTAGCATTAGAGGGATAATAATTATGGCAACTGGATATGTATCAAGCTATCTTGTTCAATATAAATATAAAATGATTTGTACAACTGTATCTGCAGTAGGAGCTGCATCTTTAATAGGAAATGTAGGAGAGCTTGGTGGAGTTAGAATTTTATATGTAATTATTGGAGTAATAATTGCAATGTTAATAAATAAATTTATATTTCCATTTAGCATTAAAGATTCAACAATAAATTTAATTAATACATATAATCATATAGTAGAAAAAATGATTAAAAATGTATCTGATTATATTAATGAGGTAACTATGGATGAAGAGATGAAGAACCTTATATTATATTCAGGATTAATAGAAGAGAGGTTGACTAGTATTAATTCAAGTGATAATTATGATAAATTATCAAGATATCTTACAGAGCAACATTTATTAGTTATGAATATATATGACTTATATAGATGGATTAGAAAAGATGAAATAAGTAAAGATAAAGTATTGAAATCTATAGAATATATTAAAAACAACAAGGAAATATTTACTGAAGAAAAAATGTTATCAATTCAAAATGAAATAGGAAATTCTAGTTTTAATAAAGATAAACTTTTATTTATTAGCACCATAGAAGTTTTAGATGGTTTTTCAAAAATAAGAAATATTGATATAAAAATATAGTAAAAATAATGTATAATGTATTTTATAGATAAAACATGGGGGAAAAGGTGTATGATAGAAATTATTTATAGAAATACAGTAGAACAATGGATTGAATGTGCTAGTTTTGCATCTAAAAAATCAAGGGATGAGAAGAAGTTAGATAGACCAAGAATATTTTTAACTTCAGCTTGTGCAGTTATTTTTGTATTTACAATATTATCAGGTCAAATACCAGTTTCAATTATATTTGGATTATTAGGGATAGTATTTTATTTCTTCTATCCAGCATTACTTGAAAAAATGACTAGGAGAGCTTTTAAGAGAATGGCTAATAAAAGAGATTTGCTACCTAATGGAGATGTTAAACTCGTTTTAAATGGAGAAAATATTATTGTAGATATAGAAGAAAAGAGTAGAACAATAAGTATTAAGGATGTAGCAGATGTTACAGAAATATCGGAATGCTTATTTATTGAGTTTAAGAATAAGGATGAGATTAGTTTAATAGTTCCTATTAATGCGTTTAAGAGTGAAGAGGATGTAATAGAGTTTAAACAAAAATTAAAACAGAAATAAATTAAAAAGTCACCATACAGAGTAGTATGGTGATTTTTTAATATCTAGACCAGTTATAAAAATTAATTTGTTATAAATCAAAGTGAGAAATACAATTTTATATTAATAAATATCTATTTCTCCGTTTTTAATCCAGTTTTATGTGGCAATAACCAAAGGGATTTTTCTTTAAATACTTTTGGTGATATTCCTCAGCAGGATAGTAGTTTTTTAAAGGTTCTACTTCCACTACTATTTTTTTATCATATTTTTTTGCTTCTTCTAAAATTTTACTATCTATTAAGTTTAAATCATCTTTATCTAAATAATATATTCCAGTCCTATATTGTTTTCCTTTATCATTACCTTGTTTATTTAAGGAAGTAGGGTCAATTATAGAAAAGTATTTATCAATTAGATAATCTAATTTAACCTTAGATTCATCATATAGAATATATACTGCTTCAGCAAATCCTGTATCTGTTCTACAAACAAGTTCATAGGTAGGATTTTTTATATTACCATTTGCATAACCAACTTCTGTTTTTGTTACTCCATTTATTCTAGAAAAGAACTCTTCAACGCCCCAAAAACATCCCCCTGCAAATACAATTTCTTTCATAAACAATACTCCTTTCTTAATAAATTATATTTATTGTTTGTAAAAATTTTAAAAACATGTTTAGTATTAAATAAAAAAGTCGAAAAGTAAAGGAAATGTTAATTAGGGAGAGGAAATAATGACTTTAAGTATTGGCAAAGAAAAAATAGGGGATGGAACAGAGATTATAGAAATGTTAATTAAAGCTTTTGAAGATATCGAATATAGTGATAAAAAAGAGCATGAGTTAGTAGAGGCTTTAAGAGAATCAGAAAATTATATTCCAGAACTATCTATAGTAGCAAAAGTAGATAATAAGATTGTTGGATATATTTTATGTACAGAAGTTAATATAATAAATGGGGAAGATACTAATAAAGCCTTAGCAATAGCACCATTTGCAGTATTACCAGAGTACAGAAATAAAAAAATAGGAAGTAAAATGATAAAAAGGGCATTTACTAAGGCTAGTAAGCTTGGTTATAAAGGAATAGTTGTTCTAGGATATAAAAGTATTTTTGAAAAGTATGGATTTAAACCAGCTTGGATTTATGATGTAAAAGCACCCTTTGATGTACCGGAGGATAACTACATGGTTAAGGACATTAAAAAAGGATATTTTGATAATGTAAAAGGAACAGTAGAATATGCTGAAGCTTTTAAAGATTTTTAAAAAAATGCTGTATCAACATTAGTTTGATACAGCATTTTTTATTATTTATCCTTTTTCATTCTTAGGAATATCTTTAATATTTCATTAATTACTAATGGAACTAGTGAAATTAATATTACTAGAATCCAATCATTTAATGTTAATGCATAAACTTTAAATACACTTGCTAAGAAAGGTATTGTTATTACAGCAAATTGTACTAATATACCAAAGACTATAGATGCAATTAAATACTTATTAGTAAATAAACCTACTGAAAAAATTGATTTTTTAGTACTTCTCATATTTAAAGAGAAAAATAATTGAGATACACTAAGCACTACAAAAGCCATTGTTTGAGCATGCATTAATGAATTTGGATAAATTCTTTCTCCAAGTTTAAATGCAAAAAGTGTTAGAATACCAATTAATAGCCCATTGACTGCTAGGTATATTCCCATATGGCCAGCAAATAGACTTTCTTTAGGACTTCTTGGCTGTTCTTCCATAACAGAAGAGTCTTTAGGGTCTACTCCTAATGATAGAGCGGGAAAACTATCTGTAATTAAGTTTACCCATAGAATATGAATAGGTAAAAGTGGAGTATTCCAATTAAGTAATATAGCAACAAACAAGGCAACTATTTCACCTAAGTTACAAGAAAGTAAGAATATAATAGCTTTTTTGATATTGTTGTAGATGTTTCTGCCTTCTTCCACTGCGTTTACAATAGTAGAGAAGTTATCATCAGTTAGTATCATATCTGCAGCACCTTTAGCAACATCTGTACCTGTAATTCCCATAGCCACACCTATATCTGCCGCTTTTAGTGAAGGAGCATCATTTACCCCATCTCCAGTCATTGAAACTATATTTCCGTGAGACTTAAAGGCTTTTACGATTTTTACTTTATGCTCTGGAGAAACCCTAGCAAAAATTCTATAGTTATTTACTATTTTATTAAATTCCTCTTGGCTATAATTATCAATTTCGCTACCAGACATACATTGATTTATATTATCTGCCATTCCTAATTCGTTACCAATTGCAAAAGCTGTGTTTTTATGGTCTCCTGTAATCATAATTGGGATTATACCTGCTTTTTTACATTCAACTATAGAAGCTTTTACTTCTTCTCTTGGTGGGTCTATCATACCCATAAGACCTATAAAGATTTGGTCTTTTTCTAGGCTGTCTATAGGTACATTTTTATTATCAATTTCTTTATAAGAAGCACCTAAAACTCTTAATGCTGTATCACTCATAGAGTTTGATGCATCTAAAAGCTCTTTTTTCTTTTCTTCTGTAAGAGGTACTATTTCACCATTTATAAGAACTTTATTACATATTTTAAATAGGGAGTCTATAGCGCCTTTTGTATATACTTTAAACTTATTTTCATAAGCATTTACAGTGGTCATTAACTTTCTATCAGAATCAAAAGGTATCTCATCAACTCTTTTATGCTCCTCGTTTAATGAGTCTTTAAATAGATTAACTTTATTACCTACATCAAGTAATGCTATTTCAGTAGGATCTCCAGTTTTAGAAGTTTCGTTAGAAGTAGCATCATTACATAAAACCATCGCTTCAACTAAAAGTTCTGTTGAATTATCTTTAATATCTATGTTATTTATAGGTACAAGAGAATCATTTATATATATCTTTTTAACAGTCATTTGATTTATTGTAAGAGTTCCTGTTTTATCAGAGCATATAATACTTACTGATCCTAGAGTTTCAACAGCAGGTAGTTTTTTTACTATAGCATTGTGTTTAATCATTCTTTGTACACCAAGAGCTAAAACTATAGCTACTATTGCAGGAAGCCCTTCAGGAATTGCGGCTACTGCTAATGAAATTGCAGTTAATAGCATTTCAAACCAATCTCTTCCTTGGAACATAGATAAAATAAAGATGATTACACATATTCCAATGGCTGCAAAACCTAGAATTTTACCGAGTTGTGCTAAACGCTTTTGAAGAGGAGTAGATTCTTCTTCTTCATCATCTAACATTTTTGCAATTTTTCCTATTTCAGTATCCATTCCTGTTGCAACTACAATACCAGTACCACGTCCATAGGTAGCTAAGGTGGACATATATGCCATATTAACCCTATCTCCTACAGGGGCTTTTTCATCCTCAAGTACTATTTTTGCATCTTTTTCTGCTGGAACAGATTCACCTGTAAAGGCTGATTCTTCAATTTGAAGATTGGCTGTTTCTATTAATCTTAAATCAGCAGGAATGTATCTTCCAGCATCAATTATTACAATATCACCAGTTACAACTTCTTCAGATGGTATTTCTATTAACTCACCATTTCTTTTTACCAATGCTTTAGGTGTACTTAGTTGTTTCAGGGCTTCAAGAGCTTTCTCAGCCTTTGATTCTTGTACGACTCCAATTGTAGCATTAATAAAAATAACTATAAGGATTATAATAGAATCACTTATTTCACCCATTATTCCAGAGATAACTGCGGCAGCAATTAAAATATAAATCATAGCATCATTTAATTGCGCTAGGAATAATTGAACCATAGTTTTCTTTTTCTTGCTAGCTAATTTGTTTTCACCATTCTTTTGTAATCTTATTTTTGCTTCTTCAGAGGTTAGTCCATTTAAAGAATCTGAATTTAATTCTTTAATTACATCAGTAGAATCTGTATTAAACCACATATATATCACCTCAATAATATTTTCTATCAATACTATTAGTATATAGTTAAGATAAATAATTTATCCTTTATAATAGATGGAAACTAATAGATAAGACGAATAAGATTATTATAACAGTAAAAGAAATAAAAGGGAAAAAATAGAAGAAGAAAATTAGAATGAAGTCGGATGATTAGTTATATTAATAAGAAAAATAATATTAATAATATATCTTTTAAAAATTCTTTTATTATAAAAGTTCTTAGAGGGAGTCATAAATATAAGAACATATATTTATATAAATATATATTAAAAAAATAAAAGGCTGCAAATAAATCACAGCCTCTTATCATTAATTAAATTAGTTTTCCATAAGATAGATTTCTCTTTTGAATTTTAATTTTGAAATCTCTTTCGTATATTCTTATAGCACCTTTTTCCTTTGGAGTTACTAAAGAAATAGTTATTCCAGAATTATTTCCTCTAGCTGTTCTACCAGCTCTATGTAAGTACTCTTCTGAATTTTTAGGAAAGTCTAGGTTGATAATATGAGTTATATTATCAATATCTAAACCTCTTGCAGTCATATCAGAAGAAATTAAAATATTTATCTTACCATTTCTAAAACTTTCTAAAGCATTTTGCCTTTCTTCTTTTGTTAATCTGTTATGCATAGCAAAAGCTGATTTATTATGATAATTTAATTTATCCTTAACTATGTTAATATCAAAAGACTTATTAACAAAGACTAATGCCTTCTCAGGGTTTACTGCAGATAATAACTTTCTTAGTACTTCAACCTTTTCTCTTTGATCAACTTCTATATAGTAATGTTCTATATTTGGATTTAAGGAAACTTGTTGTTTGTTTTTATAGATAATAGGATCCTTCATAAGTTCCTTTGCAGTACTTAAGGTCTTATTGCTAATAGTAGCTGAAAAAATAAGAAGTTGTCTATCTCTCATTGTTTTCTTAACTATGTCTTTAACAAAGTTTGAGCTAGTGTTATCTAAAAGGTTATCTCCTTCATCAATAACAATGGTTTTAATTTGATGAGATGCAATTTTCTTTTTATTCATTAAGTCCAATACTCTACCAGGAGTACCTACTATTATATGTGGTTTTACTTCTTTTAGTTTCTTGATTTGTTTATCTATATTAACATCACCAATAATATTTAGAGAAGTAACAGCTTTTTCTGAATTTGTACTAAGTAATTTTATTTGATTATTAATTTGCATTACTAGTTCATGAGTTGGAGCTAGAATAAGTACTTGCATTTCTCTTTTAGTTTCATCAATTTTTTGAAAAATTGGAGCAAGAAAGGCTAGTGTTTTACCACTTCCTGTATGAGCTTCACCTATAACGTCCATTCCATCTAATATATCTGAAATGGATAGGGATTGAATTTCAGTTGGGGTTTCAATTCCTTGTTTATTTAATCCATTTATTATATTTTCATTTAGTCCTAATTCTTTAAATGATTTCATTATAATCTCCTTTTAATAATAGTTTTATTTAGCATAAGTTTTATTATATACATTTTAATCAAAAAGTGCGAGTTATATTATAACATGAATGGTGGTAGCTTATGTATTTTTTTGATATAATTAGTCACAGGAAGGATGATAACATGGAAATAGGAAGAGTTACACGAGGCACAATTAATAGAGAAGAAAGAAAGACTGTTTCAAATAGAAAGGATTTTTCTCAAAGCTTTAATCAAGCTAAGGAAAGAAAATCAGAAGAGCAATTAAAGAAGATGGTAGATGATATAAAGAAAAAGGGTAATAGGTTGGTTATTACTAAAACTTATGCCGATGTTAGACTTTATAAAAAAATGATTAAAGAATACCTAGAATCTGTTCTTCAATTTATGTATGATACCCAAAAGGATATTAGCTTTTGGCAAACTCAATATTTTATTACAGTAGATACTGTAGATGAAAAATTAGAGGAGTTAACTCAAGCTGTATTAGGTGAAGAAAAGGAAAATATGAGTATAGCTGCTACAATAGATGAAATTCAAGGATTAATTGTAGATATTTATAGATGAAAAAAGGAATCAAAATTGATTCCTTTTTTTCTTACCTTTAGTACTAAGGGAATAAATATCTATCTCATTTTTTTATCTATTATCTGCCATAAGTTTAGTTCTAAGTGGAATATAGATTAATGTTAGCAAACATAAAGGAATAAAGAATAAAATTCTCATATTATATGAGCTATATAATAGTAATAATAATAATGTACCGAATATAATGCCAAAACTTCCTTCATATTGTGATAATCTTTTTATATTTACATTATCTTGTAGTGATTTATATAGACTAACTAGTTCAGATCTTCCTAAATAAAGATTAGAAAACATTGCAATAAATCCTGTAATAATAAAAGAAAAAGCAAGTACTTTTAATAAAAATATCATTAGACTTCTCCTCCTACAATGAAATTCTTTACACTTATATTATATTTCTTTATTTACTCTAAAGTACATAGCTATAATCTAAGGAGACTGGACTCAATAATCAAAGTGATACTTTAAATGATTTCACTGTACAATTATGGTAAATAACTTTAATGTGAAATGAAATTTCTATTGAAAAAAAGAGATAAAAGTATAAGTTTAGTAAAGTTAACAATTTAAATTTAATGGATAATCATTATTAATAAATATGGAAAGTAGGTAGGAATTTTTTGCATATTGTAGTAATATAAAATGAGAGAAATAAAAAAGGGGGAATAAAGAATGAAAAAGAAATTAGCAGTAATTATAGTAGCATTATTTTCTTTAGGATTGTTTGCTGGATGCTTAGGGTCAGAGCCTAAGGGAACTAAGGAAGTTAAAGTTGTTATTCCTGATGGCTTACCAAGTATGGCCTTAGCTAAAATGATTAAAGAAAAACCAGAAGTTATGAAAGGGTATAATATTAATTACACAATTGAAAAAACTTCTGAAAATATAGTTACATCTGTTCTTAAGGGGGAAGCTGATATAGCTGTTGTACCTTCAAATGTAGCAGCCACTCAATATAATAAAAATGCAGGATACCAAATTGTGGGTACTACAGGATGGGGATCATTCTATTTAATATCAGCAGATGGAGAGAAAACTTTAGACCAACTTAAGGGACAAGAAATTTACAATATAGGAAAGGGTTTAACACCTGATATTGTTACAAGAACAGTTTTGAAGGATAAGGGATACGATCCGGATAAAGATTTTAATTTTTCATATGTAAATGGAGTTACAGAATTGGCACCAACTATACTGGCTGGAAAGACAAAATATGCAGTGATTCCAGAACCAGCACTTTCCCAAGTCTTATCAAAGAAGTCTGATATTAATGTAATAATGGATTTTAATAAAGAATGGAAAACTCTTAATAATTCAGAATATGGTTTTCCGCAAGCTACAATTATAGTTAAAAAAGAACTTATAGATAATGATAATAAATTTGTGGAAAAGTTCTTAAAGGAAGTTGAAAATAGTTGTAATTTTGCAAATGAAGATGGTGAAACTTTGGCAGCATATTGCGAAGAAATTGGAGTTTCAGCAAATAAAGCAATTATCCCTAAGGCTGTAGAAAAGGGGAATATAAAATTTGCAAAAATAAAAGGTACATCTGAAGAGTATATAAATTATTTTAATAAACTAAACGAATTTGATCCTAAGACAATAGGAGGAAAGGTTCCAGATGAAGGAGTATTCATGGAAAAATAGAAGGCAAAGGTTATTGGCTTGTTTTGTGCTATTAATTCTATGGGAAATAATAGCTGTAAAAATTAATAATAACATATATCTTCCAAGAATTGAGGAAGTATTAGTTTCTATGGGGGATATAATATGGAGTGCTGATTTTTTCCAGAATGTAATAAGTAGTTTATATAGAACTTTAATTAGTTTTTCAATAGCTTTAGTATTAGCTATTATCTTAGGGGTGCTTTCAAAACAGTACCCCTTCTTTAGAAATTTTTTAAGTCCTTTAAATGCAATAGGTAAGACTATTCCAACAATGGTTTTAGTAGTATTAGCTTTGATTTGGTTTAACAAGGATAAAGCACCATTTGTAGTAGGGTTTGCTATAGTATTTCCTATCTTATATGAAGGCATAATTAATTCATTAAATGGAATAGACAATAAAATAGTGGATATGTGCAAAATATATAGAGTTTCTACTATAGAAAAAATTAAAAAAATATATATTCCAATAATAGTGTTTTATATAATGAATATCTTAATATCATCTTTTTCTTTAGCATTTAAGGTTGTGGTTGCAGGAGAAGTACACGGACAACCTAAATATGGTATAGGTTCAGCTATTCAATTGTCAAAAATGAATTTTGATACAACATCAATTTTTGCTTGGATTGTTCTAATAGCAATAATTTCAGTGATTTTTGAATGGGCTAATAAGGTACTTATATCTAAGGTTAATAAGTGGAAGTGAGAGGAAAAAATATGAGCGATTTAATTATTAAAAACTTGTGCAAAAGCTTTGATGAAAATGAGATATATGAAAACTTTAATATTGAATTTAGTAAAGATAAGATAAATTGTATTATTGGAGCTTCCGGTGGAGGTAAAAGTACACTTTTAAATATTATCGCAGGTTTGTCTTCTAAAGATAGTGGAGAAATAATTGGAGTAAATAATGAAGATATAAGTTATATATTTCAAGAGGATAGACTTATATCTTGGCTTACTATAAAGAAAAATATGGAGTTGTTTCTTTATAACTATTTTACTAAGGAAGAGGGAGAAAAGAGATTAAAGGAAATATTTAGCTTATTACATATTTCAGGTATTGAAGATGATTATCCTGAAAAAATAAGTGGCGGTATGAAGCAAAGAGTTAATATAGCAAGGGCTCTTTTAAAGCCTTCAAAAGTAATTTTAATGGATGAGCCTTTTAAGTCCCTTGATTATAAAACTAAATATTCAATAATGAGCGAACTTAAAGAAATATTCAATAAAGAAAACAGATTAGTTATATTTGTTACACATGATGTGGACGAAGCTATTTTTATGAATGGTGTAATTTATGTGTTAGGTGGAAAGCCATTTAATATAAAGGGAATATTTAAAAAGAATTTATTAGAGAGTAAGCAGGAAATAATAAAATTAATATAGTAATTGTTGAAACTAAGGAGGAAAAATGTTTAAAAAGTTTATTAGATTTTATAAGCCATATAAAAAGCTGTTTATATTAGATTTATTGGCAGCATCATTAGCGGCTGCAATAGATTTAGTTTATCCAATGATGACAAGAGAAATAGTGGACAATGCTACAAATCATGGAGAACTAAGAGTAATTGGAGTATTTGCAGTGACTTTAATTATTTTATTTTTAATTAAAGCAGGATGTGGATACTTTATGCAGTATCAAGGACATGTTGTAGGTGTAAGAATGCAAGGAGATATGAGAAGAAAGGTATTTAATCATCTTCAAAAATTACCTAATACCTACTTTGATAACACAAAAACTGGTGACATTATGTCAAGAATTATAAATGACCTACAAGATATTTCAGAGCTTGCACACCATGGTCCTGAAGATTTGTTTATATCAATAGTAATGTTAATTGGTTCATTTATAGTTTTAAGCAGTATAAATTTAACTTTAACCTTAATTATATTTGCCTTTATTCCTATAATAGTTATATTTACAATGTATCAAAGAAAGAGAATGAATAAAGCTTTCTTAAAAACTAGAGTAGAAACTGGTAAGGTAAATGCAGGACTTGAAAATAGCATTAGTGGTATAAGGGTATCAAAAGCCTTTGTAACACATGATTATGAGGAAGAAAAGTTTGAAGAGGGAAATAAGAGCTTTATGAATGCAAGAGAAGGTGCATATAAAATAATGGCTCAATACTTCTCAGGAGCTAACTTTTCATTAGATATTCTTAATTATGTAGTTTTAATTGCCGGGGGAATATATACTTTTAACGGCAGTATTACTGTAGGAGATTTTACAGCGTATCTTTTATATATTAAGGTGTTTATGGACCCAATTAAGAAGCTTATTAACTTTATGGAGCAATTCCAAAGTGGTATGACAGGATTCCAAAGATATGTTGAGATACTTGCAGAGGATAGAGAAAAGGAAAAGAAAGATGCAATTGAATTAAAGGATGTAAAAGGTAAGATAACCTTTAAGGACACATACTTTAGTTATGAAGATAATCAAATTTTAAATGGATTATCAATAGAGATAGAAGCTGGAAAAACTCTAGCTCTTGTTGGTCCTTCAGGTGGAGGTAAGACAACCTTCTGTAATCTTATTCCAAGGTTTTATGATATAGATAAAGGTGATATCCTAATAGATGATAAGAGTATTTATGATGTTACTTTAAGTTCTTTAAGAGAAAATATTGGTATAGTTCAACAAGAAGTATTCTTATTTACTGGTACAATAAAGGATAATATAAGATATGGTAATATGGAAGCTAGTGATGAAGAGGTATATGAAGCTGCAAGAAAAGCTAATATGCATGATTTCATTATGAGTTTAGAAGATGGCTATGATACTTATATTGGAGAAAGAGGAGTTAAGCTTTCAGGGGGACAAAAACAAAGAATATCTATTGCAAGAGTATTCTTGAAAAATCCTCCAATACTTATTTTAGATGAAGCAACATCTGCACTAGATAATACTACAGAGTATTATATTAAGAAGTCTCTTGATGAATTAGCTAAAGGAAGGACAACTATAGTAGTTGCTCATAGGCTTTCTACAATTAGAAATGCAGATGAAATTATAGTTCTTACAGATAAAGGTATCGAAGAGAGAGGAACTCATGAAGAGTTAATGAATATAGAAGGTATATATAAAAAATTAAATAAGTTTGTGCATAATTAAGTTCATTAAGAGGATATATTAAGTGATTATTACTTTATATATCCTCTTTAATTTTTGTAATAATAAAGGCACAGTAAAATAGAATTTAATATAAAGAAATTTATATTGGAGAAGGTGGAAGTTTTGATTAGTGATATTTCATCAGGAGAGTTAAATAATTTTTTACCCCTTTCATGTAGTTTCTGCGGCATGGGATTTCGCATGAGAAAAGATGAGGAAGGGAAAGATTTCTTTTTTCAAAGGAATGATAGTACAGGAGAGGAATGGTGTATTTGTTTTGAATGTAGAGAATTAAATAAATTAGATAGAAAGAATAAAAATAATGTAAATACAGCAGAATAAATATAGGCTTATGGTTGACATAGGACATAAATTGAGATACAATAAAGAAAATGAAACATACCCCTAAGGGGTATAAGGAGGTAATAAAATGGTAAACCATATTAATGATAGTAATTTTAATGAAGAAGTACTTAATGCGAAAGGAGTAGTAGTTGTTGATTTCTTTGCAACTTGGTGTGCACCTTGTAAGATGTTAGCACCTGTTTTAGAAGAGGTTGCTTCAGAAATGGGAGAAGTTAAGGTGTTAAAGATTGATGTGGATGAAAGTCCAGAAACAGCTACAAAGTATGGCGTTCAAAGTATACCTACAATAAAGATATTCAAAGATGGTGCTGAAGTAGAAACAAAAGTAGGATTTATGCCAAAGGATATATTAAAGGAAGCTATAGAAGAGGTTCTTTAATTTCTAATGGATAGATATGATATAGCTATTATAGGTAGTGGGCCTGCTGGATTATCAGCGGCCCTTAATGCTAAGATAAGAAATAAATCATTTATATTATTTGGTACGAGAAATCTTAGTTCAAAGGTACAAAGAGCACCAAAAATAAATAACTATTTAGGATTCCCTAATTCTACAGGAAGTAAGCTTGGAGAAGCTTTTAGAGAGCATATAAGCTCTATGGGAATAGAAATTACTGAAGAAAGAATAAATAATGTTTATTCTATGGGTGAATACTTCACTTTAATGGCAAATGATAAAATGTACGAAGCTAAATCAATAATTTTAGCAACAGGAGTAGAGTTCTCGAAGCCTTTAAAAGGAGAGTTAGAATTCCTAGGTAAAGGTGTGGGGTATTGTGCAACTTGTGACGCTCCTTTATATAAAGGAAAAACCGTATGTATAATATCTTCTAATGAAGAAGGGGAACATGAAGCTAACTATGTAAGTGAACTTGCAAGTAAAGTTTATTATATTCCATTATATAAAGGTAACTATAAATTAAATGACTCAATAGAGTTAGTTGAAGATAAACCAACTGAGATTGTTGGAGAAAGTAAGGTTTCTAAGCTTTTATTTAAATCAAGAGAGATAGAAGCAGATGGGGTATTCTTATTAAAGGATGCCATATCTCCATCGCAATTAGTACCAGGACTTCAAGAAGAGGAAGGTCATATAAAGGTTGATAGACTTATGAAAACAAATCTTAAAGGATGCTTTGCAGCTGGAGATTGTGTTGGTAAGCCCTATCAGTATATAAAAGCTGCTGGTGAAGGAAATATTGCTTCATTAAGTGCAGTTTCATATTTAGATGGAAAATAAGAGAGGGATACCTCTCTTATTTTTTTGACCTAATATTTTGAAAATTTACATTATTGTGATATAATATAAAAATATTATACATCCAAAAGCTGTAATCATTATTGGGGTATAGCATAGTATATAAAATATAATGAGAAACAGTTGATAAAAGGGGGTGAATCTTTATGGCAGTGAGGGATTATAGAGAAATGTATATAAGTACAATTCTTAAACTTGGAAGAGGTGAGATTCAAGAGGGGAATGAAATATCTAGACCTTACTTAGCGAAATTAACACTTGAAGAATTAAAGCTTTTAGCAGAAAAATTACAAGGTTAATTGGAAGGGGAAAAAATGTGTTCATCTATTAAATAAGAGAGAGTAGCAAGAAAAGTTATAGCTACTCTTTTTTATTTTTAGTATAATTTATAAAAGTAAAGGATAGGGAGGTAAAAGTATGTTGGCAATTGTTAGCTTAATTATTTTGATACTTATCTTTGGAGTTATATTTTTACACTATTCTTCAGAATTAGCCTTTAAAAGGATATTTTTAAAACATAAGAAGAATAAAGAAGAGGCATTTCTATATTTAAAAGATAAAGGAATTTTAGATGAGGAAATTTATAATGAGGAAGATATTTTTAATGTAAAAATTAAATCTTCAGAGGGATATACCTTAAGGGGGTACCTTATTGAAAAATATAAGAATAATAAATATATGATACTTGTTCATGGGTATAGTGCTAATTATCATATTCATATGCCTTTTGCTAGATTGTTTTTAAATGAAGGGTTTAATGTTCTTTTAGTAGATCAAAGAGCACATGGCGGAAGTGAAGGAAAGTATACTACCTATGGATATTATGAAAAGAATGATATAGATGGGTGGATTAAGTATTTAGAAGGGAAGAATGGAGAAGATATATATATAGGTCTTCATGGTCAGTCATTAGGAGGAGCAACTGTATTAATGTGTGGAGTTAATAATAATAAAGTAAAATTCATCATTGATGACTGTGGTTTTTCTAATGGAAAAGAAGAAATAAAGCACGAGTTTGATAAACAAAGATACATTCCTTTTAAACCTGTATATTGGTTACTAAGAAAAAAGATTAAATGTAGATGTAATTTTGATATGGATGAAGTTAATCCATTAAAAGAAATACAGAATTCTAATAAGCCAATTTTATTTATCCATGGGAAAGAGGATAAGTTAGTTCCATATACTATGGCAGAAGATATGTATAATAAAAGAGCTAATAAGGAAGATATATTATATTTGGTTGAAGATGCAGATCATATGGAATGCTATGGAGCAAATAGAGAAAAGTATGAAGAGGTAGTGAGAAAATTCATTAGCAAGGTAAATGGTGAAAATTAAATCATAAGATAAAGAGAAATAAAGGAAAAAGGAGTAAATTACATAAAAAACTAAAAAAATGAATGGATTTGTTTGGAAAGTAAATTATAATTTTGGGAAAAGTGTGATATAATAACAAATGTCTTTGGTCCCTTGGTCAAGAGGTTAAGACGCCACCCTCTCACGGTGGAATCAGGGGTTCGATTCCCCTAGGGACTACCATTCAAGCTATACCAATGCTTTAAAAGTTTTGGTATGGCTTTTTTTAATGTCTAGGAAATCATAAAATTTTAGTAAGACTAATTTTTAGATGTGTAGGGTTTTATTGGGTTTTTGTAGAATTAGTTTTTTTATAATATATTAGAAACTAACCCTAGTGTGTCTACATAAGAAATATAGAGTATTATTGCAATATATAAAGAGATTTAAAGATAAAATTGTTATATTTACATTTTAATATACTAATGATAAGAATATAGATGATATTATAAGTCTCGTTCCTCAGCACAAGAGGTCGCAACAAAAGATAAAAAAGTTGTTGACAAGTTTCGATGAGGGTGTTAAGATAAGCAAGTCGCTTGAGTGCGACACACAAATTGGTCTTTGAAAATTGAACAGAATATAAAGTTAAAAACCAGCAATTCTTTTTTACGAGTAAACTTGAGAAATCAAGTAGCAAGATTAAACTTTTTATTGAGAGTTTGATCCTGGCTCAGGACGAACGCTGGCGGCGTGCCTAACACATGCAAGTCGAGCGATGAAGTTCCTTCGGGAACGGATTAGCGGCGAACGGGTGAGTAACACGTGGGCAACCTGCCTTATAGAGGGGAATAGCCTTCCGAAAGGAAGATTAATACCACATAAGATTGTAGCTTCGCATGAAGTAGCAATTAAAGGAGCAATCCGCTATAAGATGGGCCCGCGGCGCATTAGCTAGTTGGTGAGGTAACGGCTCACCAAGGCGACGATGCGTAGCCGACCTGAGAGGGTGATCGGCCACATTGGGACTGAGACACGGCCCAGACTCCTACGGGAGGCAGCAGTGGGGAATATTGCACAATGGGGGAAACCCTGATGCAGCAACGCCGCGTGAGTGATGACGGCCTTCGGGTTGTAAAGCTCTGTCTTTGGGGACGATAATGACGGTACCCAAGGAGGAAGCCACGGCTAACTACGTGCCAGCAGCCGCGGTAATACGTAGGTGGCAAGCGTTGTCCGGATTTACTGGGCGTAAAGGGAGCGTAGGCGGATTTTTAAGTGGGATGTGAAATACCCGGGCTCAACCTGGGTGCTGCATTCCAAACTGGAAATCTAGAGTGCAGGAGGGGAAAGTGGAATTCCTAGTGTAGCGGTGAAATGCGTAGAGATTAGGAAGAACACCAGTGGCGAAGGCGACTTTCTGGACTGTAACTGACGCTGAGGCTCGAAAGCGTGGGGAGCAAACAGGATTAGATACCCTGGTAGTCCACGCCGTAAACGATGAATACTAGGTGTAGGGGTTGTCGTGACCTCTGTGCCGCCGCTAACGCATTAAGTATTCCGCCTGGGGAGTACGGTCGCAAGATTAAAACTCAAAGGAATTGACGGGGGCCCGCACAAGTAGCGGAGCATGTGGTTTAATTCGAAGCAACGCGAAGAACCTTACCTAGACTTGACATCTCCTGAATTACCATGTAATGTGGGAAGTCCCTTCGGGGACAGGAAGACAGGTGGTGCATGGTTGTCGTCAGCTCGTGTCGTGAGATGTTGGGTTAAGTCCCGCAACGAGCGCAACCCTTATTGTTAGTTGCTACCATTTAGTTGAGCACTCTAGCGAGACTGCCCGGGTTAACCGGGAGGAAGGTGGGGATGACGTCAAATCATCATGCCCCTTATGTCTAGGGCTACACACGTGCTACAATGGCCGGTACAACGAGATGCAATACCGTGAGGTGGAGCAAAACTATAAAACCGGTCTCAGTTCGGATTGTAGGCTGAAACTCGCCTACATGAAGCTGGAGTTACTAGTAATCGCGAATCAGAATGTCGCGGTGAATACGTTCCCGGGCCTTGTACACACCGCCCGTCACACCATGAGAGTTGGCAATACCCAAAGTTGGTGATCTAACCCGTAAGGGAGGAAGCCACCTAAGGTAGGGTCAGCGATTGGGGTGAAGTCGTAACAAGGTAGCCGTAGGAGAACCTGCGGCTGGATCACCTCCTTTCTACGGAGAAATCTAGCAAGCAAGAAGCTTGACTAGTACAAATTAGAATCTGTTTTTTAACTTTCTGTTCAATTTTGAGCGACCAAGTTTGCTCAAATGTTCTTTGAAAATTGCACATAATTATATAGATATGTTAATACAACATAGCCAAGAAATATTCTTTGTAACTTAGTTTTAAAACTAATATCATGACAATAGGTCAAGCTACAAAGGGCGCATGGTGAATGCCTTGGCATCAGGAGCCGATGAAGGACGTGATAAGCTGCGATAAGCTTCGGGTAGGCGCACATAGCCAGAGATCCGAAGATTTCCGAATGAGGAAACTCACATGGGAAACCCCATGTATCCATAAGTGAATACATAGCTTATGGAAGGTAAACCCAGGGAACTGAAACATCTAAGTACCTGGAGGAAGAGAAAGAAAAATCGATTTTCTTAGTAGCGGCGAGCGAAAGGGAAAGAGCCCAAACCGGAAATTTATTTCCGGGGTTGCGGACAGAACATTAACGAGAATTTATGGATAATTGAAGATGACTGGAAAGTCAAGCCATAGAGTGTAATAGCCACGTAAGTGAAATTCATAATAATCAAGTTCTGATCCAGAGTACCACGAGACACGTGAAACCTTGTGGGAAGCAGGGAGGACCACCTCCCAAGGCTAAATACTACCTGATGACCGATAGTGAAGCAGTACCGTGAGGGAAAGATGAAAAGAACCCCGGGAGGGGAGTGAAATAGAACCTGAAACCGTGTGCCTACAACCGGTCAAAGCCCCTTATGAGGGTGATGACGTGCTTTTTGTAGAACGAGCCAACGAGTTACGGTATGTAGCAAGGTTAAGTACTTAAGGTACGGAGCCGAAGGGAAACCGAGTCTTAATAGGGCGACTAGTTGCATGCCGTAGACCCGAAACCGGGTGACCTATCCATGGCCAGGTTGAAGCGGGGGTAAAACCCCGTGGAGGACCGAACCACGTTGCTGTTGAAAAAGCATGGGATGAGCTGTGGATAGCGGAGAAATTCCAATCGAACTCGGAGATAGCTGGTTCTCCTCGAAATAGCTTTAGGGCTAGCGTCGGATATGAGTAGTGGAGGTAGAGCACTGAATGGGCTAGGGGGCATAGCGCTTACCGAACCTTATCAAACTCCGAATGCCACATACTATTAGTCCGGCAGTCAGACTGCGAAAGATAAGTTCCGTAGTCAAAAGGGAAACAGCCCAGATCGTCAGCTAAGGTCCCAAAGTGTAAGTTAAGTGGAAAAGGATGTGGGATTTCTAAGACAACTAGGATGTTGGCTTAGAAGCAGCCACTCATTAAAAGAGTGCGTAATAGCTCACTAGTCGAGAGATCCTGCGCCGAAGATGTCCGGGGCTCAAACTTACCACCGAAGCTACGGGTTCACACTTATGTGTGAGCGGTAGAGGAGCGTCGTAATCGGGCTGAAGTCGTACCGTAAGGAGCGGTGGACTGATTACGAGTGAGAATGTTGGCATTAGTAGCGAGATGTGGGTGAGAATCCCACAGGCCGAATATCTAAGGTTTCCTCAGGAAGGTTCGTCCGCTGAGGGTTAGTCGGGACCTAAGCCGAGGCCGAAAGGCGTAGGCGATGGACAATCGGTTGATATTCCGATACCACTACTGATCGTTATTATCGATGGTGTGACGGAGAAGGATAGAGTGTGCTAGCTATTGGATGCTAGTCTAAGCGTTTAGGGAGTTAGGAAAGGCAAATCCGTCCTAACAATTCTGAGGCGTGATGGGGAAGGTTCTACGGAACCGAAGTACTTGATTCCATGCTTCCAAGAAAAGCATCTAGAGAGAGATGTAGTGCCCGTACCGCAAACCGACACAGGTAGATGAGGAGAGAATCCTAAGGCCGGCGGAAGAATCACAGTTAAGGAACTAGGCAAATTGACCCCGTAACTTAGGGAGAAGGGGTGCCTGTGAGAGCAGGCCGCAGAGAATAGGCCCAAGCAACTGTTTAGCAAAAACACAGGTCTCTGCTAAAGCGAAAGCTGATGTATAGGGGCTGACGCCTGCCCGGTGCTGGAAGGTTAAGGGGAACACTTAGCGCAAGCGAAGGTGTGAACTTAAGCCCCAGTAAACGGCGGCCGTAACTATAACGGTCCTAAGGTAGCGAAATTCCTTGTCAGGTAAGTTCTGACCCGCACGAATGGCGTAATGACTTGGGCACTGTCTCAACTGTGAATCCGGCGAAGTTGTAGTGCGAGTGAAGATGCTCGCTACCCGCGATTGGACGGAAAGACCCCGTAGAGCTTTACTGTAGCTTAGCATTGAATTTCGGTATTGTCTGTACAGGATAGGTGGGAGACTGGGAAATCAGGGCGTCAGCCTTGATGGAGTCGTCCTTGGGATACCACCCTGACAGTACTGAGGTTCTAACTGGGTGCCATGAATCTGGTGACAGGACATTGTTAGGTGGGCAGTTTGACTGGGGCGGTCGCCTCCTAAAAAGTAACGGAGGCGCCCAAAGGTTCCCTCAGAACGGTCGGAAATCGTTCGAAGAGTGCAAAGGCAGAAGGGAGCCTGACTGCGACACCCACAAGTGGAGCAGGGACGAAAGTCGGGCTTAGTGATCCGGTGGTACCTCGTGGGAGGGCCATCGCTCAACGGATAAAAGCTACCTCGGGGATAACAGGCTGATCTCCCCCAAGAGTCCACATCGACGGGGAGGTTTGGCACCTCGATGTCGGCTCGTCGCATCCTGGGGCTGAAGTAGGTCCCAAGGGTTGGGCTGTTCGCCCATTAAAGCGGCACGCGAGCTGGGTTCAGAACGTCGTGAGACAGTTCGGTCCCTATCCGTCGCGGGCGTAGGAAATTTGAGAGGAGCTGTCCTTAGTACGAGAGGACCGGGATGGACTGACCTCTGGTGCACCAGTTGTTCCGCCAGGAGCACAGCTGGGTAGCTAAGTCGGGAAGGGATAAACGCTGAAAGCATCTAAGCGTGAAGCCCACCTCAAGATGAGATTTCCCATAGCATAAGCTAGTAAGACCCCTTGAAGAACACGAGGTTGATAGGTCAGAGGTGTAAGTGCAGTAATGTATGTAGCTGACTGATACTAATAGGTCGAGGGCTTGACCAAGTTAAAGATATTTCAATAATTATGTGCAATTTTCAGAGAACAACTCTGATTAAGGAATACAATCCTAAGGGATTGCATACCTTCCAGTAACCAAATATAAAATTTGGACTGTCAGGCATTTGGTAATGATGGCATAGAGGAAACACTCCTTCCCATACCGAACAGGAAAGTTAAGCTCTATAGCGCCGATGGTACTGCATGGGAGACTGTGTGGGAGAGTAGGACGTTGCCAAGTTATAAAGAGAATAGCAATAGCTATTCTCTTTTTTTATATAAGTTTTGTTATGGAACAAAAAATAAATATCTACGCCACTTTTTTACAAATAAAAATATGTACAATAATAGATAATATATTATATGATATATAATTGAGTAAGAAATACATAACTAATAAAGGAGGATAAGAATTATATGAGGCTGATATTGAAGTATTTAAAGAATTATAAGTTATTAGTAGTTGTTAATGTTATATCAGTATTTGGATTTGCTCTGGTAGAGTTAGGAATACCAACTATAATGGCAAAAGTAATTGATAGTGGGATAGCTAATAAAGATATTCAATATATAAAAAGGATGGGTGGAGTTATAGTACTTATTTCAATTTTAGGTGTTGCAGGAACAATTCTTTTAGGGTATTGTTCAGCTAAAATATCTACTGGTATAACTAGAGATATAAGAAATGATATTTTTAAGAAAGCTCAAGAATTTTCTCATAGTGAATATGATAAGTTTGGTATATCATCAATGATTACAAGAACTACAAATGATGCATTTGTTTTATTGCAATTTGTTAATACTCTTTTAAGAACGGCAGTATTAACTCCTGTTATGTTTGGAATTAGTCTAGTACTAATACTTAGAACTAGTGTAAAGCTATCAACAGTACTTGCTATTACTGTACCATTTATAGTTATAGGTGTTATTGTTATTGCTAAAATATCTGAGCCATTATCTGAAACTCAGCAAAAAAGACTAGATAAATTAAATAGAATATCTAGAGAAAATCTAACAGGTATAAGAGTTATAAGGGCATTTGGTAATGATAATCATGAAAAAGAACGTTTTGAAGAGACAAATGAAGCATATGCAAGTGTATCTAAAAAGTTATTTAAGCTGATGGCAGTGTCACAGCCATCATTCTTTTTGTTACTTAACGTAGCAATTTTAGCAATATTCTGGGTTTCTAGTAATATGATAGATGCTGGTACTCTTCAAATAGGAGAATTAGTTGCATTTATAGAATATTTATTTCATGCAATGTTTTCATTAATGCTATTTTCAATGGTATTTGTAATGTATCCTAAAGCACAGGTATCTGCTAATAGAATTGAGGAATTATTAAATGAAGAATCTTTAATTAAAAACCCTGAAAACGGAGTAAAGCAAACGGAAGTAAAGGGTGAAGTTGAGTTTGATAATGTAACATTTGTTTATCCTAATGGAGAAGAGCCAGTACTTAAAAACATATCTTTTAAATGCAAGAAGGGAGAAATGATTGCGTTTATAGGAAGTACAGGAAGTGGTAAAAGTACATTAATAAATCTTATACCTAGATTTTATGATGTTACCGAGGGTAGTATAAAAGTTGATGGTGTTGATGTAAGGGATTATGACCTTAAGGCTTTAAGAAAGAAAATAGGTTTTATACCACAAAAGACTTTATTATTTACAGGAAGTATATCTAGCAATATAAAGTTTGGTAAGAAAAATGCAAAAACAGGTGAAGTAGTTCATTCTGCAAAAGTAGCTCAAGCATATGATTTCATATCAAAGAAGCCTAAACAATTTGAAGAAATAATAAGTGAAGGTGGTAAGAATGTTTCTGGAGGACAAAAGCAAAGGTTATCTATTGCTAGAGCATTAGTAAGAAAGCCGGAAATATATATATTTGATGATAGTTTTTCAGCCTTAGATTTTAAGACGGATTCAATACTTAGGGAAAGACTTAAGGAAGAAACAAAAGAGTCTGTTGTGTTAGTAGTTGCTCAAAGAGTTGGGTCTATAATGGAGGCAGATAGAATTGTAGTTCTAAATGAAGGAGAAATAGTTGGAATAGGAAAGCATAAAGAGTTGTTAAAAAATTGTAAAATTTATAATGAAATTGCATCATCTCAATTAACAAAGGAGGAATTAGAATATGAATAAGTTTAAAGTTATAGTTAAAAAAATTTCTCCTTTTATAAAACCTTATAGATGGGCATTTTTTGGAGCCATAATTTTTATAATTTCAGCTGCAATATTTAATGCATTAGCTCCAGTAACTGAAGGATTAATAATCACTCAATTAACTGAGGATTCTTTCAATATAATGAAAGGAATTGAGGGAGCTGGAGTTGACTTTGGATACGTAATAAAGGTAATGATAGTTTTAGGGGGCGTTTATGTTTCAAGTACTGCTTCAACTTATATTGCAAGTTTTCTTTTAACTAATGCAATTCAAAATACAGTAAAAGGACTTAGAAATGCTGTGCAAGATAAGATAAGAAGGTTGCCAATAAGCTATTTTGATGGGAATAGTTATGGAGATGTATTAAGCAGAATAACTAATGACATAGACACAATATCTAATGCCCTTCAACAAAGTTTTGTGCAAGTTGTTAATTCATTTTTATCAATTACCCTTGCACTTATAATGATGTTTACTATAAATATAAAAATGGCATTTATAGCTGTTTTTATAATTCCGTTAAGTATATTAGTATCAAGATTTATTGTAAGTAAATCACAAAATCTATTTTATAGACAGCAGAAGGCACTGGGAAAATTAAATGGTAAAGTACAAGAAATGTATACTGGTTTTAATGAAATAAAGCTTTATGGAAAGCAAGAAGATTCTATAAAAGAGTTTATGGAAACCAATGATGAACTTTGTAGAACTGGATTTAAAGCACAGTTTATATCAAGCACAATGTCTCCACTTGTTTCATTAGTTAGTTATATTGGAATTGCTATAATAGGAGCAATAGGAGCTATAGATGCAATTAGAGGAATAATTACTACAGGAAACTTACAAGCTTTCATAAGATATATATGGCAAATAAACCAACCTTTATCGCAAGTAACTCAATTATCTTCTGCTATGCAATCAGCTGTAGCAGCTATGGAAAGAGTAATAGAAATCTTAGATGAGGAAGAACAAATAAAAGATAAAGTAGATTCAATAACACTAAAGGATCCAAAGGGAAATGTAACCTTTGATCATGTTAAATTTGGCTACTTTGAAGATAAAACTCTTATTAAAGATTTGAATGTAGATATAAAAAGTGGTCAGATGGTTGCAATAGTTGGACCAACTGGTGCAGGAAAAACAACAATTATCAATCTACTAATGAGATTTTATGAGATTCAAGGAGGAGCTATTAAAATTGATGGCGTAGATATTAGAGATATAAAGCGTGAAGAGCTAAGAAAGATGTTTGGAATGGTACTCCAAGATACATGGCTTTATAAAGGCACAATAAAAGATAATATTAGATATGGAAGATTTGATGCAAGTGATGAAGAAGTTATAAATGCAGCAAAAGTTGCAAATGTACATCATTTTATTAAAACCCTACCAGATGGATATGATATGATTCTGAATGAAGAAGCTTCAAACATATCTCAGGGTGAGAAACAATTACTTACTATTGCTAGAGCAATATTAGCTGACCCTGCCATTTTAATACTTGATGAAGCTACTAGTTCAGTAGATACAAGATTAGAACTTATGATTCAAAATGCAATGAAAAACGTAATGAGCGGTAGAACAAGTTTTGTAATTGCTCATAGATTATCTACAATAAGAAATGCAGATTTAATATTAGTTATTAATGATGGAGATATTGTTGAAAAAGGTACACATGAAGAGCTAATGAATTATAGAGGATTCTATGAAAAATTATACAATAGTCAGTTTGCAAATAAATAATAAAAAAGACTCAATGAATAACTTAAGGTTATTCATTGAGTCTTTTTTTATTAAATTATAATAATATAATTTTAAAAAAATAAATTGACAAATTAATATAAAGAATTGTAAAATTTATAACAAAATATTAAAGTGCTAAGGTTAACTAGTATTTTTATATTAAACTATTAAAAATATAATAAATTTATTGAAGAATATTGACAAAGGACAAGCCACCTACTATTATATTAATTATATGGTACAATTTTGGTAACTAGGTATTATAAGGAACATCTAGATAACAATGGGGTAGTTAGACGTAATTAACTTGTCTGATACCCTTTTATTATAAATACCTTAGTAATGAATATAGTCAGTATATTTATAAAAAGATTAACATAAAATGTTAGTTAATATGAATATATTGAATTATATAAAGCAATAATCATACATAAAAAATAAAGGGGGATAAAAACATGAAACGTAAAAAAATAGCTATTGCGTTATCAGCTGCTCTTTCTGTATCTGTATTAGCAGGATGCGGAGGAAGTGATAACGGAAGTAATGGTGGTACTACAGATTTATCATCAGATGTTGTTACAACATATGAAGCTAAGGATATGACTAATAATCCTGAAGTTGCAAAAAATAGAAAGGATACTTTAGTAATTGGTACTATTGCACCAGATGGAGTATTTAATCCATTGTATGCAGAAAGTGCATATGACATGTATCCAACTGAATTAATGTTTGGTGCATTAACAGCACCTCAAGCTGATGGTTCTATGGGAGAATACTTAGCAGGATTACCAGAAATTTCAGAAGATGGTCTAACTTATACTTATAAGATTAAAAAAGACGCAAAGTGGTCTGATGGAACAGATGTTACTGCGAAAGATGTAGAAATGGCAATAAAGATAGCTTGTGATAGCAGCTATACAGGAATTGCAGACTATAGAACAGGAAGAGTAAAAGTTAAGGGAGCTCAAGAATATTTTGAAGGAAAAGCTGATTCAGTATCAGGTGTTGAAATAGTTGATGATAAAACTGTTAAGTTTACATTAGTAGAAAAGAGTTCTTCAGCTGAAATAGTATTAGGAGGTACTCAACCAGTTAATGCAGCGTACATGGCTAAGTACTATTCTCAAGGACATACAGATAAATTAAAAGAAACATTTACAAATCCAGGTCCAACATCAGGAGCTTATAATTTCAAGAGCTACAAAAAGGGACAAGAATTAGTTCTAGAAGCTAATGATAATTTTGTTCTTGGAAAGCCTGGAATTAAGAATATAGTTTATAAAGTTACTACTGAAGCTACAAAACTTCAAATGTTAGAAGCTGGAGATATTGACTTAGTTGATCTATCAGTAAGTGAAGATAATGTAAGTCATAGTGAAGATTTAGGATATCTTGGATACAAGTTATATCCAACAAATGGTTACGGATATATTTGCTTTAACCATAATAAACCACAATTTAAAGATCCAGCAGTTAGAAAGGCATTAACAGTTGCTTTAGATAGACAAACTATAACTTCTTCAATCTTTAATAAGTATGCTGAAGTTATAAATGTTCCTCAAACAAAAGCTTCATGGGCTTACTATGAAGGTGATAATAAATACGAATACAACTTAGAAGAAGCTAAGAAAATCTTAGATGAAGCTGGTTGGAAAGTAGGAGCAGATGGAATCAGAGAAAAAGATGGAGTTAAATTAACAATTAACTTTACTGGTACTTCTGATAATGATGTTGTAGATTCAATACTTTCAGTATCTAATGATGACTGGAAAGAACTAGGAGTTAAGTACACTAGTGAAAAGATGGACTTCACTGCTATGAGAGAAAAGCAACAAGGTAACGATTGGGATATGATGTTCATGGCTTGGGGATTAACTAATGACCCTAACGATATGGATGTTTATGGAACAAATGGTTCTCAAAATAAGACAAATTACAGCAATGAGAAGGTTGACAAATTATATGATCAAATTAATAAAGAATTAGATAAAGAAAAAGCTAAAGAGTTATATAAACAATTATATACTGAATTAAATAATGATTTACCATATATATTTGTATATCAAAGAAGTGATATGTGGGCTTACAATGGAAGAGTTAAAGGATTAGAAAACTCACCATTTGTTCACTATACTTGGAACCTTTATAAGGCAACTTTAGCAGAATAATAGTTCACTAATTAATTTGTGAGGCATTTCATAATGAAATGCCTCTAATAATTAGAAGAATAAATTAGTTTATTTTTCTAATTATTCAATTAAATGTAATTAACGAACTTAGAAATGGGGAGAGAAAATGTTACAATATACAGTAAAAAGAATATTGAAGATGATACCTACATTGCTAATAATCTCTATATTGTTATTTAAGGTTATTGACTTAGCACCAGGAAATTTTCTGGATACTAAGGTTAATCCTAATATGACAGTAGAAAAGTTAGAGCAGTTAGAAGCGGTATACGGATTTGATAAGCCTTTTGGTGAAAGATATGTAAACTGGCTTAAGAAAGCAGTAAAAGGAGATTTTGATGAGTCTCTTAAGTTAAGACAACCAGTAAGTGAAATTATAAAAGATTATGCTTGGAATTCATTTGTTTTAGCTGGAACAGCATTTTTATTATCTATATTAATTGCTATTCCATTAGGTATAGTGTGTGCAACAAAACAGTATTCTCTTGCAGATAAGGCAACTACAATACTGACATTTGTTTCTATATCATTACCATCTTTTTTACTTGGACTTATGCTTATAAATGCATTTTCATTAAAGATTAAATTATTTCCTATAGGGGGAATGACTACAGCAGGTTCTAATTTAACAGGAGCTGCTTATTACAAGGATGTATTAATTCATATGGTATTGCCAGTTGTTAGTTTAACTATCTTACAAGCAGGATCTTTGATAAGATACGTTAGAACAGCTATGCTAGAAGTAATTAACCAAGATTATATAAGAACAGCTAGAGCTAAAGGGCTAAAAGAGAAGGTTGTTATTTATAAACATGCTTTAAGGAATGGATTGATTCCAGTAATAACTTATATTGGTATGAGTTTACCTGGTTTATTTGCAGGTGCTCTTATTACTGAAACAATATTTGTATGGCCAGGTATAGGTAGAATAGGATATGAAGCAATATTAAATAGAGACTATACTTTACTTATGGGATTTAATATGTTCATGGCTGTACTTACTTTAATGGGTAATTTACTATCAGATATTCTTTATGCAGTGGTTGATCCACGTATAAAATTAAAGTAGGAGGGGAAACGATGCTAGATAAATTAAAGAAAAACAAGCAACAAATAGAGGCAAAAGAAATAGATGAATCTAATGTTGATAAAAAAGATGCAACAAGTTATGAAATTGAATCCCCTGGAAAATTAATTATAAGAAGACTAAAGCAAAATAAATTCGCAATGATAGGATTGGCTTTATTAATATTTATGTTTATATTTTCCTTTATAGGACCGTTATTATCTCCATATGGTTATAATGATAGAAGCGCATTAATTAAAGCAGCGCCATCTTTAAAACATTGGTTTGGTACTGATTATCTTGGAAGAGATGTACTTACAAGAGTTATGGTTGGAGGAAGAATTTCAATAGCAGTTGGTGTAGTATCAGTTGTTATATCAGTTGTTGTAGGTACTTTAATAGGTTCTATAGCAGGATATTATGGTGGAAAAATAGATTATTTCTTAATGGCATTTACAGATATATTCTTATCAATACCATTCTTACCAATAGTAATTTTAATGGGAAGTATGTTGTCTGATTTAAAAGTAAATCCTAATATGAGAATAGTAGCATTGATGTTTATGCTTGGTTTACTTTCTTGGCCATCTATTGCAAGGTTGGTTAGAGGAGAAATATTATCTTTAAGAGAGCAAGAATTTATGCAAGCTACAGAATCATTAGGACTTAAAGATACTAGAAAGATTTTAAAACATTTAATTCCAAATGTTATCCCTACAATAATTGTTAACGCTACTTTAGGAGTTGCATCTGCAATACTTACTGAATCAGCATTAAGTTATTTAGGTATGGGAGTAGTTGAACCTACACCATCATGGGGAAATATGATTTCAGCATCAAATAAAGCAATTGATTTACAAAAAAGACCATGGCTTTGGATGCCACCAGGTGCTTGTATGGTAATTACAGTAATGGCAGTTAATCTTTTTGGGGATGCCCTAAGAGATGCACTTGACCCTAAGAAGAGAAGATAGGAGGAAGAGGTATGAGTGAAAATTTAATAGAAGTAAAAAACTTAAAAACCTTTTTCAAAACAGAAGCAGGAATAGTTAAAGCAGTAAATGATGTTTCTTTTAAGGTCAAAAAAGGTGAAACTGTATGTGTTGTTGGTGAATCAGGATGTGGTAAATCAATAACAGCTATGAGTATTATGGGATTAGTATCTAAGGATACTGGCTTTAATGATGGTGGACAAATTTTATTTGAGAACAAAGATTTATTAAAAGCAACTGATGCAGAAATGAGAAGTATTAGAGGTAAGGATATCGCAATGATATTCCAAGAACCAATGAGTTCTCTTAATCCAACATTTACAATAGGATTTCAAGTTATGGAGCCTTTAATTTTACATGAAGGTTTAGATAAGAAAACTGCTAGAAAGAGAGCAATAGGATTATTAGAAGAGGTAGGAATACCTAGAGCTAATGAAATTGTTGATTGTTATCCACATGAATTATCAGGTGGTATGAGACAAAGAGTTATGATAGCTATGGGGCTTGCTTGTAAGCCAAAACTTCTAATTGCAGATGAACCAACAACAGCATTAGACGTTACAATACAAGCACAAATTTTAGATTTAATGAGAAAGATAAAAAGTGATCTTAATACATCAATCTTATTAATAACTCATGATCTTGGGGTTGTTGCAGAAATGGCAGATTATGTTGTTGTTATGTATGCAGGTAAGGTTGTTGAAGAAGGTGGAGTTATGGAGATATTTAAAAATCCATCTCATCCATATACAAAGGGACTTTTAAAGTCAAAACCTATAATTACTGAAAGAAAAGAAGAATTATATTCTATACCTGGACAAGTTCCTAATCCTGTTGGAATACCTGATTCTTGTTATTTCAGTGAAAGATGTGAATGTTGTAAACCAGAATGTAAGAATACAATTCCACATTTAAGATTAATAGAAGATAACCATAAGGTAGCTTGTTGGTTATATGAAGAAAATACATCAAAGGAGGAAAATTAGTAGATGGAACAAGAAGTTATACTAAGAGTAGAAAATCTAAAAAAATATTTTCCAATAAAGGGTGGATTTTTTTCTAAAACTATAGGTAATGTAAAAGCTGTTGATGGTGTATCTTTAGAGGTAAGAAAAGGAGAAACTCTAGGAATAGTTGGAGAATCAGGTTGTGGTAAATCTACAACTGGTAGAGCCATACTTCAATTACTTAAGCCTACAGGGGGAAAAGTATACTTTAAAGACCAAGACTTAAGTAAATTAAGTAAGAAGGAAATGAGAGCACTTAGACCTAAGATGCAATTAATATTCCAAGATCCATATTCTTCACTAAATCCGAGAATGACAGTTGGACAAATAATTGGGGAAGCTTTAATAGATCATAAAATGGCTACTAAAGAGAATCTAAGAGAGAAAGTTTTAGAAGTAATGGATCTATGTGGGCTTGCTGAATATCAAATAGATAGATTTCCACATGAATTTTCAGGTGGACAAAGACAAAGAATAGGTATTGCTAGAGCACTAGCACTTGATCCAGAGTTCATTGTTGCAGATGAACCTGTATCTGCACTTGATGTATCTATTCAAGCACAAATTATTAATTTATTAGTTAAACTACAAAAAGAAAAAGGATTCTCATATATGTTCATATCACATGATTTATCTGTTGTTGAACATTTATGCCAAAGAGTTGGAGTTATGTACTTAGGATCAATGGTTGAACTTGCAGATAAGGATGAATTATTTGATAATCCTCTACATCCTTATACAAAGGCATTACTTTCAGCTATTCCAATACCAGATCCAACAATTAAGAGAGACAGAATTATATTAACAGGGGATATACCTTCACCTGCTAATCCTCCAAAGGGGTGCAAGTTCCATACAAGATGTCCATATGCTACTGATAAATGTAAGAAAGAAGCACCTGAATATAGAGAAATTAAAGAAGGACACTTTGTTGCTTGTCATAGAGTTGGAGAAATATAAAGATTTAAATAGATTATAAGGGGGCGCTTTAGTGGCAATATTTGAAAGAAACATAGAAAAAATAGAAGAAAAAAACAGAAAGAAGCGTGAACTAGAGGAAGGCATAAAAAAGCTTAAAGCAGAAAATCTTCCTGGAAGAGATATTATAGCCCTTATAGTTGCAATGTTTCAATTAGTACTGCCATTTGCATTAGGAATCATATTTATTTATTTTTTAATAATGTTATTTCTAACGCAGGTTTGGTTATAGATTTAATTAGGTCTCGAAGAATTGATTTTCTTCGGGGCTATTTTAATTATTATTGAGGGGGTAAAATATGAATGTAAGTATTCAAGAAAAGTTAGAAGAAGTTAAAAAGTACAACCAAAGAATAAGTGAACTTGGTAAACTAAGCTCCTTAGCATATTGGGATATGAAAATGAGTATGCCGTCTAAAGCAACTGAGCAAAGGGCAAACACTTTAGGATTTTTATCTGGAGAAATATTTAAGATGGTAACAGATGATAAAGTAAAGGAATTTATAGAGTTCTTTGATCCTATTATGAATGAATTAGAGTTAGTTGACAGATCTATGATAAAAGCATTAAAAAAGAACTATGATGAAATAAAAAATATTCCACAAGATAAATTTGAAGAATATACAGTCGCCACATCCTTAGGAGAAGCTGCATGGGAAGAAGCTAAAGCTAAAAAAGATTTTGAAATATTTAAACCAAAGTTAGAAAAGATAGTTTCTTTATTAAGAGAATTTACTGAGTATTATGGATATAAGGAAAATAAATATGATGCATTACTAAACCAATTTGAAGAAGGGCTTACAGTTAAAAAGGTAGATAAGTTATTTAATGAGTTAAAAGAAGGAATTTTAAATCTATTAGGTAGAATTAAAAATAGTACTAAGGTAGTTAATAGTAAATTATTAGAGGGAAAATATCCTATAGAAGCACAAAAAGAGCTAAGTGAATATTTACTAGATGTAATAAAGTTTGATAAAGAAGCGGGTAGATTAGATGAAACTACACATCCATTTACTTTAAATATGGGAAATAAGGATGTAAGAATTACTACTCATTATTATGAGGATAATTTATTATCTAATATTTTTAGTATTGTACATGAAGGTGGACACGCACTGTATGAACAGCATATTCCAGATACCCTTGTAAACACAGGACTTGATGGTGGTGCTTCAATGGGAATTCATGAATCACAATCAAGATTTTATGAGAATATAGTAGGAAGAAGTAAAGAGTTTTTAAACTTTATTTTACCTCATATAAAAGAAAAGTTCCCAAGTTTATCAGATATAACTTTAGATGAGTTTTATGAGGGGGTAAATTGTGTTAAACCATCTCTAATAAGAATAGAGGGGGATGAATTAACTTATAGTCTTCATATAATAATTAGATATGAAATTGAAAAAGCACTTATAAATGGTGAAATAGAAGTAGGAGATTTACCTAAGGTATGGAATAAGAAGTATGAGGAGTATCTAGGAGTTACTCCACAAGATGATGAAGAAGGAGTACTTCAAGACATGCATTGGTCTGCTGGAAATATAGGATATTTCCCAAGTTATGCTTTGGGAAATCTTTATGGTGGACAATTCTTAAATAAAATGTTAAAGGATAATCCTTCTGTAATGTCAGAATTAGCTAATGGAGATTTAACTTATATAAATAGCTGGTTAAAAGATAATATTCATATTCATGGAGGAATATATACTCCTGATGAATTAGTTAGGAAAGTAACTGGAGAAGAACTTAAAACAAGGTATTTCTTAGAGTATTTAGAAGAAAAGTATACAAAGTTATATGATTTAAAATAGGTATAAAAATAGAGCACTACTATAAAAAAAGGTAGAGCTCTATTTTTTGTTTCTTAATAAATTTTATATATCATAGGTCTATTGGTATTATTAACAGTTTTTATTGAGAATATTCTTAACAAATAAAAAAGATTATTGTTAGAAATACTAAATATTATAAATATATTTATTAATATTTGTAAAAGATATATTTGTTGAAATAGTATATAAAATTTTAAAATAGAAAGAGGGAACAGTATGAGGAAAATGAAAACAATGGATGGAAATACAGCAGCAGCTCACATTTCTTATGGGTTCACTGAGGTTGCAGCAATCTATCCAATTACTCCATCAACACCTATGGGAGAAACTGTTGATGAGTGGGCAGCAAAAGGAAAGAAAAATATTTTTGGAGAGCCAGTAAAAGTTGTAGAAATGCAATCTGAAGCAGGGGCAGCAGGTGCCTTACATGGATCACTTCAAGGTGGTGCTTTAAGTTCAACATATACAGCTTCTCAAGGGTTACTTCTAATGATACCTAATATGTATAAGATAGTTGGAGAAAGGTTACCAGCTGTTATACACGTTTCAGCAAGAGCCATAGCTACATCTTCTTTAAGTATATTTGGTGATCACCAAGATGTAATGGCAACAAGACAAACAGGCTTTGCTATGCTTTGTGAAGGTTCTGTTCAAGAAGTTATGGACTTATCAGGGGTGGCCCATTTAACTGCTATAAAGAAGAGAATGCCATTTTTAAATTTCTTTGATGGATTTAGAGTATCTCATGAACTTCAAAAGGTTGAAGTCATTGAGCAAGAAGAACTTGCAAAACTTATAGACTATGAAGCATTAGAGGATTTTAGAAATTCAGCTTTAAATCCTAATCATCCTGTTATTAGAGGAACAGCACAAAATCCAGATGTTTACTTTCAAATGGCTGAGTCAATTAATAAATATTATGAAGATATACCAGATGTAGTTGAAAACTATATGAGCGAAATTACAAAGCTTACAGGAAGAGAGTATCATTGCTTTGACTATTATGGAGCAAAAGATGCAGACAGAATTATTATCTCAATGGGTGCAGTTTCCGAAGTCGTTGAGGAAGTAGTTGACTATTTAAATAAAAATGGGGAAAAAGTAGGATTAGTTAAGGTCAGGTTATATAGACCTTTCTCAGTAGAAAAACTTCTTAAGGCTATACCTACTTCTGTTAAGAAAATTGCTGTATTAGATAGAACAAAGGAGCCAGGGGCAATTGGAGAACCTTTATACTTAGATATTGTAAAAGCATTTAATGGAAAAGAGAATGCACCTATGATTATTGGAGGAAGATTTGGGCTTGGTTCAAAAGATCCTACACCATCAGATATTGCAGCTGTATTTAAGAATCTTTCAGAAAGTAAGCCAAAGGATAGATTTACTATTGGTATTGTGGATGATGTTACTAATCTTTCACTAGAACCAGTTAAAGATATAGATGTAGCTCAAGAAGGCACAACAGCTTGTAAGTTCTGGGGCTTAGGTTCAGATGGTACAGTTGGTGCTAACAAGAGTGCTATAAAAATTATAGGGGATCATACAGAAATGTATGCTCAAGCATATTTTTCATATGATTCAAGAAAATCTGGAGGAGTTACTGTATCACACTTAAGATTTGGAAAAACTCCAATTAAGGCTCATTACGAAGTTGATAGAGCAGACTTTGTAGCCTGTCACAATCAAGCCTATGTATATACATTTCCAATATTAGATGGACTTAAAAAGGGTGGTAAATTTGTTTTAAATACTATTTGGTCGCCAGAAGAAGTGGAAGAAAAATTACCTGCAAATTTAAAGAGATATATAGCTAATAACAACATTGAGTTCTATATAATTAATGCTGTTAAGATTGCTCAAGAAGTAGGGCTTGGTGGAAGAATAAATATGATAATGCAATCAGCGTTTTTCAAAGTTGCTAATATAATTCCAGTAGAGGATGCTATTAAGTACTTGAAAGAAGCAGTGATTAATACATATAGTAAAAAGGGTGAAAAGATTGTTAATATGAATCATGCAGCTATTGATGCGGGGGTAGATGCTATAGTTAAAATAGATGTTCCAGATTCATGGAAAGATGCAAAAGAAGATGGAAAAATTGAAGAAAATATGGATGTTCCAGACTTTATAAAAAATATTTGTGAACCAATGAATAAGCTAGAAGGAAACAAACTATCTGTATCAGCTTTTGTAAATGCTGATATGACTGATGGAACATTTATGTCTGGAACAACTGCATATGAAAAGAGAGGTATAGCAGTTAATGTTCCTGAATGGATACCTGAAAATTGTATTCAATGTAATCAATGTTCTTATGTATGTCCTCATGCAACGATTAGACCATTCCTTATAAATGAAAAGGAAAAAGAAAATGCACCTGAAGGTATGAAGATAATACCTGCTAATGGATTTAAAGGAGAGGCAATGTATTACATGATTGGAGTAACTCCTTTAGATTGTACTGGTTGCGGTAATTGCGTAGAAACATGTCCAGCACCAGGTAAAGCGTTAATAATGAAACCTCAAGATAGCCAACATGAACAAATTGAATGCTGGAACTATGCTGTAGAAGAACTTTCTATAAAACCAAATCCTATGAAAAAAACTACAGTTAAAGGTAGTCAATTTGAGCAACCATTACTTGAATATAATGGTGCTTGTGCAGGGTGTGGAGAAACTCCGTATGCTAAGCTAGTAACTCAATTATTTGGAGATAGGATGATGATATCCAATGCTACAGGATGCTCATCTATATGGGCTGCTGGTGGAAGTGCAATGGCATATACAGCAAATAAAGAAGGAAATGGTCCAGCTTGGGCTAATTCTTTATTTGAGGATAATGCTGAGTATGGATTAGGTATGCTTATAGCAGTAAAGACAATTAGGACTAGGATAGCTAATAATGTTAGAAAAGCATTAGAATCTGATATGTCTGAGGAAACCAAAGCTGTATTACAGGATTGGTTAGATAATATGAATGTAGGAGAAGGAACAAGAGATAGAGCTAATAAACTAGAAAAAGTTCTTCAAAATGAAGATAGCGAAATAGCTAAAAAGATACTTAATGATAAAGAATTCTTTGTTAAGAGATCACAATGGATATTTGGTGGAGACGGTTGGGCATATGATATTGGTTATGGAGGACTTGATCATGTGCTAGCTTCAGGAGAAGATGTTAATGTATTAGTTTTTGATACAGAAGTGTATTCTAATACAGGAGGGCAATCATCAAAGTCAACTCCAACAGCAGCAGTAGCTAAGTTTGCTGCATCAGGTAAGAGAACAAAGAAAAAAGATCTAGGAGCTATAGCAATGACATATGGATATATTTATGTTGCTCAAGTTGCTATGGGTGCTGATAAGAATCAAACCATAAAAGCTATTACAGAAGCAGAAAGCTATGATGGACCATCCCTAGTAATTGCTTATGCACCATGTATAGCTCATGGAATTAAGATAGGAATGTCAAACTCACAAGAAGAGGAAAGAAGAGCAGTTGATTGTGGATACTGGACATTATATAGATATAATCCAGAACTTCAAGGAAAGAAGAATCCTTTCAGTTTAGATTCTAAGGAACCAAAGGCAAACTTTAGAGATTTCTTAATGGGAGAAGTAAGGTATGCATCATTAGCACAAACATTCCCAGAAACAGCTGAAATGTTATTTAAGAAAACAGAAGAGGATGCCTTAGAAAGATATACTAAATATAAGAAATTAGCAAGTGAGGAATAATAGATTAGAAGGTTGCATTGTTATAATGTAACCTTTTTTCTTTTAAAACAAATTATCTTAAAAAAATTTAAGACAACATGTTAAAAGTTTACAAATAATATAAAAGGTAGTAAATTATAATAGAGGAGGGGTATAATGAAAAAGAAAATATCAATATTAATGTCTTTAATACTTTCAATATTCTTATTAGTAGGGTGTGGAGGTAGTAAAGGTCCAAAAGAGTATGTAACTGACTATTTTAATGATGTAAAAAGTGGAACTGAAAGTAAGATAGCACAACAAATGATATCTGCACAGTTATCAGATGAGGACATGCCTAAAGAGGCTGCAGATGCAATAATAAGCATGTTAGGCAAATTAGAGGTTTCACCAACAGATGAAAAAGTTGATGGTGAAAGAGCTACAGTTAATGTAACTATTAAAGGGGTAAGTTTTAAAACTGTAATAGGTAATTTTATGGGAAATTTAATGGCAGAGGCTATGAAAAGTGGTGCTGCTAATATGACTGATGAAGAGACTGAAAAATTAGTTACTGATGTATTAGTAAAATCAATAAATGATGCACCAGTGGAAGAAAGAACTGGTGTAGTGAATCTAACAAAGTCAGGTGATGACTGGAAGGTTGTAGAGGATGATTCACTTTTAGAGGTGATTTTAGGTATTACAGAAGCAGATATGAATAGTTTATTAAAATAATAATTGACAAAATTTAGATACACATATACAATGAAATAAATGGTAAAAATATTTAAAAGGAGGTAGGATTATGTTTAATTTAATTAGTGTAAATATAAGAATAAAAGAATATTTCTATAGTCCTATCTTATTAGAGAAGATTAAATAAGATTTACCTTTATTGATTTATTTTGAAGTATTAGAGGTCATGGACTATAGTTCCATGACCTTTTTGTATAACTGCAGCAATGTACTTTTAGGTCGTGGTATTACCATGACCTTTTTTTATTCTTTAGAAGAATAAATCAAAAGTAGATGGACAAGAAAAAGGGGATGTGACATCATGAAAAGAATATTAAATTATTTACTTAAGTATAAAATGAGTTTAATTATTGGAAGCCTCTCAATGTTAGGGGTAATTGCAGTAGATTTATGTGTTCCTTATCTTCAAAAAGTTTTTTTAGATGAAGGGATAATAGGTGGGAAAAAGGAATTATTTGTACCAATTATAGTATTATTAGTAGGAATATCCATAGTTAAAGCAATTTTGGGATATTTAAAAGAATATTTATATGATGCATCTAGTAGTAAGGTTAGTGAAGAACTAAAAAACGATTTATTTAACCATATACAAGAGCTAGAGTTTCAATATTTTGATGGTATGAATACTGGAGAACTAATGTCAAGAATAGGTGAAGATACAGATACTATATGGGAAACTATTGGATATGGATTAAGACTGTTTGTAGAAAATATATTTTATTTTGTTTTATCTACAATTATACTTTTTTATCTTAATTGGAAACTTGCTTTAGCTTGCTTTACGGTTATGATTCCGATTGGAATAATAGCTATAAAGGTTGAGAAAAAGTTTGGGGAATGTTATGAAAAGATAAGTGATAAAACAGCAGAAATTAATACAACGGCTCAAGAAAATATTGCAGGAGTAAGATTGGTAAAAGCATTTGCTAGGGAAAAGTATGAAATTAAAAAATTCTATAAATTAAATAAATCATACTATGATTTAAATATGGAGCAGGCAAGGATAATGGGGAATCATTTTCCTCCAATTGATTTTTTAACAAATATATCTCTAGTTATTATGATTATTTTAGGAGGATACTTTGTTTTAACTGAAGAAATAACTTTAGGTGTATTAGTAGCTTTTAGTGGTTATATTTGGAACTTGATATGGCCTATGAAAATGCTTGGGCAACTTACTGACTTATTATCAAGAACTATTGCATCAGCAAAAAAAGTATTTAAGATTATGGATAGAATATCTAATATTCAAGGAAAAGAAGATGGATATTTCCCGGAAAATATAAGGGGAGATATAGAGCTTAGAAATGTGTCATTTAAGTACAATGAAGATTTGGTACTAAAGAACATTAATCTTAAAATACCAGCAGGAAGTACAGTGGCAATCATGGGGACAACAGGCTCTGGTAAGTCTAGTTTGATGAATTTAATTGGTAGATATTACGATGTTTGCAATGGAGAGGTTTTAATTGATGGCGTTGATATAAGGGAATATAACTTAAATAAATTAAGAAGTAATATGTCTATAGTTCCACAAGATGTCTTCCTATTTTCAGATACTGTTATAAATAATATTAGATTTGGTAATCTTAATTCCACAAAGGATGAAATAGATAAAGCATGTAGAAATGCTTGTTGCTACGAATTTATAAAAGACTTACCACAATCTTTTGAAACTGAAATTGGTGAAAGAGGTGTAGGATTATCAGGTGGTCAAAAGCAAAGAATATCAATAGCTAGAGCTTTAGTAAGGAAAGTTCCTATACTAATTTTAGACGATTCTACATCAGCCTTAGATATGGAAACAGAACATGAGCTGTTAGCAAATTTAAGAAAAAGAGATAGCAATTCTACAACATTTATAATAGCGCATAGAATTTCAGCAGTAAAAAATGCAGATATAATAGTGTATTTAGAAAATGGTGAAATAAGAGAAATAGGAAAGCATAATGAATTAGTAAAGAAAAAGGGAATATACTATGATATTTACCGTGAACAATTTAAAGATTTTGAAGCCTTAGAAAGCGAGGCGATATAATGGCTAAGAACAGTACAAAACAAGATGAAAAGGTAACTAGAAGAAGTAAAAAAGATATAATAATTAGATTATCAAAATATTTAAAACCATATAAAAAACAATCTGTTATAGTAATTTTATTAATGTTTTTTGTAATGCTATGTTCAGTTATCAATCCTTATCTTTTAAAGGTAGCTATTGATGATAAAGTTGTTAATAAGGATGTTAGTGGATTAGTATTAATAGGAGTGGTTTTAGTTGTTTTAAATCTAATTGCATGGGTATTTTCAAGAATAAGATGGAATATGATTTCAGAAATAACTAATAATATTTTAATTAATATAAGACATGAACTATATTCTCATATACAAACTTTATCTTTTGAGTTTTTTGATAGTAGGCCAGTTGGAAAAATACTAGCAAGAGTGGTTGGAGATGTTAATGCATTAAAAAATTTATTTAATCAAAGTATTCAATCATTAATCCCTGAATTATTAAGTTTTATTTGTGTTTCAGTAGTAATGTTATTTTTAAATGTAAAGTTAACATTAGCATGTATGGCTTTATTACCCTTGCTAGGTGCTGCAATGGTGGTTATTGATATAGTTTCTAGAAAGCGCTGGGAAGTTTATAGAAATAAACGTTCAAATTTAAATGCTTTTACTCATGAAGATTTTTCAGGCATTAAAGTAGTTGAAGGATTTGCTAGAGAAGACCATACTAGTAATAAGTTTAAAGAGCTAGTTCATCAAGTGGTAGAAGCCTTTATAAAGGCTGTAAGAATTAATGATTTTTTCTGGCCTTTATCTGAACTTGCTTGGGGAATTGGAACAGTAGTGGTATTTGCAGTTGGATATAATCTAATCATTAATGGAGAAATAGAAATTGGTACCCTATTAGCTTTTTCTATGTATGTAGGAATGTTCTGGAGACCTATAATGAATATATCAAGCTTTTATAATACTTTTGTAACTAACTTATCAGCTGCAGATAGGATTTTTGATATTTTAGATATTAAAGGAAATATAAAAAATAAGGATAATGCAAAAGTTGTAGAGGATATAAAAGGCGATGTGGAATTTAAAAAAGTATACTTTGCATATGAAGATGGAATAAATGTTTTAAAGAATGTTAGTTTTAAAGTTGAATCAGGAGAAAGAATAGCACTAGTAGGAAGTACAGGAGCTGGTAAGTCTACAATAGTATCTTTATTAAGTAGATTTTATGATGTTACTTCTGGAGAAATATTAGTTGATGGTAAAAATCTAAAAGATTTGGATATAGAGTCTTTTAGATCTAATATGGGAATAATGCTACAAGATACTTTCTTGTTTTCAGATACAATTATGGAAAATATAAGATATGGTAGGTTAGATGCTACTGATGAGGAAGTAATGAATGCAGCAAAGGCAGTTAATGCACATGATTTTATTATGAATCTTGAAGAGGGATATAATACTGAAGTTAATGAAAGAGGCTCAAGATTATCTCTTGGACAAAGGCAACTTATATCATTTGCTAGAGCACTTCTTGCAGATCCAAGAATTCTAATATTAGATGAGGCTACATCTAATATAGATACAAAGACTGAAAGGTTAGTGCAACAAGGTATTGAAAAACTATTACAAGGAAGAACTTCCTTTGTAATAGCCCATAGATTATCTACTATTAGAGACTGCGATAGAATTATGGTTGTTGAAGATGGTAGGATTATAGAGCATGGCAATCATGAAAGTTTAATGGCTATTAAAGGAAACTATTATAATTTATATATGTCACAATATGAGTTCTTAAATGAAGGAGCATAAAAAAGAAAGGCGTAATGCCTTTCTTTTTAAAATTTTGTAGGGATCTGGAATGCAGTTTTACTTGCATGTTCCCCTCTAGTGTAAGAGTATTCTGAGGTTGGCGTATTAAATGACTTCATAGACGATGGAAATCTAATTTCTGATGAATTAATTACTCCGTCTGTTCTATGTTGTTTTTTATTTCCCATGGTTCATCAACTCCTTACATTTATAGTTTGTCTAAAAATCTTGAAGAGATACTAGTTAAATAAAGATACATTTGTAGGTTATAGGTTAGAGTTATATTCTTTAAATAGTTTTCTACATTTTGTGATTTTTTAATATAATAAATATCTATTATTTATTGTTGAATACAGTTAAAGAATTTTATATAAAATAAATTAATTGGAATATTATGTTGAAAAAATAATAAAAGTGTATTAAAATGGTAGTGCAAACGTTAGTGGGAGGAATTAAGTTGTCAGATACATTCAGATGCATTATCAAAAAAGAAAAAGGAAACTTTTTTATTGGTGAAGATTATAACGGTAAAAAGTACAATATAGAAAAGAATACTAATATACGATGCAAAGTAGGGGATGATTTTTATTTTTATGCACGTAGAGTAAAAGGGTTTTTAAGAGACACGTTAATACCTATATCAGATGAAGAAGCTGGAGTGAGAATATAATAAATATAAAATAAAAAAAGGCGAGATATCTCGCCTTTTTTATTATCTTCTCTTAGTAGCAACTTCTACATTAACTTTTCTTTTGTTAATTTTATTACCAGAACAAGTTTCTAGAACTTTTTGTGATACATCTTTATCAACAGTTACAAAGGAGAAGCTTTCTAATATATCTACTTTATTAACTTTCTTTCCGCTAATATTAGCTCTTTCAGTTATATAAGTAACTAATGCCTTAGGAGTAAGTTTATCTCTCTTACCGATAGAGAAGAATAATCTTACGTCATTGCTTGATGGAGCCTCTAAAGCATTCTTACTATAATCAAAGCTCATTTCTTTATCAAATTGCATCTTCATAAGGGTTGCAACTACTTCAACAGGATTATTATTTTCACATAGTTCATTTGCAAGTATTAGATACTTACCAAAGTTACCATCGTTAAGTTCTTTTAATATTTCTTTAGACTTACTATTGAACTTTGAGTCAATAATTTGTTGAACTGTAGGAATTGGTAACTTAGGAATAGATCCTTTAGTTACATTCTTTATTTGCTTAATCATTGAATGTTCTCTTGGAGTAACAAAAGAATAAGCTGTACCTTCTCTATTAGCTCTACCAGTTCTTCCTATTCTATGAACATATGATTCAACATCTTGTGGTAAATCATAGTTAAATACGTGAGTAACACCATCTACGTCAATTCCTCTTGCAGCAACATCAGTTGCAACTAAGAAGTTTAATGAACCTTCTTTAAATCTCTTTAAAGTTCTCATTCTGTGCATTTGAGACATATCTCCATGCATACCTTCAGCAACGTAGCTCTTAGATTGAAGTGCTTCAACTAATTCATCAACACCCCTTTTAGTTTTACAGAATATGATTGATGATGCTGGAGTTTCTAAATCTAACACTCTGCAGAAGGCTTCAAACTTAGTTTTTGGATTAACTTCAAAGAAACCTTGAGTAATCTTTGAAACAGTCATTGAAACTTTCTTTATATTTACTACTTTATAGTCCTTCTTTAAATAGTTTTGAGCTAACTTTTTAATTTGTTGTGGCATTGTAGCTGAGAATAATAAAGTTTGTCTTTCCTCTTGAGATGGTAATTCCTTTATTATTTCTTCAATATCATCAATGAATCCCATATTTAACATTTCATCAGCTTCATCAAGAACTAAGAATTGTACATGTGATAGTGGAAGAGCCTTTCTGCCAATCAAGTCTAATACTCTTCCTGGAGTACCAACAACTATATCTACTCCTCTTTTTAAGTCTTTAATTTGTCTTGTGATTGAATCTCCACCATATATAGGAAGAACTTTTAACTTATCGTATTTAGAAAGTTTGTTTAATTCTTCATATATTTGGATAGCTAATTCTCTTGTAGGAGTTAATATTATAGAAGATATATCTTTTCCTCTTTTAATATTATTAATTATTGAGCATCCAAAAGCTGCTGTCTTTCCTGTACCTGTTTGAGCTTGCCCTATTATGTCATATCCTTCTATTGCTAAAGGAATAGCCTCAGCTTGAATTTGAGAAGGATTAATATATCCTAAGTCATCAATTGCGCTTAATAATGTTTCTTTTAATTTTAAATCTCTGAATGTAATTTCTTTCATGTAATTTTCCCTTCATGTATATATTTAAATAAATTTATTGTATCGACACTAACTTTCTAAGTATAGCTTACTTTGAACAATAATGCAAAGTATTTTAATTAGTAAATCTTTCTCTTGACTAAGGAAGAGTAACTTTGTATTCTTATAAATGAATTAAAGATAAAGTAAGGATAGGTGAATCATGGTGATAGTTGTTGGAGGGATGATAGGCTTAGGAAAAAGCTCAGTATCAAAGGTTTTAGGGGAACATTTTAATTCGGAAGTATTCTATGAAAGTGTAGATGATAATCCATTACTACCCCTTTTTTATAGTGAATCAGAAGAGGAAATTCAAAAAAAGAGATATCCTTTTTTGCTACAACTTTATTTCTTAAATACTAGATTTAAGAGTATTAAGGAAGCATTATACGCTGATAATAATGTTTTAGATAGATCTATTTATGAAGATTGGTATTTTGCTAAAAAGAATATGGAACTTGGTAGAATATCAGAATTAGAAATGAAGATATATGAAGATCTTTTAGAAAATATGATGGAGGAGTTAAAGGAAATACCAAAGAAAGCTCCAGACTTAATGGTTTATTTAAAGGGGTCATTTGATACTGTAATAAATAGAATAAAGCTTAGAGGTAGAGAATTTGAAGTAGATGATTCCCTAATGGAATATTACAAGTTCCTTTGGGAAGGGTATGATTACTGGGTTAATAATTGTTATAGTGCTTCAGATGTTGTAATTATAGATATGGATAAGTTAGATATAGTAAATAGTGAAGAAGATAAGAAAGAACTTATTAGATTAGTAGAAGAAAAATTAAAGAATAGGCAATAGTAGCAAAAGAGAAAAAAGTTAAATTTGTTATTATTTATTTAATATTATGTAAAAAAAAAGTATTGGATTCAATACTTTTTTTTATTTACTTTTATATCCTAAGTCATAATAAAAATGTTAAAATGATATCATCGAGTTTTCAAAGTATAGAGGGATGGTGTGGGAATGTTATCAAAATTCAGTGTAAAAAAGCCACTAACAATTATAGTATCAGCAATATTAGTAAGTATATTAGGATTTATTTCATTTTCGAAAATGACTACTGATTTACTTCCAAGCATGGATTTGCCATATGTTATTGTTATGACTACTTATCCGGGTGCAAGTCCTGAAAAGGTAGAGTTATCAGTTACAAAACCACTAGAACAAGCCTTAGCAACTACAAGTGGAATCAAGGGGATAAACAGTATATCTAGAGAAAATTCTAGTATGATCATGTTAGAATTTGAGCAAGGTATAAATATGGATAGCATCATAATTGAGATGAATAGTAAACTTGATATGGTAAAGGGACAATTAGGAGATGAAATTGGAACTCCTATGTTCATGAAGATGAATCCAGATATGATGCCAATTATGGTTGCTAGTGTAGACTATAATAGCAAAGATGTAAAAGATTTATCTGAGTATGTAAGCAATGATGTTATTCCAGAATTTGAGAGAATTGAGGGAGTAGCATCAGTAAGTGGAACAGGATTAGTTGAAGAAAGCATAAAAGTTCAATTGAATGAAGATAAAATAAACCAAATAAATAATAAGGTTTTAGCTACAGTTGATAGTTCATTAGCAGAAGCTCAAGCCAAGTTAGACCAAGGTAAAAAGCAAATTGCAGAAAGTAAAAAATTATTAGAAAAAGAAACACAGTTAAAGACAGAAGATTTAGTGGAAGGTAGCTTAGCTATTCAGGATGGAAAGTTAAAGTTAGAAGATGCACTAGAGAATTTACCCAAAACTAAGGAAGAGTTAATAAGTCAAAAAGAACAATTAATAAAACAAAAGGAAGTTTTAGATAAACTAATAGAATTTTTTAATGGGTTAAATATTCCTGTTAGCGATGAAATAAAAGCTTTCTTAAATCAAATATCAGCTGGAGTAGATACTATTGATAAAGCAATAGCTTCAATTAATGAAAAAACTCCAGATTTAGAAAAACAATTAGAGAATTTAGCAGAAACTCAAAAGCAAATTGAAGTGGGGAAATTAACTTTAACAAGAGAATTAACAAAAGCTTCAATTACTTTAGATAACGCTGAAGTTGAATTAAATAAAGCCTATGAAGAATTTGAAAAATCAAGAGATGAAGCATATAAAAAGGCTGGCATAGGTAGTGCAATAACAAAGGATACTATAAGTAAGATATTAATGGCAGAAAACTTTAGTATGCCTGCAGGTTATTTAGTAGAAGGGGACGAACAAATTCTTGTAAAAGTAGGAGATGCATTTACAAGTTTAGATGAATTAGAGAATTTGGTATTATTTAATGTTCCAGTAGATAATGTTGGAAACATTAAGTTAAAGGATATTGCAAAGGTTGAAATGGTAGATAACTCTAGTGATATGTATGCAAAGATAAATGGGAATGATGGAGTTATTCTTGCATTTCAAAAGCAAAGCACTTCATCCACAGCAGAGGTATCAGACAAAGTAAATGAAAAAATAGAACAACTTCAAGAAAAGGATAGCAATTTACATATTACTCCTCTTCAAGACCAGGGGGTATATATTAATATAGTAATTAGTTCTGTATTAAATAATCTTGTTTTAGGTGGATTATTAGCAGTAGTAATACTATTTGTATTCTTAAAAAATATAAAACCAACAATAATAATAGCTTTAAGTATTCCAATAAGTTTATTATTTGCAGTTGCAATGATGTACTTTAGTGGAGTTACAATGAATGTTATATCATTAGCTGGACTAGCTCTAGGCGTTGGTATGTTAGTAGATAATAGTATTGTAGTTATAGAGAATATTTATAGATTAAGAAATGAAGGCATGGGTATAAAAAAGGCGGCAGTACAAGGAGCATCACAAGTAGCAGGTGCAATAGTAGCATCAACCCTTACAACAATCTGCGTATTCTTACCTATAGTTTTTACTGATGGATTATCAAGACAGTTATTTACTGATATGGGGCTTACAATTGCATATTCATTAATAGCAAGCTTAATAGTAGCTTTAACTTTAGTACCTACAATATCTTCAAAGGTATTAACTAATCTTGATGAGAAAGAGCATGGGTTATTTGATAGATTTGTGAATTTTTATGAAGGGTTACTTAGAAAAGCTCTTAGATATAAGTGGGGGGTATTAGGTGCAGTAGCTATATTGCTGGTTATAAGTTTTATTGGTGTTATGACAAAGGGAATGATATTAATGCCAGAAATGGATAGTCTTCAAATTTCAGTTACTATGAGTATGGAGAAAGATACTTCTCAAAGTGATTTGAGAGAAATGAGTAACAAGGTAATTGAAAGAATTACAGAAATAGATGACGTAGAAACTGTTGGGGCTATGGAATCTGGAGCAGGAAGCTTGATGGGAGGACAAAGTAAATCTATTTCTTATTATGTTCTTTTAAATGAAGATAAAAAAGCAACAAGTAAGGAAGTTTCAAAAGAAATTGCAGAAAAAACTAAAGATTTAAATTGTGACTTAAAAATAAATTCCTCTACTATGGATATGTCTGCTTTAGGGGGCTCTGGTGTTGAGGTGAAAATAAAGGGAGACAACTTGGATACATTAAAATCCATGGCTAAAGATATAGCTGGAATTCTAGAAAGTGTAGAAGGAACTAAGGAAATTCAAAATGGATTAGATGAAGGTTCTATGGAAACTAAGATTACTGTAGACAAGAATAAAGCTATGGAACATGGACTTACAGTAGCACAAGTATATCAAGATATAGCTTCTGCAATAAAGAGTGAATCAAATTCCACAACTTTAAATTTAAATTCTAAAGAATATCCTGTGGTATTGGTTAATGATGATGCAAAATCATTAACTAAAGAAAAGCTAAATAATTATGAAATAATTTCAACTGTTAATGGCGAAGAGAAGAAGATAAAACTAACTGATATTGCAGTTATAAGTGAAGAGGAAAGTTTATCAAGCATAAATAGAGAAAATCAAGTTAGAAATATATCTGTAAAAGCTGGGGTTGATAGTGATCATAACGTTGGATTAGTTAGTGATGATGTAGAGAAAAAATTAAGTACTTATAATGTTCCAGAAGGATATACAGTAGAAATGGGTGGAGAAAAAGAATCAATGGATAGCACATATTCAGACTTAGTAAGTATGTTATTGCTTGCAATAGTATTTATTTATGCTATCATGGTTGCTCAGTTCCAATCATTCCTATCACCATTTATAGTTCTATTTACAATACCATTAGCATTTACAGGTGGATTACTTGCATTATTATTAACAGGTTTCAATTTAAGTATGATAGCAATGCTTGGATTCTTAGTTCTTGCAGGTGTTGTAGTTAATAATGGTATAGTGTTCGTAGATTATGTAAATCAATTAAGATTAGAGGGAGTAGATAAGAAGGAGGCTCTAATAATTGCTGGTAGAACAAGAATTAGACCTATTCTTATGACAGCATTAACAACAATACTTGGATTATCAACTTTAGCTATGGGAATTGGAATGGGATCAGATATGATTCAACCTATGGCAATAGTAACTATAGGTGGATTAACATATGCTACTATATTAACATTGTTTGTGGTTCCAATAATGTATGATATTCTTCATAGAAAAGAGTTGAAACCTATAGAAGTAGATTAAGGATAAGAAAGATAATATAAATAAGGAAGTCACTCCAATCTGGAGTAACTTCCTTATTGTATTTTTAAAACCATTTGCTACGCTGGTGGTTCTAAAGAGCTTTTAGTGGTAAGTAGAAAATAGAAAACCTCCGTTGTAAAGTTATGGTAGGTTTAGCGACCAAAACTATAATACAAGGAGGTGTGTCCATAATGGACAATAGTAGTTTAACACATAGCAAATGCATGCAAAGATCATATAAATACGCTTGTTAGTATACCACCGAAATTGAGCGTAGCTCAATTTATGTGATATCTAAAAGGTAAGAGTTCATTGATGATATTTGATAGACATGCAAACTTGAAATATAGATATTGCATATGAGCAATTGAGTTTAAAACAATATATTGACCAGTTTACGGGTGAGGTGGTAAAAGGAAGCAAAAAAAGCACCTTTTAGGTGCAGCATGTAAAAGTATGCGGTTGGCAAACTGTTTCAGTGTGCGAGTAGCACAGCCTTATAGGTGCAGAACAAACCACCCGTTTTACGGGTGGTTCTGATTATCTTTATTAACTTTTTTATCTATATTATCTTAAACTTATTTCCATGGTGCTGCATCTGATGGCATTCTCCAATCACCTCTAGGAGAAAGTGATATACTACCAACCTTTGGTCCATCAGGAAGAGCGCTTCTCTTAAATTGTTGAGTGAAGAATCTCCACATAAATTTGTCTAACCATTTTTGAATTTCTTCATCACTATAATCATTTTTAAATGCTTCTTTTGCTAGGAAGTATATTCTTTCCTTTGAAGATCCATGTTTAATAAAATGATATAGGAAGAAATCATGTAGTTCATATGGTCCAACTATATCTTCTGTCTTCTGGGCGATTTCACCCTTGGCATCCTTTGGTAAAAGTTCTGGGCTTACAGGGGTATCTAAAATATCAAGTAAAGTTTCAGAAACTTCTTTGGAAACTTCCTTTTCAGCAACATATCTAACAAGATATCTTACTAATGTTTTTGGGATAGAAGGATTTACTGAGTACATTGACATATGATCACCATTATAAGTACACCATCCTAATGCAAGCTCTGATAAATCACCAGTACCAATTAGTAACCCACCTTCTTTATTGGCAATATCCATAAGTATTTGAGTTCTTTCTCTTGCTTGAACATTTTCATAAGTTACATCATGGATATCCTTATCATGGCCAATATCTTCAAAATGTTGAAGAGCAGCTTTTACTATATTTATTTCTTTTAAATCACAACCAAGTTCCTTGCATAGAGTAAGGGCATTATTATAAGTTCTATCTGTAGTTCCAAAACCAGGCATTGTAATAGAAACTATATTTTCCATAGGTAGATTCAATAATTTAAATGTTTTAACAACTACAAGTAAAGCTAAGGTTGAATCCAGACCACCTGAAATTCCAATAACAGCTTTCTTTAAACCAACATGTTCAAATCTTTTTGCTAATGCAGCAGACTGAATGTCAAATATTTCCTTGCATCTTGTTTCTCTTTCGTGCTCATTAGAAGGAACAAAAGGATGCTTATCTACAAATCTATCAAAAGATTTTAGCTTTGTATCATCATAATTAAATTTTATGATTTTAGGTTCAATATTAACTTGTTTTGAAGAGTCTCTAAAGCTTAAGTTCTTCATTCTTTCGGCTTTTAATCTGAATAAATCGATTGTTCCATAAATTACGTCATTATCTCTTTGGAATCTTTTATTCTCTTTTAATAAGGTACCATTTTCACTAATTAGTAAATGTCCACTAAATAAAAGGTCAGTAGATGATTCATGAACACCTGCAGAGGAGTATACATAGGAACATAAAGCTCTAGCACTTTGATTAGAAATAAGAGATTTTCTATATTCCATCTTACTAACTAATTCATTTGATGCTGAGAGATTACCTATTATATTAGCACCCATTAAAGCTAAATATGAGCTTGGTGGTATGGTAACCCACAAATCTTCACATATTTCAAAAGCATAATTAAAATCTTTACATGAGAATATTAAATTAGTTCCAAATGGAATATCTTCTTGGAAAGGAAGAGATACAACCTTATCTCTAACACCTACTCCTTCTGAGAACCATCGTTTTTCGTAAAATTCACTATAATTAGGAATAAATGATTTAGGCACTATTCCTAATACCTTACCTTTAAATAAGACAAAAGCACAATTGTACAGTGTAGCTTTGTGCAAGAATGGTGCACCAACAGCTATTAAGATATCTAAGTCTTTTGTAGAAGAAAGTAAGTTCTCTATACCTTTTAGAGAGTTATTTAGCAAAGTGTCTTGAAGAAAAAGGTCTCCACAGCTATAAGAAGTAATAGATAGTTCGGGAAAAACTATCATTTTTGCATTATTCGACACGGCGTCATTAATGCAAGTCAGTATGTTTTTAATATTAAATTCAACATCACTTACTCTAGTAACAGGGCAAGCTGATGCAACTTTTATGAAATCCATAATAATTCAACTCCAATTAATATATTCTTACTAGTGTATTATTTGAAAAAATCTAATTATATAAACATAATAAGATGAAAATATTAGAAAATCAATGAAAACAAAAGAAAGGGAGAGAGATATTCTATAATACAGTATTAAATAACTTATAAAGGGTAAAAATAAACTTTGTATAAGGTTATTTGTTCTTGTATAATAAAAGCATAAAGTAAATAATATATAAATAAAATAGTAAAAGTGGTATAATAATATCATGTATGGGAGTAAATCCCAGAGGAGGAGGGAAAAATAATGATACCTGCTATTATATTATGGTTGGTTATTGGCGTAGGGGTAATACTACTTGATATTGGTACAAGTTTATTCTTATTTGTATGGTTTGCAATAGGATCTGTAGTTGCAATTATTGCTGCTTTAGTTGGTTTAAGTTTTGCATGGCAGCTAATATTGTTTGGAATTTCAAGTATAATTGCAATTTCAATAGGTTATCCTTGGTCAAGGAAAAAGTTTAAGAATACTGTTAATCGTACTAAGCTTATGGAAGAAGAGTATATAGGAAAAACTTTTATCGCCTCAGAGGATATAGATTATAGATATAGATTCAAGGTCAGTGGAATCTATTGGACAGGCGAAAATAAAGGAGAAAAAATATTAAAAGGCCAAAAGTTCCAAGTAGTTGGAATTGAAGGAAATAAATTAGTTATTGAAGGAATAAGGGAGGAATAATAATGGTTGGATTAATATTATTAGGGGTAGGATTATTAATAGTTCTTATAATAATTCTATCATCAATTAAAATTGTTAATACTGGATACTTATATGTAGTTGAACGTTTTGGTCAATTCCATAGGATATTAGAACCAGGTTGGCATTTTACTATACCTTTTGTAGACTTCGTTAGAAAAAGAGTATCTACAAAGCAACAAATTTTAGATGTACCACCTCAATCAGTTATTACTAAGGATAATGTTAAGATATCTGTTGATAATGTAATATTCTATAAATTACTTAATGCAAAAGATGCAGTATATAATATTGAAGATTATAAATCAGGTATAGTTTATTCTGCTACAACAAATATGAGAAATATACTAGGTAATATGAGTCTTGATGAAATTCTATCAGGTAGAGATAAGATTAACCAAGATCTATTAAGTATTATTGATGAAGTTACAGATGCTTATGGTATAAAGATACTTTCAGTTGAAATTAAGAATATAATTCCACCAGCTGAAATTCAAAATGCTATGGAAAAGCAAATGAAGGCTGAAAGAGATAAGAGAGCTATGATTCTTCAAGCAGAAGGTCAAAGACAATCTCAAATAGAGAAAGCAAATGGTGAAAAGCAAGCTAAGATTCTTCAAGCAGAAGCTGAGAAAGAAGCTAATATTAGAAGAGCTGAAGGTTTAAAAGAATCTCAATTATTAGAGGCTGAAGGTAAAGCTAAGGCTATAGAACAAATAGCTATTGCAGAATCAGAAGCTATAAGAAAGGTGAACCAAGCGATTATTGAATCTGGAACTGATGAAAGAGTAATTGCATTAAAGCAAGTTGAAGCTCTTAAAGAAATGGCTAATAATCCAGCTAATAAGCTTATTTTACCAAATGAAACATTATCATCTCTTGGTAGCATAGCAGCAATAGGCGAAATGCTTAAGGGAGAAAAATAAGAATTATTTAAAAGTACTGTAGTTTCTACAGTACTTTTATTAAAATTAGGGAAGTAGAGAGGAAGTTCATATGTTTATTTATAAATATGAAAAGTCAACTGGAGGTACATTATTTTTAAATGCAAATCATAGAGAAATAATAGATAGATGTGCAAAGGAAGGGTGGAGGTTTGTTAGTGCAATACCTACATACCAAAATGGTGAAGGAAAAGTAAGAGAATTTGATTTGGTTTTTGAGAAAGAAATAAAATAAAAATTAATTGTAATCACAAATTTTGTGGTTACAATTTTTTTTGTTAAAAATGTTGATTTTATTGCTTTAGTATGATAAAGTAATAAATAGATAAAGAAAATAAATTGGGGGTATAAATATGAGTTTAAAAAAAATAGTTAAAAAAGGTTTATTACTTACAATGATAGGGGCTATGGCTTTAGGGCTAGTGGCTTGTGGCGATAATAAGGAAAGTGAAACAAGTTCCTTAGATAAGGAAGAATTAGTATTGGGATTTGATGATACTTTTGTTCCAATGGGATTTAAGGATAATAATGGGGAATATACAGGTTTTGATATTGAAATGGCAAAGGAAATATCAAATGTTATGGGTAAAAAAATAAAGTTCCAACCTATAAATTGGAATATGAAAGAATCAGAACTTAACAATGGTAATATAGATTTTATATGGAATGGTTTTTCTATTACTGATGAAAGAAAGGAACAAGTTGAATTTTCAAAACCTTATTTAAGAAATAGACAAGTTATTGTAACTTTAGTTGGATCATCTATAAAAACTAAGGAGGATTTAAAGGGTAAGGTTGTTGTAGCTCAAAGTGAATCTAGTGCTATTAATGCTATTGGAGATTATAAGAACAATTTTAAGGAGTTAGTTACATTTGATACTAATGAGCAAGCTTTAAGAGACCTAGAGGCGGGAAGAGCTGATGCTATTGTAGCAGATGAAATTTTATTGAAATATTATACAAATAAAAAAGGTTCAGATAAATTTAATTTTCTAGAAGACAACTTTGGTGAAGAAGATTATGCGGTAGGTATGAAAAAAGGCGACACAAAGCTTGTGGAAGCATTTAATAAGGCTTATGACCAAGTTGTAGAGTCTGGAAAGGCATCAGAAATTTCAAAGAAATGGTTTGGTGATGATATAGTGGTAAAATAATTAATTTAAGGAGGAGTACTCTATGGAGACTATGATAGTAGAACTTATGCCACAGTTAGTTCAAGGCTTTGGAACGACATTAAAAATATTTATATTAACCTTAATTATGTCTATTCCGTTAGGGTTAATAATTGCATTAGGAAGAATATCAAAGTTAGGTTTTATAAGATGGATAACTGGAATTTACGTTCTTATAATGAGAGGTACTCCTCTAATGCTTCAAATTATATTTATATTTTTTGGATTACCTTTATTAGATATAGGAATATCAAGGTTTCCAGCAGCTATATTAGCATTAGTATTAAATTATGGGGCATACTTTGCAGAAATATTTAGATCTGGAATTCAATCTATAGATAAAGGACAGTATGAAGGAGCATATGTATTAGGATTATCAAATAAACATATATTCTTTAGGATAATACTTCCTCAAGCTTTTAAGAGAATATTACCGCCAGTGTCGAATGAGATAATAACTTTAGTTAAGGATACTGCTTTAATTTATGTTGTAGGGTTGGACGAGCTACTAAAGGTAGGGACTATAGCTTTAAATAGAACAGCATCATTATTTCCACTAGTAATAGTAGGGGCAATTTATCTATTATTTATTGGATTATTAACTAAGATATTATCAAATGTAGAAAAGAAATTTAGTTATTATGAATAGAGGTGATATTTATGCTAAAAGTTAGTGGGTTAACTAAGAGCTTTGGAAAAGTAGAGGTTTTAAAAGGGGTAGACTTAGAAATTAAATCAGGAGAAATATTAGTTGTTGTGGGGCCTTCTGGTGGAGGTAAGACTACTCTTTTAAGGTGTATTAATGCACTAGAGGAAGCAGATTCTGGGAATATAGAAATTAATGGCAAAGAATTATGCCATAGTGGTAAGTATATAGATAAAAAGGGGCTTAAAGATATAAGAAGAGATATAGGGTTAGTTTTTCAGGGATTTAATTTATTTCCTCATATGAGTGTTTTAGAAAATTTAATAGAGGCACCTCAAAAGGTATTGGGGATAAAAAAAGAGGTTGCTATAAATAAGGCTAAGGAAATTTTAGGATTTTTAGGACTTGAGGATAAAATTAATAGCTATCCATTTCAGTTGTCAGGTGGGCAAAAGCAGAGGGTTGCAATAGGAAGAGCATTAGCATTAGAACCTAAGCTTATATGCTTTGATGAACCAACTTCAGCTTTAGATCCAGGGTTAACAGATGAGGTGGCAAAGCTTATAAAAAGTTTGAGTTTAACTGGAATGGCTACCCTTATAATAACACATGATATGGATTTTGCTAAAAAGGTAGCACACAGGATTGTATCTATGGATAAAGGAAAGTTAATTGAAGGTTTAATTTTTGAACAAATTAATTAGGGGTAAGGGGAGATTTGTAATATAATCTTCTCTTTTTTTATAAAATAAATTTTGGGTAACAACTTATTAGTTGAAGCAAGTTGGTATAAAAAAGTGAGAAAAATATATGAAAAATCGACAAAATGATATGTAATTATATAATTTATTTATAAAATGAGAATTGTAATCGTGGAAAAAGGTCGAAAAATTAGTTATAATAAATTAAATTAAGCTTGTACAAAAGAGAAGGGATTGATTAAAAGTGGCTTTAATTGGAATATTAATTATTATTGTAGGGTTCGCATTAAAACTTAACACAATTGCAGTAGTTATATCGGCAGGTGTTGTAACGGGGTTAGTAGCTGATATGAGCATTGTAGAAATACTTAGAACCTTAGGCGAAACTTTTGTAGCAAAAAGAGAAATGTGTTTATTTCTTTTAACATTACCAGTAATAGGTTTGTGTGAAAGATATGGATTAAAAGAAAAGGCAATTATGTTAATAAAAAAGGCAAAAGGATTATCTACTGGTAAGATAATTAGTGGGTATTTATTTGTAAGAGAAATTGCTATTACACTATCAGTTAAATTAGGTGGACATCCTCAGTTTGTAAGACCTCTTATAAATCCAATGGCTCAAGGAGCAGCTATAGCAGAGTATGGAGAAATTGATAAAAAGGACGAAGATAAGATAAAAGCTTATTCTGCAGCATCAGATAATATAGCAAACTTTTTTGGACAAAACGTATTTATGGCTAACTCAGGAGTTTTATTAATTGCAAGTACACTTGGTACTTTAAATTTACCAGGGCTTGGAGAAACTGTTGATACACTAGCAATAGCTAAGGCATCTATTCCGGTTGCAATAATAGCCTTTATATTAGGTGTATTACAAAATTATTTATTAGATAGAAGCTTAAAGAGAAAGTACGGAATAAAGAAATAAACTAAGGAGGAAAATCTAGATGGATATAAAAGCACTTTCAGATATATTATTGAACATATTCTATGTCATGGTTGGATTAATGATGATATTAACTATGATATATACATTAAAAGATAAAAAACATAAAACTAGATATGGTACAGCGGCATTTTGGGGAATATTAGCAGTTATATTTATATTTGGACAGTTTATTCCAGCTGAAGTGGTTGGAGGGTTGATAATAGTTATAGCTATATTATCAGGATTTAATCAAGTTAATATGGGTACAATTAAGCAGTTAGATAATACTTTTTCTAGGGTTAAGGCTGAAAAGATAGGGTTAAAAATATTCTTACCATCACTAGTTATAGCTTTCGTTGCACTTGCAATTGCTCAATTTACACCTATATCTGGTGTGGCAGCTATAGGTATTTCAGCAGTAGCAGCTCTTATATTAACGCTTATAATTACAAGATGTTCAGTTTCTGAAGTAGTGGAAGATAGTGATAGAATGCTTCAATCAGTAAGCTCTACAGCAATTTTACCTCAGTTACTAGCAGCATTAGGTGCATTATTTACAGCAGCAGGTGTTGGAGATATTATATCTAATATGATTTCAAATGTTATTCCAGAAGGTAATATTTGGCTTGGGATAACAGCATACTGTGTAGGTATGGCATTATTTACAGCAATAATGGGAAATGCTTTTGCAGCATTTACTGTAATAACAGTTGGTATAGGTGTTCCTTTTGTATTTATGCAAGGTGGAGATCCAATAGTAGCCTCAGCTCTTGCAATGACAGCAGGGTTCTGTGGTACATTAATGACTCCTATGGCAGCAAACTTTAATGTTTTACCAGTGGCACTATTAGAAATAGAAGATAAAAATGCAGTTATAAAAGTACAATCTGTATATGCCATAGTTTTACTTGCAATACATATTCCATTAATGTATTTCTTAGCATTCTAAAGATAAAGGAGAGATAGATATGAAAGTTTTAATAACAGGATTTGATCCATTTGGTGGAGAAAAAATAAACCCTGCATTAGAAGCAGTTAAAAAGTTACCTAATGAAATTTCAGGAGCTGAAGTTATTAAGTTAGAAATACCTACAGTTTTTAGAAAGGCATTAGAAAAGATAGAAGAGGCAATACAAGAACATAATCCAGATATAATAATATCTATAGGTCAAGCAGGTGGAAGATTTGGAGTTACTCCTGAAAGAGTAGCAATTAATATGGATGATGCTAGAATAGAGGATAACGAAGGGAATCAACCAATTGATATAGCTATATTTGAAGATGGAGAAAATGCATATTTTTCTAACTTACCTATTAAGGCTATGGTTAAGGAAATGCAAGAAGGTGGAATTCCATCATCTGTTTCAAACTCAGCGGGAACATTTGTATGTAATCATGTAATGTACGGTGTATTATATATGATTCATAAGAAGTATACAGGTAAGAAGGGTGGATTTATACATGTACCATATATTCCATCACAAGTAGTTACAAAGCCAAATACTCCAGCAATGTCCCTAGATGACATAGCTAAGGGATTAGAATTATGCATTAAGGCAGCTGTTGAAAATGACACGGATTTAAAAGCTGTTGGAGGGACTATCTGCTAATGAGTCAAATAAAAATGTTTGCTTATGGAAGTTTAAGAGAAGGCTTTTTCAATTATGATAAATACTTAAAAGGGAATGTCATATCTAATAGAAGGGCTAAGATTAAGGATGTAGTATTATATCATATGCCCTATAAAGGATATCCAGCTGTTTTAAGTGGTTTAGGTGAAGTAGTTGGGGAAGTTATGGAATTTTCTAATTATGATGAAGTAATGGAGGCAGTTGACAAGATGGAGGGAGTTCTTGGAGAAGGCAATCCTAACAATGAATATAATAAAGTCTTGGTTGAAGTAGAATTTGAAGATGGTACAAAAGAAAAGTGTTATTCATATTTTTATAATAAAAGTATTGATACAAGATTCCATGATGAAGCAGTTCTAGTTGAACATGGGGATTGGAAAAAGCATATGACAAAATAGGAAGAACTTAAAAACTCTTTCTTTACTAAGAATATTCGTAAGAAAAAAATCTTACGAATATTCTTTTTTTGAAGTAATTTAGCTAAATGCTAAATTCATATATAATTTACAACAATAAAATGAAAAAAAATACAAAATAGTATAAAATGTATAGTGGACTATTGTAACAGCTTGGGGGGAGCAAAATGAGTAATAAAAAAAATGGAATATCAGAAATAATTAATCACAGACATAGTTTAAGGTTTAAGTTGGTTGGAGAAGCCACCATTATAGGAGCTTTAGTTGGAATAGTAATTGTATTAAATAGAATATTAATTACTAAATTATCTCCTTTATTTAAAACTTTATATAGTGATGCTAGTAGTAGTTTCTTGAACTTATTAAAAGTTTTTTGTGTTGTAATTTTAGTTGGAATAATAGTAGGAATTATGGTGAAGAAGGAGCCTATGATATCTGGAAGTGGAATACCACAATTAGAAGGTATTTTAGGAAAAAAAATAAAGATAAATTGGTTGAAGGTATTATTTTATAAATTCTTCGGAGGAATTCTTAGTTTGTCTGCTGGACTTTCAGTTGGAAGAGAAGGTCCATCTGTACAAATGGGGGGAGCTGTAGGAGAAGGGTTTTCTAAGGTTTTTAAGAGAATAAATATTGAAGAAAAGTTTTTAATAACAAGTGGTGCAAGCGCTGGACTATCAGCAGCATTTAATGCTCCACTATCAGGAGTAATATTTGCATTAGAAGAGGTGCATAAAAATTTTTCTCCGTTAGTTTTATTGTCAGCTATGGCATCATCTCTAGCAGCAGATTTTGTTTGTAAACAGTTCTTAGGCTTAGAACCAGCTATGAGTTTTAAAAATGTAGATGTTTTTCCATTGAAATATTATTGGCTTTTATTGATTATGGGAGTTTTTGTGGGTATTTCAGGAATGATATTTAATAAGGGATTGCTTAAATCTCAAGATATATACGGAAAACTAAAAAAAGTACCTGTAGAAATTAAGGTTGCTATTCCTTTTCTTTGTGCAGCAGTGGTTGGAATAATGTCCCCTATATTATTAGGTGGAGGACATGATTTAATAATATCTTTAGTTAATGAAGGTTTTACACTTAAAATCTTAATCATATTTCTTTTGATAAAGTTTATTTTCACCTTTGTTAGTTTTGGATCAGGAGCACCTGGAGGAATTTTCTTTCCATTATTAGTATTAGGGGCTTTGGTAGGAAATATATTTGGAGTTATTGTTTGTAATGCCTTTGGATTACCAAGTGAATATATTGTAAATTTTATTATATTGGCTATGGCTGGGCATTTTGCTGCAATAGTTAAAGCACCAATAACAGGGATAATTTTAATTACAGAAATGACAGGGTCATTTGAGCATATGTTAGCGCTAGCTTTTGTAGTTATTATTTCTTACTTAACAGCTGATATACTTAAATCAGAGCCAATATACGAAAGTCTTTTAGAAAGAGTATTAAAAAATAATAAAAGAGAAGCAGTTCTTCAAAAAGGAAATAAAACCTTAATAGAAGTGGCTGTATTCATGGGAAGTATTATTGAAGGTAAATACTTAAAAGAGGTAGATTGGCCTGAAGATTGTTTATTAGTGGCTATTAAACGAGGTGATAAAGAAATAATACCTAAAGGTAATACAAAGATAGAAGGTGGAGATTTTCTTGTGGTTTTAGTTGCTGAAGATAGAGTAAGTCAAGTTTTAGAGGAAATAGAAAGAATAGCTACTAAGGTTGTTGGCTAAAGAGTGGAGAGAGAGATGGGGAATGTGCTTAGTTTAGAAGGTATTAGTAGAGAATTTAATAATAAGGAAGTATTAAATAATGTTAATTTAAGTATTAAGGCTGGAGAAGTATATGGATTAGTAGGAGTTAATGGCTCTGGAAAGAGTACACTGATGAAAATTATCATGAATACTTTAAAAGCAACTAAAGGAAATGTTTATTTATTTGGTAATAAGGTTACTGAATATGATAAAGATGTTTACAAAAGGATAAGTGCAATTATTGAAACACCAATATTTTATGAGGAGCTTACCATAGAAAAAAATCTTGAAATAGTATGTAGATATATGGACTTAAATCATAAAGAAAGAATAGAGGAAGTTAAAAAGCTTGTTGGATTACATGGAGTATTAAAGAAGAAACCAAAGGAGCTTTCTTTAGGCATGAGAGAAAGGGTAGCAATAGGAAGAGGTTTATTAAATAGGCCGGATTTAGTTATTTTAGATGAGCCTACTAATGGGTTGGACATTATTAAAATTAAAGAGATTATAGATTTAATAACTAATTTAAAAAGAGAAAGGAAAACCTCATTTTTAATATCTACACATATGCTTGATAAACTAGAGGTGTTAGCTGATAGGGTGGGATTCTTATATAATGGTTCTATTGGCTATGAGTTAGGTGGATATGATTTAATTGATGAGAAGAGAGATTATGTAAAGCTTGTT
>NZ_UAWH01000002.1 GCF_900447045.1 Clostridium paraputrificum
TCTTCTCTAAGTCTTTCATCATACCATTTTACCGCTTAATCATACTTTCCTTGAAACTCTAACTTATATCTATAATATTCTTTACTTTCCTCTATAATTCAATTTAATTAACATATTACCAAATATAAATATCAAATTGGAAATACTAATAATAAGCTAAACTAAATAATAATTGTATGGCAAACCTTTATCTTATAAAACAAAAAAACTCGCCATGAAACATGACGAGTTTAAAATTCAAACTATTGTTTTTGCCATAATGCTTGCCCCCATAGTGTTTAAGAAGTTCGCAACATCTACTACATGTGGTTCCTTTGCAACATTTTCTAATGTTGTTACCCCTTCAGCTAATGTAGCTGCAATCATAACATTAATTGTAGCTCCAACTGAAACAACATCAAAGAAAATATTAGTCCCAACTAGCCTATCTGCTTTAACTTTACAGCACCATGTTCTATAACAACTTCTGCACCTAATGCTTCAAACCCCTTTATATGTTGGTCTATTGGTCTAACACCTATAGGGCATCCCCCTGGTAATTCCACTCTAGCTTGCTTAAATCTTGCTAATAACGATCCAATAAAATAATAAGAAGCTCTCATTCTTCTAACATCTTCTGTGCAAGCATCAAAATTATTTACATCCGTACTATCAATTTCTAATGTATTATTATCTAACTTATTTACAGTGCATCCTAAACTTTTTAGTATACGTTCTAAACAATGTACATCTTCTATATCCGGTATATTATCAATTACACATTTTCCAGTATTCGCTATTATAGCAGCTGGTAATATTGCAACCGCTGCATTTTTGCACCATTTATTTCAACCGATCCCCTAAGAGACTTACCTCCATTAATAACTAACTTTTCCATCAAATTCACCCTTATTCAAAGATTATATATATTAAAATTCCCAAAATTCATAATTATATCCAAAATTCTATTAAATACGCATTATAACTCTATTATATAGAATTCTATCTTAACTATTATAACATAAAGTATAGTTATTTAAATATCTTTTTTATGGCAAATTCACCTTTTTAGTAACTATACTCCATTTAATTTGTTAAAATTTTAGTATTTTTAGTAAATTAAATAAAATCAATGCTTTTATGTTTTTTTATATTTGGTAATATGTTATAATTTATAACAAAGTTTGTATATAAAATTTTCCCGAATGTGAGGTTTGCTATGAAATATTATATTGTTGCACTATTCGATGACGAATCTTATAAGTTAATATCACCTATTCAAAAAAATCTTTCAAAAAAATTTAGGGCTAATAGAAATTCTCCTCAGCCATACATCGTTTTAGGAGCATTGGAAAATCCAACTATAGATAAGCTTAGTCCAATTTTAGAAAAGATTTTAAAACCTTATAAAAAATTTAAAGTTGAATTGTGCGATAGTGTTTGCGTAAGTGAGACTACTAAAACAGTAAATCTCAAGATTGAACATATTGGATATATAAGAAAGATTTCAAGAGTTATCAATGATACTTTAAAATTACATGGATTTAATATCTTAAATAATGATGAAGATGAACTTGCAATTTCTTTAGCCAATGTAAATTATTTTAATAAGGATAAAAAAATAATAGTGAAGTACTATATGATTCAAATAAAAATAATAAAACCTATCCTACACTAAAGGTTGATAGATTTGAAATATGGAAAATTTCTAATAGTAGAAGGGAAACATTAATTAAAAGTTATCCTCTTAGAAATTTTTAAAATAATAAAAACTCCTATTTTTTCAAAGAATAAATAGGAGTTTTTATTATTTTTTTTAATATTTGAAAAATATTTGTTTTGTAGTCGTTTTCTGACCTTTTCTTTATTCTAAAGATTCTGTAAAATATATAAAGACGATTGCCTTGAAAATTAAGGGGGATATAAACATGCAAATTGAAGATTTGTTTAAAATACAAAAAGAAGCTAATAATAAAGTTCAAATAGATACTAACTTAAGTGGTTATAAGCTACTTGCAAGAAAACATCTTGAACTTCAAATAAAAATGAGTGAATTAGCAAATGAAACAAAATGCTATAAATATTGGATTGATGATAACTTTACTGTAAATAAAAGTACTGTATTCGATAAGTATATCTCTTGCTTCAGGCAAGTCTTATCTTTAGGAATTGATAAAGGCTATGACAGTATTAAATGTATTACTATACAACCTAGTGAATATTGTTTAAGCGATCAATTTTAAATTTATATATAGACATAAATGACCTTCTAATATCTTCTTCTGAAGATCACTATGTTACTTTATTAGAAGACTTTTTAAGTCTTGCAATAAGTCTAGGATTCTCTGAACAAGATATTGTAGATGGTTTTAAATTATAACTTCATCATATTTTAAGCTCTCTAATTTTTAGGGAGCTTTTATTATATTCTAAATCTCTCTGGGAATACTATTTTTGAGGTGATTAAAATGATAGCTATAATTACAGCAATAATTTCTGGTATTGCTATGAGTGTTCAAGGTGTATTTAATACACGACTAGGAGAAAAAATTGGAGTTTGGGAAACAAACGTTTTTGTTCAAGGAAGTGCTCTTATACTAACCTTAATTATTACCTTTTTTATAGGTAAAGGAAGCTATAATCAAATTAAAGAAGCCAATAAATTATATTTACTAGGGGGTGCTCTTGGTGTTGTAATAACATATACAGTTATGAAAAGCATTAGTGGTTTAGGCCCTACATGTGGAATCGGTATAATACTTGTTGCTCAATTATTAGCTGCTGCATTAATTGAAGCATTTGGACTATTCGGAAGTGAAAAACTTAATTTTACATTAAAAGAACTTATAGGTATTGCAATCATGGTTGTAGGTATTATAGTATTTAAATGGAAACATTAAACAAAGGAGTTCTATAATGAATATATTTAGTAATATTAAATTTTTATCCATACTAACAGCAACCAATATAAAGGAATACTTTAATCAAAGAAATGATATTTCTAATGAAGCATTGAAACCGATTCAGTACATTGGTATGGTCATGCTACTGCATTGATAAATTTATCAGATATCATAATACTTACTGATCCAGTTTTAAATAATACTTTAGGATTCTTTAAAAGAATTGCTAACCGCCCTAGTAGCCTTGATGATCAAAAAATAGATTATATTCTACTATCTCACGGACATATGGATCACACTAACTTCTCTTCCTTAAGAAAGTTAGATAAAAATATTACTATTATAGTTCCTAAAGGATATAGACGATTAATGAAATTATTAGG
>NZ_UAWH01000009.1 GCF_900447045.1 Clostridium paraputrificum
GCCGAGATATTAAGTTCTACATCTCTAGTAGTAGAATTCATTTTTAAATCAGAAGAGGAAATTTTAGATAAATCAATCATATAAGAACAATCAGCAAAATAAGTTATCTCTTTATATTTTTCAAATATGCTAAAGTCTCCCCAACTATCATCAACAGTAATTGTTTCAGATAGCTCAAGTTCTAAAGGAATTAAGAGATTAGTTTCATTTATATTATTTATAATACTTTCCTCTGTTAGATATTTAACCCCTGTACCTGATGCATCGGGAAGTGTCCATTGTTTTTTCGATTTTGAAGGAAGTAGAAAAAATAGTATAACCAATAAAGATACCTAAAAAAATAAGTATACAAGGAATTAATAAAGAGTTTTTTGTTTATTCTTTTTTAATAATTTTATGGAAAAACCTCCTTATGTAATTAATTTTAATTAAATATATGAGGAAGAGAATAAATATATGTTAAATTGATTAATTTCACAACTTTGTACTTCTTGTATTGTAAAGATTTTAAACTATAATATATAATAGGTTATTATATATGATGGTTTAGGAGATGACTTTATGCCACAGACATTGGGAATAAGCATTTTAAAAAGTCCTGGTAATTCTAATGAGTATATTATAAAAGATAAGGATAAAATAAACATTGGTAGATTTATAATTATGGATTTAAATGAAGAGAATAGAAAATGTGATATTAAGTTTAAATTTTATAGAGTTAATGATCAAGATTTACTGATTGAAACCTTAAAGTTAGTATTAAAAGCTGTATTTAATGAAATAAGAGTAAATAAAATTAATATCTTTATTTCTGAACTTATTCCTGTAAGCCCATTCTTAGACTTAGGGTTCGTTCTAGAAGGTATATTTAATGAAAATATATATTCACAAGGAAATTATTTTAGTGAATTATCCATGGGGATAAATAGAAGTGATTATAATTATGGGAACAGAATAAGTTAGTGAATATAGAAGGTAGAGATTTTAATATTAAGTTATTAGCTCCAGAGCATGCACAAAATCTGTTGGATTATTATATAAGAAATAAAAAACATCTAGAACCATTTGAACCTTTAAGGGATAATAGTTTTTACACTTATGAAGTACAAAAAATATATTGAGTGATAGCTATAGACAATTCTTAAATGGAACAGCAGTAGACTTAGGCATATTTAAAGATGATTACCTAATAGGAAAGCTTAAATTGTCTAATATAGTATATGGAATTTTAAAAGTGGAATACTTGGATATTCTATTGATAAAGATGAACAAGGCAAAGGATATATGAAAGAAGCTGTTAACTTAGTTGTTAATTATGCATTCGAGGATTTAGATCTTCATAGAGTAGAGGCTTCAGCCTTAGTTGATAATGAACCTTCAAAGCATGTATTAATTGGTTGTGGTTTCAAAGAGTTAGGAATAAATAAAAAGTATTTATATATAAATGGTGGATGGAAAGACCATATTACCTATTATAAAGTAAGGGGTGATTAAAGGTTGATTTTAAGTAATGATGAAATAGTAACTAAGGTATTTAATAATAACATTATATTAGTAAATTCAGAGGATCATGAAAAAATATTATTTGCTAAGGGAATAGGGTTTGGAAGAAGCCTGGATATGTTATACCCAAAAGGAATAAAAGTAGATAAGATATTTACTATTGCAGATAGTGATAATATTGAAAATCTTAATACTATGATAGAAAAAGTGGATAATGACTTCTTTGTTGTATGTGAAGAGGCTATATATGAAATATCGGAAAAAATAAATCAAGAGTTAAATGAAAGTATTCATATAGGATTAATTGATCACCTATATTTTGCAGTAAAAAGATTGAAAAATAATGAAGAGATTGAAAATCCTTTTTTGGTTGAGATAGAAACACTATATTCTAAGGAATATATGTTAGCAGATATGGTTGCTAAAAAGGTAGGAGCATATTGCAATGTAGATATACCTGATGGTGAAATCGCATTTATAGCACTGCATATACATTCGGCAATAAATAATGGAAAGATATCAAATACATTAAAGAATAGTTATTTAGGAAGTACTATAGTAGAACATGTTGAAGATAGGTTAAATATAGAAATAGATAGAAAGTCATTAGATTATGCTAGATTCTTAACCCATATTAAATTTGCTATTCAAAGAATTATGGAAAATATACATATAGACAATGAACTTACAAAAATTATTAAGTCAAGTTATAAAGAATCATTTTCTGTAGCAGAAGAGGTGGCTAAAATTATAGAGGATGAATTAGGTATAAGGTCATGGAAGATGAAGTGACATTTTTAATGCCATAGGCACCATTCCATAGGCACTTATACTTTCTTTTGAGCTTATAGCTATATCTGATGTTCCTGCCCAATATCAACTAAAGCTATATTTAATAATCTTAAATTCTTAGGAACAGCAGCCTCAATTGCTGCAATTGGTTCTAGTGTTAAATTAGACACTTTCAAATTCACTTTATTCATAACAGTATATAATGAATCAATAACTGATCTAGGCAAGAAAGTTGCTATTACCTCTGCTCCAACTCTTTCCCCTTTATGCCCTAGTAGATTTGCTATTACATAGGAATTTAGATAATAATCTTTTACTGAATAACCTACACAATATAGCTTACTTTCAGTATTCTTTATTACTTCCTCTTCAGCCTTTTTAACAGCACTTAGTTCTACACTTCTTACTATTTCTTCATCTATTTCTTCGTCACCATTAAGCTCTATTTCACCCCATTGCATTAACAGTTCTTAGAAATCTACCTGCTGCTGCAATCGATACTTCTTTTAACTGTATTCCTAATTCACGTTCTATATTTTCTTTAACATCCTTAACTACAGATGCAACTAAGTTTATATCGTGAATTTGTCCATCTACCATAGCTCTTTCTTCATGTTCTTTATACTTTTCATATAAAACTTCAAACTTCTTTTCTCTTACAACTCCAACGGTACCAATTATCGATCTAGTACCAATATCAAGAGAAAATATTATATCTTTAGGATTAAATACACCTTTATCCATATTAACCTCTTCCTAGCAAAACTATAATTAAAGGCTTATATCATGAGATATAAACCTACTTAAAATTATATATTAATACCAATATTTATTCAATATTTGATAAATTTCATCATATTTACTTAGATATTAATCCATTATCCAATAGAACCTTAGCAGAGAACTTTCTTTTCATTCCATCATGAAATAAAATCCCTACTTCATCACCATTAACATCCACTACTTTTCCTGCTCCAAAAGCCTTATGTGTAACTACTGAATCCTTAACTAGACCATGTGAAACCTTAACAATTTCCATAAAGCCTCCCTCTTCAATAAATCTAGAGACATCCCTAAACTTTCCTTTTCTCATCTTAGGTACAAAAAGAAACAAATTATCTATTGCTCTTGTTATTCCAACATAAAATAATCTTCGTTCTTCTTCTATATTTTCCTCTTTACTAGATGAATGTGGTATTGTGTCCTCATTACAGTTAATTAAGAATACATTTTTAAACTCCATTCCCTTTACACCATGAATAGTGCTTAATAAAACTCTGTCTTCTGTCTTATTTCTTTTACTTTCTTCTATCTTCTTTCCCACTTCATCTACATGCTCAAAAAATTCAAAGATAGTTTTAAATGATGAAGCTGACATTTTGAATTCTTCAACTATTTCCTCTAAATCTTCAATATTACCTCCAAATCTTTCTGTATATGTTTTAAGGTAATCTATATATCCCATATCCGTTACTATATATTGTATACCACTGCTTAATGATGACTTCTTTATATAATTAAAATCTCTTTTTAGTTCATCAAGCTTCTTTCTTTGAAATTGTGGAGTATCATCTTTTTCTATAAGTATATCAAAAGTATCTTTTTCATACTTATATTCCCTAATATAAGCTATACTAGTTTTACTCACATACCTAAAAGGTTTATTAATTATATTTATAAAAGCTTCTCTATCGTAAGGAT
>NZ_UAWH01000011.1 GCF_900447045.1 Clostridium paraputrificum
AAGTGGCGCAGATTCTAAAGGATATACTTTAGTAACATGTCACAATACAGATAGATGTGACGTTCCTTGGGACTTAGGTTGGAGTGATAAAAAAATGAAATTCTGGCTAATTAGAGTACATTTTTAAAATGAGCTGTATCAGTTTTTGATACAGCTCATTTTTTAACTTATTCTTCTTACACTTGTCTTCTTGCAGCTATCTTCTTATATCCAACTAAGGATATAATTCCAAAAAATACTGTTATAGATATATACTGTACTAAAACCTTTAGCACAAACATTATGCTGATAAACCAGCTAAGTTACTTGCCAAGAAAACTAATGTTATTTGAATCAATACAAGGATATTTACTATAAAATAGTACGCTATTACTTCAGTTAATATTATTTTACTTATTTCTTTATATGAATATCCTAAAAGTCTTAATTGTTCAAAATTTTCTTTTCTTCTATAAGCTTCAATAAAGAACTTATACATTATTGTAAAATTTAATATTACAACAACAAATATAAAACTCGCTAAAGCAAAGATATTTATTACACTATATTCTTGATACTGACCTATGACTACAATTGTAACTACTGCAGTTATTATATACATTAATACTAAGGATGTAGACCTTTTTATTGATGTATATAAGTTACTTATAATAATTAACTTTATCTTATCAGTTATAAAAATTTTTATTTTTATAATCAGCTAAAGCGTTTGGAATTACATATCTTACTACTCCTTGAATACCAAAAATAGATGTTACTATAGCTGCTAACATTACAAATGCTATATCTTTCCTTGATACAGGCAATAAAAGTGAAATCAAAGGAATAGAATAAAAGATTATATATATATACATCTTCATTTTTGACCTTTTAACGTTAGGAATAAAGCTACTTTTCTTTTTTATTATTAATTCCTTAATTTTCTTTTTGTATATTTGTCCTGAATTTATTAGAAATACCACTAAACATTCTACAATTGTCATTATTATAGTTATTGCTAAAGATTGTGTACATACATAGGATGTTGGATTTTCTATATTAATCATTTGAAAAACTTTTCTCATAATAATTGGATTAATAATATATCCTAGAATACACCCAAGTAAAATAGCAACTAAACTCATTATAAGATTTCTCACTGAAATTATTATAAATATCTCAAATGTAGATTTTCCTGATAGTGTTATAACTCCATATTCTTTATACTTATCTTCTAAGTAATATGAGTTTGCAAATATCATAAATAGTATTAATACACTTAAAACTACAACTCCTAATATCGATAAAATTGTATATTCATATGATCTTTGCGGAACAATCTCTTCATTATATATTATATTGAAGCTTACAAATATTATGGCTATAGACATAGTCATTGTTATCATATAAAAATAGTTTTCTTTTAAATCATTTTTTATTGTTAAAAAAGATATACTTAAATACGCCCATAAGCTCCCCCTATAACATATCTATTAAATTTTGAGAATCTTTTGAAGTAATATCGACAATCTTATAGAAATATTCTTTTTGACTTTCTTCTCCTCTATTTAAAACCGCTTCCACTTTACCATCTCTAATGAAAATCAATTTTTTCGAGTAGCTTGCAATAATATTATCATGGGTAACCATAATAATGGTTATTCCTTCATCATTTAATTCTTTTAACATTTTCAATAACTCATGAGAATTTTTAGTATCTAAACTACCTGTTGGCTCATCAGCTATTATTATTCTAGGATTACTAACTAAAGCTCTTGCACATGCAATTCTTTGACTTTGTCCACCTGAACACTGTGCTGGATATTTATTTAACAACTGGGTTATTCCTAATTTACTTGAAATTTCATTAACTCGTTCTATAATTTCTTTTTTGGGCTTTGAAGCTAAAATTAATGGAATAGCTATATTTTCTTTTACAGTTAAATTATCTAAAAGATTAAAATCCTGAAAAATAAATCCTAGATTCTCATATCTAAATTTACTTAATTCCCTTTCCTTCATGGATTGCAAATTTTTTCCCTTAAAGAATATTTTCCCTCTTGATACTTCATCTATAGTAGAAATAACATTTATAAGTGTAGATTTTCCTGATCCAGATGGTCCCATAATACATGTAAAATCGCCTTCTTTCACAGTAATATCAATACCATTTAAAGCAATACATTCTTCTTTTCCTTCTCCGTATATCTTGTATAAGTTCTTACCAACTAGCTAATTATACTGAGTTAGGATATACCGATGTAAATGAGTGGTACGGAGAAATAAATGTATTAAGTAGCAACGAGCATGAATATTTAGTAGGTAAGATGGGGAATAAAATTGAAGATTTAAATGAAGTAATAGTTCAGTTTTATGGGGATTTTATAATACTGTCTAAAAGTGATAATACCAATACAAAAGTATATTCACAAAAGGGAAAGTTATTATTAGAATTAGATGACAGATATTATATTAATAATACAGATTTATATGGTGATGATTATGAAGAAAATATATTATTATTGAGAAATGATAAAGATGAGAATGTTACTATAAATATACATGGCAAAATTGCAAAGTAGTATTAATGCTATGACAGGTGTCATAGCATTTTTTTAATGTATAGGAAAGTATAAACAGCTTAGAAAAAATGATTTTATTATGTTTTTTTCATATTCTTCTCAATAATTGACAAGAATAAATATAAAGTTTAAAATACAATAATAGGAACTTACGTTCGCAGATTGGTTAAGTTTAATATGGACAGAATATATATATAAAATGAAGAGGGGACAAGAGTATGATAGATAAAATAGTAATTAAGGGAGCTAGAGTACATAATCTTAAAAATGTTGATTTAGAAATTCCAAGAGATAAGTTAGTGGTATTTACAGGGCTATCAGGTTCTGGAAAATCATCTTTAGCTTTTGATACATTGTATGCAGAAGGGCAAAGAAGGTATGTAGAGTCACTATCTGCTTATGCAAGACAATTCTTAGGTCAGATGAATAAGCCTGATGTTGATTATATAGAAGGATTATCACCAGCTATATCAATAGATCAAAAGACTACAAGTAAGAATCCTAGGTCTACAGTTGGTACAATAACAGAAATATATGATTACTTAAGATTATTATATGCAAGAGTTGGAACACCATATTGTCCAAAGTGTGGTAAAGAGATAAGTCAACAATCTGTTGACCAAATTGTTGATAAAGTAATGTCTCTTGGGGATAGAACTAAGATTTTAATATTATCTCCACTTATAAGAGGTAGAAAAGGGAATCATGAAAAAGTAATAGAAACAATAAAGAAAAATGGTTTTGTCAGAGCAAGAATAGACGGAGAGATATACGATTTATCAGAAGATGAAATAAAGTTAGAGAAGAATATAAAGCATAATATAGAAGCAGTAGTAGATAGAATAATTATAAAGGATGGAATAGAGGGAAGGCTTACAGATTCTTTAGAAACAGCCTTAAAGCTAGGAGAAGGATTAGCACTTGTAAGTGTTATAGGAGATGATGATATATTATTTAGTGAAAAATTTGCTTGTCCTGATTGTGGAATAAGTATAGATGAACTAGCTCCTAGATTATTTTCTTTTAATTCACCATTTGGTAAATGTGATTATTGTGATGGTCTAGGAACTCTATATGAAATAGATCCAGATTTAGTAATACCAGATAAAAGTCTAAGTCTTATGGAGGGGGCAATTTCAAGCTGGGGAGCTGGAAGGTTAAAAGATGACTCTTG
>NZ_UAWH01000007.1 GCF_900447045.1 Clostridium paraputrificum
ATTACTAGTAACTCCAGCTTCATGTAGGCGAGTTTCAGCCTACAATCCGAACTGAGACCGGTTTTATAGTTTTGCTCCACCTCACGGTATTGCATCTCGTTGTACCGGCCATTGTAGCACGTGTGTAGCCCTAGACATAAGGGGCATGATGATTTGACGTCATCCCCACCTTCCTCCCGGTTAACCCGGGCAGTCTCGCTAGAGTGCTCAACTAAATGGTAGCAACTAACAATAAGGGTTGCGCTCGTTGCGGGACTTAACCCAACATCTCACGACACGAGCTGACGACAACCATGCACCACCTGTCTTCCTGTCCCCGAAAGGACTTCCCACATTACATGGTAATTCAGGAGATGTCAAGTCTAGGTAAGGTTCTTCGCGTTGCTTCGAATTAAACCACATGCTCCGCTACTTGTGCGGGCCCCCGTCAATTCCTTTGAGTTTTAATCTTGCGACCGTACTCCCCAGGCGGAATACTTAATGCGTTAGCGGCGGCACAGAGGTCATGACAACCCCTACACCTAGTATTCATCGTTTACGGCGTGGACTACCAGGGTATCTAATCCTGTTTGCTCCCCACGCTTTCGAGCCTCAGCGTCAGTTACAGTCCAGAAAGTCGCCTTCGCCACTGGTGTTCTTCCTAATCTCTACGCATTTCACCGCTACACTAGGAATTCCACTTTCCCCTCCTGCACTCTAGATTTCCAGTTTGGAATGCAGCACCCAGGTTGAGCCCGGGTATTTCACATCCCACTTAAAAATCCGCCTACGCTCCCTTTACGCCCAGTAAATCCGGACAACGCTTGCCACCTACGTATTACCGCGGCTGCTGGCACGTAGTTAGCCGTGGCTTCCTCCTTGGGTACCGTCATTATCGTCCCCAAAGACAGAGCTTTACAACCCGAAGGCCGTCATCACTCACGCGGCGTTGCTGCATCAGGGTTTCCCCCATTGTGCAATATTCCCCACTGCTGCCTCCCGTAGGAGTCTGGGCCGTGTCTCAGTCCCAATGTGGCCGATCACCCTCTCAGGTCGGCTACGCATCGTCGCCTTGGTGAGCCGTTACCTCACCAACTAGCTAATGCGCCGCGGGCCCATCTTATAGCGGATTACTCCTTTAATTGCTACTTCATGCGAAGCTACAATCTTATGCGGTATTAATCTTCCTTTCGGAAGGCTATTCCCCTCTATAAGGCAGGTTGCCCACGTGTTACTCACCCGTCCGCCGCTAATCCGTTCCCGAAGGAACTTCATCGCTCGACTTGCATGTGTTAGGCACGCCGCCAGCGTTCGTCCTGAGCCAGGATCAAACTCTCAATAAAAAGTTTAATCTTGCTACTTGATTTCTCAAGTTTACTCGTAAAAAAGAATTGCTGGTTTTTAACTTTATATTCTGTTCAATTTTCAAAGACCAATCTGTGTGTCGCACTCAAGCGACTTTTTTATCTTATCACCTTGTCGAAATCTTGTCAACAACTTTTTTCATTTTTTGTTGTTTACATATTTCGTATCAGCGACGTGTTTTATATTATCATATTCTTTTTATTCTTATTATCATTTTACAGTTATTATACTAATATAATTCTTATTTTCTAGTTAATTCTCAATAATTCAAAATTCTACATATGTAGATACACCTGGTATAGTTTATTGGATAAGTCTTGTAATCTTTCTATTATGTACTTAAATATATAGATCCCTGGTGAGTTATGTTAACCTTAATATATAGAAATTTCTAAGATTACTGTTACTCCCTCAACTTTATTCTTTATTAATGAAGTTATTAATGATGATAATATAATATTTTTTAGTATAAGTCTTCAGTAACATTAATGTCCTATAAAACAAAAAAGATGCATTAATGCATCTTTTCCCCATTATATGTTAATTATTATTTTTGCGTCCTAGTGATTCTAATATTATCAGCGCAGTATCCTCTATTGCTCTTTGTGTTACATCTATTGTTTTACATCCTATCCTCTTAATTATTCTATCTGCAAAATCAAATTCTTCTAGCACTCTTGCATCTCCTGCATATTCGATATCAGAGGAAATTCTATGAAACTTATCTAGTCTTCGTTTTCTTATCTCTATTAGCTGTAGTGGATTTATAGTAAGACCAAATATTTTCTTTTTGTCTATTTCAAACAACTCATCTGGTACACCAACCTCAGGTACTAATGGAATATTAATAGCTTTTAACCCTTTGTTAGCTAAATACATACATAAAGGTGTTTTTGATGTTCTTGATAACCCTACAAGAACTACATCAGCATTCTTTAGTCCTCTATAATCCTTACTATCATCATACTGCATAGCAAATTCCATAGCTTCTATTCTCTTAAAGTATTCCTCATCAGTATTCCACATAGCCCCAGGATTATAATTGGGAACTTCATTCAATAAAGTAGACGCTACATTTATTATAGGCCCTAATACATTAATTACAAATATATTTTTTGCAATAGCTTTCTCTGTTAAATATTCTCTTACATTAACAGTAATTACTGTTGATATTATCATTGCCTTCTCACATTCTGAAACTAAACTGATAACATCTTCTACGTCCTCTAATGTTTTTACATATGGAATCCTTCTTACTTCTACCTCTTTTCCAAATTGACTTGCAGCTGCTACGGCTACTTGATTAGCTGTTTCGCCAATTGAATCTGAAACTGCAAAAATTGTTAACATTCTCATTCCCTCTTTCGTAGTTTTCTTTTATACTCAAATTCAATTATACCTTAAAAACCATTTATAGTGAATTTTCTAACTCCTTATGTTAAACTTTAAATATACTTGAATACTTAAAACTTGGAGGTCTAAATGAAGAACTTAAAATATCTTACTATTAGTATTCTTCCATTAATGTGGAGTGTATACTTTTTATTTGAAATACTAACTGGTAGAGTAAAAGATTTACCTACCATAATTGGGAACATAGCTCTTATCATTCTATTTGCTTTAGTAGGTTTCTATTTCTATAAACTTAGTCAAAAATATCCTCAGGGATTTAAATGTAAAACAATAATTATTATCTTTTCTATATTAATGGTAATAGACCAGGGGATTAAATTAATAATAAAATTTTTCTTCTTTGAAGACTATATAGATATAATTAAAGGTTTTTTAAGCTTTAATCCTATTATTAATACAGATGGCTCTTGGCTTAATGCGAGATTTAGTACTGGCATAAGCTTTCCTTTACTTATTTTTGTAAACTTCATTGCTATCGTTTTATTCTTTGAACTATATAGATACTATCTTTCTAATGGGAATAATAGTTTTTACGGAGATATGTGTTTTCTATTTATATTTAGCGGATCTTTATGTTCCTTAATAGATAAAATCTTCTATGGAGGAAGTTTAGACTTTATTGGTATTAGCAATTTATTTATTGCAGATATAAAAGATATTTATATTAATCTTGGTATACTATTCTTCATAATATCAATTGTAATAAGCGGGTACTTAACTGAAGATGATAATACTTCTTTTAAGGAAGACTTAGCTAGTATAAAGAAGTTTCTTATTTTCTCAAAAAATGATATTTTATCACTATTTAAAAATAATTAATAAAAAAAAGGATTTTACATTTGTAAAACCCTTTTTATATATAATGCTAAGCAAGTTCTTATTAGAGAATACTTCATCGTGAAGTGACCCTTTGGTGACCTACCGGGGAATCGAACCCCGGACACCTTGATTAAAAGTCAAGTGCTCTACCGACTGAGCTAGTAGATCATATTACCTGGCAACGTCCTACTCTCCCACACGGTTTCCCATGCAGTACCATTGGCGCTATAGAGCTTAACTTTCCTGTTCGGTATGGGAAGGAGTGTTTCCTCTATGCCATCATCACCAGATTTTTTAAGCAATAACTCTTGCCTCAACAAGTCCTAATTATATATGGATTAGTTAAGTAAGTCAACAACTTTTTATATAAAATTTAAAAATAGTATAGTAATAACCCTAGTTATTACCATACTTTGTCTATTTATGGTTATTTTAGTTTAGAAATGTATTCTCTTATTACATCACATGAATCAGTAAATTTATCATATTCTCTATCTGTCATATCTATTTCTACAATTTCTTTTATTCCTGATTTATTTAATACAGCCGGTACCCCAGCATATATATCTTTCTGATTGTACTCTCCATCTAAAAAGGCTGATACAGGCATTATCTTATTCTCATCGTTTAATATAGCCTTTATAATAGCTACTATAGCCGTTGCAATTCCGTAATAGGTAGTGCCTTTTCTATTATATACTTCCCATCCTGCTTTTGCAGTATCTAAAACCAGCTTATCTAAGTCTATGTCTCCAAACCTTTGCTTATTATCTTCAACTACCTTTAAAAATGGTTTTCCTCCTATATATACATGAGACCAAGGTACCATTTGAGAATCTCCATGTTCCCCCATTGAATATGCTTGAACGCTTCTAGGATCTACATTAAATAAATCTCCAATGAAGTTTTTTAATCTTGCAGAATCTACAGATGTTCCAGTTCCTATAACATGACTTTTATCTAATCCAGATAATCTGTAAACATAATAAGCTATTATATCTGCTGGGTTTGATGCTACAACAAAGTGTCCCTTAAAACCACTCTTCATTATAGGGTTAATTATAGATTCTACTATTTTAGCTGAAAGTTCTAATGTGTCTAATCTTGTTTGACCCTTTTTAGGAGGTGCTCCTGCTGTTATTACCACAACATCAACATCGCTACACATATCATAACTGCCTACTTCAATCTTTGTATTCTTATTTAAGTATTCTATACAATGTTGTAGGTCCATTACTTCCCCTTTTGCTTTTTCTTCATTAATGTCTATCATTAAAATATTATCACACACACCTTGAGTTATGAGACTAAAAGCTGTACTTGACCCAACTAATCCAGTTCCAACAATTCCTACTTTCTTGTTTTTAAAAGACATGTTTATCCCTCACTTCTCATTTGTTATTTATTAATTTATTATACAAAAAAACCTTAGAATATTATTCTAAGGTTTTTGGTGCGCCATCAGGGATTCGAACCCGGGACACCCTGATTAAGAGTCAGGTGCTCTACCAACTGAGCTAATAGCGCATATTACTTGGCAACGTCCTACTCTCCCACACAGTCTCCCATGCAGTACCATCGGCGCTATAGAGCTTAACTTTCCTGTTCGGTATGGGAAGGAGTGTTTCCTCTATGCCATCATCACCAAATATTCTTTTTTCAGAGTTGTTCTCTGAAAATTGCACACAATTATTGAAATATTTTTAACTTGGTCAAGCCCTCGACCTATTAGTATCAGTCAGCTACATACATTACTGCACTTACACCTCTGACCTATCAACCTCGTGTTCTTCAAGGGGTCTTACTAGCTTATGCTATGGGAAATCTCATCTTGAGGTGGGCTTCACGCTTAGATGCTTTCAGCGTTTATCCCTTCCCGACTTAGCTACCCAGCTGTGCTCCTGGCGGAACAACTGGTGCACCAGAGGTCAGTCCATCCCGGTCCTCTCGTACTAAGGACAGCTCCTCTCAAATTTCCTACGCCCGCGACGGATAGGGACCGAACTGTCTCACGACGTTCTGAACCCAGCTCGCGTGCCGCTTTAATGGGCGAACAGCCCAACCCTTGGGACCTACTTCAGCCCCAGGATGCGACGAGCCGACATCGAGGTGCCAAACCTCCCCGTCGATGTGGACTCTTGGGGGAGATCAGCCTGTTATCCCCGAGGTAGCTTTTATCCGTTGAGCGATGGCCCTCCCACGAGGTACCACCGGATCACTAAGCCCGACTTTCGTCCCTGCTCCACTTGTGGGTGTCGCAGTCAGGCTCCCTTCTGCCTTTGCACTCTTCGAACGATTTCCGACCGTTCTGAGGGAACCTTTGGGCGCCTCCGTTACTTTTTAGGAGGCGACCGCCCCAGTCAAACTGCCCACCTAACAATGTCCTGTCACCAGATTCATGGCATCCAGTTAGAACCTCAGTACTGTCAGGGTGGTATCCCAAGGACGACTCCATCAAGGCTGACGCCCTGATTTCCCAGTCTCCCACCTATCCTGTACAGACAATACCGAAATTCAATGCTAAGCTACAGTAAAGCTCTACGGGGTCTTTCCGTCCAATCGCGGGTAGCGAGCATCTTCACTCGCACTACAACTTCGCCGGATTCACAGTTGAGACAGTGCCCAAGTCATTACGCCATTCGTGCGGGTCAGAACTTACCTGACAAGGAATTTCGCTACCTTAGGACCGTTATAGTTACGGCCGCCGTTTACTGGGGCTTAAGTTCACACCTTCGCTTGCGCTAAGTGTTCCCCTTAACCTTCCAGCACCGGGCAGGCGTCAGCCCCTATACATCAGCTTTCGCTTTAGCAGAGACCTGTGTTTTTGCTAAACAGTTGCTTGGGCCTATTCTCTGCGGCCTGCTCTCACAGGCACCCCTTCTCCCTAAGTTACGGGGTCAATTTGCCTAGTTCCTTAACTGTGATTCTTCCGTCGGCCTTAGGATTCTCTCCTCATCTACCTGTGTCGGTTTGCGGTACGGGCACTACATCTCTCTCTAGATGCTTTTCTTGGAAGCATGGAATCAAGTACTTCGGTTCCGTAGAACCTTCCCCATCACGCCTCAGAATTGTTAAGATGGATTTGCCTTTCCTAACTCCCTAAACGCTTAGACTAGCATCCAATAGCTAGCACACTCTATCCTTCTCCGTCACACCATCGATAATAACGATCAGTAGTGGTATCGGAATATCAACCGATTGTCCATCGCCTACGCCTTTCGGCCTCGGCTTAGGTCCCGACTAACCCTCAGCGGACGAACCTTCCTGAGGAAACCTTAGATATTCGGCCTGTGGGATTCTCACCCACATCTCGCTACTAATGCCAACATTCTCACTCGTAATCAGTCCACCGCTCCTTACGGTACGACTTCAGCCCGATTACGACGCTCCTCTACCGCTCACACATAAGTGTGAACCCGTAGCTTCGGTGGTAAGTTTGAGCCCCGGACATCTTCGGCGCAGGATCTCTCGACTAGTGAGCTATTACGCACTCTTTTAATGAGTGGCTGCTTCTAAGCCAACATCCTAGTTGTCTTAGAAATCCCACATCCTTTTCCACTTAACTTACACTTTGGGACCTTAGCTGACGATCTGGGCTGTTTCCCTTTTGACTACGGAACTTATCTTTCGCAGTCTGACTGCCGGACTAATAGTATGTGGCATTCGGAGTTTGATAAGGTTCGGTAAGCGCTATGCCCCCTAGCCCATTCAGTGCTCTACCTCCCACTACTCATATCCGACGCTAGCCCTAAAGCTATTTCGAGGAGAACCAGCTATCTCCGAGTTCGATTGGAATTTCTCCGCTATCCACAGCTCATCCCATGCTTTTTCAACAGCAACGTGGTTCGGTCCTCCACGGGGTTTTACCCCCGCTTCAACCTGGCCATGGATAGGTCACCCGGTTTCGGGTCTACGGCATGCAACTAGTCGCCCTATTAAGACTCGGTTTCCCTTCGGCTCCGTACCTTAAGTACTTAACTTGCTACATACCGTAACTCGTTGGCTCGTTCTACAAAAAGCACGTCATCACCTCATAAGGGGCTTTGACCGGTTGTAGGCACACGGTTTCAGGTTCTATTTCACTCCCCTCCCGGGGTTCTTTTCACCTTTCCCTCACGGTACTGCTTACTATCGGTCATCAGGTAGTATTTAGCCTTGGGAGGTGGTCCTCCCTGCTTCCCACAAGTTTCACGTGTCTCGTGGTACTCTGGATCAGAACTTGATTATTATGAATTTCACTTACGTGGCTATTACACTCTATGGCTTGACTTTCCAGTCATCTTCAATTATCCATAACTTCTCGTTAATGTTCTGTCCGCAACCCCGGAAATAAATTTCCGGTTTGGGCTCTTTCCCTTTCGCTCGCCGCTACTAAGAAAATCGATTTTTCTTTCTCTTCCTCCAGGTACTTAGATGTTTCAGTTCCTGGGTTTACCTTCCATAAGCTATGTATTCACCTATGGTATGGGTTTTTCCATGTGAGTTTCCTCATTCGGAAATCTTCGGATCTCTGGCTATGTGCGCCTACCCGAAGCTTATCGCAGCTTATCACGTCCTTCATCGGCTCCTGATGCCAGGCATTCACCATGCGCCTTTGTAGTTGACCTATTGTCATGATATTAGTTTTAAA
>NZ_UAWH01000008.1 GCF_900447045.1 Clostridium paraputrificum
GTTATGCTAATGAATATTTTGATGTTACTGATAAGGTGACTAAGCCTTTAGAAAACTTAAGCCATGAAAGAAGTCCAATTCGTTTTAATGAGATTCTAGAGGAAAGTAGAAAAGAATTAGAAAATGGTAAAAAGGAATATGTAGAGAATAAATAAAGTATGAAAATGAAATAAAGTCAAATGAAGAAAAGCTTCAAGATGGAAAAATAGAGCTTATTATTAGTGAAAAAGAATTAGATAAGCAAGAAAAGGAATTCCCGAATCAAATTAAAGAAGGTAAGGAAAAATTAGTAGCTGCAGAGAAAGAGTTACAGGCTGGTGAAGAAGAGTATAATAAAAATCTTAAAGCTTTTAATGATTTAAAAGAATCTACAGAAAGTAGTATAAAGGACTTTGAGGAATATTTAAATTCTCATAAGACAGAAGTTGATAATTTAAGAGTAGAAGTAGATGCTTTAAAGGAAAGGCTTAAAGATACTAACTTAAGTGACGAAGAAAAAGATTATATTAAATCAGAAATTACCCGTAAGGAAAAAAGTATTCAAATATATGATTTTTCATTATCAGCAGTGTCTGAAGGGAAGAATCAAATAGCTAATGCAGAACAGAAATTAAAAGAGGGAAGAGCTACATTAGACTCAGGATGGGCTACTTTAAATAATGAAAAAGCAAATATCCAAAAAGCCGAGAGTGAGGGGGAAATGCTTTTGTTGAAGGAAGAAAAAAGATTGAGGAAGGAAAACAAGACATAAAGCAAGGTGAAGAAGAGCTAGAGAGAGCTAAAAAGCTTGGTGAGGAAGAACTTGCTCTTGCAAAAGAGAAGCTAGATAAGGCTGAAAAAGACCTTCAAGATGCAAAAGCACCAGATTGGTATGTTTTAGATAGAAATAGTCACTATAGTTATATGGATTATGGTGCTTCAGCTAATAAAATAGGAGATATTGCTAATGTATTTCCAGTATTCTTCTTTTTAGTTGCAGCATTAGTCTGTTTAACTACTATGACAAGAATGGTAGATGAGCAAAGAGGAAATATTGGTACATTAAAAGCACTTGGTTATAGTAAGTTAAGTATTTCTTCTAAATATATAGTTTATGCAGCTGTGGCAAGTACATTAGGAGCACTGGTAGGGTTAGCTATTGGGGTAGTTCTTTTCCCAACAGTAATATTCTATGCATGGGGAATTATGTACACAGTTCCAAAGGTAAAATTATTATTAGATCTACCTTTAAGCATAATATCTATTTTGGTAGCTGTATCAGTTACAACTTTAGCAGCTGTACGATTTTCTTTCAGATGAATTAGAAATAAGTAAGGATAAGATAGTAGTGTATTATTTGTAAAAAGGAGGGATATCAATGGATTTTAAGAAGCTAAAGAATGAGGTTAGTAAATTATTTAAAAACAAGTATATGGGTAATATTCTTGCGGTGCTTTTAGTTATTGGTTTTATATTAATAGCCATTACCATTTTAGCGCCAGGACTTTTAAATGGTAAGAATGAAGTTCTCACTGAAGAAAATAATACAAAAGTAAACACTACTGCCTCTACTTATGAAGATAAACAAAAGATTGAACTTACAAACATTCTAAGAAAAATAGATGGAGTTGGAGAAGTTGATGTAATGATTAACTTTGAGAGTGGAGAAGAGAAGGTAGCAGCATATGATAGTACAAACCAAACAACAAAAACAGAAGAAACAGATACAAATGGTGGAAAGAGAGTTAGCGATCAGCAAAATGACACAACTAAGGTTGTAATGAGTAGTGAGTCTGGTGGAAATTCACCAGTAATTTTAAAAACATATAAGCCTAAGGTAATAGGCGTTGTTATTGCTGCAGAGGGTGCAGAAAGTAGCAAGGTTAGATATGACATAGAAAAAGCTGTATCTAGTTTATATGGGATATCAGTTGAAAAGGTTAATGTATATCCTATGGGGATTTAGCATATAATTCAATAGAAAGTTGATGGGAGGAATAAAAAATGACAAAAAAACAAGTTGGGATTATCTTTACTTTATTAGCATTAATAGTATGTACTGCTATTTTAGGAGCAAATTAAATAATGGTGGTTTAAATGATGCTAGCGATTTAGCAGGGGCATTGGTTGAAGGGGAGAAAGATGAAGACAAGGATAAGGAAACAATCAGTCAAACAGATTTCTTTATAGATGCAAGAAGCACAAGAGAAAACAATGATGCCTCAGCTATACAAGGACTAAAAGATGTAGTTGAAAATGAGAAGACTTCACAATCACAAAAAGATGCTGCATCTGCACAGATTACAAAAATACATTAAGACAAAGTCAACAAAAAACAATAGAAACAAATATAAAGAATAAAGGTTATAGTGATGCTATTTGTGAAATTTCTGATGATAGTAAAAAAGCTGACATAATAGTTAAGTCAGATAATCAGCTTACTGAAAAAGAAGGAGCTATAATCCAAGAGATAGTTCAAAGCGCTTGTGGAATTAGTGATGTTAATATTTCTGTGAAAAAATAATACATTGTAATATATTTCTATTTTGATATAATTAACGTAAGATAATTTAGTTTTGTTTTACAAAGCTTAGGAGGGCGAACAAAATGCAAGATTTCAACAATGAAGAAAATGTTGGGGTTGTAAAAATATCCGACGAAGTTGTAAGTGTAATAGCTGGTATAGCAGCTGAAGAGATACAAGGAGTTGTAGGATTCCAACATACTGGAGTTTCTAATAATATAACTCAAATTTTTAAAGGAAAAAAAGCAGTAGGTAAAGCTGTAAAGGTTACTTTAGAAGAAGATAGAGCTACTATTGAACTTGAAGTTTCAGTTGAATATGGTGTAAGAATAATGGATGTCGTAGGCCAAGTTCAGAGAACGTTAAGAAAACAGTAGAAGCTATGACAGGTTTAACTGTTAGTGGTGTAAATGTTTATGTACAAAATATTTACTTACCAAAGGAAGAAGAAAAAGTAGAAGAATAGTTTATAAAAGGAGTTATGCTTTATAGTATAATTCCTTTTTTTCGGTTTTATAAAAAATGGAGGTGGAGAAATGATAAAGCATATAGTTATGTGGAAATTAAAAGAAGAAGCAGAGGGGCACTCTAAAGAAGAAAATGCTAAATTAATAAAGAATATGTTAGAAGGATTAAAGGATAAAATTAAGGAAATAGTAAAAATTGAGGTTGGTATAGATTTTAATAAATCTGAACAAGCCTATGATATAGTTTTATATTCAGAATTTAACTGTAAGGAAGATTTAGATAGTTACCAAATAAATCCTAAACATGTAGA
>NZ_UAWH01000010.1 GCF_900447045.1 Clostridium paraputrificum
TTACTTTCATATTTTTCTCCAATCTTTCATTATCAATTATCATAATAGTTTATTTGAAAACAGATGTAAACTTATTTATTTTCCTAAAGCAACCTCATTTAAGTTATTGCCACTTAAAACAAGTATATCATTTTCTAAAATCTCAGTAGATCCCTTTGGTACAATAACTTGGCCATTTCTTTTTATCATTACTATTAATATATCATCTGGAATTTCTGCATCCATAATTGTTTTGTTCATCCACTTACTACTTCTAGACACATTATATTCTAAAAGCATTGTTGATTTATCTTCCTGATAGTCATTAAATGTTTTTAAAAACTGTTGTGTCATTATCAACAAGATCTAATTTTGTGCTACCTTTGGTAAAAGAGTACCTTGAACAGACACTGAAATTAGCGCTATGAAAAATATTATATGAAAAATATCATTTTCTATAGGCACACCAGAAGTAATTGCAAAAATAGCAAAAACTATTGATGCAGCACCTCTTAACCCTACCCAAGAAATAAGTATTTGTTCTTTAATAGGAGTTTTAAATCCCCTAAGAATAAAATGTGTAGCTATTGGTCTTGCATAAAAATCATAAATATAGAAATGATGATTGAAACTCCAATAACCTCAGGTAATCTTGATGGGAAAGATAATAATCCCAACATAAAGAATAACATTATTGCATTATCCATGATATTCCGTCAAAGAAAACAACCAAACTCTTTTTATGAGGAATCTTACTATTACCAAGTATTATTCCCGAAATATATACACTTAAGTAGCCGTTACCCCCTATAAATTCACTTAATGCATAGGCTAAAATAGCTATCGCAATAATAAATATACTATAAAAACCTTCAAGTTCAAAGTTAGCCCTTCTTATTATAAAAACTGTAGCTTTAGCAAGAACAACTCCAAGGAGTATTCCAAATATAACTTGCTTTAATATCATAGGAACTATACTCCAACTTAAGCCACTAGACATTATCATTATAATACTTAGTGTCATCATATATGCAATTGGGTCATTACTTCCACTTTCTACTTCTAATAATGATGCAATTTCACTTTTTAAATTTAATTTCTGTGATCTTAAAATAGTAAAGACTGAAGCGGCATCTGTAGATCCAACGATTGAACCTATAAGTAGTCCTTCTAAAAGACTTGTATTTAGAATAAAATAACAAAACACTCCTGTTAGTAACGATGTTATTATTACCCCAAAGGTAGACATGAGTATTGATTGATTGGCTACTGGTTTAGCCATTTTCCAGTTGGTACCGAAGCCTCCGTAGAACATTATAAAAACTAGTGCAATAGAACACAGTTTACTAGTTAAATCATAATTATCAAAATATATTCCTACTATTCCATCAGAACCAAACAACATTCCAAGAACTATGAATATAAGAAGCATTGGGACTCCAAATTGTATAACATCTTACTAGATGTTATGCAGATTAGTAATACTAATCCACTTATAATCATTAATTCAACCATATTACCTCCTTATGATATTATTTTCATTATTATTATACAAAAAAATTCTCTTATATATATTCATTTTTAGCAATATGTTTACATTATTCATATAAATATAAATTAATTGTTAAATAATTTCAAAAAATTTAGAGTACAGACTTCTCTGTACTCTTATATACTTTGTTTATTAACAAATTTTTTCTACAGCTATTGCAGAAACTTGAGCACTCACACTTGTTCCAGCTTGAATTAAAGTAGCATTAGATATTTCTACTGTATAAGTGCAGCATCCACAACATTCTCCACTATCGCACATTTGGAATTCAAAAGTTTTACCAGAGCTTCTTATAAATGGTAATAAACCTGGGATAGAGACAAAGAAGATAGTTTCTTATTTACCTGAGAGAACTTATCTTGCTGATTGGATGAAGGTATCTGATATAATTAACTTTTTTAAAGATTTTTATGAAGATTTTAATGTTGAGAAAGCTTATGATATGCTATCTAAGTTGAATATTAATGCTAATGATAAGTTAAAGACAATGTCAAAAGGGACTAAGGAAAAGGTTCAGCTAATACTAGTTATGAGCAGAGAAGCAGAACTTTACTTTTTAGACGAACCAATAGCAGGGGTTGACCCAGCTGCTAGAGATTATATATTAAATACTATTATTTCAAATTATAATGAAAATGCAACAGTAGTTATATCAACTCACTTAATATCTGATATTGAACAGATTTTAGATGATGTAATTTTTATTTCATATGGAAAGATATATTTATCTAAGAGTGTTGATGAGATAAGGGAAGAAGAAGGTAAGAGTGTAGATGCCTTATTTAGGGAGGTGTTTAGATGTTAGGAAAGTTATTAAAGTATGAATTTAAAGCAACTGGAAGATTAGTACTTCCTTTATATGGAGCATTATTAGTATTTGCTCTAATAAATAAGATTTTCCTTGAAACAGAAATAGGCTTTGGTAGAGCATCAGGAACTATCGGAAATATAGCATCTCTTATAACTATGTTTGTATATGGATGCATAATGGCAGCAGTATTTATAGTGACATTTTTTATAGTGCTACAAAGATATTATAAAAATCTTTTAGGAGATGAAGGTTATTTAATGAATACTCTTCCAGTTCCTGTATCTAAAATATATGTAGCAAATTAATTGTTGGTATAGTATGGAATATTTTAAGCGTTATTGTTGCAGTTATATCGATAGTAATTTTAGCCTATTACCCAGGTATGATTGGTAATGCTTTTGAGTTTATGGGAGAAGTATGGAGAGTTGGAATAAGTGAGTTTGGATTTAGAATTCCTTTAGTAATATTGAAATTATAGTATTAGGTATTTTGTCTTGTGCCTCTTCAACTTTATTACTTTATTCATCTATGTCAATTGGACATTTAGCAAACAAGAGAAAAATACTTTGTTCATTTGGAGCATTTATAGGAATAAGTATGATAACAAGCTTTGTTACATCAGTATTTAATACATCATTGATAAGTTACAATTATGGTTTCTAATTTATGGAGTTTCAATGGATTCTATTAAAAGTAGCAGCTAATTTAATTATTACTTCTGCAATATATTTTGTTATATCTAGCTATATTATGAAAAATAAATTAAATTTAGAGTAGTGTTTAAGATAGTATATCAATATGATTTTTGATATACTATTTTTTTATGCCATAGTAAAATATAAAATGATAAATAAATTAAGTACTATTTACAAATACTTATTTTAGGTAGCTTAAGGAGTGTACAAAAGATGATGTCAGATATGATTAAAAAATGGGATGAAGATATTTTATATTTAATAAACAAATATTGCAGAAATAGATTTTTAGATAAGGTTATGCCATTTGTAACATCTCTAGGGAACTTAGGGATGTTATGGATTATTCTTGCTATATTAATGATTAGGAAAGTAGATTATAGAAGAGTTGGCATTATAGTATTGGTAACATTAGCTTTTACAACAATTATGGGGGAAGGAATAGTAAAGCATATTGTCAAAGAAAAAGACCATTCATAGGCAA